>JAWKLX010000099.1:0-4286 GCA_041392505.1 Saprospiraceae bacterium | reverse complement strand
CTAACGCTGCATTGCGGGCCAGGGCCAAAACGAACGAGGTTTTACCCATACCCGGCCTGGCCGCTAATATAATCAAGTCGGAAGGTTGCCAACCTGATGTCAATCGGTCGAGTTCCGTGAACCCAGTAGGGACGCCCGTAAGCCCATCTTCTTTATCTTTTAATTCTTCTAAAATCTTCAGCGTCTTACTGGCCAATGCGCCCATACTTTCGTATTGGCGGCTGAGGTTGTTCTGTGTGACTGCAAAAAGCCCCTGCTCGGCATCATCAAGGAGGGTGAACACGTCAGTCGTATCCTCATAAGCATCGCGGATGATCTGGGTAGAAACCTTAATGAGTTCACGTTGGATATGCTTTTGGGCAACAATACGGGCGTGGAATTCGATATTAGCGCTCGACCCAACTCGACCAGTCAGTTCAACTAGGTAGTAGGCTCCGCCAATGGTTTCGATATCCCCAGATTTTTTCAGCTCTTCCGTGACCGTGAGCAGATCGACAGGATGTGATTTTTCAAATAAACGTAAAACTGCACGGTAGATCAATTGGTGGGCATCTGTATAGAAGCTCTCGGGGCGGATGATGTCCATAACGATGGGCAAGGCATCTTTATCGAGCATGAGTGCCCCCAATACTGCCGCCTCGAGGTCAACTGCTTGCGGTTGTACTTTTCCAAAAACATAATCTGAAAGTTCCCCATCCCGTTTGCGGAGGTTCGTATTGATATCCTTGATGTTTTTTTTCTTAGCACCTTCGTGGTCTGTCATTTTTCTTCTTTTTTTGGATTGCCGGGTAACTGTTGAAACAACAACTTTTTGGGTGGGCAAGGGGCCAGCGAAGTCCTCGCCTTCCTAAAAAACACGCATTAACTCATGTATGATTTGGGAGCTTTTCAGGGAAACAAAATTACATGAAAATTTTGGCAAATCTTTTTTCCCGACTTCTCCCCGATGTTGAAAAGTTGTCCATAAATGTTGGTATCCTTAACACAGATAGTTGTCACATGGAAAACAGTGATAGATTTTCAAAATGCTCTTTATTTAATACGTTGTAAATAAGTGCTTTATAATCTATGGTTCATTTGCCTGTTTTTTGGGTTGGTTGAAAACAGGGCATTTAATTTTGTTGAAAAATGGACCATTTGAAAACCTCGCTATCGCAATAAATATTTTTTGTGCTAAATTGCCGCCCGATTAGGCATCAAGTACGACGATTGTGTTGGATGGACTGCCCTATTAAAATTTAGCGGATCGCCTCTTAAATATGGATTTAGCCCATTTGATTGACCATACGCTGCTGAAGCCTTACTGCACAATAAAGGACATTGAGGGCTTATGTAAGCAAGCTATTGAACACCAATTCGCAGCTGTGTGCATACCCCCTTATTATGTAAAAGCGTCCAAGGGGTTTTTAGAAAATGAAAAGGTAAAAGTGGCTACAGTTATTGGCTTTCCTACTGGTTATTCGGCAATAGCAGCCAAAGTGGAAGAAATAAAACGGGCCATAGATGAAGGAGCAGATGAACTGGATGTGGTGATCAATTTATGCGCCCTGAAGAACGCCCATTGGAATTATGTCAAGAATGAACTGGAGTCCCTAACAACCGCCTGTCACATGCGGGGCAAAATCATCAAAGCAATTATTGAAACAGGTATTTTGACTCACGACGAACTGTTGAAAACGGCTGAAATATGTGCCTCGGCAGAAGTGGATTTTGTTAAAACTTCAACAGGTTTCAATGGGCCGGGCACTACTGTCGAAGTGATTTCTATTTTGAGGGCAGCATTGCCCAGCGATATCAAAATCAAAGCTTCTGGTGGTATTAAAGATCGCCATTTTGCCGAGCAATTGGTGGCGGCAGGAGCAAACCGATTGGGCAGTTCTTCAGGGGTGCAGATCATTTCCAGTTGATTTTATAGCTTTGGTTTTCAATATTATGCCATGAAAAAAATCTTACTTTCCCTCTTCCTTGCGACCTCCATAGTTGCCTTGCAAGCACAAAGTATCTCCGAAACTGTCGAGCCAAAGGTCAGTCAATTGATGCAGCGGTTCATCGACCAAAACAAATCGAAGACCACCGTGCAAGGCTGGCGCATCCAACTGCTGGCCACTACTGATCGGCAGAATATGGAAAGTTCGCTTAGCCGTTTTGAAAACCTTTATCCCAGCATACCTGTCGACTGGCTCCATGCCAAGCCTTATTACAAGGTCAGGGCTGGGGCCTTTGCCACGAAAAGGGAAGCCTTGCGGACGCTTTATATCCTGCGGGAAGATTATCCCGGAGCCTACCCCGTTCAAGACAATGAAATAAGACCGGAAGAATTACTCAGATAATGATTGAATGAGAGAATGAGTGAATGATTGAATGTATTCACCCATTCAATCATTCAATCATTCAATCATTCAATCATTGTTAATGCAAACACTAGAAACAATCATCAACCAGGCATGGGAAGACCGCTCCATGCTCCAACTACAAGACGTTCAGGATACCATCAACGAAGTGGTCAACTTATTGGACATTGGTCAACTTAGAGTCGCCGAACCTACTGACGATGGGGAGTGGCAAGTAAATGACTGGGTAAAAAAAGCGGTGATCCTTTATTTTCCCATCCAGAAAATGGAAACCATCGAAGTCCCACCTTTTGAATTTCACGATAAAATTCCGTTGAAAAAGAATTTCGCAGCGCAAGGTGTCCGCGTCGTACCGCATGCCATTGCCCGGCATGGCTCTTTCCTCGAAAGCGGGGTCATCATGATGCCGAGCTATGTCAACATCGGGGCATGGGTCGGTAGTGGGTCAATGGTAGATACTTGGGCCACTGTCGGTTCTTGTGCCCAGATCGGTCGGCATGTCCATCTGAGCGGTGGGGTAGGGATCGGTGGCGTTTTGGAACCACCACAGGCAGCGCCGACTATCATCGAGGATAATTGTTTTATCGGCTCCCGCTGCATCGTCGTAGAAGGGGTACGGGTGGAAAAAGAAGCAGTGCTCGGCGCCAATGTCGTGCTGACCCAATCAACGCATATTATCGATGTGACAGGTGCTGAACCGGTGATTCACAAAGGGCGGGTGCCCGCCCGTTCGGTGGTCATTCCGGGGACGTATGCGAAAAAATTTCCCGCAGGGGAATACCAAGTCGCTTGTGCACTGATCATTGGAAAACGGAGCGAGCAGACGGACAAAAAAGTCTCGTTGAATGATGCGTTGAGGGAGTATAATGTGGCAGTTTAAAAACGGTAGGGTGAATTGGATTGAAATGGAATAATAATCAGAGGTGAATGATAGGAAACCTTCCACTACCTTTGCCGCTTCATTTCCACATATTTTATGAAAAAAAAATCGCCAAAATCATCAAAGTCGTCCTTCGGTGACCGCCGGGAAAAACACAACCGCCAACCCAAAGAACCGGGTGTGCCCGCCAAATTGGACGAGCCGATGCGCCTCAACAAATATGTGGCCCACTGCGGCATCTGTGCCCGCCGTCAAGCTGGCGAGCATGTGAAAAACGGCGATGTGACGGTGAACGGCGAAGTGGAAAAAAATCCCGGCTACCTCGTCCAGCCAACCGATCAGGTAACTTTCAAGGGCAAGCCCATCAAGCTGGAAGAAAAGAAAGTTTATATCCTGCTCAACAAGCCCAAAAATGTTATCACAACTTCTAACGATGAAAAGGGCCGAGAGACAGTGTTGGATATTGTGGGCAAAGACATCAAAGAACGCATTTTCCCCGTTGGTCGCCTCGACCGGATGACTACCGGACTCTTGCTCCTCACCAACGACGGCGACCTCGCTAAAAAGCTGTCCCATCCGAGCCACCGGGTCATTAAGTTTTATCAAGTAAAACTGGACAAGAATCTGACGCTAAACCACCTCCAACAAATCCAAGCTGGACTGAACCTGGAAGACGGCATTGCCGAGGTGGATGCCGTTGGTTATGTGGATGGGAAAAAAGATGAGGTCGGCATTGAGATTCACATCGGCCGCAACCGCATCGTCCGCCGCATTTTTGAGCACCTCGGCTACGAAGTCGTCAAGCTCGACCGCACCTACTACGCCGGGCTGACCAAAAAAGACATTGGTCGGGGCCGCTTCCGCCATTTGACGCAGCAGGAAGTGATTATGCTAAAGCATTTTAAGTAGCGGAACGAGCGTATTGTTGACCGTTGGATAAGGTGGTTTTCTTAGTAACAAACTCTCTTTATGTATGGAAAATAATATTTTATTGAAATGTCTTATTACTGTCGTATTGTCATATTGCATCCCCCTTTTTTTATTTTCCCAATCTG
>JAWKLX010000098.1:0-4332 GCA_041392505.1 Saprospiraceae bacterium | reverse complement strand
GATTACTTGGTCAAACCTTTTGACAACCGGGAACTCAAGGTCAGGGCGCACAACCTGATCGAATTGCGCGCACAACTGCGCAAGCGTTTTTCCGAAGAAAATAAATTCGCCGCCACGGCCATCCGCACCAATTCCGTTGACCAGTCGTTTTTGGAAAAAGTCTGCGCCGTGGTGGAGGCACACATTTCTGACGAGCAGTTTGGTGTGGAAGATTTTGCCCAGCAAGTCGGCATGAGCCGGGTGCACCTCAACCGCAAACTAAAAGCACTCACCGATCAGTCCGCCAACAAGTTTATCCAGTCGTTCCGCCTGCAGCGGGCCTACCAACTGCTCGAACAAAATGCTGGCAATGTTTCTGAAATCGCCTTTGAAACTGGGTTTGGTAGCACTGCTTATTTTGTCAAATGCTTCCGGGAAAAATATGGGAAAACGCCCGGCACGCTGCTCGACGAATAGCCCATTTTGCCCCAAATGTTCTGTTTTTTATAAGGAATGTTCTGTTTTTTATAGCCGTTTTCAGAATTTGATACAATCCTACTTTTTTTTGATAACCCTCCCTTTCCCTTCCAACCCACCTTTGTGTCATCATTTTTAAGCAAATGATTGGACAGTTAAAATTTGGACTAACAAGTAAAAATTGTAAACCCAATAAAGCCTGTCCAAACACCTACAACAATTACCGTTTACTTCGGAATGGCTTGCTGGTTTTGGGCTTTTGCTGCCGCAAAAGTACCGGACCATATAATGCAAAAAGTCCCGCTTAAGAGCTAAAGGCCAAATGAAAACAACACTTGCAGGGCAATGAATGGCCATCAGCAAGCCTGGGACCGCCATGCCTTTTCCGAAGCACAACGGCTCACTTCAACCAATTTTTTAATTTTTTAAAACCTATTGCAACGATGAAAAAATCAATGAAAACAACCGGGCACAGCAATCCTTCGATCGCCAATTTCCAAACTTTTGAAATCAGTATTAGCCAACAACAAAGCGTAAAAGGAGGAGGGGACGGAGACGGAGATGAAGATATTATCGTACAGGATGTCGTGGAAGGATGATGTGAGTAGAGGGTTTTCCATTAAATGTAATCCAAGTTGGGGTATTATGGTATTTCGGTATTAAGGTATTAAGGTTGCCAAACTCCGGGATCCGGAACACCGAAAGACCGTTGTACCGGCACACCGCAACGTGGGTTGCTTTTAGTGGAAAACCCTTTCTTCTTGACCCTCCAATTTACCTGCCTTTTGCAAAAGCCATTCTTTATAGGGCAGGGCAACATGCGATTCGATGGCGCCGATAAGTTCCTCTGGAATATGGTTTTCTAACAAACCGTTCGCAACCCGTCGGGTAAGTTTGATGAAATTCAAAAAACCGTCAGCTTTTTCGGCTGAAATATCCTTGTTCCGGCGGATGTGTTTCTCAAAAGAAAGGGTTTGGGCGAGCAATAATTCATAGTAGGAATCGTCCCGGACAAACAGTTCGAAGTAGGTTCTGAGGAGGATGGTTTTTGACTTGATGGTGTTCAGGGTTTTTTCAAAAGAATGATTGAGCAGGAGGTCGATCGTCTGTGAATACTTACCTTCATTAAATGCCAAAAATGCCAGGCTCAATAAAGTGGCACTTTCCCTTTCTTCCTCTTCCAAAAAATGCTTGTACTCGTGGATGAAATTTTTCACCCAAGCAAATTCCCCACACCGGGTGCCGACCGAAACGATGTTCGAAAAAAGCACTTCCGACAATCGGTTTTGCTCAATGAAGGCCCCGTGTTGCAGCCCCATTTTATACAATTCAAAAGCCTCGCTAAAAAATTTAGATTTTCCTTTGTTAATCAGGCGGATGCAGTAGTTCAACAAATGCAGGATAATAACGGCCCTTTCTACCTTCCCAATGGTTTTGATATGCTCCGATAGCAGGTTTTTGGCTTCGTCAAAAATATTTTTGTCGTACACAAAATCATAGAGCTTCAGGATTTTAAGGTAAATCGAGCAGACCGGGCTTTTGGCCGCCAAGATGTCTTCACTTTCCACAACCAGCTCATTTTCCAAAATAACGGAAGGGTTTTCACCAAAAAGATAGGCCCGGGCCTTCAACTCCAAACCGTAAAGCAACTTGGCCTGCGCATAAAATAAGTCCAAGTTGTCCATCGCTTGTTTGATCCCGCCGATCCCGCTGGCCTGTCGGTTGGTGATCGGGTGGTAGTACAAGTCGTGGTTCAGCGACCTCAATTCCAGATAATAATCCATATCCTTGACCTCCCGGTTTTCCACTTCATTGATCAGGGCTTCGGTGTTTTTTACAAAAAGTTCGTAGCTGCCTTTGCGTTCGCCCAAGGCTTTGATTAGCATTTTCTTTTTTTCAAAACCCTCTTTTTGGAATTGCAGGTTCAGTAGGTATTCTTCCGTCAGGGTGGCCAGACTGGACATGAGGTTGCTCAAGGTGTTGTAGTTATAAGGCTTGCCCGGGAAAATTTTTTGGAAAACGAGTTCCTTTCCAAGTTTGGGAGAATCAAAGTCGGGGTAATATTTTATAAGGTAATTGCACAGGGTCAGGCATTGTTTGTTGGAATTGAAAAAAGGGGATTGTAAGAATTTAGGGAAATCCTTGCATTCGCCAGGTTCCAATGTTTTAAGAAGACGGATCAGTTTGCTGTTGTGCATTTAGCAGATTTTTGATGATCGTTTCAAGGGCATAAAGGTAGATAGGACAGCAGGCTTTTGGGAAATTTTTTGATGAGATTTTTATTAAACCTTTTTTGTTTTAAAAAATTGAATATCAGTTTTTTATGGCAAAAAAATATAATGTTGGAAAACAGAAAGCTGTTAAATTCTTTGATTATTGTCTTTGCAGAAAAAAGGGGCTTGCCCTACCTTGCAGCCATATTCGAAAGGTCAAAAGATTCCAGCTTTCAGGATCAGCTTTCGAAGGCAACAACCTCTAAACTTTACTTTTTCAAACTCTAAAATGGACGGGGATCCCTCCGGCGAACCGCTTGGCAGCGCCTTGGCTTTCTTGTTCCTTTTTCTAAAATCTTGACATGAAAACATTTCTACACCTTGCTTTATTCCTTTTTACAATTGCCCTACAGGGCCAAGTCACCATCGATCAAAGTAATTTCTTGCGGGGCACGACCTATACCGACACCTTGGCCAATGCCATGCCTTCCACGTTGGGGACACCGAGTGAAGGCGCCAATCAAGTTTGGGATTACTCGGCCTTGGTGGCAGCAGACTTTGAGTATGAGGAACATTTTGGCGTAAACAACCACCCCGATTTCCCAACTGCAACTTCTTATTACCAAAATGACCTGATTTTTCAGGGGTTTGTCATTCAGAACTTCAACTACGAAGCAGTCGATGCATCGGGTTGGTCAATCGTCGGGCAGGAGATTAAAAACATCACTTATCCCATAGCCGCCATAACTGGAGGCCCGACCGATTCATTACATTTTGTTGGCGGCAATTTTGCCTACCCCGTACCCAGCGACCTGCTCAATTTCCCGATGACCTACCAAGATCAATGGACTACTGAAATTACTGGTAACACCCCTTTTGAACTAACAGTAGCTGCATTCGGCCTCAACAAAACGCCGGGCTACCGGAAAAGAACGGTCACCACCACGCGGGAAGTAGTTGGGTACGGCGAGCTGACCATCCCGACCTTGGATGGCACTCCATCCGCCCCGATGGAGGTTTTGTTGATGAAATCATTTACCTCCGCGGTGGATAGTGTTTTCTTGGGTGGTGCTCCTGCTCCTGCCCCTTTGATGGCTGCTTTTGGGCTGACGCAAGGCAGCACGGCATCCTCTTTAGATTATTTATTCTATAAACCAGGGTTCGGGTCAGCAGTCTTATTTTATAGCCCGGACGAGCCCGGCGAATTTAGTTTCCGCCCTCAAGCGGCAGAGGTCGTTTCAGGGGTTCGGGAAGCGAAATTGATGCAGGTCAGGCATTTCCCCAACCCTGTTGTTAGCGGGCAAACGCTGACGATTGAAATGGAATCGCCCATAGCAAACGGCTTGGTCAGGTTGATAGATATGCAAGGGAAATTGGTTATGGAAACCACTTTTGACAACAGTTTCGGACAGACAGTGCAACTGCAAACCCCCAACGGCACGAGGGCTGGCTTGTATCTATACCAAATTCAAGACTTGGATAACGGCGGCGTTGGAATGGGGAAATTGCAAATTCAATAGGGTTTATTCAGAAATTGGAAATTGAGAAATTGGTACTTAGTAAGCGTTGAAAATCAATTGGTTAGCAATTTCATAATTTCCAATTTCTAAATTTCTAATAAAGTCTAAAAGGGCTTTCTTATAAAAGTGGAATGAATGCATTT
>JAWKLX010000097.1:0-4568 GCA_041392505.1 Saprospiraceae bacterium | reverse complement strand
AGATTTTACATGAAAAACCCACCTGCGCCTTATCTTCACCGCCAATAACAAACCATCAAGCCATGCCGACCATTCAACCATTTCCCCGTCCACCTGTTTCCCCTAAAAACTCAAACCATGTCTATACAAGTGATACCCAAAGAGCGCCAGGCACGGGGCGCTTTCAACGGCGGCGAGATCGTCGAAAACAAACCCATCGGCTTCCCACGGGAGGGCGGTTTTATCCATCCCTACTCCAACCTGTTTTACTGGGCGTACGCCGAGGCCAAGGTGGACAGCACCATCGGGCTGCACCCGCACCAGGGGTTCGAGATCATGTCGTTCGTGCTCAAAGGGCAGATCCGCCACTACGATACCCAACTGAAAGAATGGCGGCCACTCGATGCGGGCGATGCGCAGATCATCCGGGCGGGCAACGGCATCAGCCATGCAGAATTCATGGGTGAAGGCTCGGCCATGTTCCAGATTTGGGTCGATCCGAATTTGGGGATCACGATGGAGCAGCCTGCCTCTTACAGTGATTATAAAATGTCGGACATGCCGGTGACGGAAAATAATGGCGTTTCCGTCCGGACGTATATTGGCGGCAATTCACCTTTTAAATTGGACACCAAAGGGGTGGAAATAAAAAGGTTGGAATTTGATGAAATTGATTTTTCGGAAAATATTTCACCGGACAATATTTACTCGCTGTATGTGATCGACGGGCATTTCTCCATCAATGGCGAAGCGGTGAAAAACGATGATTTTATTATTGTCAAAGACGCCAGTGCATTAACAATTAAAGGTGAAACGCCGGGTGTTTTGTTTTTTATTTCCTCGCCTGCGAAATTGAATTATGCAACGTATGCGGAGATCATGCAGGAGCGGTTGCGGGCGTGATAGGTTGTTGTCTCCTGTGTCTGTAATTTTGATAAACAGCTGAAGAAGAGATTCTTAAGAAAATAATTAAATCCTATTCTCGATTTCCGATATAATGATTTTTATAAATTCTTCTTTTATAAAATTGGTTTCTTCATTATTTAAAAGTTGATGATAGAGTTTAGTGATTTTAATTTCGTTTAATTTAATTTCATAAAAATATTCATTTAATTTTAATTCAAATCCTTCTCCGATACTAAAAAAATTTAATCCGGCGGCTTTATAGGTTTTGAAAGCCGCATGAAATATAACACCTCTTAAGTGATTGAAATTTTCTAATTTATTTCCAAAAGAAATAAAATCAGCAAGGCTTTCTAAACTTTCAGTTTTTGAATTATTAGAGTTTTGTATGTGCCAGATAAACTTATGTTCAATGAATAATTCATTAAATTTAGATAATTCTTTTAGTAAAGGTTCAAAAATTGGTAATATAAAAGAGTGAAATAAATCCTTTAAAACTTCAGGTGATCGTGAGATTTGGATTTGTTCTTTTTTAGAATTTTTTGTTTGTTCTTTTAATGCTTCAATTTTTTTATCTACCCAATTTTTTTGTTCTTCAATAACGTACTTAATTTCTGTTTCAAGCTCTTCTATGGAAGGTAAATCGTTCTTGAATTCTTCAGGTAATGGTTCATCTTTAAACAAAAATGTACTAACACCAATTGGCTGTGTAATATGTCGCAAGGCATATTCGGCAATAATTTTTTTTGCCCCTTTGCATAACAATAAACCAATTGATGGATTATCATTCTCAGTTTTCCATTGGTCGTCAAAGACTGATAAATAAAAACTCATTTTGCCAGCAAATTCAGGTTTAAAATCATGCATTTTCAAATCTATGACGATGTATCTTCTTAAATGAATATGGTAAAATATAAGGTCAGGAAAAAATTCATCATCATCTACATCAATAGGGGCTTGTTGCATTACAAACGCAAATCCAGAACCTAACTCCAGCAAGAATTTTGTGATGTTTTTCAAAAGGGCGTTTTCAAAATCCCGTTCTTTCATTTTTTCCTCTATAGAGAGGAAATTAAAAACATAAGGGCTTTTGAATGTTTCTTTAGCTAGATCGGAATCAGGACTTGTTAATGTTGTTTTGAAATTAGTAATTGCATTTCCCAAACGCTGATGTAGTTGCGATTCAATCTGTATCTGGAGTACGCTTTTCGACCAGCTATTTTCAACTGCTTTCTGGATGTAAAACTGCCTAAGATTAAAGTCTTTTACTTTTTGTAAAATTATTAAGTGGTGAGCCCAAGGTAATTTTGCAACCACTGGTTGCAAAATTGAAAAATCGGGATACTCTTTGGCAAAATCCCTCATGTACCTCAAATTTCTTGAAGAATACCCACGTTTGCCGGGAAATTCATTTCTTAAGTCTTTAGAAAGTAATTCTACTACTTTTGCACCCCAGCCCTCTTCAGTTTCTCTTGTATGAATGATGTTTCCTATTTCCCAATACAGTTCAAGTAATTGGGAATTCACTGCTATTACCGCTTTATATTGGGCTTGCCTGATTTTTTCTTTGATGTTTTCAAGAGTATCTATATATTGTTTATCCAGTTGCATTGGGCAGATGGTTGTTTGTGAGTTTAGAGGTAATGGTAAGCGTAAAAATAGTTAAATAAATGTTCGATGAGTGATGCGTGAAATGTAAACTTATTTTCCGTTTGTATCAAGAAATCCACGCACATCATCAATCCACTCTTCCCGGTGGTCGTTCAAATAACTTTCATGCCCTGATTTGGGATAAATAATCATTTCTTTTTCCCCGTTTAAATTGTTGAAAATGGCTTCCGTTTCAGAGCGGGTCACCCGGTCGTCGAGTTCGCCCCAGAGGAGCAGGGTAGGGATGGTGATGGATTTCGCATAATCGGCGGGATTGTGGGAAAAGGCCCAGTAGCCGTTTTGGATGCCTCCCCAAAAAATGAGCAGCGGCGCCATCGGCATACTCGGCATGCCCAGTGACCGGAAGCGCCCTTCGACGGCTTCATAAAAAGTGCCGAACGGGCACTCGAGGATTATTTTTTTCGGGGAAATGTCGAATTCGTACAAGGCCCGGGTGATGGCCGCTGCCCCCATCGAAATACCACAAAGCACGATGTTTTCTTCCCCTTTGTTTTTGATAAATTCATAACTGTCCTTGACCTGTTCCCCTTCCGCGTAGCCGATGGTCGTCACGTCGCCACCGGAACCGCCAGAGCCGGTAAAGTCCACCAGCAGCACGTTGTAGCCCATTTTAAAAAACTCATCGGAGTGGTCGAGCATGGCCGATTTTTTACTGCGGTAGCCGTGGAAGAGGATCACCGTCCCGATGGCTTCGTCCTTTTGGAGGTACCAGCCCTCCAGCGTTTGGGTGCTTTCGATTTTCACCACGTCGAATGACTGGGAAGGAAAGGCATTGTTTTGGGGACGGGGATTGTCGATGCCGAAAACAGCCATTTTGACTTTGTCGCCAAAACCGAGGTGGGTGTTTCGGGTCGGTTCGATGGGGGCGGTGGAGAAATGGGTGAAGGTACGGGCCTGAAAGTAGGCGACGACGTTCAGGAGGAGGAAGGCGGCAAACACCAGCCGCACTGCCACTTTTAAAAGTTTCTTTCGTTTTCGAGCAGACATGTAAGTTCGTATTTGTAGCCATAAAGTAAGTTAATTTGCGTTTACCATACGTATTACCGTGTAATAAAAGTTTTTTTAGGAGGGCGAGCGGCTTGCAGCCGCTCGCCCTCCTAAAAACCTTTAAACACCGGGGCGGCTATGCCGCCCCGGTGTTTAAAGAAATTTTTGTTACAGTGTAGTATAGTTGTTGGAAAAAAGTCGATGCCGAAAGCATAGCTACATGATAAAAACCCTGTACACCTCATTGCTGGTCTTGTTGCCGCTGTTGGCCGCTGCGCAAATCAACAACCTGCGCAGCAAGACACTGCCCGTGCTCGGTGTACCCCAACTCATTGACAGCCTGACCGTTATCCCCCAAACCATCCGCTTGACCGACCCAACAACCGATACCCTCATTTCCTATAATAATTACAAAATCGAAAACAACCGGATCTCCTTTGATTCGTCATTCGTCATTCGTCATTCGTCATTCGTCATTCAATACCGGGTGCTGCCGTTCGACCTCTCGGCCCCCTTTGCCCGCCTCGATTCTAACATTTTCAACAAAAATAATGGCGACCGCTTGATCGGTGTACCGTACAATCCCTATGCTGGACAAGAGCGGCCTTTGCTCCCACAGAAGGGTTTGGACTACAATGGCAATTACACCCGTGGCCTCTCTTTTGGCAACAACCAAAACCTGGTTTTGAACAGCCAATTCAACTTGCAGATGGCTGGGCAGTTGGGCGATCTTGAAGTATTGGCCGCCATCACCGACAACAGCATCCCTTTGCAGGCGGAGGGCAATACGCAGCAACTCCGGGAATTTGATAAAATATTTATCCAAATAAAAAAGGACGAAAACAAGCTCATCGCAGGGGATTATGAATTGGGCAGGCCGGACAGCTATTTTATGAATTATTTTAAAAAATTGCAGGGGGCGACTTTTAGTCGGCAGTGGGCAGTGGGCAGTCCGCAGTCCACAGTCGGCAGTCGGCAGTCGCAAAAAAAGAAAAAACAGGTTGGGGTGCTGGATACGAAATTTAGTG
>JAWKLX010000096.1:0-4781 GCA_041392505.1 Saprospiraceae bacterium | reverse complement strand
CTGCGGACGAATATCAATGAGGATGGAAAAACGCAGACAGTTTTGCCGGAGCTGGAAATGGAAATACCAGTGGTCAATTTGCAGCGATCTAACAGCACTTCAAGTGCTGTTAGTTCTGAACTCCAGGAACTCTACGACGAAGAAGCCGAGCACCTTTTCGACCTGCAAAACGGGCCACTCGTGCGCTTCAAAATTGTTTTATTGGGGGAAAAAACAAGCCTCGTTTTCATTCATGTCCACCACGTGATTTGCGATGGTTGGTCGTTGGGGATTTTGACGAGAGAGTTGGGGGAAATGTATGGCTCAAACTTTCCAAATTTTAAAAACTTGGAAAGCCTTGGTGTCCCCAAACCAATCAGCCAATACGCTACTGAACAGGCAGAACTCCAACATTCTGATTTATACCAAGACAATGAAAAATACTGGCTCGGTCAGTTTGCTGACGGCGTGCCCGTGCTGAACTTGCCTACCGATTTTCACCGCCCACCCATCAAAACTTACCCCGGTGCGGTGGAGAAAATTTCTTTGGATGCCGATTTTGTAAAATCATTGAGGAAATCAGCGGCCAAGCAAGGGACAACCTTTTACGTTTTCATGTTGGCTGCTTACCAGGCATATCTCAGCCGCATCACTGGACAAGAGGATTTTGTGATCGGTGTCGCAGCAGCGGGGCATAACCAGCCGGGCAATCAAAACCTCGTCGCCCATGCCATTGGCTTGTTACCTGTACGGACTAAAATAGGCGAGGGTATTTCTTTCAAAGATTATGTGAAAACAGTTAGGGGGAATGTGCTGGATGCCTTTGACCACCAGCAGTTTACGTATGGATCGTTAGTGAAAAAACTCAAGGTGGAGCGCAGCACCAACCGCAATACTTTGGTCAGTGTGGCCTTCAATTTGGACAGCCCACTCGACGACCTGTTTTTTGGAAATGTGCAGGCCAGCACGAAGGCTATCCCACGCCATTACGAGACGTTTGACACTTTTATCAACTTGAAACCTTTGGGCCAAATGGTTGATTTTGAGTGGAATTTCAATACCGACCTCTTCCGCAGGGAAACCATCCGGCTGAGGTTGGAGGAATTCAAACAATTCCTGCAGAGCATATTGTTGGAGCCGGAGACACCAATCGCCGAGTTACGCCTTTTACCAGATTTTGAGAGCCAACAATTGAGTGCCTTCGGGCAGGGCGAAAAAATGGATTTTCCGCTCCACTTATGCCTGCATGAATTGTTTGCGCAGCAAGCTGAAAAAACACCCAACAACGTTGCCGTCAAAATGACCGACGGTGGCCAGCTGACCTATCGTGAATTGGATGAGCGATCCAACGAACTTGCCCAGACCTTGCTCCATAAAGGTGTGCAACCCGGCGACTTTGTTGGGCTCATCATCGAGCGGTCGTTGGAAATGTTGGTAGCTATTTATGGCATCCTCAAAGCTGGTGGCGCTTATGTGCCGATCGATCCGAGAAACCCGCAGGAGCGCATCCAGTTTACTTTGAAAGATGCTGGCTGTCAAGTGGTTGTGGTAGGTGAAGAATTGGTAGGTGAGCTTTCTTTTTTCAAAGGAAAGATCGTTGTCCCGAATTCCGAAAACAGATCCCTACGGGATGACAAAGGCAACGGCACCGCTAATTACCAACTGCCCACTGAAAACTGCGAACTGCAAACTGCGAACTGCCCTCCCGAAGCAAGTTCGGGATTTCGCTCTGCTCAAACTGCAAATTGCAAACTCCCCGCATACGTCATTTACACTTCTGGTTCCACTGGAACCCCGAAAGGCGCATTGATCCGTCATGAAAATGCGGTGAATACGTTATTCGCTATTAACCGCAAACTTGAAATTTCCCGGGAAGGCACGGTTTATTCCGTGTCTTCCATGTCTTTCGACATGTCGATCCCCGATTATTTTTTGACTTTAATGACGGGGGCAACTTTGGTTTTGGCGGATGAAAACACCAAAAAAGATGGTTTCGAATTGCGGGCCTCTTTGGAGCATTTCCGTCCAACGCACATGCAGGCGACACCGACCACTTGGCAGATATTGATGCTGTCGGGATGGCAAGGCGATCCTAAATTAATCGCCGTCGCGGGAGGGGAGGCATTTCCCAAAGAATTGGCGGCTGAGATGGCGGCCTCCTGCAAGAAAGTTTACAACGGCTACGGGCCGACAGAAACGACCATTTATGCAACCTACCAAGAAGTGACGGACGACCATTTGGCTCGCTGCCCCGGTGAATATGTGGCCATTGGATCGCCGATAGCCAACACGGAAATGTTTATTTTGGATAAACATGGACAGCAAGTACCAGTGGGAGTGCCCGGTGAGTTGTTCATTGGTGGAAACGGTGTTTCGAACGGTTATTTAAACAGAGACGAATTGACCAATGAGCGTTTCTTAAACTCAAAACTCAAAACCCAAAACTCAAAACTTTACAAAACCGGCGACCTCGTTCGCTATTTGCCGACAGGCGAAATCGAATTCCTTGGACGTATTGACGATCAGGTGAAAATCAGGGGCTACCGCATTGAGTTGGGGGAAATAGAGGCCACTATACAGCAGTTCGAACCCATCAAACAGGCGGTGGTGAACATTTTCCAAGATGCATCGGGTAGTCCGCAAATGGCGGGTTATATTGTTTGGGAAAATGCTGAAAATGCTGATAACGAGTCGCTTAAAGCATTTTTGAAAACAAAACTCCCCGGCTACATGGTGCCTGCCATTTTTATTGTAATGGAGGAGCTACCGATGAATACCTCCCTAAAAGTAGATCGCAAGGCACTGCCAAAACCCGACCTGTCAAAATTATCGACTGCTAAAAAGGAAGCGCCGACGACCAAAGGCGAAGAGTTGTTGACCAATATTTGGAAAGACCTGTTGGGTGTGCAAGAAGTCAGTGTGCAAGATGATTTTTTTGAACTCGGAGGCCATTCTTTGGCAGCCGTTCAGCTCATGTCGAAGATCAAAGATGCCACGGGCAAAAAGCTGCCGCTGACCACTTTGTTCCAACATTCTACGATCAAAAAATTGGCAGGTCAACTGAATGGTTTCAACAAACCGCTCCAAAATGGTCATTCCAAAAACGGTCACCATACCCCCGATTTTTCCTCCTTGATCTGCATCAGGAAAGGCGGCAACAAACCGCCATTGTACTTGGTTCATGGCGGTGGTCTCCATGTCTTGTTTTACCAAAACATGGTAAAATATCTGGATGACGACCAACCCATTTATGCCTTACAGGCAAAGGGGCTGAACGAAGGAGAGGAAGCGCTTGATTGCATCGAAGACATGGCCGCCCATTATTTGAATGAAATAAAATTGCAAAACCCAGACGGGCCTTATTGTCTGGCGGGCTACTCGCGTGGTGGACTGATAGCTTGGGAAATGGCTTCACAACTGCAAGCCGAAAACAAAGAAGTCCCGTTGCTGGCGCTCTTCGATGCGGTGGCCAAATACGAATGGGCTGGCAATGGCGGAAGCGGGAAGTTGAAAAAGAAATTCAAAAAGCTGGGCTTCAATATGTCGCTGATGTTGAAAGAGCCGGGCAAGGCGATCGAATACAAATCGTCAGTGCTGAAAATGCAGTTCCAACACATGAAAGGCAAGCTCACGATGGCCTACCGCAACAACCAAACTGACAAGATTGAAGAGGGCTATTTGCCTTATGGAAAAGACGTTTATGAGAAAAGCTTGCAGGCTTATGATAAATATGTCTTGAAACCACTGCAAATTCATGTGGATTTATTCAAGGCAAAAGAACAAATGTTTTATCTTCACGATCCCGAACACTACGGTTGGGACCAATTTGCCCTCCATGGCCTGACCATCCACCAGATTGAAGGAAACCATTTGACATTGTTCGACGACCCTCACGGCCAGCAAGTAGCAGAGGCGTTGGGAAAGCGACTTTTGGAAATTGGGAAATTAGAAATGGAAAGAATGAATGAATGAGAGGATGGAAGAATGATTGAATTAGTGAATGATTGAATCATTCAATCATTCACTAATTCAATCATTCAATCATTCTATAATTCGCTCATTCAGTCATTGACAACAAACAAACACTATAAACAACCATGGAGAAACACTTAAAAGAGGCGATCCAGATCCTGGATCTCAGTGCTCATCCCGAGCTAAATGATGTGCGGGTTTACCTGATCAATGTGACCCACATGCCCAAGGAGGTACTGGCTTACCTGGCCTCCACTTTATCACTAAAAGAAAAAAAGAAAGCTGTCCGGTTTAGGAGGGAACTCGACCGCCAAGTTTATGTGGCAGGGCGGGGCATGCTGCGGGTGCTAATCGGTGAATGCCTAAACCTGTTCCCGGCCGAAATCGAATTGTTGGATGAGCGTTTTGGCAAGCCTTACCTCAAGGGCTATCGGGATTCGTTCCAATTCAATTTGTCCAATTCCGGCCAGTTCATTGCTATTGCTGTCCATCCGGGCGAACAGCAGATCGGGATTGATTTGGAGGCTATCAACAAGCAGTTTGAATATTGGGAAGTGGCTGCTCATTACTTCACTTCGACCGAGTGCGACCGTGTTTATTCGCACGAAGATTTTTACAAAATATGGACGAAAAAGGAGGCTTTGCTGAAAGCCACCGGAGTTGGTCTGGTAGATGGTTTAAACCAGCTCGATTTTTCCAAAGAAGTCAATTTTTTGGAAACTTCTGATGAACGTTTGAAATTGTTTAAAAATAGAAAATATACCTTGTACACACTTGGCAATGAGGAAGTTATGGTAACGTTGGGCATTCGGGAACAGTTGACCAAAAGC
>JAWKLX010000095.1:0-6612 GCA_041392505.1 Saprospiraceae bacterium | reverse complement strand
GCATTGATTCATGGTTTCACTGTTTCACTGTTTCACTGTTTCACTGTTTCACTGTTTCATTGATTCATGGTTTCATGGTTTGGCGGCGTATCAAATAGCAGCAACCTTACATTTGACACACCGCCCATGGTTTCATTGATTCTTTGAAATAAATATCGGCTTTTGAGAAAGCCACGAATCTCACAAATGATTGTATCGCAATCGATCAAAGAATGAACACAACCGTGCAACCATGAAACAGTGAGACAATGAAACCATGAATCAATGATATAGTGAAACCATGTAACCATGAAACAGTGAGACAATGAAACCGTGAAACCATCTAACCATGAATCAATGACCATCGAAAAACTCCATAGCGACCCTACCTATTCTCTCTTGTTATTGCTCCCACATGATGATATTCTGCCGTTTGTAGAAAGGCAATTTAAAAGTAAAACCATTACTATCCGCACCTATTTAGCTTTAAACATTTTACTGGTGCTGTTCACCATAGCGGTAGCGATTTTGGATATTTGGCAAGGGTTTTTGGGTTTCTGGGCAGTGCTCAAATATTTTGGGATTGGCTCCCTGTTGGTCTTTTCGATCCTGATACCGGTGCACGAAGGGCTGCACGGGTTGGCCTATAAAATAGTAGGTGCGCCTAAAATTTCATTTGGAGTCAATTGGCGGATGTTTTATTTTTATGCCGTAGCCGACCGTTTTATTTCTGATCGGAAGTCGTTTAAATTTATTGCCCTCACTCCATTTATTTGTATATCGCTTTTTGCAATAATTGCCATCATTTTTGGTTCTATAGCGGTAAAGTGGATTTCCATCGGTACGCTCGTTTTACACACCACGGCTTGCGCTGGTGATTTCGCCATGTTGAGTTTTTATGAGGAATACCAAGATGCTGAGGAACTATTGACCTACGACGACGTATCACAAAAGCAGTCCTACTTTTATCTCAGGGAATGATAATTGCATGACAAGGAAGACTACCAATTATTCTTCCACCCTTAAAACAAAAACAAAGCGACCAACCATTCAAATTACTGATGCTGAGGCCATTGAGAACTGTTTCGTACATCCCGTGTAAATATCTGTTCACCCTACTCGTTGCAGTAGCAATGTGGCCCGCTTGCCAAGACCAGCCATCTCCTCCTCCGAAATCTGTTGTCCCCTCCTTCATTGCCGACCCGGCCATTGCACCCTTCCAGGGAGTGGATAAAGCACAGGTGGATGCAGTGCTTGAAGGCATGACGTTAGAGGAAAAAATTGGCCAGCTCATCGTTTGGACGCCCGACCTTTCTGACGTTTTTCAGCAAAAAACAGCCGTTGATTATGTCAGCCAAGGAAAAGTTGGCGGACTGGATTCAAATGGAGCTACCGTCCAGATTTTCTTTTTTGGACGGATAGCCTAAAACGGTTCTGCTGCAATCCTGTTGCTATTGGGCACAGGAGAAAAAGCGGCCCCCGCACAACCAGTTTTCAGGAACAGCCCATTTCCCAAAACCCATAACGACTGCCGCTATTGATAGCACCGCTTTGCAGGCGTTTTTGGAAAATGAATATTTAGAACAATGCAAGGCACTGGGCATTCAATTTTCCATGCGGCCAGACCTTTCCCTCCTTCCAACGACCGAAATCAATGATCTTTCTTCCGCCAATGGTCAGGAAAAAATTGCCGTGGTAGAGCGCTTGGAAAACAATTTTTCGGCCCTTTCCGACAACCACATCATTGCCTTTGCGGAGGGCTTTTCCAGCGAACACATCGAGACCAACGATTCATTAAGATTTGCCAAACTTGCGGCTCTTTTTAAGTTTACCAGCAATGGGCTGCCCGGACTTTTTTTGCAGGAAAATATTTTTGAAAACGAAACCATCAAACGTAGCCCGCCGGGGTTTCTGCAAAACTATTTGTCCACAAAAATGGGCTTTCATGGCCTCGCCATGACCACGCTTTTGGAGGGAGAATCTCCTGAATTGAAATTGCTGCAAGGGGTGGATCTCTTCGTAACCCCCGACGTCCCCGTTTTTTTTCAATATACTCGGCAACTGATCGAGGAAGGGATGTTGAGCATTCAAGAATTGGATGCGAGGGTGCGACGTGTCCTGACGGCCAAGTCATGGGCGAACGGCGGACGGCTGCCCGTTGAGCTATCGTTGCTGCCAAAGGATTCTGCCCAGATGCCTGTCAAATTGGTTTCGTTCAGTAAGAAACAAGCGCCCAAAGTGGTTCATCGCTACCAGCCGCAAGCCGCCGATTTTGCAGAACAGGCTGAAAAAATTGTGGCTTATTTTGAGCATCCTGCTTGGCAGCAATTCACCATTGAGCTGTATAAAAATTCTGTCACGCTGGCCAGCGACCTGAATAAATTAATCCCTTTCGACAACCTGTTGCAAAAGCAATTCAGCATCGTTGAGACAGGGAGGAGCGACTTTAAACAGTTTAAAAATTATTTCTCGAAATATGCGGATTTCCTCCCAGTCAAAGTACCGCTAACTTCTGGCGGGTACTTTGCCCCAGTCCAGTCTCAGACCGCCCGGCCAACCGAGGTTTCCGTTATTCTTCTGGATACGTTTGCAATATCTCCCAAAAAGGATTCCTTGTTTATCCAAAGCATCAATGCGCTTTCCCAGAAAAAAGAGGTTGTTGTCGTCAATTTTGGCAACCCCCAACAATTAGGTTTTTTCGAAAAAAACATCACTTTTTTTCAAGTTTATGAGCGCAACCAATGGACGGAGCAGCAAGTGGCACAGGCAATGTTTGGTGGGGTAACAGTTCGTGGCAAACTTCCAGTCACTGTCAATGAAGACCTGCCAATCGGCGCATCCGAGTACATTTACCAAGAGCGAGTCAGTTTTAATGGGCCGGAGGAAGCAGGCATAGCGACCGAGCGATTGGTTGGGATAGATGCTATCGCCAACACAGCTATCAAAAACAGGGTGTTCCCAGGTTGCCAGGTAGCGGTAGTCAAAAGCGGGACAGTCGTCTATTCCAAAGCATTTGGCTTTCATACCTATTCGAAGAATCGGCCAGTTGAGACCACCGATCTTTATGACATCGCTTCCGTTTCAAAGATTGCCTCCACAACGTTGGCCGTTATGAAGCTCTACGAGCAAAATCAAATATCCTTGACCAATAAAATCAGCGACTATATTAAACTTGGGGCCAATGCTTCCATAGGTTCTATCAAGGTGAAGGACCTGCTCATTCATAATTCTGGCCTACAAGCCCCCATGCCAATCGCCAAGTTTTACAATTATCGAAGTGTCCCATCCAGTGGCTGCAATGATATTTTTTGCAAAACAGAAAACGGCGATTTCGATGTACAAATAGCCCCATCCCTTTTCTTCCGGCATGATTACCAAGACACTATCTGGCAACGGGTCAGCCGATTGCACAGATTGTCCACCAGAAATGGGTTCAGGTACAGCGATGTCAATTTTTATTTGTTGCAAAGGGCTGTCGAAGACATCAGCCGTTCTTCACTCGACGAATATGTCAACAACCATTTTTACCAGTCTATCGGCCTCCGCCATTTAATGTACAATCCCAGCAAAGCATTTGACCAATCGCAGATTGTCCCCACTGAAAGAGATCAGATGTGGCGGAAAACATTGGTTCATGGTTTTGTCCATGACCCGTCCGCAGCGCTCATGGGCGGAGTCGGTGGCAATGCGGGCATTTTTGCCAATGCCGAAGACATGGCTGTGCTTTTTCAGGTACTGGACAATGATGGCGTGTATGGAGGCATCCAATATTTCGACGCCAAAACCATTCAGACCTTTACCACCGCCAAATACGGCAACCACCGTGGGCTGGGCTTCGACAAACCTACCAACCGAAAATATCCCACCTGCTCTAGCAGGACGCCCGCCACTGCTTATGGGCATAATGGCTTTACCGGCACCTGTGTTTGGATAGATCCAGAAAACGACCTCGTTTACGTGTTCCTTTCCAACCGCATCCACCCTACTTCCCAAAACAAAAAAATATTTGTGGAGGCTGTCCGCCGGCGCATCCACGATGTGGTATATGATGCGTTGGATTCTTTTCAATCGGAGTTGCCAAAGTTGGGGAATTGATACAAAAGAGCCATTTTATGAACTCTCTTCGCCATAGAGACGAGAAGCTTTCCTTTTAATAGTTGCAAAACTCATCACAAAACAACTTGCCACAATTAGTAGCCCTGCCAACTCATTGATCTTTTACCTCTGTCTTCTTTCACAAATGCCAAGGCTGGAACGTTATTCAAGTGCTCAATTATCGAATTTAATTGATTCTATTAAATAGGGTTTACCGCAGTGTTCGCAGGGTTTTACGCAGGGTAGCGCAGAGTTTTCCTCGCTAACTCTGCGTCACCCTGCGTTAAACTTTGCGGACACTGCGGGAAATTATGAACACTCCTTTTCTTCGCTATTTACACGGTAAAACCACAACCAAACAACTAAAACCAATTTGCATGAAATTTCTACAACACCTCTTGACCGCATTGGCATTCCTATCTGCAGTTACTGCATTTTCCCAAATCCCTACCAAAGGTGACTTTAAAATCGGCGACACCACCCAAGTACATAAAATCTCCACTTGGGTTGGCGATACCTTTACTGGCCGGGTGGTTGGCTATGATGAAGCGCTATTATTTTTCCTGTATAGAGACAACAAACTGATATTCAATGTGGAGGAAATAAAATTGATTGAAGTGGTCGACCCTAAAAGCCTACTTTCAGATGAAAATGCACAAGAAGTTGAGAGTCATCAGTTGTATTTTGATTATGAAATAACCAGTTTAGATTCAGCTAAACATTTTGGTAAACTGTCCAAATTAAACGGGTTCGAAGCCACCCTCAAACAGGGGCTAAATGGCTACGAAAGAGTTCGCTATTTTGAAATAAGTGAGATCACCTTGAGGGGAAAAAGGAATTCTGATTCCTCTGGCCCTCTGGATGAATATCATTTGTTGAGAACTAAAAACGGAGACCGTTTTACGGGGCAGCTATTGTATCTCAATCAAGAGGAATTGGGCTTTTTGTTAAAAAACGGTTCAAAGATCACTGTCAAAAAAGATGATTTTGTGGACTTAAACTTGGTCAATCCCCAAGGGGTTCAAACTTCATCTAAAACCCAAACCACCTTAAACCATAATTACAACCAGCAACGCCTTTTTTTCAGCCCCAGCGCTCTGTTACTCGAAAAAGACGTAAGCGAATACCGCACAATGATTCTGTATAACACCATTGAACATGGCCTTAGTGATAACGTCACAGTAGGCGCTGGTTTTTTTACCGTTTTGATCGGGCATGCGCTTACTGGAAAGATAAAAGTAGGAGGGAGCATAGGGGAATTGTTTCATTTTGCCGCGGGAGCTCAAGGCGCCTATGCTTTCACCTTTTATGAAGGAGATGAAGGAAGTGAAACGTTGGGATTGGTTTACGGTTCTATCGCCATAGGCACCAAAGATCGGTTTTTAAATGCTTCAATCGGCAGGGGCAAATCACCTTCCGACAGCGAGGGCACGACGGCATTCTCATTTGGCGGCTCTTTCCGCACCGGCAATCATTGGCGGGTTTATGTCGAATACCTTAATTTCATTGACAATTACTACAGTTATTACGACAGGGAAAATACTATTATGGGAACGTTTGGGCTTTCTTGGTTCAGGGGGCAGCACCAAGTTGATTTTGGTATCTACTTGAGTAATGAATTAGGTAGTGGTACAGCTGGATTCCCCGTTGCTGCTTACAACTACAAATTTTGATGAATAAGAAATCCACTGGCAGTTTCGAGCTTTTCTTTTTTTCAATTATTGAACTACGCCTATGCGAAACTCCATTTTTATGGAATAGCCCTACCCTACAACTCTAATCCATCATAACTTTCCCCTTTAAACTGTTTACACCGATTGCTAACCAAACTCCAATAGTTCTATGTCCAAACTTTCCTCATCCCTACTTTTCTTTTTTATCATTCAAATCAATTTACTCAGTGCTCAAAGTGGCTGCCCCGGCTGCCTCGTCGATTTACCGCCATTGCCGGCAGATACTATCTATTTAGGAACGGCCCCCGATGGCGTAGCAGGAGAAGCCTATAACGGCGACCTGAGTTTCAGAATGCCTAAATCAACCACCCCTGTCCATGAAATTGACCCCGGCACACCTGCCGGATTGAACATTGGCAAAATAACTATCATCGCCCTCTTAAATGTGCCACCTGGCCTCGACTGGGAGCCCAGCAAATTTGAGTTTGACCCCGGCAACGAGACCGATGGCTGTGTTAAATTTTGCGGCACACCGCTGATTCCCGGCATGTACGAAGTGCAAGTATTTGTCACGGCGGAGGTACTGACCATCAACCAATCTACCTCTTTTACCTTCTCGTTTTACATTGCCCCCTCCACCAGCATGACCGATGGATTTAGCATGCAAAACAGCAATGGATGTGGGGATGTCACGGTCAGTTTTGAAAACAATATCATGAGCAATGGCGACAGCGGCTTTGATTATTTTTGGGATTTTGGAAACGGAGAAACGTCTACGGAAGAAAACCCTGGCGAGGTAACCTATTCAGATCCAGGCATGTACGTTGTGAATTATGAAGCCATTATTGACACTTCAGGTTATGAG
>JAWKLX010000094.1:0-7041 GCA_041392505.1 Saprospiraceae bacterium | reverse complement strand
ATAATAAAACCATGAAACCATCTAACCATGAAACCATGAATCAATGCCCCCATCTAAATCCCCCTCCTTTTTATTTCTTTCAAAATGAAACTATACTCACGGCTCATGTCGCCTGTGACAGATGAATTTTCTTGTGAACGGCGGATCAAGTAAGGGATAACGTCCTTCACTTGCCCATAAACAAGGTATTTAGAAACGTTGTATCCTCCTTTTGCCAGATTGAAAGTCAGGTGGTCACTCATCCCGTATAATTGGGAGAACATCAGGTGGTGATGGCCTTTGTCGATGCCTTTTTCTGCTATCAGATCGGCAGCGAGGCGGGTGGTTTCGGCATTGTGGGTCGCAAAACAGGAGGCCATTTTTTCATAATTTTCAATGCAAAAACGGACTGCTAGGTCGAAGTCGTGGTCGGTTGCTTTTTTGGTGGGTTGGATGGGGGAAGGGTAGCCTTTTTCTTTGGCCCTTGCCCGCTCTTTGTCCATGTATGCTCCGCGGACCAGTTTTGCCCCAAGCATGTAGCCCTCTTTTTTTGCCCGGTCGAATGACTCCATTAAATAAGCAAGCCGATCGTGGCGATACAATTGAAAGGTATTGTAAACAATGGCTTTTTTACCATTGTAGCGTTTCATCATCTGATTGGCCAAATTGTCGATGGCTACTTGAATCCAAGAATCCTCTGCATCAATAAAAACACCCACATCCAATCGGGCGGCATTGTGGCAAATCGAATCAATACGTTTTACGATGTTCTGGTATTCCTCCTGTTCTTTTTTGGTCAATTCTTCCGAAGCGCTCACTTTTTCCAGAATGGCAAACCTGGCCAGGCCCGTTATTTTGGTACTGATGACAGGGACGCTTTCTTGGGTGCTCGCAAACTCAATAGCCCGGATGTTTTCATTCATGGTGAAATTAAAATCCGCTTCTTCTTCCTTGCCCTCAGCCCCATAATCCAGCACGGAGTAAACGCCATTTTTATACAATCGGTCGATGCTGCTTTGCGAGTCGAGCAGGGTAGTGCCGCCACAGAACTGCGGGAAGATGGTTTTCTTGACAATGGTCTCGAAGAAGGGTAAGCGCAGCTTGGCTGCCAGCAGGGCTAATTTGCCGCCCCAGTCCACCAAGCTGGCATTGTTCATCATTTTGAACAGCCATGCGGTTTGTTTGAGTTCTTGGTCGGATTTGTCAGCAAATGCAATTTCCGTGTTGGAAAAATCCACGGGAGGATGGGAGTCAGATGGTTGCCAGGCTTTGGCCATTTTTTGCAATTTAGTTAGGTCGGGTACGGGCTTGCCGAGTTTTTTCATGTTTGTGCAGTCTCGTTTTTGACGAGTGTGTATGTTCGTGCCAAAAGTACGACAATGGAAATGAGATTGCAAAAAACGTATTGAAAATGGCTTTTTTTAAAGTTTTAAAACAGCTATTGATATGCCAACTGGTGATTCAATTCTGTGCGGATAGTTTATGCAAAATCCATTACTTTTGTCAAAAATGAATTGTTTATGAAAAATGGCGATGCCATAAAATCAAAACGCTTTAGTTTGGAAGCCTACTTAGCCTACGAGGAAACGGCTAAAGTCAGGCACGAATTCAGAGAAGGCCAACTTATCCCTATGCCAGGAACTACCGACATCCACAATCTTATTTGTCAGAGAATCACTTTTGCGCTTTGGCAAATCTTAAAAAACACCTCCTGCAAGGTGTTCATGGAAAATGTAAAAGTCCAGATCACCAACAAGAAGCACTACACCTATCCCGATGTATTTGTCACCTGCGACGAGCGGGATTTGGCGGATGCCTACATTAAAAGATTTCCTTCGGTCATCGTTGAAGTAGCTTCACCTTCCACCAAGGTTTACGATAAAACGGATAAATTTCTGGATTACCGCAAAATCCCATCGCTTCGCCACTATCTAATTGTTGATTCCGAAAATGAGATCGTAGAATGTTATTCAACTGAAAACGGAAAGGAGTGGACGGCAGAAACCTATGTCTCCAAACAAGCCAGCGTTCCTTTAAAGGCCATTAATGCGAGCCTCTTTTTATCAGGTATTTATGAGTAATAATTAACCTGCCGTCACACTTAGAAACGTCAGGTATGGATTAGAACCCACTCTATCAAACTCATAATCAGATTATTACATTTTTTCGACGGCGGTGGCAGCGAAGCAGCCACCGCCGTCGAAAACTTCAGGGGAAAGAAAATCGGCTTTGCCGATTTTCTTCCCCCTGAAACTCCTTTGGCAGGGCAGGAGTTGGCTTAAGCCAATCCTGCCCTGTCATTTAAATCCATACCTCACGTTCATTACTAAATAACATTCGATAGGTACAAATAAGAAAGCCGTTACAAATCATCATTTGTAACGGCTTTCTTATTTAGGAAAAAATTATCTTAATCTAGTGGTATCCTATTCCTGGTCGGCATCGGGAAATCTTTAAACATTTCCTCTAACTGCTGCACATAGGCATCGTCTTTCTGGCTTTTCGCTGCCCGGATGATCGTTTCCTTGGTGTTCATGGCCAAGGCAAAATCCTGTTCGAAATCGCCGCCCAATTCCGTGAAATGGGAATCCAAAGAATTGTAGAACTCCAATTGCTGCAACGTTTCGTTGGCCAAGATTTCCAAGTGCGGTTTGGCTTTTTCGTAGCCGCCAGCCTCGATCATGATACTCAGCAATTGCATCGTATTCCAGTCGTAAGGGAAATTGAAATGCGGGAACGCCGACAAGTATTTTTCAATCAGGGCAATGGCCCGCTCATTGTCGCCCTCATCCTTTAGGTTACGGGCTGCCCGCAAAATAACTACCCGCATACTTTGGATACTTGGGCCATAGCTCCGGTCAATGAAAGTCTCGTGCGTATCAAAATTGCCCCACTTCCATTTATTCATCACCCGGTCATAAATTTTGTCGGTGTCTGCCCGGCCATAGCCGTACACATACAGCCCCTGTTCGCTTTTCGACTTCACTGGGACGATGCGCAAGCCAAGCCCTTCCAATTGCATGTAGTCGTTCAAACCAAACATTTTTTCAGGGCGGCAGGTCACGGCAAAATAAACTGGACGGTCGTTGATATTGGAAGCGATCACATCCAAAATAGCTAACTCATCCTTGGTGATGTACTGGCGGCCCGGCAGTTTTAGAGGAATCTGGCTCACAAATTCCAAGCTGTCCGCTGGGTCATAATTGCCTGTTTTCACAGCGGCTAAGCTATCGATCTGGATGTAGGTATTCTTGGTTGGTAAAAAGCTTTCCAAGGTACGGCCACCTGCCGCTTTCAACTCATGGTCTTCGCCAATGAATTTTAACACATCAAGGATATCCAAGCGCTGGTTTTTGTCTCCCGGATCATAATGGAAAACAGCATTCCTCAATTTGCCCCGGTAGCTTTCAGCTGGGATCGTCAATTTCACTGGAGGGCTGTCGTTCACCTTCCGGCGCAACAAGTTGATGTACCAATCGACTTGGATGAGCGACAAGTTGACAACCCGCACATCGGTGCGGATATTTTCTACCTCTTGCGCATACCAGAGCGGATACGTGTCGTTATCGCCATAGGTAAAGATGATCGCATTGGGTTCGCAGCTTTCCAAAAAGTTGGAAGCATAATCACGGGAGCCGGTGTGTCCTGCCCGGCTGTGGTCATCCCAGTTTTGGGTGCCCATCAGGACAGGAGCGATTAAGACCAACAAGGAGGCGATCCCGGCGGCAGGCACTCCGCTCATTTTATTTTTCAGAAAATCAAACAGCGCCAACACTGCAAACCCGATCCAAATACAATAAGTGAAAAAGGATCCGACCAACACATAGTCCCGTTCACGGGGCTCGCTTGGAGGCTGGTTGGAATACACAATGATCCCGATACCAGTGATGATGAACAATGCCAGCAAGCCCATGAATTCTTTGGGCCGTTTTTTATAATGGTAAAACAAGCCGATCAATCCAAACAGGAATGGCAAGAAGAAATAATGGTTGCGCGCCCGGTGTTTCTTCATGGTGTCGGTCATCTTATCCATGTTGTAAAGGCGTGCCTCGTCGATGAATTTAATGCCAGACTCCCAGTGCCCGCTCTTTTTATCCCATTCATATTGCCCTTGCTCGCCATTCTGACGACCGATGAAGTTCCAGGCAAAATAGCGCCAGTACATCCAGCCGAACTGATAGCGGATCAGGTATTTTACATTATCAAAAAACGTCAGCGAACCATTCGGTTTGTTGATCCACTGTCGGTATTTTTCTGGACGTCCCTGAGAATCGTCGCCCATGCGGGGAAAGAAACTCTTGTCGCTGTTGCGGTATTTATAGGACAGCTTTTCGTCGGTGTACTCGTAGCGGTGCACTTCTTTTCCATCCTCCATTTTCACCACTTGCCCATAACGCTTTTCGATTTCGTTGTCCACTGGTTGGGCATCAAAATTTGGCCCGTACAACAAGGGCCTTTCCCCATACTGTTCGCGATTGACATACGACAGCAAACGGATCGGGTCAGATGGGCGGTTCATATTGATCGGTGGATCGGCATTGGCACGAACCAAAATGACTCCAATGGTTGAAAAACCTACCATGCACATCATGGCAGAAACGATAATCATTTGCGCAATGCCATGGTTGTGCTTATGCGCCCACCGCAAGCTAAAATAAAACAGGGCGGCAATGATGAGCAACGTCGGCACCAGACCAGAGTGGAAAGGCAATCCAAAACTGTTAACCGTCAGGATTTCCATGTTCTTCCACATTTCGGCGATGCCGGTAATCACCAATTTTTGGATCGCAACAATGGCCACGACGCCAGCCGCCGCAGCTACTCCCATGCCAAGCAACGTATGTTCTTTGTATTTTTTGAAATAGTAAAACAACGCCAAGGCAGGGAATGTCAACAAGCTCAACAAGTGAACCCCAATGGACAAAGCCGCTGCATAAACCGTGAAAACCAACCAACGGTCGTTGGAAGGGGTGTCAGGCAGGTTGTACCATTTTATCATAGACCACAGGGTCAGACAGGTGAAGAAGGTAGACATCGCATAAACCTCCCCTTCTACTGCTGAAAACCAGATGGACGAGCAAAATGTCATGGAAAGACCCGTCACCAAACCCGCTCCAGCCAAAGCCATATTTTGCGAACTATCCGTTGTGCCTTCTCTGCCAACCATGGCCATTTTACCTAATATCATAGCTACCCACGCTACCATCATGGCCCCGAAGGCAGTGCATATTCCCGACATGATGTTGACAGAATGGGCAATGTTATCTGGGTTGGCCTCGGTATCGGTAAAGATTTCTGCAAACCAGATAAAAATCCGGCCAACGATCATGTACAATGGTGCTCCCGGAGGGTGGACGACTTCCATTTTATAGGCGCCCAAAATAAATTCGCCACAATCCCAAAGACTGCCAGTGGGTTCGGCTGAGAGAATGTAAACAATAGCCGCCAGCACAAAAACGAGCCATCCGGTTATGTTGGTCACTGATTTGAATGAATGCATTTATTTAATGGTAAATGGTGAACGGTGAATTTGATATACACTTGGCAATAGGCAGGGGCTACTTTCAAATTGCACCATTTAGTTCAAAATAATTTTTGAGATAAATATTCGGTCGATAGTCCTGAAAAACCCAATTCTTGTGGTTAATTTTTTGAAAATCAACATTTTACAAAAAGGTTTTTACGACTATTTCTGTCTGCTTTTTCAAAGAAACGCAAATGTAAAAAAATAATCAGTAGGCGGAGCAGTTTGTGAAATGTCCCGCGTGGGTTTGTTTACGGGAGAAAATACACCAAAGGTTCAGGAAGGTTCAGGTTTGGGAATGAAAAAAGGGGGCTTTTAATGAAGCCCCCTTTTTATACTAGGTAAAAAAATTAGTTGCTTGTAAGAAAGCTTCAGTTGTTTTACCTTTCAAACAACTTGACCAAGTGGAGGATATAGGCTGCAACGGGGACACATAAAACCATCCCGATCAAATCGGTAAAAATTATTTCTCCCCAGATTATATAAATACCTATAAATCCAGCAGTGGCCATTAAAATCGCCTGCTTCAGGGCGATATTGAAAAAGCCCATTTCAAAAGGAAATTGACGCAAACCAAAATAGGGTTCGACATGGATGTCTTCGTTTAGTGCTAATCTGCTTTGGGCATTGAAAACAAAGGCTAAACCAACTGCCATACAGATCAGTGAAAAAAGAATCATGGCCCATTCACCCATAGTGGGAACAGCAGCTGGCCCAGGCGTACCACTTACAGTTACGGAACCTGCAGTGGGACTAAAATTGAGCGGTAGTCCACTGCCGCTAACAAACTCAAAAGGAGTGGGACTGCCCTCAAAATTGATAGGGCTAACATCGCCTGGATTGCCAACTGCATCAAAACAGATTTGAAAAATAGCTGTGCCATCTGGAGGACTTACCCCCTGGAGCATCGGATCTAACCATGAAAAGGTTAAAATCCCTGAATTAGCTAAAAATTCTCCTACCCCAAGGTTACCGGGGAGGTTCAGGTTGTTGGTGGTTGTGTAGTCAATAACATGGTAGTCAAAATGAATGCTGAACTGCATGGAAATTACATCCGTGAAATTTTCTGTTGAAATGTTGACACAGGTTTGTGATCCTTGTGGAGCTGTTTCAGAAGATGCTATCAAGCCATTATCAGAGCCGGACGTACCACCGCTTACCGTAACGGAGCCTGCAGTGGGACTAAAATTGAGCGGTTGTCCACTGCCATTAACAAACTCAAAAGCGGCGGGGCTGCCCACAAAATTGAAAGGGCTAACATCGCCTGGATTGCCAACTACATCAAAACAGGTTTGAAAAATAGTAGTGCCATCTGGAAAACTTACCCCCTGAAGCATCGGATCTATCCATGAAATGGTTAAAATCCCTGAATTGGCTAAAAGATCTCCTACCCCAAGATTGCCGGGGAGGTTCAGGTTGTTGGTGGTTGAGTAGTTGATAATATCATATTCAAAGTGAATGCTGAACTGTATGGAATTTATATCCATAAAGTTTTCTGTAGAAATGTTGACACAGATTTGAGATCCTTGTGGGGCTGT
>JAWKLX010000093.1:0-7289 GCA_041392505.1 Saprospiraceae bacterium | reverse complement strand
GGACAGCGGCGTTCCCTTTTGTCATAGTGGTTGTCCGCTCGGCAACATCATTCCTGAATTTAATGATGCTGTTTACAGAAACGATTGGGATGAGGCCATCGCAATTTTGTCGGAGACCAATAATTTCCCTGAATTTACTGGCCGCATCTGCCCAGCCCCCTGCGAGTCGGCTTGTGTATTGGGTATTAACCAACCGCCGGTTGCGATTGAGCACATTGAAAAAACCATTGCGGAAACAGCTTTTGAAAAAGGCTTTATCCAACCCCAACCACCTCAGCACAGGACGGGCAAAAAAGTGGCAGTCGTCGGTTCTGGCCCAGCCGGTTTGGCTGCGGCCGCACAACTGAACAGTGCTGGCCACGAGGTTACCGTTTACGAAAGAAATGACCGAATAGGAGGCTTGTTACGATATGGAATCCCCGATTTTAAATTAGAAAAGAAAGTTGTAGACCGCCGATTAGAATTGATGGAAAGGGAAGGGGTTATTTTTAAGACAAATGCGAATGTTGGGGTAAACATAGATGCAAAAAAATGGTCGAAGAAAACGATGCAGTGGTACTTTGTGGCGGCTCGACCATTCCGAGGGACCTGCCAATACCGGGACGCGAACTTCAAGGAGTTCATTTTGCCATGGATTTTTTGGAAAAAAACAACCGCTTTGTTGCAGGTGATATAAACGCTAAAGAAAACCTCATTTCCGCAAAAGGCAAATACGTGGTGGTGATCGGTGGCGGTGATACTGGTTCTGATTGCGTTGGCACTTCCAACCGCCATGGTGCAAAATCCATTACCCAAATTGAATTGTTGAGCAAGCCCCCGACCCATCGGCACGAAGATACACCTTGGCCACTTTGGCCAATGATGCTGCGCCATTCCTCCAGCCATGAGGAAGGTTGCGACCGCCAGTGGGCACAGCTCACCAAAGCGTTCATCGGCGATGAAAATGGGCAATTAAAAGCTCTGCGGATAGTTGACATCCAGTGGGGGCAGAATGAAAATGGCAGGAATGGCTTCAATGAAATACCTGGCACTGAAAGGGACATCCCCTGCGACTTGGCTTTGCTTGCGGTTGGTTTTGCGCACCCCCAATTTGAAGGCATGCTGGAACAGCTAAACGTAGAGGTGAACAACAGTGGAAATGTGGTGGATAAAAATTATAAAACCAACCTTGAAAAAATATTTACCGCAGGTGACATGAGGCGGGGACAGTCGTTGGTGGTATGGGCCATTGCGGAAGGGAGGGAGGCTGCGGCTGCTGTCGATGATTATTTGATGAATTCTTGAGAGCAGTTGGTTTAGGCCCTCTGTAATAAACATGAGACCCAGACATCGGACAAAATAACCTATCATGCTGTAAATCAAAGGCTTACCCATATTTTAATTCACTCAATAAATACGTCCCTCTACTTCCGTATTTTATTGACAGGGAAAGATTAAAAGTGTCTTTCAAATATTTTCTGAGGATAAATATTGATTTTGAGATAATTATCCACAGGAAATTTTTTTAGAAATATTTTTTTTTTGATCTTAGCCGCCTCAATCACACAATGCTGTCCCATCCGATATATCCAAACGAGCCAGCAGGCATCTTATCTCCAAACTAGTAAAAACCAATTAGGTACAATTTCTAAATTTACTCTGAAAAACCATTTGTTGCCAAACGTTACGTTTAGTAAAAATTTTTATTAATCGATTCACAAAACACAGCAAAACTATGTTACTACTTTACATTGCAACAGGAGCATTCATGATCGGCGGGGTTGTCATCCTCATTGCTAATTTCACAGCACAAAAAACCACTAGGAAGTGGTATTGATGCTGTCTTAAATTTTGGAACAGTCTAAGAGAACATTCAATTTCCCCCTTTTCCGTCCTTGCTTTTATTATCCCATCGAAACACTATTATCTTTTCAAAAGGTATTAAATAATGAGTTACTACATCCTTAGTAATTCCCTATTTTTTTTCCCTTCTTGAAAAGCAACCTGATTGAATTCAACCAAATACTGAATTCAATGATTCTCCATTAGGCAATCAACTATTGCCGCAACCTATTCCGGTAGAAGCTGTTGATGCACACAACAGTCGATTTTCTCATTTAACTTTCAATCATTCGGTAATTGTCAATTACAGGCCTCATTTGATGTTAAATGAAAAAACTTTGATTGGGCTATTAATTTGGTTTCCTACTCTTAACGCATTTTTGCTTTTATGCCTGAAAAAAAAATATTGGTCACCGGGGCAACGGGTTTTATTGGAGCCTACCTGCTGAATTACCTCGTACAAAAAGGTGAATCAAATATCCGCGCACTAAAAAGGCCAAACAGCCCGATGGATCTGGTCAATCACATTCAAGATAAAATCGAGTGGGTTGAAGGGGACATTTTAGACACCACCTGTTTAGAAGATGCCATGCAGGGAGTTTCCAAGGTCTACCATTGTGCGGCCATAGTTTCTTTCAACCAAGCCGATGTCCAACAAATGATCCGCACCAACCAAGAAGGCACGGCCAATGTGGTAAACATTTCACTGGCAATGGACGTCGAAAAACTGCTGCACGTGAGCTCCATCGCAGCAATAGGCCGCCGCAAAAACGAAACGATTATCAATGAAAACACGAAATGGCAGGGGGACAAATGGAACAGTCCTTATGGTATCAGCAAGCACCTAGCAGAAATGGAAATATGGCGCGGAGTTGCGGAAGGACTCAACACCGTTATCGTAAACCCGTCAAATGTCCTCGGAAGTGGCTTTTGGAAAGATAGGACGACGACAGGTCAGTTTTTTTATAAAATATGGAAAGGCATGCCTTTTTACCCTATGGGCGGTACCGGCTTTGTAGATGTCAGGGATGTAGTCCGTTTTATGTTTCAATTGATGGAAAGCGACATTCACAGCCAACGATATATTTTAAACGGGGAAAACCTACCATACAAGGATGTTCTGTTTGGCATTGCTAATTCGCTCAACGTTCGAAAGCCCCATATTGAAGTCACTCCTTTTATTAGAGAAGTAGCTTGGAGAGCATCTTGGATACTTTCAAAAATTACCGGAAAAGCTCCCTTCATTACCAAACAAACTGCGCGTTACTCGGCAAGAAGTTTTTTTTATGAAAACGAGAAGTCGCTTGCAGCTTTTCCGTTTTCATACACTCCAATTCAACAAACGCTCAAAGAAACGGGGGAACAGTTTTTAAAATCCGTTGACAACGGTTTCCAACCGGCAATGCTCCCTTTCCATTAAATCAGGGCTTTCTTCAGCCCATTGATCGCCCATATACCAAACGTTAGGTATTCATTTTCTCCCAAAATTTAATCAAACTGATAAAACGCAGCTTTATTATCAACTTATCGCCCTACCTTTGATTGTCTGAATTAAATCTAAATAAGGATAGTGATGTTCTTTAAAAATGTGGTAAAATTTTAAGGTCAGAGGATATAGCCCCAGATGAGGCACATGTATAGGAAAAATAGTAATCAAATATTCGATTTTACCGATTGACTAAATCAAGTGCCCAGCATACAACCCAACCCTGACCTAACGAATAAACCAATTCAATATAAAAGAAATGAACAGCCCTTTATCAAAATTAAAAGTTGGCAACCAAGGGAAGATTGCCTATTTCATGGACGACGCCATTGCAGGCAAATTAACCACGATGGGGGTTCTTCCAGGGAGTGTCGTTAATGTAATCCGTAAAGCCCCTTTTAAAGGGGGGATTTACCTAAAAATAGATGGTGGCAATATTGTCCTGCGTGATCGGGAAGCAGCAGCCATTATTCTTTCAGTATAAACTTTCAGGTTTCTATTGAGCCTTCCGACGATCACTGATAAAAATGATAATAGCACTTGTAGGCAACCCAAACAGCGGCAAATCTTCCCTTTTCAATAAACTGACCGGGCTTCGCCAAAAAACGGGCAACTTTCCTGGAGTAACAGTCGAAAAAAAATCGGGCAAGCTACAATTGCCCAATGGAGAAACGACAACTTTAATTGACTTTCCTGGCACTTACAGCCTATATCCTACCTCTATGGATGAGCGCATCTTATTGAACGTGCTCACCAACCCTTTGGACAAAAACTATCCTGATGCTATCGTATATGTTGCCGATGTCACCAATCTGGAAAAACACCTTTTATTGCTTACACAAATAATGGACTTGGGGATTCCCTGTCTTTTAGCGCTGAGCATGTCTGATATTGCGGAAAAAAAAAGCATTTCAGTCGATGAAAAACAACTATCCAGTTTTCTAAAAATATCTGTTGTCACGGTCAGTGGCCGGACAGGTGCTAACCTTGAGCTATTAAAGAAAAACATTATCCAGTTGCTGAAACCACAAGCGAATGAGTTTAATCCTTTTTATGATTTCAGCGATACAGAAAAAAAAATTGCCCAGCAAATAGCGTCAATTACTGGCTATAAAAACCTGTACTTAAATAAGCTTTTTGCCCATCACCACCAACAACTCCCATTTTTTGACAAAGGACAGAAAGAAAGTATCTCAAATATTTGTGAAGAAAACGGCTTCAAAAACCTTTCCTATCAAATAAAAGAGACCATGAATCGATTCGACCGATTCGCACCAATGGCCCAAAAGGTATTAGCCCGTCATTCAGACAAAATTTCCTTGACAGATAAGATAGATGCCATTTTAACCCATAAAGTATTAGCGCCATTCATATTCTTTTTAGTCATGTTGGTCGTATTCCAAGCCATTTTTGCTTGGGCTGCCTATCCAATGGATTGGATAGAAGGGGGCTTTTCAGCACTTGGCCGATTTGTTGAAAATACCCTTCCCTCCGGTTGGTTTACAGACTTGCTGACCGAGGGGCTAATAGCTGGTTTGGGTGGCATTCTGGTTTTTATTCCTCAGATCGCCATTTTATTTTTCCTTATCAGCATATTGGAAGAAGTAGGATATATGGCCAGAGCTGTTTTTATTTTCGATAAACTTATGCAGCAATTTGGATTGAATGGGAGGAGTGTAGTCGCATTAATTTCAGGAGGCGCCTGTGCCATACCTGCCGTCATGTCGGCCCGTACCATTAGTAATTGGAAAGAGCGATTGATTACTATCATGGTAACCCCCTTAATTAGTTGTTCTGCAAGAATCCCTGTCTATGCGGTACTTATTGGGTTCGTCATTCCTTCTGAAACAGTAATGGGCATATTCAACTTGCAAGGGCTTGCCTTTATGGGGCTATATCTGTTAGGCATACTTGCGGCATTTGTTTCCGCTTTTGTTTTTAAAATGATTTTGAAGAGCAATGAGCAATCCTTTCTGATGATGGAATTACCCAATTACCGTTGGCCCGTTTGGAGAAATGTTTGGCAAAACATCATCGAAAAAGTATCTGCTTTTGTCATTGAAGCGGGGAAAGTGATCATGCTTATTAGCATCATATTGTGGGTATTGGCCAGCTATGGTCCTACTGAGGCTATGTCTACTGCCGAAGCAAATGCTATAACCGAAGCAAAAGCCCAATCTCTTGATGAAAATGCAACTGCTGATCTCATAGCCGCAAAAAAAATTGAAGCATCTTTTGCGGGGCATCTTGGAAAGGCAATTGAGCCTGCAATTAGGCCATTGGGGTTTGACTGGAAAATTGGCATTGCCCTCATCACTTCATTCGCCGCACGCGAAGTTTTTGTGGGGACCATGGCGACCATTTATAGCATTGGCAGCACCGAGGACGAGCAGACCATCCACGACAAGTTAGACGCAGCCAAAAACCCAGTGACGGGCGCTAAGGTTTATTCCGCAGCAACTTCCCTTTCCCTCCTTATTTTCTATGTCTTTGCCATGCAGTGCATGAGCACATTAGCAGTTGTGAAACGAGAGACAGGTAGTTGGAAATGGGCAGCAATCCAGTTTGTTTACATGAGTTGCCTTGCCTACTTAGGTAGCTTCTTCACCTATCAGCTCATGACATTATAGCAACCACGAGGTTTAAAGTCTGTGTAATTATTTAAGTTTTTACTTCTCTTTTTTGAAAATTTTCTAAATAACACCTGATAATAGAAGATATATCGCAATTGAAGCATTGCATAAATGGCATTCTTTTATATTTGCGACTTAACAGGAAAATAACTACGGAAAAAATCCATAGTCTATGACTTACAATAGCATCTTGGAAACCATCGGACAAACGCCACTCATTCGGCTCAACAAAATAACACAAGGGCTTGCGCCTACCGTGTACGTAAAGGTCGAAGGCTTCAATCCTGGTCAATCTGCAAAAGACCGCATAGCCCTTCACATGATCGAAGAAGCCGAAAAAAGTGGACGGCTCAAACCCAACGGCACAATCATAGAAGCTACAAGTGGAAACACAGGCTTCAGCTTAGCCATGATAGCAGCCATAAAAGGGTATAAATGTGTGCTCACCGTCACAAGTAAAATTTCAAAAGAAAAGAAGGATTCTTTAGAGGCGATGGGAGCAGAGGTAATCGTATGCCCAAAAGAGGCAAAGGCAGATGACCCACGTTCTTATTATCGTGTTGCCGAAAGGAAGGCGAGAGAGATTAAAAACTCTCTTTACGTCAACCAAAATTTCAATACTCAGAACGCTCGGGCCCATTACCTTTCAACCGGTCCTGAAATATGGAATCAAACAGAAGGTAAGGTTACTTGTCTTATAGCTAGCGCAGGCACAGGAGGCACCCTTTCAGGTACGGCTCAGTACTTGAAAGAAATGAACCCGGAAATAAGAATTATTGGAGTAGACGCTTATGGTTCTGCCCTAAAAAAATACCACGAGACGGGTGAATATGATGAAAGGGAAATTTATTCCTATTTAATCGAAGGAACTGGTAAGAATATCATCCCAGCTAACTGCGCATTTGAACTGGTTGATAAGTTTGTAAAAATCACTGACAAAGACGCTGCACTACGTGCTCGTGAGTTGGCCCTTATGGAAGGTATCCTTGCTGGTTATTCAAGCGGAGGTGGTATACAGGCCCTGATGCAAATAAGCGATGAATTTACGGAGGACGATATTGTGGTCATCATCCTTCCTGATCATGGCAGCAAATACCTTGGCAAAGTTTTTAATGACCATTGGATGCGGGAGCAAGGCTTTCTTGATGACGTCTATGCCGAAGAAACAGACCCTGTCCCTATGCCATCTGCTCCAGTTATTAAATATTAACACATCATAAGAAGGGATAAAGATCGCCCCAATAGCTTAAAAGCAGTTGGGGCGATTTTTATTTTAAGGTAGGTTAAACGCACGAAAACTTTGTTAGAAATTTTTGAGTACTTCAAAGAGCAGGGAATCATTCCAAGCG
>JAWKLX010000092.1:0-7290 GCA_041392505.1 Saprospiraceae bacterium | reverse complement strand
TCTATCATCTTTACAAAACATCAACATTTACAGGCAGATGTGATGTTCTGAAAAGATGTTAGATGTGGGGCAGGGATACCTAAACACCCCTGATTGAAATCAGGGGTTACTAGATGGTAGATGTTTTCCCGCTCATTTTCAACGAGTTATTCTATGTGCAATCAACAGGGCTAAAAACCCTGTCGACGTTAGCTCTACAAAATTTTAAAATAATCTGATTTAGGGGCAACTGTTTTTTGAAAACCGTTTCCTTAAAAAGCTGGCTTGCAGCAAATGTAATTATTTACCAAAACTGTAACCGGTCAATACTTTTACCCATCTAACCTGCTTTCCCATCTTTTATCCGCCAAGTAAAAAAATCGTTTTCAAGCCGAAACGACTTTTTTCATTTCTGCTAGTGCCATCATTTCAGTACTGCGAACCAACTAATTTCTAATCACTTTTCAACCAATCACTAATTGCCATGCTGAACAATTACTTGAAAATTGCCTTTCGAAACCTCCTCAAACACAAAACATTTTCCTTTATCAACATCTTCGGGTTGGCGGTGAGCCTTTCGGTTTGCTTGCTCTGCATTTTGTTGTTAAAAGATGCCAATAGCTACGACCAGTTCCATCCGGACACAGATCAGGTTTATAGATTGATTACGGCCCCAATTAGGAAAGATGGTCGGTCGGAGGAATATGCCTCGTCACCTTATCGGGTAGGGCAGGCGTTGTTCGAGGATTATTCGCAAGTGGAGAGTTGGGCGCCATTGGTTCGCTCGTTCAACAGCGATGTGCGGCGCAACGACAACACCATATCGTCAAGGGGGCTATTTACCGATGCTTCTTTTTTCGACGTGTTCGGGTTTGAGCTGGAGGCGGGCGACCCTCTGACGGCGCTTAATGAACCCTATAGTGTCGTCTTGACCAAAGAATTTGCGGAGCGGATTTTCAAAAATGCTGATCCGATTGGTCAGTCGCTGGTGATGCCCGCTTATGAAACGGAGTTCAAGGTGACAGGGGTTTTGAAGCCTTTCCCCGGCAAGACACACCTCGAATTCGATGCGCTTGGTTCGCTTTCGACCCGGATCGCTTTGGACAAACTGCCAGGGGGCACGAACATCACAGGTAATTGGTTGGACTATTACATGACCTATAATTATGTGAAACTAAAAAAGGAATTGCCCCTGAAGGGGTGGCATCGGTGCTACGATATTGCCAAACCTGTTTTGCCGACCTGACTTTGGAGAGCAGGGACAGGGGTACAATTTCAAATTACAAGCTTTGGGAGACATTACGCCCGGCCTATTTTTTCCAACAATATGGGCAATGCCCTTCCCAACCCGTGCTGTGGTTCTTTTCGATTTAGGGCATAATCGTCATGTTTTCTGCCTGCTTCAATTATACCAATTTGACCACGCCCGCTCGCTCACAAGGGCAGTGTGAAGTCGGGGTGAGGAAGGTGATGGGGGCGACGAGGCCACAGGTTTTTGGACAGTTTATCAGTGAATCAATGGTGGTGTCGCTGTTCGCTTTGGCTTTTGGCTACCTGATACTTGAATTTATTGCCCCAGCCTTCAATCGAACTGCGTTAATGTCGGAGGCCGATGTAAGCATGCAAACCGATGCCGAGGTAGTGGGCCTTTTTTTTGCCTTTGCACTTTTCATTGGCTTTTTGGCGGGGCTGTTGCCGTCGTTGGTGCTGTCCAGGTTCAGCCCATTATCGATCATGCAAAAATTGCAGAATGTGAAATTGTTCCGCCGGGTCGGCTTGCGCAAAGCGTTGATTGTCTTCCAGTTCGCTATTTCCTTGGTCTTTATTTTGGTTTTGTCCATTTCGTGGAAACAGATTGATTTTTCGATAAAAGAAAACTTTGGAGCTGACCGAACCGATATCGTCAACATTTACCTTCAAGGGAATTCTTATGAAAAAATGGCCAATGCGTTCAGCCAAATCCCGCAGGTCAAAAGCATAAGCGCCACCTCCCACCTCATGGGGACTTGGCAGGACGGCAAGGACGATGTTCGGGTTGATATTGGTGACGAACCAATCGGGGTGAGGGACTATGCGGTGGACGAAAATTTTATTAAAAACTTCGGGCTCGAACTGGTGGCTGGCGAAAATTTCCCCAACAACCCGACGCAGCAACAGGAAGTATTTGCCATTGTCAATGAAAATTTTCTTCACCAATTTGACCTCGGCAATCCGCAGGAAGCCGTCGGCAAATCCATTATCTTAGGCGATAGCACGCAAGTGGCCATCCGTGGCGTAGTAAAGGATTTTTTGTATAAACCACTGATTTACAACCTCGAACCTCTTCTCCTTCGCTATCTACCCGGCCACTTGAATGTGATGAATCTGGCCGTTACAGGTACCGACTTGCCAGCCACAATCGCTGCGCTGGAACGTACTTGGAAAGAGGTCGACAAGGAGCATGCGATCAATTATCAATTTTACGATCAGACGGTTGCGGAGAATTTTGCGGACATGAAAGACATGGCCAAAGTGGTGGGTTTCATCGGCCTGCTCGGATTGGTCATTGCCTGTCTGGGGCTTCTTGGGATGGCTATTTATTCAGTGGAAACGAAGGCAAAGGAAATCAGTGTCCGCAAGGTTGTGGGCGCTAGTGCCACAGATTTGATTGGGCATTTATCAAAGGGTTATGTTATGCTTTTGCTGATTGCCATTTTGGTGGCTGTTCCAGCAAGCTATTTCATCGGCAGCCAAATGCTGGCAAGCTTTGCATTTTCGATCCCGCTGAATGTATGGGTGTTTTTGCCCGGCGTGCTGGCTTTGGTCTTGTTGGGGATGCTCATCATCGGCTCTCAAACCGTACGGGCTGCCTTGGCCAATCCGGTGGACAGTTTGCGGAGTGAGTGAGATAAATGATTAGATGGTTGGATGGTTGGATGTTTTTTTCACTTATAACGAGTACTCGTCCTAAGGGAAAAACCATCCAACCATCTAACTATCTATCTCATACGTTTCAAAAAATTCTTTGCGGGCGATCCGATAGACTTCACTGAAATCAGGCGGGCAGACCAGGAAATCATTTTCCTTGGCGATCATGGGTTCTCCCCAGGAGGCTTCAAAATGGAAATGGGAGGGCAAGTCTAATTCTTTCAAAATGGCAGGGGTCAGTTCGAGCCCAACTATTTTTCCTTTGGGTAAATATTCGGAAAAACCATTTTTGCTCCTTTTAGCATAAACATATCGGTCTTTAAATTTCTTTTTAGTAAGGATGTATTTCTCCTCTGCATCGGTTTGGTTTTTCACAATATAATCACCTTTTCCAGCTTGATTAGTTGTTTCGACACCATCGTTGGTAATTGTCGCAATGGCTTCCCCTTCGCTTGCTTTTCTGGCAAATACAGGTTTGAATTTTTTATAGGCTACTCCCTTTTTTTTCATTTGTGGGATGACCCAATCGAGCAATTCTTTTTGGCTTTTCATGATTTGAAAGAAAATTTGGACAAGAAATAATGGTAGCCCAACCAGTGAAGTTGTTTTGTTAAGTATTGATTTTAAAAATAGAATTTCAAAAATAGGTAACTGATTACAAATATGTTTTGCAACTTATAAATTGTGGTTTTCATAAACTGAACAGTTAAGATTATTCCAGCAAGTATTCCTGCCTCTCCATCTGAAATTGGTACATTGCCGCTTCTATTTTCAAACTACTTTAAATCGCCATTTTTATGTTGAAATATTACCAAGTCCTTGCTCTATTCGCTTGTCTGTTTTTTGCTCCAGTCTTTTTAAATGCCCAAGATACAATCCGGGTGCAGACCTTTGAATGGGACTCCCCGAACCGTTCGGATGTGTTCCAATTTCCCGATAACCCAACCAATACCTACCGGAAAATTTTGATGAAATACAATATGCGGTGCCACGACGCAGCCGTTGGTAGCGGGAATGTGGGGTGTCGGGAATGGGATTATAGTTGCAACACTTTTATTACTGATTCGACGAGGGTGGATTCGACCCGGCAGACTGCTCCGTCGCATATCGTTTCCAATTTTTCTGGACAGGAATTTCCCTATGTCACCGACCCTACCTATTCCTATACCCAGTATTTGCAGCATCAAACAGCCTTGGATTTAACGGATGTGGTGGAGGCCAAAATCGGTACAGGGCTACAGGAAGTGGTGCTGCCGGGAACACTGCCAACTGCGAAGGCGCAGTTCCTTTACTTGGCAGATGAGCTGACCAATGCGGGGCTTGCCGCTGGGCCGATTCATGCGTTCGACCTCGTGCCGACTCAAGCTGGACAGGTTGATTTTTTGCGACTCCGGCTAAAGGCAGTGCCTGACAATCAGTTGGATGCAGCGCAGCCCAATTTGGAAGGTTTTACTGAGGTCTATTTTTCCAATACGGCCTTTTTGAACAATGCTTCCCTACGTTTCAATTTTTACCAGCCATTCGACTGGGACGGCTTATCCAATATTTTGGTGGAATTCAGTTATACCCAAACGCCGAATGGGTCTTTTCCGGGTGTGGAGGCAACGGATGCGGGGTTTGCTGGGGGCTTGGTGATCGGTGCGCCCGACCATGCACTGCATTTTGATGGGTCGGGAAATGTAACTGTTCCGACGGATCATTTTTCCGGAATCAATCAGGAGATTACGATAGCGTTGTGGGTCAATGGCACCCCTGAAATCATGCCCACCAATTCTACCATTTTTGAGGGGACGGACGGCAATAACAACCGGCAAGCCAACGTCCATTTGCCTTGGGGCAATGGGCAGGTTTATTGGGATTGCGGTAATGATGGCAGCGGTTACGACCGTATCAATAAGGTGGCCAATGAAGCTGATTTTGAGGGCCGCTGGACCCATTGGGCGTTTACCAAAAATGCCACTACGGGCAACATGAGGATTTACCTAAACGGGGAGCTTTGGCACGAAGGCACTGGATTGAATCGGCCCATCACCATTTCTTCGTTTAAAATTGGGTCGGCTGTGGCTGGTACGCCTGTTTATTATGGCAGCTTGAATGAATTCCAGGTTTGGGATAAGGCATTAGACCAGGCAACGATTCAGGCATGGATGCGCCAATCCATCACCCCTCTGCACCCAGATTACGATCGTTTGATTTCTTATTTACCCATGAACCAAACAGTGGGCAATACGGTCATGGATTTTTCGCCCAACGGGGCCGATGCCACTGCTCAGCTCGCCAATTGGAGGGCCATCCGGGGCAAAGATTTGTTCAAAAATTTTATCGCAACCCCGATCCGTCCCGATGTAACTTTTTTGCAGGGACAGGCTGTGCTCACCGACGAATTGGTGCCGATTGTTGAACAGACCGTCAACGGGCCGAATACAGTGGTTTATTACGGAGTGGACGGTACCGACCTCGTGACCATTGATACGCAACAGCTGTATCTCGCTGGTTATCAATATGTTTTATCCGAAACAGGTGAAATTGTTGATTCTGTTTGGGTCGCTCCAGATAGTACCCTTCAGATTAATGACTTGACCTATTTTACCAAACAGCCAGCTAAATATGAAATCCTTTCTTTGGTGACGCCTTATGGTAACGGGCTGAACCTCGGCCAAAAAGGTAAAACATTCACTTTTGATGTGACGGACTATGCGCCGATTTTGAGAGGTAAAAAACGGATGTCCATTGAAATGGGTGGGCAGAACCAAGAAGAGTTGGACATCGAATTTTTGTACATCACGGGTACGCCGGCACGGGAAGTTTTTGACATCCAAAACGTTTGGCCTTTCCGTCGGGGCAACTACGATCAAATCCAATCCGACCGCTTTTTTGAGCCCCGGACAATATCACTGATGCCTTTTGCCAGCCATTACAAACTCCGGTCGGCGGTTACTGGGCATGGCCAAAATGGGGAATTTGTGCCTCGTACCCACTACCTTAATTTGGACGGTGGAGCGCAAGAATTCACCTATGACGTTTGGAAAGAATGCGCCGATAACCCGATTTACCCGCAAGGTGGTACTTGGATTTTCGACCGGGCGGGTTGGTGTCCCGGGGCTGCAACCGATGTGCATGAATTCGATATCACGAATTTTATTCAGCCGGGTGGGGTAGTAGAAGTGGATTATGGGGTGAATGGCGCCTTTATGGATCAGGCCAACTACTTGGTTTCCAATCAGTTGGTGACGTATGGCGCCTATAATTTTGTCCTTGATGCAGCTTTGGAAAGGGTCGCCCGGCCCAACAATTCGGACGTAGAATTCGAGCGCATCAACCCCGCTTGCAACACGCCGATGATTTGGGTCAGGAATACGGGCAGCACCGCCATCAATAGTCTGGATATTGAATATTCTGTTCAGGGTAATTCAATGGTCGAAAATTTCCAGTGGACTGGGGTTTTGGAATCGGATGAATTGGTTGCTATAGAATTGCCCGTGCTGAATGTTGGCTTTTGGGAAACGTCTTTTGCAACCGCTGTTTTTGAAGCGAAAATTGTGCAGGTAAATGGCGTGGCAGATGGGAATGCCGACAACAACCTTGCGGTTTCCACATTCGACGCCGCCAATGTTTTCCTCAACGATCAAGATTATGTGCTGTCCGTAACAACCAATAATAATGGCAGTGAATATTCTTATTTTGTAAAAAATGCCAGCGGTGAAATAGTCATGGAAAGGGATAACATGTTGAGCAATACCACTTATGATGACGTCATGGATTTGCCGGCAGGCTGTTATACTTTTCAGTTTTTTGACGCAGGACATGACGGTCTCCAATTTTGGTTTTTCCCTGAAAATGGAAGCGGCACCGTTTCTTTCAAACGCTATTTTAATGGCAATTTTTTGATACCGTTTCAGACATTTGACCCCGATTTTGGTTCCGGCGTTCAATTCGATTTTGTGATCGAAGATGTCGTCGCTGCGGAAGAGGACCAATCGTTCCAAGCGATGAGCACCTACCCAAACCCGGTTGATAATTTGCTAAATGTCGAACTTCGGGGATTTGAGGGAAAAGATGTTTTTGTTGAACTGACCAACCTGCATGGACAAAAAGTTTACGCAAAAAATCATGGGAAAATCTATGACGAGAAATGGATCACCCAAATCGAACTGTCACATTTACCTGCGGGTATGTATTTTGTAAAAATGAAAAGCGACGAGAAGTGTTGGGTGAACGAGGTGGTGAAGCAGTGATTGGTGGGTTGCTGCAGAATATTAAACGTCGGCAGGGTTCAAAACCCTGCCAACGTTCACATCGTAAAACAACGTGAGGCATCGATTAGAGCCCACTCTATCAAGCTGGTAGTCAGATTGTTACATTTTTTAGGCGGCGGTGGCAGCAGTGCTGGCACCCCCGCCTAAA
>JAWKLX010000091.1:0-10641 GCA_041392505.1 Saprospiraceae bacterium | reverse complement strand
CCGGGCAATATCATTCATTTTTACATTTTTGTCCTCTAAGTTTCGGTGCAGCGTATTTACATCCAATTTGTATTGAATTTCATTAATTATGCACCGGGCAGCATTGGTTGTGTGAAAAATGGTGTATTTCCCCCGAGGCTGCAAAGGGCGTTGGTTAAACCAACAAAGCATTAAATCAATGTCTTGAGAAATCGCTGGTTTATTTTTTTCCCGAACAATCATATCGCCCCTACTTAAATCCAAATCATTTTCGATGGAAATAGTAACGGACATGGGAGGGTGTGCCTCTTCTATTTCCTCTCCAGCCATTTCTATTTTCGAAATGGTGGATGTAAACCCCGAAGGTAACAGCATTATCTTGTCCCCTTTTTTCATTATACCTCCAGCAACCCTTCCTGCATAACCACGGTAATCATGGTATTTATCGTTATAAGGTCTAATGACATATTGAACAGGAAAACGAGTATCAATTAAATTGTGGTCGCTACCAATGTGTACATTCTCCAAATAATAGAGAAGGGTAGCGCCTTCAAACCATTCCATCGATGCTGACCGGGTTACGATGTTGTCACCCTTTAAAGCAGATATGGGGATAAAGGTGACATCGTGCACGTCCAACTTGGAGGCAAAATCCTCAAAGTCCCCTTTTATTTTTTCGTAAACCTCTTGCGAATAGCCAACCAAATCCATTTTATTGATGCAAATGACCAAGTGGGGAATTTGCAAAATGGAGGATATAATGGCATGCCGACGTGTCTGTTCCACCACCCCGTTTCTTGCATCAATTAATATTAATGCGACGTTGGCGGTAGAAGCGCCAGTTACCATATTGCGGGTATATTGAATATGGCCGGGCGAATCAGCTATAATAAACTTTCTTTTGGGGGTAGAAAAATAACGGTAAGCGACATCAATCGTAATCCCTTGTTCCCGTTCAGCCTTTAGGCCATCCGTCAATAGCGCCAGATTGACCTCTACTTCGCCCATTCTTTCTGAGGCAGCTTTGACGGCGTCCATTTGATCCTCAAAAATTGATTTTGAGTCATATAAAAGCCGGCCAATTAAAGTGCTTTTTCCGTCATCGACGGAGCCCGCGGTCGTAAATCTTAATAATTCTGAAGCCATTGCCGCTAATTGCGCTAATTTTTACGAATTGTTGAAGTGTCTATCATCAATATTTCCGGATTTAAGAACTCTCTTATATTGTAATGATCCTTCTCCAAAATTAATGATTAATCCCAAAGGACTTTTTGCTAATGCTAAATAATTCAATGTCTGACGAAGGTGATTATCCAATGGATTAGTATCAGCTTTTATCTCAAGAATAATGTCATTAAAAGCAACAAAATCCGCAATATATTTTCTCGGTAAAATTTTTCCTTTATAATTAATTTGAAATTGCTTTTCTCTCCAGAATGGAATTTCATTTTGTTTCAATTCTATTTCTAAAGCATCTTTATAAACAATCTCTAAAAGTCCAGGACCAAGTATTTTATGCACTTCCATGCACATGCCAATTATTTTAAAGCATTCTTCTTTATATAACAAGTTCCTCAAAATGAAAAGAAATAATTAGAGTAATTAGCGATAATTAGCGATAATTAGCGGCTAAAAATACCCTCCTTTTTTTCTATCTTCCATAGCCGTTTCCGAACGTTTATCGTCCGCCCGTCCACCTCTCTCCGTTTGTCTTGAAATGGCTACTTCAGCGATTATATCATCAATATTTTCGGCATTCGATTCCCATACACCAGTGCAAGTCACGTCGCCGATTGTTCTACACCGCACCAATTTTTCTTCCACTTTTTCTTCCGGTTTTTTGGGAATAAATTCCGAGTCGGCCAATAATATTCCTTCTCTTTTAAAAACATTTCTTTTGTGTGCAAAATACAAGGAGGGCAAGGGAATATTCTCCATGGCAAAGTATTGCCAAACATCCAACTCTGTCCAATTGCTGATAGGGAAACAGCGGAAATGCTCTCCGAAGTTTTTTTTGCCGTTGAATAAATTCCACAATTCTGGCCGCTGATTTTTCGGGTCCCATTGTCCAAACTCATCCCGGTGCGAAAAAAAACGTTCTTTTGCACGGGCCTTTTCTTCATCCCTTCTTGCACCCCCAATAGCCGCATCGTATTTACCTTCTTCCAGCGATTTTAATAAAACATGGGTTTGCAAATAATTGCGGCTGGCATTGTATCCTTTTTCTTCCATCAATTCACCCGCATCAATTGCTTCTTGAACAGATCCTACAATTAATTTTGCATTTAATTCAGTAATCCATTCATCACGGAAAGTGATCGTTTCTGGAAAATTATGGCCCGTATCAACATGAAGAAATGGGAACGGGATGCGTGCGGGATAAAATGCTTTTTTGGCTAAATAGGAAACTAAAATTGAATCTTTTCCCCCAGAAAAAAGAAGTACAGGGTTTTCAAATTGTGCTGCAATTTCACGGAGAATAAAAATGGATTCAGACTCTAATTCTTTTATATAGCTTAGTTGATAATGCATCAAATAAATTATTAATTAATCTTTTTCAAAAGCATTTTTTGGGAAATAAAATCAAGCAAAATGTCAGTTGATTCTTCAATGCTATTTTCTATTGTTTTTATTTCTAAATCTGGTGCAATGGGTGGTTCATAAGGCGAATCAATTCCTGTGAAATTTTTCAATGCACCGGTGCGTGCTTTTTTATACAACCCTTTTACATCTCTTTTTTCGCACACCTCTAAAGGGGTGTTGATGTATATTTCTAAAAAATCATCATTGCCAATAATTTCTTTGGCAAATGCCCGAATTTCCACGGTAGGACTAATAAAGCTGCAAATAGTAATGATCCCGGTATCAACAAATAATTTAGCAATTTCAGCGATGCGGCGAATGTTTTCATCCCGGTCTTCCATGCTAAAACCAAGGTTGTTATTTATCCCGCTTCTTATATTGTCCCCATCTAAAACTTTAGCTAAATACCCTTTTATAAGTAGCTCTTTTTCAAGTTGTTGAGCGATTGTGCTCTTGCCCGAGCCAGACAATCCCGTTAACCAAAGAACCATTCCTTTTTGATTAAGAAACTGCTCTTTTTCTGCTCTACTTACGAGTTTATGAAAAATAGGGTGGATATTTTTAGTGGTCGGCAGGATCGTTTATTAAGGATCATTCAAAAAATAACTTCACCATTTGGACGGATTTACCGATGTAAAATCGGCACAGGCTTTTTGCCCTTATTTTTTTCTTTAAAATCAGTCATCCCGAATTTACTTCGGGATCAACAATACTCCTTCTTTTAAAGAAAATCTAAGACCAAAACAACCTCGTCGAAATGTCGAACTTATTCTTTGAATGATCCTAAGTTTATTTATTCTTAATGCCCATCATTTTTCTGACAGAACCATAAGGGACTGCTTGCCATGCTCGTTCATGAAAATAATAAATGATCATTTTGGCAAAAAACTCTAACCCCCCAACTTTGAGCGCATTTGAAATATCCCCAAAAATAAAATAGGCGATAATTACGGTAGTAGTGGTGGCTATCAAACGCCATGAGATGGTTTTTAAAATGCTTCGAATATGGGATTCTTTTCCTTCTTTCAAAGCGTGTCAAACATGGCTTCGCCGCTCATAAGTCGCAGGCGCCTTATCAGAAAAAATAAAACCAAACTTGGACAGGAAAAATATTCCTGCCTGAATAAAAAATACATTAATAATGATGCATCAATTTTTTAATGATGCTATTAATTTCACTAATAATGGCTTTCTCATAAAAGTGGAATAGATGCATTTTGCAAGGTAGCCGGGGTTTTGAACCCCGGAATTCTGCCGAGACGGCGAAATTGTTTCAAAGTCCGGGGTTCAAAACCCCGGCTACCTTACAAAAAAATCAATCAATTTAGATGATTGAATCAATTTCTATTTTTTATAAGAAAGCCCTTCTTTATTCTATTATCAGTGGTTGTTTATTGGGAGGTGTTTTTTACTTTTGAGCCGAATGGCATACATGGGATTTCTTACCTTTCTTTTTCTCATATAAATAAACATATTTAGATTGAGTTATACTAAACTTAGTTATTAACTATTTCTTAGATAAAAGTTATAAAATGAAAGCTATTGCAGGTAATAAATATGATTTTGGATTCGCAATTGACGAAACAGAAATCAGAAGACTTGTCTCAATAATTAAAGAACAATTATTGAAAATTGATCCCTCATCTACCATTGTTGAAGATTATAGAATAATTTATAAAAATGGAACAATTGCAGAGAATATAACATTAGATGAAATACTTAGAGAGGAGAATTATGGCTCTGGAATGATAACAAACTTATCCATAAGTTTAAAGTTCTTAGAAAAAGAACCGAATATAGAAAGTGATGTAATTAAACTCAATTTCAACAACTTAGATGAAAGTCCGTTAGACTCACATTCACATTCAATCACATATAATGTCATTGGAAATAGCAGAGATTGGGTATTCACAACTTCCTCTTTATTGCACGAACGCATAAACAAAGTAAAAAGAAAAAATACGCTTATAAACAACATAAGAAATCCAGATTCCAAGTTAAACGGTTACACCCTTTTCTTAATAATTGGACTTTGTTTGTGGTTTATCCCACGAGAACCTTCATTAGATGATTACTCAATTGAGAATCCTGTAACTGAAAAATCTAATTTATTGAATGAATTAGAGAAATTAGCAGACTCAAATGATTTTAAAAACCCAATTGAGGCCGTTATTCAAATGAAGATTCTTGAAGAAAAAATTAAAAATGACTCTATTCTAACTTCTACGAAATGGAGAGAAGAAAGAAGGGCTTGGCATGAACAGGAAGTGACAAAATTCAATAATACAGTTTGGTCTAAAATCCCAACATGGTTAAGCATTATTGGTGCACTTATTCTTCCATATTTATTAATGTACTCAATACATTCTGCCGTGAGGAAATATTATATAGAGTATTACTTTTTATGGGGTGATCAAGTTGAATTATTTCAAAAAAATAATAAAATTATTGGGTATATTTTAAACACTATTATTGTAGGGATTTTAATCTCATTTCTTGGAGGTGTTCTTGCTAATCTGCTGTAAATTTGTTTTTATAATTTTGAATTTCATATCGCCATATAGAATGTCTTGCCAAATTGCCAAAGTATTTCATTTTAGCATTATTGTATCAGGTGTATAATGCTTACTTTTAACCGAAGTAAAACAATGCCTTCTCCTCAAAATACTTCCCCATTATTAAAGAAAAATATCACCCCCGCAAAACAGCCGGCGCCACATCCGTAACCTCCCCACTAGTCAACACATAATACACCTTCCCATTTTTCCAAAACATATCAAGGATGCCCAGTTTTTTATTTTCTTCTTTGGCAATAGTAATGGCTTGGTTACCGATGCGAATTATGTCGGCCATTTCAATATATAATTGCTCGTTCTTTAATTTATTGACTTCTTTCATAATACATTTTTTAAAAATAATTGGAATAGAAAAGTATTTTCAATTCTATATTCTTCCATGTCACCAACGGCCACTTGTTGAAATCCTTCATCTCCGTTATAAATTAAAATCCAGTTATCGGCGAGGGATGTAAAATTATTCCAGAAATTATTTTTGCTCCGGTAAAAACGGCGGATAATATCTTCCTCCGGCACATCATGTCCACCTTTCAATACCCGCAATTTTACCCGCTCTACACAAAGCTCTGGGCTGTCCAGAAAAATATAAATCACTTTTATGGAATAGCCTGCCGCTTTTGCTTTTTCAGCAACTTTGTTGATGTAAGTCCCAGAAAGAGTTGTCTCGACTACAAAGCTTTTCCCAAAGGAAATATTTTCGTTCAGTTTTTTGAAGAATATGCGCCCCGCCTTTATCAAGGCATTTTGCTCACCTTTTTCTTCTAAGCCTTTGGCTATTTCGTCAGCATTTAAAAAATCAAAACCCAATTCCTGAACATATGGAATGGCAAAGGTTGTTTTGCCAGAGCCATTTGCACCGCCGATAATAACCAGTTTTTTATTTGACTGCTCGCTCACTGATTTATTTTTAAAAAAGCAATTTACGTGTTTTTCTCCAACCACCGCCTCGCATTCAAAAACGCCTCCACCCAAGGCGAAATATCATCCTGCCTATTCGTTGGGTAATTAGCCCAATTCCACTTAAACATCGACCGCTCAAAATGCGGCATCGTCGCCAAGTGGCGGCCATCAGCACTACAGATCATGGCGGCATTATAATCGCTGCCGTTCGGGTTGGCGGGGTACTCGGCATAGCCGTATTTGGCGACAATGTTGTACTGGTCTTCCGGTAAGGGGAGGTGGAATTTGCCTTCGCCGTGGCTCACCCAAATGCCGAGACGGCAACCTGCCAATGAGGAAAGCATAACAGAATTGTTTTCAGGAATCACCACAGAAGTAAAAATGCTCTCATGCTTGTGCGAGTCGTTGTGGAGCATTTTCGGTGGCGTGGCGTGTTCGGGATTAATCAGGTTCAGTTCCACAAACAATTGACAACCATTGCAGATGCCAACGGAGAGCACATCGTCCCTTTTGAAAAAATTATCGAGCGCCGCTTTTGCTTTTTCATTGTAGAGAAATGCGCCCGCCCAGCCCTTGGCCGAGCCGAGCACATCGGAGTTGGAGAAACCGCCCACGGCACCGATGAACCGCACATCTTCCAACGTCTCCCGACCGCTGATGAGGTCGGTCATGTGGACGTCTTTCACGTCGAAGCCAGCGAGGTACATGGCGTGGGCCATTTCCCGCTCGGAGTTGCTGCCCTTCTCCCGGATGATGGCAGCTTTGATTCGGGGTTTTGTCTCGTCCCGCTCAGGTCTTTTTCCGGTGAAATTTTTTGGGAAAACATAATGCAGTGGCTGTTTTTTATAATTGTCGAAACGAGCCTTGGCGAGGTTGCCAGCTGTCTGGTGGCGGTCGAGGAGGTAGGAGGTTTCGTACCAGACGTCCCGCAGTTCGGCCACATCGAATTGGTGTTTTTCATCGCCATTCGAAATGAGGAGGCGAGGCTCGAAAATGACTTTTCCGATTTTATGGAAGCGGATGCCAGCGTCACCTAACAGCGTTTCTACGTTCTCATTTTTGGTCTGAATGACTACACCTGCATTTTCCGAAAACAGCAATTTCACTGAATCATTTTCCCCAATTTCAGACAAATCTATCTCCGCCCCCAAGTCCACATCGGCGAAGCACATTTCCAAAAGGCAGGTCAAAAGTCCACCTGCGGAGACGTCGTGGCCAGCGAGGATGTGGCCTTCTTTTATCAGCTTTTGAATGGTGTCAAATGCTTTCGCAAAATAAGCGGCATCCTGAACGGTCGGTGCTTTTTCCCCAATCCTATTCTGAGTTTGAGCAAAAGAGGAACCGCCGAGTGCCAGCCCCAGCCCCCTAACCCCCAAAGGGGGAACCGCCGTCCCGCCTTCCGCCTGTTCGCCACTACCATCATTTGAACCTCTAAACGACGGCTCAAAAGCCCCCCTTTGGAGGGTTGGGGGGCTGGACATGTTGATATAATAAATCGCCCCGCCATTTTTTTGCAAAACGGGTTCGACGATGCGGGTGCGGTCGTCGCAGTGGCCCGCCGCAGAAATGACCACCGTGCCGGGTGAAATCACTTCGCCGTCGGGGTATTTTTGTTTCATCGAAAGGGAATCCTTTCCGGTCGGCACATTGATGCCGAGTGCAATGGCGAATTCCGAAACGGCTTCGACTGCTTCGTACAGACGGGCGTCCTCGCCCTCGTTTTTGCAGGGCCACATCCAATTGGCGGAGAGCGAAACGGAGCGCAGGCCTTTTTCCAAAGGCGCCCAAACGAGGTTGGTCAGCGCCTCGGCGATGGAGTTGCGGCTGCCCGCCACGGGGTCAATCAGGCCGCTGATGGGTGAGTGACCGATGGAGGTGGCGAGCCCGCTTTTGCCATCGTAGTCGAGCGCCATCACGCCGCAGTTGTTGAGGGGGAGTTGGAGTGGGCCGGCACACTGCTGCTTGGCCACGAGGCCGCCGACACAGCGGTCCACCTTGTTCGTCAGCCAGTCCTTGCAGGCGACGGCTTCGAGGCGGAGAACGTCTTTGATGTACTCCTGTATTTGCGAAGCGGAATAATCCACGTCCGCATATTTTCTAGGCAAATTTTTATCCGTCAAAACGGTTTTGGGCGAACTGCCAAACATGTCCTCCAGCGCAAAATCCATCGGCTTGTCGCCTTTTGAGGATGATTGGAAGGTGAAGCGCATGTCGCCCGTCACGTCGCCGACTTCGTACATCGGGGCTCGTTCCCGTTCGGCAATTTTGCGCAGCGTGGTCATATTTTTTGGTGAAATAACAAGGCCCATCCGTTCCTGCGATTCATTGCCGATAACCTCCTTGGCCGACAGCGTGGGGTCGCCTATGGGCAGCTTGTCGAGGTCGATTTTACCGCCCGTTTCCTCGACCAGTTCGGAGAGACAGTTGAGATGTCCACCTGCCCCGTGGTCGTGGATGGAAACAATGAAATTCTCCTCGCTTTCCACCACGCCCCGCACGGCATTGGCTACCCGTTTTTGCATTTCGGGGTTGGAGCGCTGCACGGCGTTCAGTTCGATGCCCGAGTCAAATTCGCCTGTATCTGCTGATGAAACAGCCGCCCCGCCCATGCCAATGCGGTAGTTGTCGCCGCCCATCACGACGATTTTGTCGCCTGCCTTGGGGTGGCCTTTCAGCGCTTGGTCGGCCTTCCCGTAGCCGATGCCCCCAGCTTGCATGATGACTTTGTCGAAGCCCAATTTTCGGCCTGCCTCCTCATGCTCAAACGTGAGCAGCGAGCCAGCAATCAGCGGTTGCCCAAATTTATTTCCAAAATCGGAAGCGCCGTTAGAGGCTTTGATGAGGATGTCGAGCGGAGTCTGATAGAGCCATTGGCGCTCGGCCATGCCCAACAGCCCCCTAACCCCCAAAGGGGGAATCGCCGACCCGCCATTACCCACAGCGGTAACATTACCTTCGGCATCAATAGCCCCCCTTTGGGGGGTTGGGGGGCTGTATCGTGGATAAGCTGTCATGTAAACCGCCGTCCCTGCCAATGGGATGGAGCCTTGGCCCCCAGCCAGCCTGTCCCGAATCTCCCCGCCCGAACCCGTGGCCGCCCCATTGAACGGCTCGACAGTAGTGGGGAAATTATGCGTTTCGGCCTTCAGCGACAGCACTGATTCGAAGGATTTTTTTTCATAAAAATCAGGCACATCGGGGCGTTTGGGGGAGAACTGCGTAAGCGTTGGGCCGCTCAAAAAAGCTACGTTGTCCTTGTAGGCAGAGACGATATCGTTGGGGTTGGTCTGCGAGGTTTTTTTGATGAGTTTGAAAAGGGATGTTTCTTTTTCCACTCCGTCAATGACGAAGATGCCGTTGAAAATCTTGTGGCGGCAATGCTCGCTGTTGACTTGCGAAAAACCAAAGACTTCTGAGTCGGTCAGCGGTCGGCCGATTTTTTGGGAAACGTCGTTCAGGTAATCGATTTCCTCATTGCTCAGGGCGAGCCCTTCCTGCTCATTGAAGGCGGCGATGTCCGCAATTTCCAAAATCGGAGCGGGTTCGATGTTGATCGTAAAAATGGTCTGGTCGAGCTGCGAAAATTTTTGGAAAAGCATGGGGTCGAAACCTTCGTCGCCAGCCGCCATGAATTCCTCGATGCGGATGATCCCGGTGATGGCCATGTTCTGGGTAATCTCCACCGCATTGGTGCTCCACGGGGTGACCATCGCCGCCCGTGGCCCGATGAAAGGGCCGGAGACGGTTTCTGCTTCGAGGAGCGGTTGGTTGCCGAAGAGCCAGGTGAGTTTTTGGATGTCCGCAGCGGAGAGGTTTCCACTGGTCTGGACTGCGTAGATTTTCAGGGTTGGGTTGCCGAAAAATAGGATCATGTTTGAGTGCAGTTTGCTTTTGATTTTGGAAGGGGCAAAGGTAGGGAGTTGGGGGGAGATGTAATGACCAATTGCAAAAGAGAAAAGGAGGCAATTTTTAAAATGATTTGTCCTTATATTTGATCAAAACAACTATCGTCGTGATTGAAGCCAAAAAATACAGCGTTGCAGAATATCTGGATATTGAAAGTCGAAGTATTGAAAAACTCGAATATTATGATGGAACAATAACTCCACCTCCATCTCAATTGAGAGGACGAACCATAACGCACAACCGCATTGCAAGAAATGTTTTGGGTGAACTGGGCAAAGCCCTTTCATCTAAACCCGCATTCGAGATTTTTGGTAGTGACCAAAAAGTCTATCTCCCTAAATTTAATTTTTACCTCTATCCAGATGCCGTTGTTGTAGCAGGTCAACCCCTGCAAGTTGAGAGGCAGGCCGAAGCTATTATCAATCCAATTTTGATTGTGGAAGTTCTTTCGAAAAGCACCAAGAATTATGATAGTGGATTAAAATTCATCGAGTATAAAAGCTTGCCTTCTTTTAAGGAATATGTCCTCCTCCGACAAGACACCGCCGAGGCTTCTACCATGCTCCGGGAAGCACCTGATGTTTGGCATTCCTATGAGGTGGAGGGACTGGACAAGGAGCTTTGGTTCAGGACGATCGACGAGCGGGTGCCGATGGGGAGGATTTATGATCGGGTGGTGTTTTGATGACAGGACGAT
>JAWKLX010000090.1:0-12322 GCA_041392505.1 Saprospiraceae bacterium | reverse complement strand
GTACTGGCACTCGCCGGGAGAGTAGGTCGCCGCCAACCCTTTTTAATTCTAAAGAAGCCTTATATTGAACAAAATATAAGGCTTCTTTTTTTGAATTCCTCCCTTTCTTTTCCTCTCCCAATTATTTGAATGCTTCCTTGATTATATCTAATACTTCTACAGAAATGTTAGCATTTGAGGCAATCATTTCCTTACCAAAAAGGAAGTTGTTTTTTCCATCAAAATCATAGACGACACCTTTCGCTTCTTTAACGATTATAGCTCCTGCTGCCACATCCCACGCATTAAGTCCATATTCAAAAAATGCATCAAATCGACCACAAGCCACATACGCAAGATCAACGGCTGCTGCTCCAATTCTTCTAATTCCACGGGTATTTTTCATGAAATGATTGAACACCTTAAAATAAGGAATCACTAAGCTATAGTCTTGGTAAGGAAATCCAGTTGCAATTAATGACTTCGAAAGTTGAGTTGTATTTGAAACGAAAATAGGTCGACCGTTCAGAAAGGAGCCCCCATTTTTCCAAGCATAGAAACATTCGTCCTGATTAATTTCGTACACAATACCTAAACTAATAGATCCTTCAATTTCTAAGGCTACACTTATTGCGAAGCAAGGGACTTGGTGCAGAAAATTGGTTGTTCCATCTAAAGGATCAATGATCCACCGATATTGCCCTGGCTTTTGCTCAACAACTTCTTCTTCCGTGAGAAATGTTGAGCTTGGAATAAGTTGCCCTAGTTTTTCAACAAGTTGCATTTCAGCTGATTTGTCCACGTAACTGACAAGACTATTTAAATCTTTTTCTTCGATTTGTTCCGAGCTTACTTTTCCTCTTTCATTTTTAATAAATAGCCCTACTTCCTTCACTATTTCGCATACCTCTTTGCAAATTAATTCAATCTGATTGATGTCCATTATTGTTTATTCTGAAAGTTGATAGATATCTGGAAGGTTTCTACATAGGCCATTATAATCTAACCCATAACCAACAACAAATTTATCGGGGATTTCAAAACCCAAATAATCGATTTTGATTGGAAACTTTAGCGCTTCTGGTTTTAAAAGAAAGACTGCCAATTCAACGGATGCGGGGTTTTGTTTTTCTAAATAAGAAAGAAAATAGTTGATAGTAGCCCCTGTATCGACAATGTCTTCAACAACTATTAAATGTCGATTTTCAATATCCATTTCCAGACCGTAAACTGTTTGGATCTTACCTGTTGATTGTGTGCCAGCGTAGGATGAAAGCCTTACAAATGCGATTTCGCAATCAATATTGCATCGCCTTACAAGATCTGCTATGAAAATAAACGAACCATTTAATACCCCAATAAATACTGGCTTTTTGCCTTTATATTTTGAGTTAATCTGTTCTCCCAAAACTTCAATCCTTTCCGCAATTTTTTCTTTGGAAATATATAGTTCGAAGGATAAGTCGTTGGCGGTGATAAGTTTCTTCATCATAAGTATTTGGCATAATCGGGGAGGAAGTTAGAAAAAGGGAGGATAATAACTTAGATGTTAAAACCTGCAATTTTGAAGAAGTAGCAATAAATGTATTTGGAGTTTTCTTAAAATAATGGTCATGAAGGTTTTAATAAACTTTCCAAATAACAAATGAGCAGCCTAACCCCGAAAGCAGTAGCGCTTTTTTGGGTCGAATATTCTGAATCGCTAACTGCAACACCTGCAATATCCATGTGTGCCCATGAAGGGTGGCCTTGGATGAATATTTCTAAAAATTTGGCTGCCGTGATAGCGCCAGCAGAGGGATTACCGCTGAAATTTTTTACATCAGCAACATCCGATTTTATTTCTTTTTTGTAGTCGTCCCATAACGGCAAAGGCCATAACCGCTCCCCAGTCAACTGACTAGCTTTCATGAGTTGACCAATTAAGTTATCATCGTTGGAAAAAAGGCCACCAGCATAAGTACCTAATGTACGAATACATGAACCGGTAAGGGTCGCCAAGTCGATCAATACATCTGGCTGAAAATTTTTGACCGCATAAGCCAAACCGTCCGCAAGTATGAGCCGCCCCTCCGCATCTGTATCAATCACTTCGATCGTTTTGCCATCATAAGATCCGATCACATCGCCTGGCTTGATGGATTTGGCATCAACTGAATTGTCGGTCGCAGGAACTACACCAAACAAATGAATCGGTAACTTTAATTTAGCAGCCATCTCCATCGTCCCCATAACTGCTGCTGCTCCTCCCATGTCAGATTTCATGTAATGCATATTGGTCGAGGGCTTGATCGAAAGCCCCCCAGTGTCGAAGGTGACACCTTTGCCAACAAGTCCAACTTTTTTAATGGGGGCGTTGGCAGGTTTGTATTCCATTACAATGAAAGTCGGTGGGTTTTCACTTCCCCTATTGACAGCTAACAAGGCATGCATACCCAAGGCTTCTATTTCTGCTTTATCAAATACATCTACTTTATATCCGTGTTCTTTTCCGGAACGGATTGCCCAATCGGCTAAAGTTTGAGGCGTTTTTTTATTGGAAGGCGCATTTACAAGGTCAAATAACTGGCGTTGGGTTAAAGCAATTTCGTTGCCTTTGAAAATAGCAGCTTGAGTAGCTACAGCATTTTCTTCGGTTACAACTACCGTGACGGAAGTTGCCTTATCTTTGGTTTGTTGGTCAGACGGTTCCGTTTTGTAAAGTCCAATATCATACTTCCCTAGCATCATACCGTTGATAGCCGCTTCAACCCAAGTGGATGGGGTTTTAGGTGCGTTTTCATGGAAAAAACTGATGCCGATGTTTTCAGGAATGCTGGATTTCCGTTTATGGATGAATGATCGAAATGCGTCGCAGACTTCTTTATAACCTGCATTTTTTCCCAACCCAAGCAATACAATACGTTTATTAATATTTTTTTCAACGTAATAAAGTGTTTGTACTTCTTTCAGATCGAATTGGAAATCGGTGGCAATTTGATCTTTAGGGATATTAGAAAGAGAACTGATAGCAGATAAGCAGGCGTTGGAACTTTTGCTCTTTTCAACCGGAACGATTAAGAAATCAGGAAGGTTGATGCTTGAATGGCTTAGGGAAAATTTCATAATAGTGAATCTTCAGTGGGCTTTTATCAATACCTCGGAGTAACAGAAGTTTCTTTGGTCGATGGTGGTCAATATTTAAAAAAATGAATACTATTACTCTTTATAAATTATTGATAATCAATCCAATTTAGGAATAGTTGTCGTTTCAAAAAAAGAACGCCAAAGATACTGTGATTTTAGTGCATGTGAAAATATAGGTAAATGAAAGTCTATATTTGGAGCAACTTTAACAGCGGGAATTTGCATGAACTGAATTCCTTTATTTTTCCAAAAAAAATAAGAACTCGATAGGCCATTTAGGATATTTGCATCTTTTCAAACTAAAGGAAAATACCACTTTTAATGCCTAAGAATATTGCCATTTTTGCTTCCGGAACTGGGTCGAATGCAAAAAAAATCATTGATTATTTCAAACATCACGAGGGAATCACCGTAAGCCTCATAGTTTCAAATAACCCATCTGCCAAGGTGCTAGATATGGCTGAGAAAGAAGGGGTCTCCACTCATGTCATTTCGCGGGATTATTTTTTCGGAAGCGAAGATATTTTAAAAATATTTAATGAATATTCCGTTGATTATGTGGTGTTGGCGGGCTTTTTGTGGTTAGTGCCAAAGTATCTCGTAAAAGCCTACGAGAACAGGATGGTCAACATTCACCCGGCCCTCCTCCCCAAGTATGGCGGCAAAGGAATGTATGGAATAAATGTCCACCGGGCAGTGAAAATCGCAGGGGATAGAACCAGTGGAATAACCATCCATCATGTCAATGAGCAATACGACGATGGCGATATCGTTTTTCAGAAAGAATGCAAACTCTCCGATGACGATACGCCACAGACTATAGCCAATAAAGTGCTCCAACTGGAGCATTTATACTACCCAATCATCATTGAAAATCTTGTCAGTAATTTGTAATCCGTGACTTGTGCCTCTAATAATCTGACACCCGTCACGCATCATTCATTTAATAAGGCTTTATGAAAAATCCCATAATCTTATCTGTGTTACTAACACTCCTGTTTGCATTGAACATTCAAGCCCAAAGCAAAATGAGTTGGCGCCAACATGCTAAACTGGCGGAACAACTCTATTCCCAAGGCCAATTTGTTGATGCTGCTGAGCATTTTCGGGCTGCTTGGAAAAAGAAAACCAAGAAAAAAGAATACATCTATAAGGCAGGTGAAAGCTTTTACCTTGTGCGTGATTACCGCAACGCCGCTGATAGTTGGCAGCACGTCAAAAACGATGCGGCTGAATATCCAATGATTGGGTTGCAGTATGCACGCAGCCTCAAGCAAAGTGGCAACTATGAAGCAGCGAGTAGTGAGCTTGTCAATTTTCTGGCCCAATATCAGGGAGTAGATAAAGCAACAATTTCTGAAATCGTCCAGAATGAATTGAGGGGTTGCGAATTGGCTGCCCAATATGCTGTCAAAGGTGCAGATGAGAATATTTCGATCGAATACCTGAGTAGCAACATCAATACGCCGGAGATCGAGTTTGCACCGATGCCTTTTGGCGACGAAGCTCTTTATTTCTCTTCAACGATGGGCAAACGGGCAGAGATTTACCGCTCAATCAAATCGGGGAATATTTGGAGCAAAGCGGCACCAATCGAAAATTTCCCCAAAATAGAAAACGACCATTTTTGTAATGGCTCATTGACACCGGATGCTTCCCGTTTTTATTTTACGATCTGTAATGAGGTGGAAAGCTGGGGTGGTTTGTCGTCTCAGTGCGCATTGTATGTAACCCGTCGATTGGGTAAATCATGGACACAGCCAGAGCGGCTCCCTGATTACCTTAACGAGGTAAATGCCACCACTACGCATCCTTACGTGATCCACGACAACAACACAGAAGTTCTTTATTTCTCCTCCAACCGCAAAGGCGGCATGGGCGGCATGGATATTTGGTACACAACCCGTGAGATCAACAGCAATGCCAATGATTTTACCTTACCCATCAACGCTGGATCAAAGATCAACACCATTGGGGATGAGATCACACCATACTACAACCAAGTGGACGATGCTCTTTATTTTGCTTCCAATGGCCAAGTCAGTATCGGTGGTTATGACATATTCATGTCGAAAGGGTCGAAGGCCCGCTGGAATAAACCTGACAACCTAGGCATGCCGATCAACTCAGCTGCCGACGACTTCTTTTTTGTGAAAACGACTTCTGGAAAAGGGGGCTTCTTCGTTTCCAACCGCTTGTTTGAAATGGAAAAGATGACTACTACCGATGAGGATATCTTTGCCTTCGAATATCAGGTTAAAGAACAACGTTGGGTAGCCAAAGGGGAAGTTTACAGCAAGAAGAACAAGGAAATTTTGAACGACGTGGAAGTGGCACTTTATGTTGTAGATGACTCTGGGCAAAGCAGCTTTTTGGATAAAATTTTTTCGGCTACTGGCCTTTATGAGTTTGAGGTGGAACCAGCCAAGCGCTATAAATTGGAAGTGTTGAAAGATGGTTTTTTCCCTAAAACTTATGAGTTTGACACAAGGGAATATGCGGAGTACGATGATTTTGGTGCACCTATTTTCATGGAACCTAATTATGAAGATCAGCAAGACGAAGTTGCAAATGTAGACAAGGCACCGACTTCTGTTCCAACTCCAGCAACTAAGACAAAAACGGAAACGAAACCAAAAACCAGCACCGTACCTGCCAATAAAACAACTACCGAATTAGTACTTGCTAATCCGAAAGATGATTATAAAAATGCTGGGAAGAAAGAACCGGCAACGGTAAAGTCGAGCGAACCTGCCATTGTTGATGAGCCAATCGTTTCTACCAATACTGTTGCTAAAAACGACCCAACTGCAACTGGAAAAATGCCTGCTGAAGTTTATAGCCCAGAAGTAAGTGAGAATGGTAAGACCGCTACGGGCAGTGGTATTGAGGATTCCATCGCTTATCCAAAAGCAGGTAAGTCCTATTATAAAATTCAGATCATCGCTTTATCTACTTTCAATCCGAACCAAAGCCGTTACAGAACCGTAAAACAGTTTGGTAAACTGGATACAGAGTTTATTCCAGAAAAGAAACTCCACCGGGTGCTGATTGCAAATTATGCATCAGAAGAAGAAGCACAGAATGACTTGGCCAAAGTTAGAAAGCAGCGTGACTTCCACGACGCCTTCTTAGTGGAATACATTGATGGCCAGAGAGTCAGGGATATACATTAACAGGCATCTACTAATGAAAACCGAGAGCCGGAACGACCTTGTCGTTTCGGCTTTTTTTATTGGATATTATCGCCCCTCAGCTTTCTGAATCGTTTCCTTGCTTCAACAGAAAAAGTACTGTTGGAATAGTCGATGAAGATTTTTTCATAATACTCCATAGCCTTTTCTGCATTGTTCAATTGGCGCTCATTCAATTCTGCCAAAGCGAAAAGGGAGTTGTCAGCCCTGATTTCATCAGGATATTTTTCAACAATTTCCCCATAAAGGCTGGCCGCTTTTTCATAGTCCCTCAATTTCATGTAGATCGCAGCACGGGAATAGAGCACATCGTCCTCCAAAGAATGTTCTGGAAATAGTTGGACCAAGGAATCGAGTTTCAAAAAAGCTTCGTCAAAGCGGTTTTGAAAAGTAAGCAGGTCTGATTGAGCATACAGCCGCAAAGCTTGGTCGGTCGTGTCGAGGCCAAGGTTGTCCATGATGAAAACGGACAGGTCGAGCGCATCGTTGGCGATGAGCTTGGATGTGGAAGCCTTCAACACATCGAATTGTGCCTGTGCCCATTGGAAATCACCATTATAATAAGAAAGCTTGGCATTTTTAAAACGTGCTACGTGGCCCAAGTGGTCGTTTGGGTAAGTTTTATCAACTTGGGAATAGAGTAGGGTGGATTCCCAAATTTCACCTTGCATTAGGTAAAAATCGCCGAGGCTGATTTTGCCGCTGCATTGAGTCTGGATATTGATGCCAGGATAATTAATCATCTCATCCAACAATGCAATAGCTTTGTCGAGGTCGTTTAGGTAAAATGCTTCTAAATCGGCCAGCTCAGCGATAATGGTAGCAGTTGTTTTATTGCGGCCAAATTCGTCGAGAAATATTTCATAAGCCTTTTCGATTTCCCTCAAATCAGGTTCAGTGTAGGAAAACCCTTCTACCAACTTATTCCTGCGGGCCCGTAAGGATTCCCGTTTCGCATCGAGGTAGAAAGATGAGCTTTTACCTTGCTCCTCTACGATATAATCAAACGCTTTGATGGCGGCATCGTAATCTTTGTCGTTATAAGCTGTTGTGGCCAGTTGAAATACCCTTGCCCCATTTTCACCCAACCTTTTGTCCAATGCTTTGGCTTGGCGCAGCGCATTTTTATAGTCCTTTTTTTGGATGAAATTCCATTGCAATAACTCAATAAACTGGACTGCATCCGGCTCGTCCTGCAAGCGGGCATACAGCTGGCTTTGCAATTCCAGATAATCTTCATCAGAGGACAGATAGCGCTGCATTTGGCGCTCTACTGTATTGAGGCGTTCAGGGTAGGCGGCAAGGGTGGAAATATAGTTCTCGACCATTTTGGGGATGTCACCTTTACGGCGATAGAGCTCAGCGAGGTTAAATGCAAAAACCTGCTTGTCCTTGATCAGTTCGCTCCCTTTTTCATACGTCTGAATGGCCAGGTCATATTTGGTTAGTTTGCTGAAAGTGCTGGCCAGACGGGTTATTTCGTATTGGTCGGCAGGCAGTTTTTTAATAGCCTTTTGGTATTGGGCTTCTGCTTCTGGTTCTTTAAACTGCCGCTCGTAGAGGTTGCCATAAAGGACATACATGCGGATATTTTTTGGGTTTTGTTTCAGTTCCTGTTCAAGGGCAGTTTCTGCCGAACTGTAAGCCTCCGTTGCGATCAAACATTCGATGTATTTATCGAAATAATAGTCGTTGTGGTTTTGTGCATCGTACAATTTCTTGTAGATGATCGCTGCCTTCTCAAATTCCCCATCCTGATAATATTGCTGGGCCAATTTGGCATCTTGTGCCGAACCAAAAACAGGGAGGAAAAGCAGTAGCAAAAATGGAACAAAATAACGCATGGTGTCTATGTTGATGATTGATCTGATCGGCCTTGGGCAGCCGGAAAAATAGATAAAGGGCATGAATAAAGCCACTTTATAAATATCTGAATGGAAAACGCAAGTATTGTGCAAAAGTTGTTGACCGGCCTGTCCCGAGAATAACAATCAAGGCCACATTTTTATTTTTGAAGAAAGACAAGGTAAGGGTGAAAAGGTGGGTTAGCGGCTCGCAATAAAAAAGGTCTCTTCCCAATTTTACATCGGGATAGAGACCTGCGAGAATCAAACATCACGTATCTTCCTACGATATTATGTCGCGATGCGTGCTCTGTAATTCAGTATGAAAAAACCGTTTATTCTAAATCAACCTAAGAGGCCAGCCCAAAAAAATTACGCTGACCTGGGAGGGTTTTGCCCCGATCGGGGCTTAACCAGTTTGAAAAAAAAGGGGTAGAGCGGTCGTTCATTTTAGTGCTTGTTGGTGGCAACTCTTTGAGTGTTTCATAGTGCAAGGAGTTACCGCACCTGTATTTTTATGAAAAGGAGAAAAATTGTGCTCGGAATAAATCGCTCTGTTGTCAATTAGTGAAAATAAATGCCGTTGCCATTGGTGGTCCGATAAAGCTGGTACTTGGGGATATTGGTGGCAAGCCACACAACATCCCCAGTCCAGTTCCAAACTATTTCCCATGGCTATGTTAAATCTTTAGGTTTTTGTCGGGATTTAAAGGCTGCACTTTTGCCGCCTTTTAGGAGCTTGAGAAAGAAAGCTGGCGGCAATAAAAAACCGCCAACTTTATTATAATAGACACACGCTCTCTCTAATTTGTTAACTCATTGTATGTTGTTTATGGGATTGCAATTTGCTATTGCATTTGTCTATATGTGTTTGTTCCTTAGTTCATTTTGGTGTTAACTGTCCCCTCCTCTTTCTCGTTGTACTTGCTGAAAGTATACATCCCTTTTCCAGCGACAGCTTTGTTGTCAACAAATTGGCAATCATTGACGACTGGCTTGGTCTCCCCATCGATGTCCATGTTGAAGATAGCCCCCCCCCGCAAGAATGCTTCGTTGTTGCGAAACACGCAGTTGTTGATAGTTGGGCTGCTCTCACCTCCTCCTCCGTAGTTGCACAAAGCACCTCCGTAGTTGCCTTTGTTACCGCTAAAAGTACAGTTGTTGAATGACGGGTTTGCTTGGCCCTCGTGCCTGCCATCGCTAAAGACTGCCCCCCCATCAAGGTAGGCGGTGTTGTCAGTGAATTGGCAGTTGGTAAAAAACGGCCTGCAGGCGCCTTTACGGCCATTGAGGTAAATAGCCCCGCCATCACGGGCATAATTTTTTTGGAAATTACAATGTTGAATCGTCGGGCTTCCGTTATTATGGCCTATTTTGGTTTTAATGTAAAGTGCACCCCCGCATCTTTCCCGGTCACCTGAAGGCCCTGCACCGTTGGCATATCCATCGGTGATGATAAAGCCATCCAATTGATTGCCCTCGGTAGCATTGTCCATTACGACAACGGTAAAAGAATTGTCAGTTGGATCAGATTTGGAGCCGATATTTCCGCTCAATACAGATTTATTAGATTGAATATTCCGCTGCTGAGGTGAGGTTTCACCGATGGAGAATCCGCCAAAAACTTTGACGCCAGCCGGTATATTGAAAGATATGCTTCGATTAAAGTCGTCGGTTGGGTAATAAGTCCCCTTTGCTACCCATACCTGATCGCCGGATTGGGCAGTTTGCAGAGCCTCCGTCAGGTTGCCCATAGCGTCTGACCAAGAAGTGCCCGTGCCGCGGCCGTCAGTTTTTACATAGATCGTGACCGCTAATATTTGAAAAGCTATAAAGCTGCATATTCCCGTGAGTAGGATGTGTCTCATGTTCTAAGTTTTTGCTGGTAAAAGTGTTGTTACAATGGCGTGGTCATTTTGCTAAAACCGACTCACAGGGGGGAAGTGTCTTTAAAAATTTGGTTGATTGGGGCTAAAAGTAAACTGTTCAAAGTTTTTGTCTATGGGTAGAATTATGTAGCCCATAAAGTGTAATGAAAAATAGGTGTGGTGTTATTAGTTCAACTTTAGGCTTTATTACAAGGGTTAGAATTTTTCACAATTAGATTGCACTTTTTTCAAAGCGCCTAACTAATTGTGAGTAGTGTTCATAGTTTTTGTCAAATGAATTGATCAAGTTTTTGTCAAAGTGTTTGTTCAAATTTTAAAAATAACAGGGTTTCTTAGTGTTTAGGTGTTCAGTGTGTTGTTCGAGTTTTGTGTTCCGTGTTTGTAATTGTTTGTCCCTAGTGTTTTATTTATGTACAGAAAATTATTGTTCCGTTAGTTTGTTGAATAGTTGGTTTCTTCAATTTGATTAAAAATTGCATGATTAAAATCGCCTGATTAAAAAATCAAAAAAGGGGAAAATGTCAGTAAGGGAATTTTAATAAAAAGGAGGAAAAATTTCGAGGGAATTTTCGACGTGGAGGAAAGTAATATCGAAAACGTGATGCAAAATTACAGGCATTCCGAACGTTTGTCAAGTCTTACCATGAAAAAAAATGAAAAGAGCGAACGTATTTATAAAATGATTAAATAATTGATTTTCAGTCTTTTGTGGATTTATTTTAACTTGTTTCTAATTTACTGTTCAATGTTTTATATGTGGTGTTATTTTTTTATTTGTTGTGAAAATTTTATGAAATTATTTTTTTAGACCGCCATTAAAGCTTGTTAAATAGTCACACTTTGGGCGATAATTAAAAATGACTGTTTAATCACCAGTTTATCATTAAAATGGGCTTACTTGTGACAAAGTATTTATTATTAAATAAAAAGATAAAGAGAAAAAGAAAAGGATGGATTTAAAATAGAAGTGACAATTTTTTGGTAAACTTAATTTATATTTTGTGTGAAAATACCAAGGGAAATAAAATAATGAAATTGTTCGGGACAGCGCTTTGTTAATTGCCAAGAACTTAGCCCTTTCTGCATATTTTATGAAAACTAAATCGTGATTAATATTGAATTTAAAGCAAATATGATTTTGAATTTGTTTCTCCATTCTCCTAACTTCACCCGCAAAAACTAAGTATGAAAAGTATATTATTGAAAAACGGGTGGATCGTAAACAGGGGAGTTATCCAAGCGGGTGACCTATTTATCAAAAATGGAAGGATCGAACTAATTGCGAATATCATCAATCTGAAATCTGACCTGGAGATTGACTGCACAGGGAAGTATATCCTCCCCGGAATCATTGATGACCAAGTGCATTTCAGGGAACCGGGCCTTACTCATAAAGCCGACTTATATACCGAGCCACGGGCTGCCGTAGCTGGCGGCGTTACCTCGTTTATGGAAATGCCCAACACCAAACCGCCAGCATTGACCCAGGAGTTGTTGGCCGATAAGTATGAAATAGCGGCCAAAAAATCACTGGCCAATTATTCCTTTTTTATGGGGGCTTCCAATGACAACATTGAAGAGGTGTTAAAAACCAACCCACGTGATGTGTGCGGCATCAAAATATTCATGGGGTCGAGTACCGGCAATATGCTCGTAGATGATGCTGCTACCCTTGAAGGCATATTTTCCCGTTGCCCGATGCTCATCGCAACTCATTGTGAAGATGAGGCGACTGTGCGCCGCAATGAAGCTATTTACAAGGAAAAATATGGCGAAGATGTCCCAATCGAGTGCCACCCTGAAATCAGGAGCGTTGAAGGATGCCTTAAATCTTCCTCCTTTGCCGTAGAGTTGGCCAAAAAACACAACACTCGTCTGCACATTTTACATATTTCGACAAAAGATGAATTAGCACTTTTCCGAAATGATATTCCGCTCAAAGAAAAGAGGATCACAGCGGAAGTTTGCGTTCATCACTTGTATTTCAACAGTGCGGATTACCACTCGAAAGGCACGCTAATAAAATGCAACCCTGCCGTTAAAGGTGCTTCCCACCAAGCGGCCCTTTTCCCTGCGCTCCTTGACAACCGCCTGGACATCATCGCTACCGACCACGCACCGCACACCTGGGAAGAAAAACAAAACTCCTATTTCGATGCGCCGTCGGGAGTCCCTTTGGTGCAGCACACCCTCAACGTAATGCTCGAATTTTACCAGCAGGGAAAAATATCATTGGAGCGAATTGTTGAAAAGATGTGCCACGCACCTGCGGAATGTTTTCGCATAGATG
>JAWKLX010000009.1:0-225879 GCA_041392505.1 Saprospiraceae bacterium | reverse complement strand
GGATTTTGACTTATTTCCGTACGACCCCTAATGTGACAAGCGAGGAGATTTCTTCGAAAATTAAAAAGGTAGTAGCTGATAACAGCGATCAGGAAAACGTCGAATTATTGGCACAACCCATGAAAGATTGGTACTTGCGGACTGATTTTAAAGATGGGAAAAGCACGGGCGGAGGTCGCATCGAATCGGTTCGCATGTTTGGTATCATTGCCATTTTCATTTTGCTCATTGCCTGTATTAATTTCATGAACCTCACCACCGCCAAATCCACGACTCGGGCGCTGGAAGTTGGGGTGCGGAAAGTGACCGGGGCTACCCGTGGCATGTTGGCCGGACAGTTCCTGAGCGAGTCTTTGGTGATGGCCATTCTGGCAGGCATCGTGGGCGGGGCAATGGCCTCTATGACCTTGCCCTATTTTAACCAGTTGTTCGAGCTGGAATTATCGCTAAGTACTGCTGGTGCCGGATTCTGGGTAGGGATGGCTTCGGTCGTTATTTTGACAGGTCTGATTGCTGGAAGCTACCCCGCACTTTACCTTTCCGGCTTCCAGCCGGTCAAGGTTTTAAAGGGTTTGGTAAAAACGGGTGGCAGCGCAGTGCGACTGCGAAAAGTATTAGTTACCGCTCAATTTGTCATATCTATTTTCTTGATTGTCAGCACGTTTGTGGTGTACAAACAAATCCAGTTCATCAAGCACAAAAACCTCGGATACGACAAGGAAAACCTGGTTTATGTTCCGGTCAACGGAACCCTTTGGGAAAAATACGAGACGGTTAAAACGGAGTTGCTGCAACTACCGAATGTGTCCAGCGTGTCATCAACCAATGGGCATATCCACTCCTGGGGTAATAATACTTCCAGTGTAACATGGGAAGGGAAAGACCCCGAACAGAGCATACTTTTTCAAACGATCCCCGTTGGGTACGACTTTGTAGAAACGATTGGCGCAACGCTCAAAGATGGACGGGATTTTTCCCAAGACTTCCCCGCTGATTCTGCCAATTATGTGATCAATGAAACCGCTGCCAAACTCATGGGCATGGATGATCCGATTGGAAAGCCGCTGACCCTTTGGGAGGAACCTGGGCACATCGTCGGTGTGCTGAAGGATTTTCATGTAGGAACTTTTAGGCACAAACAGGACCCAGTTATTTTGGCCCTTCGGCCTTGGAAAAACTTCATCTATCTCCGCCTAAAACCAACTGATGATCTCAGTGGCACATTGGCTTCTCTGGAAACTGTTTTTCACAAGCATAACCCCGCCTATCCATTTGAATACCATTTTACCGACCAAGAATACGAACAACTGCATAGCGGCGAAAAACGGATGGGTGAATTGGCAAAGGTCTTTGCTTTTCTGGCCATTTTGGTCAGTTGTCTTGGGTTGTTTGGTTTGGCCGCCTTTGCTACCGAGCAGCGCCGAAAGGAAATCGGGATCAGAAAGGTGCTCGGAGCAACCGTATTTGGGCTCACTGGGTTGGTTTCCAAAGAATTCCTGCAACTGGTGGTGATCGCTTTATTGATTGCCTCACCGTTGGCTTGGTGGACTATCTCCGGTTGGTTGGATAATTTTTCTTTCCGGATTGACCTGAATATTTGGTATTTCTTATTGGCTGGGGTCATCGCCATTTTTGTGGCATTTATGACGGTTGGTTTCCAAAGTGTAAAAGCGGCTTTGGCGAATCCCGTCAAATCATTGCGGAGCGAGTGAATTTAAAAAATTGAGTTTTTATTAAAGCATTGAATAAGGTCATTCTAAGATAATGATCACCTGCTCTGTGCCTCCTCTGTGTTTCTCCGTGGAAAAACTTGATTTATTACACAGAGAGACACAGAGGAGGCACAGAGTTTCACAGAGTTCATTTTTTTAAACATTTTTAATAACTATGAATAAATTAATTCTACTTCTTTTTTTCTTGCCTTTTTTATTAAACCCAATTTTCTCTCAAAGTGATTCTATTTCAATAAATGAAATTGACCAACAAATATGGTATCCATTCATGGCTGCTTATAACAACTGGGATGCTGAGGCATTTAATGAACTCCATGATAAAGATATGTTGCGTGGATCACCTTGGGGGCTAAAATCAGGTGCAGATTATTTTGCTCAAAATATAAAGCAGTTTGAAAAAGGGAAATTAGCAGGTGAATTAAGAAACATATCTTTTACTTTCGAATATAGGGTACACGAGGAAAATATAGCGTATGAGGTGGGTTATTACAAAGTAGTTTCGAAAAGGGAAAATGGAAATGCCGTTTATTTTGGACAATTTCATGTAGTCTTAAAAAAGATGGATGGAAAATGGAAAATATTTCAGGATTGGGATGCGGACCGATTAAACGGTGAAAAAATAGGGGAAGAGCAATTTTTGAAATTTTCTGGAAATGGTATTTATGAAATGAAATAAAGGCACTTAATTTTTAGGTATTAATTATTGCTGCGAATCATTTAATCTACAAAGGCCGCTCCATTTCATATTGATCAATATGGTTTTTCATCCCAATAATATTCAGGAAGGCGACTGTATTTGCTGATGTTTCTGGTACATTATTGACTCGTATTGATGGGTGTTCCTGAATCAAATTTTTAAACATCATTTTTCCAAAACCAATATTTCGATATTCTTTGTGAATGGCAAATTGTTGTACCAAAGATGTGCTGGGGGAGAAAATCAAATAACCTATTTTAATATTATCCAAAAATATTTCGTGGTATTCAAATTCGTCAGGAAAAATATTCAATGCGGACTCCGTCATCTCCCAGGTCGGTTCAAAATCACTGCATGATTTGTAGAAAAAGAAGTCTGGAGTATTTGTTTTTTGAATCGTGATGTTTTCGCTTTGGGAAATATTAATGGTTGGTTGGCCAGAATAACAATGCAGTAAGGTTGGCCGCAATGTAAACCCTGCTTTTTCGTATGCCCGGATGGCCTTTTTATTTTTTGAAATAACTTCGAGGGTGGAAAAATTAATATTTTGATCCTGTAAAGCAGGAATGGCCACTTGGTATATTTCTCCTAAAATGCCCTTACCCCGATAAGCTGGTTCAATGCCAGTAGCACAATTGTGAGCGGTTAATTTCCCGTCCCGCATATCTATTCCATGGATAATAAAACCCTTCAAAACATCATCGACAAAATACCCAAAAGATAAATCGAAATTAACCCGGCCTATTTTCCATCTTTTTGCTAAATAATTTTCAGTGGCATTAAATTTTACAAAATAATCGGAGAAGGACTCATTAAAACAACGGGTAAGTTCAGATATGCTGGTGTCGGATAAATTGGTGATTTTTGTTTTCATATTTAATCAGTCGATAAGGATTTCTAATTATATGCTCAAATATAAAACGACCATATTGTATATCCTTTTTACCTTCACTTTTTTTTGAAATCAAATAATAAATCAATGCAAAGACGTCATTTTATAATAAAAAATGCAGCACTACTTTCTGCCGCTGCTTTGTCCACTTCTGCAACTACAAAACGCAAACCCAAAAAGATCAAACCAAACCGGTTAAAAGAGGGCGACTCAGTAGCATTTATTTCCCCCGGTAGTTTTCTTGATGATGAAGGACTGCAAAAGGCTGTGCAGAATGTGGAAGGGATGGGCTGCAAAGTAATGTTGTCCAAAAATATCCGGGCACATCGGGGCTTTTTGGCTGGCTCCGACCAACAACGGTTAGACGATCTTCATTGGGCATTTTCCGATAAACAGGTGAAAGCCATTTGGTGCGCACGTGGCGGATATGGTTGCAGCCGTTTGTTGCACAACCTTGACTACGGGATGATTAAGAAAAACCCCAAAATATTGATTGGTTACAGCGATGTGACGGCTTTGTTGAATGCCGTTTCCCAACAAACTGGTTTGGTAACTTTTCACGGGCCTGTGGCCGCTTCTGACTTTACGGATTATACCAAAAAACATCTGCAAGCGGTGCTTTTTGACGGGAAGGAAAAACATACCATTTCTCTGCCACCTACTTCTGAAAACCATGTTGAGCCGTTTTCACTTTATCCGAAAAAAGTAAAAGGAAAACTCGTTGGCGGCAATCTTTCCTTGCTGGCTGCAATGGCTGGGACACCCTATGCCGTTGATTTTCAGGGCAAAATTGCCTTTATCGAAGACATTGGTGAGAAACCCTACCGCATTGACCGCATGTTGACCCAGCTCCGACAAGCGTGTAATTTGGAAAAGTCATGCGCTGTCGCCTTGGGTGATTTTACCGACTGTGATGCGGAAGCACCAGAATCTTTGACGTTGAAAGAAACGTTGATTGACCGATTGGATTTTAAAAATGTGCCGGTCGGTTTTCGGTTTCCTTTTGGTCACACCAGCGATCAGTGTACGTTGCCGATTGGGACGGAGGTGGAATTGGAATTGGAGCGAATGGAAATTTGCCTGATAGAAAGTGCCGTTGTTTAATGGTAAACGGTAAACGGTGAATGGTGAATAAAATATCAGAACATCCTCCGGTGAATCTTATTTCCTTTTCGGATGCTCCTCACCAACAATAGCAAAAAGATGCCAGTGGCTGCAAAGCCATAATTGGCCATGTCGTGTTCGCCGTTTTTCCAAAACAAATAGCCAAAAGTGCAGGAGGCGATAATCAAAATGGTGAACAAAAACTGTTGACCAACTTGGTAAAAAAGGCGAGCACTGTCTTTTATGTCGGGCGTGCGGGTGACGAGTTTGTTCTTTTCAATAAGCTGTAAAACCCGGTGCAGTTCATCGGGCAAGCCAAAAGCGGTAGAAATGCTCTTTCGGAAAAAGCCGCTCACCATGCTCACCAGATCATCACCCTCTCCAAGCACATATTCTTTGATATAGGGCCGGACAACCTGCAATGGGTTCAGTGCTGGGGCGAGGGTGTTGGAAATGCCAAGTAGCAAGGTGAGCGTCCGGTTGAGGAGCACAAAATCCTTGGGCATTTGCACGGCCTGAGATTCCGCTGAAGCCGATGTCCTGAATGAGGTCGAACAGGCTGTTGTTGAAAAGGTCAACCTCTATATTTTTAAAATCAAGGCCATTCAGCTTGACTTCATTTTGGAGAAAATTTCGGAAAGCGTTGATCATCTTTTCGGCCATTTCGTTGGCCTCCTGACCTTCCGCAAAAAAGCCCATTTCACGCATAACAGTGATAACCCGGGTGTTATCATTCTTGATCGCCGCTTCGATGAGCTGGGGAATGCCCTCCTTAAGCTTTTGCCCCAAATGGGCTACCGCACCAAAATCCAATAGAACGAGGGTGTCATCTGGTTTTACCAAAATATTTCCGGGATGGGGGTCAGCATGGTAATAGCCGTCGCTGAAAACCATTTTGCAATAGGCTTTCAACAGCCGGGCAACAATTTCCTCCTTGTCCAATTGCCATTCGTCCAGTTGCTGCACGTTGGAAATTTTCACGCCTTCGTGCCAGGTAGTGGTAAGGACCCGGCCAGTAGAGTAGGGGAGGTGGACATCCGGAACAACGAGCCTTTCTTCAGTTTGTAAATTAACAGCAATGGCCTGCATAGAAGTGGCCTCTTGCTGAAAGTCCAATTCTTCCTCGATCATTTTTCGGATTTGGGAATAGACATAGTCCAGTCCTTTGATGTCAAAAAACCAGCCGACCATTTTGTTGAGGTTGCGGATGATTTCCAAGTCCACATGGGCAATGGCTTCGATGTTGTAGTGCTGCACTTTAACGACGACGGGTGTTCCATTGGGCAGCTCGGCCCGGTGGACTTGGCCGATGGATGCAGCAGCCAGCGGTGTTTCTTGAAAATGGTTGAACAACTCATGGGGGCTTTTTCCCAATTCGCTTTGAATCCGTTGTTCCACTTCGTGAAATGGCCGGGGAGGGATTTTGTCCTGTAATTGTTCGAGCGGTTTTTGAAAAGCCTCGGGCAGGAAATTGGACAGTATGGACAGCAATTGCCCAATTTTGATAAACAGCCCTTTCAGCTCCAAGATGGCATTTTTGACCCGCTCGGCATTTTTGACATGCAGGTTGAAAATGCGCTTTTCATAGTACTTTTTCCCAAAAATTTTCTTCGCCAAAAACAGCCGCAAATAGCTGAACATGACCACCGTAGTCGTCCAATAAGCTTTGCGGATTCGCCAGTTTGCACGGTAAATTTTATCTTTCGCCATCTTTTTTTGTTCGGGCGGCAAGATAGGAAGAGTTTGGGAGTTCTCAGTTGGCAGTTTGAGCGCAGCGAAATCCCGAACTCGCTTCGGGATGGCAGTTTGCAGTTGGCAGTCTGAATCAAGTTATATATCAGCTTCCAATATTGTCCATTGTCAATTGTCCATTAATTATTATGAAAACACTAAACGACCTTTTACTCCTTGGTGACCCTCGTCTTTACGAGGTTTGTTCGATTGTTGAAGAAAGTGAACTGCCGATGGTCACGAGATGGGTAACTGATTTACATAATGTCATGGAAGAAGTACGGGCAAAATATGGATTCGGCAGGGGCATCGCTGCACCACAGTTGGGTATCATGAAACGGTTGTTTTACCTGAACACCGACCATCCGAAAGTTATCATCAATCCAGTCTTGTCGGACTTGAGCGAGGAGACTTTTTCGCTTTGGGATGATTGCATGAGCTTTCCGAATTTGCTGGTAAAAGTGAACCGCCACAAGCGTTTGAGGTTAACCTATTTGGATGAGCATTGGCAACAACAAGAATGGTGGGTGGAAGACGACCTCTCCGAATTGGTGCAACATGAATATGATCATTTAGATGGGATTTTATGCACCATGCGAGCTATTGACAACCAATCTTTTAGGTGGAAAAAGTGAGTTATGTTGATAAAATTTTATTTGCCTGAAGTGACAAATTTTGATTTGTCAGTCTAAGGAAACGTTTGGCAATTTGCGATTGCCGACCTTGTTTAGTATCCATTTTGATAAGTGCAATAATTGTTAGGAAGTTGATTAATTTTGCGCTATCAACAGTTTAAATGCTTTGAATTAAAAATTTCTGCACCAAGGCAGCTAAGCCGCCTCGGTGCAGAAAGGTTATTAGGGGGTGAGCGGCTAACAGCCGCTCACCCCCTAAAAAAAAATTTGTATCATAGTCTAAAACAATCAATCAAAACTAGTTTAATGAAAAAATCACTCTTACCCTTATTGTTGTTGGTCACTATTTCTTTCAATACTTTGCTGGCACAAACAGCAGAAGAACTTGCCCAGCAAAGAGAAGCCAAGGCGGCAGAATTGGCAAAACTTGAATCTGAATTGAAAGACCTGACCGGAAAGGTGGATGGTCTAAAAGGCGAGGTAGCTGCAATCACCGAAATATTGACGCCTTACCCAAGGGTCAAAAAAGGTTTGTCAGGAACAGTCGGACTGAACTTCGCCAATTTTAACAATTGGTTTCCTAAAGATCAGCCGAACACTTCCGCCATCAACCTCGGCACATCCATGGGAGGCTTCGTCAATGCTGACTGGAAGAAATCTTTTTGGAGGAACAACATCAACTTGACTTTGGGCTGGCAGAAATTTGATGACAAAGACAATCCCAATGACAACGACTCCCTCCAAGTGACGGCTGATGCATTCAACATCGTTTCCCTTTTTGGATGGAAAATGACGGAAAAATGGGCCATTTCGACTTTGGGCGAATACCGTACTTCCGTATTGGACGGTAGGTTCAATGACCCTGGTTATTTGGATATTGGGGTTGGAGCTACTTGGACGCCGATGAGCAATTTGGTGGTGGTTATCCATCCCTTGAACTACAACTTTGTCTTTGCTGAATCCGGCTCAACCTATGAGTCATCTTTGGGGGCTAAGATTGTGGCGGATTACAACACTAAGTTGGGCAAAAGCATCACTTGGAAATCCAACCTTTCGGCCTTTATAAGCTACAAAGGGTCCGACTTCAACAACTACACTTGGCTCAACGGCCTAAGTACAGCCATCAAAGGTGTGGGCATCGGTTTTGACTTGGGTCTGCGCGGCAACAAAAAAGAAGCAGAAAATGCATTTGCCGAAGGCAGGGGCGATTTGAAAGCCGGAGATAACCCGTTGCAGGTTTTCTGGCTGATTGGTTTTTCCTATGCTATTGCCACGAAGTAGTTAGACGGTTCTTATCAATCTTGTTAAGATTTAAAATATAAACATTCCTAATCCCGAACCTTGGCTTATCCGAGGTTCGGGATTTTTCTTTTTCAGAAACTGATAATCCCTATTGAATTACGGAATGTCGCTCTTCAGCCAGTTTTTCAAGATTTTCGGTTGAAATAATTTCATGTAGTCCTACCTGTTTCCCTAATTTTGTAGCTCCTGTTTGATTTTCTTCAAAATAACCATTTGCAAAAGCCTGTATTTAAAACACTATTTGGTAAGCCTAAAATCTCACATTAACAGTCCGTTTAGTAGAGATCCAGCCTCCCGGACGAATCGAAAACAAACCCGTTTTTATGAAAAAAATATACACCGGTATTTTACTGCTATTTCTTTTAAGCACATTGGGGATAGCGCAGGATGATTGTTGCACGGCATTTCCGCTTTCGGGAAACGGGACACAATTTTTCCCCTCCAGTGCTGGCAATGGAAATTTTGAAAACATTTCTGCTTGCTCTTGTCTCTCCACTAACGAGCATGACTCTTTTTGGCTTTCTTTTGAATGCACCACTTCCGGTACATTTGAAATGATGATCACACCGGATATGCTTTCGGCAGATTTTGATTTTGCTTTGTACTCCGGTGGCTGTCCTTGCGATGGGGCTACTATTGTGGTGTCGTGTGACTATACAGGGCCGATCTCTCCGCCCGGCCCTTTTGTGCCAACAGGGATTTCGAGCAATCCAATGGGTACTTTTGGGGTGCCTGGTCTATCCGAATGGCAACCCACCGTTAATCTCGTTGCGGGGGAAACCTATTGGATCATCGCCGATAATATCACCACGAACGGTGCAGGGTTTGAAATTCAGTTTGGTGGGACGGCGGGCATGGGGCCTGCCCCTTCCGTAGGGCCACCAGCCCCACCAACACCGCTACTTGGTGAATTCGCACCATGCCCGGGCATTCCTTTCAATTACAATGTGCCGCCAAATGCTGAGTTTACAGAGTACGAATGGACGGTCGATCCTTCTGGCCCATCGATTTCTGGCAATGGTAATTCAGTGGATATTACCTGGGATGCTGCTGGTGTTTACACCCTTTGTGTAGTTGGAAAAAATAGCTGCTTTGATTCGCCGCCGACCTGTGAGATAGTTGTGGTAACCGAAATTATGGGGCCTTTGGTCAACGACATTATCTGTTTGGATGATACCTATGAAGCGCCCGATGGGCAAACGTTTTATGATGCGGGGCTTCATGAAATGGTTTTCACCTCTGCCTCAGGTTGCGATTCGATCGTTCCTTTGCTCCTTGATCTGGCATTGCCTGGGCTCACTATTTTTGTAGAAGAAATCTGTGATGGGGACTGTATTCAGTTTGCCGGACAGACCTTGTGTCAGACAGGTATTTATGAAGAGGTTTATCAAACAATTCAGGGCTGCGACAGTACCGTTACCATGAACTTGATCGTTGTGCCGAATGAGGCAGTAGTTACTGGCGTAGGCGCCATTTCGTGCAATGGCAACACCATAATTTTAGACGGAACAGCCTCATTGGGTGGCAATAACATGATCTATGAATGGTTGGACGGAAATGGAAATGTTGTTGGAAATGCTCCAATTTTAGAAATAACGACTCCCGGTGATTATACTTTAAATATTTCGAGTACCGTCGGTGCGAATACCTGTATGGACTCGGAAACGGTAAACGTTCCAGCCACCAATGACCCTCCTGAAAACATCACTGCCGAGGGTGGGACCATTACCTGTACCATTTCCAGTATTACCTTGATGGGAAATTCTACTACCGCTGGCGTAACTTATTCCTGGACTGGCCCCGGAGGTTTTACATCCAACGAGCAAAACCCAACGGCCTCCTCTGTTGGTATTTATACCCTGACGGTCACTGGGCCAAATGGCTGCACCGGGGTTGAAACAGCCGAAATTGATGGCGATTCAAATATCCCCGATGCAATGGCTGAGGGTGGGACGATAGACTGTAATAATGGCAACGTGACGCTGATGGGAAGCTCTAACACGGCGGGTGTCACCTATGCTTGGTCAGGGCCCAATTTCACCTCCAGTGAACAAAACCCTTCCGTCAACACAGTTGGGAACTACACCTTGACGGTCACCGCCCCGAACGGCTGTTCTGCCCAAGCATCGGCTTTAGTGGGAGAAGATAACACCTTGCCTGATGCCTCTGCTGTGGGTGGTAGTATTGATTGCGTCAATACGACAACTTTTCTGATGGGAAATTCTACTACTCCGAACGTAACCTATTCTTGGATTCGTGGGCTTAATAGTTTTTCTTCAACTGGAACAAAACCCAGTCGTGAATGCCGGAGGGTCTTATACCTTTTACCGTTACTGCCTCCAACGGTTGCACCGCAACTTCAAATCCGCTTCAGTCGATCAAAATGCGGATTTGCCAACGGCTACAGCAACTGGAGGGATGCTGGATTGCTCGGAACTCGGTTTTGACATTGATGGGTGATTCCAACACCGCAGGGGTTACTTTTTCTTGGGCAGGCCCAAATAATTTTACCTCAAACGAACAAAACCCGGACGTCACCGAACCGGGAACTTATGTTTTGACTGTCACCGCAACCAATGGCTGTTCTTCAACAGCCTCAGCAGATGTCACACAGGATATCGCTGTTCCCGATGTGTCCGCTACTGGTGGAACAGTCACTTGTACTGCTGGAAGTGTTGCCTTATCAGGCAATTCAAGCACTCCGAATGTGGCTTATTCTTGGGTGGGCCCCGGTGGAAATATTTTCAATCAACAAAACCCCACTGTTTCTCAAATTGGTATTTATACGTTGACGGTTACGGCTGTTAATGGCTGTACCAATACCACAACCGCCGAAGTGCTGCAAGACGCTGGCGTTCCTGACGTTGCCGCTTCAGGAGGGACTTTGGATTGTAATATTAATACTGTAACTATTTTAGGGAATTCAAATACAGCTGGGGTCACCTATTCATGGACAGGGGAATGGGTTTGTTTCCGACCAAACCAGTGCCGATGTGAATGTTTCAGGTGATTATATATTGACCGTGACTGCTCCAAATGATTGTACGGCACAAGCTACCGCAGTAGTTGTTTTGGATGACGACTTACCTGAATTTACCGTAGCTGGAGGACGCTAAATTGTGATGATCCTCAGATCAGTTTGGCCAGTGCGATTACTACGCCCGGTGCGACTTTTGAATGGACAGGTCCGAATGGTTTTGTTTCTGACCAACCAAATCCCTTGGTTACAGAAGCTGGTGATTATGTACTGACGGTTACGGGTGCGAACGGTTGTACCGATGATGCGACTGCTGTTGTCTTGGAAGATACTGCTGCCCCTGATGTCTCTGCCATGGGTGGAACATTTAATTGCTCGACCCCTGATGTTGTGCTACAAGGTGGCTCCACAACGCCCGGCGTGTCTTTTGAATGGACAGGGCCAAATGGTTTTGTGACGGATGTTTTAGATACGGCCGTTGCCGAAGTGGGTGATTATGTGTTGACCGTTACAGCAAGTAATGGTTGTACGGCGACTGCGGTAGCGACCGTAATGTCAGATATTGACTCCCCCAATGGGGGTAAATGCTACGGGCGGACCTCAGTTGCGCTCTCTGAACGCTGATCGTTAACCGCGAATCAACCACACCAAACGTTCAATACTCTTGGGACTTAACCCGGAGGTTTTACCTCCTCCGAACAAAATCCAGACATTACGCAGGCCGGTAGTTATTTGCTGACAGTGACCGGGCTGAATGGATGTACCGCCAGCGATCAAGCGGTAGTCGGACAGGATGCCAACGCACCTCAAGTAATGGCTGCGGGGGCAACCCTTTCATGCAATGAACCGATGGTGCAAATTACAGGCAGTTCCACCACGCAAAGCGTTTCTTATGCTTGGACTGGCCCCGGTGGTTTCACTTCTAACCAGCAAAATCCAATGGTGAATTTGGATGGGGTTTATACGCTGATCGTCACCGCTCCCAATGGTTGTGAGTCCGAAGCGACCGCAACGGTTGATACCGATTTAGACCAACCTGAAAACGTAACCGCCGAAGGCGGCACGCTGACTTGTCTGGCTGGTTTGCTGACTATTTCTGGCACCTCAACAACGGCTAATGTTATGTATGCATGGACAGGGCCCGGTGGTTTTACGTCGGATCAGGCGACCGTTGATGTTTCAGCCGCAGGCGATTATATATTGACCGTGACTGGTGAAAATGGTTGTACTTCAACTGCCACAGCCGTTGTGGAAAATGATTCTAACGCACCAACTGCTACTGCAAATGATGGGGAAATAACCTGTAATGCTCCAACCGTTTCCCTGAATGGTCAGTCTAACACTGGAATTACTTTTGAATGGACTGGCCCGAATGGTTTCTCTTCCAATGAGTCAAATCCTACCGTTGACCAAGAAGGAACTTACACGTTGGTCGTTACTGCTGCCAATGGGTGTACCGCCGTCGTAGATGCAATTGTCACCTTGAATAACCAAGCACCTGACATTTCTGCCTCTGGTGGTTTGATCACTTGTCAAGAGCCTTCCATTGTGTTAAATGGGAATTCAACAACGCCCGGAGTCACGTATAGCTGGACGGGCCCCGGTGGGTTTTCTTCCAGCGACCCAACGCCATCCGTTTCAGTGGGAGGGAGTTATGTGTTGACTGTTACGGCAACAAATGGCTGTACATCCACGACATCTGCTACAGTTGATGTCGATGCAGATGTGCCAACTGCCGTTGCGGAAGGCGGAACAATCACTTGTTTAATACCGCAAGTCCAGTTGTCGGGAGATGCCAACCAATTGGTAACTTCCTGGTCATGGGTTGGCCCCAACGGGTTTACCTCCGATGAACAAAGCCCAGATAATATCACCGAAGCTGGCACGTACACATTAACCATCACGACAGGAAATGGGTGTTCCGCTTCCGCTAATGCATTGGTGGAAACAGATATCGACCTGCCCACAGTGGTTATTAGTCCCGCCCATGATTACTTGCGATATGGAAACGTCGGTCCTCGATGCATCAGGCTCGGACAGCGGTTTCAATTTCCTCATCAATTGGACGACGGTCGATGGCAATTTTGTCAATGGTCAAAATACGTTGACACCAGAAGTGAACGAAGCTGGAACTTATGTTTTGGAAATAACCAATCAAGACAACGGATGTGTTCAGCAGGCGTCGATCATTGTTGATGCGAGTGCAGACATTCCCTCATCGCTGGATTTGGCCGTCAATGATAATTTCTGTTTTGGCTCGGCGGGCGGATCGGCCATTGTTGGCGGGGTAACTGGCGGTGTGCCGCCTTATTTATATTCATTAAACAGTGGCCCATTTGGAACGGAGGCCGTCTTTTCGGGGCTTTCTCCGGGGGATTACCAACTTATCGTGCAGGATGTCAATGGCTGCGAATATGCTGAATCTTTCATCATCAACCAGCCCATCGAATTGGAGGTGGGGCTTAATGCAGTGGGATTGGGCACAGAAGCGCTGCCTTTGGGCGATGCAGTTGAACTGGTTGCCAGTTTGAATATTTCAGCTTCTGCGGTAGCGTCCGTTACTTGGGCGCCAGATAGTATTGCTGCTGGATGTGACGCTCCTTGTTTGAGCCTGACTGTTGTCCCTGACCAAACCACCATTTATTATGTCACTGTTGTAGATTCGAGCGGTTGTTTTGCAACGGCCGAATTGATGGTGCCAGTTGACAAGTCAAGGCCAGTATTCGTCCCAAATGCATTTAGCCCAAACAATGACGGCATCAATGATTTGTTGGTGTTGTTCGGAGGGAAAAGTGTTTCTCAGATTAAATCATTTCTGATATTTAGTCGTTGGGGGGAAAGCGTTTTTGAATTTTATAATATTCCTCACAGTGATTTCAATTATGGCTGGGATGGTACTTACCGTGGTAAAATCCTTGACGCTGGCGTGTATACTTGGTTCGCTGAAGTGGAGTTTGTGGATGGTGAAATAATTATGTTTGAAGGCGATGTAACATTGATCCGATAGTAAGCATATTATATGTAAATACGATTTTTAATATCAATATGCCGTTTAAACAAAAGCGGGAGTTGCGCTGACTCCCGCTTTTGTTTTGGCAAAGTAATTGCCAAACCTGATATGTTCAATTAAATTAAAACGCACCTCCGAACTGTAAACCTCGCACATTTAAATACTTCCCGCAAAATTTATTTTACCTCCCTTCGTCTTGATGAATAATTTATGCTTTTTAAATTATTTATTTCAAGAATTAATTCCCCTTGATAATTGATTAATAGCTTTTTCCTATAAAAAGGAAACCTTTGATAAGTCCGGTACAAAAACAAGTGAACAATGTTGAAACAGCTACTCCTTCTCATGTTGCTGGCCATTGGACAGCATGCAAATTCACAAAACTGGACAAACACTAAAAATAATATTTGGCAGGAATTAAATGAAACGACTAAAGCCAAATTTAAAATCGATTTTAATTGGCCAACTGAAGAAATCAATTTAATTCAGTTGGATATTAAAGCGCTAAAAAATAGTTTAAAAAATGCTCCTAAAAGGCAGTTTGGTTCTGCTTTTTCCGAAAAAATTCAGCAAGTAAATTCTATTCTTCAAATGCCTATGCCAGATGGGAGCTGGCTCCAATTTCAGGTAATGGAATTGTCGGTCATGCACCCAGATCTGGCTATTAAATTTCCTCAAATAAAATCTTATAAAGGTATTGGTATCACTGACCCTACGGCGACTATTTATTTTGATATTTCAAAAAAAGGATTTCACGGGGTCATATTTTCAGGGAAAAACAATACGGTTTTTATTGATCCATTAAATTCGGAAAATAATGACTTGTATAAAATCTATTTTAAAAATGATGCACAAAAAAACAATGACTGGAATTGTCATTTTTCAAATGACACTTTAATCGGGGATAAAACAAAAAACAATACCTTATTTAAATCCGGATTAAGCGGATTAAAAACTTTTCGGATTGCGATAGCCTGTACTGGCGAATATGCGCAATACCATGGCGGAACAAAAGAACTCGCCTTAGCCGCCATCAACACAACACTAACAAGGCTAAATGGAATTTTTGAAAGAGACCTTTCTGTATTTTTACAATTGGTTCCAAATAATGATTTATTGATTTATTTAAACCCCTATTCAGATCCGTTTACAAACAATAATGGAGGGAAATTATTGACCGAAAACCAAAGTGTCTGTGATGAGTTGTTGGGAGAGGATGGTTACGATGTTGGACACATTTTTTCAACCCATGGCGGAGGGCTTGCCCAATACCGATCGGTGTGCAAAAATGGTTTAAAAGCCCAAGGAGCAACTGGAAGTGCAGTGCCTGAAGGGGATTCGTTCGACATCGATTACGTCGCCCACGAAATAGGTCATCAGTTTGGCGCCAATCACACCCAGAATAACGACTGTAATCGGCACATCCCGACAGCGGTTGAACCCGGGAGCGGTTCATCAATTATGGGATATGCAGGTATTTGTTTTCCAAATATTCAAACGAACAGTGATGCCTATTTTCATGCGATAAGTATCGAGGAAATAAATAGTTTTTTGGAAAGTGAAGGTGGTCAATGTATGTTCTTAGAAGAGGGCAATTATTCAATTACAGCAGATGCAGGCCCCGATTATTTTATCCCTAAATCAACGCCATATAAATTGGTAGGAAATGCGTTTACAGAATTACCTAATGAACATTTAATTTTTAATTGGGAACAATTCGACAACCAAGTTTCCTTGATGCCTCCGAGTGGCCAAAATAATATCGGCCCATTGTTCAGGTCATATCCACCCACTTCTTTTCCTGAGGCGTTATTTTCAATTTAAATTCAATAATTACATAACAAGTTAAATATTGGGAGTATTACGGATTGAGCGAAATGCGGCTACATTTAGTGTACGAGGGGTCATTTTTGGAATTTGGCTGCAATGACTCGGATAATATGAATGTGAGTGTTGTTGATAATGCGGGCTATTTAAAATAATAAATACATATTATACTGTGGATAAAAACGGTACGGAAAAAATATTTTGGGATGTAGCGGGCACTAATATATCGCAATAAATTGCTCGAAGGTTGATGTTTTATTATCTACTGACGGAGGAGTATACTTACCCAATCAGATTGACTGCAACGTAATAAATGATGAGATTATTCCAAAAAATAATTGTTCCAAACGTCAATGCAGATCAGGCACATTATGGTAAAATCTGTCGGTAATATATTCTTTTGATATTTCGGATTTCAGATTTCCAAATATAAAATACCAACTCCATTTATAGTGTCGTTGGATGTAATGGATGTAAATGTAGAAATGAAAAAAATGTGATATTCATTACTAACCTCAATTAGCGGAAATGGAGAATAGATTTTTATTGGAACCAATAGGCAAATGGAAACAACCTAAATAATCTGGCGGCTGGAAATTATCAGGTAACGGTTCTCAAATATGATAGGGCTGTTGCAGGCGCTGTTCTGCGAGATCCTTCTCCCATAAAAATTGAATTTGTTTGAATGGCAACATGAATTCACAAAATATTTACTACATTACTTCGGGTGGCACTGGGGTGATTTAATTATTTATGGGACAATGGCAGTGAAATTCATTTGTGAAATTGCAAACATCGGTAATTATTCCCGTCACAAGCGACCGACGAAACCAATGTTCTTTTGCCAAAAGTTTTTTAGGATGAAATGGTTGGAGACGGAAGAAAATGTGGGCAATTCTAATTTGACAAGTAGGCCCAACAACGTAAAATACATTCATGTTTACCCAAACCCCAGTTCTGGCATTTTCAAATCGAATTTTATCAATTAAATCAAGACGGCCTAAATCTTTCGTGTACGACCTGCTGGGAAGGAAATGATGAACCATGTGTTGCAACACAAAAGCAGGGATTAGGAGTGCGGACATCGATCTGACCAATTTGAAAAGCGGGTGCTATATCCTGCAAATTAGGGAAGGGCGGTGCAAAATGTAAAAATTGTTAAGATTTAAATTAACTGATATTGATATGTATTTGAATTTACAATTTTAAAAACCGAGGTAATTTTTTTTGACAACAACACTTTGAACACAATTATTCTCATTCACTTTCTTTCCTTCTCAAGGGACAAAACAACAAGCTGGCAGGATTGAACTGCCGGCTTTTTTTGTTTTCTTTTCTGACGAAATATTTAGTATTAACATTATTTTAATAAATAACCGAACAAAGTATATTTACACCACATTAACTGTTCTATTGAGTTAAAACTGCATTGATAGTTCCATGCACTTACCAAAAATTTAAAAAAAGTAATTTCTATCTCCCGACTAATATTTGATTAGAAATCCCTTTAGAACCTGTACTTATAATGTAAATAGTGACAACCAATAATTTTTAGATATGGAGGTGATACTTGAATCTCAGAAATAATTAAATAATTGAAATTCAATGGTTTAATTTTTCTGTGTTGTCGTTTCGCCACTAATTAAAAACCGTTTATTCATGAGGACAACAATCATGGCTATGCTCGTCTTTTTGCTTGCATCCCATTACTCGTTACTTTTTTCTCAAAACAACCCATGGACTTTCGTTGCCGAGACGGAACTACAGGAAAAAGATGACCAACGACAGATTATTCCAGAGAAGTACAAAACGCTGGGCCTGAAACACCACAATTACGAACTATTTGAATGAAGCCAGCAGCTGGCATGTAGAGTCAGACAAAACGGCTACCCTGACCTTGCCGATACCAGATGTGGTAGTTTGAACGATTCAAGATCGTTTATGCGCCTGTCATGCATCCAGATTTGGCGGCTAAATACCGATGATCCGTTCCTACGCTGGGTACGGAATAGATGACCCGACCGCTTATTTGCGGTTTGACCTGACCCAAAAAGGCTTTCACGCTTTCGTCGGTCGGGCAAGCTGTGATACGTTATCGATCCTTGCTCTTTGGATAACACCCCAAGAATACATTGCCAATATAAAAGGATTTCCACAAAGACGACCATTGGGAGTGTATGGCCGATGAGGTCAACGACAAAAAAGGCAAACCAACGAATCAACGATCATCAAAATGGCTGGTGATTGCCAATTGCGGACTTATCAATTGGCATTGGCCTGTACCGGAGAATATGCTCAATATCATGGGGGAACGGTAGCAGGCGCTCTTGCCTTATGAACACTTCTATAATGAGGTAAACGGCATATTCCAGGCTGGATGCACTCCATTCACATGGAATTAGTCTTACGTACGGATCAGTTGATTTTCCATCTTATTACCGATCCGTGCTCAATACCAACAGCAGTGCCATGCAGACAAAACCGACCACCTGCGATAACATTATCGGCTCTTCCAATTATGACATCAGCCACGTGTTTTCGACTGGCGGCGGTGGGATTGCTTATTTGAGCTGCATTTGCAACAATTCTATTAAAGCAGGTGCGGTGTGACCGGACAGGCCAATCCTGTGGGCGACCCATTTGATGTGGATTATGTAGCTCACGAAATGGGCCATCAATACAGGGCCAAACCATACTCAAGAACAACAATTGCAACCGCAATAATAGTACAGCCATGGGTAGGAGTGAGTACTTATCCGCTATCTGTGGGCTATGCGGGTATTTATGCGCCCAATGTTCAAAATAACGTACTATTTCCATGCAATCGGCTTGCAGGAAATGAAATATACAACAGGAGGTGGTAATTCTTGCTCACTACTACCACCGTTAACAATGCGCCTACGGCAAATGCTGGGGCAGATTATACGGATTCCAAAATCAACTTCTTTTGTTCTGTCGGGCACTGCGTCAGACCTGATCCAGATGCATTGACTTATTGTTGGAGCTCAAATGGATAATCAGACCGCAACGTGCCTCCTGCCAGCACTAATATGGCCGAGGCCTGTATTTCGGTCCATCACCCCGACTACTTCAACGGATCGTTATTTCCCAAATATCCAGCGATTGTAAATATGCGAAACGCCTACTTGGGAGGGTGTTGCCCTTCCGGTTGGACGAAACATGAATTTCCAGTTTTACGATCAAGGGATAACCACCCGGCGGTGGTTGCTGAGGAAAGATGACATGGTTTAACGCGATCCGTCGTGCCAGCCTGGCCCTTTCGTGGTCACTGCTCCTAACACGGCTGTTACTTGGGCGGCGTTATCTACTCAAACGGTAACTTGGAATGTAGCAGGTACGACTGCTGCGCCTGTTAGTGCAGCCAATGTGGACATTTTCCTTTCTACTGATGGTGGTTTCACCTATCCAAGTCACCCTTGCTACGGGGAACTCCTAATGATGGTCGCACACCGTTAGTGTTCCGAATAATCCTACTTCCACTGCGAGGATCATGGTGCGTGGTTCGGGCAACATTTTTCTTCGATATTTCCCAATACTAATTTTACGATCTCTGTCCTGCCAATGGTTTTACGGTTGACGTTCTGGCAGCCAATCCGTCTGTGCGCCAGCCAATGCTGTATTTGCTGTCAATGTTGGGGCAACTGGAAGTTTTTAGTGGAGGAAATGTAACCTTGTCTGCTACGGGCGTGCTGGCCGGGGCTACGGCCAGTTTTCTACCAACCCAGTGGCAGCGCCCAGTACTTCCCAAATGACGATCAGTGGGACTGGTGCGGTCGCTCAGGGGACTTACAATATCACGGTGACGGGGACAAGTGGTGGCACTAACCAGTCAGAAACTGTTGCTCTATGTGTGATGGTGGGCGGCGCTCCAGGCAGTGACTTTGTCTTCTCCCCGCCCAGTGGCCGGCTTCGTAATATTTCTCAATCACCAACCTTATTATGACTGGTCTTCGGCTACGAGCAGCCAACAGCTACGATGTTCAAGTGTCTACGGATGCGGGTTTAACAGTAAGTAAATTATCAATCCAAACAGTGTAGAGGAGCAAGCTGTGATCTTACTGGCCTGACTTCAAATACCACTTATTTCTGGCGTGCCCGAGGGTAAACGGTTGCGGCAATGGTGCTTATTCCGCTGCTGCTTTTAGTTTTACAACCTCAACATTGTTGCTATTTTGTATGCAAGTGTAAACGTGCGGTTGTCATTTCTGCAAGTGGAACACCTACCGTTACTTCTACTTTGACGATTACCGATGCGGGCACTATCAACGATGTGGATGTTTTGAACTTGAACATTTCCCATACCTGGATCAATGACTTGATTGTTCGCTTGACCAGCCCTCAAGGGACGCAGGTTACTCTGCTTAGCCAGATCTGCAACAGCGAGGATAATATTTTGACAAATTTTGATGATGAAAGTGGCAATGCTTATTCGTCGCTTCCATGTCCTCCGACCAACAACGGGACGTACCAGCCCTTGAATGCTTTATCAGCCTTTGACGGTGAAGACCTGAACGGGACTTGGACATTGACCATTCAAGATGTATTCAATCAGGATGGTGGTTCTTTAAATGCTTGGAGCTTGGGCATCTGTTACACAGGGGTTGGGCCGCAACCACTGACCGTAACTGCTGCTGGAACAGCTATTTCCTGCAACGGAGCTATGGACGGCACGGCTACTGCATCTCCAGCAGGGGGCACTGGCAGCTATTCTTATGCTTGGAGCAATGGAGGTTCTACCCCTACCATTTCCAACCTTGGTGCTGGCACATATACGGTAACGGTCACCTCCGGGGCAGAAACGGCAACCGCTTCTGTCACTGTAAATGAATCAAGCGCTGTCATTGTTTCAGCCTCTTCTACGAATACGACCTGTGGCAATAATAATGGTTCGGCTTCGGCTTCGGCCTCTGGTGGCTCGGCTCCGTACACTTACAATTGGAGCAATGGCAGTTCGTCGTCTTCCATTTCCAATCTCGCTGCTGGGACTTATTCAGTTACTGCAACCGATGCCAATGGTTGCAGTGGTTCTACAAGTGTTTCAGTTGGTGGGTCTTCAGGTTTTACAGCCTCGGCATCCGGGGTGGATGTTTCTTGTAATGGAGGAAATGACGGTTCCGCTACTGCTTCAGCCACTGGGTTGCCCCCATTCACCTTTGCTTGGTCAAATGGTGGTAATACCCAGATAGTTAATGGTTTATCGGCTGGCAGTTATACTGTGGTGGTTACAGATGCAACTGGCTGTACGGCTTCTGCCAATGTAACCATCGGGCAACCCTCAGCTCTTGCTGTTTCCGTTTCTGGCGTTGATCCAACTGCTGGAAATAACGGTAGTGCGACGGCCAACCCAGCCGGAGGAACTGCTCCCTACAGCTACGCTTGGTCAACAGGCGCCTCAACTCAAACGATCAACAACTTGGCTGCAGGCACCTATACCGTGACCGTAACAGATGGTAATGGCTGTACGCAAACTGGCAGTGTTACACTAAATGAACCGGGTGGCTGTACCTATTCCACCATCAATGATGAAGATTTTGAAGGAGGGTGGGGCATTTGGAATGACGGCGGTTCTGATTGCCGTCGGAGCATCAACGATGCACCGTATGCCAACAGTGGTTCTTATTGTATCCGCTTGCGGGACAATACTTCTTCGTCGGTGATGACTACCGATAATCTCAACTTGACTGCCTATGAAGAAATAACGGTTGATTTCAGTTATTACGTGGTTGGTTTCAACAACTCAAGCGAAGATTTTTGGCTGCAGATTTCCAACAATGGTGGGTCAACTTACACAACGGTTGAGGAGTGGAATTTAAACGATGAGTTCCAAAACAATCAGAGGAAATTCGATGCGGTGGTCATACCCGGCCCATTTACCGCCAACACCCGTTTTCGTTTCCGGGCGGATGCCTCTGCCAATAATGACCTCGTCCATATTGATGATGTGTTGATCACGGGTTGTACAGCGAGTTTCCAGCCTCCTATTCAGAATGGGGAGCATCGGATCGACAAGAAAGTGAAGTCTCCATATTGGAGCTCGACAAAAATGATTTATTGGCCTATCCAAACCCGACCACGGATGAGCTGCAGATCGTATTTTTCCAAAACAACCCAGGTCTGGTGGAGGTCATGGTTTATGACTTGGTAGGCCGACAGTTGATTCGGCAAAAATCTATGGTAAACAGGTCCGGCGAAAATCAAATAACACTTGATGTGAATAGTCTGCCAACTGGGAGTTATTTCTTGGTGCTGGTTGACGGAAATGAAAGACGTAGTTTGAGTTTTGTAAAAATGGACTGATTTCATTTTTGGCAATAAAACCAAACAATGGCCGCTGTAGCATTCCTGTTACAGCGGCTTTTTTTATAAAAAAACTCAAAGTACCAGCTCGAATGTATTTCAAAAAAATCAAATAAGGATGGCTGGAGTTTCCTTTGAGTTTTTATCTTCATGCTGCGTAACTTAAATCTTTTATCTAAACTAAACTATCTGTATGAAATCGTTTTTACCACTCTTCCTGTTCCTACTTTTTACAATAACACTTTCCGCTCAGCCTGCCAACGATAATTGCGCTGATGCCATTACGATAATGGCAGGGGTACCCATTTCTTTCAGTACCATTGACGCAACAACGGACGGGCCTTTTCATCCGGCAGCCACTACCCCCTGTCCTTCCACTTCAAATGATACCCTGTGGAATGATGTCTGGTATGTGTTCACGCCTGACTTTACGGGCTTAGTAGATTGGACCTTGTGCGGGACGGTCAATTATGATTCTAAAATCGCTGTTTACAACCCCGGGGCTTCTTGCCCTCCCCTTGATGGTGATCTCTATGTTTGCAATGATGATGGGACTGGTTGCACTGCTGCTGAATCCAGGCTTCTGTTTAATGTTACGGCTGGCGAAACCTATCTACTCCGTTTAGGTGGGTGGGGGGAGACGGCCCCCGGGGAAATGGGGTCCGGTTCGTTTACTATTAGCGAGTTTATTACGGCAGTGCCAAATGATTTTTGTGCCCAAGCCATAGCCATTTCTTTGGGGATGGACCAGCCCTGCACCAATGTAGGGGCAACCACTGATGGGCCAACGCATTTATTTGATCCAGCCGGATGTTTTGGTTTCAATGACAATTCTGTGCAAGCTGATGTCTGGTATTCTTTCACCGCCCCCTCTTCTACCACCGTTGAATGGAGCACTTGTGATCAGGTGGGGTTTGATTCCCGTTTGGCTGTCTATAATGCTGGCGTTGCTTGTACCCCTCAAGACGGGGATTTGTTGGCTTGCAATGATGATGGTGCCGGGTGCGGAAATTATACCTCTCGGGTAATCTTTAATGTCGTACAAGGGGAAACCTATTTGTTGAGATTAGGCGGTTTTGGTGGAGATAGCGGTACGGGGACGTTTGATCTTTTTGAAACAACGCCGCCAATTCCACCGGACAATGACCTATGTATCAATGCAGATTCGGCTTGGATATCTACCGAAGATGATTTTGATTTATTTACCAACCCAATTATTGGTACAACAATTAATGGAACATTTGATGCTCCAAATTTTATTTTCCCACCATGTATCGGCAATGCTAACGGGGGAGAATTTGCAACTGTCTGGTATTGGTTCAATACTTATGGAAATGAGACGGTCGATATCTACCTAATCAAAGAGGAAAACTCGCAAGATGCAGCGTTTTTGGTCGATATGTTCGAGGCTTGTGGGACACCCGTCGATACCAATGTTATCAAGGGCTCGTGCATGGATTTGGATGAATATACCATCCTTGATTTTACCACCGTAACCAATCTTCCCTCAGAACCAACTGTTTATTGGATTCGGGTTTCGACTAGGCTGACTTCTGAGCTGCCGGGCGATTTTTATATGTTTATTATTGGTGAAATAACGACTGGCACAAATGAGGCTTTTTCTGGCCAGGCCAAATTATTTCCAAATCCTGCCAGTACTCAACTTCACCTGAACCTGGCTTTGGATAAAATGACCAACACCGACATTCGGATCGTTAACACACTCGGCCAAACAATTATGTATGAAGAAAAAGGTAGGCTGACAGCTGGTTTTCACCAGTTTGATTTTGATTTGGGGGGAATGCCTGCAGGGGTCTATTTCGTAGTGCTTGAATCTGAGCAAGGGAAGAGAACCATGAAATTTGTTAGAGAATAATACCAACGACTTATTGCATGACTTGCATATAACTAACCGCCATCAGGAATATGATTCTTAATGGCGGTTTTTATTGAAAAATTATTTAAAATCGCCCTCATTTTAAAACGGACCAGATATGAAATCCCTATCCATTCTACCTATCTGCCTATTGTTAACACCATTGTTTTTCACCGCTTGCGGTGAAAACACTTCACCAAAACCTGAAAATTTTTCCGGTATGTACGAAAAAATGACAGAGCAGCCGCCAGTAGCGGCCAAGAAACCTAAAGAATTAACGACACATGGAGACACCAGAATCGATAATTATTATTGGCTGAATGAGCGGGAAAACCCTGAGGTAATCTCCTATTTGACTGATGAAAATAAGTATTTGGAATCCGTCATGGCCGACTTGAAAGAGACCCAGGAAGAGCTTTTTCAAGAGATGAAAGGACGCATTAAAGAACAAGACGAATCGGTCCCTTATCTTGATAATGGTTATTGGTATTATACCCGTTACGAGGAAGGGGAAGAGTATCCAATTTACTGCCGCAAAAAGGGCAGTCTGGATGCTGCGGAAGAGGTTATTCTCAATGTAAATGTATTGGCCGCCGGGTATGATTTTTACAATGTTGGAGGCCTGGAAGTCAGTACCAACAATAAAATACTGGCTTACGGGGAAGACACTTTGAGTAGACGTATTTACAAGATTGTTTTCAAAAACCTCGAAACGGGGGAAATGCTGTCGGATGAAATTCCCAATACCAATGGCAACCTCGTTTGGGCAAATGACAACCAGACCATTTTTTATGGGATCAAGGACGAAACGCTGCGTGTGTTCAAAATAATGAAGCACCGATTGGGCACTGACCCTGCCAAGGACGAAGTAGCCTACCATGAAGAAGATGCTACTTTCAATTTGTTTGTTTCCAAATCTAAATCTAAAGAGTATATCATCATCGGTTCTTCTCAGACCTTGGCAGATGAATACCGTTATTTGGATGCCAACAAGCCTGATGGCAGTTGGCAAGTATTTCAGCCACGTGAACGAAACCTCGAATACAGCGTGCAACATGCGGGAGGTAAGTGGTACGTCCGCACCAATTTAGGAGCAAAAAATTTCAGGATGATGTCGGCTGAAGAGGGCAATACGGGTAAAGATCATTGGAAAGAAGTGATCCCTCACCGGGAAGATGTTTTTTTCCAAGGAATGTCCTTTTTCAAAAATTATATGGCGCTGACTGAACGCATCAACGGCATCCGCAACATTCGCATCCGGTCTTATGATGGATCGGACGATCATTATGTCGACTTCGGAGAGTCTAGCTATGTGGCCTATGTCGCCAACAACCCAGAATACGATACGGACGAGGTTCGCATCATTTATCAATCAATGACCACGCCCACCACGACTTATGATTATGATATGAAAAAACGGCATCTCGACCTCAAAAAACAGCAAGAGGTATTGGGTGGATTTGATAAAAATAATTATCAGTCGGAGCGGATTTATGCCACCGCAAGGGATGGGGCCAAGGTGCCGATTTCCATCGTTTACAGAAAGGGGTTTAAGAAAGATGGCCAGCAGCCGCTTTTGTTGTATGCCTATGGAAGTTATGGGGCGAGTATGGACCCGAGTTTCCGTTCAACCCGTTTGAGTTTGCTGGATCGTGGATTTGCTTACGCAATCGCTCATATTCGGGGTGGTCAGGAAATGGGGCGTGACTGGTATGAGGACGGCAAGCTGCTGAAGAAGAAAAATACGTTCACCGATTTTATTGACTGCGGCGAATATCTCATCCAAGAAAATTTTACCAACAAGGAAAACTTGTTTGCCATGGGCGGCAGTGCCGGCGGCCTCTTAATGGGTGCAGTAGTGAATATGCGCCCCGACCTGTTTAAAGGGGTGGTGGCGGCTGTCCCTTTCGTGGATGTGGTCACGACCATGCTCGATGAAACAATTCCGCTTACAACTTTTGAATGGGACGAGTGGGGTGATCCGAATAAAAAGGAATATTATGACTACATGCTCAGTTATTCACCTTATGACCAAGTGGAAGCGAAAGATTACCCGGCCATGTTGGTAACGACAGGTTTGCACGATTCGCAGGTCCAATATTGGGAGCCTGCCAAATGGGTGGCCAAATTGCGGGATATGAAGACCGACGACAACCCTTTGCTACTTCATACCAACATGGAAGCGGGGCATGGAGGTGCATCAGGTCGGTTTGAAGCGTTAAAGGAGACGGCGATGGAGTTTGCTTTTATGCTTGATTTGGCAGGAAAAGTAAAAGTGAAAGGTTGAAATAAATCTATTTTATATTTTGCTGAAAAATGTTTTTCGGGGAAAATGCAAAAGATGATTTTGTGATACATTGGTTTTTCGGTCGATTCAATTGGGTGGTGGCGTTTTTTGAAAAATAAAAAAAATGAATCAAGCATTGTATCAAAAATGTTTTTAACTTTACGCCCTATTTGAATCCATGACATATCCATAAGCGAAGAAGTCTATTTGTTTTAAACCTTAATTTTTCAACTTAAATCTGTGCGCTATGGATGGAAAAACGTCTTCAAAGTTAACTGGTCTTATTTCTAAATTGACAGCAGCAGCGAATAAAGCAGTCACAAAAAAGAATCACGATCAGCAGTACACCAAACGCCCCGAACGCCATGAATTCAGTCCAAACCTGAATTTGACACAGCTCAAAAATAACCTTCGCACGGCGTAATTTTGAGAACCACGTACACGAAATTTAACACATAATCCAATCAAGAAAGAAAAATGGCCGTCCTCAAGGACGGCCATTTCTGTTTTTATTATGGCTTGGTAATGAAGCCCTACTAGAGATTTACCCCCTCAACCCGCTCCTTATCTTTTCTTTAATGACAGGTTTTAACCTATCGGCTGCTTGCAGTACCAATGCTTCATCGGTTGGGAATGGTATTGGGCTATTGCCGATTTTGTTTTTAGACTCCCTGCTCAGTGCTCGTTTGTCGCCGTGGAAGGTGGCAGCATAATTTTCGAAAATGTTCTCGGCAGTGATCGGCTCTTCGTGGAAGATGCGGCCTGTTTGGTTGTCAAAAAACTGAAGGTGGCCGCTCACGATGGCAGATTTGGTTTGCAAGGTTTCAAAAACCCTGGCTACCACTTCTATTTTGTTGGGCTCTTTCACATCGTTGCCGAGGCTGTCTTTGAGCACGTTGCCTTTTTGGTCGCGGCCCTACCGCCAGCCATCTTCAACCACTTTTCGGTCGAAATATTCCCTTTCTCTTACTTGCTCTGGAGAAACATCTATCTGTCTGAGGTTCATCACAACTTTGTAATCGTAGGTCCGATTCCTTTCTGGAGTAAGGTGTACTTCCCGCCATTGGCTTTCTATATCGCTGACACTTATACGTTTGATTTCCCTTTCAAAATCCCTTGGCAGAATAGAGTAGGAATTATTTTCCATAGTGAAGAGGACGTAGATAATGCCCAATTCATGTGCTTTCTGCATCAAGCTTGCCTCATCTTTGTAGCGGTTGAAATATTGTCCAATGCGATCAAATTGGTCGTAAGCATCACGGGCCGCTTCTTTGTTGCCCCGCTCCGCCAAAGCCAATAAACGCTTGCCTTCGATGTAGTAGAAATTGGCTGCCTTCTCTTTTGATTCATTGAGCAGGCCATCGACTTTTACAAACAAAAAATCTGCTTTATATCCATCTACGTCAATCAAAGGCAATAATGGCTCGATTAAGTCCTGGCGCTTTTTTATTTTGTTGTAAATGCGGTTGATTTCTACCCAGTTCTCTGCACGGCCCTCCGCTTCCAATGCTTTAACGGTGCGCATATCTGTACTGGTGGCCTTGCGGAATGCTTCCTCGGCCGCTTTCACAAATTTTTCTTTCTTCTTTTTACCAGTTAATTTTTTTGCACTGAGCACCACTGCTTGGTCAAAGTTCCCCTGTTCTATCAATTTTTCTGGGCTGGTGCAGGCGCTTGCCAAAAAGAGGGTCATGGCAGCGAGGAGGACGGATTTTAGATTGTTAGACATCATGGCTTTTCTTTTTTGTGAAATGAAAACGGCTTATTCAATTTCACTAAAGACGGATGCCCTGTTTTGAAGCTCTGCTAAAACACCGTTAAAATGAATGAAAGAAATGTTAAGAATGTAAAATGACGAACCTAAGTTTTTAAGATTCGTCATTTTACATTCTACATTCTACATTCTACATTTATGATTTCCCATTTTCTTCCCACACCATTGCCAAGTGGACAATTGTTTCCACCGCTTTTTCCATGTCTTGCACACAGACCCATTCTTGACGGGAATGGAAGGAGTGGCCACCCGCAAAAATATTGGGGCAGGGGAGTCCCATGAAAGAAAGGCGGGAGCCATCGGTGCCACCTCGGATGCTTGATTTTTTCGGAGTAAGCCCAGTGCGACGGATAGCTTCTTCGGCATAATCTGCCACTTCGGGGTGTTTGTCGAGGACAACTTTCATATTCCGGTATTGCTCTTTGACCTCCATTTTGGCCGTAGAGTTTGGATAATGTACCAATACTTCCTGCATGATCTTTTCCAACAAGGCTTCGTGCTCCTGTAATTTTTCATCAGTAAAATCACGGACGATGAATTGCAGTTTTGCTTTTTCCAATTCACCCTCCATTGCTACTGGGTGAAGGAATCCTTGCTTGCCAGAAGTAGTTTCTGGAGACAAATGGTATTTAGGTAAACGAGCCAATATGTCGCCAGCAATTTTCATCGCATGTTCCATTTTCCCTTTAGCATAACCAGGATGGACACTTACCCCTTGAATGGTGATGGTCGCAGCATCCGCAGAAAAAGTTTCGTCTTCCAAGCTGCCAGCAGCCTCGCCATCCATGGTGTAGCCAAAGTCTGCGCCCAGTTTTTTCAAATCAGCTTTATCAACGCCCCGGCCAATTTCTTCGTCGGGGGTAAACATGAGCTTGATCGTGCCGTGTTTGATCTCTGGGTGATTCATCAGATGGTTGGCGGCGTCCATAATTTCGGCTACGCCAGCTTTGTCATCTGCGCCCAACAAGGTAGTCCCACTGGCGGTAACTACATCTTTTCCGATCATATCTTTTAGATGCGGGTGGTCGGACATCCTGATAATTTGGCTAGTGTCGTCAGGTAGGATGATATCTTGACCTTGGTAATTTTTATGGACAATCGGTTTGACATCTTTTCCGCTACAATCCGGAGCGGTGTCCACGTGCGAGCAAAAGCAGATAACAGGAACCTTCTTTTCCGTATTGGAAGGGATGGTGCCGTATACGTACCCATTTTCATCGATATGGGCATCGGAAATCCCCATTTCCAATAACTCTTGAACCAGAAGGTTGCTCAAGTTTTTTTGTTTCTCAGTGGAAGGGCAGGTTGGGGACGCTGCATCTGATTGCGTATCGATTTGAACATATCGGAGAAACCGATCGAGGACGGTGTGTTGAATATTAAGGCTCATATTTATTTGGCTGGTGGCTGGAGACTGTTGGGGGTTGGGCAACAGCAAGAGGCCGATTTTGTTAGTAGTCCGCAATTTTCGGTAAATATTTGAACTTGCCAAAGTTGGTCACACAATTGAAATCCTTTTTCTTTGCGGTCAATTAACAAATCATTATACATATCAAAAGCATCGTTAATACTATCAAAGACGTTTAGTCGCTGTAAAAATTTTCACACCCGAAGAATTTGAAGTGAAATTGAACAAAGCACATGTGTGACCACTTAAATAGAAATAAGTCTTTAATCCATTGGGCCGTTTGAATGAATCCTTCTCACATCAAGAAAATGTACTACCAACTCTGGTTTCTATCAAGCGTCCTAACCATATTTTTTAACAAAACCATTTCTAAAATGAAGAAAATTCTTTCTTTTTTAGCAGCATCGCTGCTTGTTATGACTATGTTCTTGAACACTGGCTGTGAAGATGACCCAGTGGTTGATCCTGTAAAAGATGCCCCAATCCTCGACTTTAGCTCATCTGATGTTACCGATGGCGGGGAAATCGATTTTGAAGTTAGCAACGTCTCTACGGTTACTTTTACTTTGACTGGTTTAGTAGGTACTGACCAGCTAAGTGTAATTAGACTAAGGGAAAATGGCGCAGCCATCGACCTTGCAAAAATCGATGTAACTGGAGGTTCTACTACAGTCAGTTCTGCTGATGCAGCTATTCTCGGCACAGACAAAGATGGTTTCAGCTGGACAGTGGTTTATACGCCAGATGCCGTTATCGGTACTTATGATTTCTCTGCAACCTTATCTGATGATGGTGGACTAACTTCAAATGAAGTTTCCTTCAGGGTAAATGTAGTTGATGACCCAGGAACACCTCTAACCAATACCTTGACTGGCGTTCTTTTCAACCAAGCAGGTCCTTCAGGTAAAGGTACATTGGATTTGGATGAAGGAAAGAGCGCAGGTGTTACCTCTACCGGCAGAAACTACTCCAGACCAAGCTGAGATTCGGGATATGGGATTGGATTGCACTATTCCTGCCCCAGGTCTAAACTGGCGTCGTCAAATTGGTGCGTTCAACGGCACAGAATTGCGCAAAGTTGATGCGACCCAAGTCGAAAACTTTACTTTCGACAATGTATCCATCGTTGAAGATATCAAGAACGCATTCGACACCGGAGTTACATTTGGAGCTGGCACTGCAATAAATTGTAGCACCAGTGCAACTGCCGCCGTTGAACACGTTTCAAGCGTTTTAGCTGCTGGTGACTTGTACGTCGTGTTGAAAGGTTCAACTTACTACCTTATCCAAGTTGACGAAGTAGTTGAAACTGCTGCGGACAACGACGATTATTATACGTTTTCCATCAAATTTGGAACACTATAATTTACGATTGATTTTATTGAAAAATGCCGGAGACTGCTCAGGTAGTTCCGGCATTTTTATTTTGATATTTTATAGTCTTATCCTTATTACCTAAAATTGCATTTGCCAAAAGCGCACGATGCACCATCCTTTAGAAATATTAAAAAAATATTGGGGCTACGACGCCTTTCGTCCTTTGCAAGAGGACATTATCAACTCCTCCCTGCGAGGGACAGATACGCTTGCCCTTTTGCCCACAGGTGGTGGTAAATCCATCTGCTTCCAAGTTCCTGCCTTGTGCCAACCTGGCATCTGCATCGTCATTTCCCCGCTCATCGCCCTGATGAAAGACCAGGTTCAGAATTTGAAAAAACGGGGTATTCTGGCGGAAGCTATTTTTTCCGGAATGCATTACAAGGAAATAGACCGCATCTTGGACAATTGCATTTATGGGGAAACAAAATTTTTGTACCTCTCGCCTGAGCGTTTGACGAATGAAATGGCCCGAGAACGCATCCGCCAAATGAACGTTAATCTGCTCGCTGTAGACGAGGCGCATTGTATTTCTCAATGGGGCTATGATTTTCGCCCACCTTATTTGCAGATTGCAGAAATGCGGGAGGTTTTAGGTGAGAAAGTACCCGTTTTAGCGCTGACTGCTACAGCCACGAAAGAAGTGGTCGTTGATATTCAAGAGAAGTTGAATTTTAAGAATGGTAAAGTTTTTACCAAAAGTTTTGCCCGTGAAATTTGGCCTATGTGGTGTTGGAGGAGGAGAATAAAATGCAGCGGCTGCTTTCTATTTTGAAAAATGTAAAAGGAACTGGAGTGGTCTATGTCCGCAACCGAAAACGAACGAAAGAGATCGCTAATTTTCTGAAAACCAACAAGATAAGCGCTGATTATTACCATGCTGGACTTTCCAGGAAGTGCGCAATATCCGACAGGAAGCTTGGATCAAAGGCCAGGTTCAAGTCATCGTATGTACCAATGCTTTTGGGATGGGGATCGATAAACCGGATGTGCGGAGTGTTGTGCACATTGATCTACCAGATAGCTTGGAGGCTTATTTTCAGGAGGCTGGAAGGGCAGGACGGGATGGTAAAAAATCTTATGCGGTGTTGCTGTATGCTCCGGTTGACAAGGTCATGTTAGAGCGAAATTTTGCGTTGGCTTTCCGATGGAAGATCTGCGGCAAGTGTATCGGGCATTGGGCAGCTACTTTCAGTTGGCCGTTGGTAGCGGTACTGGACAGGCATTTGATTTCGACATCGTTGATTTTTGCACCAATTTCAAATTGGATATTTTGAAAACTTTTTCCTGCCTTAAACTGCTTGAACAGGAGGGGTGGATTGTACTGACCGAGGCGGTTTATTTGCCCTCCACTTTCAAAGTAAAGGTGAATCGGGAGCAGCTATACGATTTTCAGTTGAAGCATAAACAGTTGGATATTTATGTAAAAACCCTTCTGCGCCTTACGGAAGGGGCTTTTCAACATTATGCAAAGATCAATGAAAATGCGATGGCACGTTTCCTGAAAATTCCAGTGAAAAAATGGTGGGGGCTATTCATCAGCTTGACAAAGAAGGAGATTATTGATTATAATCCAGCCAAAGACAAGCCGCAAATTATTTTCATACATGAACGGATCGGAGCGGATGACCTCACGATCGATAAAGAAAGATTCGAGGCCCGGAAAAGACGGCAAAAAGAGCGAATTGAAAAGGCTACCGGCTACGCTACGACACAGCGTTGCAGAAGTCAGCAATTATTGGAATATTTTGATGAGCAAGCTCCAACCTGTGGTATTTGTGATGTTTGTTTGAAAAATAAAGAAACGGAACTTACAAAAGATGATTACGAACGCTACCAATCGAAAATTCAGGCGCTGTTAAAAAAGGAGAAATTAACCGAACAAGAATTATTGGAGTCCTTTTCATCTAACCGCCACGCCAGTGTTTTGGCTACTCTTTCCCACCTTATGGACGAGGGTTTTATTGATAAAGAAGGGGATCAAATAATTTGGAAAAAATCATGAAACGTATCATCTGTACTGTCACGAACGACTTGAATTTTGACCAACGGATGATCAGGATTTGTACCAGCCTCACAAATGCTGGGTATACAGTTTTATTGGTAGGAAGAAAATTGTCAAACTCGCCTATATTAAAAAAACAGCCTTTTCGGCAAAAGCAATTTGGATTATTTTTTAATAAAGGCAAACTGTTTTATCTCGAATATAATTTTCGCCTTTTTTTTTATTTGTTGTTTACCCGTTTTGATGCAGTATGTGCAGTCGATTTGGATACAATTGTACCGGGATTTATTATTTCAAAAATAAAACAGAAAATATGCATTTATGATGCACATGAATATTTTACGGAGGTGCCCGAAGTAGTTAACCGCCCTTTAGTTAAAAAAATCTGGGAAAATATTGCCCAATTAATTATCCCCCGAATTAAATACGCTTATACGGTTTGCGAAAGCATTGCGGAGGTATTTTATGAAAAATATAATACCCAATTTATTGTCATCCGAAATGTGCCAAATAAAAAACCATTGCCAGTAAATATTAAAAAGAAAGTATCGCCATTTATTATTATTTATCAAGGTGTATTGAACGAAGGAAGGGGGCTGGAAGAAGTCATTGAAGCCATGCAATATCTGGAAAATACTGAATTGTGGTTGGCTGGGGAAGGAGATTTGTCAAATAAATTACGTGCTTTAGTGACAGAAAAAAAGTTAGAAAAAAAGGTCGTTTTTTATGGGCGGATTAGCCCCGATGAATTGTATAAATTGACTGCCAAGGCACATGTAGGACTTAATTTATTGCAAAATAAAGGGCTGAATTATTATTATTCTTTAGCGAATAAAACATTCGATTATATGCAGGCAGGCATTCCATCACTGTGCATGGCTTTTCCAGAATATGAAAAAATAAACAAAGAATATAATGCCCTATATTTATTGGATAATTTAAACGTGGGGGAAATAATAAATGCCATTAATTTTTATAAAAATAACGAAAGCGCCTATCAAGAAAAATGTAAAAATAGCAGGTTCGCCGCAGAGGATTTAATATGGGAAAATGAAGAAAAAAAATTATTGAACTTTTATGTTAAAATATTAGGCTAAAAAAAATAATGAAATTATCACTTAAATTTACCATTCACCATTCACCATTTAACATTATTACAAACCTGTTTCCTCTTCTGATTCTATGGGCATTTTTTTGCCCAATGCCAGCTTAAATTGGTAGTCATTAAAATTTGTGGAAAAAATTAGCGTCTCATTTGTTAAGGAGTCAATAGCATAAGTCCGGTCGGTTGGTCCTTTCTGAAAAATAGTCCTTCCGTCAAAATCATAAGGGAACTCGCCTTCCGTCATGTCCATCGTGAAGTTGGTATGCATTTTACCCTTGGTGTCAAATTCGTAGAAAATGCCGGTTAAGGTTTCTGTCTTTTTATTGCCACGCCATGCCTCGTTGAGTTCCCACCGACCGATGAGGTATTGTTTTTCATAGGTTGGGGTCTTGGGTTCATCTTCGCCACAAGCGGAAATAACCGATATTATTAAGAACAGGGGTAGGAGTTTGTTAAGGTACATATTTGTTAAATTCTATTGACTATCAACGGATTAAGAAGTCAATTGTTGAACGATCGGCAAAATTAATAAGTATTCTGGAGTTGAGGAATTTATTTTATCAGAACCAAAAATTAGATGTTTTGGACGAATTCAAGAGCCCTTCTTTCTGCCCAGCTAAACCGTTCCCTTGGCCGCCAAAACCCAACATGCCCGCCATGTTCCGGCATTTCTAAGAACACGTTTTTTAGTTTTTCACATAGTTCAATGGGGTAGCATTCTTGGGGGAGGATCGGGTCGTTTTTCGCTTGTACCAGCAGGGTAGGGATGGTGATGCCGGCCATGAAATTTTTGGCAGATGCATTTTCATAAAAAGCGGCTGCGTTTTCAAATTTGTTCATGGGGGCAGAATAAAGCTCATCAAAATCCCGCCAAGCTCTAATGGTTGGAAATGCGGATAAATCAATGGCGTCAGGGTGCTGCTCATTTTTTTTTACCAACTTGATTTTCAGGTTTTTAAGAAATCGTTTTTTATAAATAATATTGGAAGGGTGGTCTAATATATTCGCCCCTGCCTCCAAGTCGGTAGGTGCTGAAAAAGCCACACTTGCTTGAATTGGATCTGGGATACTATTTCCATGCACCCCCAAATATTTCATATTGATGTTGGCGCCCATGCTAAAACCGATCATGACGATTTTTTCATAGTCTTTTGCTTTGAGCGCATGGGATATGACCTCTCCGATGTCACCGATTTCACCATGATGATAAAGGCGCATTGCCCGGTTCATTTCACCGCTGCACGAACGGCAGTTCCAGGCAAGAACGTCCCAATTATTTTGAGAAAACATCTGGGCCATGCCCGCTGCATATTGTCGGGTAGAGCTGCCTTCAAGGCCGTGGGAGATTAGAACCAGTTGCTTGCTTTTATTGTCCAACCAGTCGAGATCGACAAAGTCGCCATCGGATAAGGTCAGCCGCTCTCGCTCGTACTGGATGCCATCAATTTTACGGAAAAGGGCAGGGTAAATTGATTCGAGATGTCCGTTAAACAAAAGAGGGGATCGGCGATAAGTGGATTTTGTCAATACAGGCATGTTTGTCCGGATTCAAAAATGTTACACAGTTTTAAAATGAGCGGCAATGGTAAAAAAAAATGAGAGTGAAAATCATCAGACTTTCGCTCTCATTTTTAAATGATGCTGATTTTATCAATCAACAATCATATTTATTCTTCTTTCATCAACGGATCAATGAAACGTCGCCTTTGTAGCGGCGAACGACATTGTCTTCGAATTCCACTTCTGCTGTCCAAGTGAAAACAGCAGGATTCATCAATTCACCACGGTGTGTTCCATCCCAGCCAATTGCAGGATTACTTGGGTGGAAGTTGTAATATTCATAAACGGTTTCGCCCCAGCGTGAGTAAACCAAAAAGGACCTGACCTTTTCTACGTTGGTGTCGGCGCCCACAAATATTTTAAACAATTCATTCCTGTCATCGTCCTTTCCATTTGGAGAGAAGGCATTTGGTACATAAACGAGGTGGTCACGGCTGACATAAACTGTCAACTGGTCTTCATCGGTACAACCATTTTCAGAAACCATGATGTTGAATTGTGTCTGGTATTCCAAGGCTACTTCATTGGATGGGCAGGAAGCGCAGAACAATGAATCATTGAAATTCCCAGAATAGGTCCAGACCACGGTATCCATTTCAGCAAATGGGGGGGTGGAAACCACTTCAATGGTAAATGGTGCATTGTATTCTGCTACTGGAGGTGTTCCTTCAATATTTGGAACCAGATCGACGGTTACTTCTTCTGGCTCTTTAATAGCAAAGGTGAATTCTGGACTTATACATCCCCCAGAATCTTTTACGATGATACTGATGGAGTCAGGCCCAAGATTGATAAACGACATGTCACTTGTGAAAGGCCCGCCGTTAAAAGACACAGTATAGGGAGGTTGTCCACCAGAAATGCTCTCGATTATCAAGAAACCGTCATCCATACCAAAACAGCTTACATCGGAAACCTCAATAACAGGTATCGGCTGCTCATTAGAAAGAAATGCATAAACGGTATCCATATCCGTACAAACAAAAGGAGTAGTGCTCACGGTGAGGATAAATTCACCTGCTTCGCTGATAGTCGGATTCGGAATGGTTGGATCAGAAACATTTCCTTCCCATGAGTAAACGGCACCAGAGGTGGTACCTGGCCCTCCAATTTGTTCTGAAGTAACATTGCAATCCAAGTCTACATTAACCCCAGCATCCGCTACTGGAGCAGGGTAAATGATAACCTTAACGTCTGCTTCATCGTCTGGACAAGGTGCTTCACCAAAAACAGTGTACGTATAGAAGTATTCACCTGCTGGGAGGGGAGCAGTGTTCAGCGCTCCATTAGGCAATATGTTATTGTTGGCATCAGTCCAAGTTCCACCATAGTCGAAGCCAACCAAGTTCTCGAACAAACTAATAGTTGTAGCACTGTTTGCACAGAATTCGAAGTCGGCGTATTGGCTTCCAGCTTCAACTGGCAGATTGACCATGATTTCAATTTCTCCATCCGCCACATCCATACATCCAGTTCCTTGGTCCTCAACGGAAATCAAAGTATAAGTCACCGGATCGGTTGGGCTGACATTGACATCGAAGGTGCCTGGAACCGGTATGACCTGTGGTGCCTGTGGCATCCCATTTATTTCATAATTGATGACAAATGGCCCTACACCTTCCACAGAAAAACTGACATCGGTGTTCTCACCTAAACACAACGTGGCGGAGCCACTGATACTCGCAGTTGGTAGGTCATTGAAAAGGATGGGGGTGCCAGGTGCTACACTTAAGCAAAAATCGCTCAAGTCAACGTTGCCATTCGGCAAACCATTTCCCGCAACTGCACTTACATAATAGGTGACACCCGTTGACATGACAGCTTGATCGAAATCAAAGAATGGCTCGTCGCTGGTAGCGATGACTGTCCCTAATGAGTTTCCACTGCTGGTGTGCAGAATGTAAACTAAGCTGTCGTCCCCATCAAACATTGGGTTCACTGTAAATTCAGCAATGATTTCATCGCCCAAACAGTAATTCAATGGGGTGGGGGACATCACACCAGCGTCGGTAATACAATCACAATTGAAGCCCCCAGTAAGTACCACCGGCCCGCATTGGAACTGGTCGTCAATTTCAAATGAAAAGGTTTCATTATTCATGTAAGGGTTACTGGTGAAAATATTGCCATTAATATTACCGTTACCCGGTACAACGTCATAGGTTGCAGCGTCACCACCTGAGATTTCGATGGTAACCGTATAAGCAGTTGATGTTGAGTTGCAATCCAAGCTTAAAACACTCGCCTCTGGAGCCTGATTTACAGATACGGAAGCAGCTCCACTAACTGTCCCATCACAGAATTTACCAACCACACTTACCAAGGAATAATCAGTAGTTGCAGCTGGGCTGACATCAAATGTGAACGGACTATTGGTCGCATCCAAGGAATTGACTACTGCTCCATCTGTGTATTCAAACGTCCATGGCCCAGAACCTGTGAATTCAACTGTCAATTGTCCAATTTCTCCTTCACAAATAACATCTCCTGTGGTCAGAGTAGCGGTTGGAATTACCCGGAAAGTCACTAAAGCGCAACCTCCAATGCTCAGACAAGGGTCGCTCAAATCGACGCAACCACTGCCATCATCGTTGCCGACAACTGGGCAAATGAAGTATTGCGTACCAATGGTCATGGTATTTGGATCAAAACTGAAATCAGGAGCTGAACTATTAGTAGCTATCGGTGCTTGTGCATTTCCACTATGGAGGATAAAACAAAGTGCATCGTCATCATCCAACACCTCGCCACCTTCATAGGTCACAGCGGCGATTTCATCACCGCAAACATCCAAGTCATCAGCAGTCATGTTTCCTGCTTCTGAAAGGCAGTTACAATCAACCAAAGGTTTTTCTACAATGACGGATGGACAACCATTACAATCGAAAACTTCAAAGGAATATCCCAAACCACCAGCAATTGGGTTACTTGTGTAAACATTTCCGGTAAGTGTACCCGCTCCTGCTGGCTCAACGGTGTAACAGCTTGGGTCACCACTGATAATTTCAAAAGTAACTGTATAGGCTGTACCCGAACCATTACACTCTTCCATCACATTGATGACTTCGGGAGATGTGTTGACTGTAACAGTTTCAGTACCTGAAGCGGTATTGGTACAACCATTATCATCCGAGACTAATGTTAGGGTGTAATCAGTTGTACTATCTGGATCTACGGTATAAGCATAAGGCGAATCAAAAATGGATACTTGTGTACCATTGATGGTCACGGTCCAAGGTGAAACGCCAGTCAAGGTGATGGTTAAATCAGTTGAGTTGCCTACACAAATTGCAGTAGAACCAGCGATGGTAGCGGTTGGGATTTCGTAAAAAACGATTGGCGTCCCTTGAGCCACTTGTAAACAAGGGTCGTTAAGGTCAATGCCTTGAGGACCGCCACCATTTCCTACAACAGCCGAGAGATAATAAGTAGTGCCATAAGTCATTTGAGCAGGATCAAATGTAACACTGGCATTTGGGCTGATCAATATGATCGGAGGCACGATGGAAGCAGAGTTACCATTGTGTAAGACATACATCTGCACATCATCGCCATCAAATACTTCATTGGTGTTGTCATAAATAAATGCATCGATCGGGCCATCGCCACAAGCTGTGAGTGTTGTTTGGTCCATTTCACCAACTGCAGAAGTACAATCACAAACCACAATGTTGTCATCAACAACTTTTGGGTTACAGTTATTGGCATCATCCACTGTAAAGGAATAACCAGAGCCAGAGGGGATTGGGTCACTCGTAAAAATATTACCTGTTAAAGTGCCCGTGGCTGGAGTTACAGTATAAGAAGTAGGGTCGCCGTTACTGATGGTGATGATAACCACATATTCTGTATTGGTCGCATCGCATTCTGTAACAACAGTTGTCGTTGGCGAGCCGATAACATTTACTTGAGAAGTACCGGAAACTGTTCCTTCACAATCATTATTATCAATAACCGATACCAAGGAAATAGTACCTGCATTGGCTTGGCTGATTGGCAAGTTGAACGGGCTGGCATTGATGGTCAAATTGGTAGGATTGCCATTTCCATTTAAGTAAACCACATCCCAGGGCCCGTTGCCTGTCAAGGTTATGGTAAGGTTTACAGGCATCCCACTCCCCATACAAATATCACCAGAGCCTGATAATGTGGCGGTCGGCAATGGGTTTTCAATTACTTCCGCTGAACCACTAACAGTACCTGCACAGATTCCACCATCAGTGACGGAAACTAAGGTATAAGTACCTGGTTCTGTCGCTGATATGGTATATGGGCTGGATTGGATGTCGGTAACGACAATGGCAGGCGTAGCTCCATTTATCGTATAAGAAATAGTCCAAGGTGCAACACCGGTAAGGGTGACGGTCAGGTCAATCGCATCGCCGCTGCCTGCACAGAATTCTCCCTGGCCACTGATAGCGGCGGTTGGAGAAGCTATGATCGCAACATTGAAACAAGTCTGTGGGCTGGAACCACAATCATTATTCGCAGTCACACAGATATTACCACCGTTCAAGCCTGTCCAGTCAATGTCCAAGCAATTGCTGGTACTGTTCGGGAAATTACCTGCGGGAGAGGTCCAAGACCAACTCGTTGCTTCAGGGTCGTTATTAACACAATAGGTGGCCATTTCTGCTGCGCAAACTTGATTTGGTCCACTAATAAAAGTTGGAGCAGCAGGCGGTGTATCTACAGTTACGGCGATACATGTTGGTGGGGTAGTACCACATTGATCCATACAAGTGGCACAAACATTTCCACTTGATGCTCCATCAAAATCAACTGTAATTATTGAACCAGCTTGAGTAAAGGATGCCCCCGGAGGCACTGTCCATGTACAAGTTGCACCAGGTGATGGGTTCGTGATTTCGTAAGTTAAAACATCGCCATCACAAGCAGTATCTGGGCCGACAACGATTGGGTCTGCTGGGCCATTACCAACGACGATTGTAAGGCAAGTTGGTGCACTGGAACCACATTGGTTATTAGCTGTAACGCACAATTGACCTCCATTTGAGCCTGCCCAATCTACGATGATCGAGAAGTTCCCTGAAGTGGTATATGGTTCACCGTTGGGCGTTGTCCAAGTGTATGAATCTGGAATGGTGTTACCTACTGGAGAGACGGTGTAAGTCTCCATGCCTCCGCATACACTGGTTGGGCCATCAAGGTCTGGTGGGTCTGGAAGGGTCAAGCTTTGTACTACATCGATACAACCTGTTTCTTCACAAACAACCCCGAAAGTTTCGTGTGTGATGGTTAGGCAATATTCCCCAGGTACAGTTACCTCAATTAAAATTTCGTTAGGATTTGGGATCGGGCCGGGGCCAGTCCACATAATAGTGGTTGTGCCAACAAAAGGGTCAACCCAACTTGGTGATCCTGTGCCATTGATAATGGCCATCCAGTTTGCTCCGCAGCCAACTTCAATTGGGTCGTCAATAACAACGGTCGGGTCTTGCACAACCAAGTCGACTATATGTAGATCATCGCAACCGTTTGGGCCAGGGCATTCCTCCATCCATAAACCCGTGTCATAAAAAGTAATACCGCAAATTTCATAGACATCGTTTTTACAAATTGCAGCCTCTTCGGTGATGATGACTTGTTCTGGCACTTCAAAAATGCAGGTGGTAATTGTTTCGCAAAAACCATTGGGCTGTATATCTACCACTTCCCAAGTCCCAGGGACATCGGCAAAAAATGGTGTATTGCCGCACATTGCTTGTTCATTTAAACATACCTGAGTAGGCCCTTCCGTAAGTACTTCATTTTCACCGATTTCAACATCGAGACAAGAAGCAGCCCCACTTGGGCAAACTGAGATACAGACTTGGAACATCCCAGGCATCTGCCATTCGACTGTGGCACTCGAACCGGGATTAGGAGAAGTTATGAACCCTGCATTAGGAGGGAGAACAGTCCAAATCCCACTTGCGTTGGCTGTATAGGTGCCAACATTGTTTCCGCTTGGACCTCCAACGCAGATATTCATACCAACTGGGTCGGCGGGAATAGCACCATTAATGATGTAATCACAAACGGAACCTGCACTTCCATCCAGCATCAAATAGTATGTCTCGCCAGGTGTAAGGGGGCTGCCTACTACAACCACAGCGGCGCCAGAGGGTATGTTTCCTTCACAATTTGATACGAAATTCAAATTACAATCAAGCACTGCGGCCTGTAATGCGCCGTTACCTCCCTGGCAGTTGAATGCTGCAACTTCAAAAGCTGCACTACTTCCAGAAGCGGTAAAAGCGTAATAGATATTGTTTTCTACAGTGGTACACCATGCCGGCGGTTGAACTACAACACCTCCATTGGGCATTTCACCAGAAGCACAATCTAATTCAAATTCGTTGATTGCCACACATGCAGCGTTCGGGTCTTGCGACCACTGTGCAAAACCTGGAGGGCAGGGGCCTGACCCGCACTGTGACATGATTAGTTTGGGCAATGCCAGTAAGGCAAAGAGTAGTAAGGTACTAGGTAAAGAAAATTTCATACGGTTACTAAGTTTAGTAAATGTTTAATCAACCTGACAGATTTTTACCAAGGGAAGAGATAACAATGTGAAGTTTGGAAACAGGCTATGTTTTAGGAAAATCTAATTTTTAAAATCTTAATTAGAGAAAGGAAAGAGACTCAGTTATGATTTTTTGAAAGGATGTGCAAATATGGGGATAACTATTGTTTTAAAAAAATAAAATGGGGTAATGTTTTGCTTTTTAGTTTGCGAATTGTGCCATTTTCCAAATATGCAATTTTATATATTGTGACATTATATTTGTCAGATGCTTTAGTAAGAAAGCAATAAAATAGTGGCTTTCCTATTTCTTATGTGTTGATTCCTAATATCCAAATATTTTCCGCTTTAATGGAATTTTTTCAATGAATAAATCTCTGCTTTAGTAGGGTAAAATATTGGCCGTCAATTATTTATGATGTTTAGGCTTTTGTTAAAATCAATAAAAATAAAAGCGGAGCAACTCAATTAACCGTGCAATCATTTTTATTTGACTACGTGGGGCTTGTAGGATGATTGTGGCGGGTCGCAAACAGCCAATCTGTTTCCTTCCGCAATGAAGTAATATTCCATACCGGGCGATCCGTCAGCGGAAGCTCTCCATTCTCCAGTTCCATCGTCTGACATCGCAATTCTTTGCCATTGGTCCAATGCGGTATTTCGGTAGGCTACCCAAGCAGCTTCAGCATCTTTGATTGTAGCGGAGAAAAATATGGTGCCCTCCGAATGATTGGCGTAAGGTTCTGCAATAGACGGGTTTATGCCGTTTAGCAGGGGATGGGTTTGGATATACTCCGTTCTTTTTTCCATCAACTCTTCTAAACCTATGATATCCGAAAAGCCAATGTTGACCGATTTACTCAAATTGGTTTTAAAATCTTCGTACGAGTATAACTTGTTAGGGTCATTTTGCACTTCTTCATCCACCAAAGATTGTATTTTTTTAGCCAGGTTAAGGTATTCTTTATTTGCAAAATTTTCTTCTACAATAGTGCGGCAATGGCCGACATATATTTTACGATATAATGGGTTTGCCAAAAGATTGGTAATCAGTGGCCGCTTGTTGTTTTTAGATTTGTAGTGGGAGAACATACTGAAAGTTTGTAGTTCTTCTTCGGTTAGCGAACCCTTTTTTATGCCATCATAAGTGAATCCGCCAAAAGAAATATTCATGTCCCAAACCAACGGGGTGAACAAGCCATCGGGCGTTTGGTATAGGTAATAATTGTGGCAGAGCCTGCCCGTGTAACTATCTAAATTGACAAGGACATTGTTGAAAGCGTGCATCCAAAGCACCATGTCCACATTCATTATTTTGTCATAATCAATCTCTGGGTTATTCAGGTTTTTTATAAACTGGATAAAGGTTTGCCAGTCCTCTTCTTTTTTGCTTTCCAATTCATACCAGCCAATGTAGCAATCTTTGTCCTCGCCCAAATACATCAAAGAGGCCTTGTCGCCTTCTGGGCACTTGCGGTTTTCTAATTTTTCTAAAATGCTATACTCCGGGTCACACTTGAAAAATGGGCCTTTTGACGAACCAAAAGCTTCTTCCAATAACAAATCGTCAACAGCTTGGGTATTGTTGTACAACCCGATGAATTGATCGTTTACGTATAATTTGGCGAAATTGCACCGGGGGGCAGGCATGTATTTTCTGGCTATTTCGTAAGAAAGTATTTCCCTCGTGTAGCTGGCATCTCTGAAGACATTGGATAGTTTAATGGTTTCGTAGCCTCCCGGAAAACTCTGGTCTTTAAGTTTATAATTTGCCTTCAAATTGAAGGGCAATTTTTTATTCCCATCTTTCTTGGGGCTATTGTAGGAGCTATTGCCTTTGTACCTGACACCTACTTGTTCGAAATCTTGACCATCAATGGAGACCTTGGCAGCAAGCCGTTTCTTGTCCCCTTTTTCTTTCATTTTATCCAACAAGTCCTCCCAATTCGATTCCTCGAAGGTTATCCTGATTTCAGGGATATGGTCTAAATCGTATAAGCCTTGAGCAAAAGCAGCAACAAACCACAACGTGGTTAAAAGAATAGTGAAAAAAAATCTTTTCATGAATACTTGAAGGGCAGCAAAGTTGAAAGGCCAGATTATTTTAAAAATAGCTGTCCTTCCAACCACTCAACCTATTATTTATTCAGCTCCTCTAATGTGGTATGGTGATATTCCCACATGTAGTTGGCGGGGCTGTAACTAAACAAACTGGCGTTTTCGGCAACGATATAGTAGTCAATTGACCGCTCGCCATTCTTAGGAGTCACAGTTACCTCAAATTTCCCATTTCCCATATCAGCCATATTTACGGAGGTGAATGCTTTCGACTCATCAAATCGGTACATGAGAGTTACCTTTTTGGGAAATTGGCCGATCTGAGCTGAGATTTGAAAATTGTCAACCTGCTTGACGGACATAGGGGTGCGGGTAGTCACGGCAACATCCTTGATCTCACAAGGGAAAACTGCCAAGTCTGGGTGTTTTTTTAAATAGTCAGCCCTTTTAGACATCAACCACTCCAATCCAGGGATTTTACTATGTTTCCCAATGACTTTCTCTAAGCTGTCATCAATGTCAGAAAGTTCGTAAAATTTATTTTGGTCGTTGATGAGATCGACTCTTATCTTTTGTTGCAGCTCAGTTGCCCGTTCCAAGTATTTCCCATTTTCAAAATAATCGTAAACAATCGTGCGGACATGTGACAAATAAATCTTTTTGTATTGAGGGATCGAAAGTAATTGGCTGATAAGCGGTTTGGTAGGGTTGTCGGCGTGGAGCAAAGGGTCAAGGGTCGAAAGCTGTCTTGTTTTCAGGTCAGATCCTTCGCCAATGTTTTTGTAGCTGCCAAAAGATAGGTTCATGTCCCAAATAATTGGGCGAAATTTTCCATCCATGCCTTTGTACAAATAGTAATTGACAGAATGGTTGCCAGAATAACTGCTCAAGTTGACCAAAACATTGTTGAATGCGTGCATCCAAAGAGTGACATCAACATCGAGCAGCGTTTCGATTTTTTCTGGTGATTCTTTGAGTACTTTGGTCAGTTCGATCAATTCTTTCGTTCCGTGTTCAGAGAGTTTTTCAAAGTTGTTCGCATAGCATTTAGCGGGTTCTTCATATTGCAACGAGCCATAAATATTGTTCAGGCAACCCGCCACATCTTCATTTTTTAAAACTTCATTTGCTTTGAAAAAAGCATTCCCTGAGCCTCCAAAGTAACGTTTCCTAAAAGCAGGGTCTTGAACAGATTCAATATTCACCATTAGGCCATAATAGGTTCCGTTAACCGTCAATCGGGCGTAATTGGTCCATGGAGCCGGCATATAAGTTCTTGCAATTTCATAGCCCATAACTTCCCTGACCATACTTGGGTCGCGCAGGGCACTCGACAATTTAATGTTGGTATAACCGCTCAGGTTTTGGTTTTTGTCGGTGTAGTCCAATTGGATATTAAAAGGGTTTCTACTGCTGCCAGTCCGAAATGATTTGGTGCCTCTGTATTGGACGCCAACCCCCTCAAATTTTTCACCGTTTATCTCAACCGTTGCAACCAAATAGCCATCTCCATTGAAACGAAGCGAATCCAAAATGTACTGCCATTTGTCGTCGTCGAAAGTGACCTTGATGTCTTGTATTTGATCTGTTTTGTAAAAATCTGGCACCGTCATGCTGCTTTGCGAAACAAGGGTTTGTAAGCAAGCAGTCAAAAAAAACAACATTGTAAAAATGGTATGTTTCATGTTCAAAAATTACGTTTGAAGATAGCTTAAATGTAAGTGGTTGAATATCAATGGGCTATAAAATTGCTGTTTGGCAAAATGACAGCCTAATTTTTGATTTGCAATAATAGTAAAAAGCGGCAAGTCTTAACCCACTAAAGAGGTGGCTTTTATTCGCCAAAATAGTGCTATGGTTTTGCCCATTTCAAAAGGTCACTATCCAAATACGGCCGCCTACTTTTATTCTTTTTTGAATTCCTCGAAATACCCCGTTCGTTTGTTCTTCCTGACCTCATCCCAATTGAAATACCTCCCGTTCATGACCACATAAACGCCGTTCGGCAACGTCTGCAAAAATGCCAATGCACTGCCCAGGTTAAAGAACCCGTCGGAGGAAGTTCCAAACGCATAGGGCACCATCGCACCAGTCAGCACTATGGTTTTGTCATCAAAATTTTTGTCGGCAAGAAAGGCGGCGGTTTTGACCATCGTATCTGTCCCGTGGGTGATCAAAATCTTATCGCAAGGTGTCCTTTGGCAGTTGTGTGCAATAATGTCCCGGTCAGCATCGGTCATTTCCAGGCTATCCACCATCATAAGAGTTTTCAGATCAAAATCAACTGCGCACCGCCCCCTGTCCAGCATGGATGGAATGTGCGTGTCTTTGAAGTACAGTTGGCCAGAAATGTAATTGTATTCTTTGTCGAAGGTCCCTCCGGTTACAAAAATTTGGATCATGCTTTATTGGAAGTTAGTTAGCCTATTAACCATCACTTTTTGGCTTGGTAGTTTTCGTTGGAAAATGAAGGATGTCTATCCAAAGGGCAAAGATTGGGATTTTCTTTTGGGATAAAAGAATGAAAGACCTATTTATTTAAAATGGGAGTAAGTAAAGATAATTTGAAACCAAATTTGGCTTAAGATAGGGCGGGTGATTTAAAAAAAAAACAAGGATGTACGGTGTGGTTGGTTTTTAGACTTCAACACTTCAATCATATTCTTGTACAAAGGCCAGTTTTGCGTTTTTGTACTTTTCTTTTTCAATGGCTTCCTTAAATTTAACCATTGTTAGCAGAGGGCCTTGGTCAGCAGCCAGATTGACCATCCAGGCAGGGATACTTCCCCCGGGATCGGAGCTTAGAAAATAATTCAATTTTAGTTTACCATTCCCAATCGGAGTGAATATCCAATGTATATCCGCTTTTTTCATACGGATGATTCCGTCTTTTTCAGGCATTTCATCATGGACGGAATAAGTCTGAGAGTGGAAAGCTAAAGTATGTGGGTCTTGCCAGAATCGGGAACGCAGCACCAAATCCCGGTTGCTCATTGGCCACGGGAAATCCATTTCTGTGTAGTAAATCACCTCTGTGTCCGACACTTTCCGAACAGTCTCAGAGGTGACACTGGCATAAACCCAGTCATCAAACCCAGTAACATCAGTTAAGATGGCAGCGATAGAGCTCAGTGATGCCTCCAGCTCGGTTTCAAATTTTAATTCCTTAATATCGCTGTTTGCTGACTCCCGCAAGTAAACTTTGATCCCTCCCTTCTCCCGTTTCAATTCCCAGCCGTCACTTTGGGTTTGGGAGAAAATGGCGGCTGGCACAAAAAACAGGAAGAATCCTAAAATGGCGGGACAAATTCTTTTTGTCTGCATACTTTTGTTGTTGAAATTTTTTGCTTGAAGAACCGCTAAATTACGGTAGAGTTCAGTTTTCATGAGCAATTCACTATTAATTTTTGTTGAACCAATTTTTGGTTAATCCCTAACGGGAAAAACAGCTCAACATTATCTGATTTATTCAACATGCGTCAATACCTCAACCTACTTCAACAGATATTAGACCACGGAACTGAGAAAAGTGACCGAACGGGTACCGGGACTATCAGCCTTTTTGGTAGTCAAATGCGTTTTGACTTGCAAGAAGGTTTCCCGATGGTCACCACCAAAAAACTGCACCTGAAATCTATCATTTATGAACTGCTGTGGTTTTTGAATGGCGACACCAACGTAAAATACCTGCAAGATCACGGTGTCAGAATCTGGAACGAATGGGCAGACGAAAACGGCTCTTTGGGGCCCATCTATGGCAAACAATGGGTCGCTTGGGAGACCAAGGACGGACGGAAGGTCAATCAGATTGAACAGGCTGTTTCCCAGATTAAAAACAACCCCGATTCCCGTCGCATCCTTGTCAATGCCTGGAATGTCGGCGACCTACCCGAGATGAAGCTAAGCCCTTGCCATGCTATGTTCCAGTTTTACGTGGCCGATGGAAAACTTTCTTGTCAACTGTATCAACGTTCTGCAGATGTTTTTCTGGGCGTGCCTTTTAACATAGCCTCTTATGCATTGTTAACATTGATGATGGCGCAGGTTTGCGACCTCAAGCCCGGCGAGTTTATACATACATTTGGTGATGTACATATTTATTCCAACCATATTGAACAGGTAAAACTGCAATTGTCAAGAGAACCGAGGCCGCTGCCCAAAATGATCATCAATCCAGATGCGAAGGATATTTTTAATTTTAAATTCGAGGATTTTGAACTGGTAGATTACTACCCTCACCCACATATAAAAGCAGAAGTGGCGGTGTAAAAATAGAATCAATAATTTTTGGAAAATGCACTAATCTATGCTCTGATTTTTTCTGCAAAGTGGATAGAAAAATTGTAACGTAGATGAAGTGAAATCACCTGTGGAAATGAGAGATGCAGTAGGGTGGGGCGTTCCATTGGTTGTGTAGTCCTTTGATATTTCGACTACATTGGCAAAGCCAAAATGCCTTTTAATCATAAAACCCAAGCGGCAATATTTGAATATAGTAAATTCAATCCCTCCGCCGGCGTGCAATAGGAAAAAATACCTTTTTAAATTAGCTGTTCCATAATAATTATCTGAAACGGTAATGCCATTATTCAGGATAAAAGTTGAACTGCCAAACCACTCATTTGGGTCATCCCAATAATCAAAATTATAAACAAAATTGCCTCCAGCAGTCGCCGATATTTTAAATAAATTATTATTAAAAAATTGTCCTATTTTTATATAGGCAGGAATAATTAAACTATTAAATGCTCGGCTATCCGCAAAAAAGCTCCCATTTTTATACCGATTCCCTTCCATATATGTTTTAAAAAGGAACCCTGTACCCAAACTAAATATTTCACTGAATTCCTTTTCCAAATTTACCCCGACCTGACCAGCAACAATTGGCTTCGTAGAAATAAATCCACCTTCATCATTTATTTTATAAATGTCAAAATTTACCCCAGCATCAACTCCTATCCAAATATTTTTTTGGCTAAATAAATTGATAGACATTAATGTCATAATAATAGAAAAAGCAATTGATCGCATTAGATTAAATATTTTGAATAAATAAAAAAGGAAAGCAATAATAATGCTTTCCCTCTCAGAAAAGTGCAGCGATTTATTTTTTTAACTATTTTATAAAACCTGTGAATTATTTTGTTCGATAGACGATTAGAAAACGGAGGTAAATAAATGACAAAATTACCCGCCAGCTTGCATTTTATTTTCGCATTGTTTGGCCAAATCTTCATAATAAGTGGCCTGTCCTTGAGGGGCATTTTCAGCAGCCATCCGAAAATGTTTGGCAGCGGATTTAAAGTCACCAGTGGCCATGCCTCCTCTTGCCAACCCAACTAAGGTGGTGAATTTATCATCTGGATTTTTTTCCCGGTTGTATTTAAATACTTTCATGGCCTTTTCTGGTTTTTCATTTTGGATATAGGACCTGCCAAAAAAGTGCAATTCTTGCATAGTGCCCAAAGTAAGTGCTTCGTCAAATGCAGCATCTGATTCGGTGGTTCGTCCAAGTTTGTCCAGCACAAGGGCACGGGTGCTGACCGTAGTAAAAGTTTTTTGCCCGCCAAAATTGAGATCCATGGAACGGTCGGACCAAAAAAGGGCTTTTTCTAAATCTTTATTGGCCCCAAGGCAGTATTGCGCTGCTGCAGCATAAGATTGAGGGTTGAACCCGTCCAGTCCTTGCAGTTGTTTTTCCATTTTGGCAAGTGTCACAGCATGCACATCCGAGCCAACGGTAAAGGAGATTTGCGTCTTGTCCCAGCGCATTCTGACGTCCACGCTGTTGTCTGTTTGATTGATGAAATCATACGCTAACCACTCCATGAAATCGCAGGTAGTTGGCTTGACATTTAACCGCAAAGCGTCCTCACTTTCGTTGTAGAAATAACTTCCCCATGAATGGTGGTTATTTGAAAAAATCAACGTCCATTCATTTTCGGTTGGTAAAATATGAAAACCATATTTTCCTGCTGGCAATGGGTTGCCATTTATCGTTACATCATCTTCAAAATAAATAACGGTATTTTCATCTGCTCCAGCCCTCCAAGGAATAGGGCTGCTACCATCCAACGGTACAACAGGCCCGCCAAAAATATTTCCTTCCCGGCCTTTTACGCCCGGTCGATGATATTGTACGGAAACTTTAGAAAGTCCGATCCATTCGGCCACTTCAGCTTTTTTGGAGGCCGGTGGTGTTTGAATATTTTGTGCTTGTAAAATATATCCTGTGAAGAACAAGAAAAGAATAAGGGTGAAAACTTTTTTCATGATTAAATATTTGATTAGTGATTCTTTAAGAAATGCCATAAATGACGTCCTATATTAGAAATATTCTTTCATGAAAGGTTGCAGCGATCTATTTTTGCTCTAACCTAATTTTCAAGATAGAGATAATTAATTGGTCAATTTTCTTCTTTTTTCCAATTTAAAGGATGAATAAAGATGGTTTTGATTTGAAATTTTGCAATTGCCTTGATTCATTCATTCATTCATTCATTCATTCATTCACTCACTCATTTTTTAATAAAACCTTTATTTCCTAAAACTTGAATTTATCATTTAAATAAAATGCTAAAAGTCGCTTGGTCATCTATTTATAAATATACCGTTCCAGAGGGACACCGATTCCCTATGATAAAATATGAGTTATTACCGGAGCAATTGATATATGAAGGGACGCTTACACAAGACCATTCTTTTTGAACCGGAGCCACTATCCGAAGAAGTTATTTTGTGGACACATGAGCAGGCTTATTGGGAAAAATTAAAAAACCAAAACCTATCAAGAAAGGAAATCAGAGCTATTGGTTTTCCCATGTCGGAACTATTAGTGCGTCGTGGAACGTACATCTTCAAATGGAACAGTTCAATGTGCTTTATTTGCCCAACAATTTGGCTGGTGCCATGAACATTGCAGGCGGAACGCATCATTCATTTACTTATAAAGGAGAAGGTTTTTGTTTGTTAAATGATATTGCCATTGCCGCTGCCAATTATTTGCTGAAGAAAAATTTATCGAAAAAGATTTTGGTAGTGGATTTAGATGTACACCAGGGGAACGGAACCGCACAAATATTTAAAAATAATAGCAGCGTATTTACCTTTTCCATGCACGGTGAAAAAAATTATCCCATTACGGAAAGAAGTGTCGGATCTCGACATTGGGCTCGCCGACAAAACGGAAGACTCGCTCTATTTGAAAATATTGAATAATACCTTGCCCGCTTTACTGGATGAGGTGCAGCCCGATTTTATTTTTTACCTGTCCGGTGTGGATGTGCTGGCGACGGATAAATTAGGTCGTTTGGGAATGACGCTAAAAGGATGTAAAGAGCGGGATAGGATTGTGTTGGAAACTTGCCGAAAGAATAATATCCCAGTTGCTATTAGTATGGGTGGGGGGTACTCAGAACGTTTGGCCTTGGTCATTGAGGCACATGCAAACACCTATCGGTTGGCACAGGAAATTTTCTTTTAAATAGAAATGATAAACGGATTCGTCGAAGAATGGTGAATTTCCAACCTTCGTTACTTTTATATTGGCCGCCTGTAATAATCAGGCTTAATTCAATCAAAAATCAAAACTATTTGACATGCAAAACCACGAAATAGATTTTAAACTGTACGGCGAAGAAATGCAGTTCGTCGAAATCGAATTGGACCCAAATGAAACCGTCATCGCTGAAAGCGGCAGCTTTATGATGATGAACGAAGACATCGAAATGGCCACCATTTTTGGGGATGGCAGCGAGCCGACCGGCGGTGGGTTTATGGGGAAATTATTTAGTGCTGGCAAACGGCTGCTCACCGGGGAAAGCCTTTTTATGACTGCCTTTACCAATGTTGGCACCAGAAAAGAGCACGTCAGTTTTGCTGCGCCCTATTCAGGAAAAATCATCCCGTTAGACCTAAGCATCTTAGGCGGAAAAGTGGTCTGCCAAAAAGATGCTTTTCTCTGCGCTGCCAAAGGCGTTTCAGTGGGCATTGAATTGCAACGCAAACTCGGTACTGGCCTGTTTGGCGGCGAAGGGTTTATCATGCAAAAACTGGAAGGTGACGGGATGGCCTTTGTCCATGCCGGGGGTATGATTATCGAAAGAGACCTGGCCGTAGGTGAAATGATCCGGGTGGATACGGGCTGCGTCGTTGCCTACACTGGACGCATTGATTACGATATTGAATTCGTCAGAGGTGTGAAGAGCGCCATTTTTGGAGGGGAAGGACTATTTTTTGCAACACTTCGGGGGCCCGGCAAGGTCTGGATTCAATCATTGCCGATCAGCCGTTTAGCCAATAGGGTATTGCGATATGCAAGCAATTATGGTGGAAAACGCAAAGGGGAAGGTAGCGTGCTCGGTGGCCTTGGCGATCTTATAGATGGATTTGAATAAATTAAAGGGGCAATGGTTATCTGTAATTCTGAACTGGAATTAACTGAGAACCATTGGCCTTACCCTTTTTCAATTTAGGATCAAACAAAATCCCATCCCAACTCATTTATCTGTGCATATTTGTGTGTCAAAAAACAGACTATGCCAACTACCACATTTAGCCCAAAAGAAAGGGATGAAATAAGAAAACTATTTGGTGTCCCTTTGGAAGAAATGGATACCGAATCCTTTAAAAAATTGCACAAAGAACTCCGTGCAAAATACCACCCCGACAACTTCGAACAGTTTGGTAATGATGCCATCAAGGAAATGGCCACGGAAAAATTTCAACTGATAGAATCCCTATCTGAAAAAATTGGAAATTACTTGGGGGGCAACCCGCTCAAAAGTCCCGTTATGCAACAATCGGAAAAGGGCGACTACTTTCATCCAGACGCCCTATTTGCTGGGAAAAAAATCAAGATTGAAATTCTCACCGCAGACAAAGATTTGAAATACCACCTTTTCGGTACGCATTATCGATGGTTGGAATTTGGCGATAGTTTTAAAATCCCCAACACAAAAGCATCCATCACCATTGACGAAGACCACCGGGGCAGAAGGGTCGGTTTTCAAGAGTCCATCCGCATGTATTTGACGTTCGATGAAAATGATTCCATTGAGGAAATAGTGGCTTGGCTGTTTGGTAAAATTGAAGGCAGCATCAATACGCTGCTGGTTGCTGGGGAAACGGTTTTAGTTGAAGTGGAAGCCATTGAAATTGCGATTAAAAAAGAAACATATTTGCGGATCGGTTTTTCTGATAAAACCACATGATGAAGGACTGCTAATTATCAAAAATAAAAAATGAAAAACCACTTACCTCGCCCTTACCTTTTAGCTGAAACCAATTGGAAAAAAGTTCAGGAAACGCAATACCAGGTAGCCGTTTTGCCTTGGGGCGCAACGGAAGCCCATAATTACCATTTGCCTTATGCAACGGACAACTTCCAGGTAAATGGAATCATCGAAATGGCTGCGAAAAATGCCTGGGAAAAGGGGGCAAAGGTCATCGTCTTGCCCAATGTTCCCTATGGCGTCCAAACGGGGCAATTGGATATTAAGCTCTGCATGAACATATTGCCGAGTACTCAACTCGCCATTTTGAAAGACCTCTGCGATGTACTGCTCCGGTCAGGCATTCAAAAACTGGTCATCCTCAATGGCCACGGCGGCAATGATTTCAAATCGATCATCCGGGAGCTTTCTTTTCTTTTTCCAGAGTTATTCGTTTGCTGTATAAATTGGTTCAAAACGGAAGACAAAAAAGGTTATTTCGATGCTCTGGACGGTGACCATGCTGATGAAATGGAAACCAGTGCGATGTTGTACTTGCAGCCGCATTTGGTGGATTTAAAAGAAGCGGGTGATGGTTTTGCGAAGCAATGGAAATTTGACGGGATGAAAGAAGGTTGGGTGGTAGCTCAACGAGCTTGGACGCGAGTTTCTGCCGATACAGGAGTTGGGAATCCTCACCAGGCAACTGCGGAAAAAGGCGAGCGCTACCTGCTTGCTGTGGCTAAAAAAATTGAGAATTTTTTAGTGGAATTGGCGGAGACGCCAAGAGAGGGGTTTTACCTATGATTTTTTATTCATGACCGATCTTTCAAGTCATTTTTACTTGGGACTGCATAAAAAACTGGCAGTTCTTTCCTCGCTTCCAAGACCATGCAGTAAGGCTGGCAACCAGCCTCGTTGCTGAGTTCCTCCACAAAAGTTGGAACGAAGTCGTAGCCAGCTTTTTCATTCGTATTCCACATAAATAAGCTTACGACCAGCACGAGTAGGGTCGCTGCCACTGCCATCCATTGCCGCATGGCAACGATCGTCCCATTCTTGGGGCGGCGGTGGTCGAGGCGGCGTTCGAGTTTTTGCCACGCCTGAGCCGAAGGTTGAATGGTCAATTTCTTTTCTCCTTCCCTAATTATGGTTTCAATATCTTTTGGTGATTTCATTTTTTCAAAGAGGGCCATAAGGCAGATTGAACAGGGCAATTTTCGCTTGCGCTTAAAATCTGTTACTTGGCTTTATTTTTAAATAAACTTTGTGACTATGCTTTAGTGAGAACGATTGAATATTATTTGTTACAGGCTAAGTCCTGATCTCTTTCACCTCTTTAATCCGATTTTGTTCGCTACCAATTCCTCCATCCTTTTTTTTGCTAAAATCAATTGGGATTTGGAAGTGTTAATGCTGATGCCCAGTTCTTCTGCAATTTCCCGGTGTTTGTAACCTTCTACGACGTAAAGATTGAAAACAGTACGGTAGCCAGTGGGCAATTCATCCATCAATTCAATGATTTCTTGAGCTGCCATTTCCTCCAAGATAGTCGGGTCTTCCGGCAGATCGATATTGGCGTCAATTTCTTCCGTATATCGGAAATGGTTCACTTTGCGCAAATGCATCAGCGATTCATTGATCATGATGCGCCTGATCCAACCTTCAAAACTACCCTCGCCGCTGTACATGTCGATCTTGGTCAATACCTTAAAAAAGCCCTCTACCATCACATCCTCGGCCTCTTCCAAATTTTTTACATAGCGCCTGCACACACCCAGCATGGTTGGGGAAAAACGGTCAAACAGAAGCTTTTGTGCTTTTCTATTCTGCCGTTTACAGGCGGTTATGAGTTCTTTTTCGTTCAAATGTTTGAGAGTTGGTATAAGGTATTTTGGTAAAAATGGGGACGATGGCAATTTGCTCGTTTGCAAATAAAGATGCAAGTAGGGAAAGAAGTGGTGGGTTGTATTTTGATATTTCTACAATGATTCCAAAAATGGCAAAAAATAGGAATAATTCTTTATGCTGCTATTTGAATGCTTTTAGTTTGGTTGCTGTGGCAATAAAATTATCCTATTTTATCGAACCACTATAAATAAAAGTACAAAAACAGCACCCTATAGCAAGGATGCTGTTATTGGAAAGAGCACTAAATTTCTTTTGTCCAAGATTGTTTGAAAAAATTTGATAGTAAATTAATTGAGGAAGACGAGGAAGTTATATTGCCCCCCTCCAAGATCTTGAACCTCATACGTAACACTATATGGAGCGCTTAGGCTAATTGTGGTAGACCCTACCGCACCACTAAACATTTGATTTCCAGTGTCTGTCCCGTTCGGATCAACTACTTTCCAATTAATTGGGAAATTATAAGTTGATGGATAGGCAACATTAATTGCTGGAGAACCTAAAGGCACATATCCATTGTGCATGACAATTGGAGGGCTGCTAGAGTCGGCCGTTTTAAATATCCAGTTGGTGCTTGTAGTATTGTTGAAAACAACGACTTTGACATATTGAGCATGGCTTACAGTAAAGATGCCCAATGCTAAGAGTGCAGACAGAATGACTTTTTTCATAAGTTTTTAATTTTATTGCAATCTGAGAAAAAAATTGACGTGGCAAGTGTCAGTATTAATTAAATAATAAATACTGAAATTGCATTCAATTGATTGCTCAATTGCAAGGTGAATTAAATAATAAATGATTGAAAATTATTTTTAGATAGGGTTTTAATTTAACTAATTAAAATCAAGTTTGAAACATTGTTTAATTACAATGTGCAAACAGCTTATTTCATTGTTGAGCCTGAATGAAAACGATTTTTAGATCACGCCGCCTATTGTAAACCATACACAATAATTGGCGGCTCTCGGTATATATTGGAGTTTAAATAAAGTTTAGGTGAAATAAATAAACCTTAATGATGTGTTTATTGTCTTGGTAGGTGTTAAGTAAACGGTTGTAACTAAAGAAGGGTTTTAGAAGGAAATGAGATTTAAGTGTTTTTAATTGCGTTACAAATTTAAACTTTTATTTTTTTATTGTCAAATATATAGCTGATGAATTTTGTACTTAAATTTTTCAGTATATGCCTCGACATTAGTATGATTAATTATCAACTAATAAATAATAGTGAGTCTTTTAAAATATTTTTAAGGTAATGTTTAGATTATTTAATGGGGCTTAATGGATTTCAATCTTTCCTTATTCCTGCCCATAAAATAATTAAAAAACCAATAATGGAAGTAGCCGTCCTGATGAGGTGCAGTGACCACCATTTATCCCTTAAAGTGCCCCAATCCGTTGGGATTTTGTCAAGTTGATATTCCATGACAATGCTGTTGATTGGCTGGTTCCCAAGTTTTGTGACAAGACCACTGGTAGTTAAAAATGCCACGGCAATTAGCAGCGCAATAAAAACTGGTTTGTTTCTTTTTTGCTGATAGGCGGAAACTAAAGTTAGGAGAATGGTGATGGCCCCCAAGATAGGCATCAATGTATTCAAGGATGCAATGGCATTTTGATGCTGTTCGACATAAGTGGTAGCCGACAGGTTAATGGGATTGTAACCCAAACTGATACCAAGTACAATGCCTGCCACCAAACCAGCCATAACGATGTTGAAAAAACGGACGAAATAGCTTTTCATGTTTAAAGGTTTGAAAAGGTGAGTTTTTTATTTTTTAATAAAAGAAGTTCATCCGATGTTGGGTCGGAAATAGAGTCTCTTTCTAAAAATAATTTTACTTTAATTAAGGCGGCTTAAATGTAACTTGATTAATTCAAGTTGATCCGGTGGTGATCGTATATATTTTTATATAAATGGTAGGATTGGAAATTGAACGAGTTTAGGCCTGCCCGTCAGAACCGAGTTACAAAATATATTAATCCCAAATTATAGATGAGGTAGTTTTTTAGGTATGTATTAAAAGCCGATAAATTTATTACCTAATAAATAAGATAAAACAGCTACAGAGCCTGTAAGAACCGCTCCCCAAATAATATCGATAATGACAACTTCCAACGGCCATCCTTTTATCAGAGCCATATTGGTTAGGTCATAAGTTGCATAACAGAAAAAGCCAAACAATGCTCCATTTAACAATGCAATCTGCCAATTACCAGCATTTAGCCCAGGGACGACTGCGAAATACAGAATTCCAGCTATATAGATGAGGTAAAAAATAATGGCAGCGGTCCAATTGGTTTGGTCGGTTAGTATAAAATCTAATTTTTTCCAATAAAAATCCTTTGCCAGCCAACCCAGCCAAATCATATCGATGGTGAAAAAAATCAAGGTGGCGATTAAATAAAGTAAAAAGTATTTCATCTGTTTTTTTGAAAGATTATTTTAATGGGGAGGATAACAGTTGTCGCTTAATTTTGTTTTTAAGCTAAATTTACTTCAAGAATAGTTTCTTTGGCTTATTCTAATTAACAAAGTTTTAAGCAGCCGAAAATTTGTGATCTACTTTAGAAAAAAGTTAGTGCAGTTCAATACATTTGTCCACTTTTAACGATTAAGTTAGAATGATTTCTCTTGGGCAGAAATAAATTTATTGTTAGTTGTATACAGCTTGTAATTATTCAAAACACCAAAACGTGTGTTAAATAGATTTATTCCGGCCTAAATATTTAAAACAAAAAATAATCAAAAATGAAAACAATCGTCCTGTTCACCTTGATCCTTTCGGCTACCTTTTTCTTCATTCACTGTACAGAAGCCCCAACGAATGCGCCTGAAGCAACCGCATCCAAGGAAGCTTCTCCTTCTCAGACAGATTTGATAAAACGTGGTGAATATCTCGTCCAAACAATGGGCTGCAATGATTGCCACACGCCAAAAATCATGACGCCGACAGGTCCAGCTCCTGACCCCGCCCGACTACTTTCTGGCCATCCTGCGGCCGAGGAATTGCCCGCCATTGCCAACCCAGAAATCCTGAAGGATTATGCGTTGTTCAATATGTCGTTGACGGCAGCTGTGGGGCCTTGGGGCACCACCTATGCGGCAAATCTCACTCCTGATGATACAGGTCTTGGCAATTGGACGATTGAACAATTTGGGAAGGCCATTAAAGAAGGTAAATCGAAAGGTATGGACGGCACACGCCCTTTGTTACCACCTATGCCTTGGCAAAACCTTGTTAATATTAATGACGATGATTTGGCTGCGATGTTTGCCTACCTACAGTCTATTCCTCCGGTCAATAACGTGGTGCCCAATCTGCTGCCACCTGTTGGAATGTAATAGTTGAATTAAATAGGAAAAGACACATTACTTTTTTCAGGCACCTTGATAAAGGTGATTTTACAAAACTTATTTGGGTTAATATTTCATGGCATTTCAACGAATGGCTGCACCCAACAAAGGTGCGCCCATTCGTTGAAAATTATATTCCACTGGTTGAAGAATTTTGACTTTCAGAAAGAATGTGCTTTGTTTTGAAATTAGAATTTCGTTGATAGAATATCTGTAATTAATTCTTGCAATTTTTTTGGTCAGTTTTTTTTTGTCAATTTATTTAAATGAATCTGAAATATTGGAAGGGGTTGTCTCCATTAATATTCATTGACGAAATTGTAATTTTAATAAAGAATAAAATGAAATTAGAAAATAAATTTCAGTTCAATTTTAAGTTTAATAAAACGGTTTTGGCGGGCGCATTTTTATTGTATGCAGCAACAGTTTATGGGCAAATGTCAATTAACGGTATTAAAACAGGAAATTACGGAACTCCAGAGTCTCGTACAACACAGATAGATTCAATGATGCAAATTGGCCTATCATTAAATTCTGATCAATTGCCAATTGTTCACAACATCAATTTGCATTACTCTCAGAGGGTAGAAGATGAAGTAGTAACCCAAGATATTGGAGATTGGACGAGATATAGGCGATTAATGAAAATTCAAAAGGATAAAGACATTGAATTGAAAAGAGTATTGACAGAAGACCAATTTGAAAAATATGAGAAAAAGCGAGATGAAATGTTTTGGGAAGGAGTCAAATCTTTCTTTTAATTAAGATTTGACCCTCTAATATATAGTATTAATTATTTCCCTTTCAAAACATCCACTAAATTTTTGTTGATGGAAATATGCTCAATTACTTGATCGTCTTTAAATTCTATTTTACCATCATCCTTTTGTTCTGCAATCTTATTTTCAATGGATAAATAATTTTCTCCTTTTTCAGAAGAATATAGTGTGAAAATACTATGATGTTGATCCGTGTTTTCAACTTTGGAGATACCGTCAAAGGTATTAGGCTGCCCATTTTCCAATGCGGTTTTCATTTGTGATTTGTCAGTTACTACATTAAAGGCGGGTAGCATAGTTTTAGTAAACCAGTCGTTGTCAATCTCACAAAATGGTTCACGTGCTGTACCAATTGGTATCAGTGTAGCCACAATAACTACGATTAGTAATTCAATGATCCAAATAACACTTAAAAATGCACCGCTTACCGTGCCACCCCGGATGCCCCAAGTACCAGTTTCATTGACTAAACCAATTAATTCAAATAAAGCACTTGGATTAGTGGCAAGCGAAAATACTTGAAGGATTTTGATATTGCTAACAGTGATGCCAATGCGCTCACTCCCAATACTTTCCCCAGCATTAAGTACCAAATCCATCCAAACGGCCCAATGAAAATAAAGGGCAATTAACCCGCTTAATACTCCAAAAAGAATGGCCAATTTTGTATTCCTTACCTTCCCTTTGGTAATTACAAATTTATTGATCAGCCAGCCTACTGCAAACCCAAATCCCCCTGCGATAATGAAATTCACATAGATAAGTGGGATATACCAAATTGCATAAGCATAAATGAGCCCCAAAAGAGGCAGAGCGAAAAGTGCAATGATCAAAAAAAAGATAAATGCGTTTGGGGAATATTTCCCGGAGGGCTGGTAATAGTTGGCCATTTTAAATTGAATTTTAGGTTAAATAAAGTTTGACCAACAATCCCGTTTTATTAGAAAGAGGTGTTGCTGGTAATTTCTGGGTAAATTTAATAATTGAAAATAATTTACTCAAATTATTTTTTAGGTTTCAAATTGGTCATTTTAAATGCTTTGTAAATGTAGGGTCGATTTGCATATTGCCCAATCTTAATAAATGTTACAAGGTCATTACAGGTTTGCCTCAACGCCAAATGAAATGGTGGTAGAATCCAGCAACAAGCCAAACTGAGAAAAGTCGTTTTTATCATTTGAACCACTTAATTGCCAATAACCTACTAAAAATTGAAGGCTTCCGAAACGGCCTATCAAGTTAATTTTAGGGGAAATACTATAAGAAAGAATCGGTGTGGCCAGGAAACCGCCAACTACTATTTTATCCCGGTCATTGATCGAAGGAAAAGAAGAAAATGAACCAATAGATGTATATTGAAAAATAGCCGACGGCTCAATTTGGAAAATTAGTTTCTGATCGGGGTTTATTAAATACCTGCCAAATATGCCCACTGTATATGCATGATTTGTTGCTTTGTCATCTCGGTTGCTAAATGGTATTTTGAGGACATCGATCGCATAACCCGCATCAATGCCAAGGATAAACTTATTGGATAAGTATTTACCAATGTATGGATTAATTGAAAATGAAGTTTCCGTAAACTCTCCACGATTGGGTGCAATTACCATCTGCCCATTCCCTCCGCTGATGCTTTTCGAATAATTAAACCCAAGTGTTCCGCCAAGGATAATATTCTTTTTATTGGTGTCCTGGGCGTTTAAAAATAAGGAAGATATAAATAAGGTAAATACAGTTAGAATTAGATTTTTCATAGGGAAGGTTTTTTATGTGTTATTTGCCCAAATATAAAACAAATAAATAGTAAATCTCATTTCTGTCATATTTTTTATCCATAGTTATTAAAGCCATCTTAAGTCAACAATGTCCAACCAGAAATTATTTATTTCATGACAAAATTCATTCGTTTAGATTAATAAATATCATTGGTGAGGCCTTCGGCTTATGGGTAATTTCACCTTTGGTTAATTCTAATCCAAATACAAATGAACCTATCCTTTTCTACAAAGCTGAAAATTAAGATCGGTCAAGTTATTTTGATCGGATTTGTATGGGGGATTTTTGGGGCGTTGGATTCTACTATTACGTGGTGCATTGGTCAATCACATTATATGGATACCAATGAGTACTACAACTTTGGTTTTGATATAGCGTTGACTTTCGTTGGTTTTTTGATAGGAGGTTTAGCTGCGGGTACTTTATTGTTGGGCGTATTAAAAAATAGGTGGAATAATCGGCCTTTTTGGGTGTCTTTTCTCAATAGCAGCTTGGTAATTTTCTTTTTCCATTGTTGTATTTCTTGGTTTTTCTATGTGTATAGATTTTCGCATGAGTTGCATAAATCTTTTTTTAATGTAGAGGTGGTCAGCGCAGCTAATCATTATTTTTTGGGGCCTCCTCATTTGGGAAACACTCTTGTGATCATGCTCCTTACGACTGGTACTATTTTTTGGATCAGGGTCAATCACCGCTATGGGCCGGGTAATCTTCTGTCTTCATTTTTAGGGAAATACCACCTCCCAAAAGAAGAAGAACGAATATTTATGTTTCTCGACATGAAATCATCGACAACAATTGCCGAACATTTGGGGCACATTCGGTTTCACCAATTTCTCGATGATTTTTTCCGGGATATTAGTGATGCCATTCTCTATTCTAAAGGGGAAGTTTATCAATATGTGGGAGACGAAGTAGTTGTTTCGTGGACAATGAAAAATGGAATGGCGAATGCTAATTGCATCCGTTGTTTTTATGAAATGAAAAAGGACCTAAAAAAGAAAATTACTTTTTATAAAAATAAGTACGATGGTTTTTTCCCCGAGTTCAAAGCTGGACTGCACGTCGGAAAAGTTACTACTGGTGAAATAGGAAAAATAAAAAGAGATTTAGTTCACACCGGGGATGTGATGAATACCACAGCTCGTATCCAAGAAAAATGCAATGAATTAGATGTTAAAATTCTATTGTCTGAAGACCTTCTAACTAAATTGGTTTTACTGCCGGCTCAGCTAAGTGTCAGGAAAAAAGGGAGCTTCCTATTAAGGGGTAAAACAGAGGCAGTGAATTTATACACCTTAGTGGAACGGAATTTTGCTGAAAGCTAAGCCAAATTAAATGGTTGAGTTATTTTTTAATAATAATGCGAATAAAGGATTGGAATTTAATGGTAATTGAAAATGAGGAGCTGATAATGTCCAGAAAAGTGTGTCAAGAATAAATTCCTACTCCGAAAAAAAAAATTGACACATGAGAAAAGGGCAAAAAAACAGTCAAGACCAAGGGTTTGACTATAAAAAATCTGAAACGGAAGCCTTGTGGGCCTACAATCAGGCAAAGGGCTGATTGGCGAAGACGGGATTTTGCGGGAATTGATGCGCATGCGCCATTTGTACAAAAGCCTTTTAGAAGGCGAACTACAGCACCATCTAAAGGAAAGTAAATCAGCAGGCTAACCGGCGAAATGGCCATAATGCAAAAACCATCCAAACCCTGGGCTGATACAGATCCACCCACCACTTCGTGACCGGGAAGGCGACTTTGAACCTCGGCTTGTCGGCAAGTGGGACAGGAAACTGAACAGTGGGTCTGATGCCCAGAGAGATCATTGAGCCGTACAGTTTGGGCAACAGTTTGAGGACATCCAGTTCCATTTGAAACGGATGTACGGCCGAACTGAGCACCAGCCAATTGAGCACGATCACGGAACAGGTCAGGGGGATATAGAAAAATGGCAAAAACGCCCGTTGCAAAGTTTCTATATCCTTTTGTACCTGATGCCATCCATTTTAAGGTCCTGGAAAACGGCAGGGTCATCACCAAGGCAATTTACACGGTTTATGGGGTGCAGGCCGATGGGCCCGTGATGTTTTATGCCTTATGCGGGGCAGGGTGCAGAGGCGCAAAGGGATGGGGCGGTATTGGAAGATATCAAAGACTGTGAAGAAGATGTACTGTTTTCCATGTGGACGGGCTTGCGGTTTTAAAGAGGCCATTTTGGAAGTCTACCCGCAATCAGTTGTCCGTGGTGCATCGTGCATATGATCAGAAATTCCCTCAAGTTTGTGGATGATGCAGATGCCAAACCCTTGATAAAAGATTTAAAAGGTCTACCAAGTTGATACAGAGCCCCAAGGGCTGAGGTTAAGCGGATTTGAGCAGAACTGGAATGGGAAATACCCGATATCGCAAAGGCATGGCGGAAAATTGGACAGAGCTCACCGCTTTCTTTGGCTTTAATTGGGCTGTCCGCCGAATAATGTACACCACCAATGCCGTAGAGGGATCATCGGATGTTGAGAAAAACAACCAAGGCCAAAGGGGCTTTCGTTTCTGAAAATGCTTTGATGAAGCTGCTGTACCTGACCTTACAGCGAAAAGAAGAGGTCTGGAAAAGGCGGGTTCATGCTTACAAAGCTATTCAGAGAAACCTGGCACAAGAGTTTGGGGACAGGTTTGAAAAGCATGTCAATAACTAATTTTTTAATGACACACTTTTCTGGACGTTATCGAGGAGCTTAGACTTTCCAAGTTTTCAAAACTTGGAAAGTCTTTGTACTAATAAAAAATGTTCCCTGATTATTTATCATCTTCCAATAAACTTACATCTTCGTAAGGAATGGTCTTTAAAATATATTCTGTAGCCTCCATTCGGGCCACAGTTTTTTTATCTGCTTTTATGATAACCCAAGGGCTGGTTTCTAAATTTGTTTTTTCAAACATTAAATTTTTATAATGAGTATATTCGTTCCAAAGGGATTGGGCCTTTTCGTCAACTGCGGTCATTTTCCATTTTTTTAATGGACTACTTTTAATCTCTTTGAATCGGTTGGCTTGTTCTGCTTTACTGATAGAAAAATAAAATTTAATAAAATAGGTGCCCGATTCCATAATCATCCGTTCGAATTCATTGACTTGTCCCATAAAGCGTTCGTACTCATCCTTTGTGCAAAACCCGTTGACTGGTTCTACAATCGCCCGATTGTACCAACTACGATCAAAAAAGACCATCTCGCCAGGTTTTGGCAATCGGTTGACATAGCGCTGAAAATACCATTGCCCTATTTCCTCTTCCGTTGGTTTTGGCAAGGCTACGATTCGGTAAAAACGTGGGTTTATATGTGCGGTAACTCTTCGGATCGCCCCGCCCTTGCCGGCAGCGTCACGGCCTTCAAAAATAATAACCACCTTTTTTTGGTATTTAATGACCCAATTTTGTAGTTTAATTAATTCCGTCTGTAATTCCCGCAACCGTATTTCATATCTAGCCAACCGCAATGCTTTTTCATAATTTAATTTACGGTCAGCCAATAGGTGTTTTAAACCTATTCTGGAATTTAAAATTTCGATATCCTCCGGCGTTAATTTTAAAGCAGACATTTATTTGTTATTTATTTGTGGTCAAAAAAAAATAGGATTAATTAGCCATTAAAAACAGCTCGGCACATTTCAATTTTTCAAACATCAATTTGATCCAAATGCCGATAATATCGAATGATAATATTTGGATCTGGCAATAATGATGTCTTTGCCCTATTTTTATGGGGGTAATTAAATTGGGATAAAATATGCCGCATGCTTTCTAAACGGGCAGTCCGTTTATCATTGGTTTTTACGATGATCCAAGGACTAAAATTGGTGTGGGTTTTAGAAAACATTTGTTCTTTATATTGGGTATATTTTTTCCAAAGTTCCTGCCCTTTCATATCAACTGGGCTAAATTTCCATCTCTTTAATGGATTTTTTAATCGGGAGTCAAAGCGGTCTTTTTGTTCTTCTTTGGAAATGGAAAACCAGAATTTTATCAGGTACATTCCGTCTTCATACAGCATGTGTTCAAAGCCCGGCACCTGCAACATAAATTGGTTGTATTGTTTATTGTTGCAAAAACCCATTACGGGTTCTACGACGGCCCGGTTGTACCAACTGCGGTCAAAAAATACAATCTCGCCGGGATTGGGTAATTCTTTGATATAGCGGCGAAAATACCATTGGCCCATTTCCACTTCCGTAGGTTTTGACAGTGCCGCCACCCTCACTGATCGGGGGTTGAGGTGTTCGACGAAACGTTTAATGGTACCGCCCTTTCCAGCGGCATCCCGGCCCTCGAACAAGATCGCTACCCGCAATTTCTTTTTGGCTACCCATTGTTGCAGGTTGACCATTTCAGTTTGTAAAAGCTGCAATTCTTCTTCATACCGCACGTTGTGCAACTGCTTGGACAAATTGATGTTTTTAGCATTGGCGATATCAATAAGATCTGACCTCTTTTTTGCTTTTTGAAAATCTTTCAATGAAAACATATAGCAATGTTTATGTTATAGTTTTTGTGGATGCCAATTTTAATTAATGGCGGTTTAAACCGCCAATTGACGACGGGCAAGATAATAATTAATGGCAGTTTTGCTAGAGGTTTGGGGAAATATAGAAATGGATTGGGGGCTATGCATCGAAGGAATTATCGGGGGCTTGCCCTGTTTTACAGTCCAATTCTTTTAAGTGCCTGTTTGGGAAAATTCATTTCGAGATAACGCATGGGTTGGATTAAGTAACGGTCAAATAATAAGTTCACGATTTTAGGGTAAATTATTTTGATCTAGATTTATTTAAAAGAAGGAGTATTGTCGATCCCGAAGTAACGGATGACTGATTTTAAAGTAAAAAATAAGGTCAAAAGAATTAGCGTAAAACGGGAAGTTATTATTGACCGTTACTTAAGTACGACGTGCTAATTAAACAGGTATTTTATGCGTATCTTTTTCCGCTATTTTTCACCAAAAAATAAATCCGTAGCAAGGCTATGCATGGATTTTTTGGCAAAAACTATCGAAAAAATCTTACACCTAAAATTACCCGTTTAATCAACACGTCGTACTTAATAACTTTGCTAAAAAAAAATGCTGCAAAACCATTGGCTTGACCTCATTCTTTCCATCGGGTTTGCCCAGGGGGCATTCATCTCTTTGGTGCTTTGGAAGAAAAAACCTTCCAACCAGCAAGCGATCAGATATTTGGTTCTCCTGATCGGGATGGCATCCTGCATCATGCTGATGCGGGCGGCTTACCAACCAGATTCCTTTCGGAAATTCGTGGAAATCATCATGCTCCCCGATGCCATTTTATTTTTACTTGGCCCTTTCCTTTATTTTTTCGTCCGCTCCTTGTTGCAGCTACCCTTGCCATCAGTGCCCCGTCGGTGTTGGCATTATGTCCCGGCTTTGATCCACATGCCATTCCTCAATATCATCTTGGCCCTTAATTATCATGGGTATTGGCGTTTTCTGCACAATGGGCACGTGCAGGTTGGATTTTTCCTGATAGAAGGAGCGGCGATTGCCAGTTTGAGCATCTACCTATGGCTGAGTTTTCGGGATATGAAAATGTACCGGACGGCTTGGGTACAACAATATACTACCCCTTTTCCAGCCCGTTTTCTGCAACCATTTTTCGTGGTCGGTTTCCTAATAGCGACTGCTTGGGCATTTTCATTTTTTCATAACCTGACGCTTCAGTCACCTAATTACTTGGCGTATTTCATTTTGTGGTTTTTGCTGGTGGGGTATGTTTTCTATTTAGGCTATCAAATCGTGCTCCGGCCCGAGCTATTGGAATTGCCACAATTAAAAACCAGCAATGACATTCCGGTTTCTGTTTTGGAAAGAGTAGAGCATTTTATGCAGGAGCAAAAACCATTTCTCGACCCTGCGCTCAAAATTGGTGATTTGGCAGAGTCGCTCGGCATGCCGAAGCACGAACTTTCCAAAGTGCTCAACCATGCCGTTGGGAAAAACTTTTTTGACTACCTCAACGCTTGGAGAATTCAGGAATTTATTGCCCTGAAAAATGATGCTCGGTACGCCCGGTTCAATATCTCCGAACTGGCATTTGAATCAGGTTTCAACTCCCGGACAGCATTCAACCGGGCCTTCCGCAAAGAGTTGGGGAAAACCCCCAGCGAACATTTCCGGGCCAAGGCACAGGCTGACGCAGAATTATCGTAACGCCGCCGACAAATATTTGCTCCAAACGTGCCACTTTGCAAAAGTGGACACCTGTTGCACGTGCTTTTTGCTCTTTTGCTTAAAAATTTCTCACTAAAAAAATTAAGCAAAATGTTAAGAATCACCCTACTTTTTTTACTCGTTCCTACCTTCTTGTTGGCGCAAACCGTCACGACCATTTCGCCAAATTCCGGCGTCACCGATGATCTTGTTTTCGATGCAGATGGAAATCTGCTTGGGGCAGATTATTCGGGCTCTGCTATTTATAAAGTGACTTTGCCAGACGGTACGCCCTCCATCTTTTCTGATGGGTACAACACTCCAAATGGCTTGGCTTTCGACAGCAACGGGATATTGTACATGGCCGATAATATCGGTAACAAGATTTACAAAATATTTGGTGATGGCAGCAAGGAAGAATTTGTCAGCTTGGTCAACCCCAGTGGGCTCATCTTCGAATTGGACAGCGATACCCTGATCGCAACCAGCTACATGGGGGACCGACTGGTAAAAATAGCGCCGGATGGAACTATGATAACTTGGACCGCCGGCAACAACCTTTCGGGGGGACCCGTGGGGCTATGCTACGATGAGGACGGCAACCTTTATGTTGGCAATTTTGACAACCGAAAGATCACCAAAATCCTTCCCGATGGCAGCCAGCAATTATTGGTGCAAGGGCCGACCAGTGGCCCGCTCGGTTTCATCGCTTATGCGAATGGGTATATCTATGGAACTTTATTCAGCACTCATAAAATTTTTCGAACCGACTTGGAAGGCAATGCGCAAGTCATCCTCGGAAGCACGAATGGAACAGTTGATGGCGATGCCTCAATGGCTAAATTTAGTGCCCCCAACGGCATCCTTGCGTCCAAGACTGGGGACACGCTGTATGTCTCTGATTTTAACACCTCCAATATTCGGATGATTACCAATTTGGATGACATCACAAGTAGCCGGGAAGCCTCCTTCACCGTTTTGGAATTCACTGCTTCCCCCAACCCATTCATGGATATGGTTACGGCATCTTTTGAGTTGGAAATGTCCACCAATGCTTCTTTGGAATTGACAGATGCGACGGGACGATTGATCCAGAAAATAGTTGACCAAGAAAATATGACTGCGGGTAAACACCAGTTTGAAATAGAGGCTACCGATTTGCCGGATGGCGTTTATTACCTGACTTTGCGGTTGGAAAAAGGCCAGGTGTTAACTCAAAAAATTGTGCGGGCGAATTAATAGAGGGCTTTGTTTCCCGCTGAGTGTCGCAAAGTTTTACGCAGGGTTTCGCTGAGTTTTATACAGGATAACCTTGCGAAACCCTGCGATAAGCTGCGGGAAACATTTCGCCTCTATTTATTTTCATTTCTTCCCATATCCGCCAGCACCAATTTAATTTCCCCATAAGAATACTTTTCGCCAAAATGCTCCTTGGCCAACGAGCTGGTTTTGTCCTCTTTATCCTGATAAAAAGCGGTCAATTCTTTGATTTTTTCTGCTTCCAACACTTCAGACACTTTTAGTTCGCCTTCTGAAATCCAGTGCGCCAAGTGCCCGGCAATGGTGGAGGAAACAAGTCCCCGCTCCTTGGCAATATCGTCTATATTTTTCCCCGATCGGAAAAGGTCGAGGCTGTCTCGCTTGGTATCGGAATTAATCGTGTTTGGGGCGGGCAGGAGGTCGAGTAGATCAGTGGAAATGTTTTTTTCCCGAACATAGTTTTCGACTATCTCAATGACTTCGGCTCCGAAGTTTTTGATTTTCACCTCCCCAAAGCCCTTGATGGTTTTGAGGGTAGCTTTGCTGGTCGGGAGCGTGCGTGTGATGTCCATCATCGACCGCACGGAGGCTACTTCAAAAGTACTGATATCAGCGGCAGCCGCCACTCTTTCCCGCCATCTGGAAAGCCGGGTGTACAATTCGGGATGGGGAGTAGCATTGGGGATATTAATGTCATTTTTCCGGGACGGGGCGCTCTGGGAAGCTTGTGCATCGAGGTCGGCATCTGCTTTGGCTCGGATGTAGGAGGCATTTGAAAATCCATTTTGACAAACGGTCAGGCAGCGCTTTTTGATAAAAAACTCTTTTTTGAGCTGGGTCAATTTTTCTGTAGCTTTTTTCTTCGCCGCTTGGTTGTCGGTTAAAACTTGGATGCCTTTTAAGAGCGGCATCAGCTCGTTGTTTATTGTTTCTAAAAAATAGCCGCATGCCTTTTTGATCCGCTCCTGCAAATCTGAGTTTTCCTCCGGCAGGTTGCTCTTCGAGAAATAACCATGCAAAGCCGGATGGAATTTTTTTGCAATGGAAAAAACAGTCGTTTCGGCTTTGTTGGTGAGCGCATCAATCTGGTCAATATCGGCGTCCTGAAATGCGCCGGGGTTTTCCATCAACACACGTTTGAACTGACCAATGGCCCGCTGAACGGGCTGGTAATCAAAGAGTTCCAGTATCAATTTTTGCTGGTATTCTTTTTTCGATTGTTCGAGTGCATTTTCATCAGGGGCATTTTGTTCCGCCTCTTCATTGTATTGCGTGACCACGGAATCTGTTTTCACGCTGCCAAAAGAAATTTTGCTCCGCAAAACAATCCCTTCAAAACTTTTGCATCGGCTGAGGGCCACATAAACCTGACCGTGCGCAAACGCTGCCTGTGCGTCGATGATGGCCCGCTCAAAAGTCAACCCCTGGCTTTTATGGATCGTGATGGCCCACGCCAATTTTAATGGGTACTGCGTAAAGGTGCCGATGGTTTCTTCTTCCACTTCCTTGCTGCCTTCGTTGAGGGTATATTTTACGTTGTCCCATCCAAGCGCCGAAACCGCTATCTCATCGGGGTCATCCGGACATTTTACATAAATGGTTTCATTATCAAATTTGGTGACCTGGCCGATTTTCCCATTGTAAAAAAACTTTTCGGGCGAGGGGTCATTTTTCACAAACATCACCTGAGCCCCGATTTTTAATTCCAGCGTTTCATCAGTAGGGTAGGCGTGACCCGGGAAGTCGCCAGTGACCTTTGCCCTAAACTGTTGCAAGTCCCCTTTGATGGAGGCGAGTCGCTCTTGGTTGATCTGCTGAGCAGAGGCATTGTGTGCCGTGAGGGTGATGTAGCCATCCTCTTTTTTGGGTTGGAAATTAGGGTCGAAGCGCCCATTCAACGTGGCCAGTACTTCTTGGTCAAGTTGGTTGTCCCTCACTTTATTCAACAAACGAATGAACCGCTCGTCCGATTGTCGGTAAATATGTTTTAGTTCGATGGTTACTGGGTTGGACTGCTGTAAAGCCAAGCTGCCAAAAAAATAGGCCGTTTGGTAATGAGGTCGGAGCAGTTCCCACTCCTCTTGCTTCACCACGGGCGGCAGCTGGTTGAGGTCGCCGATCATCAGGAGCTGCACCCCGCCAAACGGTTGGGCAAAATCCCGGTAGCGCCGAAGCACTTGGTCGATACCATCTAGGAGGTCGGCCCGCACCATGCTTATTTCGTCAATGACCAGTAGGTCGATGCTTTTTATCAGGTCGATTTTCTTTTTGCTAAAACGGCGTTGGCGGGCGTCGGCATTGGTCGTCCCCGGTACCTGTGGGCCGAATGGGAGCTGGAAAAAAGAATGGATGGTCATGCCTTGCGCATTGATGGCTGCTACACCGGTCGGGGCTACCACGACCATGCGCTTCACCGCCTCCGCTTTGATGCGGTGAAGAAAGGTGGTCTTGCCTGTACCTGCTTTGCCGGTGAGGAAAATATTTTTGTCTGTGTTGCGGACAAAGTCGTACGCTAGGTCGAGTTGAGGGTTCTTAGTGGAGTCCATACTTTTTCTCAGATTGTTTAAGAGGGGTAAATATAAACAATGAAGGCAAAATGATGGAATTCTAAAATCGAATAATAAAAAGGCAGCACCCGATTTCGAGTGCTGCCCTTGTTTTTAATTTAACTACACTAATTAATAGAAAATTAAAATAGATGCTGTTTTAATTCAATATTATTTTAAACACCCAGTCATTTGCTCCCACTTGGACCACTTTATAGGTGTAAGAAGTTGGTGAACCACAGAGAACGGGAACGGTCGTTTCGAGTACGGCGCCGTTGGCTTGGTTGTTAAAGCTGCAATTTGAATTGTCGACACCTTTCCAGTACAACGTGAATGCAAAGTTTGTAAATAAACCGTTACGTTCCTCGCCGGGCTGGATGCTCAATTCTTCCGCAACATTACCATTGGAATCTGCGATTTTGAAATCCCATACACTATTCGAAGATGCATTGTAAACGACGTACTCTAAGGTTTGTGCTTGCATTGATACAAAGGCACCGGCCATGAACAGGATGGAGAAAATTAATTTTTTCATAATAAAAAAGTGTTTTTAATTATTGCCTACTCTAGATGCTTTTCGGCTTCCGCATTTTAATTATTTTTAAAAAAAAAGATAAAGTTGTTTATGGCTTCACAGGTAACTGGAAGCAAATGCTGTAGTTGATTTTATTGTTAAAAAATAATAGTTTTTGCACGGTTAGGATTTACTAATCATCATCAACAGGGGCAGGGTTATTCATAATTAATGAATATTGGGAATCTGCCGATAAGTTGTTGTAAATCAGTTGACTAAATTTATAATTGGGACAAGTTTCTAAAAATGTAAAATATTCATTTAATAGAAATCAATTATAAATTCAATTCATGCAAAACAAAAAAATATTAAGACGATTTTGCACTGCCATTTATAGGTAAGGTGTTTTTAATTTACTATTGTCGTTGGCAATGCGGCAAAAATGAAATGTGAATAATTTGTTTAAAGTTATTGCGAGTGCAAAAATAATAATTCAGTATTTATTTTGCAATCGAATTTACCATATAACTCAAAGTATGTTCAAGTTGTTCGGTGAAGTTCGATTTTTTTTATTTTTTTTTGGCGCTTGCCGTTGTTAAAAAAAAAAGTTTTGGTAACGCTATACCATTTATCTTAAATGTGTGTTTTCCCCGCCAAAACCGAGGCTCAAAACCACGGCTCTCTCTTTTCTTTTGAAATGTTGAGAGGGCGGCAAATCGTTAAGTACGACGTGCTAATTAAACAGGTATTTTATGCGTATCTTTTTCCGCTATTTTTCACCAAAAAATAAATCCGTAGCAAGGCTATGCATGGATTTTTTGGCAAAAACTATCGAAAAAATCTTACACCTAAAATTACCCGTTTAATCAACACGTCGTACTTACAAGAATTTGAAATTGGAAAGATCAAATTAGTTTTTGAATTCTACTCAAGGTTCTCCTATCTTGCATGCTCATTTTTTAACAACATTTACTTTTATTAAAACAAAATGAAAAAACTATTATTCCTCCTACTTTGCGCATCATTTTTTGCCTGCAATGATGGCGCAGAACTTCAATCAAAAATTCAAGAAATGGAAAATCAACTTGCAGAAGCAAAAACAAAACTGGAAGCAGCAGAGGCTGCGAGCCCATATCAACCGGGCTTGATTCACACCGTCTTTTTTTGGCTAAAGGAAGATTTAAGCGAGGCCGATGAAGCAGCCTTTTTGGAAGGGGTAAAATCTTTAAGAGGTGTCAAAACGGTAAAATCCTGCTATATCGGCCCACCTGCACCCACGGAGGAAAGGGGAGTGGTTGACAACACCTACAGCTATGCGCTTATCAATCATTTCGATGATGTGGCAGGTCAGGATGCTTATCAGGTAGACCCCATCCATTTGAAATTTGTGGAAGACCATAAGGATAAATGGACGAAAGTGATAGTTTATGACAACGTGGTGAAGTACTGAGAATATCGATGATTTTTTATTAGGCAAATAAATGCTGGTAAATGGGATTAGGATTGACAAATTTTTGGTTGGTTAAAACTAATCCCATTTATTTACCAATTGGTTTTGAATATTTTGCTCAGTCCTCTTTTGCCTATGATTTTTATAAAATATTTTTGAAATCATAGGTGTGCTCACAGCATTCAGGCATCATTCTTTTTACTTACTTTAATAGAACCATTCAAATAAGGAATTCCATTTTTACAAAATACCCTGACATTTTAAATGATACTCCGATACTTGATCCCAATATTTTTTTTATTCCAGTGCGGTTATGTACGCGGTGCGGAGGAGCTTGGGCCCAAGCCCAATGGGTATACCGTTTACTTGTTTTTAGGAGAAGAATGCATTATTTCCCAGCAATATACTGTGCTGATAAAACGCTTATATCAAGAATATGCGAGTGAGGATTTAGCCTTTAAAGGCCTGTTCCCAAATCCTTCTTCCTCTTTGGAAAAAATAACACAATTTAATGAAAAATATGAGTTGCCATTTGAACTTGCAATAGATCATCTCCAACGGAAAATGGGATTTTTTAAAGTTAAGGTGACACCAGAAGTTGTGGTGTTTGATGAAAAGAAAAAGGTAGTCATTTATCAAGGTCGCCTTGACAACACCTTTGTCCGGGTCGGAAAAAGACGCACCATTACCACGACATCAGAATTGGAGGATGTATTAAAAGAATTAAAAAATGGTCGCTCAGTTCCTTTTTACAAAACAGTTGCGGTAGGGTGTTATATTACCCCCTTGGATCAGCTGATGAAAAATGTGAAAATGTGTAAACCGGAAATCACTGGGAATTAAATGACCGCTCGTGAATAATTGAACGAATTAAATTTATCTGATTAAAATAGAGATTATTCTGAAATTGGAAATTGAGAAAACAGTGCGCATTTAAACTTTGATAGTCAACTGGTTAGCAATTTCCTAATTTCCAATTTCTAAATTTCGAATAAAGTCTAATATACAACCAATGAAAAAGCATGTAACATTTTTAATTGCATTTTTTGTTTTTACTACCCTGTCTTTGTACTCTCAAGTGACATTTAGTGAACATATTGCACCCATCATTTATAATAACTGTACCCTATGCCATCGCAGCGGGGAAATTGGCCCCATGGCGTTGACAAATTATGAGGAGGTCAAGACTTGGGCGAGCATGGTCGAATATACGACCACGATTAAGTACATGCCTCCTTGGCCTGCCGACCGTGACTTTTCCACTTTCATTGGAGAGCGGGGTTTGACGGATGCCGAAATACAATTGATTAAGGATTGGGTGGCCGCAGGGGCCCCGCAAGGCGATCCGGCTCTGGAACCAGAACCGCCCGTTTTCCCAACGGGATCACAAATCGGCACACCTGATCTGGTGCTTTCCTTTGAAAAGCCGTATGTCCATGAGGGTGATTTAACGGATCAATACCAGATCATTGTTTTACCGACAGGTTTGACCGAGGACAAAATGATTAAAACCATTGAAATGAGGCCCGGTAATCCGGGTATTGTTCACCACTCATTATATGCAGTGGACGAAACCGGACAAGGAAAAATCAAGGATGCTCAAACACCTGAATACGGATTTCCAAGTTTTGGAGACTTTGGTGTAAACAATGCGGAGCAGTTTCCCCAAGCTTATGCGCCGGGGGCCAAAGCCCACAAATTTTACACTGGCATTGGTGCGCCACTCCCCGCTGGGTCGGACCTTTTGGTGCAGATGCATTATGCGCCCATTGCGACGACCCAATCAGATTCTTCCACGGTAAATATTTTCTTTGCTGATCCCGGGGAAACAATTAATAGGATTGTTAAAGAGGAAATTATGCTGCCTTTTGGCAATACCTTGACCAATGGTCCATTTGTGATGGAACCCGAAACGGTGAAAACTTTTCACGGCGTTTATACTGTTCCGAGTAAGATCAGCTTGATGGGAATTTTTCCGCATAGTCATTTATTGGGAAAAGATTGGACGGTATTTGCTGTATCGCTGCAGGGGGACACGACTAATTTAATTAAAATAAAAGATTGGGATTTTAATTGGCAAAGCATGTATTTTTTTGATCGGTTTCAAGTGCTAAAACCCGGCACTAAAATCCATGCGTACGCCACTTATAATAACACTTCCGATAATCCTTATAATCCAAACAACCCTCCGCAGACAGTTGGTTGGGGATTGGGTACGGAAGATGAAATGTATTATTTGCCTTTGGTTTATGTGAATTATATGCCCGGTGATGAAGACATTATTTTGACAGATGATCTTACTGATTTGGAGGATCAAAATTTTTATTTTACAAAAGATAAACTTTATCCAGTATATCCAAACCCAGCCTCCAACGAAATCACCATTGGGTTTTCCCTATCTACGGCAGATCAAATAACTATGGAAGTTGTTGATTTACAAGGTAAGTTATTGAGAACCATTTTAGAAAATGATTTACACAGGTCTGGGCACCATCAAATGAAGTTAGAATTGTCAGATTTGCCCAATGGTATTTATTTGTTGAATTTAAGGAGCGACCGTTTTTCCGTTTCCGAAAAATTCTCAATAAATCATTAGGGGTGAAAAATATAAAAGGGGCATTGATGCCCCTTTTATATTTTCCCAATTTCCTAATTTCTAATTTCCCAATTCCTGATTCCCCTTCTTCACTATCTTCTTTTTCTTAATTGTTTTTTTAATTACTTTTCCATTTTCGTCCAATTCTTCAGTTGTCTCTTCTTCTAAAATTATGACATCTCCATTTGTGGTTTCCTCATTTTCTGTCCAGATAATCTCTGAGTCACCTGAATTTTTGTCCCCTTTTTCTTTTTTAATAATTTTTACGTTTTCACCTTTTAATTCGTGGGTCTCTCCATCTTCGGTAATAAATATTACTTTATTATTGTCAGCCTTATTTTCATCATTTTTATTAATTAAAATATCTTCTGAATTGTCCCCTTTTTTATTGATGATAATAACCTCTTTTTTCTTTTCTTTTTCGTCATCACCTTCCACCCAAATAACGTCATCATCGCCTTCCCCTTCCAATTCTATAGTTTGGCTGTTTTTAATGATTTTATATTGTTTTATTTCTCCCTGATTATTTTTTTCCTTGATAATAATCTGCTCTGATTGATCACCATTCGTATTAACCTCCACATCTATTTTGTGGTCTTCGCCCAGGTGCTGCTGAATAATTTTATCTATTTCTTCATCTGAAATTTCCTCACCTTCTTTGGTGATGGTCGTTACCGTTTCTTTACCGTTTTCATCAATAGTTTTCGTGACTATGGTCATTTTTCGTTTAGTGGTTTCCTCTTTTTGGGCCAAGCTTATTTGGCTGAAAAAGGTCAAAAGAAATAGACCAATTAGTATTGCTTTATTATTCATGACTTAAAAATTTATTTGATGTATTTAAAAAAGTTGAAAGGCAAAATTACTCCTTTTTTTTACTAAGTTGCCGATTGAATGATATGTTCGTAAACAAGTATAAAACAGTCAAAATAATGAAAGCGATTTTACAAAATAATTTTGGTAGTGTGGAAGAACTTTATTTAGGGGAAGCAACGATGCCTACCATTACGGAGGATGAAGTTTTGGTTAAAGTACGTGCGACTGCCCTCAACCGAGCGGACCTTTTGCAACGGAAAGGACTTTACCCACCACCACCGGGCGAAAGTGAAATCATCGGGTTAGAAATGTCAGGAGAGGTGTCAGCTATCGGAGCCAAGGTGGAAGAATGGGAGGTAGGCGATAGGGTGTTTGCGCTATTAGCGGGGGGTGGCTATGCTGAGTATGTAAAAGTCCACAAGCGCATGCTCATGAAGATTCCTGGGTCAATGGGTTTTGAAGAGGCAGCGGCGGTTGCAGAAGCTTTTCTGACGGCTTGGCAGGCATTGGTCTGGCTGGCGGGTATTCAAACTGGGGAAACCATCCTCATCCATGCCGGGGCGAGCGGGGTTGGAACGGCAGCCATTCAAATTGCAAAAGCCAAAGGCGCCAAGATTGTGGTGACGGCTTCCAAAGGCAAGCATGAGTTATGTAAAAATTTAGGGGCAGATCATTGCATAGACTATCGGGCGAAAAACTTTGCCGAAGAAATCTTTCATTTCAACAAGAGAGGTGCGGATGTTTTGATTGATTTTATGGGTGCATCCTATTTTGAAAACAACATTAAAGCATTGGCGATGGATGGGCGCATGGTAATGTTGGGATTTTTGGGCGGCACAAAAATAGAATCGCTTGACATGGGGCCCGTGCTGTTTAAACGATTGAAAATTATGGGTTCGACCTTACGGGCCAGAAGTTTGGAATATAAGGCTCGTTTGACAAATGATTTTGTAAAACATGGCCTGTCGCTTTTGGCCACTGGTGTTATAAAACCAGTTATCGACTCTGTTTTTGATTGGAGGGATGTCAAACAAGCACACACTTATATGGAGGGAAATAAAAACAAAGGCAAGGTGATTTTGCGGATTGGAGAATAGCCAATCAGTTAATTTAATACCCATCTTTCGATTGTCAGGTCGGGCTTTTTTTCACTTGGAGAAAAGGTTTTTCAAAAAACATTCACCAGAATAATTTTTTTAACTACATTTATCACCGTCTTTGGACATTCGAAATCAACACTATAAATGGAAAGATACCTCCAATACCTCCTATCTGACATTGAAGCCCTCATCGAACAGGCGCCTGTTCCGGCTGAAAATGGCTGGAACAATGGTTCTGCCGAAGAGGACGAATTGTCGGATATTCCGTTGCGGTTGACAAAAATTTGTGACCTGATTGGCCTGCCTGCCGAAGCATTCCCACCTGAAAATAAATTAACCGAACTTCAAGTAATTGAGCTGGTAGAGTCATTCGACGACCTTTGGTCAGCATGGCTGTTGCATTGGGAAATGCCTTCCAATCTTCCTGTCAGAAAACAGTATGAAGCATTTCGTAGGGAAATGAATGGCACCGCTATTTCCTATCATCCAGAGGATGGAGGGGACGTTCACATTTGTCAGTTTGAGGAAGGGAAAGCCTGCCCATTTGGCTCAGACAGTACCACCTGCCATTGCCGGGAAATAGACGAATCGGCCAAACATGACATTGCTTTGTGGGAAGAATATGTCCATTCTCAAGGGCTTGATCCCTATCGGGAAATGACGGCTGAGGAAGAGGCGTTGTTCGAAGAAGAAATGCGGCATCGTGACCTCAAAAAACGTTACGGCGATGATTGGCAAAAATTTGATATAGAGCAAGAACTGATTTTAGACCAAGACATGGATGAAGAAGAGCAAGAGGAGTTTCTTTTTGCATTGGAAATGGCCGATGAGTTGTTGGGCCTGATCCTCGAAAACCTTTCTGAGTCAGATTCGGATGTTTTACAAGAAGATGAGGAGGAGGAGAATGATTTTCCATTCTAAAGTTGCGATCCTAATACTGTTTCGGAAAAACATTTTTCCTCGTTTCAATTATGCTTTTGCTTTTGCTTTTACTGCTATTATTTCCCTTCCAATTTTTCTTTTTATTTTAGTTGATTACCAATTCACCAATTGGGAACTGTAGGTTTGCAGAACTTCAATGTTTATTCAAAAAAATTACATCATTACAAAATATGGCAGTTACCACAATCTGGACAGGCTCTGACCGCTATCTCTGCGACGCTGAATTGGCCCAAGCATTTCACATGTCAAGGGTATTGGGAATGCCTTTGCTCATCGAGGGCGAACCTGGTACTGGCAAAACTGAATTGCCGATCCAATTTGCAAAAGAACAGCAGCTTCCCTTGTTTATCTATCCTGTCGGATCCAAAAGCACAGTCGAACAATTTGTAGCCAAATTTGACCATGTAAAATATTTGCGTGATTCTCAAATCGAAGTGCTCAACGCCCAACGTTTGGAAAAAGGATTGGAGCCGCTCAAAAGCGGCGGCAGAAGTACGGAGGTTTTGGATGATTACGTCATACTTGGCCCAGGGGCAAAAGCATACAGCCACCCAAACTCAGTTTTGTTGATAGATGAAATTGACAAAGCCCCAAGGGAATTCCCGAACGACCTGCTTTTCGCCCTTAGTCACCGGAAATTCATATTACCAGAATCAGGAAAGGAAATTTCTGTAAGTGAAGATGACATGCCTGCGATTGTTATTACCAGTAACCGGGAGCAAGAATTGCCCACAGCTTTCAAAGGCCGGTGCATCTATCACTATATCAGTTTCCCTGAGCCAGATATGATGGAGCAGATATTGAATAAACATTTTCCTGAGGTCGATGAAGAGTTGGTGGATAAAAGCATCAGCCTTTTTTATCAGTTGCGCAACTTGGGGCTGGAAAGAGCCCCATCAACTCGGGAGCTGCTGAATTGGTTGAAATATTTGCAATCATTTTCTAAATCGGAGGCTTTGGCGAAAATTGATGGAAAAGAAGGAATGGGAGTTTTGATAAAAACACAGACAGATATGGAAAAAGCAAAAAGGTTGATTGGGAAGCATTCTTATCTTTAATTACTGGATGTTGGTTGAAATGCCTTCGGTCAATCCTGTTTTTAGGAATTGAAAGAATAAAAAAAAACGCACGAACTGAAACAGCCCGTGCGTTTTTCTTTTGTCCACTGTAACAAACTTTTAGTGACCGTGAAGTATGATTTTGGTAAGGTCAATGATTTTCTTAACCAGGGCGACGTCTGGTAACAGTATTTTGTTTTCTTCCACATCGTATCCTACCATTTCATTTTCAGATTCTGCAATGAGGTATTCTTGATATTGTTCCGTTGGAACATTTTTTAAATAAATGTAGGAGGAAAGGCTGATGCCCAAAAGGAAGATCCACGAAATAGAGCGCAAATGTGATTTTTTCATTCGGATGAAATTTTTACTAAAGTAGCTCTTGAGAATTGTTGTTTGATAAATCAACACGAAAGTGAAGTATTTTCTACAAAAGTACTATTTAACTTATACAAACGGTTAAATTCCCTTGACCAATTAACACAAATTTAAAATGGAAAAATAGGGTTGTTTGGAAAATAGGCCAGGCCCCAATTCTTTGCCCAACAAACCGGTGCCTTACCTGTTGTTAGTTGGTTGATCTGGAATTCCGGCTCAATTTAACATCGGAAGACAGATTGGTCCGTTAAAATAAAAATCCTCCTACTTTTGGATTTTCAAAATTCAAACTGATTCCCACATTTTTTTAATGATATTCAAATTATGGCAAGAAGAATAAGTGATACTTACGATGATGCCCCCAAACCAAAACTATCCCAAGAGACATTCAAAGAGGCTGCGCAAGCATTCGAGTATATCCGTCCTTACAAGTGGTCTTTCATCGGGGGCATGATCCTTCTGTTTATTTCCAGTATGGTATTCCTTATTTTCCCAAGACTGATTGGTGAACTGGTGGATATCGCCCAAGGTAACTCGTTGTTCGACTATACCCTGAAAGAATTGGGAATTGGGATGATTGCCATTTTGTTGGTACAAGGAGTTGTGTCTTATGTGAGGGTATTGTTATTTGCCAACGTTAGCGAAAAAGGGATTGCGGACATAAGGAAGTCACTTTATCAAAAGTTAATCTCCCTGCCGCTTAGTTTTTTTGAGGAAAACAAATTGGGCGACCTGATCAGCCGATTAACGGGAGATGTCGAAAAACTGCACGGGGCTTTTTCCATCACTTTAGCAGAATTTTTTCGACAGGTCATCATCATTGTAGTTGGCATTCTTTTTTTGGTCTGGACAACCCCAAGTCTCTCGTTGGTCATGTTGTTGACGGTACCTGTAGTAACTTTAAGTGCTGTGCTTTTTGGCAGGTATATTAGAAAACTTTCTAAGGAAAGACAGGGTAAATTGGCCGAATCCAATGCATTGGTGGGGGAATCTATCCAAAACATACAAGTGGTCAAGGCATTCGTGACGGAGCTGTTTGAGGTGAAGCGCTATTTTAGCACCATTACGGAGGTCGTGCGGATTTCTATAAAATATGCGCACGGGCGGGCTTTGTTTGCAGTCTTCATCATCACTATTATGTTCGGTGCATTATTTTTTATCCTCTGGAAAGGGGCGGTAATGCTGCAAGCAGGTGAAATAACGGCTGGCCAGTTGGTTTCCTTTGTCACTTACACATTTATCATAGTTGGTTCGTTTGCCAGCCTCTCCAATTTTGCACCTGAACTTCTGGGAGCATTAGGCGCTACAGAAAGGGTACGGGAAATACTTAATACCAAAAGTGAAATTGACCTTGACGAGTACCCTGAGATTACCCATCTCAAAATCAATGGCAATATCCACTTTGAAAATGTCCATTTCCGTTATCCTACCAGAAAGGACGTGCCTGTCCTGAAAGGCATTACCTTGGATGTTAAGGCTGGCCAAAAAGTGGCCTTGGTCGGCCCAAGTGGGGTGGGAAAATCAACAATCATTCAGTTGTTGCTGCGTTTTTACAACTTGGAAAGTGGCGATATTTTAGTGGATGGCCAAAGTATTTATGGCCACAACCTCCGTGATTTTAGAAACAATATAGCCCTTGTCCCTCAGGAAGTCATCCTATTTGGTGGTACTATTCGGGAGAATATTTTATACGGAAAAGAAAACGCAATAGAAGCAGAAATTATTGAAGCGGCGAAGCGCTCGAACTGCTGGGAATTTATTTCTTCCTTCCCTGATGGCTTGGATACCATTATTGGTGAGCGGGGTGTCAAGTTGTCGGGTGGTCAGCGTCAAAGAGTGGCTATCGCTAGGGCTATTTTAAAGAATCCAGCCATCCTATTACTGGATGAAGCTACTTCCTCGCTCGACAATGAATCCGAAAAAATAGTGCAGGACGCTTTGGATAAATTGATGGAAGGACGAACCTCCATTATCATCGCTCATCGTTTATCGACCATAAGGGACGTTGACTGTATTTTTGTATTTGACGAGGGTAGGGTAGTGGAAAAAGGTACGCACGAAGAACTGTCACTTTTAAATGGAAAATATAGCGCCTTATCAAATTTAGTTTTAGACCACTCACCTGCCTCTTGAAATGAACCCATTTATTTTCGTTTACGGGACTCTAAAAAGAGGTCACAAAAATCCTGTTGCTCGGCATTTTCATCTACATGCAGAATGGATAGGAACAGGAAAATTTGCAGGGACAATAAAGCATCTTGGTGAATATCCAGCGGCAATATTTGACCCGGCAGCCGAGAGTTTTGTCCATGGTGAAATATTTAAAATGAATGACCCATTTTCCCTTCTAAAAATATTGGATCACTATGAAGGAATTGGTCCCGAGTTTCCTCTGCCTCATGAGTATATTCGGGCAACTTGCCCTGTCACAATGGAAGGAAAAACGATTGATTGTTGGGTTTATCTTTTTAATCGGAATTAATTTTTATTGCCGTCCTTGTGAATTATCCTATATTTGATAATAATTGTATTATATAAATTTTATTTCATAAAAATTTAATAGTCAGCACTATTTCATCGGTCTTTTAATTTTGATATTTATCATTTTAAATTACCCCCTCTGTTTATTTCAATTGGTATGGTATTTGAATTTTGGGGTATGTCATACCTCCCTTGTGTTATTTCCTCCCTCAAAAGTCTTAGAATTCCCCCCCTGCTTGAAAAAGCTTAAGTTTTCCCCCTGTCACAATAATTGCTATCAACTGATTAAAGCAAAAACTCGATGAACATGGAATTTTTTTACACTTTTTGGCAAACACTTATTCGCCTTTCCAGTGTGCCGGTTGCACCAACTCCTCTTACCGGTAAAATTTTCCAACATACAGTTTTTGGTAGATAAAGAAATACGTTCCAAGTGTTTCGGGCCTCTCGATGGTCAGTCATGCGTGGGATGTTGTATTTGAACAAACCCTTGGGTTTAAGAATGATCCTTAAAATCCCAGTAAGATCCCTTTCATTTAAAATTACCAAAACTATGAAGCTCAACATCTTCTACGCTTTAAAAAAAGTCTTTTTAGCATGCTTGCTAACAAGTACCGGGGCGGTTGGCCTAATGGCTCAAATGGAACTGAAGGTGGACATGGAACAAGACGGTGTAACCTACGCTGTTTATGTCCGGCCAGATAATTCCATTAATCCGAGTCCAGTTGCTTTGACCGGGACAGCACAGGTAACCCTGGTTGTTCCTACCGGATTCACCTACTCTAATTTCACGGATGTCAAAGGCGTCTGGGGGGGCTCACCTGCTTCCGCAGACATTGTTGTTGCACCCATTGAGAATCCTGATCACGACTACATCTCGATTGCTTTGTTGTTCGATACGGGCATTCCTTATGTATCGGGACAGGAAACGAAGCTTTTTACGTTTAAAAGGACTTCCGAGTGTGATGGGCCGGTCAAACTGATCGACAACAATACCGATCCTTTCCTTTCACCCAACTCTTTGGGCTCCAACCCTGGCAATGATATCAGTATCATTGATGTAGGGGCTTTTCCATTTGGGTACTATTTCTATTCCGCCAATTATGGTTTTGCACCCGGATGTGACGATTCAGATGGTGATGGAATTATGGATAGTATGGAAGATGCTAATGGAAACGGGGAAGTAGATCCTGGTGAAACTGATCCAAACAATGCAGATACAGACGGCGATGGTATTGAAGATGGCGTTGAAGACGTAAATCAAAACGGTTCATTGGATGCAGGGGAAACCGATCCTACTGAACAATGCGACCCTTTAGCCATTTTTGAAAATTGTGATTTTGATGGTGATGGTCAATTAAATAACGTAGACGAAGATGATGATGGAGACGGTGTGAACGATAGCGATGATGAAGATGATTTCAATAAAGATAGTGATAGCGACGGCGACGGCATCAGTGACGATGATGAAACTGGTAACGACGGCGTTTACAATGCTGGTACGGATAGCGATCCACTCGATCCTTGTGATCCAAATGTAACGGCCACAGCATGTGGTGCAACCGATAATGATGGTGATGGGTACTACCCCGATGCAACTGGTGCTGAGTTCGATCCTGATGATAATAATCCATGTACGCCATCTAATTGCTCGCCTACTTGTGATATTGATGGTGATCTTTTTGTAAACAAAGATGACAATGACGACGACGGTGATGGAGTGCCTGACACCCAAGATAGTGATCCATGTGACCCTAATAGTGATACAGATAATGATGGGTTAACTGACATTATAGAAACAGGTGGGGATGGTATTTACAATCCCGGCATTGATACAAACCCATTGGATGCGGATACTGATAATGATGAGGTAAAAGATGGGGACGAAGATTTGAACAAAGACGGTAATACCCAAGCCAATGAAATGGATCCGTTGAAAAAGGATACGGATGGAGATGGATATTTGGATGGGGAGGAAGATACCAATCATAATGGTTCACAAGATGCAGGTGAAAGTGACCCACTGGATCCTTGTAGCCCTGATGCCGTCTTAGGTGGTTGCGACTTTGACCAGGATGGTCAGCCCAATAGCACTGATTTAGATGATGATAATGATGGCGTAAAAGATGAGTTCGATGTCAATGACTTTAATCCAGAAAGTGATAGTGACGGTGACCTTATTTCAGATAATACGGAAACAGGAGGAGATGGAACCTATAATCCAGGCACGGATAGTAATCCGCTGAACGCTTGCGATCCTAACCCAAACGTTTCTGCTTGTCATGGTAAAGATGATGACAAAGATTTGTTCTTTGGAAATTATCCCGCTGGGCATCCAAAATATGACCCGAACGATGCTGATCCATGTATCCCATCTGTACAGGCAAATCAATGTGATTTTGATAAAGATGGTAAAATAAACGGTCAGGACAATGACGATGACGGTGATGGTGTGGCGGATCTTTATGACATAAAGAATTACGATCCAAACAGCGATAGTGATGGTGATGGTTTAGCCGACAATCTTGAAACAGGCTTCGACGGTGTTTACAACCCAGGCGTTGATACCAATCCTTTAGATGATGACACGGATGATGATTTGTTGCCTGATGGGTTGGAAGATGCCAATCATAATGGAGAAGTCGATCCAGGTGAAACAAATCCACTTTTAGCGGATACAGATGGGGACGGTATCAAGGATGGAACTGAAGACGCCAACCATAACGGTGTGCTCAATGCCAATGAAAGTGATCCATTGGACAAATGTGATCCTGACAATACCCTTGGTTTCTGTGATTTTGATGGTGATGGATTGCTCAATAGTGAAGATCCAGATGATGACGGTGACGGTGTAGCGGATGTCAGCGATGCTGGCCCATATAACCCAAATTCCGACTCGGATGGTGATGGCATTAAGGATAATATCGAAACGGGTGAAGATGGCTCCTATGATGTAGGCATTGATACCAATCCATTGGATAACGATACGGATGATGACGGCATTAAAGATGGTGTGGAGGATAAGGATAAAGATGGGAACCACGACAGTGATGAAACGGACCCAACTAACCCAAACACGGATGGTGACTTATTGTCTGACGGCGAGGAAGATGCCAACTTTAACGGAGTCGTAGATGCAGGGGAAAGCAATCCGCTCGATCCTTGTGACCCATTCTCCGATGGTGCTCAGTGTGAAAATACGGATAACGATAATGACGGTTTCTACGCTGATGTTCCGGTCGACGATCCTACTTTCGACATCAACGATAATGATGCTTGTGTGCCTAACCAATGTTCTCCAACCTGTGATTTGGATGGCGATGGCATCATCAACCAAGATGATTTGGATGATGATGGGGACGGTGTTTCAGGTAATCAAGATATTGATGATTGTAATAAAAATAGCGATTCTGATGGTGATGGTTTGACAGATTTTGTTGAAACAGGCGGTGACGGTGTTTACAACCATGGAATTGATACCCATCCACTCGATCCAGATACTGATGATGATGGTATTTTGGATGGGGTTGAAGATAAAAATAAAGACGGTGAATATCAGGTAGGTTTGGAAATGAACCCACTGGTAGTCGATACAGATGGTGATGGCATTAAGGATGGTGTAGAAGATAAGAATAAAGATGGTATTGTCGGTGTCAATGAATCAGATCCAAAGGATAAATGTGATCCTTATGCCAATTTCCCGGGCGAATGTCCACAGATTGACATAGACGAAGATGGTTACATTTATGGATATCCTTCAGGTCACCCACAACACGATCCAGATGACATTGATCCTTGTAATCCTGACTTTACTGCAGGTACCTGTGATTTTGATGGCGACGGATTTGAAAACGATGGGGATTTTGATGACGACGGAGATGGCGTAGCTGATTTAGATGACGCTGATCCATACGATCCTAATAGCGACTCCGACAACGATGGTATCACCGATATTGTCGAAACGGGGGGCAACGGCATTTTCGATCCGGCCGAAGGGGACAGCGATCCACTCGATCCATGTGATCCAGACATCAACACCATCGCTTGTAGTGGAACGGATTATGACGGTGATGGCTACTTTGCCAACTTTACTCCAGACGCACCAGAATATGACCCAGATGATTCAATTGCATGTATTCCTAATCCTCACGTTGGGGTATGCGACTTTGATGGGGATGGTCTGATTAACAGTGTTGACAGTGACGATGATGGAGATGGTGTGAAGGATGTTAATGACGTTGATCCATTCGATCCGGGCAGTGATAGCGATTTCGACCTTATTCCAGATAGTACAGAAACTGGTGGAGATGGAATTTACAATGCAGGCATTGATACCAATCCTTTAGATAATGATACTGATAATGACGGCATCCTGGATGGGGTAGAAGATGTGAACCAGAATGGTTTGCAAGATGCAGGTGAAACAGATCCATTAAAAGCTGACACCGATGGTGATGGTATAGATGATGGTACCGAAGATGCCAATCAAAATGGTGGTATAGACCCCGGTGAATCTGATCCGCTTGATCTTTGTGATCCTAACAATAAGCTTGGTCCATGTGATTTTGATGGGGATGGAATTGCGAACGATGACGACGATGACGATGATAATGATGGCGTTCTTGATGGGCCAGACGTTGGACAATTTAACGTGAATAGTGATAGTGATAATGATGGTTTGTCAGACATTGCAGAACAGGATTTAGGTACTGATCCACTCAATGCCTGCGATCCAAACCCGGCTGCTCCTAACTGTGATTTTATCGATTTGGATGATGATGGCTATGCCGTGAATGTACCGGCGACTGATCCATTTTACGATCCAGATGATACAAAGCCTTGTATTCCAGATGTTACTGCTGGCCCATGTGATTTTGATTTGGACGGCAAAGTGAATACCGAGGACGCTGATGATGACGGTGATGGGGTAAAAGATGTGGACGACATATTTGGCGCCTATGATGACCAAACTGATACCGATGAGGATGGTATCAAGGACATCGTTGAAACACATGGCGATCAAAAATATGATGTAGGTGTCGACACCAATCCTTTGAAAAAGGATACCGATGGTGACGGTATTGAAGATGGCGTTGAAGATGCCAATCAAGACGGCGTCTTAGACCCAACCGAAACCAATCCTTTGAAGAAGGATACGGACGGTGACGGAGTAGAGGATGGTGTCGAGGACGCCAACCAAAATGGAACCGTTGATGCAGGGGAAAGCAATCCATTAGAATATTGCGATCCTCACAAAGATCTTCCTTCTTGCGATTGCGATAACGATGGCACAGCGAACGTCGATGACACCGACGATGATAACGACGGAGTACCCGATAACCTTGATGTCGACGTTTGTGATCCAAATAGTGATTCGGATGAGGATGGTATTGTAGATGCTGATGAAACAGCGCAAGGTTCTGATCCACTTAATCCTTGTAGTCCTAATGTGGATGCAACTAAGTGTGTCCCTGTTGATGCCGATGGAGATGGCTACTTCGCCAATTACCCATTGCTACATCCAGATTTTGACATCAACGATAACAACCCTTGTATTCCACAACTTCAATCGGATGCTTGTGATTTTGACAGCGATGGCCTGCCAAACGGCATTGATGCGGATGATGATGGAGATGGAGTAAAAGATGTGGATGATGCTAATCCTTTTGATGTCAATAGCGATAGTGACGATGACGGTATCACGGATAATGTCGAAACCGGTATGAATGGGGTTTATGAGATTGGTCTCGATACTGATCCATTGAAAAAAGACACCGATGGTGATGGCATCGAAGATGGTGTGGAGGATGCCAACAAAAATGGCGGAAGGGATAATGGAGAAACAGATCCATTAGATGTTGATACGGATGGCGATGGCGTCAATGATGGTGTGGAAGATGCCAACAAAAATGGCACTTTGGATGCAGGCGAAAGCGATCCACTCGACGATTGTGATCCTAATGCCAAGCAAGGCCACTGCGACTTCGATGGCGATGGCCAAACAAATGACGTGGATGAGGACGACGATAACGATGGTGTCAACGATGGCCCTGATGCAGATCAATTCGATCCATCCTCTGACTCAGATGGCGATGGTCTGACTGACATTACTGAGACAACGAACGGTACCAATCCGCTCAATCCATGTGATCCTGACATCAATAGCTCTGCATGTATCAGCGGTAGTATTGATGAAGACGGTGACGGTTATTACGCTGATGTTGTTTCGTCAAGCCCAGCTTTTGACCCAGACGACGAAGATGCATGTGTGCCTGACTTCAAAACTGGTGTCTGCGACTTCGATGGAGATGGTTTAATCAACTCTGTTGATCCAGATGATGATAATGATTGTGTCAACGATGGTGCTGATGCTGGTCCATACAACGTGAATTCAGATACGGATGGCGACGGCTTTACCGATAAAGCAGAATGCACCGATGGTAGCGATCCACTTGATCCATGTGATCCTAACCCAACTGTTCAATTCGGTTGTGCGGGCATCGAAGATCAGGACAACGATGGTTACTTCGAAGACGTTGATCCAGGTTCTGCCAATTATGATCCAGATGGCAACGACCCATGTATTCCTGATATGTGCGCCGGTCCTTGCGACTTCGACAACGATGGCAGCATGAACTCGTTGGATGCTGACGATGACGGCGACGGTGTTGCGGATATCGACGAATTAGATGGGGGCAAATGTGACCCTACCTCAGATACAGACGGTGACGGAATTCTGGATATAGATGAAACTGCTGATGGTACCGATCCATTAAATGCCTGTGATCCAGTGAATACCACTGCTGATTGCGATTTCGACGGCGACGGCACACCAAACGGTGATGACTTGGACGATGATAATGATTGTGTCGCCGATGCTACTGATGTTGATCCTTTCAATCCGGACTCAGATACAGATGGTGATACTTACACAGATGCCGAAGAGTGCCAAATGGGTACTGATCCATTAAATGAATGTGACCCTGATGGTTTCACTGACTTCTGCGACTGTGATAATGATGGCATCCTGAATGGTGATGAGGACGATGATGACAATGACGGCGTTTTGGATGCTCAGGATTCAAATCCATGCGATCCTACCAGTGATACTGACAATGATGGCATCAATGATGTTACGGAAACCACCAATGGTACTGATCCGCTCGATCCTTGTGATCCTGATGAAAATTCAAACCCATGTTTGAATGCGGATAACGATGGTGATGGTTATTCAGGTAACCTGCTGCCAGATGATCCACTCTTCGATCCTGATGAAAATAATCCTTGTGATCCGGATCCATCTGCTGGTGTCTGTGATTTCGACCAAGATGGAGATATCAATGACATTGATGCAGATGATGATGGGGATTGTGTAGCGGATGTCGATGATATTAACCCTTATGATAACACCAGTGATTCTGATGCTGATGGTATCAGCGATGCACAAGAATGTCAAGATGACACCGATCCATTAGATAAATGTGATCCAAATAGCAACTTCGGTACCTGCGACTGTGATGGTGATGGCTTAATAAATAGTCAAGATGATGATGATGATAATGATGGCGTAGCCGATGTTGATGAACTCACCAATGGTAAATGCGATCCTAACTCAGATACTGATAAAGACGGCATTTCTGACATTGATGAAACGAACGGCGGCACCGACCCACTCAACCCTTGTGACCCTGATGCCCAAAGCATCGCTTGTAGTGGGGAAGACTTGGATGGAGACGGCTACATCAGCAATGCTCCAATAGGTGATCCGCTATACGATCCAGACGATGCCAATGCATGTGATCCAGACCATACGGTAGGTGCATGCGATTTTGATTCGGATGGGGTTGTCAACTCAGAAGATGATGATGATGACTGTGATGGTGTCCTTGATGCTGACGACCTTGATGCTTACGATGTCAACACCGATAGCGATGCCGATGGTATTCTCGATAATGTTGAAACCGGAGGAGATTGTTCTTATGATGTCGGTATCGACACCGATCCATTGAGCAATGACTCTGATGGTGATGGCATCTTGGACGGTATCGAAGATGAAAACCACAATGGGGTTCTCGATGACGGCGAAACCGATCCACTTGATACCGATACGGATGACGACTCCTTGCCTGACAATTTCGAGGATGCCAACCTTAACGGTGTAGTTAACCAAGGTGAGTCTGATCCGACCAACCCTGATGATGACAACGACGGTGTCTTAACTGCTGAGGAGGATACCAATGGCGACGGTGATGTCACCAATGACGATACCGATTTGGATGGTATTCCTGACTACCTTGATCCAGACCCATTTGTTTTCCTTCAAATCTATGCCTACCTACAAGGCCCATTGGATGAAAATACAGGGTTGATGAAAGATGGGCTCCGTACATCCTTAGATGTCGATGGCAATAGGCTCATTCCACTGACCGAGCCGTTTACAGGACTTGAGCCGCTACCTAGTCAAAAGCCATTTAAGCACCAAGGTGGAGGAGGAGAAACAATCCATGCCAGTATCCTTGATGTGGAAGGTAACAATGCAATTGTAGATTGGGTATTTGTCGAACTAAGGAGCAAAACAGATCCGTACTATACGATTCTGACTCGGTCAGCCCTTCTCCAGCGGGATGGGGATGTTGTAGACCTCGATGGTGTTAGCCCGGTAGTGTTCCGTGCGAAAACGGATGAGTACTTCATCGTTCTCCGTCATCGCAACCACTTGGGTGTCATTACTGCTACACCATTTGGACTGACTCGAGATAAGGCTTCTCCAGTGACGATCGACTTCACTGATCCTAATACGCCAACGTATACGGAATACATGAGGAAGATTTCAAATAATGGACAAATAGCCATGCTATGGGCAGGAAATGCGGATGGCAACGACCGATTGGTCTATCAAGGTGCTGGTGCAGACAGGGATTATATCTTCTTTGAGATTTACCTTGATCCAGAGAACACCAACGGTTCGCTCAACCATATTTCTAAAGGGTACTCCACTGCGGATACCAATATGGATGGAAAGACGATCTACCTCGGTAGTGGCAACGATATAGATAAGGAAATCTTCTTCAATATCCTGCTGCACCCGCTGAATCCGACAGCGTTTACGAACTTCTTCTTTGTTGACCGTTCGGTCAAACCATAACAGAATATTGCAAGCTGGTCTGCCGCTGGCAAAACCACAGCAGACCAGCTGCTCTATATCAATTTTGATCTTTAATTATTACAAAAAATTAACACAATGAAAAATTCAAATTTTCTCTTTATGCTGGCCTTTCTTTTTGCCAGTGTCACCGTGAATGCTCAATTCGAATTCAAAATTGATTTTGATTTCGATTCTGAGCGTTACATTGTTTCTGTGATACCTCAAGAAAGCTACTCTGAGCCACAAAACATTACTTCTGATGGTCAAGTAACCATCAAAGCGCCTACCAACAGGTTCATTCCGGTTGAAATCAAAAGTGAATTGCAAGGGATGATCTGGGACGACAATTCAAGGATTGATGCACCAGAAGAAGCACCTGATTTTGATTACATTTCTTTTGCTTTGCAAATTTCTTCAGGGGTAGCTTACCCTGAATATGAAGTGGGTGTTCCTTTGCCGTTATTTAGCTTCAAAAATGCTTACGGATGTACCGCTGGAAATGGAAGCAGTGGTGTCATTTCGATTATCGACAACGATAATGACCCATTCATGCCACCTAATAGTGCAAATGCAAATATAGGAAACGCACTGTCCGTACTCGGTGGAAGTTCTTTCGGAGGATACGGTTTCTCTGGACTTTACAATGGTGGTTCTGTTAGCTGCGACCCAGAAAATCCAACTTCAACTGCTGAGAAACTTGGCTTTTCTGAATTCAGGGTTTTCCCTAATCCAGTTGCTGAAGTAGCTAATGTAGAAATCAGCTGGGAAGGAGAATCGCAAGAAGCCTACCTGCAAATGGTTGATCCAGCTGGGAAGTTGATCCTACAACAACCAGTTTCCATTGCTTATGGAAAAAATACGGTCCGCCTTCAAGTCGCCCAATATCCAGCAGGCAGCTATTTCCTTTATCTCGTTGGAGAGGATTGGGAAGTCAGTTTGGATAAAATCAACAAGCAATAATTCACTTATTTCGCTATAACTAAAAATCTCGCCGATGGCAACTTTTCAAGTTGTCATCGGCTGGATTTCAACTCTACAAAAAACCAAAGATCCACACTTAACTGGGCCTTCCCAGCAACTGATTTTTTATGCCTCAAAAGGGGCAAAACAACAAACAAACAATTGTTCGCTAACAAGTTTCTGATGGATTTGATAGCTAACAAAAGCCCTACTAAACCAATATCCTACAAAAGAGACCCTACTTAACCACAAGAAAAATGAGAGGGAGAACAGAGAAGGCATTTAGCCTAGGCTAAAAAGAATTCTCTGTCTATTTTAGCGGCGCCCTTTGGGCGCCGTTTTTTTTTCTTGAATCGAAAAAAATCGAATCAAAGGATCAGTATTTCAATGACCCTATTGGAATTCATACTTCTTCTCAATAAAAAACAGGCCACCATGGAATTCAATTTTTGCTTATTCCTTTTTCGTTAACAACCTCTTTCTTTGCAATGATTTTTTACTTATCTTTGCGCCTCAATAGATTTTTGAAACAATATCTACCTTTCGTCATAATTCATTGACCGCTTAATTCCCTTAGTAATTTTTCCTGGCTAATAATTTTTTTTGGAAAACTGATTTTACCTTAGACCCGAACCTGATGACACAACTTTCATCGGTTCAGATTGTAAGCTACACTACACATTTTTTTAATAACCCCCGGCTATTTTCATTTTACTGAGAAAACTTACACTTCCACTATGGACTTAAATTATTTGCTAAACATACTTCTCAAGAGGAAATGGTTGATCTTATCGGTCGTTTTAATTTCTTCCATCGCAACCTATTTCTTCATTGGCAGACTCCCCGATACGTACAAGGCTGAAGCCGTCATCAAGACTGGTATCATCAATTATGAGGGCGTAACCCTCATGAAAGACGATCCATTTGTTCAGAAATACCAGATCGAAAGCGCTTTCAGTGGTTTGATTGAAAAAATGAAATCAAGGAATATCATAAAAATCCTGACCGATCAACTGCTGTCTCATGATCTGTTGGCCGATGGGATTATGAACAAGCCTTTTAGGAACCCAGACCGAGATGATTTGGAGCTTTCTCAAAATGATATTGATGACATTGTTTTGAAACTGAAAACCAATCTGAATGATTCTCTGCTTAACAGCAAACCAGAACCTATAAAACCTGACCAACGCTTAGCCGATGCTTATGGCTATGACTATACAAGCCTGATAAAAAAGCTGGAAATAAATAGGATAGGGGAGACCGATTATCTGAAAATCGGGTTTGAGTCTGAAAGTCCAGAGCTTTCCTATTTCGTACTCAACACCTACTTGGAAGAGTTCTTTGAACAACACGAAGAAGACTTGTCCTTTAAAGAGCAAGAAACACTAAAATTTAACCGGGAAAAACTGAAGCAATATAAAACGGAACTTGACTCAATCGTGCAAATGATAAAGGAGTACAAATCTGCCAATGGTTTGGTTGATGTGAGCACGCAGCGAGAAACCGTGATTGCACAGCAAAGGGACTTAGAACAAAAATTAAGGGAAACTCAAGAGGCCATTCCAAGTCTTGAACGGAACCTGGCTTTTTTGGAAAAGCAAATTTTTGAGTATAACAAGGTTACAGCCGATGAAGCTTACAAGCAGGTTACCTATAACGGCGAATTTGTAAACATCGAACCTGAAATAACCAAATTGCAAGAAGAAATCATTGAAGCACGGGTGAATGGCAGCAAAAATGTAGCAGCCCTGGAACGCAAATTGGAAAATTTGAAATTGCAAAGAACAAAAGCTATGCAACGGTCACTGGCCGTGACCCCCAAAAGTGAAAAGGATAAAATTGATGATAAATTGAAAGACCTCGTTGGTAAGCACTTGGATACAAAGTTGGAATTGGAATTGGCCAAGGGGGCTATGAAATCCTATTCAGAGGGTGTCTCCCGATTGGAAAGCAAATCAAACAAACTCCTTTTGGATGACAACTATCTGATCGATCTGGAACAGGAAAAATACCGGCTTGACCATGAATATGATAATATCCGGAAAGAGTATGAGGACGCCAAGTATTTCGCAGAAGGGACTAAAAGCCCTTTAGCACCCATTGAAGCACCAGAAATGCCAACCGAACCTGAGTCGAAAAACAGGGCTGTTTTTTCTGCCTTCGCAGGTGTAGCTGGAGGTACTCTCACTTGCATCGTATTGTTCCTGCTGGCTTTTATGGATACGAGCATTGCGACCCCCAGCCAGTTCAGTCGGATAACGAACCTTCCCCTACTGGGTTTTGTGAACAAAGTGAAGGTGAAAAATATGGATTTGCAAGAGTTGTTTGCACATACCCAATCAAAAAATGAATTGGAGTATTTTAAGGAAAATATCCGAAAGCTGCGAACAGCTATTGAAAATTCAGGAGCGAAATCATTCCTGTTCGTCAGTCCTAAGGAGCAAGAGGGTAGGTCATTTTTGGTGGTTTTGCTGGCTTACGCATTGAGCCTTAATGAGAAAAAGATCCTCATTATCGACACCAATTTTAAAAACAACACTTTATCAGCCTTCAAAACAAAATCATTTATTGAAATAACCACCACCGGTCAGAATATGGGGCTCGGGCATGGCACCGGTCAAAATTCACTGTCTACTGGCGGAAGTGCCGACAAGAGCGACCCGCATTTGAAAAACATTGATATAGTGGGGAATAAAGGTGGCAGCCAAAGCCCTTCTGAGGTGTTGGCGGGGAAAGATTTTAAAAAAATCATGGAGAGCTACAAGAAGAAATACGATTTCATCTTTATGGAAGCAGCGGCCATGAACAAGTTTTCTGATGCCAGGGAATTGTTGCCTTACACAGAAAAAATGGCTGTCGTTTTCTCCGCTGAAGCGCCAATTACAGGGGCCGATAAGGAGACACTCGAATACCTGAAAGGCATGAACGGGAAGATGTTTGGCGGCATCTTGAACAACGTGGACATGAAGAATATATAAATGGTTGGATAGTTAGATGGATAAATGGTTATTTCAAAAACCATCTGACCATCTAACCATCGAACCATCCAAACCATTCAAATCTTTTGAAAAACAACGGTTATTGGCTCCGTTCGGGGTTTTATACATTATCGGAAAAAGCAGCGGCCTTGGTGTTTGGTTTTGGCAGCGGCATTTTGTTGTTCCGGGCGTTGAGTCAGGAGGCGTTGGGGATTTGGGTGTTATTCCTGTCAATTACTTCCATTTTGGAAGTTGGGCGGATCGGGTTGCTACAAAATGCATTGGTTAAATACTTGACAGTCAGCAAGGACAAAGAAGAAATAGGCCGCATCACCACGGCATCGTTGCTGCTGAACTTCCTCCTTACAGCGATCATTATTTTGTTTTTGTTGGTGCTGTCCTCCCCCTTGAGCGTTTGGTTTGATTCCCCCCATTTGGAAGAATTGCTCCAGATTTACTGTTTGACAACAGTACTGCTGATCCCCTTTTTTCAGGGCAATTATATCCAGCAAGCCAATCTTGATTTCAAAGGGATTTTTTGGGGAAATGCCGTAAAAGGCGGCGTTTTGTTTGTTTACGTTGCTTATGTATTTTTCAACAAAATAGATATTGAACTGATTAATTTGGCCTACTGCCAAATCATTGCAGCGATTGCCGCTTCCATCATTTCAGTGTTATTTGCTAAAAAATACACCTACTTCAGCCGCCAAATAGATTGGGCTTGGATTGGTAAACTTTTCCGGTTTGGGAAATACGTTTTCGGTACCAACTTTTGTGCGCAGCTATACAAGAATGTTGACAAATTATTGCTCGGTTCATTGCCGGGAGGAGGAGCTGCGGCGGTTGCGATTTACGAGGCTGCGATTAAAGTAACCAACCTGACCGATGTGCCAACAGCCAGCATGGCCAACATCTTGTTCCCCCAAAGTGCCCGTCGGGCAGAAGAAGGAAAAGAAGCGGTAAAGAAACTGTACGAAAAGGCAGTCGGGGCCATCTTAGCATTTATGGTGCCTGCGATCTTATTTGTGCTGCTTTTTGCCGATTGGATCATACTGGTTGTTGCGGGCAGTGAGTATGTCGCATGGAGCAATGTTTTACGGATTACCATATTTTTTGGGCTAATCATGCCCTACGTGGTGCAGTTCGGCACCGTGCTGGACAGTATCGGGAAGCCCCATGTGAATTTTGCCTATACGCTGATGAGCCTTGTTTTTACCGTGATTTCCAACTTGGTATTTATCAGCTTGTTTGGCGTTTATGGAGCGGCAGTAGGTACGCTATCTGCCTATACAGTCACCTTTTTGATCATGCAGCTTTATTTGCACAAACAATTGAATGTAAACCCATTACGCCCTTTTGGCTATATGATAGGTTTTTACAAAAAAATATTCTCATTTGGGAAAAAGGCTCTCCACAACAGGAGTTTTGCCGCAGCCCTACGAGAGGAAAGTTAACGGCTGGTTGTCCATGTTTTTCCAACACCAATTCAACAGCCAATAACCAATGTCACTATAAACTAACAATCATGCCCCCTACAATGCTAACTAAAAGGTAGAGGAATCTACTTTTGAAAATTGGTTGAACAAAAACATTCAGGGAACTATGATGACCCAAGCACTTTACGACGAAGGCATTAGTTATGCCGAACAAAATTTTTTGGATGAAACGGCCAACCACTTGAGAGTGGACAAAGAGCTAATCCGTAGCAAATTTGACCTCGACGGGAAAAAAATACTCGATTTTGGCTGTGGCATGGGAGGGATGAGCCTCTGGTATGGCGGTAATTTTGACTGTCTGGTTCACGGTGTGGACATTGATGTACATCACATCCGCATTGCCAACGACCTGAAAGGAAGGCATCATTTGCCCAATGTCAAATTTGAAGTCCGCAATGTATTGGACAAGCCGTTTGACGACCAATACGACTTCATCGTCCTCAACGATGTGGCAGAGCACATCCAATTGCCCATTCTCAAAAAAATATTTGTTGAACTGGCCAAATCTTTAGCGCCGGGCGGCGGCATTTTTGTTTCTTATCCGCCTTGGAAAAGCCCTTATGCCTCACATGTGCAGCATGCGGTTGGGATTCCTTGGTGCCAGTATTTACCAGAAAGGATGCTCCTAAAAATGATTGAAAAAAACAATCGGCCAATTGTCGGTGAGGAAGAAAGCGATTTATTGGAGGCTTATAAAGGGCTCAATCGTTTGACCCACGAAAAATTGATGGATGCCGTAAAACCAAGTGGTTTGAAGCTGGCTTTCCGTAAAAGTCACAGCATCATCAATCGGGTTCCGGGCCTTGGCAATCTCAATTTGCGCATGTTTCCGCTCGACTATTTGATCACCAAAGAGTTTGTGTTGCTGGAAAAATAGTTGGCAGTATTCAGTTGGCAGTATTCAGTTAGCAGTAAGTAGTTTGAACGTAGCGAAATCCCGAACTCGCTTCGGGACGACAGTTGCAAGCTGACAGTTCACAGTTCGCCAGTTCGCAGTCAGAGTAATGCGAATTTGAATGATTTTTTTTGTCCAGTTAATTTTCAATATGTCTTAAATTTTAAAATACCCCAATACCCCAACACCCTAATTTCAATCTTCTATGCGTCCAGATATTGATATCATCTATTTCACATTGTTCCCTTGGGATCATGCCTACTCGTCGGTATCGCTCTCATTTACAAGGGAATATGCGAAAAATAACCAGGTGTTTTACATCAACCATCCCTACACGCTCAAGGATTTTGTTTGGGGTTGGAACAAACCGATGGTGAAGGAACGACGGAAGGATATGCTATTGAACCGGATGCGTTATGAGACCATTCCGGAGTTGCCCAACGTGGTAGCCGTGCAGCCACCTCTGACCCTTCCGATCAATTGGATGAATGAAGGTGGAAATTATGAGCGGTTATATGAATTTAACAACCGCATTATTTTAAATACCATCAAGCAGGTGGTCAAGGATTTTAACCTGACCAATTACATTTACCTGAATTGCTTTAACCCTTTTTACGCAGGTGTTTTGCCGAAAGACGAGTTCAGTCCTTTGTTGAATGTGTACACCTGCATTGATGATATGATGGAGGAGGATTACACCCGGAAGCATGGGGTAAGGTTGGAGGAAAAGGCTTTGGCGGAGGCGGATATTTCCTTTGTGACTTCGCACAATTTGTTGCGGCTGAAAAAACACCTCAATCCGAACATGTACATCCTTCACAATGCAGTAGACATCTCAATTTTCAAAACGGCCTTGGATGGACCATTGTCAAGGCCAAAAGAATTGGAAAATGTAAAAGGAAAAATGATCGGGTTTACGGGGAACCTGGATGCTTCCCGAATCGATTATGGCCTAATAAAAAAAGTGGCAGAAAAGCATTCGGATAAAACCATCGTGTTGGTGGGGCCGATCAATAGCCCAGAATTTTACAAAATGGGATTGGACAAAATGCCAAATGTGATTTTTACCGGAGGCAAACACATCACCGAATTGCCTGCATTTTTGCAGCATTTTGATGTGACCATGATCCCCTTTTTGCTCAACAAGCTGACGGCAAGTATTTACCCGTTGAAAATCAACGAATACCTTGCGACAGGTAAACCAGTCGTGGCTACCAATTTCTCAGAGGACATCCGCAGCTTTTCTGACGTCGTTTATATTGCCAAATCAGAAGCAGAATTTTTGGAAAAACTGAATGTGGCAATCGCTGAAAATGATGAGCAAAAAGTGTCGCAACGATTCGCTGTTGCCCAATCCAATACCTGGACGGAGCGGGTCAACCAATTTTGGAAAATCGTCGAGAACACTTTGGAAAGGAGAGCTATAGGCTCAAGAAAGCCGGTAGTTTTGAAAGAGGAAATTTAATTTTCTCCCTTCAAGAAGAAATGAAAATGAAGAAAAACGAACAAAAAATAGAACTGACTCAAAAAGAAAAAATGCTGGAATTGGCAGCCGTAAGCATTTGCTTCCTGTTGCTCTTAGGATGTTTTTTGAAGATTTTGTTTTTTTAATTCCGAAATGTTCTTTTACCTTTAACATTCAATCCTGAAATATACTTTCCAGCATAAAGAAATATTTGAATGGGTTAGGAATGGGGAATTTGGATTTTCCTTTGGAGGATCCAGTTCCCATTCTTTTTTTTAGCCAATATCCCCTGTTGGCGACCCCCGTTCAGAAACTATGAGAGAATGAACTACCACAAAACACAAGGCTTATCTGGCTTGCGCAACTGGTTGTTACGAAAAGTCGTGCAGGAAAAACTGAATAACCCATTCGGCTACATTTTGGCGGGATTGGGTGCGTTCGGCCTAGCCTTTGTGCTGTCCATGTTGCCTTTGAAATTTGCGATGTTAGCCGTTGGAGGATTGATCGCAATCCCAATTATTGCCGTCTGTTTTCTCGACCTGCACATTGGGGTAAATGTGATGCTGGTTGCGGGTTTTTTACTTGGCTTTGCTTATAAATATACCAATGCACCCATTGGTATGGCGCTCGATGGCCTGTTGGTGCTGATGTTGGTGGGGCTGTTGGCGAGGCTTATCAAAGAAAAGGATTTTAGTTTTGCGAAGAGCCCGATCAGTATTTTCATCACCGCTTGGATTTATTACAATCTGCTACAGGTCATCAATCCTTGGGCGGAATCGAAAGTGGCTTGGGTTTACACGGTGAGGACGGTTGCGTTATTGTTGGCGTTGTACTTTATCGCTTGTTATGCTTTTGACAGTTATAAAAAAATACTGACCACTGTAAAAGTCATTCTTGGGTTGGCATTCTTGTCTGCCCTTTATTCCCTGAAGCAAGAGTTTATTGGATTCACCCAAGCTGAATTGACTTGGCTCAATGCCGACGAAGAACGATTCATGTTGATTTTCCAATGGGGACGATTGAGGGTTTTTTCCTTTTTTTCTGACCCGACCACCTTTGGAATTTTGATGGGATACCTCAGTGTTTTTACATTTTTATTGGCGAGTGGGCCTTTTAAAACTTGGAAGCGGGTGTTATTGGTAATTGCAGGTATTTCTATGTTGATGGGGATGGCTTACGCTGGCTCAAGAACACCTATTGTAATGATTCCTTTGGGCATCATTATGTACGTTGTGCTCACCTTTAAAAAGGAGACGGTATTGGCGACCCTGCTATTTTTTATGTTTGGGACGGCGTTTGTCATGAAATCAACCAGTAGCGCAGTGATATGGCGAATCCAATCTGCCTTTAAAGGAAACAGTAGTGATACGATGGATGTCAGGGAAAAAAACCAAGATCTGGTTCAGCCATATATCCAAACCCATCCAATTGGAGCTGGTCTGGGCAGTACGGGGTATTGGGGAAAACGTTTTACACCTGATTCCTGGTTGGCGAGCTTTGCCCATGATAGTCTTTATGTTAGGTTGGCGGTGGAAACGGGTTGGGTTGGACTTTTAATTTATATGGGACTGTTATTTACTTCTATGAAGACCTCTATTTATTATTATTTCAGGGTAAAATCGCCTACCATAAAATTATTGTACCTCGGGCTTACCATCAACGTGCTTTGCTGTCCATGTGGCGTTTTCCACGGCTATCACGCTTTTGCCCACCAGTATTATTTTCTACGTGACTTTGGCCATGATTGTCAGGCTCAAGGATTTTGATGAAAATTTAAGATCAAAAAAAGCGCTTAGCTCAATTCCCCATTTTCCAATTGTTCGACCGCATAGTTCGCTGCCCTTGCCGTCAGCGCCATAAAAGTCAATGATGGGTTTTGCGTAGAAACAGAGGTCATGCAGTACGCTATCGGTGACGAAGACATTGGGGCAGGCGTGCATTTGGTATTTGTTCAAGATGGAAGTTTTTGGGTCGTGGCCCATGCGTACGCCCCCATTTCATGGATATCCAACCCCGGGGCTTGTTTGCTGTCGCTGGTCTTGATGTCAGTAAATCCAGCTTTTTCGAACATATCGGTTAATTGCTCGAAATAATCCTGGATCATCTTTTCGTCATTGTCATCATAGTCAATATTGCTTTTAGCAACGGAATGCCCCATTCGTCTTTCAAAGTTTCATCCAAAGAAAGAGTATTACTTTCTTTGGGGATCGTTTCCCCATCATCATGTGCGAACCGACCCGCCAAGAGCCATAGTCTTTTGAGGACAATAAATTTCGTCAATTCCTCCCCAACTCCTGCATCGTTGGGTTGGACACCTCTGAAGCGGCAAACCCTGCGGCATAACCCGTAAAAAATCAGTTTCCTGCTGGAAAACATTTCTAAACCGTGGAATATAAGCACTTGTCGGACGGCGGCCCTCGGTTTTCATTTCTTGATGACCATTGTACTGGGCAGATACTCTTGCCCGGTAATTATGGAAGGCTACATATTTCCCTAATAAACCATTTTCATTTCCAAGCCCATATAGAAAACGATCAGAAATGGAATTCAACAAAATTAAATTGGTATTAAAAGTAGCGGCGTTCACGAATATTATTTTTGAAAAATATTCGGTCATTTCTTTGGTGTTGGCATCGATGACTCGGACGCCGGTTGCCTTGTTTTCTTTTTCATCAAAAATAATAGAATGCACCACGGAGTGAGGCCGCAAGGTCAAATTTCCAGTCCGCTCAGCCAAGGAATCAAAGTTGAATTGGCGTTGAAATAGCCGCCGAAAAGGACATCCCCTTTGGCAGATCACCCGACTCTGACAAAGAACCCTTCCTTGTTTTTTAAATATTTCCCGGTCCTCGGTTAGGTGCGCACAGCGGGCGTAAATGACGTGCCTTTTGTCGTAATTGGCTTTAACGGATTCCTGAAAATGTTTCTCCACACAGTTTAATTCCCACGCCTTTAAAAAATCACCATCTGGTAATTCTGGTAAGCCGTCTTTATTTCCTGAAACGCCAATAAATTGTTCCACCGCCGTGTACCATTTTTCTAAATCTTTATAGCGGATTGGCCAGTCCACCGCAAACCCATCCCTGGCTGGGCCCTCAAAATCATAGTCGCTCCACCGCTGCACCTGCCTCGCCCACATAATAGATTTGCCACCCACTTGATAGCCCCGGATCCAATCAAATGGCTTTTCTTGGACGTACGGATGCTCGGTGTCTTTGGTGAAAAAATGCATGGCATCTTCCTTAAATGCGTAACAACGGCTAATGACCGGGTTCTCTTTTTCAACAGCATAAGGAATTCTCCCCCGGTGTTTAAATTCCCACGGCTGCATGTTCGTGGTCGGGTAATCGGCAATGTGTTTGACGTCACGCCCCCTTTCCAATAGCAAGGTTTTCAGGCCATTATCGCATAATTCTTTGGCAGCATAACCGCCGCTCATTCCAGCACCAATGACGATGGCATCGAACTGGTGATCTTTATTATTAGGCATATTTTTTCAGTTTTCAGTTTACGGTTGACAGTTTGAGCGCAGCGAAATCCCAAACTCGCTTCGGCATGGCCAGCAGCGCATTGTTACACACAGGTTTCTTTTTTATTTTCTTGCTCTATTCCATATTGTAATATCACCTGAAGTTCCGATTACAAATGAATTTCCAGTATCTGAAAATCCAAATCCTCTATCTATCCCGTAATGAAAAACATCTATTTCAATTCTTTCATTTGTTTTTCTATTTCGGAGATACATCACCTCTGCCTTTAATTTTTTCTTTTGCCAATTTGGTCGAATTTCGTTTTTGGTTTCTACTGTCCAATTATCATCCGTTTCTTTCTTTAAGATGTCAGGTGCTTCAAATCCTCCACATTTAATTTTTTCATTTTCCAGAACTCCAAATCCTTCGACGATTCCCAAATCACTATCCCATTTTTCCATGTAGTAGTCAAAATTATCTCTTTCTACTTTTTCGTCTTTTATGCAATCAAATATTCCTCTCCCTTGACTTGACAACACCATTAATAAATCTGAATTGGATTTAAACCCAATTTCTCGTAATCCACCAATTGCCCAGATATTTCTTTTTTGCCACATCTTTTTTGTTGTTTTATCATTTTTCTACTTGTGTGTAACAACTTCTACTCTAAACCTTTTACCTAAATTTCTACGCATCCCAAATACCGACCTGGTGCAAATTCAAATTCCAAATTATTTTTCATGAAATATTCGGAAGTCGTAAAATGGTGTTTGGTCAGATTAAATGTGGTTGAGAAAAAATGATTTAAATTGTCGGAAGTATTTTCTGGGCTCATTAAAAACGCAAATAATTCCTGCTGCGATTTGGGATTTAATTTTTGAAAAGAGGAATTATATTTTTCTTTTAACAACAATTGGAATTCGTTTAATCCGCCCAAATATTTTTCTATTTCTTCGGGTGCCTGACAATCATTTATCACGGTCAAAACATAATCTATTGTTTTTTCAGGGGTAATTATTTCCGTATTTTTTTTGGGTAATAAAGCATCGGTCAATTGCTCAATTAATTTCCTTTGTTTTTTATCAATCGGGATATTTTCATAAACTGGCAAGACCTCCCTATCGCACGATGGCAGGAAGGTGATGGCCGAAGATATGACCACCATACTTTTTAAAGCGCTTCGTCTTTTCATGCTAATTGAATTTTTAAATTGGAGTTAATTGGCAGGTTGGGAGAATTATTAATTTGAGAATGAAACGGATTTTCTCAGCGGAGGTAAAACTAAAAAAATGTTTTAATTGGAGTTCAAGTTGGCAGAAATATTAAGGGGAAATAAAATTAAAGGGAAAACTGTTTTTTGATAGATACATTGTTTCCGTCAGGCTGGGAATTTAATTCCCAGCCTGACGGAAATTATGATTTATCACTCCCGTTCCACCAATTTCACCACTGCTTTTTGGTAAATTTTCCGGTTGGTGTATTTTGTTTTCTCTGGCTCAAAAACCTTGTCCTTGCCAAAGATTTTCCGAATGATGCGATCCTCTCCAACGCCATTTTCTTTTAACCAAGCAATGACGACTGCAGCTCTTTCCGTTGCCAATTGGTTGCAGTAAAAAGCGTCGGGGATGTTGTTGGTATGCCCTTCGACGATGGCTTTATAGGTTGGGTTGTCCCGCAAAATATCCAACACTTGTTCCAACATTTCAATGTCCTCCGGTTCGAGGGTGGCAGAGTCAGAAGGGAAATAAATCGATGCCGTGTATTTGACCAAATAAGTAACTTCAACCAAATCCGTTTCTCTTTCAGAAGGAGGATTGGAAGAGGGGGCTGTTTCGTCCAAGGGCGAATTTTCAACTGGTATTTCAGCTAAATCATCAGTGCGAACGGAAGCAGTTCCGCTGGGCAAATCTTGCGGGGTCTCGTCCAGAGGTTCCTCCGGCGGCGGTGGCGAAGTAGAGGAAGGGGTGACTGTTTCAGGTTCTGGCGGAGTAATTGGTTCGGGTTCAGGCGGCGGTGGGGGTGGTGGATCAATCACTGTGACCTCCCGGACTTTTGTGATTTGACAGCCACTTTCCGTTTCGATGGAAAGGGAAATGGATTTTCTGCCCGTTGAACCATATTTCACTTTATGTGGCCCAATGCCTTTCGCCGTTGCAGGTTTGGCATCGACTCCGAAGTTCCATTCGTAATTTTTGATGCCCCCTTCAAAGCTGGATTTGTTGCGAACCCAGAGTTCTTGGGTCTGATCGATTTTTAATTTATTGACCACAAAATGGGCCGTCGGGCTTTTGAAAGTACCGGTGCCGCCGAATTCAATGGAAAACCCATTTCCCGTATTGTGATAATTGTTGACCAGCAGGGCATAACTTTCACCAGCCTCCATCCGCAAGGCGGCCACAAAATTATCATCCCACTCGCCGCAGCCTTCATCTTCTGCCAAATCTACCGAAGTAGCTTTAAGCCCGGTTGCCCCTGTACATTTAGCCCATTGGGATACGGATGCGCTGACATTTTCACCGGAGGCCATGCATCGATAGGGGATTTTTTCGGAACAATCTTCCACACCATTGGGCAAGAGAAAAACGGCAAAATCAAGGTCGTCTGCTGGATTGACGGGGGTCAGGGTAAAAGTCAAAGTGCCGGGTTTGTCACAAGTCCATTTGTACCAAGCCGAACTGCTTTCTTCTTTTAGACAAATACCATAAGGGAGTTCAAAACGGTTCAAGCCTGCCCCGGTTATGTTCGGGACAGTAAATGAGGATTTGTCACACAAAACGACCCCCGTTGCACAATCCGAAGATGGGGACAGCGCTGGGTTGTAGTTGTTGATACAAAGTTGGAAGCTACCGGTTTTTCCATTTCTCCCATCCACTCTCAAATAATAGGTGCCGCCGATGGCCAAGTCATTGATAAATGTTTCAGCAATATTGTAGCCGTGACCATCGCTGATGCAGGCGATATCAAACAGCTCACCTCCGCAAGAACCGATATAAAGTGCGAATTGTGGGTTTTGCAAAGTCCCTTTTGGGTTGCCGCTAACCGCACCGATGACGGAAATGTTAACCGTATTGGCAACTGCTTTGAATTTAAACCAGACATCATTGTCGGGTTCGAGCATGAAACTTGGAAAACACCCTGGGCCTGCCACACCCGATGCTGTCGCCCCTTCATTGGTGAACTGCCGTGGTGAACTGCAATAATTGGTAACATCATTGATCGAAAAGGCAGAGGAACAATTATCATTGGAAGGGGATACGGAAATGGCCGCTTGCATTGGCAAGTTGGCCAAAATTAAAATAACTAATAAGGTGAATATGCCGGGTATTTTGAAGTTCATCTGTTCGATAACGAATACATGCTTTGTTTTAGTGGCTGAATCAAATGCATTGTTTTCCCGCAGGGTTCGCAAAGTTAATCGCGGAGTTTAGCAGAGTGTCCACAGAAAAACTCTGCGAAACTCCGCGCTTAACTCTGCGACCTCTGCGGGATAAAAGTCCCTATTACTCAAAAATCAAAATAAAATTCAATGATCGCTGAATGAATAATTTATCTCATTTTTTAAACGCCAAAAGTAAGCGCATTTTTCCTCTTCGAAATTAAAGGACATGTTAAACCTCAATGGGAAATCAGCCACATCCAAATTTTTAATAAAACAAACCTTGCGCTTACATTCAGAAATATAGGAGAGGTAATTCTTCAAAACTCCCTATTTTCCCGCCCATAAAAGAAAGCGCCATGAAAATACACTTCATCCTTTTTGGTATTTTGTTAAATATCAGTTTGTTAGCACAAAATGGCGAAGGCAATGATGCACTTCGTCTAAAAGCAGACGAACTAGCACATCGGTTCATCATCGTTGATGGGCATGTGGATTTGCCCTATCGTCTCCGTGTAAAGAACTTCCGTTTGACCAAAGAGTTCATTGGCATCCCCGTGGAAACGAATGAAGGCGACTTTGATTATGTCAGGGCCAAAAAAGGCGGACTTACTTCACCTTTCATGTCCATTTACATTCCTTCCAGTTATCAGGTTGATGGCGGTGCAAAAGAATTAGCTGATTCTCTGATTGATATGGTAAACGGTATCGTCGCCGCCCATCCTGAAAAATTTGGCCAAGGTCTTTCTCCCGATCAGGTCAAGAAAAATTTTAAAGCAGGCAAAATTTCCCTGCCAATGGGCATGGAAAACGCAGCCCCCTTTTTAGCACTGAGCGACGTGGCCTATTTCCACAAACAGGGTATCCGTTATGCCACCCTCACCCATGCCAAAGACAATCAAATTTGCGATTCGTCGTACGACACGACCCGTACTTGGAATGGCCTCAGCCCTTATGGCCGGGAGGTTGTTTTGGAAATGAACAAGCAGGGCATCATGGTCGACATCTCGCATGTTTCCGATGCCGCATTTTACCAAACCATTGGAATCACCAAAGCCCCTGTAATTGCTTCGCATTCATCTTGTCGCCAATTTACTCCGGGTTTTCAGCGCAATATGGACGACTTTATGATTGAGTCATTAGGTAGAAACAATGGGGTTATTTTGATCAACTTTGGCTCTGATTTTCTGGATGGTCAGGTGACCAAAAACAGGGACGAGCTACGGGACAAAATGCGGTTGATGCTCGAAGAAAAAGGGATAAAAGAAGATGACGAAGCTGCCAAACCTTACATAGATGCTTTCAAACCTTGTAATGAAAAACCGCTTTTTGCCGATGTGGAATTGGTGGCCGACCATATCGATCATGTGGTGAAATTGGCAGGCATTGACCATGTTGGTTTCGGTTCTGATTTCGATGGGGTGGGGATTCATTATTTTACCAAGTTAAAAGACGTGGCGGCTTATCCGAACCTGATTTTTGAGTTGTTGAAACGGGGCTACACGGAAGAGGACATTGAAAAAATTTGCTACAAAAACCTGTTCCGGGCATGGAGGGAAGTGGAACGAGTAGCTGCGGAAATGCAAAAAAATAATTTATGGTATTCCCTCGAAGTTTCGTTGAGTTTGAACTGATAACTCTTGGTCAATTTTGCGGAAACAAATCCAAATATTCATGAAAAATTTACTCCTTTTTACTCCCGATTTGCTTCCAAATCTCCTTGCGCAAACCACCAGTTTGGAAGCCCTGCTTTTCGACTTGCCAGATGTGCAGTTCAAAAAATTGAAACACCAGAAGGCTTTGAATCCGCCTATGAACTCAAAAAAAAATCCGGCAGCCAATAGACCATAAAGCACCTGAAAAAGGCCATTTCTATCAGCGTGTTTTTCTCACCCACAAGGGATTTGATCACCCAACGATTATTTGCACCGAAGGTTACCAGCGGCCAGCCAACCGGATGTATGAATTGACGGAAATGGTTTCCACGCTGCCAACCACCGGATGTTGAACACCGCTACTTCGGTGAAAGCATTCCTGAAAACCCTGATTTTCAATATCTTAACTTGAACAGGCCACGGCCGATTTGCACCATATCAACCAATTGTTCCGTCAGATTTATAATGGGAAATGGATCAGTACCGCATCAGCAAAGGGGGCAAACGACCATTTACTACCGCTATTTTTACCCCAATGATGTGGATGTGAGCGTTCCTTATGTAGCGCCGCTAAATATGGCTTTAGAGGAAAAACGCATCTACACTTTCCTTGGATACAGTAGGGCACGAAAGAATGCCGACAAAAGATTTATGACTTGCAAAAGCGGCTTTTGGAAAACCGGGAAGCGGCACTCGAAAAACTGCATTGGTTTAATAAAGGCGCCGGGCTTGAGTTTACTTATTTGACGGAGGAAGAAGCCTTTGAATATGCCGTTTTGGAATACTCTTTTTCTTTTTGGCAATGGGGCCACGACTGCTCCGCCATCCCCGGAAAAGATGCCACATTGGATCAAACGCTTAACCATTTCTTGGGCATTTCCAGTATGGATTTTTTCGCCGACCAAAGCATGACCGACTACGCCTCTCATTACTGGCAAGCAGGGGATGAAATGGGGTACTATTCTTATCGGACCGATGAATTTAAGGGCTTATTAAAAGCACTGCCAATGAAGCCAAATCCGAGCGCTGTTTTTATGCCAAAGAAAGGAATGAAACCGGGATTTGATGGGAAATTGCCTGCCAAGGTCCATGAGTGGTTAAAGACCAACGACAATTTTTTTATTTATATCAATGGCAATTCAGACACTTGGTCAGCTACGGCGGTGCGGCCTTCCGGAAAGACGAATGCTCTTTATTTCTTTATGCCAAACACAGACCACCGTCGGGCAAGAATTAAAAATATGAATGAGGCGGATCGGCAAAAATTGTTGAGCACTCTGACTAAGTGGTTGGAGGAATAATTTTAGGTTTTGACTGTTGTTTCCGGACAGGGCGGGAATTTTAGGGTAGCAAATTGAAAAGTAATAATTTGAACAAAAATAAACTTTTTTCATGCGGGCCGAATGATCGTTCAAACTTTTGGCATCGATCTACAATTCTCCAAAGGTTTCTAGGGGGGGGTGGGGGTCATCTCACCCAAACCGCCCCTTAGAAACCTTTGGAGGAGCACACTGGGAAGTGCCATAAAGCGATAATCATCCTGTTCCGCATTTTTTAATTTTCAATTTGCGACTCTATAATTACCACCCTGTCGGAAACAACGGTCAAAAAATATTATGTAGCAGCATCAATGGAAAATATAGATTTAGAAATTTCAGAACAACAAGCAGCGGATTATGCTTTAAAATATTATGGCATAAATGGTATTGTGAAAAAATTACCAGGTGAAGTAGATTTTAATTTTTATTTAAAAAATAACAACGGAAAAGAGTATACCCTTAAAATAGGTCGGTCTGGCGCTGACCAGCAGAATATCGATTTTCAGGCAAAAATATTAAACCATTTAACGGCTACGGAAATACCCATTAATTTGCCAGAAGTCATATTGACATTAAATGGAAAAGAATATATCGAACTCGAAAATGACCAATATTTAAGATTGCAAAAATGGGTGCCGGGTAGAATGCTTGCTGAAGTGAATCCCCGCTCTCCGAAAATATTAAATAATTGGGGGAAAATAGCAGGACTACTTTCTAAATATTTACAAGGATTTGATCATATAGCCGCTCATCGAAGCTATAAATGGAATCCCAGTGAAATGCTTGTTTCCAAAAAATACCGACCTTATATTGTTGGGGAAAAAGAAATAGAAATTGCGGATTATTGTTGGGATTTATTTGAAAAAGAAGCGCTGCCAATTTTGCCAACTTTGCGAAAAAGCGTTAATTATAACGATGCCCATGAGCATAATTTATTAGCCGATTTTAACCTGAAAAACCCCGCAATTACTGGTGTTATCGATTTTGGAGATGCACTTTTTACAGAAACGATAAATGAATTGGCCATCGCTTGTGCCTATGGATGTATGTACCTGCCCGATCCTTTGCAAGCAGCGGCTAATATGGTGAAGGGCTATCATGAAGTACGCCCATTAGAAGAAAAAGAATTGGCGGTTTTATTCCCATTGATTCTTGCCCGTTTGATACTGACAGTGACAAATTCTGCTTGGAATAAACATCACGAACCGGACAATGAATATTTATTGATAAGTGAAAAGCCGGCTTGGGATTTATTGCAAAAATTCAGAAAAATTTCGCCAGCATTTGCTCATTTTACTTTCCGTCATGCATGCGATTTATCTCCATCTCCATTAAATAAAAACTTTAAAATATGGAGCGAAAATGCTGCCCTTGCTCCAATAATTAATTTTGCTAATAAAAAATTAATTCCCTTTGATTTAAGTGTGGGGAGTTTGGATTTAGGGAATAATTCTAATTTTGAAAATATCCATTCTTTCCAGCGAACAATAAATAATTTACTGATAAATAATGAAGCGGAAATAGGCATCGGTGGATATGGGGAAGTGCGCCCATTTTATACGACGGACGCATATAAAGTGGAAGGCAATTCAGGCGCTCAGTGGCGGACAGTTCATCTGGGGATTGATGTTTGGTCAACGGCGGGTACACCCATTTATTCGCCTTTGGATGGGGAAATATATGCTGTGCAAAATAACGAGGGCGATTGCAACTACGGCCCGACGATTATTCTAAAACATGAAATAGCAAACGACTTTATTTTTTACACGCTTTATGGCCACTTGACAATTGATTCTTTGAATGGACTAAAAAAAGGAATGCCGATTAATAAAGGGCAAGAAATAGCAGCTATTGGGCCACCACCTATTAATGGCAATTGGCCGCCGCACCTGCATTTTCAAGTGATATTGGATATGTTGGGAAATGAAGGGGATTTTCCCGGAGTCGCCTATCCGCATGAAGCAGTTGTGTGGAAAAGCATTTGTCCTGACCCTGCGATATTTTTTCCAAAAATTAAAATGCCTGAAATAAATAGCCCTATTTCGGAAATTATAAAAAACAGAAAAAAAAGCCTCGGAAAAAGTTTGAGCATTTCTTACGACGAGCCATTGCACATTGTCCGGGGCTACAAACAATATTTATATGACACTACAGGCAGGCGCTTTTTAGATACGGTAAATAATGTTGCGCATGTGGGACACCAGCACTCGCAGGTAGTCAAGGCGGCACAACGGCAGATCGGAGTATTAAATACCAACACCCGATATTTACACGAAAATATTACCCTATTTGCGGAGGAATTATTAGCGACTTTACCGAAGGAATTATCAGTCGTGCATTTTGTCAATTCTGGTAGTGACGCCAATGAATTGGCGCTCCGCATGGTTGAGGCATATACTGGTCAAAAAGACATGATCGCCGTGGAAATTGGTTACCATGGAAATACAGGTCGATGTATTGAAATAAGCAGTTATAAATTCGATGGAAAGGGTGGAAAAGGTGCTCCGCCTCACACGCATATTGTCCCGTTGCCAGATATTTTCCGGGGTATTTATAAAAAAGAAAAAATGCCGGGGAAAAATATGCTGCGCATCTGGAGAAAATAATTAAAGCATTAAAATCATCAGGAAAAAATATTGTCGGATTTATTTGCGAAAGCATAATTAGCTGCGGCGGGCAAATTGTCCTGCCCGAAAATTATCTAAAAAACGCTTACCAATATGTACGGGCAGCGGGAGGGCTTTGCATCGCTGATGAAGTGCAGGTTGGGTTTGGCCGGGTTGGTGAACATTTCTGGGGATTTGAATTGCAAGGCGTTGTCCCCGATATTGTTACTATGGGGAAACCCATCGGGAACGGCCACCCATTGGCAGCAGTGGTGACGACCCAAAAAGTGGCGGACGCATTTGCCAATGGCATGGAATATTTTAATACGTTTGGTGGCAACCCTGTCTCCTGCGCTATTGGTCGGGAGGTGTTAAAAATAATTCAAGGAGAGGGTTTGCAAGAACATGCTTTAAATGTTGGCAATTATTTAAAAAATGAATTAAATCAATTAAAAAATAAATACCCAATAATCGGCGACGTGCGGGGACACGGGTTATTTCTGGGGATTGAATTAATTAAAAATTTAGATAATTTAGAACCTGCTGGTGAGCAGGCTTCCTACCTTGCCAACCGGATGCGGCATCGGGGCATTTTAATGAGCACCGACGGGCCGTTCCATAATGTTTTGAAAATAAAACCGCCGATGTGTTTTAATAAAATAAATGCCGATTTTTTAATAGAGAATATGGAGAAAATTTTGGCCGAGGATTTTTTAAAAACCCAAAATTAATTTGCGCTTTTTACACTCATTTATATCCGCAATACCTGAAACATTCTCATTTCTCCGTCCTGATTTATTTTTATAAAATAAACTCCTTTTGCAAATTCAGTTAGGTCAATGTCCAATTGAAATTGGACGCTATTTTTATCAAATAATTTGGTCAGTTGTTGTTGCCTTCCCAAAGCATCAAAAATGGTAATTTCTAATTTTCCTAAATAATTATTTTCAATTTTGACTTGAACTTTTCCTTCCGTTGGATTAGGGAAAACACTCACCGATTTTTCATTTAATTCTTCTAAATCAGCAGACGGTGGGCTGTAAATAACTTCGTTGCTATAAGTGGAGGACGAATCGCCAATGGTCGCTTTTACCCGATAATAATATTGGAAATTGGTGGCGGCGGACGCATCCACATATTCGGTTGAGTTGGCGGGAAGATTGGCAATAATTGCAAAGCTGTTATTCATATTAAACGACCGTTCAACTTGGTAGCCAGTTTCATTGTCGGCATTGTCCTCCCATGTCAATAAAATTTCCTCATCCGGATTGAGCATCAAGTCCAAATTGGTCGGCGAAAGGATAACCAGGTCGTTGCATTCTGTGTCAAGTTTGTTTTGCACTGCCTCCCTGACAGCTGGCAATGTTGGGTAAAATGAATTGCCTGGGCAGGCAGTTGCACAACCATCTCGGTGGCCGGAAATATGCATCAGATCAAGGCCAGAACTGGCATGAAATGCTTCCCCATTTGGTTCAATATCTGCGTCGCAAGACTTCCAAGCGAGGAGGTTTTCTAAAGAGCCAACTGCTTGGTCAGTCGGAACGATGCTGGTGTAGTCGCCCATCATGCAAACACCCATCGTGCCGGCGTTGAAACCGCAAAAATGAGCCCCACGGACATTGTCGCCCCGGCCCTCATATACCACTCCATTTGGGTCAATTAGCCAATTGTAGCCGATATCGTCCCAGCCATTGGTGAACACATGAAAATCATAAATGGAACGCACTGTCGCTGCCCAATCACTGGACGTATTGGAGCCCGCCGAATGATGGACGATCAGGTGAGTGACCGTCGTAAAAGCTGGTGTGGCATCCTCTGGGCAAGTACCGTCCGGGCACCAGCCGAGTCGGTCCAGATAGGTAGGTTGTGGGCAAGGGCAGGCCAATCGATCCCCGCTGTCGGTAATCGCAGGGGCGGGCGCTACCGTTTTGCCGGGGCTGAAAAAATGGACTTCGATGCGCTCTATTTCCGCAAGGCCAGCCTGTTGAATCCTAATTTTTTTGACATCTTTTTCCGTGAAATAAAGCTGGCTGATGTATTGGCCTTCCCGTGGAGTAGCATGCGGGTCTGTATTTATAAAAATAGGAGTTGTTTGGGTTTCCCCATTATAAAAACTGACTTTCATCTGGTTTTCTGCCTGCCAATCTTTTGCATACCAAACGATTGAATAAGCGAGGAACGGTTCAATATGATCCAAAGGGATTTCTCCCAAGCAGGATATTTTATAAACAGTAAAATCATCGAATTCAAACTTACCTTGATTGAGTTGATGTGGTTCAAACACGAGAACCGAGCGTTCAGATTGACTCTGGGCAAAAAATGGTAGGGATATAAGTGTTAAAAAAAGGGAGGAAACTATTTTTTTCATAAAAATTATATTGTAAAAATTTCGGGAAAACTTACGTTTTCCAAAATTAATAGCTTTCAATATTTATGTGTTTAAACAAACATTTGGCAAGACTGTCAAATGTCTATTGTTTGCAAGGAATTGCAAATTAAAGGCTTTTATTTTTACAAAACAGGTATAGAAAAAATGCCTTACTTTGCCCCGCCTTGACTGTAAAATCTACTCACTTAAAATTTCCAATCATGATAAAAATTCTCGCCAACGACGGTATACACCCAGATGGACAGCTTCTTTTAGAAGAAGCAGGTTACCAAGTTGACCTTGAAAAGATTCCACAAGAAGACCTTCCTCATGTTTTGCCAAACTACGACGTCATTTGTGTGCGCAGTGCGACAAAGGTACGGAAGGAATTGATGGATGCTTGCCCAAATCTTAAAGTCATTGCCAGAGGCGGTGTCGGCCTCGATAATATTGATGTTGCATACGCCAAAGAAAAAGGCATTCAGGTGTACAACACCCCGAAGGCCTCTTCCCGTTCGGTGGCTGAGTTAGCATTTGGCCACATGCTATCGCTCGCCCGTCACCTGCACTGGTCGAACCGCATCATGCCTGAACAAGGTGACAAAGATTTCAAATCCATCAAAAAGGCCACTTCCGGCTTCCAACTATATGGAAAAACGCTTGGTATCATTGGCTTTGGCCGGATCGGTCAGGCGACCGCCAAAATTGGTATCGGCATGGGCATGAAAGTAATGCCTTGCGATTTGGTGATCAATGAAGCGGACATCGACATCAATGTATTCAAAAGTCAGGATGTGAGCCTTTCCGTCCACTTGGAAACATCCAAATGGGATGACGTTTTGGCCAAATCTGACTTCATCACCTTGCACGTTCCTGGTGGCGCAAAACCACTGATCGGTAAAGAAGAATTTGCCAAAATGAAAAACGGCGCCATCATCATCAACACTGCCCGTGGTGGAACGATCGATGAAGATGCCCTTCTTGAAGCCCTCGAAAGTGGCAAGATCGCTGGCGCTGGATTGGATGTTTTTGTAGGCGAACCTACTCCTCGCAAAGAGCTGCTCAATCACCCAAAAATTTCACTTTCTGCTCACATTGGCGGGGAAACTGCCGAGGCCCAATCCTTGATCGGAATGGAGTTGGCCGAGCAGATCATTAATTTTTTTGGGGAGCATTGATTGATTACCCTGTAGCAAAAATTTCTTTCTGCGCCGGGCAAACTTTGTCGGCCCGGCGAATTGACTAAGCAAAGGTGAAACGGGCGAGCGTTTCAGCCGCTCGCCGCCATATAAATATATTGTTACACAGTATTAGTGGTTAAAGGTGAGTGGTAAATGGAAGGCTTTGAAAATATTGAGCGATTGTTACATTTGCAGCAATCTTTTCTTTGATAAAATTCACCATTTACCATTCACCACTAACCATTAGCCAATATGACAATCATTGACGGAAACGACCTCTCCCAAAAAATAAAATCTGAAATTGCCATCGAAGTAGAAAAAATTAAAAAGGAAGGTGGCAAAATCCCTCACCTCGCAGCAGTTTTAGTCGGCGAAAACCCAGCAAGCAAAGTATATGTGCGGAATAAAGTTCGCTCTTGCGAACAAGTTGGGTTCAAATCAACTTTGATTCAAAAAAGTGCTGACATCTCCGAAGAAGAACTCATCGAAACGGTTCATTACCTCAATAACGATGATGATGTTGACGGTTTTATCGTTCAGTTGCCTTTGCCCAAACACATCAATGAAGAGCGGGTCACACTGACGATCGATCCGAAAAAAGATGTGGATGGCTTCCACCCGGTCAACTTTGGCCGCATGGCACTCGGAATGCCTTGCTATTTGCCAGCAACTCCTTATGGCATTGTCACCATGTTGGAACGGTACGATATTGAAACGTCAGGTAAACATGCAGTCGTCATTGGCCGCAGCAGCATCGTCGGGACGCCGATGAGCATTCTATTATCTAGGAAAGCCAAGGTCGGCAACTGCACCGTCACCATCACGCATAGTCGGACCAAGAACCTCGCAGGCATCCTTCGGCAAGCCGATATTATCGTTGCTGCTATCGGCATCCCCAATTTTGTAAAGCCAGATATGGTACAAAAAGGTGCAGTAATTATTGATGTCGGGATCAATCGGGTTGATGATGAATCGGCCAAACGGGGGTACCGATTGGTTGGGGATGTGGATTATGAAGGCGTTGCGCCTTTGGCCAGTTACATTACCCCTGTGCCCGGTGGCGTTGGTCCGATGACTGTTACCTCCCTCATGTTGAATACGTTAAAAGCAAGCAGGAAAGAGATTTATGGAGATTAATCGCCGCTTCGTCTGAAATTTCCCGATAATCTTAGTTTTGTAAAATCAAAAACCCCTACATTCGGGTTTGGATTGAGTTAATGGGCGATTATTTGAAACGCTTTTTACCTTTCAACTAACCACCTATCACTAAAAAACTAATCACTAACTTATGTCTGATATCGCACCTCCAAATTTTGAAAAGAAATCCTTTTGGAAACGCCCTGAAGGGGTGGTTGGAGCTATCTTTTTGGCTGCCATTTTAGGTGGCGCAGGATACTTGCTTTTTATGTTACTGCCAGCAATTATTGCAGGGACATTGGGATTGATAAAATTGATTGCGCTGCTTTCAGTATTGGCCATTTTGGTCTATGTCATTCTTGACCCCAAAATGCGCAACTTGGTCTGGTACATGTACAAAAGTGTCATGCGCTCCATCACTGGTATGTTTGTAAAAATAGACCCGATCGGAATCCTGAAAAGTTATGTGGAAGATTTGGAAAGCAATTTAGGGAAAATGGGCAAACAGATTGGCTTGCTAAAAGGGCAAATGCGCAAGATGAGCACGTTGATGGAGGAGAATGAGAAAGAGATCAACAACAACCTGAAATTGGCCAGCGTTGCCAAGCAGCAAGGCAATGAAAACCAAGTCATCCTCGCTACCCGCAAAGCTGCAAGGATGAAGGAGACCAATGCCAAATACGCCCAACTCAGTACCAAGATGCAGGTGCTCTACCGCATTTTGGATAAGATGTACAAGAATTCTGAAATCCTCCTTGAAGATACCAAGGATCAGGTTAAGATGAAGGAACAGGAGCGCAAGATCATCCGAACTTCCCACTCTGCCATGAAATCTGCCATGAGCGTTATCTCAGGCGACCCCGACAAACGGGCTATGTTTGATATGGCATTGGAAAATATTGCCGACGACGTTGCCAACAAAGTTGGTGAAATGGAACGCTTCATGGAAATGTCGGCCAATGTGATGGATTCCATTGACCTGCAAAACGGGGTATTCCAAGAAGAGGGCATGCAGATGTTGGAGAAATGGGAAAATGAAAGTACACTTATGCTGCTCACACCCAGTACAACGTCTTCCATGGATACCCTCGACCTCAACCAACCTGCTGCCCGTCCAGAAAAACAGTCGAGAGGTGGTAGTTCAGGTTCTTATGATAATTTGTTTAATTAAAGTGATTGTAATCATAAAATAAAAAAAGGGCGCTTCACTGAAGCGCCCTTTTTTTATTTTATATTTCTTTGCCCGTCCCTTTCTACAGTCTTTAAGCCTTGTCCTTGGCAGCAATAATTGACTAATTGATTGGCAATTTCTTGTGTGCTCATTTTTCAAAATTGATAAGTGAATAATATTCCCTGCATCATGCCCTTTATGCTACTCCTGCTGTTTTAATCAAGCCATGGAATGAAGTGCAACCCGGTTGCCTTCGGTGTCCATGAACATGGCGATGAAGCCGTTCTCGCCGATATTGGTTTTGGGCATAATGACTTGACCTCCAGCTTTTTCCACTCTGGAGAGGGGCGTTGCTATGTCATCGTCACCAAGGCCAATCAATATGAATGGAAAGAGCGATTTAGAGAACTGAAAGGACAATTGTACCCAGAAAATAATATTCCTGCTAATAGTAGTAAGGAGCGGGTGTTCATCAATTATAGGCAATGGATTGATAGCAACTGTTGAGTAAAGAGCTTTTATTTCAAACAAAAGTCAGCTTATTTAGCCTTTCCCCACAAGCTGAAATTATATGGTGATAAAAATATCTTTAGATGCCCGATCTCTACCCGTTCTTTCATAGTTTTACCCCCTTCTTATCTTCATCATTCAACTATGATCAAATGCAAAATGAAATAGAAGTACTAAAGGCAATGGGGACAGGCGATAAAGAGGCACTTAGGGCCTTATATGAGAAATACGCCCCGACCATTTACGGATTAGCGCTGCGGGTTACCGAATCACGGGATAAGGCCGCTAATGTGGTGAAGGATGTTTTCCAAAAACTCTGGCAGAATGCCTCTTCGTTTGACTCTTTCCAACACGACCCATTTTATTGGGTAATGGACGTAGCTAAAGAAGTTGCCTTGGCCAACGAGTCCCGCAGCGAGCAATTTGATTTTTTTGCATTCCAGGAATCCAATTCGGCAGGCCATGACCTAAAAGAATTGCTCTCCAAAATTGACAATAAGCACCGTCAGGTGTTGGAGTTGTCCTACTTCCGCAACCTTTCAGAAGAGCAGATTGAATCGGAAATGAACATCCCCGTCGGTACCGTTGCAACGCGTTTGCGGATCGCTATCAAGGCACTTCGGGAGGTGGTTGGTTGAGTTGCAGGATTATTATTTAAAAAGGAAAAACAAACCAGATCAACAATAAATTATGAGAGTTCCGGCTTTTATCACATCGGGTGTTTTAGAAAAATATGTCCTTGGCATGGCCACCGAGGAGGAAATAGAGGACGTGCTGGAAATGGCCTCGCAGCATCTTGAAATAAAGGAGGAATTGGCCGCCATCCGCAAGACCATGAAAGGCTATATCCTATCTCATAAAGTGGCGCCTCCGCCAGATCTTATCAACAAGGTAATGGCCATTGGAGTCAAACAAGCTGCTCCATCTACCAAACATGATCCTGCTACACGTTCGATTTCCCCATCTTTTACAGCGCCTAAAAGAGAAAAAGCGGAATCGGGAAACAACAAATTGATGGGCATCGCAACCGCAGCGTTGAGCATTGCTTTGATTGCTGCCTGCTTTACCGCCTACACTTTTTTCCAAGATGTAGAGGGGGCTCAGAAAGAGACAGCGGATGCTTTAGATCAGGTAGAAGAGGTAAAAAAAGAGCTGGCTACAGCCCAAAGAAATACGATGGAAACCCAAGCGAAATTGGATTTTTATCTGGACCGTGACAATCAATTGTCGGTGTTAAAAGGGACCAATCGTGCACCCAACGCCAAGGCTGTCATTTATTGGAACGCTGTCAGTAAATCAGCCTCTTTGGATGTGGCCAAATTACCGCCCTTGGCCAGTGGTTCAATTGCCGTGCTCTGGGCTAACAGTGGGCGTTCGGCTCGGAAGTTAGGGGTATTGGCTGCCAATGATCCGGGGGATAGAACGTCTGTTTCTTATATTGATGGCGCAGAATCATTTTTTGTTACGGAAGAAAATTCGCCTACGGTTGATCAACCCAACCGGTCGAGAATTTTGATGACTGGACAGTGACAAAGGGGCTAATCCGCATTTTTGGTTGAGCCTGCCAGATTCAGCTATTGTACAAAACCAAATTATCTTTTAAAGTTTCATGAAGCATCTTATTGCACCTTCCGTCTTGGCGGCGGATTTCACCAACCTACAGAAAGACTTTGATGTCGTCAATAATAGCGAGGCCGATTGGTTTCATGTCGATGTGATGGATGGTCGGTTCGTGCCCAATATTTCTTTTGGTCAGTTTGTGATCAAATTCATGAAAAAGATGGCCAAAAAGCCATTGGACGTGCATTTGATGATTGTTGAGCCAGAAAAATACATCGAAGAATTTAGGGAAGCTGGAGCGGATGTTATCACCGTTCATTACGAAGCCTGTCCCCATCTGCACCGAACCTTGCAACAAATCAAAGCTACCGGGGCCAAGGCTGGCGTCGCCCTCAATCCGCACACACCCGTTCAACTTTTGGAAGATGTTTTGGAGAATGTTGATTTGGTTTTACTAATGTCGGTAAACCCCGGTTTTGGTGGGCAAAAATTCATTTACCAAACGATCCCTAAAATTCAAAAATTACGGAGGATGATGGTTGAGCGGAACGTTCATGCTCACATTGAAATCGACGGTGGGGTAGGGTTGCAGAATGCGGAGAAATTGTTGCAGGCAGGAGCGGATGTTTTGGTCGCTGGGAGCAGTGTTTTCCATTCGGAAAACCCCGCAGATACGATTTCGAAACTAAAAGAGATTGGCAAGGTTGAGCGGTTTGTTTGAGCAGTTGTTAAAAATTGGCAAATCCGCTTGGCATAAGTCTAAAGACTAACGTTAGTCAAAAAACACACCTTGTAGGTTTGGAAAACCTATGAGGTGTATTTATAAGGACGACCTACTAATTAGCATGAGTTTTTTTAAACAGAAAAAGGTGAGGAAAAAAATCCAACTCGGTTCTTGTTTAACCTTGCTGTTTTTCGTCTTTTCTATTCAGGTAAATTTTGCGCAAGCCCCTTCCAAAACGAATCCCCCACAAAATTCTGAACCTGCCGCTGATACCACTTCGGATGGTTTTATCCATATCCGCTATGCTGATGAATTGAATTACCTCGCCACTGGAAAAGACACCCTGCAAAAACTGATCGGGCACGTAGAGCTCAACCAAGATACCGTTTTTCTTTTTTGCGATAGCGCCATCATTTTGAACAGTGTCGACATGGTAGCACAGGGCAATTTTATCATGCAGCAAGGGGATTCTACGACTATTTTTGCCGATTCGGCAGAGTATTCAAGTGAGACAAAAATAGCTGACCTGTACAGCAATGTCTCCATGGTCAAAGGGCAACAGAAGCTCTTTACGGATTACCTCACGTATGATTCGGAAAGCAAAATCGCTACCTACCTAACCGGTGCAACGCTCACTGACGATACAACTTTTCTAAAAAGTACCCGTGGGTATTTTCATGCGAAAACGGATGATATTTTTTTCAAGGATAGCGTCGTTGTCGTCAATCCCGATTTTACGCTTCGTTCCGATACGCTGAAATTTAATGCCCGTACCAAAAAAGTAACTTTCCTCGCCCCGACCCTCATCGTACAGGACACGGCAAGAATTTACACCGAGTCTGGGTTTTACGACATCAATAAAAAATATGCGGAGTTCAACAAGAACCCGCAGTATGTCAAAAACGATCAGAAAGCCTGGTCGAATAGAATGACCTATGATGGTAACAAGGAGGAAGTGACCTTGATCGGCGATGCCCATTTTGAAGACTCGGTCAGCATTGCCTCGGCGGAGGTGATCCGGCACAATGAAAAAACCGGGGTGACTGTTTTGGAAGGAAATGCCTTTTTCCAAGACAAAGACCGAACGCTGACGGGCGACACCATAACCTATGACTCCAAGAATGAAACCTACTCTACCCGTGGCCGCTCGCATATCGTTGACAGCGAACAGATACTCGATGCCGATCGAGTAGATTACCTCAAAGAACGGGAAGTGGGTATCGCTACCGGAAATGTCATTTTTACGGACACTTTGGAAAAAATGACGGTGTTTTGCGAGTATGCTGAGCACTCTAAAAAGAGGGATTTTCTAAAAGCATATGGCGGCAGGGACTCATTGGGGCAGCCGGCAAGGCCGCTGTTGATTAAGGTGATAGACGGAGATTCGCTCTTTATCAGCGCTGATACGTTAATGTCTTTCGTTCCGGTGGATAGTGCAAAATCAACTAAAAATGATGGGCAGCGGTTGACATCCACTGAGCCATTAATTGATATTAGCAGGCCAGACTCCTTGCAGGAGGATACTGTTTTTTCTGAAAGATTTTTGAAAATAACAAAAGGGCAATCTTTGGATTCTGTGCAAATATCGGCCGGAGATAGCCTGCAACTGGATACGATAACCTTGGCAGATTCATCTTTGGTGCAGATTCTTCAAAAACCGCTCGATTCCATACCAAGTGAAGTACAGCAAGAAATGGAAAAGGAAAATGGGGAAATAACCGAGTTGATTGATCGGCCCGATCTGAAGCCGTTCGACGATCCGGTGGATACGACAGCCACGCCATTGCTGGATTTATTAGGTGATTTGGATTTTGAAGAAGACCAAACATTGAATGTTGAACCCGCTAAAAATAGGGGAGAGGACAAAAAAGAAGAGCGGCTGATTTTGGCTTTCAAAGACGTGAGGATTTTTAAAAGTGATTTGCAGGCGATCTGCGATTCGTTGAGTTATAGCTCTTTGGATTCTATTTTCCGGTTGTTTCGTAAACCGATTATTTGGTCGGACACCTCCCAATTTACCGCAGAACACATCCGTATCCAGCTGGCCGACGGCGCTATTGATAAAATTTTTATGGACGAAAAATCCTTCATTGTCAACACGCCCGATGAACTGTTTTTCAACCAAATTAAAGGCCGCAACAGCATTGCCTATTTTGACAGCAGCGAACTTCGCCATGTTCGGGTCGTCGGGAATGCCGAATCGGTTTATTACGCCCTTGATGATGCGGAGGCCTACATCGGTGTGAACAAGACGGTCTGTAGTGAAATGAAAATTATTTTTGGAAATAATGAAGTTGAAGGAATTGTCTTTTATGATAAACCATCAGCCAATCTGTACCCGATGAAAGAGGCTGACCATGATGGGCTAAAAATGGAAGGCTTTAGTTGGCAGCTGGAAAAACGGCCCAATTCCGTCGAGGATTTAATCAAACTTAAAAAACGCCCAAAACAGGTGATACCCGTTTCCCAACCTATTGAAAATGAACCAACAGACGAAGCCGAAAATGTGGATGAACCGATTAAAAAGGACAAAAAAGACAAGCTCGGTACTGGTAAATAATCTACTCAAAACTCCTCATTATCCTCTCAGCTTTCGGCGCTGATCTTTAGCTTTTCACCCGCCCGAAGCCAAGCGCTTTTACCATCCAGTCTGGCAGGCTTTTTCCATGTGGCCGTTTTCTCAGGTCGAGATACCAGCCTAACTTCTTGAGTAGCGGTACTTTATGCGTTTCCACAAATTCGATCAACGTCCCGTCTGGATCTTCGATATAGCTGAAATGCCCTGCAGCCTCACCCATGTCGAATGGCCCACTGTCCACCGTGAAGGGATATCCAAAGTCTTCACATTTTTGCCGCATAGCGTCCATGCCCGAAATATCAAAACAGATGTGGATGTAGCCGAGGTCTCCCCAAAAGCGGTTTTCAAAAATCTGCCGAGGTTGGCGGTTGGTGACTTGTACGAGTTCGATTTCGTTACTGCCAAGTAAGCGGGAGAAAGCGCCCTGGCGAGGTTCGCTGTGGCGAAGCAGTACCCGTCGGCAATTTTCATGTCCGCCGGGCAGGCAATCGAAGTCGTTAAAGATGGCAGATTCATCAAAAACGATTTCGTCATAACCCAAAATGTCTTTGTAAAAAGGCAGGGAACGATCAATATCCGAAACGCCAATGGTGCAGCCAAAAACACCTCCCATGGATTGGCGGCCCTTGGAAAACCAGCCCTGCTTTTCTTCCACTACTTCAACCAGGTTGCCAAATGGGTCGCTCAAGAAAAAATGCTTTTGCCCAGCTGGATTTAGAGTGATGCCGTTGAGTAGATTGGTATTTTTTGATTGTAAAAATTGGTGGGTAGCAGCAGCGTCCGATGATTTTATTTTTAAAACATAAATCCCCATGTCACCCAATTGAGGTGTAAAATCTGGCGCTTGAGGCGTTCTTTCGGTGTATTGCCAAATTTCCAAACCACCACCGCCACGAAGGTTCAGTGCCAAAATAGCATGCCTTTTTCGGGGTTCTCCACCCGTGTAGGGGAGCATCAGGCGGGCCTCTGCCGCTTCATCGAAAATAGGGATGTCAAAATTGAAATGTTCCCGGTACCATGTCCAAGTGTCGTGAATATGAGCATTGCCGATTCCAATCTGTTGAATACCTGCGATGAGTGGTTTCCCGTTTTTCATATTTTAAAAGTAGTTTGACAATAGTGTTGTTCAAAAATAAAAATCTCAAACTGGACAATGTGTATTTTTTAATTGATGAACGTTATTATTCAGTTGTGTTTTGCAAAAAGTGTTTTGTTGAAAGTTTAAAAAGCGGACAAAAATCTAAAAAAATTAACCAACCAAAGTACTGTCGCCCAATAAAATCAGATATTTAAGTTCGATTGGTAGTTCAGCATACCTTAACCTGTGGTTTCAAAAAACGACCTTCTTTAAAAATCCATTTATGAAAATTGCAATTGGCACCGATATGAAAACGCCCCTACCCAAAGCTGTGTGCGACTATTTGGAAGAGAAAGGGCATACCGTTTCAACTTTTGGCGCTTGGGTGGAGGGAACGGCCCCGTGGCCGCAAGTAGCTATCGAAGTAGCTGAAAAAGTAGCCCATGGTGAATTCGATCAAGCCGTACTTTTCTGTTGGACAGGCACTGGGATTTCCCTCGCAGCCAACAAAGTGAAAGGCATCCGTGCGGCTCTTTGCCACGATGCCGAGACTGCTGCGGGCGCACGTAAATGGAACGATGCCAACATCTTATGCATGAGCCTTCGTGCTACATCTGAAGCCATTGCCAAAGAAATGTTGGATGCTTGGTTCAGTAACGAACCCAGTGAAGATGAAGAAGATGCAGCCTGTCTCGTGTTTTTGAAAAAGGCGGAGGAGAGGAATATGAGGTGAAATTGGATGGTTTCATAGTTTCATGGTTACATGGTTTCATAGTTGACGAACCATGAAACCATCCAACCATCTAAAAATCCATCCTTGCAACGGGCGAAATATCCTGTTTTGCAAATTCCCCTTTTAGAAATTTGTAATAACCAGTGACGGCGATCATCGCAGCATTGTCGGTGCAAAATTCAAATTTGGGAATGTAGGTATTCCAGCCTTCCTTTTTGCCCATGGTAACCAATCCATTTCTGAGGCCCGAATTAGCCGATACACCCCCCGCTATGGAAATTTCAGTGATGCCAGTTTGCCGGGCTGCTTTTTTTAGTTTTTTCAAAAGAATGGTAACAATTCGATCCTGAATGGAGGCACAAATATCTGGTAGGTTTTCTTTTATGAAATCGGGGTTTTCTTTCACTTGGTCTCGCAAAAAATATAAGATAGACGTTTTGAGTCCGCTGAAGCTGAAGTCCAGCCCTTTAATTTGGGGTTCAGGAAAATCAAATTTGGGCGTTCCCTGATTGGCCAATTTATCAATGATCGGCCCAGCAGGGTAGTCCAGCCCCATCATTTTGCCAGATTTATCAAACGCCTCACCTGCCGCATCATCGAGCGTTTTGCCGATAACCTCCATTTCTAAATGGCTTTTAACCAAAACGATTTGGGTATGACCTCCTGACACGGTGAGGCATAAAAAGGGGAAATGAGGTTTCGGGTCTTCTGCAAAATGGGCCAAAACATGGGCTTGCATGTGGTGTACTTCAATGATAGGAATGCCCAGGCTCATGGCAAAAGCCTTCGCGAAGGATGTACCCACTATCAGCGACCCGATCAAGCCTGGTCCACGGGTGAATGCGACCGCACTCAGTTCCTGTTTTGCAATGCCCGCTTTTTTTAGAGCAAGGTCGACAACGGGGACGATATTTTCTTGGTGTGCCCGGGAAGCTACCTCTGGTACCACGCCACCATACAATCGGTGAGCTTCCTGATTGGCTACACAATTGCTGAGGATTTGTCCATCTTTCAGCACGGCAGCTGCGGTGTCATCGCAGGAGGATTCAATCCCTAAAATAATTATGCTCATTCGATCATTTATTTTTGAGAAGTATTTCTACTTTTAGGGCGAAATTGATTTAGGGCATTTTTCAGGTTAAATCAATTCTGTTTTAAAGGGTAAAGGTAGGTTTTGCACAAAAAATCCTGCTTTATTAACTTTAAAAGTTCAAAACCGAACATATTCTATATTTCAAAGTTTATCAATAATCAACCTAACACTAGGAACGCTCACACTACCTTCGAACAACGAACAAATCTCATCTTCCAGAAATCTTTTAATCCTAAAGTTGTAATGGCATTTGCCCGTGAACCGATTCCCACCTCACAAGTCAGTTGCCTGTTTACAACTTAAACCCATTCAATTTTTTAACAATTAAAATCTCATTCAAATGTTAGGAACCAAAACAAAACCCAAATCACATTCAACTGAAAACGGACATTTAAATGGCTTAAATGGAAATGGCCAATCGGGCGAAACCTGTGTTATTTCAGTAGGAACTTTTATTGATGGAAAATTTAGTGCAGCTGAAAATGTCCGATTGGATGGTTCGATTAAAGGCGAAATCAAATGCGATAAGCGCCTCGTCATGGGTGAAAAAGGAAAAGTAGAAGGCAACGTCACTACCGTAGATGCTGTGATTATGGGAACTGTGGAAGGAGAGTTGAAAGCTTCTGGCACCCTCACTCTAAAAGGGTCTGCTCTCATAAAAGGTACGATCACGGCCAAATTCATGGTTGTGGAGGAAGGGGCAAGATATTATGGTGAATGTAACATAGGGTAAGAAAAGCCATTAAATTACACGCCAAAATTATCCTCAAGCATCATCTATGAAATGGTCTAAATAGGCTCATTTTTAATTGATCTTTGCTGTAATACCTTTTTGACGCCTTTCAATCTACTGGCTGAGTCATAAAAAAAAGCACCGATTGCAAAATCTTTGGCCTTCATATTTCGGCGATAAAGATTGAATCATTAAAATTGCAGCCTATTCATGCTTGAAGGAAAAATTATTTTATCATTGCATCAAAACAAACTGGAATGAAGAAACGTGTAATTTTCAATTTACTTCTTTTTTTCCTAATCTGCGGATTGGGATATATACTATTTACCACGGTTAGGGAACCGATCCAATTCCAAACCATTAAGGAAGAAAGGGAAGCAGAAATCGTTGAGAAATTGATTCAGGTCAGAAAGGCTCAAGAAATTTACAGGGCGGTAACCGGAAAATTTGCCGGGTCCTTTGAACAGCTTACCGATACTTTAAAATATGGTAAGTTTACCCTGATTTCAGTGAATGGTGATCCAGATGACCCAAACAGTGTAATTACTTATGATACTACCTATTCACCAGTGATCGACTCCATCAAAAGTATGGGGCTGACGTTGGAAGGTTTAGGGCAGGTGCCTGGGTTTACCGATTTGCAGTTCAATATCAAAGCGGATACGGCTCAATATCAACAAACGACTGTTGATGTCGTAGAAGTTGGGATAGCTTATGAAGATTTCATGGGCCAGTTTGCGGATGCCCGTTTCAAGAAATACGACAACTTGTATGATCCAAAAAAGAAAATCAAGTTTGGATCACTTACTAAACCTATTCTAACAGGTAGTTGGGAGTGACAAAAAATATAATAGAAACCGATTTTCAGCGGGACAATACTTCCGCTTATCAACTGTCCATCCTATTAGGGATGGACAGTTTGGTTTATTCTATTTATGATAAGGAGAATAACAAACTCCTTGTATTAAAAACGGTTCCTCTTGGTAGCGGTCAGTCGACGGATCAATCAATCGCTCTGAAAAAAATATTGGAAAAGGAAGACCTTCTTCAACCAAAATATGGTAAAATAAGAATTACCTATACCAGCCCAAATGCTTCTTTGGTTCCGAGTCGGCTGTTCAATGAAAATGAATCAGAAGTTTATTTGTCTGAACTGATAAGTGGCCCGATTGAGGATTCTGTGCAGGTGGATGATTTGGATTCATTAAAGATGAAGATTGTTTATCAGGTGGAAAATCAGTTGTTGGAAACGGTTAAGGCAAAATTTCCTGCTTTCCAACTTTTTCATATTTCGACTCCCTTTTTGTTGGGTTGCCTGAAGACATTTCCCGGACTCTCCAAAGAATCTGCTTTTGCATGCTTTAATAATGAATCCTTCCAATTAGCCCTGTTCAATCAGGGAGAATTGTTGTTGTATAATTCTTATGCCTGCAAATCGGCCAGCGATGTTTTGTATTTTGTCCTGTTGGCGTACGAGCAATATGGTTTTGACCCGAACACAAATCCGCTGTACTTAGCTGGCCATATTGTCAACGATTCGGATATTTATAAAATCCTTTATCGGTACATCGCAGATCTAAATTTCCTCCCTGTCCCATCTTTTGTACAATTTGGTAAAGGGGCCGCTTCGGAAGACCCCAATTTTTATTTTCCACTTCATTCCACGTTACTTTGCGACTAATCTTTCTGGATATTTTCTAATCATAGCAGGAGTTGACCTACTATTTCCAGCCAATTTCCAAAATACTAATTCCAATAATTTCCGAAATCACTAACCAATCATGCGAATCATTTCAGGGAAATTCAAAGGCCGACGTTTCAGTCCACCAGCTGATAATTGGCCGACTCGCCCTACCACCGACTTTGCCAAGGAGGGGCTGTTCAATATTTTACAAAACCACCTTGATTTTGAGGAACTGAAAGTGCTTGATTTGTTTGGTGGGACTGGCAACCACACTTACGAGTTTATTTCACGGGGCTGCAAAGACGTGACTTATGTGGATAAATTCGGGGCCTGCGTGAAATTTGTTTATCAAACCGCCAAACAGCTGGATATCGAAGATTGCATAAAAATCGTCCGGTACGATGTCTTCAAATTTATAGAAAGGGCAACCGATCAATATGACTACATTTTTGCCGGGCCACCTTACGCACTGACCACCATGGATACGATCCCCGACCTGATTTTTGCGAAAAAATTGTTAAAGGAAAACGGCTGGTTTGTGATGGAGCACAACCCCAATCACAATTACGACAATCACCCCCATTTTTTCCAAAAAAGAAACTATGGGAAAACAATTTTTAGCTTTTTTTCTTGGGAAGGAACAGGTTCGGATGTTGATTCTTAAGATTTAATTGGCGTGGATAATTGTTTAACAACGGTTTAGCAAGTTTGGTATAAATTTTTGTTTAACTTGAGGATGGATTAGAACCCACTCTATCAAGTAGGTAATCAGATTTTTTGACGGCGGTGGCAGCTTCGCTGCCACCGCCGTCGAAAAAATTGTGAGTGCCAAAAATCGGCAAAGCCGATTTTCTTCCTGAAACTCCTTTTGGGTAAGGCAGATTGGCGATAGCCAATCCTGCCTTGTCAAAGGAGTTTGTTCAGTGAAAAATCGGGGGCAGCTAGAACAACGCTAAATAAATGCGTCCGCCAAACCTACTGAACACTAAAAAATAAAGGGGGGATAAAAAATTATTCACTAAAGCACATCCCAAAACTCTCCCCCTGTCGTCAAGTACCCATCCATCAAATCAACCATCATGCAGGAGTGGACAGGAAGGATGCCGACCAAGCCACCAATCGTCAATTGATCAAAAAGAGTGGGGGAGCATTTGATAATCCCATGCTCTTGTGAAACTGCTTTGACGTAGCTTTCTCCATCGGGCATCTCCCAGCCATTACTATTCAATAAAACGGGCAACCCATAAATCGTATTTCCATCCCACTCCAAACGATCTTTCGATAAATGGATACCGCCACCATAGACGACAACTTCTTGACGGTCAGCGTGTTTGGCAACAATGGGGCAGGCGAGTGCCACTGCTATGTCTTCCATTGCACAAGACCCAATTTGCACCTGCATCAGGTCGTAGAAAATGAAATTACCTGGACGGATTTCGTTCACATCTGTCCATTTTTTGGCTACCGAACAAGTCGGCGTATCGCCCGGAGCGATAATCAGATCGGGGTGCTTTTTTCCGTATTTTTTCCTAAGTTTTTTGAAAACGGCAAGGGATGATTGGTGGACCGCTAAGATTTCTTTTTTCGACCTTGCCCGATAGCTGTGGCCGGCATGCGTTAGAAACCCTTTGAATTTTAAGGAGGGCGTTTCAGCAATTTTTGCAATGCACTGTTCAATGGATTCGTCATCATCTGGCGCAAGGCCAGTCCGGTGCGAACCGACATCTATTTTTATAAAAATACCTATTTCACCGGGAAAAGGCTCTTTTAAGAAATCGATGCTCTCAGGGTTGACGATCAGCAAGTTCAATTTGTTTTTCCTAGAAAGCCGAAAGATTTTCCCCACCTCCCTCACATTCACGGGAAAGGCTACCGTTATGTCGTCCCAGCCATCCGACGCAAAATATTCCGCCATGGATAAGGAGGAAACTGTGATGGATTTGATGCCCATTTCCCGGCACTTTCTGCCAATGTCTTTGCTCTGAGGGGTTTTGAAATGGGGGCGAAGCAAGAGGTTGTTTTGGTTGGCCAGATCCAACATCCGCTGGAGGTTGTTGCTGGCAATATTCCAATTGAGGAACATGGTTGGTGTTTGTATTTCTTTCATTTTCCCGTTTTGAGTAAAGGTAAATTAGTATCGGGCAAAAAGTAAGCTGGGTAAGTTAAAAAGTGTTTTCGATTCATTTTCCATATTTGCTTTGTCACGTAAAAATGGAATTAGCTGGCCACTACATGAAATAAATTAGGTAAAGTCAATCCTAAATATTTGCTTTGTGACCTGTTTAATTAGCACGTCGTACTTAAACCCAAAATGTTTTGCCCCTCCTGTTTTAAAACACTAAGAATGAACCCGAAATTATTATGGCTGGCCATGCTGTTGGTGTCAGCCAACCTCCTGCAAGCACAATTTGTCGAACTCGCCCCAATGCCCCAGCTTGTCACCAACAATGCCGTTGTGGCCGCTTCTGTCAACGGCAAACCCTACGTTTATTCCTTCTGTGGTATTGATAGTTCTAAAATCTGGTCTGGTATCCACTTGAAAGCTTGGCGGTTGGATGTGGAAGCCAACGTGTGGGAATCCTTGCCGGATGTCCCCGACCCAAATGGAGGCAAGATTGCCGCTGCTGCGAGTTTGGTCAATGGAAAAATATACGTGATCGGAGGCTATCGCGTAGCGCAAAATGGCGGGGAAGTGAGCTCTGAAAAAGTCCATGTTTTTGATCCCGAATCTAATAATTGGCTACCTGATGCAGCCCCCCTTCCCAAGGCGATTGACGATCAGGTGCAAGTTGTTTGGCGAGACAGCCTCATTTATGTCGTAACGGGCTGGAGCAATACCACCAACGTGACCAATGTGCAAATTTTTAATCCTGCGGAAAATAACTGGACAACTGGCACATCCTTGCCCAATCAAAATGACTACAAAGTTTTTGGAGCTTCAGGGGTTATCATGGAGGATACAATTTATTATGCAGGTGGGGCAAAAGCTACTTCCAATTTTCCGGCTACTACTTCTTTCCGAAAAGGGATCATCAACCCCAACAACCCTGCTGAAATAACTTGGAGTATGGTCTCAAAACCAGAGGCAAAAGGCTACCGCATGGCTGCCGTTTCGTTGGATGGGAAAGGGGTGTGGCTTGGCGGCAGCGATGTCACTTACAATTTTAATGGAATAGCCTACAATGGTTCTGGCGGCGTAGAACCACTTGACCGGATCACCGTATTTGACCCTAAAAGCGGTAACTTTTTTCAAAAAAATGGGCACCTGCCAGCAGTCATGGATTTACGGGGCGCTGCTCAAATTGCTGAAAATGAGTTCGTTATTGCTGGAGGGATGTCTCAAGGACAGCAAGTGTCCAACAAGGTTTGGCACATTCAATTGGACAATCTCACAGGTGTAGAAAATGATAGGGCTGAAAAAGATTTTTACAAAATATACCCAAACCCTGCCGGAAATGACCTGACCGTGGAGTTGCCCGGAGCCTTTGAGTTGGAGATGTACGACGCCAATAGTTCTTTGCTCTTTTATAAAAGTGGTGTTGACAACCTAAACTTTTCTGTGGTTAATTTTGCCCCTGGCATTTACTGGATAGATCTGGTTTCCGAAACAGGTCAAAGGGTTTCAAAAAAGGTCATCTTAAATTAGGCCCATCCGTATTAATCTTTCATTAGAAGAAGTGAGAAACGAAATTTTAAAGTTTGTTTTTCGACGCTGATGGTGCTGATTTTTATGATTTTTTATGACAAACAGCCGCCTTCGGCGGCATAAATCCATCATAAGAGTCTTAAAAATCAGCGTCAAAAAAAATCTTAGCACCCCAAATTCACCATTTACCATTAACAGCTCACCATTATTTTAAAACATGGGAAAAATCATCTTTTATGTGGCCAATAGTTTGGATGGCTTTCTCGCCGATGAAAACGGCGGCGTCGATTGGCTCACGCCGTACCAAGAGGCAGGTTACGATTATGGCTATCACGAATTTTATGAAAAAATTGGCTACATAATCACTGGTTCGAAAACGTTTGAGCAGGCCCGTAATTTCCCGGGTGGCTGGGCTTTCCCGCATGCCAAGACGTACATTTTTTCCAGCCGCCAATTAGATCTCGAAGGCAGGGACGACCTCGAATTGTGGAGCGGAAGTATTCCCGAACTGGGCAACCTGCTGCGGGCCGAAGAGAAAGACACTTGGCTCCTGGGAGGCGCCAATCTGGCGGGCCAATTTTTCAATGCAGGCTTGGTAGATGAACTGGTGCTGTCGATTATGCCGACGATTTTGGGAAAAGGGCTACCCCTCTTTGAAGGGATCGAAAAGCCTTTGAATGCGGAGCTGATCCAAAATACGGCCTACCCAAATGGGGTGATCCAGTTGGTTTATAAAATCTAAAAAGGCATTTTCAGACAACCTCTTTTTCTATATAATCGGAATTGAGCAAGTGCAGTGCGCCCATATATTTCAAACTAAAAGGGACCAAATCCCCTACCTTATAATCGCCCTCGTTCTTTCCCAAATCGACAATCAACATGTCCGAACTCGCATTTACGATTTGAATACCATCAACATTTGGTATCAAATAGTTGGGCGAAATGTCTAATGAGCCCACATCCAAAATAGCCCGGAAAGATGTTTTTCCATAATCCTCTTCCGCTACTTCAAAGACCTCCCCATGTGGATTGTTGGCGAGTTCCCCAATGGGAACTTTGGGTTTTTTGGTGATTTCGATGATCTCGGCAAAAAGCTCTAAAACATCGCTGCGCATGCCAGGGAAAACGTTGTCCTCAAAAAGATTGGCGCCAAAATAAAGTGTTTCTCCGATGCGGAAATGGTTGACGGCTTTGGGCACTTGGTTTCTAAAAAGTAGCGGCAGCATGACGGACGTGCCCCCACTGACCCACGGTATTTTTTTATTGAAAGTAGCCTCAATCAGCTGCTTGTAGAGGCTCAGTTGAATGAGCTTGTCCTGCGATGGCATGACCCCGTGCAAGCAGTTCAGGTTGGCACCGATGGCCGTCACTTTAATATTGGGCAAGTCAAAGACTTTTTGGTAAAATTCAATCAAATGATCGCCCATGATCCCTTCCCGGAGGTCGCCCAACTCGATCATGATGGTCACCTTGTGGGTTTTGCCTTGCCTGACCGCTTCTTCTGATAGCAGCCGAATGGTCTCCGATTCTGAATTAAAGCTAACATCGGCAAATTCTACGACCGTCTTGATACTGCGCTTTGGAGGTGGTTTGATGTAAACCGTTTGGATGTCTGGCCGTAATTTTTTGATCATTTGCAAGTTGCTCAAACGGCTGTCGCAAACTTCCCTCACCCCCAAATCGAGCACTTCTTTCAGGAAGGTTTCATTGCCACACAGCAGCTTGGTAACAATGGCCCATTCTACGCCATGATCTTTGAAAACCTTTTCCAAGAAATTATAATTTTCCTTGAGCCGATCTTTGTACAGTCTGATAAATGCCATTTTTTTTGATTGTATAATTAGGGTTGAAATAGCCAACTTTTGCAACACGCAACAAAGTCTGTCATTCTATCACTTTGCGCGGGATGTTGGATGGCAGGCGCGTCAGCAACTCATAATTTAACTGGTCGCTGAAATTTCCAAAGGAAGAAACAGAAATTTCTAAATCGCCCTGATAACCGATCAGGACCACTTCGTCCCCTTTTTTTACGCCTTCCAAATTGGTGATGTCCACCAAAGTCATGTTCATATTGACCGTGCCGACCACGCTGGTTCGCTGCCCATGGATCAACACCCGCCCTTGGTTGCTGAGCGAACGGCTGAAGCCATGACTGTAGCCCACCGGAATGCTGGCCACTGACATATCATTACTGGCAAGGAAAGAAGTCCCGTAGCCAATGAACTCGCCCGCCTTTACCTGTTTCACATCCATCACCTTGGTTTTCCAAGAAATCAGTCTTTTCAGCGGATATTCGGTTTTTTTCTGGCGGGTGAGGTATTCTATCAAAACCTCTTGACTCGGAAAAAAACCATACTGCAAAATGCCGATCCGCACCATGTCCATTTGGGTTTCCGGGTAGCGGATGGCCGCCGCCGAACAGGCCGTATGTAGCGCCTCCGGCATCAGGTCTGGCGCAGCGAATTGTTTTTTTAATTTATTAAATACCGACTTCTGTTTTTTTATCCGGAAATAATTGGCAATGCTCTCCGCCCCGGCGTAATGGGTGCAAAGCCCTTTTATTTCAAATGCTTCGGGATGTTTTAACAGCAGCGTTTTAGTCGCCTTTATAGACTGGGCAGCAAAACCTGTCCGGTTCATACCAGTCTCCAGCTCGATGTGGAGCTTGGCAGGTCGTTGTATTTTTTTGGCAATTTTTAAGGCGGCCTCTAAGCGGTCTTGTTCAAATACGAAAAACTCAATGCCGTTGTGAATGGCCCATTCCAGTTCCTCGTTTTCCAAAGAACCCATAATCATAATATCTGCCAGTCCTTTACCCGCTTGCCGAACCCGTAATGCTTCATCTGCACTGAAAACGGAAAAGTGTTCAATCCCACAGTCTTCGGCAAGCGGCACAAACATTTCAATGCCGTGACCATAGGCGTTGCCTTTCACGACGGAAGAAATTTTTACCCCTTTACCTATTTGTTCTTTTAGGAAATTCAAATTTTGCTGGTAAGCAGAACGGCTGATTTCAATATTGGAGGTATGAAACATTTTATCCTAATATTTTTTTAGCAATGTGGTAAAACATCAGGATGCCCACCGGAATTTGTTCGTCCGGGAAGTCATAATCTGGGTTGTGCAGAGCCGGGGAATCCAGTCCACTGCCGATGCCAAACATGGCGCCTTTGTATTTTTGGGTAAACAGTCCAAAATCTTCTCCCCATTTAAAAGGGAACTCCCTCTCCGTCAGTGGGTAGCCATTTTTGGAAGCCGACTGCCGGACGATCTCCACCGCCTCATCGTCGTTTTCATTGGCCTGAAATACGTGGGTGAATTCCGTTTCAACTGAAAGTTTATGTTTGGCAGCAATTGATTTTACCAGCTCAACCAAGCGGTTCTGTAACTGGTCCAATTCTTTTTGTGTCCAAGTGCGGAGTGTCAGCCTGATTTCACCGTAACCAGCAGAAATGCCGTAATACTCTTTGCCCATTTCGATATGGATAGGTGTTATGACGGCAAAGTCAGAGCGGTCAGGGTCGTTGTTGGAGAGCTCGTTAGATTGCTTCAATATTTCTGCAATGGCAAGGGCTGGGTTTTGGCCGTGTTCCGGTTCGGCAGCGTGGGCCGTTTTACCAGAAAGTTTTATAATGATACTTTTCACGGCTGCGGTAAATGCATTTTCCCGGACCACAATTTCATTCAGAGGATAGCCGGGTAAATTGTGGAAAGCAAAGGCGTAATCAGGTTCGATTTGCTCAAAACGCTCATCGTTGAGTACAGCTGCTGCCCCCTCCCCGTTTTCTTCCGCAGGCTGAAAAAGCAAAACGACCCTGCCACTTTGCGGGGCCTCTTTGGATAAAATGCCAGCCAATCCCAGCAAAATGGTAGAGTGCCCATCGTGTCCGCATTTGTGCCCAACCCCCTCATAAATGGATTTATAGGGCAAATCATTTATTTCCTGAATGGGCAGCGCATCCAATTCTGATCGGAAAAGCACGGTCTGCCCTTTTTTTCCACTATCAAAAACAGCGGCTATGCCGGTTCCTCCCAATCCTTTTATTAGCTGGGTGGGCTGGCAATAGGCCAAGTATTTTGCAATCGTGTTCGCGGTCTTGGTTTCGACCCCAGATAGCTCTGGGTGCGCATGCAGGTAATGCCTGATTTTAACCAACCTGTCAATTAGGTCGGAGGTTAAAAAAGCTTGTTTCTGCAAATTTGTCGTATCAAACATAACGTGGTTGGTTATTTTATTTTTTCTGGTTGGAGCAAAGTAAAAATGATCAGTGCGCAGGCAGAAACCGTGATCCCTGCTAAGTTGGCATCCAAACCAAAGGGTAGATGAGTTTTGGTAAAAACCATCAGGGTTGTAGTTCCCCCTCCCAATAGCATGGCCCAAAAGGCTGCTTTCGATGTCACCTTTTTCCAATACAGCGCACCCAATACTGGAACGAAAAGCCCTGAAACCATGAAGGCGTAGGACAAAAGCATCAATTCCAAAACGTTTTGCATCAAGGTGGCCAGCAACAGTGCGAGCACACCAATGGCCAACGTTGCAATCTGGGAAATTTTCAACATCGATTTTTCATGCTCTGGGGATTTGGGGCTTTTTCCCAAAATGTCTGTAACCACATTGCCCGAAGCCGCCATCAGACAACTATCGGCAGTGGACATGATCGCAGAAAAATAGGCGGACAGCATGAGTCCCATCAAACCCGTTGGGAGCACCGTTCGGAGTAAAACCGGCAAGCCCATTTCTGCATCCATGTGGCTGGCAGTTGCATAGCCTGCATATTCAAACATCCCTTGTTCTGCTGCCACCCTGGCAAACAACCCCAGCAACACGCCCATGAAAGCCATCACTGGATATTCGAAAAGCCCGGCGATCATCCATGCTTTTTTGGCCGTTTTCATCCCGGCAGGCATAAATCCTTTGGTAGAGGTCATCCCGACAAGCCAGATCGGGACAATGGTAATGAGCCAATTGACAAATTGCGCCCAGCCGAGATTTTGTAAGGAAAGAAAGTCCGGCGAAACCGTTAACGAATGGCATCCATGCCACCTGTATTTATAACTGATCGGAATCCCAATAAAAACCAGCCCTCCCATGAGGATGGCCCATTGAACGGTATCCGTATAAATGACAGCTTTCAGTCCTCCGATGACAGTGTAACCAACAGCGATGACCCCCATCAGGATGAGGGCGGTATTTAACTCCAGATCAATGAAGGTGGCGAGAGCCAATTTGTATCGCTTAAGAAGTAATTGCGAGCTGGTAAAGCCGATGTACCCAATGGCCGAAATGATCCCTGCCAGGTAGGGCTACTTTTTTATTGAAGAAATGACCAAATAATTGGGAAGGTCAAAAACTGGTGGTCGCATGGACAGGTTGCTGACTTTGGGTATCAAAAAAACGGTGGCCAACCAAGCGCCCAACAAACCCGTGAACAACATCCTGAGACCAGCAATTCCCATTAGAAAACCAAGTCCTCCAAGGCCAATGGAAAAACCACCGCCCACATCAGTTGCCACCACCGATAGCCCGATATGCCAGCTTCCCATGCTCCGACCACCCACAAAGTAGTCATCCGAATTTTCGTTTTTTTTGAAAAAATAAAAGCCAATACCGATCATAGTCAGGAAATAGACTATGAAAATAGTGAGGTCAACTACATGCATGGATCAGGAAGGATTTTTTAGGCGCATTTCGAGGTATTTGTTCTCAAATCCCAATTTTTCATAAAGAAATTTGGCTGGGTTGTCTGGTTCTACGTGCAGTGCGATATCACCGTTTGCTTGCTTAATGGCCGCTTGCATCAGTTTTTTGCCAATCCCTTTTCCCCGGTGATCGGTATGAACAGCAATGTAAACCAAAATATTTTCGGGAATGTAGCCTTCCATGCCCGTTTTGTTAACGACAACGGCCCCGGCAATTTTGCCATTGACTTCGGTCATTTTAAGCACGAATCCACCCGGACTGGTCGTCTCCCGCATGGCGTACTGAATGGCCATGAAGATGTCATTTTTTTTGTCTCCGTATTCTTCCAGGTGTTCAAATAAAAAGCTGACGATCTGGTTGGCCTCTAAGGTGGTTAGTTTATCAAACGGGGTATGGACCGTTAATTTGTAATTTGTTGGTAGCATGGATGATTCCTGTTTCAATGCGTCGAGGTATGATCTGTGAATAAAATCAGAAAACCAATCGGCTTGGTTTCCTGGTTTTTCGTTCAGTGCCTTCAAGCACTTGCAGTCTCTACATTTTTGGCCCGCAACCCTTTGCTCGTTTTTTCAACTTTAAATTTTACTCGTTGCCCCTTATGGACACGGTCTTCCAAATCAGAAATATGCAAGAAGACTCTCCGGTCAAATGCTTTGGAATCGATGAATCCATAGCCGCGGGAATGGTTGAAATATTGGACAGTTCCTGTGCAGCCATTTGGTGGAATGACAGTTTTGTCTTTGTCTGTTTGAGCATTATCGGAGCCAAAAAAGATTGCTTTGATTTTATTTAAAAAATTCATGACATAAATTTTTGATTTAATTTTCCAGTTCGTGTTTTTTCCTTTCTTTGTAAGCAGCCTTCAATATTTCTTTCCGGCGCTTGACCGATGGTTTGGTAAATTGTTTTCTTTCCCGCAACGCATTTCTGAGTTTGGTGTCGCGGTGTTTGCGGCGATAACGACGGATTGCTCTTTCGATTCCTTCGCCATTTTTTACTTCAATTATTAGCATATTTAATTATTTTTTAAACAACAAATTCAGCCCTGTTGGTAGGCGGCAAATCTGTTAGTGAATAGACAATGTATTTTCAGCAACTTGGAAATTCAAAATGCGGAAAGAAAATACAAACAAGGAAGAAAGAAGGATTTGATAAAAAACTATTGGCCAGTAGAGGCAAAAGGCAAGCTTTACGCTAAGTAGTTTTTAAGTGAATTTCAGCGGCTAAATTATTGAGCCTGTTGGATTTGCAACCTTTACCCTCTTTCCAAATTTTCGCTTTCAAAGGTTGCTTTTTTTTGAAATTCGCTGCAAAAGTAAAGTAATTTGAGCGATTTTTTTATTCAAGGTTTATAAATGTTGTTTTCGCATCGGAGAAGCCCCAATTAATTAAGAATTTTAATTTTCTAAAATATAGGATAAGTAGTTGTAAATCAGTTGCATGTGAAGGTGTGCCTTAATTTATTTTAAATGGTTTAATGTCTATTAAGGAATGCTCAAAAATTAACTTTATCATTTAATTCCGAGAACCTTCGTTTTGAACGTCGGGCTTCGGAGTAAAATTTTTATTGTTTGCTATAATATCCCACATTCAAAATGTCTGTCCACATGGTTGATCAGAAAGTTGTTTTTTATCGTCATTAAATTGAATAAAAAATACGTAAAAAATAGTGATTATTTTCATTCTGTATTTCTCCAAATCTTATTTTATATTTTAAACTAAATCGATAAATTAGTTAATCGGATTGGAGTGTGCTAAGCGTGAAACCTCTTCTTTTATGATGTATATTTTATGAAAAAAATGAATGATCACCAAAAATTAATAGCAGTTAAAATCTTGCACACCGTCATTTGGGCAGTGATGGTAGCAGCTATTTTTTATATTTTATATTCCGGTTGGAGCGGCAAAATATCATTTTGGACTTACGTTGCAATTGGTTTGCATGTGGTGGAAGCCACCGTATTGTTGGTAAATAATTGGGTGTGTCCACTGACGCCGTTGGCCAGGCGATACTCAAATAGTAACAATTCCAATTTTGATATTTATTTGCCTGAATTATTAGCAAAATATAATAAAGAAATATTTGGGACTTTGTTGGTAATCGGCGTTGTCTTAGTTATTTGGCGTTTAGTAACTACATAAATAAATAGATTAATTCGGTTTATTGGTGTAACGGTATTTTGGTTTATCGGCTATGCAAAAAATATCTTAGAATAAAGTCTAAAAACTGGATTTAGAATTTATCTATTTTGCCCCCTGTTTTGCATTCTTTTTCCTGCCCCTCCCCACGGTCTAATCTCGTCCGCAGAAAATGCATCCCTGCTCAACATTTTTCCAATGACCTTTACTTTTTCCCCTCTTTCCAATGTAACCACTGGCGGGATGAATGCCTCTTCAAAAGTAATTTCCCACACCTTGTTTTTGAAATCTTTTAACTGAAAAAAATCAGGGCTCACATTTACAATCTCACCAGATAAATACCCCTCTTCTGGCATCGACCAGAGCTTCATTTTCTTTTCCTGAATGCTTTCGTACAAGCCAACATTGGCCGCAAAAACCTTATCTAATTGTGATGCACCACCCGCAAGGAAATACAACGTGCCCAATAAAATGCTCAATGCCGCACTAAATCCAGCCAGCTTGGCTACCGTGAATTTATACCCCTTCTTAGAATGCCGAATGCTAAAAAAGGCAATGCCCACAAACACGACCAAAAAGACTATCCATACAAATGGCAACAGGCCCAAGAACAATTCCAGCCTCGAATGGGTGAGGTGGCTGATGATATTGAAGTCCGTTTGTTGGATAGCAAATAGCACAACTGAAAATGCCAATGCCCCCAAGAAAACGGCGATTAAAAAGCCCGTCCAAAGAAGGCTGTTTTTTAAGGTGAAATGCCATTTTGGGACTGGTTTCACATCTTGTTCTTTGATGGCTTGGATCAATTTTTCAGAACTTTTCATGTCGGTGGGTTTTAAATTTCAAAGGAAACAAATTGCCGATTTGAGATTTCCCTAAAGGCTTTCTTCGCTCGGTTAATGCGGGTGGCAACGGTTCCTTCAGGTATCTTCAGTACGTCCGATATTTCTTCGTAGCTCATGTTTTCCAAAAATTTTAGGACCAAAACCTCTTTGTAAGGGAGTGGTAGTTGAGACAAAATCCTTTCGGTCAGCGCTTCCCTTTCAGCCAAATCTGTTTCTGATAATCCTTCTTTCCCCTCGGCCATTTCGGCAAATAAGGACTCATTTAATTCTACCTGTTGGTCTTTTCCATAAGACTTTTTTTTGCGCAGGCTGGAAATTGTTTGGTTGTGAACAATGCGGTAAATCCAACTGGACAGTTTCAGGCTTTGGTCAAAGGCGTGGAGGTTTTTCCAGATTTTGATAAACGATTCTTGCAATATATCCTCTGCTTCTTCTCTCGTAACGATGGCTACCCGCTTGATATAACGCAGCATTTTTTCTTCATACCGCTCAAATAGGCAGGAGAAAAAATCAATTTCCTCCAACGATTTCTGGATGATTTCCAGATCGCTAAAACCGTCGCATATCTGTTTTGAAATAATCATGATTGAGATAAAATGGACTCCAAGTTAGCTGGGTTAGCCGAAGAAAAAACCGACAAATGTCACTTATGTCAATAAAAAAAGATTGCCCTGACCTTCAAACAGGGCAATCCATAAGCTATTTACTTTCAATGATTTAAGGTTTGATTATTTGCCGCCACCGTTGCCATTTCCACCGCCGTTACCGCCTCCATTACCGTTCCCTCCTCCGTTACCATTCGGTCCAGTTCCTGTGCCCGGTCCATTTCCCCCACCTGGATTTCCGTTTGGGCAAATCCCTGTACCATTTCCGGGGCCGTTGACCCCACCAGTATTTCCATTAGGGCAGATTCCTGTGCCGTTTCCAGCTCCATTGCCGCCTCCGAGGCAAATCCCACAGATAGCGCCACCTTGCTCTCTTGGGGTATCTATGATTTCTTTAAACAATTCTGGAGAAATGAACTGTGGCTCATAATTCTCTCCAAGCTGGATCAGGTTTTTGTTAAATGCCCGGAGATGGTTTCGGGAGCCTTTGGTCAATTCTCCAAACACTGCTTTTATGTCTGCGTTGTCGAGACTGGTGATTCCGCAATAGTAGTCATTGATGTCCAAATCTTCGATCGTTGCTCCAACCATCAGGGCATTTTCAAAACTCAAATAAGCCTTTTCCATCAAATTGTTGTGGCATCCTGCAGACATCCACAAAGACGCCTAATTCATCATTCACAACGGGATCGGTTAACCCATATTTTTGCTAAATAAGCGATGGCGTCCGTGTGGCGTTGTTCTGCTTTAGCAATGTTGTTAAAAATCTGGGCGTTCCATTTTTCATACAGTCCGAGGTAAACATCCCTTTGGCCAGTTTTTCCTCTTCCCTCATGGGAATAATAGCGCTTTTTTCTTCGCTACTTGATAAATTTCAAGCATAATTATTCAACAAACAATCATGGAGGTTCGTGGCAATATGTTGTCGCCCCTATCAGCAAGCTCTCCGTTACTTACAGCCAGATTTGGAGTTCGTCCAATTGAGCCATTTCTGGCATTATTGGTTTCACACTGTAAAGAATGGCTATTCCTAAAGTAAAGCCAAACTTGCGGTCCATTTAAAATTTGATTTTTCATGACTCTATTTTTTAATTATCATCAATTGTTGATTTCGTTTGTTTTCAATTATTGGCTATTGTCAAAGGTTTTAAATTTTTCATCTTTTATTTTATTTTTTCACGTTGTAATAAATACGAGGTTTTCCCGCAGAGTTTTCCTGTAACTCTGCGAAACCCGCGTTTAACTTGCGGACTGCGTGGAAATAAAAGCCATGAATTCGAAGATTAAAATCATATTTAATTCTAACCCCAATCATGTCTTGCTTTTACTGATTTTCGTAGATAGTTGTTGATTCATAAAAATTTTGATACCACAGAAAAGCAGCATTATCCCATCAATGAGCCATTTTTTATGCAGGTAATATATTCGAACCTAAATAATATGCGGAATGGATAGGTGGTGATTTGACATTCCAGTTTTTGACACATTGGTAAACTAATCCCAATCTCTGAAAAATATGACACTGTTATTTTAGGCAGTGCCGTTTTTGTGGGAAAATATTATATCAAGAAATGGCTGACTGAAATTGGCCCATTTTAATGAAGAAAAAATTATTTTATTTACTGTTTCGGGAGTTAATTTCCAGATTAACGGAAATCAAGAAATATTATGATTTAAATATTCCAATAAATAGGCGCAAAGAAAAATAGAATACTTCCTGTTATGGGAAGATTGAAAATAGAAGATTTAAATTTATTTATAAAGCTATTCTTAAAATGGGTGCGATGTTGGAAAAGGATGGAAGCCCGCACAAGAATGAAGGGAAGGGATTTGATTTTGTCAGTAGAAAAAAATATCGAACCAGTAGTGAAGCCTACCAGAGTTAATATTGATCGATGAGCCGTTATGTGGAGTGGATAATCAGGAAACCCAATTCCCCGCTCTCCTCTTCCGCACTATTTTTATTCTTTTACCTTTTTACCACGCCCAATTTATCATCCAACTGAACGATGGCCTTCCCGTGGGCAGCGCGGATGGGCATTTGGGTTTTGTGATTTTCCGAATAATTAATGACGGGTAAATTATGTGCCATCGTGATGAGGTTGCCCGTGCGTCCATGGCATTACTTGCCGCAGGCGGTACAACCCACTTGGTACTCTTCGAGAATGTCGTCGCCTGTTCTATTCTTGCAGTTGACCCAAAGTCGATGGCTGATGGGGTGAAGTGAAAACAGGTCTGGGGCAGATTTCCGCGTCGCCAGTGCATTTGTCCACATCTACCACCGGCAGGCTGAATTCATTCATGCTGATGGCGCACGAAATCGCAAACCGCCTCACAATCACCGTGGCCCAGCATCCCTAAAAACAGCCCTTTCCACCTCCCGAAACCAACGAAGCCGCCTGACAGGACTGATGCCCTGGTATTTCGCCCTGTTCAATGCCACAGTATAAGCCACCTGCACAGGCCAACCGCGCAACCCGTTTTTCTTCTGCCCCCAAAGCGACGCCGAGAAAATTGGCAATAGCCACCCGTCCTTCTTCTGGGAACCGACAGAACATTTTCCAGGTAATGCCTCTTCTTTCCTGCCGACGAAGGCTTCTGCAAATGGCGGTAACCCGATACCCACATAGGCCACAATTGGCATAGTAAATATAGCCCCTCCACTGTCAACGAGGGTCTAAAACATACAGTTTTTTATTGGCAACTATGAGCATAATCGCCAAGACAAGGGTCAAACTGCCCAATAAGCAGAGTGCGGTAAGGATGGTCAACTTAAATAAAAATTAAATGAAAATAAAATGAAATGCAGGTTTCTTTTCGCAGATAATTAGAATCTATTTACTTGTCATTTTTATTTTCATTAATAAATACTTCTGCCCATTTTTTCCAGCTACTTAATTCCGCTTTCTTCCTAGTTTCCCATTTTCCTTTTGAGCCGAGGGATATAAGAAAATGATTTGATGAGCATATCATTTATTTTTTTTCATAACCTGCTACATAAACATGTAGGTGCTGGTTTTCGATAATATTCAAAATTTCAGCGGCACGTTCTTCAATCGCTACATCCAAAGCTATCGGATCATTCATATGCGGGCGAGGGCTAAGTGCATGAAATGCCTCAAAAGTTTCTTCGTCATAATAATTGGTCAAATCACCGTCCTTGTCATTTAAATACAATAATTCCAGACCGCTCAACGCACCATAAAATAGGCGGATTTTACCTTCCCAATTTTTTACATTTTTATAAATATGCTTGATAAATGAACGGAAAGGTGCAATGCCTGTCCCCATACCAATTAAAATAAGATTGGAAGTCTTATCCTCTGGCACAACAAATGGCAATTGGTGCGGACCCGTGATGGTGATTTCATCGCCAATTTTTCGGTCGCATAAATAATTGGAAGCAACACCGTCGTATAATTCCCCATTAAATGCATCGACATAGGAGCACCTTTTCACCAGCATTGTAATGAGAGGATTCCCGTTTTCTTTTCCAGGTAAATCGGCGACACTGTACAAACGGTGATGTACCGTATTTCCAAATTCCCCAGAAGATTTTACCAATACGCCAAAACTTTGATCGACCTGGCATTCGAATTCAGGTTGTACTTCCAGTAATATTTCCCGCACTTCTTCGGTGTCAGCGGGCGTCAAACGTTCTGTTTTTTTGACAGTCGCTTGGTATTTATTTGCCGTGTTAAAATCTGATAGATGTGACATAACTATTTATTTAATTGATAATTGATATTGACTTTAGACATTAATAATTGTCAGTTGTCAATTGTCAATTTTCCATTCATTTTTCTTGGTTTTACAAATGGTTGTGCAACCACAATTTCCACAACTTCGTCGCTCCGCCAACACGTCTTCGTCAGCTATATATTCGGAAAATATTTTTTTCCAAAATAATTGGACAATTGCCCAAATAATCATGAGCACTATTATTCCTCCAACGCCGATTATTAATGAATTAATCATGATTTTTTAATTTTCCATTCACCATTGTCACTGACTTCCTAACCCTGCAAAGCCCATAAATGATAAGGACAAAATTCCAGCAATCAATAAAGTCAGGGCAGTGCCCTTCACTATTTTAGGGACTTCCGCAAATTCCAACTGTTCCCGTAAACCTGCCATTAATACCAAGGCCAATGTAAAACCTGTGCCTGCCCCCAATGCGTAAATGAAGCTTTCTAAAAATCCGTAGCCTTTATTGGTTTGAAATAAGGCAAGACCCAAAATGGCACAATTAGTAGTAATTAATGGCAAGAAAATACCCAGTGCCCGAAATAATGCTGGGCTCATTTTTTTAACAAACATTTCCACCAATTGAACGGTGGATGCAATGACGACTATATAGCTAATTAATTGCAGAAAAGGTGCATTAATGGCAACTAATAATGCGTGAATTCCATAAGCGCACATTGATGCGACGAGCATGACAAAAGTCACTGCCCCGCCCATTTTGGAAGCGGTTTCCATTTTTCCAGAAACTCCTAAAAAGGGGCATATTCCCAGAAAATAAGCCAATACAAAATTGTTAATTAAACTGGCATTGATAAATATGTACCACAGTGATTCTTCAGCCATTTTTTTATTTTTTTAAATCATGATGATTTTTATTTTAATTAAATGCCATAGCATGCCGGACCGATGCATTTGCTGACAGGGGCGTCGCCGTCCCGATGCATCGGGACGGCGACGCCCCTTAAAACCCTGAGGAGCAATGTTGGGCTGTTCCGAAAAAGCGACAAACATCCTGTTCCGCATTTTAGAAATCCAATAATGTCGCTTTAAAATTATTTGATTTTTAAAATTATTTGATTTTTAAAAGTCATTAAGCTGCTTTTTTATTTTTCGCTGCATTAAAAATAAGCAGCCAAATAGCTAAGGTAAAAAATCCGCCTGCTGGCAAAATCATCACGATCCATTCTTGAAAATTTGCTGAAAATATGAGGACATTAAAAAGGCTTCCGTTGCCCATTAATTCCCGGACAGCTCCCAAACATAAAAGGCCAAACGTAAACCCAAGACCCATGCCGAGAGCATCCAGCATTGATTTTCCTACGGTATTTTTGGAAGCAAAAGCTTCGGCTCTTCCGAGTATCACACAGTTCACAACAATTAGTGAAATAAATGCACCCAATGCTTTGTGCAATTCCACACTGATGGCCTGAATCATATAATCAACCATGGTCACAAAAGTGGCGATGATTAAAATATAGGATGCGATCCGTACTTGTTTGGGAATGAAATTGCGCAAGGAGGAAACCAGCATGTTGGACATTAATAAAACAAATGCAGTCGCCAGCCCCATCGCCAGTGCATTGATGGCAGTATTGGAAACGGCCAACACCGGGCACATACCCAAAACCTGCACAAACACTGGGTTTTCCCGCCATAAACCTTTGATGAAAGCATCGGTGGAAGGACTGTTTTCCAATGTGGCAAAAAAGCCTGTTTTATTTTTTAAATTGTCCATTTTGAATTTTCAATTATCCATTTTAGATTCTTCAAATGCCTCTTTGTTTTTAAAAATAAGCGGCATCCATTGCTCGGTGCTTTTTCCCATAATATTCCCGATGGCCCGGGAAGAAATGGTTGCGCCAGTAATGCCGTCTATTTCCCAATTATTTTTTTTAGTGCCATGTTTTACAGCGACGACTGTATTTTTTATTTCATTTAAATCATCGGATAGAACAACGTCAAGCCCAGAAAAATTAGCTAAAAAATTCGGGTCTTTTTCGATTTTATCTCCCAGCCCCGGTGTCTCTTTACTTTCCAAAACATAAAACCCAACGACTTCTTGTTTTTCGGGATCATAGCCATAAAGCACTTTTAAAATATCCGCAAACCCCATCCCGCTTGCTGGTATCGCTACGCCCACTAATTTATTTTGTGCGTCATATCCAGCATAAATTAATTGAGCATCTTTTTCGTCACTATTTATTTCAATAAATTTATTGTTTGCATCTAATTTAAATGTTTTCTTTTTGGTCATTCCGGGGATTACTTTAAATATAGCTTTTTCCAAAGCCGCTGCTTTTAATTGTTCAATCCTCGGCAAGGTGCCTTCAAATGTCAGAACGATTAATAATGCGCAGATTAATCCAATACCAACCATCGCCTGAAGCATTTTAAAGCTACCTGCCGACGAACTATTTTTTATCTCTTTTATCTCGCTCATATTTTTTTAGAAAATTAATCCAACGAAAAAAAAATGTCCATTATCCATTGTCCGTTCCATAAACCCTCGGCCTAATTATATTGTCAATGTGTGGTGAAATGGCATTCGCCAATAAAATCGCATACATCACACCTTCCGGCAATCCACCCCAAATCCGAATGACCACCACCAATAATCCGATCAGTGTGCCATAAACCCAAACCCCCGCTGGGGTAATTGGAGATGCCACCATATCGGTCGCCATAAAAACAGCGCCGAGCATTAAACCACCAGAAAAAAGCATGAAAAAGGGAGAAGGATAAATGGATTTATCCACCAAAAATAAAAGGCCACTTAAAATAAAAACCGTCGTTAAAATGGAAACCGGAATGCGCCAATTCATCATATTTCTGGCAATTAAATAAATGCCGCCTAAAATGATCAGAATTGCGCAAGTTTCACCCGTAGAGCGTAATTAACCCCATAGCCAAATCCCCGGTATTAGCTGCAATATGGTCAAATTTAAATGCGGAAAGTGGTGTAGCCCCCGTAAATCCATCCGTTGTCGGTTCCATAAATGGGATGGTAAAAGTGGCGTTAGAAAAAGTGGAAAAACGCTCCGGCAAAAATGATGGGTACCAAGTTGTAATAGCTACGGGAAAGGCGGCCTGCAAAACTGCCCGCCCCACCAGCGCCGGATTGAAAACATTATAGCCCAAACCCCCGAAAATAAATTTCCCCAAAGCAATGGCGATCACGCCGCCAACCAATGCCATCCACAAAGGGAAATTCGGCGGCAGCGTCAGCCCCAATAACAGCCCCGTAATGACCGCCGACCAATCGGAAATAGTGCTTTCTTTTCCGGCGTATTTACATAAAAAATGTTCCGTAAAAACACACGCCGCCGTAGTCGTGGCGACTACCAACAAAGCACTAATACCGAAGGAATATACAGCAAATACGGTCGTCGGAATCAATGCCCAAACGACATTCCGCATGATGACCTCCGTGCTGCTGCCTTTGGTGATGTGCGGTGAGGTGCTGATATTTAATGTCTTGTTTAGCATTTAAATTTGCTGGATTGCAACGTCGGCAGGGTTTATACTACCGAAGATTGAAAATTAATATTTCTCGTAAATAAGCCGGAGGTTGCAAAACCTCCTCTACATTCGTTTCATGGCTGCAACCCAACGATAGTCAAGGGCCTTAGGGTAGAGGAGGTCTTGCAACCTCCGGCCTCCTAGCGAAAACGAATTATTAAAAACTTATTTTCGGCAGTAAAAACCCTGCCGACGTTTGCTGTTAATTTGCTGCGTTCCTTTTTCTTACAATTGATTTTGACAACCGGAAATATTGCACCAACGGAATGTGCGATGGACATACATAGGAGCACGAACCACATTCGAAGCAATCCATCAAGTTGTACTGTTCGGCCATGAGGTCATAGGCTTCAAATTTTGCCAAAACACCCATTTTCGATGGGATCAGGGAAATCGGACAGGCATCCACGCAGGCGCCGCATTTGATGCAGGGGTAAATTTTCTGCTGTTTTTTTACTTCTTTTTCCGTGAAAACTACAATGCCTGAAGTGCCTTTTACGATGGAAATATCCAGATTGGAAACGGCCACCCCCATCATGGGCCCGCCCATGTAAACCTCGCTGATGCTGTCGTCTGCACAGACTTGTTCCAACACATACCGCAAGGGCGTCCCGATGGGAATCAAGTAATTGCCTTTCTTTTTTACCCCCGGACCAGTGATGGTAACCACCCGTTCTTGGATGCCCCTGCCGTGTGGCAACAACCTGCCGATTTCTGCTGCCGTCGCTACGTTGACGTTGACTACACCGACATCTATGGGCAGCCCTCCCGACGGGATTTCCTTTCCTAAAGTGGCACTGACCAACATTTTTTCCGCCCCTTGCGGGTATTTCACCGGGACTACTTTCACTTCGACGGGCAGGCCATCAGGGATATTTTTTTCTAAATGATCGGCGGCATTTTTCTTGTTCGCTTCAATGCCGATGATGCAGCGGGCAGCCCCAGTCGCTTTCATCAAATATTGGATGCCCATGAAAATATCGTCCGCTTGCTCGAGCATCACCCGATGGTCAGTTGTCAGATAAGGCTCACATTCAATGCCGTTGAGCATCAGTATTTCGCAACGTTTTCCCTCCGGCACTTTTAATTTCACATGTGTCGGAAATGCAGCACCCCCGAGGCCGACAATGCCTGCATTCTGAATGCCATTCAAAATATCTGCTGGGGTCGCTATGTCGATGTCAATAGGCGTCCCTTCCATCACTTCCTGACTGGAAGAAGGAAATGTTTCCAAATAAATCCCTTGGGACATTTTACCAGAAATGGTGGGCACATTCCCGATTTTCCGAATAGTTCCAGAAGCGGGCGCATGCAGCGGCACCGAAACATACCCGCCAGCTTTGGCAAGCAATTGCCCCCGCACGACCTCCTGTCCTTCCCGCACCAACAGTTCCGAAGGAGCACCGATATGCTGCGCCATTGGCAGGATCAGGAGCGGCGCAAACGGGAATTGCCGGATCGGCAAGTTGTTCGTTTCGTCTTTGTGCTCCGGTGGGTGGACGCCGTGCTTGAAGGTGTTTTTATGGAAGTTGAAAAGTCCCAATGGAATAAAAATTAAAATGAAAATCAAAATCAAAAACTGCTCAGTGGACCGTTTTCATTTTGATTTTGATTTTCATTTTGATTTGTCAATTATACTTTTCGCCCCGCTTGATCCACTTCTCGATGTCCTTCTCCGACTTATCTTTTGGCAGGCCGGGGTGGATGACCCTCGCCGTACATTTTTCCGCTGCTTTCACCAAATCCGAGTAAGGGCCGCCATCTGGGTTTTTGATGAAGGCCTTTTTATTGGCGTTGTAGGCGAAAATGTTTGCATTGAGCTTGGTGCATTCATCGCAGGACGTACACTCGTCGGTTTCCAGCCAAGGGGCCATGTAGTCACCATTGGACTGGGCTTTTTCGGCAGGAGATACTGTATCGGGAGTTGGTTCGTCCAAGGCTAAACTGACGATGCCTTCGCCATTGCCACCAGCCAATTTCATCAGTCCCTGTGCAATTTTTCCCACGACTTCTGCCCGTATTTTTCCTTCCAAATCCACTACTTCAACCTGTTCTGTTTTCACACCTGCCAATCCCCGCAACATAATCCAGAAATCCCTTCTTTCCTCGCAGGACAAAACGATTGGTTGAGCGACCAATACCCGACTGAGGTGCTGTTTCCGGTCAACGGCCCAAATGAATGGGAATTTGCCCTCCCGTTCGCTTTCGTCCAATTCAATGAAATCTGCCAGAGGCATATATTGTCATTCCAGCATCCCGTGGCACTTGTCGGAAGTGTTTCCTAAAACGGGCCTCCGTGATGGCGAAATCGGCAAACGTCATGGGCAGTTCCATGGTTTCTGTCGACCATTTTCCAGATATTTCAATTGATAGGTTGGCCACAAGCTATCGATGGCTGGGTTGCCGCTCAAATCAAATGCTTCTTCCGCTTTTACGCCTTTATCAGGGTTGTATCGGAAAATGGGGTAGGCACGTGATTCGACCGCCAATTTGGCTTGGTGCGTTCCCATGTCGTCGGCCACACCGTGCTCTGGTTGGCACGTAGTGTAAAGGTTGAAAATGGCGGGTCGTTTGGTCATCAATCCATCAATGAACCCTTCGATCATTTGGCTGGTGTTGGCCAACGTGCCTTGCATAACATAAGTATTCCGGTGGGCCATGGCGATCAATCCAATTTCCTTCCGTGGCTCGGATTTGCCTTTCCAAACCTTACCGTATTGGGCCATATCTGAAACCTGTCCGATGAAACCAGATGTACAAGCCTGTCCGCCCGTATTGGAGTAAACCTGCGTGTCCACCACGATGACCTTGATTGGTTTGCCGGAGGCCATCATCCTCGAAAGGTTTTGGAAACCAATGTCGTACATGGCGCCGTCGCCACCCAAAGCCACTACGGGCGGGCAGAGCAGCCATTCCTCTTCGGTGAATTGTTGCCAATTGAAATAGGTGAAAAATTCACGTTGTTCCTTCGAACGGGACTCACCCCTCAGTTCCATTTCGGCTTGCCGGATCGCCCTGAAACCTTCGGCCATTTTGGCCATGTGGCCTTCAAAAATACCCATCGCCATCGAGGTCGAATCTTGGAACAAGTGGTTGGCCCAAGGGAATGGGTAGGGGTTGTAAGGCCAAGTACTGCCCCAGACAGAGGTACATCCGGTGGCATTACACATACCCATGTTGGAACGGCCATTTCCGGTCGTGCCGTTGGTGTATTTCCACTTCAAATTTTTCAGCTTCGCTAAAAGCTGGGTCATTTCCCGCAACCATTCTTGGTCGATGGGTTCGCTGCCACGGGCGGTCTCCAACCGCTTGGCGATGCCAGCCATGGTCAGGTCGGTATTGCTGGATTCAGCGAGGATTTTTGACATCATGTCGGCGTCGCTGACGTCCACCGTGCCCATGATTTTTTTCTGGATGTGGTTTTCTAATTTTTCACAAAGCTCATTCAGATGGGCCACGTGTTTGGCAATGCGGGGCTGCATCAATGACTCGACAGTAGCAGTAAACAAGTGTACAACCGATTTTTCGGAACAGCCCAGACAAGCACCGTCGCCGCTGGCGAAATTCAGGTAGGCATCTTTGTTCAACAGAATAGTTTCGAGCGGCCCAATTTTTTCTTCCAAATCATCGATTCGGTTGAACTTGGCAGGTGTGTTGGGCAGGTCGGTCCAGAAATCCCATTCACCCCTCAACCGGGCAATCGAATCCTCGGTTTGCGTGATTGGGCGCAGAGCATCGTCGTCGCAGACTTCTACACATTCCATACAACCTTTACAAGTTGTTGGGTTGATGGTGATGCTGAACAAGCCACCACTTCCAGGACTTTGTTTTTCGTGAATATCAAAATAAGGGCGGGTCAGGGCAAATTTGAAGTCGCCCAATTCTTCCTTGAACCAATCAAATTCTTTGGCGAAACCATTGCCGTTGTCGTTTTCTTTGACGGTCAAATCAATTGCATCGTGGATCAGGTCGTTGACGGTTGCCACTTTGCCGGATTCTTGGAAAAGCTGCCGGATTTTGCCTTCCATTTGCCGGACAGCTTTGGGTAAATATTCGACTTTCCCGTGTTGTTTTTTTACCCGATTCACCACTGTTCCCAATACGTCAGACAACTCGCTCACCAAACCCGGAATAGCGGTGTCAGGGCAGGCGGTGTAACAATTTCCACAGGCTGTACAATTGTTCGGAATCCATTCGGGATGCTCGAAACGGATGCCCGTCATGTCCCGGAAAAGCGAGGACACCGCAGGCATCACACTAAGTCCAATGAACGGATCGGTGATGTTGTCATTGCCCATGCCCCGGGCGTAGAAATTACCCGTTTGTTCCCAGAAGCGGTGGATGTCGCTCAGTTGCGATTCGCTTTGGGGTAGGCTTTTTAGCATGGTAGGCAACGGCATTGGCATTTCGCCATTGGTCTTTTCGGCCTGTCCGGCTCCCAAGACTTTGTTTTTTATTTCATAAACTTCATCAAAACCACGCCGCACGACCCGCATGTTGTCGTCGACAACCCGTTGGCCCTTGCCACCAAATTTATGCTGCAGCTGATCCTCGATGGCTTTGAGCAATGTCGCCTCAGAAAGCCCTGCTTTTTCCTTAAGTGGAGAGGCGGCGAAAAATGCCCCTTGGAAGGCGATGCCCTGCATCCGCAACTGCAATTCAGGGTCGGTCGCTTCTTCTCTCGCTATTTTAAAACCATCAATATAAAATACGCGGATGCCCTGGTCGATGATGACTTTTTGGTAAGGCTTTGGAATGTCGGCCCACACTTCTTCCGGTTTTGTTTTTTCACTTTGAATGATGAAAACGCCACCTTTTTTCAGCCCCGCCAACGCGTTGGTGTGTTTGAAAACATTGGGGTCAGGGGACAGTACCACGTCCACGAAAAAGTATTCGCAATTGATGCGGATGGGTTCAGGCGCTGCCGCCAAATAATAGGTGGTAGGCTGTCCTTTTTTCTCCGAACCATATTTCGGATTAGCCTTGATGTCGTAGCCCAACAGGTCGTACAACGTCATGGCGAGGTTCTTACCTGTCGTCACCGCACCCCAGCCACCGACCGAGTGGAAGCGGACGGTCACCGCATTTTCCGGCATGAGGTTCGGGTTTTCAGAACCCCGGATGGACAATTCTTTTACTTTAGGATAAGCCTCCTGAATGCTCTCCTGATAGGCTCGTTGTTTGGGGGTGTAAGGCACGTCCCGGATGAAGTCGATGGATAAGTAAAATTGCTTTTTGTGCTTGCCATTGGGCAGCATGTTTTCCACTGCACCGATGATGCCTTCCGGCTGCAAGTCACGGCTACCCATACCGAACGAACCAGAATAAAGTGCTGGCAAATCGGAGGATTGGTAGCTTTCGAGGTCAGGGTAGGGCAGGTCTTTTTTGTTGGCCCCGTTTTCCATGCATTTGTTCAAAACCGAGCGAACTTCCCGCATGATCGGAGAATCGACCGCCAAAGGCTGGTCGAGCCGTTCGAGGATGGTGACGCCTTTTTTCCCTTTCAAAACTTTCCCCAACAAATCAGCTGGAAACGGCCGGAACATGACCAAATCCACTACGCCAACTTTAATGTTTTTGTTTTCTCAAATAATCTGCCCGGCCTGCGCGCCGGGATCAGGCTGCCCTGTCCAGAATGAGATAATCGGCATCCTCCGTTTTATAGGTCATCACCCGTTGGTAGCGGCGGCCCGTGAGTTCGTAATATTCGTCAGCCCGGTCTGTCAATTCTTGGATGTGGTCAAAAAGGAACGGACGTTGCGCAGCCACACTCTGCATGTAAGAGTCTTGGTTTTGCACGATACCCGCCATGACAGGATTGTCCACGTCCCAGAGTTCGGGGATGCGGCGGCGTGTTTCCCCATAAATAATGCGCTGTGCCGGGGTCGGCGTCTCGATAATGTCGTCAGGGCGGCCCAGGTATTCTTTGATCAATGCGCGCTCAGGCAGCATCAGCGTTTCGATCAAATGCGTGGTCAAAAAACCATCCTGCGCAACGGCGCCGGGCGTCAATGCCAACTCGGCAATCCTATGGGCGATGATATTCAAATCGGCCACGTGCTGCGCATTTTTTGCAAAAAATTGAAAGAACCCAGTATCGTCGTGGCATGATAATCATCATGTCCAGCGTGCACGTTGGTGGATTTGGTCATGGCCGTGCGCCAATGTTCAGCACATAGGTCAGCCGTTTTCCGACGGCGGCGTACAGCGATTCGTGCATGTACGCAATGCCCTGGCCAGAGGAGAAATTGGCGGCCCGCAACCCCGTCATGGAGAGGCCAGCGGTAACTGCCGCAGCGGCGTGTTCCCCTTCCGGCTCGATGAAAATCAAGGGCCGGTCAGAAATGTTTAAGTGGCCTTTGGCGGCGGCCTCTGCCCAATATTCCCCCATCTGAGTCGAGGGGGTGATCGGGTAAGCACCCGCAGCGTCTGAGGATTCCCGCTCGCACATGATGGCGGCGGTATTTCCGTCCATGGCGACACGTACGCCTGGGTATTTGAACTGCTTTTCTTTTTTATTTAGGTTAAACATGTGAGAATGTTTTGGTAGAAATTTGCTACAAGAAATTAGGATGTTTCCAAAGGGATTCCCCTTTTGGAAAATCACTTTGTATTAAAACATAAATGGGTTTTTAACCATGCTGGTAGCGTGACAAAGTCATTTATGACCTGTTTCTTTTCTCGTTGGCACAACAGTAAATTGTCTGCACGAAATAATAACCAAATTTGTACTTTATGGCTGGTTGGTTTGATTGAAAATCGGGTTAAAACTATCGGCATCCTTGAAAATTGACATTTGTTAGGGGAGGTGATTTTAGTCAGGTTAGGAACAATGACTCAACACCAACTAATAGCCTACGTTATTTAATACTATATTTATAACATTAAAACTGATCGATGAGCGCAACACAGATAAAGAAAAACTGCACGAATACATTATTTGGCAGACGACCAGATGGCCGAGGCGCTGCTGGCGATGTTCAAAAATTATTTTCGGGAGGAAAATGATGGAGCAGTAGCCTACACCATAAATGGCAAAGCTCTTTCAAAAAGCGACCTTATTGAAGAAGTCCTGAGTGCGGTCGAGGATGTGGAAATAGGGAATTATTATACCACAGAAAAATTAAAAGAGAAATTCAAGAAACCATAACCCATGCCTACCCCCAAACGCTACCGGGTCTATTGGTCATTTAAATCAAACGAGGACCTCGCCGATATTTATGCGTACATTGAGCAAGACTCCCCTGCCGCTGCGGAAAAAGTTATCGATACCCTGCTTGATCTGGGCAACTCACTTGAAACTTTTCCCGAAAGGTTTCCAAGGGAATGGAACTTAGCCGATGCTCCATTGGTGTTCCGCTTTATCCCAAAATGGAATTATAAAATCATTTATATTATCAAGGAAACAGAAGATATGGTCATTATCGCCCGGATTTTTAGTGCGAGCCAAGACCCCGAGAGTTTGAGTATTTGAATACTTAATTTTATTTCCAAAAATAAAAGTATCAAACCATACAAATTAATTTGATCGGAACGCAGTTCTGTTCTAAGCCTATCTATTGACAAATGTCCCTTTCCAACTTGATAAAAATCACTTTTCTGGAAAACGGTCGGGTATAATTTAGCACCAAGGTTTTAATCAAAATCAACGATCATGAATAATACCCAACCGCAAGATCTTTTTGCTGCCGCCGACCAAATGATGCTGGCCGCAGATGTTGAAATGAACCGGGCGGCAGAGGATGCCGTAACTCACCTGATCTGCCATAATTCCCGTCAATCTATCAATAATTATCTCCAAGGTTTTCTACTGAAAAGAGGTGTTGCTCCGGCCCAACCAGTTACCCTGGCTGGGCTACTGGAGCAATGCGCCGCAATCGACCCGAGGTTTCGGCACATTGATATTTCCCCCATCCATTGCCGCTTTGAAGCGAATGATGGGGACTACTGCTTGGGCTTGAAAGCGGTGGAAGGCTGTTTTAAAATCGCCCGCCAAACGGAAAAATTGGTGAAGGAATAAATTGAATAATACATCGGTGTGGTCGCCAAATTTATCCTGATTCGAGTCGGGACAAATTTGGCGAGCACCTCATCACATAAATTTCTAAGAATGAAAAACACAAAATATGTCTATGCTTTTGGGAACAAAACCGCCGAAGGGAATGCGAAAATGAAAAGCTTGCTCGGCGGCAAAGGGGCCAACCTCGCTGAAATGAACCTGATCGGAATCCCCGTCCCTCCGGGGTTTACCATTACCACCGAGGCTTGCAACAATTATTTCAAAACCAGCAAAGACGAACTGATGAATGCCCTGATCGATCAGGTGGAATCGGGGATCCGGTCAGTGGAAGAGATCACAGGTTTCCATTTTGGGGATGCCAATGAGCCGCTGTTGCTCTCCGTTCGTTCAGGTGCCCGTGCTTCCATGCCCGGCATGATGGACACCGTCCTCAACTTGGGGATGAATCCAAAAGTGGTCGAAGGTTTTGCTAAAAAAACGGGCAATGAACGGGCCGCTTGGGACTCCTACCGCCGCTTCATCCAGATGTACGGCGACGTGGTGATGGGTATGAAACCAATCAACAAGGAAGACGAAGATCCCTTCGAAATCATCATTGAATTGCTGAAAAAAGAAAAAGGCGTGGACTTGGATACCGACCTGTCCACCTCCGACTTGAAGGAGCTTTGTCATCGTTTTAATAAAATCATCGAAGCACGGACTGGCAAACAATTTCCGCAAGACCCTTGGGAACAACTTTGGGGTGCGATCACCGCTGTTTTTGATAGCTGGATGAACGAGCGGGCGAAGACCTACCGGGCACTCAATGGCATCCCATCCGATTGGGGTACTGCCGTCAACGTGCAGGCGATGGTTTTTGGAAATATGGGCGAAACGTCCGCGACGGGCGTTGCCTTTACTTGCGACCCAGCCACGGGCGAAAATATTTTTACCGGGGAATACCTGATCAATGCGCAGGGCGAAGACGTGGTTGCGGGCACCCGGACGCCTCAACAAATTACGCTGATAGGTTCTCGCCGTTGGGCGGAATTGGCAGGTGTTTCAGAGGATGTCAGGGCTACTAAATACCCTTCCCTGGAAGAGACCATGCCAGCTCTTTACAAAGAGTTGGATCAGTACCAGCAACAGTTGGAGCACCACTATGCCGATATGCAGGACCTGGAATTTACCATCCAAGAAGGCCGTCTCTGGATTCTCCAAACCCGTAACGGAAAACGCACCGGACAGGCAATGGTGCGCATTGCGATGGAAATGCACGAACAGGGATTGATCGATGAAAAAGAGGCATTGCTGCGCATGGAACCTAAAAAGTTGGATGAATTACTGCACCCCGTTTTTGAAAAAGAAGCGCTTGCCCGTTCGACCGAAATTACTCGTGGGTTGCCCGCTTCTCCGGGCGCAGCTTCTGGACAGATTGTCTTTTTTGCCGATGATACGGTGCATTGGGCTGCCGAGGGCAAAGATGTCATTTTGGTACGGCAAGAAACTTCCCCTGAAGACATCCAAGGAATGGACAATGCCAAAGGTATATTAACCAGCCGTGGAGGTATGACTTCGCATGCGGCTGTGGTGGCTCGGGGTATGGGTAAATGTTGCGTATCCGGCGCTGGTAGTTTGCAGATTAATTATTCTACAAAAACCATGAAGGTGGGTGAATTGACCTTCAATGAAGGCGACTGGATCTCGCTGAACGGTACGACTGGGCAAGTTTTTAAAGGAAAAATTGCTACGCAGGAAGTGACCCTCAGCGGTGATTTTGCGAAGCTCATGAAGTTGTCCGATAAATACGCCCGCCTGACTGTCAGGACAAATGCTGATACACCAGAGGAGGCAGAAATGGCCCGCCATTTTGGGGCAACGGGAATTGGATTGTGCCGGACCGAGCACATGTTTTTCCAAGGTGATCGGATCAAAGCTGTGCGGGAAATGATCTTGGCGGACGACTTGGATGGCCGGAAAAGGGCTTTGAATAAATTGTTGCCTTACCAACGGGAGGACTTCGAAGGTATTTTTGAAGCGATGAATGGCTTGCCTGTTACGATCCGTCTGTTGGATCCACCGCTCCACGAATTTTTGCCCAACGACAAAAAAGGGATGAAAACGATGGCCAAAGACTTGGGCCGAACCTACCACCAAGTGCAGCACAAGGTTGTCGAACTGGAAGAACAAAACCCAATGCTCGGACACCGGGGTTGCCGATTGGCCAATACTTTTCCAGAAATAACGGCCATGCAAGTGCAGGCCATTTTGGAAGCGGCCATCAATGTCAAGGCAAAAGGCATCATTGTCAAACCGGAGATCATGGTGCCGCTGACCAGTGTCGGCAATGAATTGCAAATGCAGCAGGAATTGATCCGCCAAACGGCCAAAGAGGTTTTTGCTAAACGAGGTGCGCCAGTAGATTACAAGATTGGCACCATGATCGAGGTTCCTCGTGCTGCTGTCGTGGCAGACAAATTGGCCAAATGTGCCGAGTTCTTTTCCTTTGGAACCAACGACCTGACGCAGATGACCTTTGGTTTTTCAAGAGATGATGCCAGCAAATTCTTGCCGATCTACATCAAAAAAGGCATATTGAAAGAAGACCCGTTTGCTTCCATCGACCAGTTTGGCGTAGGTGAATTGGTGAAAATGGGTGTCAACAAAGGCCGTCAAACCAAGCCCAACCTGATGACTGGCGTCTGTGGAGAACATGGTGGCGACCCTGCTTCCATCGAGTTTTTCCACAAGCAAGGTTTGAACTACGTTAGCTGCTCACCTTTCCGGGTGCCTATCGCCCGATTGGTTGCAGGTCAGGCTGCCGTGAAAGAACAACTGCATCTGGACGTTGAAGTGTTTGATGAAGTGGATGTATGTTGAGAGTTGTTGAATATATTTTAATGTCCAATTAGCAAACATAAATAAGTAAAAAGAAGTCGGTGTTCAGAGTTCGCTTTGAGTACCGTCTTCTTTTTACCAAAAGCTTGGTAAGATTCTGTAAACAAGTTGAATAATCTGAATTGTAATTTTGGGCTTGATCAAAGGCAGCTAATTGGGTTATTTATCGGATTATCTTGATCCCTACTCGCCCTGTCTCAGAGGAAATTGTCAGCAAATATTGACCTGAAGAGAGGGCAGTTGGCCAATTTAATACCTCAGAATGCTCACCTATATTTCGATTTAAATTCTGCATGAATGAATAAAGTAATTTTCCATCATAAGAGTGTAAATGAATAGAAATACAATCAGGCTGTGTCAGGGTATAGTTTATTGTGGCTGTTTCTTTGACAGGGTTGGGGTAAATGAAAACTTGGTTATTGCTAATAGAAAAATCTATGATTCCGACATCAAGGCCGGACAGGTATCGGGCCAAGACAAATTCTTTGGTTTGAACATGTCCTCCGGCCAAGATTTTTCCGTCTGATTGAAGAGCGATATCCAATAAATTTTCTTGGGCAGGGGTGTTAGTAAGTGAAATACCGTTCTCTCCAAATTCAAAATCTAAATCACCATTAGGTAGAAATCTGATAAGGGCAAAATCGCGTACCGGGTTTGAAAAAGTATTGACCCCAACTACGATTTTACCATCAGGTTGGTAGATTAGGCTGCTACCGCCTGAAGAAATATTGGGGATTTGGGTGCTTACTATACCTCCGGTACCAAATGAGTCATCCAATTTCCCATCAATATTGTACTTGATGAGGTTGATACCGTTTGAACCTATTGCTATTATTTTGCCATTAGGCAACTGAAGGATATTCGCTGCTCGACTGTTATTGTCTGTATATACTTCAGATGAAGCAACCCCATCAGAACCAAAAGATTGGTCAATTGCTCCATCCGGAAGAAGTCGAGCTAAAGCAAAATCTTCAATTTGTGGATTGGATGTCCGTTCCTTAGACCCTCCTAAAAGGATTTTGTCATCTTCTTGAATTGCAATTGAAGTAAACCAAGTTAAAATAGAAGTTATAGGTTTGATTCCATCGTTGTCAAAACTTGTATCCAAACTTCCATCATCATGATATCTTGATAATATAAAATTATTTGGGACAGAGGTCCTTGCAAGCACTATGATTTTACCATCGGATTGTATACTCAAGTTAATTCCTCGTTCAGTCAATGCCCCGAGATTGGTATTTACATAACCACCTTGTCCAAATGTATTATCCAAGATCTCATCTCCATTGAATCTTGCTAAGCCCATACTAACAAAATTGCTAAAATCTTTACCTGAATAACAAAGTGCAATAATTTTCCCATTGGGACTCAGGGCAATATCAGTGAAAAAACTACCATCTGTATCATTTTGCTCAAAATGGGAAAGGCTGATTGCATTGTTTCCGAACGTTTCATCCAACTGGCCATCGTTCTTCAAACGCATGAGGATTGCATTGGGGGCCGCTTGACCGGCTATGATTATTTTCCCGTCGGATTGTATGGCCATCGCATAAAAATTGTTGTTGAACGATCCAGCGGGGTCTAAGTTTACAAAACCCATCGTTCCGAAACCGTTATCCAAGTCTCCTGGCTGACCTATTAACCAAAGCGGGACGACCAAAAAGAAAATATTAACTATGCATATTTTTAATTTCATAACTGAGAGAATTTAGTGTGTGACAATAAATTTTTCAAAAGCAACTATATGTTCATTTAAGTCCAAAAATTGCAAAAAATAAATACCTGTTGCCCAATCTGAAACTGGAATGACAAAAGTGTCACCAACAGTTGAATTTGCAGGGAACGACTTGATAAAGCGTCCATTGCTATCTAAAATCCGGAATTGTCCATTTGACAAAAGTTTATTGTTGCGAAGTTGGAAGTTGAGATAGTCAGAAGCTGGATTGGGATAAATAACCAACTGGATTGGGGTTACATAGTTTTCGACCACATTGTCCAGTAACTGGCAATCGGGAACAAGGCAGCCGTATCCATCCAGTTTCAGCAACCATGCTTGTTGTCGGTAAATAGAATTACTTGCCCAGTCTTTAGCCTCGCCACAGACAATGAAGCCTCCGTCATTAGTCTCTTTTAAGTCAAATATTTTGTGTTCATCTTCACCATCGTCAAGGTATACATGCTGCCTTGTCCAAATGATGTCGCCATTGTAGGATATTTTGGCCAACCAACCCCTGACTGCAAAATATTTTGGGTAAGGCAAGGCTTCGTAGGCCATTCCTGCCACCAAAAAACCTGTGCCATCTGATAACTTTAACAGCTTAGTCGTTCTTGAATAACCATCGTAATCTATATCGGGAAATTTCACTTGCCATGCTAATTCGCCGCTCGGAGACAATTTAAAAACCATTTTTTCAAAATAAACTGTATTTTGAGAAGAACTCTCTATCTCATGCCCAACTCCTGATGCTACTATCAGACTGCCGTCATCTTGCAAGATCATGTCATTGGCTGAATCTCTGAGACCTGAAGAAACTGGGCTGAGGTATTCCCATTCCTTATTGCCAAGGCTATCTACTTGAAAAATATGGCATTGAAAGGTGTAATTGCTATTTGTGACATTTTGGTTAGTCTTAATGGAGCCTACGATGAACTTACCATCAGGTGTTGCGATTAATGATTGCGGCCTATTCCATTTCGTATCAAAATAAATATAGTCCCATTCTATATTGCCTAAACTGTCTGTTTTTATCAAATAGTTGATAGCATTGGAATGGTTTGACCCGATCGCATTGGCAAGTAAAAAACCTCCATCGCTGGTTGTTACCATTCCCCCTCTCGGCTGTATGAAAGTATAAGTTGGTGCATTTGGGTTAAAATAGGAGTGGGTAAATAATGTGTCCCCTTCTGTAGTATACCTAATTAAAATAGTACTGGTAGTGGTATCAAACGAATAACCCGGTGTAGCGAACCCACCATCTGGTAATTGCAAAAAATTATCAAACCACGCCTCATAAGTTTTTTGGGTATTAAGAGTGGCCTTTATATCTGACAACTCTCCATCCAAAGTAAATTTTAGAAAAGCTGTACCAGTTTTGTATGGAAAGACTGTATCTGCAATGATAGAGGTAGCATAATAAAAGCTATCGGTAGCAATGATGCCGGTTAAAACAGCAGCTGAGTAATCATAGCGCATACGTTTGTTGAAGGTCACTTGTCCTTGTAGGAGAAAGGGAAAGACTACAATCGCAAGAAGAAATTTTTTCATAATTTATTTAGCCAATGACACCCATGCCGATAAACATCGGCATGGGTGTCTGGTTTAATTATTTACTTATAGAGAGCTTTTGTGGGTGAATAATCTTTACATCTGCCATCAAGTTGAACAGATAGATGCCTTCAGGAATACTTTCTGTATTCCAAACTATTTTCCCAGAAACTCCCTCCAATTTAAAAACTTTTATTTCTCGCCCATCAATAGAATTGACAGTTATAAAGGCTTCTAACGACCCTTCGGGAACCCGGTAACTGAATACAGTTTGGCGCTTGGCAGGGTTGGGAGAAGCAGCAAGATAGCTGTCATTCAGGGAGAGTGCAAGGTTATTCTGCAAATTTGGGTTGGTCAATAACTGGGGTGGAGTCAGGTCAGGTAAAATGATTGTCGGCTCATAAACTATCCCATGAACTGAATTGATCAATCCTTGTGCTTGAACAGAAGCATAGTAATTACCGGCATTGGCGATCTGTTGAATGTTGGAATAATTGTTAGCCAACATTTGGACATTATCTTGACCATTATCTATCGCACTAATCTGAATATTTTTATATTGATTGAAATATTGGTACTCGGTAAGGTCGGCGTCTGTTAGGGTAAACTCGTTAGGAATGCTGTTTAGTGCCAGGAGGGCGTCAGTTGTGTTTCCTTCGTACAGCCATGTGTCGACCGTCATAAAACGAGATTCGAGTCCACCTTTGTTGGCTAGCCAGATGCGAGCTAACGGCAAATCTATGGAAGGTGTATCCACCAACGCTTGGCGAATCATTGTGTTGGCCAATCTGGACCTTTCAACTTGAGAGGTTGAATTGTTGAAGTCCGTTTCAACTTGCTGTTTGTCGGTTTCAGAGATAATTCCATCTCCGTTTCCTAACAAGTTTGATTCACAAGCATTTTCTTTAAAGATCAAGGTGGTAGTTACATTCACTGGTGTAATATTGACTGGTTCATATAATGGCCCTTGAGTGAAGAAATACTCTAAAGGATTTAATTCATTTTTGATCTGCTGTCCTTGTGGCCCTGGATTCCTGTCAGTAAAGAAATTGCCAGCAGATAAATCTAAAGAACCTTGATTCGCTGCTATATTACCAGGCATCCAACTTTTGCTGGGCACAGCAATATCAAATTCGTTATCCGCATGCATATTGCATAGGTATTGAAGCCCTGTATTTGGCAATTGGGAGTTTCTGTTTTTCCCGTTTGCCAAGTTGCCAACATATAGCTTAATGAGATTATTCTTATAAACTTCATTTTTTTCAGTACCCGATTCGACAATAGTTATGCCGACTGCCTGGGTCTCAGCTGCCAAGTCCACAGTAGCTGGTTCAAGTTCATTTTCCTCAATGGTAAAACCCGTTCCTCTTAACACCTGAATACCAACGAAAGGATTATTCGTATATTGATAAGGGATGCCCATTCCAACTTTGAAGGTGTTTAATGCAACAAATATGTTGTGTACGCTTGAAGAAACGATTCCTCTTGCATTGTCCTCAAAATCGCATCGGGACACTCTGAAAGTGCTAGCCGTGCCACCAGTATTCTGGGCATAAACAGCGGTTTGGAATCCCCTAAACACTGATCGTTGATAGCTTTGGCAAGGAAATGTGTTGCCAAGACAATCACCCTCTATTGAAAAACCTGCGTCCCAAGCCTTAATCCCATAACCCATGTTGTCGGCATAAGTAGCCTGGTCAGATGGGAAATCATTAGCAAATGTGCAGCCGTTGAATCTTACCCCATCCACTCCGTGAAGGTTTGCCATGTAAGCAAAACTGCCTAACCCTCCTCCGATGTTTTCATCAACGAGAAACCTGCAACCAGTAAAAGTTGCATTGTATCCCAATGGATTACCAGTGATGGGGTTGGTACCTTGATAGCGGGCTATAGCCACACCACCGGTATTGTTGTAAAAAGTTGCGCCATTTGCAGAAATGATTCCACCAGCTGTATTTTGTGGGGTGGATGGGTCAAATAACCTGACACCGATATATGCCCCTTCTATAACCGAACCTGGTTTCAATTGAACATAACCTTGTTTGATTCCGCCAATATTAGTTTGGTCAAAATCTGCATCTCCCTCTACTACAATGCCATCCCAGAAAGTACCCGGACAAGTGTTGTAAATCCTTGCCCCATCAACAACAAGCCTGCCACCTGTTTGAACGGTAATGCGAGCATTTGCTGGCATGCCAATATTGCAAGTAATAGTGAGTTTTCCGCCGGATTCAACAAGGATATTGGAGCGGAGGTTAACTGATCCATTCCAGATGATATCAGCTCCGTCAGGGATCACGATATCCGGTTCTGAAATCGCACAAGGTAGTGGAAGCGAAACCGGGGTCATGGACCAGCCTCCATTTCCATCGGGAAAGCGTTCGTATCCTGGTTGAGCTTCAGCAAGAAAGCGGTGCATACGACCAATTTGACATTGAGTTAGGGCGTCCCTAACTCCATAATTACAACTTACTAGGTTTTCACTATTTGGATCTCCTGAAGTATCATCGCATCCATCTTCTCCGAAATCATGCTTCCAATGATTTTGCAGAGGTGAAGGATGATCTACACTGAGTATGTGAAACATTTCCCCTGGAATTTGATTTCCCAATTCTACAACATTGGTTGGTTCGATGCCATTTGAAGGTGCATAGTTGCCTTGGTAATTGGCGCCTAATGTAAGTTTTAAAAATACCTCATAACTACCATACATATATTGTGTTGGATTGTTAACTACACTGTTACTGTTTTGGCAAATGGCCTAAGTTGAAATGTGAAAGGCACCGGGCCACAAATTGTAACAGTCTTCTGCGTCAGGGGAATAAACGTCTGCATCTGGAAGGAGGTCTCCTACTGCAGGAGGATCTCCTGGTTCAACAGGGAAATGTTTAGAGTCAACCCACATTCCACGTGAGATAAACACATGATGAGCATTTTGTTGGCCCTCCGCGCTCATCCAGTCGTCAAAATCCATATCTTGATTTGGCCCACATTTGTTTGCATACTTTGCCAGAGCATTTCCGCTCCATCCACCTGCTCCTGTGACGTATTTATTTTTTTTGGATCCATAACTGCCTTCGGAATCAACACCGAAGCAATCATAATAACTAATGCTCCAGCCATCATTGTTCGGATGAAAGAAAATGTCCTGTCCTTCTTCACCGTATTCCAGAATAAAACGGATTCGAGCATCCGTCATTTCAGGTGAACCGTCATTTGGGTCATCCCCAAGGTTGGATAAAAAATCATTTACACCTCCACTGCCATTCAAACTAAACCAAGATTGGAATAACCCAATATTATCGCTTGAATAATTATCAGGGCCATTAGGATGTACTTGTCCAGGATTGTTTGGGTCTTCTTTTTGAAAGACATGTAAAATGACTTTTATGTATCTCTCAGGGGTAAGTTCTGGGTATCCAGGTATTGGCGCATAGCTATTGGAACTGTGGCAAACATCAGGAGGAGTTTCATCAGGCCAACAGGTAGGATAGCCTCCATTTATTGTTCCTTCTGGGCCTACACAAACAGAACATGGCCTTGGAGCTTGTTTTGTACCATAAATAGGATTGCCATCTTCATCATACCCTTTAAAATATTGTACATTATTTTTAGTATATGAATTGCCGCAGGTTGGATTTACGAAAGAGGCTGTGATATTTATCGAAACGGGATATCCAATATTTGTAATATCAGTCCTCATTACCACGTTCGAAAAAGTATGTGAAGTTGTCCCAGTAATAATTTCTGTTCGAGGTTCAACAAATAGTGGACCATCGATCATAATTTCCCCACCTACCGGAGGGTCTGTAAATTCAACTACCACATCTACGTCAAAAATATCATCAGAATAATCAGGGATAGTACCTCTGTCATCACACCCACTCATATTGGCTGTGGTAATTTTAGTGATTTGACAAGTTAAACAACTGTTCGATTCAACATTGTCTTCAAAGCTTGAACTACAATAATATTCCCAATAATCTACGGAATTTGCCATCAAAAATATTGGCATAAATAAAATAAATAGAACTGCTCGGGTTTCCTTTACATGATTATGTAAATACAAAATTCTGATTACTTCAAAGAAGTGCTTTGAATTTTTCATAATAGAGAGATTTAGATTAGTCACAGGCTCAGCTTAATATAATAATATTATACCTCAACTGTACGAGTGACAGGTAAGTGATTAATAGAGAAAGTTATTTGAAAGGGAACAACTTATTGAACCCTATAGAAATTTCCTATTTTTAAATTTGAAAAAAAAATGGCGATTTTGGCGCTACTTAAAATTAGTTTCTTCAAAGAATGGTGCTTATTTATTAAGAGTCAGGAAGATATTTTATTATACTTAATTTCTACAAGAAAATGATTAATAAATTAGGTGTATTTCAGTCGATTAATCTTTGAATGGAAAACATAAGTAAATTAACCAGATTTAATATCCAACTAAAATATAGTGTAAATAAAAATTAACTTTATTAAATAATGCGAATAGGGGGTTGAAATTATAAGCCAACAATTATGGGTTTCCCACGAGAGCCGACGTTTTGAACGTCGGATTTAATGCTGCAAAATGTAGTTTTTGCCATGAATTCCAACGTTCAAAACGTCGGCTCTCGTGGGATTAGGCATGAAAAAAGGCCAATTGATCTCAACCCCTAATTCGCATAAATAATGAAAAATTAGTGAGCTATTTATTTTATTAATTCTTTTCAAAAACTCCACTTCACCCTTAAAAAACCAGCCTGCACGGTGCTTTTATATTTCTCCTCCTGCTGAATGGCTATTTGCCCCACCAAATCCAAATCCCAATTTTGTGAAAGCGAATAGGTTAATACCGGGTTGAGGAACAGGGCGTTTGCCTCGCCGGGGCTGTAAACAGCGATCAGGGCGCTATTCAGGAGCGGATTGATCGGGTAGCTGGCTTGTGCCAAAACGGAATATTTATAAGGATAAAGATTGCGGGCGGACAATTGGAAAGACAGCAAGTCCTCACCGTTGCCAGTTGTGCCGTTGGAGTTGAACAACAGGCCGCCATTCAGGTACAATTGGTTTTCAAAAGTATAGTCCACGCCGAAGGTGAAGGCAAAACTGTTGTCCAAACTATCGGTCAAAGGGGCAAACCAAGAAGCCTCGCCTTTGAAACTGGCATTGCCCAAATTACCTGCCCAGCCGCCACCAAACGTAAAATTTTCCTCTACGACACCTGCCAATACCTGCCAGTCATAAGTTCCCGTATGGAAATTGGCCTTCACTGCCCCAATTAAATCTTCTTTTTTATCAAAGGCATTCACCGCTACTTCGATACTGGAGGCAAAACCAAGATATCGTTTCACCCGCAGGGCATCGCTGCCGGGCCGCTCTTCGTAGTCGAAATCGGTGAAGTTGTAGGCGTTGAAAATGTCGTTGGGGTTCCAAGTGTGCTGATCCCCCAATTGACCCGTTGCCGGCCGAGCCGAACTTCCCATTGACCTTTTACCCATTCGACATAAAAACGGTCAAGCGTTGTGCAGGGCATAGCCGCTGGTGTCCTGATGCCCCAACGACCAGTCGAAAAAATCGTCGCTTCCTTGGTCGATGCCCTCTAAAAAATCGCCGTTGGTGAGTAAGGTGAAACGGACTTGGTCACCCCAGAAAATCCGGTTTCTAAGTTCGGCATTGATAGTTAATTGGTCGTTAGCGAAATACTTGAATTTCAATCGGTTGTGCAGCAAGTTGTCATTTAGTAGGAATTTTTTGCCGGGCAAAATAGGTATTGGTGATTGATCCGTTGGAATGAAAATGGACGAGTTTAGGTATTTCAAATATCCTTGAATTTGCCACTTGGATGGCTTTTCCGATTGGGCAAAAAGCAAGAAAGGAATTAGTATAGCGAGGAGGGAAAATGAAAATTTCATTTTTTTGAAATTAGTTGGGATTGAACGCAGATAGAACTGATTGCGCTGATTTACACTGATTTATAAATTTAGGTCGCTGGTTCATTCAACGTTTAACCCAGCACTTTTCATTTTCGGGTAATGTCCGAATCAATGACCCCATCCACTAGCGTAACTACCCGCCTCGCCCGGTCGATTACCCGTTGGTCGTGGGTAGAAAAAACGAAAGTAATATGTTCGTCTTGGTTCAACTTTTCCATGATGTCGAGTAGGGTAGAGGTAGATACACTATCGAGGTTGGCGGTAGGTTCGTCTGCCAAAACAAAGGTGGGCTTGGGGGCTAAGGCTCTTGCCACGGCAACTCTTTGTTGCTGACCACCAGAGAGTTGGGAAGGGCGCTTGCCTTTTTTGTCGTCCAAACCGACAGCGGCTAACAACTCAGCAACCCGATCCTCCCGTTCTTGCTTGGGGCGTTTTTGGAGCAGCATGACAAATTCGGTGTTTTCCTCCACGGTCAAAACAGGGATCAAATTATAGCTCTGGAAAACGAAGCCGATCTTCTTTTGCCGGAAATCAATCAATTGGTTGTCGGAGAGCGCAGAAATGTCTTCTCCGTCCACTTTGATGGAACCGGAAGTGGGTCGGTCAAGTCCACCAATAATATTCAACAGGGTCGTTTTGCCAGAACCGGACGGGCCGACTATGGCGGTAAATTCCCCTTTTTCAATAATCAAGTCTACCCCCCGCAATGCATTAACAGGAATGCTGTCAGGGTTATAAATTTTAGTGATTTTATTTGCTACTATGACGGACATGTTAAATTGCTTCATTGTTACATGGCTTCATTGTTCAAAAGTCCAGTTGGGTTTCCAGCAGTGGAACTATGAAACAATGAAACCATGGAATTATTAAATTTTATGCAATGCTTCCACTGGTTTTAATTTAACAGCTTTTCGGGCGGGATAAATGGAGGCCAATAAAGCTGTTATAAATACGGCAAATGCAATCCTTGCATATTGGCCAAAATCGAGCACGGGGAAAATGGTCGTTTCCATGCCGAAGCGTTCCAAGCCTTTGGCAAAAGAAGATAAATCAATTCCTTTATCCTGCAATAAATAAACGGTGATGAAACTGGCAATGAGACCAATTGGTGCAGCTACGGAGGCAAGCATCAATGTTTCCAAAACAATCATGGAAAATATTTTTACTTTATTTAATCCGATGGCCATGAGCATGCCGAGTTCTTTATATCTTTCTAAAACAGCCATCAACATCGTATTTATTATTCCAAAAATCAGGGCCAGCATAAAGATGACGGTGATGATGGAATTGGATGTTTCAATTTGTGTTTCGTATAATTCTACGTCGGGTGATAATTCCCAATAATCTTGCACTAATTCATTTGGGAAAATATTTTTTAATTGGTCTTTTATCGCAGTTACATTTTTTGAATCTTTTAAATAAATCGCAATTTCGTGTGCTATATCAGTTGGATAATTAACATCCGAACTGTCATTTAATTCTGGAATTAAATTCTTTTTTAAATCTTCGTCTACCACATATACAACCGATTCGTCGGTAATCATATTTCCGGTATTAAATAATCCAACGACCCGAAATGCAGCCGCTGTTATATCCCCATCCATATTTTGAAAAGTCAATACAATTCGGCTGCGCAATTTTACTTTTAATTTTTCCGCAATCCTTTCACTAATTAATATTTGATTTGTTTTACCTGCTGAAAAATAATCGCCCTCCGTCAAATGTTTGTCGAAATGCGTCACCGGTATTTCATGTTCTGGATCGATCCCCATGATCTGAACGCCCCTGGCTCCACGGGAAGAACTCACCATGCCGTTGGAAATAATCCTGCTCGTAACTGCCTCTATTTCAGGTATTTCTCGCAACTTTTCCAGTACTCCACTTTTATTTTCAATAAAATATTTACTGTTTTTGTCCTCCGGAAATTTCGGGTTGTGAATTTGTATATGGGAGTATTGGTTGCGGATGGCATTTTGGATAAAAGTATAGGTGATGCCATTTGAAAAACTTAGCACAAAGGACAGTGCCCAAACACCAATGGCCACCGAAAGTATCACGACAATACTCCGGGTTTTGCTACGCCATATATTTCGCCAAGCGATTTTTAATAACATGATATTAATGACTAATGATTAATGACCAATGATTAATCATTAGTCATTAAAATAGTGATTAGATGGATGCAAGGTTTTTCTTTTTGGTTTTTATTGAACTTGTAAGAAGTCGTCCTATTTCAACTGAATCAGACATTAGAGATTTGAATTCAATTTCTGAAATATATTCAGTTGCATATAATAGTTCTAACCAATATTGAGTTTCTCCATTTTCTTTTCTGCCGATGGAAAGTTTGTGTATAAAATCAGAACCACTTTCAGCAAAAGCTGCCTCCCTTGCCATAGCACCAGGATTTGTCCCTGATTTCAATATTTGTTTACTTAATGTAAACTCTTTGTGTTTATTTATTAAATGTTGATTTAGTTTCACAATTCTAACAGCAAACTGAAAAGTTTTTTCCCTCAACGGATCATTTTTAAGTGAAGTCTTTTCGGTCATAATATGAGTTTTTTATTAGTGTTTTTTAATTAGTCATTAGTCATTAGTCATTAGTCATTAGTCATTAGTCATTAGTCATTAGTCATTAGTCATTAGTCATTAGTCATTAGTCATTAGTCATTAGTCATTAGTCATTAATTAATCCCTCATCGCTTCGATTGGATTTAACCGCCAGATATACCAGAGTGGATAAATGGTTAAAAGAGAACTGATAATAAAAATCACGAAGGCTTGGCGGAAAAATATCCAACCTTCGAAAGTGGTTTTCATTAATGGTTCCATCCCGAATTTTTCATAGGCAGCACCCATATCACCGCTCAAGATGATGGGGTTGGTATGTAAATAATAGACGATGGGAAGACTCAGTAAAATCCCTAAAAAAGCTCCGATAATTCCGATCAACATAGCTTCCGCCCAAAGCATGCCAGCCAAGGTTTTTTTCTTGGTGCCAATGGCGGTCAAAACACCAAATTCATACGAGCGTTCCCGGGTCATCATTAGGACAGTTCCAAAAAGGCCAAATGCGATGAGCAGGTACAAAACCCATAAAATTAGCTTCGAGCCTGCCGTGTCCAATTCTTGCGCCTGAATTAACTCTGGCATCAGTTTTTTGAAATCCAATACTTCAAATTCCCCTTCTGGCAATTGGCTTTTGATCGAGGCTAAAGCCTCTGGTAATTCGTCTCTGCCTGGTAAATTTACAGCCAAACTGGTAAGCCTTTCGCCAGTGCCATAAAAATCCCGGGCCAACCCTAATGGCATGAAAACCAATTGCTTGTTTAGGTCGGGCGCACCAAATTTTGCCAATGATTTGATGGGGTAGGCAGCTGCGGCATTTTGGCCTTGATACCCTTGGCTCACCAAAATGATCGTATCACCGACTTGTAGTTTCAATAAATCCGCTAAACCCTCTGCTACAAGCACCGAATGGTCATTGTCCTGCAAATAACCGCCATGGGTGAGCCGGTTTTTCAAGCCAGTCATGGCATTTTCCTTTTCCGGGTCGATGCCAATGACCATCACGCCGCGGGTCAATTCACCAGAAGATGCCAAGGCAAAACTTTCCAACCGGGGGGCTAAATCCATTGACTCGTAGAGACTAGTCGGTACAGTTTTAGGATCGAACGAATTCTCCAACGTCTGATCATCCCAAAAGCCGTTTTGGTGGATTTGGGCGTAGCCCAAATAATAGCGTACGACATTATCCACCATGTGGTCCCAAGTCCCTTTTTGGAAAGATTGTATCGTAGCAGCGAACAGCACGGAAAACAGGACTGCTGAGATGGAAATCATCGTCCGCCGCTTATTCCTCCAGAGGTTTCGCCAGGCAAGTTTTATAAACATTTTTAATGGACAATTGACAATTGATAATTGATAATGGTATATAGTCAAATATTTACCATTCACCATTTACCGCTCACCATTATTTGACTCGTTTTAGGTTTTGGACACTGAAAAAATCATCGTTTACTTTCACATCAAAATCGATGGCCAATTGCTCCACAATCGTTTTTTGGTTCGGCCTGTCAGCAGGGATCAATTCCAATTTTGTGGGGAGGGTTCGTCCACCCAAAGTCATGATATTTTTGCCATACATGGTGTTGACGAGGTAGTCATCTTCATCATAAAATTCGACCTTGAGCTCCAGAAAATCCTTGTCGTCCACCCACATTTTTATTTTGCCCCACACGACAGCGGCGTCAGGTTTGGGCGTCATTTCGATCACATAACAATTGCGTCCATCTATTACTTCCTCCCCGATTAATTCATGGGTGAAATCAGTCGTCATGGAAGACTGTTTAACGAGGTCGTCATTGGTAAAATCACTGCCCATCCACGACTGCATCATCATGCTCGGAGGCATTTTGATAGAGCGGTCGATGGAAGGTTGCCAATTCCAAATTTCTTTATCCCTTTTGAGAAAAGCCGTGCCTTTGTCACGTGCGGGCGAGGTAACGACCACGAGGCTGTAATCATCGCCTTTAGTCCAGGTTTTCATGATGATTTCACGAGTCCATTTAGGACGTTCGATGGTCATTTTCATTTCACCGTAGGCCTGTTGTCCACGGGCATTGTCCTCTGCTTTTTTTATAATTTCATAAGCCGTTTGGGCATTTAAAGGGAAATAAAAAAAGCTGATAATTATGCCCAGCATAAATAATTTGATCGGTGATTTCATTATTGTAAGTTGATTGGTGAATTAAAGGATTTCTTATAAAAAATAGAAATTGATTCAATTATCTAAATTGATTTATTTTTTGCAAGGTAGCCGGGGTTTTGAACCCTGGACTTTGAAAAAATTTCGCTGTCTCGGTAGAATTCCGGGGTTTTGAACCCCGGACTTTGAAACAATTTCGCTGTCTCGGCAGAATTCCGGGGTTCAAAACCCCGGCTACCTTGCAAAATGCATCTATTCCATTTTTATAAAAAAGCCCTTTTAGTGAATAGTTAAAAAGTGATTAGAAAAATAGTAGTTAGTTGAAAGCACCGCTAAGCACTAATGAACTAATTACTAATAACTAATCAACTATTCACTGTCCATATTTTTGCAAAAATTATTGATCAATAATTGTTTAACATCATCTAAAGGGTATTCATTTGGGGTTAAAATATAGTGCATGAATACGCCGTCCATGACGGCCCCAAACAACCTCGCCTGTGCTTCTGGGTTGGGATAACCCAATTGGGAATAAATGGTTTTTCCAATAGATAAATAAGCTGTTTTTTTCTGCTCTATATCCGGCGCCAAGGTTTTAATTACTTCCTCCTGAAAGGCCAACGCCATCAATAATTTCCAATAAATCAAATTATTTTTAACCTCCATGAAAGAGGCCTCCACGATCGTTTTCAATAAATCTTCTGGGGAAGAATTTTCCAAACTATTATTACTCATCATCAACTTATCCCCAAATTCAAAACCTCTTTTTAGGACTGATTGCAATAAGGCTTCCTTACTCTCGTAATAGTTGTACATCAGCCCCTTGGAAATGCCCGCAGCTTTGGCGATCTGACTGATAGAGGTATGCCCGTAGCCGTTCTGTGCAAACAGCTCCAAAGCTGCATTTTCAATGCGTTCCTTGCTGGTTTCCCGCAACATTTCAAACCTTGCTTGGCGCTTTTCGGACATTTATTGATTAATAAGTTTAAGTTCAGTTAAAGTTTAAATGACATGAATCGACAATCAGTAATTGGCTGATAATTAAATATTTGTGTCGATTATCGAAACACTTGGATTGATTTCAATTGAATTCAGTCCAGTTATAAACCGTAATCAAAACTGGGTTCAATTTATTTTGACTGAACGGTCGGTCAAAGTAAAATACTTTTCCTTAGAAAAACAAGATCGTGGGCGATTGGTTTAGACGAAAGTTCATTTTTGAGAGACAAATGAAATGATTATGGGTTTTTAGCACGGCATTGGCTACCTTATATTTATGTCTTAATAAACCACCTAATGATAACCAACAAAATCCGCTATCTCAAATCCTGCTATCAAGCTGACCTCAGAGCAGTTTCCCTGCTCAATTATTTCAGCAATAAGGCAAGCCACCAATTGTTGTTAAATTCATTCGAGCCTATTTCTGGGGAATTAAAAGAATTTCCGATTGCTACAGAATGGGCTGAAAAAGTAGCTTCACATTTGGCAATTTATGGTAAAGAAAAAACCTTGTATTGTGGGGCAATTTTTTTAGCAGGATCAACCAACGTAGCAGGAAAAAAAGAAAGTGTTTTTGCACCACTATATCTTTATCCGACCGAATTATTCGTAGAAAATGACATCTACTATATTGCTTTAGATACTGATGATCCTATTATTAATCCAGCAATAACATGGGCGTTTAACGACAATCAACAAAATATTTTTGAGGCTTTATCTGATAAATTACCAAAGGGGGATTTGAATTTTGATGCGGTAGATAAAGTTGAAAATCTATTGGCCAAACACCTTCCAGAAATTGATCAGTCGTTATTAAGTATGTTACCAGATTTAATTTCTGATAGTGAAAGAGAATCTATTATTAAAACCAATAAAAAGAAAGATCATCAATCTTTTGTGCCTGCTGCCGGGCTGTGTTTATTAAAAAAGCCAATCGGTTCAAGGGGGATTTTGACAGAATTAGAAGAGATGGAATATCGGAAACGACGCTCGGGGCCTGTTCAAATTTTGCTGGGTGAAAAAAAGAATAATTCTATTGGAAAGACGCTTGAAGTAGATCATGTACCTGCCATGTTAAGTCAAACACAATCGGCAATAGTAAAAGATGCCCTTAAATACCCACTTAGATTAGTCATTGGGCCACCCGGGACCGGAAAGTCGTTCACCATTGCAGCGTTGGCGGCTGAGATGATGGCACTTGGAAAATCAGTATTAATTGCTTCCAAAAATATGGAGGCCGCAGAGGTTGTAGCTAATAAAATTGAGCATGATTTAGGCTTGGAAGAAATAGTTGTCCGAGCCAGTAAAAAAGGATTTAGAAAAGCTGCACAGGAAAGGTTAGAGAATATTTCTTTAGGATTAAATTCAAAATTGATTTTCTGGAAAGACATTAAAAAAATTAGGGCTGATTTAACGAGAATAAACCAACGGATAACAACTGTTGAAAAATTGATTGAATTACAACAATCCAAATTTCAAGCTGACGGGGAATTTTTATATGAATTTTCTGGAGGATTTATAGAAAAATTAAAAAGGAAATGGTTGGAATATCAGCATAACAAAAAAGAGCCGATTTGGGATTTATTCAGTGAATTGGAAAGCTTGATTTCAAAACGAAATAAGGTTTCGAAAAAATACATCCTTGATTATTTTTCTTATTTTTTGGATATGACATTTAGGACTTCCAGAGACGATCTGAGAATTATGAGTCGGGCTTTGAGAGCAAGAACTGGGAACAAAAAATCGGATTATTTTGGAGAAACTGATTTTAAAAGCATATTAAAAGCACTGCCAATTTGGACAGTATGTGTGGCGGATGTTCATAAGATATTACCGCTTTATTCTGAATTATTTGATTTGGTTATTATTGATGAAGCCACTCAATGTGATATGGCCAGTTGCTTGCCAATTTTGGAAAGAGGCAAGGCGGCACTGGTCGTAGGAGATCCAAAACAATTGCGGCATTTGTCATTCTTGTCATATAAGCAACAAGAATTATTTGCAAAACAGTTTAATATTACTCAGAAAGACAAAGAAGAATTAAATTACAGGGACAATAGTTTACTCGATTTAGTGAATGCGAAAATAACTTCGCAAAATTGTGTTTATTTTTTAAATGAACATTATAGGAGCATGCCTGATATTATTTCATTTAGCAACAAACATTTTTATGCTAATAGTCTCCATGTAATGACCAAAAATATCGCTACTGAAAATCGGCAGCATAATTTTATTGAACAAATAAATGGTAAAAGAACTCTAAGAGGGTACAATGCTAAGGAGGCAGAATATATAATCGATGAAATCATCGGTTTAATTGAGTACGAAAAGAATTTGGAGCCCCACTTATGCCAGTCAATTGGGGTTGTTTCCCCATTTCGAGATCAAGTGAATTATTTGCAACGAAAAGTTGAGAATCATCTGGATGCCAATCAGTTAGAGCGGCATAAGGTTATGGTTGGGACTCCATTTTCGTTTCAAGGAGAAGAACGGGATTTTATGTACATATCATTTACCCTTGACGAAAGTTCCCATCCTTCCGCATTTCAATATTTGAATAAGGCGGATGTATTTAATGTTTGCATTACGAGGGCAAGAACAAAACAAATAAACTGTATTTCTTTTAAATTTAATGAATTGAAAAACAGTAGTTTGTTAGGACAATATTTGTCTTTTATAAAAGCTCAAAATAATAGTATTGAATCTAATTATTCTGATCATATTGAAGACCCATTTTTAGAAGAAGTCAAAAAGATCATAAATGACTTTGGTGTTGATGAAATAATTATTGGGTACGAAATAGCAGGCGTAAAAATTGATTTATTAATAGTCAATAATGGAAATAATTTTGGGATTGACTTGGCAGGATACCCTGGTGAATATGAGGAAACTTTGTGCTTAGCTACTTGGAAAATGATCTATCGAACGGGGCTTCCTATTTTTTATGTTCCTTACAGCGATTGGGTATTTGACAAAGAGAGAGTTGTAAATGCATTGAAGAAATTTATTTCTGCATAAATAAGTAGTGTAATAAATCAAATGATTCGGAGAATTATTCAACCCAAACTTCATCCAAAAACAACCAAGCATTTTTACCTTTTCCATCGTGCCAATCCGGGCAAACGCCGATATTTTCGACAATTATTTTTAATCGCCTAGTGTTTTTTATATCGCATTTTATTTCTACCTCACCTATATAAGCCGATGCCTCAGAAGCGGTCAATTCTGTTGTCCCCCATTCACATTCTGTTAAAAAATGTTCCCCATTTTGGGTAGAAATAACTGTCGCAAATTTTGGTGGGAAAATCCAAGAATTGGGATTGGATAAATAGCCGATTTTTATTTTCGAGATATTTCTTTTTTCCGGTAAGTTGATTTCTATAATACAATTTTCACCATTAAAGCCGAGCCATTTTTCATCATGAAAATCCTCACTTCCACGAAGGTCGTCAGCCAAAGTCAAAGGGCCCTTACCAGCATATTTTTCGGATGGCTTTGTGTCTAAAACTAATTTTGCAAATTTATTCGGCACCCCAATTTCCTCAGTAACAATTGGGCTTACAGGCTTTCCTTGATAATACGTTTGTGCTTTTAAAATTGATTTTGCCAAAACCTCAATTTCCCCTTTGGCCATTTTTGAATTTAGAGTTGGCTCAGAACCATCGGTGGTATATCTGATGCCCATATTTAATCCAGGTTCATTGAATTTTACGAGAGTTGGTTGATTGAATCCATGGTATTGAATAGTAAAATTAGGCGTAAAAAGTGGATGCTCTTCTTCCATTGCAAGCATGGTAACCCCTTCCTTTAATTCTTTAAATTTTTCGAATAAAGTACGATCATCCACTAAATTATTGCTTTCAAAAGGGTCTTTTTTAAGGTTGAATAATTGCCAATAAACGTCGTTGTTATGAATGGTCCTAATTAATTTCCAATCATCATCCGTCCGAATAGCTAATTGTGTTTTAGTATAGGATAAGAGTATGTCTTTTCGGAGGGAAATATTATTTATTTCAAAAGCGGGAGTAAGGCTCATTCCTGTTGCTGTGGCGGGTTTTTGGAAACCAGCCAATTCAGCAACAGTCGGGAAAATATCATGAATGGAACATAGTGTCGTTGCCGTTTTACCCTTGGGTACTTCTGATCCGGCAATGATCAATGGCACTCTGACACTGTGGTCATACAGGTTTTGTTTGCCTAAAAGTCCATGCTGTCCAACGGCCAACCCATTATCGCCAGCAAAAACGATGATGGTGTTTTTCAAGATCCCTTTAGCTTCCAAGGCATCCAAAATTCGCCCAATCTGGGCATCCACTTCGGATATCATTCCGTAGTACAAAGCAATTTCTTTACGAACGGCAGCTTCAGTTCGTGGGTAGGGTAGCAGTTCTTCATCCCGCATATTTCGGATGCCTAAATCAAAGGGATGTTCGGGTTGGAAATTGGGAGGGAGTGTGATTTTATCCGGGTCGTACATTTTGTCGAAGGGAGGTGGAGGGGTACGTGGATCATGGGGGGACGTAAATGCAGTGTAAATAAAAAACGGCTGTGTACTTGGTTGTTTTTCAATGAATTCAATGGTCGCATCGGCATATAATTTTGATGAAAATTCATTGCGTTGCTTTTTGTTTTCTTTGGGAAATACCCCGGTTTTATCCAACTCATCATAGAGTTGGGGATGGAAATGACCACCGTCTTTGGGGAAATGCATGCCACCGAGAAAGATATTTTTTCCTTCATCAAAACCTGCCACTAATTCGGGTGGTTGGTTGTGCCATTTGCCCGTGAAATAGGTTTTATAACCATTTTCTTTAAAAACTTCTGGCATCGTCGGGAAGGGACATTCGCCTGTTGTCGGATTGGCAAAAGAAGGAGGGATGTTCCAAAATTGACGGCCAGTCAATAACATAGCCCGGCTGAAAGCGCAAATAGCCCCGTGATTTCCACCCAATACGTGAGCCCTTGTGAAGCTGGTGCCCATAGCTGCCAAGCGATCCAAGTTGGGTGTTTTGATTTCGTCATTGCCCCACGCATGAATGGTGTTCCAGCGTTGGTCGTCGGTGAAAAGGACAAGGACATTGGGCCGGGTGTCGATTTTTTCCCCAATGATCTTTTTGGGAGGACAGGCCAAGAAGAGCAGGTAAACAAAAAGTAGATGCCGCATGCAAGGTGGGTTTTGATTTATCAGAAAAATTTAGGGAAAATACTAGTGGGCTAAGATATTCTGGATTTGGGCTTTAAAAAAACGTAATTCAAATCACTTTTCCCATTCCTTGCACTCTTCAAAAATCCGCTTTGTGCAGGTCGCACAAATGTGGCGGTCGATTTTTTGGTAAATGGCATTTATGACCAATTTTTTGGAATGGAAAAAATGCTCATCTCCGATCTGATTTTTAAATCCGCCGCGGATCAGCGTTTCTTGGGAAATCCTTTTCAACCCGGTAAAATAAAGCCCACCACCTTTTTCTTCCCATTTTTGCGCCTCTTGCAGCACCCATTCACATCCTGCGACATCAATGAAATTGACCCCTTTTGCATCTATCAACAAAAACTTGGTTTGAGGCCCTGCCTCTTCCGAAATCCTATTTATTTCTGAGGAAATATGTGCTACTGAACCGAAAAAAATAGACCCATCGATGCGGATTATTTTTAGCTGAGGGCATTCTTGGAGTTCTGCTTTTCTGATTAAATAGGTCAACCGCCGGGTTGGATGATCGGGGTCGGGGGCCATGATGGCGACATTGGGAGTGGAAGTTTGTTGCAAATAAAAAACAAGGGATGTGATGACGCCAATAAAAACGGCATATTCCAAATCCAAAAATAAGGTCGCCAACAACGTTACGACCAATACGATCAGCTGCTTATTACTTGCCCTTTTTACGGTTTTCATAAACTTGAAATCAATCAAGTTGTACCCGACCAGCATGATGATCCCGGCCATGCCAGCAATGGGTAAATAGGCAATCAAAGGGGCAATCAACAACAGAATGAGGAACAGCAGGATAGAAGCAAAAATGGCAGATAGCGGTGTTTTGGCCCCTGCGTCAAAATTGACGCCACTGCGGGTAAACGAGCCGGCCCCCGTGTAACAGGAGAAAAAACCGCCAACAATATTGGAGAGCCCTTGCCCGATAAATTCTTGGTTGCTGTCAATTTCCTGACCTGCTTGCTGCGCAATCGAACGGGCAATCGCCAGTGCCGACATTAGGCCCAAAATGGCAATGGCCAGCGCCGTTTGCAATAATTGGGGCAGGCTTTCGTAATCGAAAACGGGGATGTGAAACGAAGGGATGGCATTGGGCACTTCGCCGACCAAGCGGAGGCCAACCGATTCGCCGCCGACCAGATAGGATGCGATTGTGCTGAGAATTAAAGCGGTTAATAAGTTGGGGATTTTTGGGACATAACGGTTGATCAAAATGGCCGTCAACAAAGCGCCTAACCCAATGGCCAGTGCATAAAAATTTACTTGGCCGAGGTTTTCTACGATCAATTCTAAGCTACTAAAAAGGGATTTCCCCGATTTTATTCTCAGCCCCAGCAGGTGTTTTAGCTGGCTGAACATAATCAGGATAGCTGCGCCCGCGGTAAATCCGACCACCACGACTTGCGACACAAAATTGACCAGCGAACCCATTCGGGCCAATCCAAAGGCAAATTGAATGACCCCTGTCAGTAAGGTCACTGCCAGCACATATTGGATAAATTCAGGTGAGCCCGGTTCTGCCAATTGACCAATCGAAGCAAAAATCACCAAAGAAATAGCCGTGGTCGGGCCGGATACCAAATGCTTCGATGACCCAAACAACGCTGCAATGATCGGCGTCACCATCGCCGTGTACAGCCCATAAATTGGGGGCAGCCCAGCGATCATCGCAAAGGCCACGCCTTGTGGCAGCACGATCACTGCACCTGTAAGGCCAGCGATAATGTCGGCTTTTATGGTATAGGCATTGACTTCATGCCACCAGTTGAGAAAAGGAAAAATGCGGTAGGCAAGGGACGATTTATGTTTGACTTGCAAAATGGAAGAGGAATTTAATATAGTAGGGTTTGGAGGCGAAGGTAATCAATCAACGTTTTTTAACAAGTGATTTTGGTCACAGAATTGAATGGGGTTTAGAGAAATTAGATTATGCTCAAAACGTTTTCAGTGCAGGTTGGAATAAAATAAAATCTGGAAATTGGAGGGGAAAAGCGAACCTTAAAACTCAACCTCCTCAATTTTCTCAACTTCCTCTACCATTAAAAGACTCGTCATAAAAATGTCAACAACAAAAAATGTATTTGCATGTTTGGTAAAAAAGAACTTAGCTTTGTCGCCTAATTTTAATCAATGATTTTTAATAACATTCATATCCATCATCATCATTTTTTCATTCCGACCCCCGGTGTGCGAATTTGTTGTTGATGTTTTTTTTTATTAAAAATCACTTCACAAAAAAAGGCTTGCCGGATTTACGGCAAGCCTTTTTTTTATTTCCTAAATATTTACCATTCCTAAAATATGTCTGATAAATCCATAATTCGATTAGCCATCCAGAAAAAGGGTAGACTGCATGACGATTCTTATCAACTGCTAAAAGAATGCGGCATTAAAATTAACAACGGGGGCGGGCGACTCCGGGGTGTTTCTACTAATTTTCCCTTGGAAGTTTATTTTTTGAGAGACGATGATATTCCTCAATATGTGGAGGATGGTGTCGCTGACATTGGTATCGTTGGGGAAAATGTGTTGTTTGAAAAAGAGAAAAAAGTCGACATTCAGGAGCCATTGGGTTTTGGGAAATGCCGTCTTTCCATAGCCTTGCCAAAAAGTCGAAACTATAACAATATCAAGGATTTACACGGTGCAAGAATCGCCACTTCTTATCCCAATATCCTGCAAAGTTTTTTGCAAAAAAATCAGGTTGAGGCAGAAATACATGAGATTAGTGGGTCGGTAGAAATTGCCCCCGGCATCGGTTTGTCGGACTATATCTGTGACCTTGTCAGTACGGGCAGTACTTTAATGTCAAATGGTTTAAAAGAAGTGGAAATAATATTGAGATCGGAGGCAGTATTGATCGCAACGCAAAATTTAGATTTTCCAAAACGGCAGTTGCTCGAACAATTATTATTCAGGATACGTGCGGTTCAGCGTTCTCGTAATAATAAATATATCCTGCTCAATGCACCGAACGATAAGCTGTCGGAAATTATCGAAATATTGCCCGGCATGAAAAGCCCAACAGTTATGCCTTTGTCAGAAACCGGATGGAGCAGTGTTCATTCCGTAGTGCAAGAAGATAAATTTTGGGATATAATTCAAGATTTAAAAAGCCATGGTGCTCAAGGAATTCTTGTGGTACCAATTGAAAAAATGATTTTATAAAAAAGGCTGATGAAGGAAGTTTAAATACTGTTTTAAAAATCTATTTTAACCAAAATAAAACGTCTTTTATAATTATGAAAATAGCAAAATATCCGTCATCAAAAGAATTAACAGCGTTGTTGCAGCGGCCTATTATAGACCAAGAAGATCTATCTTCAGTAGTCATACAAGTTTTACAAAAAGTTAAAAATGAAGGCGATGCAGCATTGAAAGAATTGACTAAAAAATTTGATAAAGTTCTTTTGGAAAATCTTGCAGTAACTGAAAAAGAGCTGGAATCTGCGGATGCTCAAGTACCTCAAATATTACAAGATGCGATTCGAACGGCGGCTTCAAATATTGAGCGTTTTCACAGCGCCCAACGGGAGGATTTCCAGCCTTTAGAGACTATGCCGGGCGTGCGCTGTTGGCGAAAATCTGTGCCCATAGAAAGGGTGGGTTTGTACATCCCAGGTGGGACGGCGCCTCTTTTTTCAACCGTTTTGATGCTGGCAATTCCTGCCAAAATTGCTGGTTGTCAGGAGATTATATTGTGCACGCCGCCAAGTGAGGGCGGAAGCATCAACCCTGCTATCTTATTTGCAGCAAAGGTGGCCGGCGTTTCAAAAATTTTCAAAATAGGTGGCGCCCAAGCCATTGCTGCCATGGCGGTCGGGACGGAAAGTGTTCCACAAGTGTACAAAATTTTTGGGCCTGGTAACCGCTATGTCACTGCTGCAAAAATGTTGGTTCAACAGTTCGGGGTAGCCATTGATATGCCAGCGGGGCCTTCCGAATTATTGGTATTCGCCGATGAAAGTTCGGTGCCTGCGTTTGTTGCTTCAGACTTGCTCTCGCAGGCCGAACACGATGTGGATTCGCAGGTTGTTTTTCTCACCACTTCAGAAAAAATATTGGAGGTGGTAAAAATGGAAATCGAAAAGCAATTGGTTGATTTACCCCGGCAAAAAATGCTACAAGGGGCGCTCTCTCACAGTGTTTTTATTTTATTGAAAAATGAAAAAGAAATAATTAATGCTATTAATGAATATGCACCTGAGCATTTAATTCTGGCTTGTGAAAATGCTGAAAAATTAGCAATAGAAGTCAATAATTCTGGCTCTGTATTTTTAGGAAATTATACACCCGAAAGTGCGGGTGACTATGCCTCCGGTACCAACCATACTTTGCCCACGAGCGGTTTTGCCCGAAGTTATAGTGGAGTCTCTTTAGATAGTTTTTTAAAGAAAATTACTTTCCAGAAAATAACCAAACAAGGCCTGCAATCCCTCGGCCCGACAATTATTGCAATGGCTAAAGCAGAGCAATTAAATGCACATGCACGGGCAGTAGAATTAAGGTTGAATTAATGGCCGGGTATTTTAGTACTGTGTAATTTAAGTATGTTTAAAAATTGCGTAGTAGGAAAAGTCGCTCTTTTGGCAACGCCCGGACAGCGTGCCCCGAACTTGCTTCGGGGTGCTCCTTAAAATCCCGTTGGGCCGAGCAGTCTCATGCCTCAAGGTGAGATGAATCGACCGGCCCACTTGTAGGGGAAAAATTAAAGCAAATTTAAATTACACGGTATTTAGCAAATGAATTCTAAATTTTAATAAATAATGGAGGTTCAAAATCTTGTTAGGGAAAACATTAAGCGATTAAAACCATACACTTCTGCCCGGAGTTTATTCAGCGGTGATGATGCCATTTTATTGGATGCCAATGAAAACGGCTTGGAATTATTTGGGGAGAAATTAAATCGCTATCCTGATCCATTGCAAAAGGAATTAAAAAAGAAGATTGGAAAAATAAAAAACATTTCGGAGGAAAACATTTTTTTAGGAAATGGCAGTGATGAAGCGATAGATTTATTGCTTCGTATTTTTTGTGAACCGGGAAGGGATGAAATAATTATCTGCCCACCAACTTATGGGATGTATAAAGTACAGGCGAACATCCATAATACACCGATTAAGGAAGTATTGTTGGATGAAAATTATGACTTGCGGCCTGAAGCAATATTAAACGCCGTTTCTGCAAATACGAAAATACTTTTTTTGTGCTCTCCAAATAACCCTACTGGAAATCTTTTAGATAAAATTAAAATGAATTATTTAATCCATCATTTTCCCGGCATCATTGTAGTTGATGAGGCATATATTGATTATGCGGAATCCGATTCCTGGAGTCAACGTTTATCCGAATTTAAAAATTTAGTTGTCTTGCAAACTTTTTCAAAAGCATGGGCTTTGGCAGGTGTTCGATTGGGAATGGCTTATGCTTCGAAAGAGATTATCCATTATTTTAACAGTGTCAAATTTCCATATAATATTAATTTGTTGACCCAGCAATCTGTATTGAAATGTTTGGATGAAGGACTGAAAGCGGCAGATCAGTTTTATGTTAATCGTGATGAAAAAAATAGAATTGAATTTGAGCTGATGAAATTAGATATTGTCAAAAAGGTATATCCAAGCGATGCCAATTTTTTGTTAGTTAAAATGAAAAACAGCGATGCTATATTTAATTATTTAAAAGTAAATAATATCATTGTTCGTGACCGATCTAATGAGCCGCTTTGTGGAGATTGTTTGAGGATCACTATTGGGACTAAAGCGGAAAATGATTTATTAATTAACGCATTGATGAAATATAATTAATTCGGGTATTTAATTCCTAAAGAAAAAATAAATCACTTTGGGTAGGTATCCGATTTACCTTACGTTATGAAAAAAGTACTTTTTATTGACCGGGATGGAGTCCTCATTAAAGAGCCACCAGAAACCTATCAGGTGGACAATTTAGAGCAAATGGAATTCCTTCCAGGCGTTATCCGAAATCTGCGCAAAATCGTTACAGAAATGGATTATGAATTGGTAATGATTACGAACCAAGATGGGTTGGGGACGGCAGCTTACCCACAAGAAAATTTTGATTCCGTTCAAAATAAAATGCTTCAAATATTTGAAAATGAAGGGGTTGTGTTTGATGCAATTTTCGTTGATAAAACGTTTGAACATGAAAAACAGCCCACCCGAAAACCAGGCACTGCCTTACTTGCCCAGTATTTAAAGGGTGGTTATGACCTTGCCAATAGTTATGTAATTGGCGACCGTTGGTCGGATATGCAGTTGGCTTTGAACCTTGGTGCAAAGGGCATCGGAATTACGGGTCTTTTTCCATTGGGTGATTACGAAAAACATGCAGAAATATATGCCGAAAATTGGGACGAAATATATGAGTATTTAAAGCCAAAAAGAATTGCCAAAGTGGTCAGGAATACCAAAGAAACTAAAATAAAAATTGAATTAAACCTGGATGGAAAAGGCATGGCAAAAATAAATACAGGCCTTGGATTTTTTGATCACATGTTGGAACAGATAGCCCGTCATGGAGAATTGGATTTATTAATACAAGTTAATGGAGATCTGCATATCGATGAGCACCATACGATCGAAGACACTGGCCTTGCTTTGGGGGAAGCCTTTTTAATCGCCATTGGTAATAAAAAAGGTATTGAACGATATGGGTATTGTCTGCCGATGGATGATTGCTTGGTTCAAGTGGCCATTGATTTTGGTGGTCGCCCTTGGATTGTTTGGGCAGCTGAATTTAAAAGGGAAAAAATTGGTGGCATGCCAACAGAAATGTTTTTTCATTTTTTTAAATCTTTAAGCGACACTGCCAAAGTTAATTTAAATATAAAAGCTGAGGGGGAAAATGAACACCATAAGGTAGAGGCGATTTTTAAAGCTTTTGCTAGAGCAGTCAAAATGGCCAAAATTAAAACGGGGGATCAATTACCAAGCACTAAAGGGGTGTTGTGACAAAATAAGAATAAATAATTCATGAACTTGTTTATTTTAAATTTATGAAAATAGTAATCATTAAATATAATGCTGGAAATATCCAATCAGTATTGAATGCGTTGGAACGGATCGGATATAAAGCCGAATTAACAGATGATCCTAAAGAAATAAAATCGGCAGACCGGGTTGTTTTTCCTGGAGTTGGAGAGGCAAGCACTGCCATGAATTATTTAAAAGAAAGAAAATTGGATTTGGTGATCAAATCATTGGAACAGCCTGTTTTAGGTATCTGCCTTGGCATGCAATTATTGGGAGTTCATTCAGAAGAAAATGATACACCTTGTTTAAATATAATTCCAGCTTCCATAAAAAAAATATCCAATAAATTAGCAGAGAATGAACGATTAAAAGTGCCTCATATTGGTTGGAATACTGTTGCTCATAGTGGTCTGGGTTTGTTTAAAAAAATAGAGCCCGATTCCTATTTTTATTTCGTACATTCTTATGCTATGGAGCTGTGTAATAATACTATAGCTCGTACCGAATATGGACAATTATTTAGCAGTGGTGCGCAGTGGAAGAATTTTTTTGGGGTACAATTTCATCCAGAGAAAAGCGCTGGAGTTGGGGAGCAATTATTGAAAAATTTTATTGAATTTAAATTATGAAAAAAATACAGGTAATACCCGCTATGGATTTATTGGGTGGTCAATGTGTGCGGCTAAGAGGTGGGGATTTTTTACAACAAACTAATTATTCCTCTGACCCAGTGCAAATAGCTAAATTATTTGAAAAGGCTGGGTTTGATAGGTTGCACATGGTTGACTTGGATGGGGCAAAAGCTGGTTCTCCAAAACACTTCGATATATTGGAAAAAGTGGCTGGCAACACTTCCTTACTTATTGATTTTAGTGGCGGAATAAAAACGGATAAAGATATTGCAACTGCTTTTGATAAAGGGGCTTCATTGGTTGCCATTGGAAGTGTAGCTGTTAAAAATAAAACACTTTTTTTTGATTGGTTAAAAAAATATGGTTCGAAAAAAATAATTCTTGGTGTCGATGTTCGAGAAGAGAAATTGGCCGTTTCAGGCTGGCTCGAACAAACGGAAATCAACCTTTTTACTTTTCTGTCGGAGATGGCGTTGCACGGTGTCACTCAAATATTTTGCACCGATATTGGCAAGGACGGAATGATGAGTGGGCCTTCTATTGAGCTTTATAAAAAGATCAGAATTAATTTCCCAAAAATAAATTTAATTGCCAGTGGCGGGATAAGTCATCCGAAACAATTAGCAGAATTAAATAGGATTGGCTGTGCGGGAGCTATTGTTGGCAAAGCAATTTATGAAGATTTACCTAACGTTTCGAAGTGGCTGATTTAATTATTAGCCAAATAGAAAACTACAACAATTAATATGCTTGCAAAAAGAATAATCCCGTGTCTCGATATTAAGGATGGCCGAACCGTAAAAGGAGTTAATTTTATTAATCTCAGAGATGCAGGAGATCCAGTAGAGTTGGGTGCCCGTTATGCCCAAGAAGGTGCTGATGAATTGGTTTTTCTTGATATCACGGCTACTAATGAGCGCCGGAAAACGCTGACAAAGTTGGTGAAGGAAATAGCCAAAGTTGTAAATATCCCTTTCACCGTTGGAGGAGGTATCGACTCAATTAAAGACGTGTCAGAGTTGCTGGCAGCGGGTGCGGATAAAATTTCTATTAATTCAGCCGCTGTTCGTTGTCCTCAGCTAATTAATGACTTGTCGAAAGAATTTGGCAGTCAATGCATAATGGTTGCCATAGATGCAAAAAAAGAAGCAGACGACTGTTGGGTCTATTTGAACGGCGGACGATTGAAGACTGAAAAGAAAGCAGTGGATTGGGCAGTTGAGGTTGAACAGCGGGGGGCTGGTGAAATACTTCTTACCTCCATGAACCATGATGGAAGCAAAAATGGCTTTGCCATTGATTTGACAAAAGACATTTCTGAGACGGTTAATATACCGGTTATTGCCTCTGGTGGAGCTGGCAAAAAAGAACATTTTACAGAAGTGTTTCGAGAAGGGAAAGCAGATGCTGCACTCGCTGCGAGTATTTTTCATTTTGGTGAAATACCTCTCCCTGAATTAAAAACCTTTCTTGTTGAACAGGGTATTGCAATAAGGTTTTGAGGAAAAAACTCCACAAAACTTCATCCTTCATTTAAATAATATTATATGCTTGATTTTAATAAATATGCTGATGGGCTCATCCCAACCATTATCCAAGATGCTTATACTTTAAAAGTTCTGATGTTGGGTTTTATGGATGAAAAAGCATTTCAAAAAACGGTAAAGGACAAACGGGTAACATTTTTCAGCCGGAGCAAAAAACGGTTGTGGACAAAAGGCGAGACTTCTGGTCATTTCTTAGATGTAAAAAGTATATCGGCAGACTGCGATGGTGATACCTTGTTAATTAAAGTTACCCCAAATGGTCCTGTTTGCCACACTGGAAGCGATACTTGTTTTGATGAAATAAATCAGCCGGGCTTATTGGATCGATTGGAAAGGACTATTCAAGATCGTTTTGAAAATCCTTCAGAGTCATCTTATGTCAGCAAGTTAGCAGAAAAGGGCATCAACAAAATAGCACAGAAAGTTGGAGAAGAAGCGGTGGAACTGGTGATCGAAAGCAAGGATGAGAACGATAAGCTTTTTTTAGGAGAGGCGGCTGACTTGTTATTTCATTATCTCGTTTTGCTAAGGGCCAAAGGATTTCAGCTTAACGATGTTCTTAGGGTTTTAGAAGATCGGGAAAGAAAGCGTTGATAAGCTGAATAGTTTTTTTTATCAAAAATCTTGATGACAGAACAGGTGAAATATTTAGATGTCAATGTTAAGTTTTTGCCTTGTGTTAAATTAATGTAAACAAAACTTGACTTCAATGTTAATTCGCACGTATCTTTACTTTTCGATTTTAATCATTAATAGAATAATGAAAAATCCTACAAAATTATTTCAAGACATCAGGGCTGCTCGCCGACGATAAGATTACTCTAACCCAGCCGGCCCTCAGCCCTTACAAAAGGAGACGGTTATGAAAGGTTTGATAATTGTGTTGCTTTTCTCCTCACATCTACTTTTCTCTCAAAACAACGTTGCCATATTTCATGCTAATAAAAGTTCTGTTTCTGTTGCAGCAACAGGTGGTAAGGCTGTATCTATTGCTCCATTTGAGCTTATCAATGGTATGATTGTCGTCAAGGCCAGCATCAATGGAGTACTCGGTAATTTCATTTTGGATACTGGATCGCCTGGTATTGTTATAAATTCTACTGAGCATGAAGGGGGGAGTGATTACTCTGCAACGGGCGTAGGTGGTGCTTTGGCTATTGGTGAAATCAACATTAACCATTTTAAATGGGGCATCGTTGAAAAGGATGAGCTAAAAGGATTTACTATTGACATAAGCCATTTGGAAAAAGCAACTGGCCGTCAATTGGCAGGCTTGATTGGATATGAAATTTTAGAGCACTATGAAGTGCTATTTGATTATCCAAATGAGCTCGTCAAAATATATGATGGAAATAACGCTGCCGAATTCAGGAAGGAATCACCGACCATAGAAGTTCCATTTAAAATGAACGGGCACATTCCTATGATGGAAGTGCAAGTAGGAAACAAAAGTGCTTTTTTGGGACTTGATAGTGGTGCTGAAGTAAACCTACTCGATCGTTCGTTTTTTAAATCATTGAACAAATCATTTCTCACAGATAAAAACAAAGAGAAAGTGGTTGGGCTCGACAAAGATGAACAGGAAGTAGTAGCTGCGATGTTAGATTCAACTAAAATTGAAGGGCATAGCATGTCAGCTATGAAATTCTTGTTTTTGGATTTAGATGGGCTTAGGGGGCAATTTGATCATGATTTTGATGGACTTCTTGGATTTCCTTTTTTCCAGCAGCATACTGTTGCCATTAATTATCAGGAGAATAAAATATACATCTGGGATTAAAATTATAGGGTAGGAATTCTATTTTAATTTTTATAAAAAATTGTAATTCAATATTTTATAAAATTATTAAGAGTAACTAAAAATGTACAAATGACTTCATTTGTACATTTTTTTTTGTTGATCATTGTACAGTTTTGCAGAGTAAAGGTCTGAAACGGTAATCTATCCAAAACAAATTTTTTGCTTATGAAATCATCAACAGCGATCGAACTTCTTCGAAACTTCCCTCTTTTTGAAGGATTATCCAATGAGTACTTTACTAATCTTGGTGCAGTCATCGACATCCAAAAAACTTCCAAATTCTGCAGCCTTTTTGAAATGGGTGACCCCTCAGAATCAATTTTTTTCTTGTTAAATGGAACAGTCAAGACATGTACTATTTCAAATGATGGGCGGGAAGTCATTAAAACCGTCATCCACCCAGTGTCCATGTTTGGAGAGTTGGGATTGGTTGGTGAAATGCACCGACATGAATCCGCTGTGGCTTTGAACAAAGACGTTGTGTTCTGCACCATTTCGGTTAAAGCATTTCAAGACCTTATGCGAACCAACCACAGCCTATGCCTCAAAATATTGAATATGGTTGGCAAGCGATTGTTAAACGTTGAACAAAAATTGGAATCGCTGATCTTTAAGGATGCGAGAGAAAGGATTATAGATTTCTTAAAGGATTCTGCAGTAAAACGAGGACGAAGAGTAGGTTATGAAATGTTGTTTAAACATTGTCTGACCCAGCAAGATATTGCCAACCTCACAGGGACCTCGCGGCAAACTGTCACCTCAGTTTTAAATGATTTAAGAAAAGACAATCTTATCTATTTCAACCGAAATACTATTTTGATCCGTGATATGGGTAAGCTTAGTTAAGAATATTTTTAGGTTAATATAACTTCAAGTGCAAGTTCAATATGGAGCTTGCACTTGTTTATTTTACGTCATCTATCTCCCTTTTTCTTTCAACCACATATTTATTCCCTTCTTTCCCTAAAACAGTATTTGGAAAAATAGCTGTAGCCTCATTCAGGAAAATATCTATCTCAATGTACCGAGAGGAATAATGGCCTGTAACCAAAGTGCCAGCATTAGCCATTTTTGCAATCATGGCCGCTTGTTCAGCAGTGGAATGCATAGTTGCTGTCGCACGTTCTTCGGCATCATTGCAAAAAGTAGTCTCATGGTAAAGCAGATCAACTCCCATAATGATCGGTATCATTGCTTCATGGTACATTGTATCTGAGGCAAATGCGTAAGATCGAGGTTTGAAAGGAGGGTAAGTAAGGTCATGGTTTTTTATTGTTGTACCATTCGCTAACTCAACGTCATTGCCGTTTTTTGCCAAAATAATCTGAGGGACGGTCAGGCCGTACTTTTTAATTTTCTCTGGATTAATGTTTTTTTGAAACGGTTTTTCAGAGAAAAGAAAACCGCATGTAGGAATACGGTGGCGCAAAGGAATGGTGTGTACGGTCAGTTCACCATTTTCAAAAATTTGGGAGCTGGTATCTGTTGAGAAACTATGGAAAATCAGAGGGAACGGCATTTCCCCACCCGGCATCAATTGGGCCATAACCATTTCTTCGAGACCATTTGGAGAATATATGTGTAGCGGGTTGGATCGGTCGTTTAGGGCAAATGAAAACAAAAGACCCGGTAACCCAAAAATGTGGTCACCGTGAAGATGGCTGATGAAAATATGGTTGATTTTGCCTCGTGATAGGCCGAAATCGCTTAGCCGCATTTGAGTGCCTTCCCCACAATCAATTAGAAAATGGTGATTATGGATTTGCAAATATTGGCTGGTTGGGTAGCGACCGTGGGCAGGAGTAGCTGCATTGACACCGAGTATGGTTAGTGCAAAATCCAATATTGATATTAACGTTCTGCTTTCAGGTCTTTCTCTAAAGCATCCATGATAACAAAATCAATTGATTCTGCAACTGTAGGTACAATTGTCAACACAGAATCGAGTCTGGATATTTCGATTAATTTACGGACAGGGTCATGCTCAATGCCAGTTAGGACAAATGTGCCCAGTGATTTCCATAAACGATTAGCGGTAAGTATTGCACTAAGACCAGAAGAGTCAACGTACTTAACTTTTGTAAGATCTAAAATGAGATTAGCAATACCTTCGTTTGAAAGGATAACAAGTTCAGATTTTAAGTCGGGAGCTACAAAAGAATTAAGGTTTTCTTCATGCAGCTCCATTACTGCGTAATTTTCTTTTTTATCAATTGAATACTTCATAAATTCTTTGCTGGTTGAGTAGTTCTTTAATTGTTTTGGGGAAGTTGAATTAGAATGGTTTATCAGAGGCGCTAAGTTAATATAAACTATTTGAAATATTTCAATTTATCCTCAGTTGGATTCATGCATATTGACAGATAGGTAGTGAAGTTTATTGAATAGGCTTGTGAGATAAACATAACCAATTTGAAAATGTTATTTACAATGCACTTTGCAAACTCAATAAAGGATAGTGTTATATGAATACTGGCATTGTTTTTATCCAAAATAATTAGAAAAGGGTAGGGTGGAAGTCAAGAAGAATATTTTGTGGAATTCGTAAATTTGCAAATGATTAAAACTTTTTTAACTCGCTATTTGATTTCTTCTTCAATTCATCTTAACATTGCTCTTAATCCAAATAACAACCCAAATAATAGTGATTGTCCAATTATGATGAACGACAAAAAATTTTCTCCAAAGGTGAAAAAAATTATTTCTGTGAGCAGGGATGAGGCAATCCGTCTTGGACAGGATTTTATCGGAACTGAACATTTGCTTCTTGGCTTGATGAGAGAGCCCGACAGCCTAGCCATGAGAGTGCTTGATTCTCTTGATGTCGATCACGTGGAGCTTCGGCAAGTGGTTGAGGAAAATGTACCACGTAAGCCGGCTGCCCACTCAACAATTCATGTGGGAAACCTTCCGCTCAACAAGCAGGCAGAAAAGGTATTGAAAGTAACTTTTTTGGAAGCGAAATCTTTAAAGAACGAAGAAATATCACCTGAGCATTTATTGCTTTCCATGTTGAAACACAAGGACAACCCTGCTTGCAGAATTCTAAATCAATTCGATATTGATTATGAAATTTATAAAGCTGAACTGGAATATGTCCGACATGACCAGAACTTTTCTTCAGGTATTGAGCCTTACGCCCAAGCCCCAGGAGGAGAAGAAGATTCTTTTGAAGAAGAAGATAGTCTTCGATACCAACAATCTCAGCAAAGAAAAGGTCAACAGAAATCACGCACACCTGTTCTAGACAATTTTGGAAGGGACGTGACAAAGCTAGCTGAGGAAGGAAAATTAGATCCGATTATTGGACGTGAAAAAGAAATAGAAAGAGTCTCTCAGATTTTAAGTCGACGGAAGAAAAACAACCCAATTTTGATAGGGGAACCTGGAGTTGGTAAAACAGCCATCGTAGAGGGGCTTGCACTGAGGATTCATCAGCGAAAGGTTCCTCGGACGCTATTTAACAGAAGGATTGTAATGCTTGATCTGGCTGCACTTGTTGCAGGGACGAAGTATCGTGGCCAGTTTGAGGAGCGGATGAAGGCAATAATGAACGAACTGGAAAAAACGAGAGAGGTAATTCTGTTTATTGATGAGATACATACCATCGTTGGAGCAGGAGGGGCAACAGGGTCTTTGGATGCTTCCAATATTTTCAAACCTGCTTTAGCAAGGGGTGAACTTCAATGTATTGGTGCCTCAACATTGGACGAATATCGTCAATATATTGAAAAAGATGGCGCACTTGACCGACGTTTCCAAAGGGTAATGGTCGATCCACCAAGTCCAGAGGAGGCTGTACATATTCTGAACAACATCAAAGAAAAATATGAAGACTTCCACCATGTTGTGTATTCAGATGAAGCTATCAAAGCTTGCGTCCAATTAAGTGATCGCTACATGAGTGACCGTTTCTTGCCTGATAAAGCAATTGATGTACTGGATGAAGTTGGGGCGAGAGTACATTTAAAAAATATCCATGTACCACGTCATATTGAAGAGTTTGAAAAAAAGATAGAAGAAATAAAAGAATTGAAAAATCAGGCTGTAAAGAATCAACAATATGAGCGTGCAGCTGATTTGAGGGACGAAGAGAGCAAATTACTCCGTCAACTGGATTTTGCTAAAATGCAATGGGAAGAAGAAAGCAAAACCAAACGTTATCCTGTAGGTGACGAAGATATAGCCGAAGTCGTTTCTATGATGACCGGAATACCTGTAAAACGGGTTGCTCAAAGCGAGAGCAAGAAACTTGTTCACATGGCCGATGATATTAAGAAAATGATCATTGGTCAGGACGAAGCAGTTAAGAAAATTGTTAAAGCGATTCAACGTAACAGAGTAGGTTTAAAAGATCCGAATCGACCAATAGGTTCCTTTATTTTTCTTGGCCCAACAGGGGTGGGAAAAACAGAATTAGCAAAATCTCTAGCTCGCTATATGTTCGATTCTGAGGATTCTTTGATTAGGATTGACATGAGTGAGTACATGGAAAAGTTCTCTATAAGTCGGTTAATTGGAGCACCTCCAGGATATGTGGGTTATGAGGAAGGAGGACAATTAACAGAAAGGGTCAGGCGAAAACCTTACTCAGTTGTGTTGTTGGATGAAATTGAAAAAGCTCATCCAGACGTCTACAATATCTTGCTTCAGGTATTAGATGATGGGCAATTGACTGACAGCCTTGGAAGAAAAGTTGATTTCAAGAATACCCTTATTATAATGACTTCCAATATTGGTGCCCGACATCTAAAAGATTTTGGGCAGGGAGTAGGGTTTGCAACAAAAGCAAGAAAAGATCAAGCTGAAGAAAGCGCTAAGGGGGTTATCAGGGATGCATTGAAAAAAACTTTTGCCCCAGAATTTTTGAATAGGATTGATGATGTTGTCATTTTCAACAGTCTGGAAAAAGAGGAGATTTTCCAAATCATAGACATTACCTTGAAAGATGTTTTCAAGCGGTTAGAAGGTTTGGGGTACGTGTTGGAATTGACTGAGGATGCCAAGAATTTTGTTGCAGAAAAAGGTTTTGACCCTCAGTTTGGTGCTCGTCCATTAAATCGTGCAATTCAAAAATATATTGAAGATCCTCTTGCGGAATTTTTGCTTAATGAGAACCCGCAAGAAGGTACTCATTTGCAAGCTGCAATGAACAAAACTAAAGATGGATTAGTAATAAAAATTGCTAAGGCCGTCAAAACTGATGCATAGTATTTTGGCCTATTATCAGTAAATTAAAATAAATTCGGTCAATGCTTTTTAAACAAATTATTGAGCATTGGCCGATTTTTGTTAATTATAGCCTAGAAAAACCTTTTTCGTTTGGTTATAGTTAGATACTTAATTAATTATTTAGATATTTGAAAAATTAGCTGGCAGCAGTAAAACTTGTTTTGTTATTGTCAACTAATCGTAATTTTTAACTTAAACAAAATTGTCATTTGGGAAAAGGTAGATTCCGTCGTAACAACAGCCGCAGGGAAACAGGCCCTTTCTTCCGTATCAACGAACAGATTAGAGTGCCTGAAATCCGTTTAGTCGGTGATAATCTAGAAGAAATTAGCGAAAAAATTGGTGAAAAAATTGAGTCAGGAACAGTTTTCCCTACGAGGAAAGTAGTCTCTTGGACAGATAAGGTTAATCTTGATCTTGTCGAAATTTCCCCTAATGCTAAACCCCCGGTTTGTAAGCTCACTGATTACAAAAAATTCCTTTACGAAAAGAAGCGAAAGGAAAAAGAGCTCAAAGCAAAAGCAGTTAAGACTGTTTTGAAAGAGATTCGGTTCGGTCCGAATACCGATGATCATGACTTCGAATTCAAAACCCGTCACGCCAAAGGGTTTTTAGAAGAAGGTAATAAAGTAAAAGCCTATGTTCATTTTTATGGTCGTTCCATCGTTTTCAAGGATAGAGGCAGGGATTTACTAAAAAGGTTTGTGGAAGAATTGGAGGAGTTTGGTGCACCTGAGAATCCCCCAAAGATGGAAGGGAAAAGAATGATTGTTATCATGGTACCAGGCAAAAAGAAAAAGAAAGAGCCTAGTGCTATTCAATAAAAGAGCTTAACAATAAAATTTTGAATGCAAATTATTCAACTATTTGAATAATTTGCATTTCTTTTTTCGTAAGAGTTGAACATGTATGTATAGTTATATACATTTGCGCCTCTTAAAAAAAACAGTTTATTATGCCTAAGATGAAAACCCATTCTGGGGCCAAAAAACGGTTCAAGCTTACCGCAACAGGAAAAGTAAAACGCTTTCAAGCCTATACTTCTCACATGATGCGCCGCAAAAGCGAAAAAGCCAAATTGGCCCTCAGAGATTCAGCACTTGTTAGTCCTGCAGATGAGCCACGCGTAAAGCGACTGCTTGCTAAAGGATAATTAAACCTTATTTTTAACGAGAGTACAGGAAAAAAGTAATCGGTAAAAATCGATTCTCTGTACTGCACTAAAAAACGCATATTATGCCTCGTTCTGTAAATTCAGTTGCGTCAAGAAAACGACGCAAGAAAGTCCTCAAAGCAGCCAGAGGATTTTTTGGCGCAAGAAAAAATGTTTGGACGGTTGCCAAAAACGCCGTTGATCGGGCAAGAGCCTTTGCTTATGTTGGTAGAAAATTGAAGAAGAGGGCCTATCGCCGTCTTTGGATTGCCAGGATCAATGCGGGAGCCCGTATTAATGGAACAACTTACTCAAAATTGATGCATGCTTTAAGCACTAACGGCATTGATCTTAATCGCAAAGTTTTAGCAGATTTAGCGATGAACCATCCAAAAGCGTTTTCGGATGTGGTCAAGAGAGTAAGTAATTCTTAACAGAGAAATACTTATAGTATCCAATAAAAAAGGGGACGAGCAATTGCTCGTCCCCTTTTTTATTGGATTTATTTGACTTTTACTAAAGGCTATAAAAATAAAATGCCCGAATGAAATTCGGGCGATTTTGACAAATCTTACAATTTTTAACCAAAACTTACTTAACCTAACAGATCCAATAACAATGCCAAAAAATTGAAAAGTAGTAACAGTTTAAATTATTGGGAACTTTGCTCCCAAAAGAAAATGGCATCCCAAATCGGAATGCCATTTATATTTTATACAATAATAAAGGAATCGTTTATCGCCGATTGGCCTTCAATCCACTTTACTATTTGTTGTCAACTTCTTCATATTCAACATCTGTAACGTCTTCTGTACCACTTGATCCGGCAGAGCCAGCATCAGCACTAGGGTCAGAGCTTTCTGCACCACCATTTGCAGACTGTGCTTGTTGTGAAGCTTGATACATTTCTTGGCTGGCTGCTTGCCAAGCTGCGTTCAGTTTTGTTGTTGCGCTTTCAATCCTGCCCAAATCCTCAGACTTGTGCGCTTCTTTTAATTCTGAAACTGCCTCTTCAATTGGTGCTTTCTTCTCAGCTGGCACCTTATCCCCAAATTCTTTCAATTGTTTTTCTGTTTGGAAAATAAGTGAATCGGCAGCATTCAATTTGTCTACTTTCTCACGAGCCTGACGGTCTGCATCAGCATTGGCTTCCGCTTCTGATTTCATCCTTTCGATTTCCTCCTTAGAAAGTCCAGTTGAGGCTTCGATCCGAATGCTTTGTTGCTTGCCAGTACCTTTATCAACCGCTGAAACGCTAAGGATACCATTTGCATCCATGTCGAATGATACTTCAATTTGAGGTACACCTCTTGGAGCTGGCGGAATATCACCAAGGATAAAACGACCTACAGTCCTGTTGTCACGAGCCATTGGTCGTTCACCTTGAAGGATATGGATTTCGACAGAAGGCTGGTTATCGGCGGCTGTTGAATAAGTCTTAGACTTCTTAGTCGGAATGGTTGTATTGGCTTCGATCACCACATCATAAACACCACCCATAGTTTCGATACCCATGGATAGTGGGGTTACGTCAAGCAACAATACGTCCTTGGTTTCACCAGTCAATACACCACCTTGAATACCTGCACCAATGGCAACCACTTCATCAGGATTAACACCTTTATTTGGCTTTTTACCAAAAAACTCCTCTACCGCCTGTTGAATACGTGGAATCCGGGTCGATCCTCCAACCAAGATCACCTCATCAATGTCATTGATAGTCATGCCAGCATCTTTCAATGCTTGACGGCAAGGCTCGATGGAACGCTTGACCAGATCATCGGCCAATTGCTCGAATTTCGCACGGCTCAGTTTTAACACTAAGTGTTTTGGGACACCATCAACAGCAGTAATATATGGCAAATTGATCTCTGTTTCGGTTGAGGAAGACAACTCTATCTTAGCTTTTTCTGCTGCTTCCTTTAGGCGTTGCAATGCCATTGGGTCTTTGCGCAAATCAATATTTTCATTGCTCTTGAATTCATCGGCCATCCAATTGATGATCTTCCGGTCGAAGTCGTCACCACCAAGGTGAGTGTCACCATTGGTAGATTTTACTTCAAAAACACCATCCCCTAATTCAAGGATGGAAATATCAAAAGTCCCCCCACCCAAATCATATACTGCGATCGTAACGTCTTTGTCACGCTTGTCAAGACCGTATGCTAAAGCAGCAGCTGTAGGTTCGTTGATGATTCTTCTAACTTTCAAACCAGCAACTTCACCAGCTTCTTTGGTCGCTTGGCGTTGTGAGTCATTGAAATAAGCTGGTACAGTGATAACCGCTTCTTCTACTTCTTGTCCAAGAAAATCCTCTGCCGTTTTCTTCATTTTCTGTAAAACCATTGCAGAGATTTCTTGAGGAGTGTAAAGTCTTCCATCAATGTCGACACGGACAGTGTCGTTGTCACCTTTCACTACTTTATAGGCTGAGTGCTGTATTTCACTGCCTACTTCGGAAAAGCGTTGACCCATGTATCGCTTGATTGAAGAAACGGTCCGTTGTGGATTGGTGATTGCTTGTCTTTTTGCAGGGTCACCCACTTTGCGTTCGCCATTGTCCAAAAAAGCAACGATTGAAGGGGTCGTTCTCCTACCTTCTTCATTGGCAATTACGACTGGCTCGTTTCCTTCCATTACTGCCACACATGAGTTAGTTGTTCCTAGGTCTATTCCTATTATTTTACCCATAATTTAAATATTGTTTTTGGATTTTATTTTCAAAATTAGGTTTCGACAAGCAGGAGATCAATGAACATGCCAGCAGGTTTAATGCTTTTTTGTTCCTTTTACTGACCGAAAGATGGAAATATGACAGATTTAGTCGGTTTTGGATGTGACAAAAAGGCAGTATAAGTAACTTTAAACCAAGTTAGAAGCATCTATATTGCCCCAAACTCTAATATGGATATGTTCAAATCTATACGACAGCAACTGAAAACAACACCTGCAAAACTCGTCGCTGTTTCCAAAACTAAACCAGCTTGGGCCATTCTTGAACTTTACAACAAGGGGCAAAGGGCATTTGGTGAAAACAAAGTGCAGGAAATGGTTGCTAAATACGAGCAATTGCCAAAAGACATTGAATGGCATTTTATCGGCCATTTGCAGACTAATAAAGTAAAATACATCGCCCCTTTTGTTCAATGCATCCATTCGGTTGACAGTCTAAAATTGCTGAATGAAATCAACAAGCAGGCAAAAAAAAATGACCGTTTCATAGACTGTTTGTTACAATTTCATATTGCCGAGGAGGAGAGCAAATTTGGCTTAGATCAGTCGGAGGCAGCGGAGATTCTTGACACTCCTGAATTAAAAGAGCTGGAAAATATCCGCATTACGGGCGTCATGGGAATGGCCACTTTTACTGAAAACATGGAACAGGTGCGAAAGGAATTCAAGAACTTAAAGTCTATTTTTGACCACCTGAAAAGGGCTTATTTTCCGGATAAAGAATATTTTAAAGAAATATCAATGGGCATGTCAGGCGATTATGAAATCGCAGTAGAGGAGGGGAGTACGATGGTGCGGATTGGTACGTTGATTTTTGGAATACGGTAGCTGAAACATTAGATCGGTCATTAATTCAAAAACAACAGGGCGTAGTTTTTAAAACTTTTACACCCTGTTGTTTTTTGCATCAACTATAATAAGTCAAGGTAGTGTTTGTTGCACAATATAGTTAGCCAGTAAGTCCCCATTACCTCCGTGGGCCAGCACTGTATGGTATAGCATCGGCGCCCGATCATTGCCTGGCCCTTGGTAGATGGTACGCCCGTCCAAGTTGTAGTCTTCTTGGTTATAGCCGGTTGCGATAAAGTTGGCCAGATTATCAGTGTTATAAAGGTCGGTGATCACTTTGGAAAACAGTGCGAAAACATCGTTGTAAGGTCCTTGGTAAATGACCTTTCCATCACTGTTGAAATCGCCTGCCCACATTTGACGTTTCCCCTTAGCATATTGACTTCCATTTGCTCCATTGAATAAATCGAGCGTAGGGTCTGTAAAGTCTATCACGGGAGGGGCATAACTTGAAAGGAAAATCGGTGCATGGGTCATGATTGGAAGGTGGTTCCGATGATGAACAGCCACGTAATAGTACCCTTCTGGCAAATTCCCAAATTGAATGATTTCTTCGCCATCTTCGCTGATGATTTGCCCATCACGTTGCACCGCTGCGGTGGCATAGCCAAGCACCATGGACTCATCAATTGGGTCTCGCAGTTCAACCAGTATCCAATCTGTAATGGCTTTTTCGCCCGTCAGTTCGAGAAGCGTAGGATCCAATACACCAGGGAGTCCGGCCTGTAGGCTATCTCTATTGGATAAAACGACAGGTCTTTCAATTCCGGAAGTATCTTCAGGGGTTAAACTACCTCCCCAGTTGGCATTGGGATCGAGTGCAGCGTGACAAGGTTTGAACTCATTCTCGAGGTCTCCACAAACAATAGCGGAGGCTATGGCTGAGGAGGGTAGCTCATTGTTTCCAAAAATACAGTAGTGGTTGACGGATGCGTTCCATTGGCTGTTTTCGTGCATCACCATGTTGCCTGCTTCAATCCAGATGGACAGCCGTTCTCCGTTGACAATGCCTGCATGGTTGTGCCAATCTTTCCGAATCCAAAACCGACTATCTGAGGCGTAGAGATTTGCCTCTTTGTTATCGAGTTTATCAGAAATGACAGCACAGACATTGATCAATTTATCCTGACCACCATCCTGGTTGACGTACTTCTCGACATTCAAAGAAGTGTTTACCAGTATTCTTTTGCCCTTTTTGTTTTTGAAATCCATTCCAGTGAAGACTTCCGACTCGTACATCACTAATAAGGCCTTTTCGTCGTCCATTTCAACCTTGTCTTTGGGCACGTAGAGTAAGGCGCTATAAAAGCGAGCGGAGGCATCTTTTATTTTGAACTTCTTTTCTTGCAAAACAAGGCTGCCATTCGTTACCCAAAGTTCAGAACCATCTTCCAATTCAACGGCATTAGTGTCAATTACTACGTTGTGCTGGATGTGGATGCTCTTGCCATTGATATGTCCAGTGGGCGGGGCCACACCTCCTTCCCAAATGTTGTCGTCTTCCCACTTCCCGTCGGCGATGGTGCGGTAATCAACGGTCTCTGTTCCGGACAGTTCGCTGGGGGCACCACAGCTTCCCGATAAAGCACCTTCATCAATGAGGATCGCTTGGGCTCCTTCAGGGATGACCATTGTCTTTTGTGCTCCGGTACCGGGTTCGTAGCAAACGGTCGTGGTAACAGCGTTTGTATCTGGAGTCTCACCTCCAGAGTTTGAGAGTGGTGTACCGTTACCAGAAGTCTGACTGTCATCAATGTCAACGTCAATATATCCATCGTGCACACTTTCGCTCAAGTATTTGAATTGAGGCATTTGGGTGTAAGGCTCTTCGGTGGGAATCAAGGCTTGAGTGCGCAAGTCATCACGCATCAAAATATTGTTTTCATTATTGATAAAAGCTCCACTGAGTATCGTTTTAACTTTCAAACTTGCAGTCAGACAACTGTCTTTTTGCGTGGTAAACGCAATATTGCCGCAGTTGTCGGTTGCTACCCAATTATAAGTGGTTATCGAATAGCCTCTTTTGTAAGTTTTACTTTCGTTCATTTCAAATCCTACTTGACCGTCGCAATTGTCCACCACAAATACATTTTCACCCAGTTTGAGGTCGCTAAGTTCTCCTGAGCATATACCAGGGTTGCTATCATTTTCTGAGATGCCACCTTCAATGACCATCCACGACACGTTTTCACTTGTATGCCACCCATCAAGGTAGTCCCACTCCTGTAACCTGACTTGGAAGCTGCTTTCCTCTACATCCCGTACCCGGACGATTGCAGGTTGAGCACCATTATATGTCAGGCCGCCAATAATGACTACTGGTTTTTTGTAATAGCGGCTGGTGTTAATGGTTGTCCAATCGTGGTTAATACTCACCGTTCCCATTTCACCAAACACTTTCCCTTTTTGGTCTTCAATGACACTGGTTGGAGCAATGGCCATGTAGCCTACGGATTCAGCGGTATGACCAGTTTCAGCATCTGAGGAAGTTTCCTCTTGTGCAAACAGCTCAACATCCCAAATATCCAGTTTCGTATGGCGCAAGCTGACCGGGTCTGCTTCATTACTCGTTTGTAAGGCGGAGAAGAACAAAGGAATGCTTCCCATAGGCTGCCCAATCCCGATCTGAAACGCCTCATGCGTGACACCCGATTCTGAATTTGCTTCGAAGGTAAAAGGCCCCGAGTTGGCACCCGCATCAATAGCCATCCAGGCAACATCCTCCCTTCCGTGTTGGCCGTCGGCACCTTCTTCCTCGTTTATCCGCAATTCAAAGCCTTGGGTGTGGATATGCCGGATGGCTGCAATAACCGCAGAGGATTCATTTTCGGAAATGACCTGTGTGAACACAATAGGAGGTTCAACAAAATTGATGGGGAAAGGAATCTTTCTCCAATCGGTGCCAACCCTAGAGGCCACACCAGCAATCACTCTTGCTCCATTTTCTAAAGTATATACTTGAAAAATTTCCGGTTCGGTAACATCCATAACAGTGATGAGCTGGTCTTCACTGACCGAGTTGCCGCACATGTCAGTGGCGGTCCAGGTTCTGGTAATGGTATAGGAATCACAGGCTCCAACAGCATTTTGAGTAGAATTTTCATCTATGTTTATATAAATGCCTGGACAAAGGTCAAAAGCAAATACAATTTCAGGGTCAGGCACAATGTCCGAACAATCAATGGTAATATCAGCAGGTACGTTGGTCAGGACGGGGGCTTTGTTGTCCCCGTAGTTGATATTCACCGTTGCCTGACTACAGCATCCGGTCGTTTGATTACAGACTTGATATACGAACTGGTCGGTTGTGCATTCAAAAGTGAACGGGGTAATAGTGAATTTTCCGGAAACTGTATTGATCGAGGCGATTCCCTTGGAAGGCTGTGTGATAATACTATAAATCGGGTCTTGCAAATTGCCGTCGTTCTCATGCACATATTCAGTAAAGGGTAGACCAGGGCAGGTGGAGAAACTATCGTCCACTAGATTTGGGCTCAAAATCCCCTCGCATTCAGGGTCGTCACAATCCACTAGTCCGTCCCCGTCATCATCAATCCCGTTGTCGCAGATTTCATCGCAGGGAGAAAGGTCGGCTAAAGTGACCCCCGTGATTTCGACGAAACAAAGGCTGGAACTGTTCCTGACCCGGACGTCGTAGCTGCCAGGCGCCAGTCCAGAGAAAAAGTTGGATGCATGGTAGGTCGCTCCGCCGTCAATGGTGTATTCGAGATTGCTGCCCGTTGCCGTAAGGGTGATGGTTCCATTGTTTAGGCTGGGACAGGTTGGGGAATTCGAAGATACGTTCAAGGTCACTCCGCAGGCCGGGTCGTCGCAATCGGTCAATCCATTGCCGTCATCGTCTATTCCGTTGTCGCAGATTTCAATACAGGTTATTGCATTCAATTGCAGGTTCAGGTTTTCATCGAAACAGAGCGAAGAACTGTTCCGAACCCGCACATTGTAGCTACCTTCTGACAGTCCGGAGAATACGTTGGAAGCCTGATAGCTGCTCCCTCCATCGATGCTATATTCGAGATTGCTGCCCGTAGCCGTGATGGTGATAGTGCCATTGTCAAGGTTGGGGCAATTGTTAGGGCCGGTCACTGAGGCATTGGTGATGGTGACCCCGCAAATGGTGTCGTCGCAGTCGGCCCATCCGTTGCCGTCGTCGTCGATGCCGTTACCGCAGATTTCGGTACAATTCAACGGACGCAAGTTTACACCGGGGATGATTGTCCAAGATGCATTTGAAGGTGTCTGCCAAAATACTTGGAAATGGTCGCCCCCTCCGCCTTCTTTGTGCAATAACTCTATGTAATAGTTTTGTCCTGCGACCAAGTAAACAGACAAAGAAGTCTGTGTTGAATATTTATTGTGTTCGTTCGTGCCAGTCCAGCCGCTTACCGAGGCGACCAAGGAACTGTTGTTCGGGTTGGCATCTGGACTCAGGTAGAGCTCACCACCGTCGTCACAGGTTAGGTTGAAAACATAGTTGCCCGTTTCCGTAGGACTGATAAACCCTCTTACTCTTGTTCCATAATTATCAGTAACACCGTCAGGGCCATCAAAACTGGTCAGTAAACCTGTTGTTGATGGATTGTCCGGATAATTGGCGTGGCTAGTCAAATCGCCGATAGAGTTACCGCCAATGCCGATCCAACGCTCCAAAGTCAAACTTCCGGTCGGACAGAACTGGCCACAGTCTGGGTCATTTTCATCCACTAAACCGTCGCCGTCGTCGTCGATACCGTTACTGCAGATCTCAATACAAACAATCTCGGTCAAAGTCCTTGATGCCGTAGCATAACATTGGGTGGTACTGTTTCGTACCCGAATGCTATAGTTGCCGACTGACAATCCAGTGAAAGTATTGGAAGCTTGGTAGCTGCTGCCCCCATTGATGCTGTACTGGAGATTGCTGCCGGAGCCCATGATGGTGATGACACCATTGTTGAGGTCAGGGCAGTTGTCAGGGTTGCTGACAGCTATGTTGTTAATTTGAACGGACGAAACGGTTACCGCTACCTGCGAAGTCGCCGTAGGGCACGCCCCTCCACCGACAGTATAAGTATAAGTTCCTGCACCACCTGGCGAGGGCGACCATATACCTCCAGCATCTGGGCTACCGCCAAGCGCATTGAACAACTGTGCAGCCGAGACGGACTCTCCGGCACAGATATATAAATTACCATTGGAGCCGGGGTCAGGGGCTGAGGTGCAGCTGACAAATCCGAAATCATTTCCACAATCTGCTTGGCCCGGAGCAGTGAATGAAACTGCATGTACATTGTTGGTTGTCAGAGTGGGGGAGAAGCCAGGCAAGGTTCCTGGATTTATGCGAACGGCAAAATCTGCAGAGGAAGTGCAGTTCAGGCTTATTTGGAGTTGGGGTCTGTTTGAACTGGCGGCATCGTCTCCATAAAAGGCGAATTCGCCACTTCCCGAAGTATAAACGATTGCCATTCCATAGTTAGGAAAAGTACCACCCAACCATTGATTGACCAAATTTGTCACGTTGAGGGAATATTGGGTTCCCGTTGCTTGATTGTTGTTGCCGCTCCCGGTTGCATAGTTATTGCCAGAATTTGTTGGTTGGTTTGACCAGGTAAGGCCGCTTGAGTTTCCGTTGGGGTAACAAGCCCCATTTCCTTCTGACCAAGCTTCAGTGAGCCTGCGTACAGCAAATGAGATGTTCCCGTTGTATCCACTATAATTGGATTTTTTCAATATCAAGTTGGCAGAAGTGACCGCACATCCTGCGGGGATACTGCTCAAATCAAATTCTAGATACGCATGACACTGATAGGAACTGATGTACAAATCAGCACATGAACCATAGCCTTCATTGGAGTCACCAGAATAGTTACTAGTTGCTTTGGAAGATGTCAGGGTAATGGTGGAAGCAGAGGTTGGCAGGCTGTTGACCACAAACTGGTAATCCCCATTTCCATTGGTCGATTGGGTGCTGATGAAACTATCGCTTCCGTCCACGTTGCCGTTGCCATTATTATCTAAGTATAAATCGATATTCACGTTATTCTGTCCAGACTCGCCTCCGCCCTGTGTCCCGTCTTGGTTATTGTCATTAAAAACAGTTCCGCCAATAATGATGTTATTGGCGCTATAGTTTACGGTGATGGTAGCCTGGCTACAAACCGCACCAGCACAAGCCTGGTAATTTACGGCATCCGTTCCGGGCCAATAGCCATCGTTGGGGGTGTAAGTGACCGTACCATTGTTGTTGTTCACAAAAGTCCCATGGCTGCCATTTCCCAATAGGTTTAGGGTTAAGCTTCCTCCCATTGGGTTGGAGTCGTTTGAGAGTACATTGATGGTGACTGAATTTTGACCACACGGTGTAAGGGTACCTTCATCATTTACGGCAACTGGCCCCATGTTGAGGCCACAATTGGAAGGCCGAGTAGCAGAGCGCAGAAAGGCATTCATGTATATTCTGCGGCCGTTGATGTTGCCAAGCGAATTATCATCATATTTATGCCCTGCCAGATAGTGAGCATACCCCCCAGTGGTAGTGCTCACATTGGGCGCCCGACCTGCATAGGCCTTGTAGTTGGAGCCGTCTTTGCTGTCGTAGGCATGCCTTTTCACAATGGCCCCAGATTTAAAGGAATTGGTTTTATAAGATTTGGCTGACCCCCCCTCGTCAGAAAGCTCACCTTGAATTTGAATGAATGGATCGTCTGCATTGTCGAAAATGATGCTCCCACCAATACCAGGGTCGTCCACCCCATTGTTGGATATCAATCGGCTAGCTGAATCGCCATCGTCCTCGTAAGCTCGTCCGGCAGCACATTGTGCCAAAAAGTTACCTCCGTTTTGGAGAAAATTGCGCACATTAGTAACTTCTGCTGTACTAACAGAACCTTCATCAGCGTGAGCCTCGCTGATAAAGGTAAAACAGGAACCGGAACTAATATTGGAGGCTGACAATCCTAAAACATAATGAGTGTTCTTTGACAACCCAGCCGCTTGCATGATGTCTTCGTGGATGTCGGCATTTCCGCCGTTGTCCAAAAGTGCGGCCCTGGGTTTATGCGTCAGGGTGCTGTGTATCTCTATGGTTGCGGACTGCCTAAGTTCATACACATTCACCCTTTGATTGCCAGGGAGAGAGGAATTGAACGAATTGATGACACTGAGCGCTTGACTCTCGAACCCCGGATGTACAATGAAAGGCCCTGCCAGGAAACTTCGGTTGGCAGTACCCGAAGAAGCTGGGGCGACCTTCTTGGCAGAGACAGTAAAGTCAATCCCATCTTTTGATTTTCCTGATTTTATGGCCCATTTGACCGGAATCTCCGCATGTAGGAGTCGGACAACCAATCCGTAGGCTTTTAAGTTGAAAGCTGCTCCCGCATTTTGGTAGGTATTATCCATTGGGATAATCAACGTCCCAATGGAAAACGACTCATTGGCGGGTGGAGGTGGTGGCGGGCTGAATGTTGCGGAAAATTCTTCTGCTTCCTGCGAAAGTATTGCATGGCCAACCGTCTCCTCTTTTTTGAATTCGGAAAGAGCCGCTGTGTATTGCTCCTCCATCTTTTTTACCCCAAAACCTTTTTGGCCGCTTGGGGAAAAATGGGAAGTTAGCACTTCTGAGTTCGCTAGCAGCAGGCATCCGAGTGCAACCGAAAAAGCAAGGGTTAAGGATGTTACGTTTTTGTTCATGACTCTATCGTTTGTATTTAGTGTTTGCAATAAATTTTCAGTCTTCCAATAGAAATCTACCATGCAGAAAATGAAAATCAGGAACAGACATCGGCCCCGAAATCCAAAACGTGCCATGCAATCTTCTACTGTCTTAAAAAAAAATAGACATCGAAAACTGCTAGACTCTGTTTCTAAAAAAAACTTAAGTGTTTTTTTATTTTAAGTATTGCCAATCAAGGGGGGGAATTGAGTTGAAGTTGGGAAAACCCAACGATGGAGGGATAGCCGATTGGAGTCATATTTTGTACCCTAAAGACCAAATTATTACGTTAAATGCCACATCAAAATGTAGTTTTAAGCATTACTTGCCGGCAAAGTTTGTCGGGTATGTTTTCGGCATGCTTATTTCGCCGGCGGATAGTAAAAAAGCAAACCAGAGGTCTTTTTTTAGTATTATAGAATGGTCGGAGGCTTAAAAACCTTGAAAATGAAATCACCATCTACAGTCGAAAGGTACTTTTTACTTACATTCAGGAGATATCTGCTGATTGTCTGCCTGCCTATGCTTTTCCTGCAAGTGTTGCTGGCACAGAAGCCGATTGAGTTGCTCAAAAGTTTGGATACAGCCCAAACACCTGCAACCCAAATCGGCCTGCTCGCCCAGGTTGCCGACCATTATGCCGACCAGAAAAACCTATCCAAAGCGCTGGAATTTTTAGCAAAGTCAATGAAAATCAACGATCGGGAAGCTACCTTTCCTTACGATCACAAAAGCTTCACTTCGGTTTTGCAAAAAGCGATCAGGACTGTTTCATTCGACAGTCTCAAGATGGCTTTCAATGCCTTGCCCAAGGATGCCCAAGGACCAGGCTTCTACAACCTCTTTGCTTACGAAGCGATTTATGATCTTGATCCCGATTACGCCATTGCGCTCGGGAAAAAGGCACTCGACTTGAGCAAGGCCTCCAAGAATACCCTGCAGGAAGGAGAATCCAATTTCAATATTGGCCAGATGATGTACTACACAGACAAAACAAACGAAGATGAAGCCCATTTCCTCGCCGCTCTGAAGATTTTCCAAAAGATCACAGATACGTTGGGGATGATAAAAAGCAAGCTATCTCTCAGTTCAGTTTACAGATGGAGGCTTCAGACGGAAAAATCAGTGCAATACGCCAATGAAGCTGTGTCTATGGCTCATGCTATCGGTGACAGCAAACAACTATCTGAAGCCTTGGAGAAGCTCCTGAAGATCAAAAAGTGGCAGGGCGAGTATGGGGAAGTCCAGCAGATCATAAAAAAATTATATGATTTAGCTTATGAAATGGAAACGGAGGACCCCTCTTGGCTGCTTTGGGTAAAAGATATCGAGGCGAGTTACCTGATGAGCATTGGTAACCACAACGCGGCACTTCCTTTGGTCAGGGCAGTTGCACGGAGTGAAGAAGAAAACAAAGAGTTCTATTATCTGCCCTTGTCTTATTTTGACTTGGCAAATTGCTATTGGAAAACCGGGGTGTACGACTCGGCGATGATCTACCTTCAACAGTCAATTGATTACGCAAAGGAATACCACAATGAGTACATGTTTAGGGAATCGCTCATGCACCTGGCCTTCCTACATTTCGAAATAGGAGACAATGAAACGGGCATGGAATACAGCAGCCAGATGAACCAGCATTTTGCCACTGCTGAATACACAGATATTGTAGATTTCAACGAGCATCAAACTGAATGGAAGATTCTCTTTTTTGAAAAAACAGGACAACTGGATTCGGCGCTATACTATGCAAAAAGATCCTTAGCTTCCTACCAGGAAAAAGATTTAAATAGCATCGTAACAAGCAGGTTGCTCATGGTCGGAAAGCTGTATCGACAACAAAGTCAATCAGATTTGGCCCAAACATTTTTACAAAAAGCCTTGCAAAATGCCCGGAAAATTGGCCAACATGGGCAGGTCGCAGCTAGCCTGCTCCATTTAGCCGAAGCTGACATTGACCGACTGGATTTCCAATCCGCCCTTGCCCATGCCAGTGCGAGCCTCGAAATAGCGGAAGAGTACCAAATGACACACCTCTTGCCCGACATTTACAAATCCCTTAGTGTTGCCCATGCCAAAACGGGTGGGTTTCAAATGGCTTACCAGTATCAGTTCCTGCTCGACCAACTACAGGACAGTCTCTTGGGTTTTGTTCAAAAACAACAAATAGCCAAACATGAATCGCTGTACCGTTTAAAAGAGAAACAATTGGAGAACAAACGGCTGCAAGTGGAGAAGGAGCAACGGGATTTCATTATTCGCAAAAAGACCTCGCAAGTCATCGCCTTGGCCGGTATCCTTGTTTTCATCGTTATAGCCGCTTACCTGTACAAGGAACGAGCAAAGCTGCAGGCGGAAAACAAGCTCCGCAAGCAAATCACCCGTGACATCCACGACGATGTGGGCAGTACGCTAAACAGCCTGAAACTGACGATCAAAGAAGCCATTGAGGAAGATGCGAACAAACAAGTGACCCAAAGCAAACTGTCGAAGGCTGTACAATTGGGCAATCAGGCCATGGAATCCCTGAAAGATCTCATTTGGAAAATGGACCAAGAACAACCCACTTTAAAAAGTATCGCCCAGGAATTGGACAAATTTACCCAGATGATGTTGACAGATCACCAAATCCCTTTTCAACTGCACGTCAGCGGCTTCGAGAAAAAGCGGCCCTTGCCTTTTACTAAGTCACACAACTTTCTGATGATCTACAAAGAGGCCGTCAACAATGCTGTAAAACATGGTGACCGCAAAAGCATTTCCATCAACTTGAGCAGTGAAGAAAACAATGTTACTCTCGTCGTGAAAAATAGTTTGCCTAAGGTTCAAGCAGCTGAAATGGGCACCTCTAAAGGCTTGCAGAACATGAAGAAGCGGGCAGCCGATTTGAATGGCCATCTGGTTCTTAATAAAACAGAAGACTCTTTTGAATTGATTCTCACCTTTGAAATGTAAGATTGGAGAGCAGAAAATAGTCTGCTCTTTTGTTCCCACCAATACCTGTCACCTGATATTCACACTCGCCGAATGAAACAGCACACAAAATTGCCCACATGAAAATGTGGTTTTCGCTTTAACCATCGCTTGTCATTTGTATGTCCAATTGATTGCACATAATTTTGCACTGCTTTTTTCCACTACTCACTCATCGGATTTTCAATTTTACAAAAATGTATTTGTTGAAGTAGTCTGTAAATTTCTTTTATGGCCTGCTTCGGGAAATTTGACGTTTTCGCAAATGCTTCTGGGTTTTGCTCCCCAAACATTGTCTCCCTGTTCATTGTAATTCAACATTTTTTAACCAAACATTTACTTTTATGAACAACCACTTACCTTACCAGGGCTGTGCTAGGTCATTGACCAAAACCAGCCTCACCCTGATTTGGGGATTCCTTTTCCTGCTCGGCTTTTCTGCCAATCTAACAGCTCAGGACTGTTGCGATCAGGGCGATAAAGTCAAATCCTTGACCATGCGCTACACGGGCGAAAGCTGTAGCGCTACCAACACATCGCAAGCATCCGACAAGTATGATTGCAGCGGAAACCCCAATTCCGACCCTTCCGTTTACATCGTAGTTTCAGAAAAAGAGAACGGCACGGGGAAGATTTATTTCACTGGGAATGTCGCCCTCAACCAGACCTTCACGGCCTCCGCAGCCAACGCCAACACCAACGAGTTCAAGGCTAAGACCTTCTTCCGAATTTTCAGCAGTCAGGGCGGGTCTTTGCTCCAACTGGTGGAAATCCATACGTCCTGCTCCGCACCCATCGTGACCGGCGAACAGGTAGGCAGTATGCGCATCGAATCTGTTATTTTCAAAAACAATTTCAATTGTGGGCCTCCTCCAGATCCATGTACAGCCACTTTTACCAATGAAGGAACCCAAGTGGGGCGTTTGTGGCAATTTTTCGGAAACAACCAATGGAGCAGCACCTATACAACCATTCAACCTGGTGCCACTGTTACGAAGAATGTGGGAGACGGTCAGGTTTGGCAAATTTGGAATGTAGCCGACAATCAAATGTTCGCTGCATTTACCATTGATTGTGACGAGGACAACGATTACTGCTTTACACAAAGTGGCCCTACCAGTTGCACCCCACCAGAGGTTTGCCCAACACCTGTTATCAATGCTCCGAACCAGCAAATCTGCCGGGGAGAAGCGGTCACGTTCACAGCGCCCGATTTAGGTTTTCCTTGCTTGGATTATACCTGGAATTTTGGCGGCAATGCCACCCCTTCCACCGCAACGGGTAAGGGACCTATTTCCGTTGTTTTTTCCAGTACGGGCAATATCAATGTTTCGTTATCAATAGATAACGACTGTAACAACACAACACCTCCCAATCCACCGTTAGTATTTGGTTGCTGCAATCAAGATGAGCGGGGCGAACACGACCACCCCCACCAATTGATATTGGAATATGTTGGGGGAGGTTCAACCAATGTTATTTTTAGAGCGACTGATAATGGTCCTTTTACTTTCTTTAGCGGTCAAGTATCGACTGGTGATATTTTCGTGGTGGACGGCACGGGGCATACTGATAAGCATGGAGAATTAAATAGATTGGATACCGATACCGAATTTAAAATTGGCAACAGCTCTTATAAAGAGGTTCACACCTCTTGTTCACAAGACATTTCTCCCGGTTATGGAATTAATAGTAACGGTGACCTGATACAGAATGGAACAAGTTCCAACTCAGTTTTTATCGTTCGGGGTATTGTTATGTTGAACACGGGAAGTGGTTCAAGCATCTATTGTGAAGAAGGTATCACCGACCCCAACGGAGGCGGAGGCGGGAACCCAGCAAACGGAACGACAGTATGTGGTTCGGATTGTTTTGATTGCGAAAAAACAACTACCGTAACTGTTACCGTGGTAGAATGTGACCCTTGTGCAGGTCAAGGCGGCGATACCGACGGCGACGGCGTGTGCAACAACCAAGATTGTGCGCCCAACAACCCGAACCTGCCGACCACGCCAGGTACCGCTTGCAACGACGGCAACCCGGCCACGGTCAACGACGTCATCCAAGCGGACGGCTGTTCCTGTGCCGGCACACCTTTGGTTTGCAACCTCAACGCGACCTTCACAGTAGCGAATGGTTGTCTCGACGATGCCTTCTTGCTCTTTGCCGATGCCAACGACCCCTACGTTCCTCCAACCAACCCGCTGTACACCTACAGCTATGACATCCAGCCTCAAAGCTCGGTCGCCGGATTGTTCACTACTGATCCCCGGTCAATCAACGTGACCTTCAATTCGCCCGGCGTGAAAACGGTCACGGCCACCATTACTAACCCTGCCATTCCGAACTGCCAGATCATCAAGGTAGCCACCTTCAACGTGGAGGATTGTAGCGATCCCTGCATCAACCAAGGGGGCGATTCGGACAACGATGGCATTTGCGACAATGATGACTGTGCACCGACCAACCCTAACCTTCCCACCACGCCCGGTACCGCTTGCAACGACGGCAACCCGAATACCTCCAATGATGTGATCCAAGCGGATGGATGTTCGTGTGCGGGCACACCTGTCGGTGGCCCGGATTGCGAAGAAGACATTGACATTACGGTCGGAAATGGAAAAATCACCGTCACTGGCCTCGAAGGTGCCCCCGTGAGTTCTTTGCAGATTTTCAATGCTTCATGGCAACAGGAGTTCACTTGTTTCGCCAACTGTAGTGCGACTGAAACGATCAGTGTTGCTCCAGGTACCTATTATGTTTACGCCAAATATTACACTGCCTCCTATGGTCTCATCTGTGAAAAACAGGCGACTGTAACCGTGACCGGAGGCTGCCCGGATGCCGACAATGACGGCACCTGCGACGTGGACGACTGCCAGCCGAACGACCCGTTCTACCCAACCGCCCCTGGCACACCCTGCAATGATGGCAACCCAAATACCACCAACGACGTGGTAACGGCCAACGGTTGTGGCTGTCAGGGTACACCGGTCGGCTGCCCCGATGCCGATAATGACGGCACTTGCGACGTGGACGACTGCCAGCCAAACGACCCGTTCTACCCAGCCGCCCCTGGTACACCCTGTAATGATGGCGACCCAAACACCACCAACGACGTGGTTACGGCCAACGGCTGTGGCTGCCAAGGTGCACCAGTTGGAACACCCGACTGTGAAGAGGACATCGATATCACCACTGGCAACGGAACCATAATCGTGTCTGGCTTAGGCGGTGCGCCTGTCAGCTCCCTTCAGGTTTTCACTGCAACCTGGCAGCCTGTTTTCTCCTGCTTTGCTAACTGCAACGGTACGGAGACCATCAGCGTACCACCTGGCACTTACCTCATTTACGCCAAGTACTACACCGCTGGCTACCAGTTGATTTGTGAAAAACATGCGACTGTTACAGTCGGAGGCGGAGGACCTTGCACCAACGTGACAAATGGCGGTACCATCGGATTCGGTAACGGTTGCACTGGGGCTACGGACTACTGCCCGAACCAAGGCCCAGCACCAATCGTGAAAAATTGCGTGGCTCCATCTGGCGGTGCCGGCAACCTTGAAATCGTCTGGTTGAAGAGCACCACTTCATGTGACTATCCAACAACAACGGCTGATGAAATCGCTCAGGGCCTTGACCCGCACTGGACTATGATACCCGGAGCAACTGGACTTGAGTACTCGCCGGACAACGTTACTCAGCAGACTTGCTTCCTGCGCTGCGCTCGGAGGGCTGGGTGCCCGACTTTTATTGAGTCCAACATCGTGACGCTGGGCATCTCCAATAACTGCAATGGTGGCAGCGGCGGTACGCCCAACTGTGCTAACATCGGCATCAACACTGGCTTAGGTACTATCACAGTCACGGGCTTGGACGGGGCACCCGTCACTTCTGTACAGATTTTCAGCGCTGCCTGGCAGACAGAACACACCTGTTTTGCCAACTGCAACAGCCCAATGGCAACCTTCTCTGTGACGGCAGGTGCTCATTATGTATATGTGAAATACTATACGGCACAGTACCAGCTTATTTGCGAAGTGAACCAGACTGTGAACGTACCGATAGCATTGGGCACAAGCCAGTCGCAATATTTTCAGTTCGAGGCAGTCAAACAGTTGGAGCATACCGAACTATTGTGGGTACATCAAGGAGATTACTTTGTTAGCACGTATGCATTAGAGCGGTCGGCAGACGGTATTGAGTTCGAAGAAATTTACAATGTCCCTTCCGAGCAGGATGCCTTTGCTGACGTTTACGAAGGCTACGATCTGGAACCACTCACAGGCTTTAACCACTATCGAGTGAAGATGCTCAACTTGGATGGTACGGTGAGCTATTCCGAAGTGAAAACGGTCGAGTTCCAAGACAGAATTGATTTCGTGATCTTCCCCAATCCAGCGAACGAGTTCACGAACATCAACTTGGAAAGTATCATAGGCTTCAAGGATGTGGACATCCATGTTTACAATAACATGGGCGTCCGGCTGAAGCACTTTCACCTTGACGAAGTGTCGAGCAGGTACTACCAGATGGATTTACGGGAACTACATGAAGGCCACTACTCAGTTTGGGTTAATATCCCGGGCCGCCGAGCACAGGCGGTGCAAATGGTCATTGGCAGGTTGTAAGATTGTTCATAATGTTAATAATTAGCAAGTACGGGCAGCTCAGACAGGGCTGCCCGTTTTTTTTAGGAAGGGCAAACTACACGCTTAGGGACATTTTTTATGCAGTGGCTGTGAATCGCTAACCACTTTTTGGTCAGTATTACCAAGTCAAAAAAAAGCAGCTTTATTGATAATAAGCTGCTCGAAAATAGATGAGTACATAACAAACACACATTACCGAAAGGCAGAATCAATGCCTAAAAAATAGGAATGCATTCCGTTGAACTGCATCAAGATGTAGTATTGCGTATAGATTTACCAGAACTAAGAAAAAAATCGGAATTTGTAAATGACAACCAAAGCTGGAAGCAGCATTACTTCAATTCGGCTTTTTTTAATAAACATTTTTCTTATAGATGGATCAAACCCGCCCAAAAAAAAATTAAAGGTTTGCCGGTTAGTCAGAATGAGTTTTTTGGAAAAAAGTCTTTGAACTTATCAGCCAATTTGCTTCTGGAATTGACTTGGAGTTTGGTGTAAATATTTTTTACATGATATCTAATACTGTTGATGGTGACGCCCATTTGTTCGGAGATTTCTTGGTAGGTTAGCCCTTGGATCAAATTATGAAGAACCAACTTTTCCTTTTGGGTCAATGGGTTTTCCTCTTGAGAAGAAAAAAAAGTGTTTTTCGGCGGGCTGAAATAGTCGATGATTTTCCTTGCTATGCTCAAAGAGATAGGCGATCCACCTTCGGGTACAGACAACAGCATTTTCTGGAACTCGAACTGGGTAAAATCTTTAAGCATATATCCTATAGCTCCTGATCGAATCGCCTGGAAAATGGTCTCATCATCAGCAAAACTCGTGACCATTACGATATTAACCGCAGGTACTTTTGACTTGATTTTTGGAATAGCTTGAATGCCCGACATGCCTGGCAGCTCAATATCGAGCAGCAGAATATCCAGATCCGAAAATTTATGGATATACTTTAAAAAATTCTCCACAGAAGCGGCAATGGCCACGCACTCCATGTGGTCCGAAGATTCAATGTACCTTTTAAGTCGGTGGGAAATTTCCTGATCATCCTCGATGATCGCAATTTTTAGTTTTGGAGTCATATTCTAGTTTTTTTTGAAATGATCGCCCTCAAGAAACTGGATATTTGACAAAAATACAGCTGAATAAAACTTTTTCAGCAGGGCAAACGCTTCTGGGGCTACTAAGAAAGAACATGCGGTTATGGTTTTTTAGGTTAGTGCGCCGATTTTCATGCCAAAGAAACTTAAGGTTTGTACCTATCGGCGGTTTCCTGTCCGCTACCGAGCCATGACTGTGAGGTCTGGGCGTGAGCAAGGCTTTTCCGGAAAACTCGCCATAAATCAGCAAGGCTGCTACTAATCTGAATATTAAATTCCATGTAGCATAGTTTGGACAATTGTTTTATTTTCCATGCCCCACCTTTACTTTTACCCGCAAATTAAACTTCTCCAGCTTGCAGAAAACCTACTTACTCTTCACCTTTTTAGTCTTTGTCGTGACCTTTTTTGTGAGTCACAACCCCTTTTTCTGGGACACCGTGCAGCTTGCTTCCAAGCATGGCCATTTCTTTTTTGAAAACAATTTTGCCTCGATTATTTTACCCAAAGAAATAGACTCTGGGCATGTGCCAGCCTTTGGTGCGTATGTCGCTTTTTGTTGGAAGATATTTGGTAAAACGCTGGTAGTCAGTCATTTCGCCACGGTGCCGTTTTTGTTGGGCATTGGCTATTTTTTATTGAAAATAGGGGCTTTTTTGTTTGGCGAAAAAAATGCGCCCTGGCTGCTTTTACTCTGCTTTGCCGACCCTGTGCTGGCGGGGCAATCTGTTTTGGTGAGTCCGGATATGGTGTTGGTCTGCTTTTTCTTGATGGGTTTGTACGCCGTTTGGGTGAATAAATCGGACTGGCTGCTTTTGCTTGCAGTTATTGGTTTGGGGATGACGAGCATGCGGGGGATGATGGTGGGGGTGGGGCTTTTTGTTTTTTCATTGGTACTATCGTCGGCAAGGTTTAGAACCCTGCCGACGTTGCTAAAAAAGGGGGCATTATTTCTAAAAAAAATGGCACCGTTTATTCCAGGCGGACTGATTGCTTTGGCTTTCCTTTTTTACCACTGGCAGCAAACGGGCTGGATCGGCCACCATCCCGATTCTCCTTGGGCGCCAAGTTTTGAACGAGTGGGCGTTTCTGGTTTTGTAAAAAACATCGCAGTACTTGGTTGGCGGATGCTGGATTTTGGACGGGTGTTCGAATGTTTATTGTTGCTGCTTTTGGCCAAGCATTTTTTTCAAAAAGACAAAAGGCTTGGTCAATTGATGATGCTGGCGGGCATTATTTTTCTCGTAACCATTCTCACCCAATTGTTGTATAAAGGGTTGCTGGCACATCGATATTTCCTGCCATTTTTTATCAGTTTGCATCTCATTCTGTTCTATTTGCTTTTTGCAATGGAGCGCCCAAAATATCCTTTTGGCATTTCTAAAAAATGGCTGTTTGGCATTGCCATCATTGGTTTTTTGAGTGGTAACCTGTGGGTATATCCTAAAAAAATCTCACAGGGCTGGGACAGTACTTTGGCCCATTTGCCGTGGTATGGGATGATCGGTCGGGCACAGGCTTATTTGACAAAAGAAAAAATTATGTTTGCCGAGGTAGGGACTGCCTTCCCCAATATCGGCCCGAGGGAGTGGTATGAGCTGGACGGCAGATCGGAAGGTTTTAAGGAAAAGGATTTCGATCAGGATTGCTTTATTTTGTACTCCAATATCATGAATGATTTCAGTGATGAAGAAATAGATGACTTGGAAGAGAATTGGTCAATCATTTATGAGGAAAAGCAAATGGGCGTTTGCCTCATTGTTTACAAAAACCCAAAACAAGAAATATGCGGAAACTGAGCATGGAAGAATTGGAGCGCATCAGCCCAGAAGAATTTAAGGAAAAAGAAAAAACGCCGCTTATCATGATGCTGGACAATGTACGCTCCGGCATGAATGTCGGCTCTGCTTTTCGCACCGCAGATGCCTTTGCACTTGAAAAGATTTTTTTGTGCGGCATCACCGCCCAGCCACCGCACCGGGAAATTTTAAAAACGGCACTGGGCGCCACGGAGTCCATTGATTGGGAATATGTAGAAGACCCGGTTCAAGCGATCAAAAAATTGCAGGCCGATGGCGTCAAAGTTTTGGCGGTCGAACAGGCAGTAGGCAGCACGCAATTGAATGATTTTAAGGTAGAACCGAGTCAAAACTACGCCCTTGTTTTTGGGAACGAAGTGCAAGGCGTCAGCGACGAAGTGATGGAGGTGGTGGATGGTTGCCTTGAAATCCCTCAATTTGGAACCAAGCATTCGCTAAATATTGCAGTGAGCATCGGCATCGTGATTTGGGATGTTTTCTGCAAACTGAAAAACGAAATAATAAACCAATAAAATATGAAAATAGCACTCATTGCGCACGACGGAAAAAAGCCCGAAATGGTGGCTTTCGTTTTACAAAACAAACCTTATTTGAAAGAAGCTACCTTATTCGCCACCGGCACAACGGGTGGCCATATTGAGGCAGCGGGCATTGATGTGGAGCGGTTGCTGTCTGGTCCCAGGGGCGGGGATGCACAAATAGCGGCAATGGTAGCTGAGGGCAAATTGGATCTTGTTGTCTTTTTCCGGGACCCCCTCGACAAACACCCCCACGAGCCAGATGTGCAAATGTTGATGCGTCTTTGCGATGTGTACAACGTACCATTAGCGACGAACCCGGCAGCGGGAAAATTGATGCTGGCTGGGATTGCATTTATGGAAAGAAAGGAAAACATCAACCAGTAAAGGCATGATCAATTTTACGCAGGGTAATCAAGAGGTCTTTTGCCGACTTGTCTTGGTGGTTTCCTTGTGGTAAAATATTGTTTAACAGCCATTTAGAAGCCGTGCAAACTTCCACGTCAGGGTAATAATGATCCCTTGCATAGTGAATATATTTCATCAATAAAAAGGCATCGAACCACCTGGCCAACCGCTTTTCAAAGCTCTCCCGGTTGCTGGTGTGCGTCTTTATTTCGATCATTTTTTCCTCAAAATCATTTGCCTTCAAAAAGGTAGAAACGCTCTCTGGCAATTGGGCAAAAACCTCTTCCACATTTTTTATTTCATAAATAAACGGCCAAACATTTTTAAGGAAAACAGCCAAATCCTGAAAGCTCAAAGGGTTGTAAGTCAGGTATTTTCCTTTGGAAATGATAAACTCACCAACTGCTTTTCCAGTGCCAAAAGGTACGCGGTCGGATGGGCGAGGGGAGGGGATGACCTTGGTCTTTTTTATTTCCCCAAAATGACCGAGCGGAATGAATTTATGTAAAAAATAAAAATCCTCGCCTGCCTGTCGCCGGTTCATGCCTCCCTGTTTTTGGTAGGCATCGCATCGGACGGCCATGCTGCTGCCGATCGTTTGCCATGCATGTGAAAACCCCGCCCACCGCTGCGCATTGACATAATAGCGGAGGTGCAGTTCGTACAAAGTAATGGCTGCGTAAATTTCATCGCTATAATCAATGCCTTCCAACGGATGCTCGAAGTGGATGCCACATGCTTGGGCTTTGGGATTTTTCAAAAAATAAGCCTCAATTTCTTGCAAATAATTGGTCTCGCAACGGCTATCCGCATCGAAGCAAACGATGACCCCGCTGGGGTTTTGAGCCTTGTGAAAACGGTAGCATGCTTCATCCATCCCCACCTTCCTGGCAAGGCCAACCCCCGCATGTTTGACAGGGAGGTCGTCCATCATTAAGATAAAAAAACGGAGATGCGACAGGCGGTTTTGCTGTGCCCAATCCGTGGCTTGCTGATAAGTTTTTTGGTTAATGATTTTAATCTCCTCGGGCGTTTTTTCGGAATGATTGATCACTACAATGACTTCTACATCGCATGCTGGGCGGGCACATTTTTTTAACGACATCAAACTGAGCAGCAAGTATTCCTCATTGTAGCAAGGTATGACGACGACGATTCCCAAAAGCGGCGAGGGGTGCTTGTGGATGAGGGGAGGGTAGAGGGCCCGGGTAGTCAAATAAGGTGTCATAAATTGATTTGGATAAAAGCGGTAAGGTAGAAAGTTATTGGCAGGTGCTATAAGTACGCTATGTAAAAAAGTTTATTTATAAAATGTGGGGCAGGATAAGCCGTTCTTTTGGCAGCTGTTCAACGTGCCCCTTAAAATCCCATTGGGCTGCCTCAAAGCGAAGGGAACTTTTCAGCCCACTTACATGAACGAAAATGTAAAGAAAATTTTTCCACAATGTACCAAGTTGGTTGATAATAATCCATAAAAAAAGCCGCTTCAACATTTCATTTTGGTCATTTTTTGAGTTCCAATTTGAAACGTGGAAGCGGCTATTCTTTTTCGCAGCTGACTTATTCAGCTCTTACGGCAAAAAGACTGTAAACTCTACCCGTCTATTAGCTTCTCGTCCGGCTTCCGTTTTGTTGTCAGCAACGGGTTGGGTTTCACCATATCCCTTGTAGGTCATCCTGTCTTTGCTCAAACTGCGGGACAGCATAAATTCATAGCAAGATTTAGCTCGCTCCTCAGAGAGTACACGGTTGCTTTCGTCATTGCCAACATTATCTGTGTGGCCACCAATCTGTAAATGATAGCGTGGGTATTTCAATAAAATATCTGCCACTCCATTCAATGTGATGTAAGACTGAGATTGGAGGGTGGCTTTTCCTGTGTCGAAATAAATATTCTTAGCGGCAAACCGGAGGAATTCTTTTTCCTTATCCGTCAAATCTGGACAACCTTCCCTCGTCCCAACCTCATCTGGGCATTTATCAAAAGAATCGCCAAAACCATCACCGTCCCTATCTGGGCAACCTTTAGCCTTTGCGGTTGCTGCAACATCTGGGCAAAGGTCATCGGCATCTTCAACGCCATCATTGTCTTTGTCTGATTGGGCAACCATTCGGTCGGCCAAACCTTTTTCATCAGGGCAGCGGTCAAGGCGGTCAGGGATGCCATCATTATCTCAGGACAGCCGAAGCTCTGGGCTACCTTTGGCATTGGGGCATTCATCTTCACTATCATCAATGCCATCACCGTCCAGATCAACGAAAGGACAGCCGTCTTTTGGATCACCTGCTACGTTAGGGCATTTGTCGGTCGGTCTGGAACACCATCCCCATCCACATCAGGGCAACCTTTTGCACTGGCAAAACCAGGGGTTGATGGACATTCATCTTCCGCATCACCGACACCGTCGCCATCCTGATCTGGGCATCCCTTCGTAGCAGCGCCACCTTTATAGTTGGGCAGGCATCTTCATCGTCCCATATCCCATCCTGGTCAGAATCCTTTCTGGGGCAGCCGTTGAGTTTGGCAATACCCACAACATCTGGGCATAGGTCATCTTTATCGGCCACGCCGTCGCCATCTTTATCGGGGCATCCAAACAAAATGATTTCCCCTGAAATAGTAGGGCAGCGATCCTTGTCATCCGTTACACCATCCCCATCAGTATCAATGGAAGTAGCACCAGCGGGAGGGCAACCGTTGTTTTCAGCTGGGCCAGGCACGTCCGGGCAGTTATCATAAACATCGGCAATGCCATCCGCATCCCGGTCACCGGGTGATGGACAGCCTTTATTAGCTGCAGAACCTTTTTCGGTTGGACAATCATCTTCCCCGTTTGGAACGCCATCTTCATCGGTATCAGGACAGCCAAAAGCCAAGGCGATCCCGGGTTCGTCGGGACACCGATCATTCACATCAGGAATACCATCTTTGTCAGTATCTACGGCCTCAGGCGGCAATGGCCGGGCTTGTAGTCGGTAATACCAACCTAAGCCAAGTTGTAAATTGTCCCGGTTGTCTTCAAATGCTTTTCGATATTCAAATTGAGCAGTGACAAAAGAATTATTTCCAACTTTATAATACATTCCAAGCCCAATAGGCAATACTGCATGGTTTTGAAATTCATCAAATGCTACTCCCAAACCAGCAAAACCGTATGGGATGAAATTGCTTTCTGGCCCTGTGAACCGATATTGCCCAATGGCATCAATGCTGACAAAAGTAGTTTTAGCAGCATCACCAGGCAGGTCGGCAATTCCGATTTTTACGGGGACACCAACAGCAAAATGTTCTTTGATATGCCTTAAATATGCCAACTCAAGACCATTAGAGGCTTTAAAGTTGCCCACTGAGTTCGGGGTGCTGTAATCAATAAAAAGGACTTTGGCGGCAATGCCGTGGAAAGGAGCATCCACTTCTTGGGAGAAGAGGTAATCGGTTGGGAGCAGACATAACAGGGCAGCTATGCCTACGATCAATTTTTTAATCATGTCAAAATGTTTCGGGATATGTAATCGGTTTTTATTTGCAGGAAACAGGAGACCCGAATTTTACCGTGTGTGTACGTCCAGTAAGGCAACGGGTTGCAATTCCTGACTGCTATTTTCAGGGGTAAAAATAGGAATTGTAAATGGTTGGAGGGCTACCTACTAATATGGATTTTAGAATTTAGCCTTACATCGTCCTTTTTGTCCGGCCACTTTACCCTCTTCACTAAAAATTAATATTGGAAATTTGTGAAATGCTAACCATCTTTCTACCTTTGGCAAACATTATGATAGTAAGTTGTAATTCCCTTGAACAAACTCGCCTTTATTAATTTTCCTTCAAATCTATATTTGTTGTTATTGAAAAGATAGGCATTTCGGGAATTTCAGCCATCTGCTTTTTTTTCTTTCCTAAACCGATTTTCTAAAGTACATCGTTGTTGCGGCTTTTGCCGCATCGGGTCTCATGCTCAATACAAAAATTCTTTTCAATTTTTGAAAACCTGACATTATACACTAATTATCAAATTATGAAAAATCTCGTGAAAATTTACACTTTTTTAGGTTTGGTCATTTTTGCGCTCTCACCGATGGTGTTGATTGCTCAAGTTGACATTCCGACAAACTGTGGTACTACCACTTTTGACTTTGACACTTTCTTTGGTGCTGGTTTTACCCCTAGTCCAGGTCCAACCCAATTGGATTCTGATACCTGGGCGCTATCTGGCATGAGCGATGGCAACCTGCCTTTTGGCGGAACTGGAACCTCAGGCGATTATGCCAGAGGCAATACTTCAGGCGGTGTAACCACTGGTGGAGTTTATTCTTTGAATGGTTCAGCGCTTTGGATTCAACCCGGAGGAAGTGATTTTACTCCTGGTACGCTAAAACTCAAAGCTTGTAATACTTCCGGTGCAGCCATTGCTGATATTGACCTGAGCTATGACATCCTTTATTTAAACGATGCCGACCGGGCCAATTCTTTTAATTTTTCCTATTCTTTGGATGATGTTTCTTACACTGCAGTGCCTGCTTTGGATTTCACTACACCAGAAGCTTTGGACGCAAATGGTATCGTAACGGAGCCACGTTCTACCACTTTGAGCGCATTAAATATCCCCAATGGGATGTGTGTGTTCTTTGCTTGGACTGGCGATGATGTAAGTGGTGGTGGAAGCCGTGACGAATACGGTTTGGACAACATCACTTTCTGTGCCGCTGGCGGCGTTGCACCACCACCTCCACCTCCACCAGCTCCAGCCAACCCATACTGCATTGCTTCTGATGATTTTGACAGCCCAACGAATCTGGTGAGCAGAACAGTGACTGTTGACATGGCCTTTATGAACAATGGAGATCTTTGGGGTGTCGCCAACTCCTACTCCGGCGATCCTACCAATACGCCATTTGCGATCATTGACGATTCTAATCCAGCCTGCGCAGGTTTCTTTGCCAACGACAACAATGGGATCATCCCTTGTAATTATGGAAATCAGTTCTTCGGTATGACCGACACTGAAAATCCTGACAATATGGGCCCTGTTTCGGCAGATTGGGTGTTTGATATTTCGAGCGCCATCAACCTTACTGCGATAACCATTGATATGGGTGCTATGGGTGATTTCGAAACAGCCAATGACAACTTTGTTTGGTCTTATTCAATTGATGGTGGCCCATCTACCACTATTTTCAATATGACGCCAGATGAGTCTACTGATGCTACCTATGTCATGGATGACGGTGATGTTTTCACTTATGATGACCCAATGACTGTAAACGGAACCATTTTGTTGAATGACTTGACAACCTTTACGGCAAATATCAGTGGTTCTGGAAGTCTTCTAACTCTTCATGTAGAAGGAATGGGTGATGGAGGTTCAGAGGCTATTGCTTGGGACAATATCACTATAAAAGGTATTCCTGCCGGTGTTGCTGTTCCTACGATGGGTGAGTGGGCGATGTTTTTGTTTGCCATTATCATGTTGACGATCGGCGTTGTATTCGTATTCAATGCTCAGCAAAGAATGGCTCTCAGTGGTGCTGGTCAAGCATCTGTCAACCTCCGCCAATTGCCATTTGATGGAGCAGTTTTCAAAACCGCTTTGCAGCATGCTTTTGGATTGGCCTTGGTTGGGTTTGTCGTGATATTCTCGGTTTGGGGAGAAATCGTTCCAGCTGATTTGATTGGCATGGCATTATCGATCCCTGTGGTAGCTTATCTAATCCACATGGTCAAGCTTTTTGGAAATAACAAATAAGGGTAAGTTAATACCGCTAAATCCCGTTAACGACCGTGAGTTGTTGACGGGATTTTTTTTTGGTGCATGATTTAGGTAACACCTTTATCCGTGTTCCGTTATTTTACTTTGTGGCATGAATAATTAATTACATTTGCCAAAACGAAACTTCAAATGGCTAAAAAGAACAAAGAGAATAAAAATATTTCGGCATCTCCAAAAACGGTGACAAAGAAAAAGGAATCTGGTTTTGTGAAAAAGGTAGCCGGTTCGCTTGCTGAATATTGGAACCAAAAATCACCAGTCCTGAAATTCC
>JAWKLX010000089.1:0-12747 GCA_041392505.1 Saprospiraceae bacterium | reverse complement strand
ACGACGAGGCTGATTGTGCCACATCGGGGTTGGACACCTGAAAATGCACACCAACGGATGGCGTCACGAAGGTCACTTCTTTAAAAACCTCCTGCGTGGCCGTCGTATTTTTGTGCCGGAAAACCACCGCATTGGGACGGATAACGCCAGCCGCACCGGGTGCCACAAGATTCTTTACAAAAGTGCCATCGGGGTGGTAAACATTGACCGAAGAGGCCGAGCCGATACCAATGGCAAAATCCCCATTTGGGTAAAAATCGATCCCTTCTGCCTGACCGACCCCTGTGACAATAGCGCCCTGAAAAGCACCGAAGCTGTTGAACCGCTTCACTTGACCAGCTTGCCAATCCAAAACGAACAGGTCGCCATTTTCCCCGAACCAGATATTGGTCGGCCCGTTGAGGTTGGTGCTGATGAAATTGCCCAAATCGACGCCCGTACCACCAAATTTCCGGACATACTTACCATCGTAAGAAGACACATAAAGGGCACCAGCGTTGTCCCAAGCCAACCCGATGCTGTTGGTTACGCCCTTCGAGGTAAAATCATCTACGTACGAACCATCCAGTTTGTACCTTTTCACTTTGCCGTTGCCCTCCCATTGCAGGACGTACAACAAACTGTCCGGGCCAATCTCCATCCGGGTCGGACTACCGATCCCCGTTGCGAAATCGCCGATGTACTCCCCGGTATCCGCATTGTATTTGGTGATCGTACCGTCGTTCAAATTAGAAATCAACACGGTGTTTTCATGCTCCAAAAAGACAATGTCCTGTGGCCAACCCAAATGGTCGGAGATGAATTTTACACCATTCTTCCCGTCTTGGTCGTACTTGTAAATATGCCACGGCCCGACATTGAACCCGGCCGCATCGCTGACAAAAATGTCAAAATCCTGCGCCGTGAGGGAAGTAAAAAACAGCGCCATTAGTAATCCCGTGAGGGTAAACGTTTTACTTTTCATACCTAAATATTTTTTGTTTAAATGAAAACAAATCACGCCCTTCACAATCATTTCACGGTTTCGTTTTATAAAGGTTTACCGTTTTTTAGGAAGGTTGACGGGGTAATGTCAGGGGGATGACGAACAGTGGCTAGGCAGAAATAATTACCTACATGGAAACGGCGGTGAAGCGGAATCGGGAAGCCTTCCGCTAGGAAGGGAATTTAATTCCCACCCTAGCGGAAGACGTAGATGGGAATAAATTCCCGTATTCGATTTGACCATTTCTAAAACCACCCCTATTCATCGCTGTTTTGTTTCCATGAGTTGTAAATTTACAGTCATAATGCTGGCCTTTTGTCAAATATTGTTTTCGCAAAATCCGCCAGCCAACTGTTACACCACCATGCCCGAAACAAAAATATCTGAGACTGCCAAAAATGTGCTTGGCACGCCGTTACAATCCTGCTGCTTCGCCCCCACCACCGGATTTTATCGGGATGGCTTTTGTCATACCGGACCGAACGATCAGGGCGTCCACATCGTCTGCGCAGAAATGACAGAGGAATTTTTGCAATTCTCCAAAGAACAGGGGAACGACCTCTCTACTCCGACGCCTTGGTTTCCGGGACTAAAACCTGGCGACCGTTGGTGCTTGTGTGTCAGTCGTTGGAAGGATGCTGTATTTGCGGGATTCGGGCCACCCATCGTTTTGGAGGCAACGCACGAAGCGGCGACGAGGTATGTTTCGATGAAATTATTGCAGGAATATGCGGTTAAAAAATAAAGTGTATCGGCAAATTGCACAATATATTTTTCTCAGATGCAAGACGTTTTATGTCAGCATTTATTTCGGGATTATCGGTAGCTCCAATGACAAATTGCTGACCTATTAAATCACTTTCCTCAAATGTTTTTTCGATTAATTGCACCTGCGGAAATCGCTTGGCGTATTCGATCATATTTTCCCGAAAAAAAGTAGCGACCATCGTGATTTTTGTCCGCGGGCTATTGGTCAACAAAGAGGTTATTTTTTCCAGTCCAACATGCCCGCCGCCAACAACGAGTACATTAAAATTTTCCATTTTAGTAACGATGAGGTATAAATTATTCACTTTTATTCGAGTAGGATTGGACGCAGATTGAACTGATTTATTCTGATTATTAAAAATCCGTGCAAATCAGTCAAATCAGTTGAATCTGTGTCCAATCCCGTTCTACTTAAAATCGAATAAATAATTTGAACCTCCCAAAACAAGTTTCCACCCCACTTGTTACCCCCACCAAATAAAACGACCTGCATCTATCCAATCCGCCGTTTTAGTTCTAATTTTGAATTTTATTTCAACGACCATCCATGTACAACCTACCCATTGTAGAAAATAAAATAACCGACTGGCTGCCCATCACCCAAAAAGAAGTGGAGCAGCGGGGCTGGGATTCGCTCGATGTCATTATCGTTTCGGGTGATGCGTATGTGGATCACCCTGCCTTCGGTAATGCCGTAATCGGCCGCATCATCGAAAGTGAGGGGCTGCGGGTCGGCATCATTCCGCAACCCAATTGGCGGGACGACCTACGGGATTTCAGAAAATTTGGTAAGCCCAACCTCTTTTTTGGGGTTACGTCCGGTTGCATGGATTCGATGGTCAACCATTACACGGCGGGGAAACGCAAGCGCTCCACCGATGCCTATACGCCCGGTGGCGATGCAGGGTTTCGGCCTGACTATGCGGTAAAAGTTTATACCCAAATCCTGAAAGACCTCTACCCCGATGTGCCCGTGCTGATCGGCGGCATCGAGGCATCGCTGCGGCGGGTGACGCACTATGACTATTGGGAAGATAAATTGTTCCCCAACATTTTGACCATGAGCGGGGCCGACATGCTGGTCTATGGTATGGGGGAAATGCCCCTGCGGGAAATCATCCGCCTGCTCCAAAAAGGCGTCCCGTTTTCGAGCATCCGCACAGTTCCACAAACGGCGATCCTTCATCCCAAATCGGAACCCATCCCCAAAATGAAACGCTGGGAAGACTTGGAACTCAATTCCCACGAAACCTGCCTCGCCGATAAACTGGCCTTCGCTTCCAACTTTAAGCACATCGAGCAGCAATCGAACAAGGTGGAGGCCAAGCGGCTGATCCAGGGTGTTGGCGAGTACAACCTCGTCATCAATCCGCCCTATCCGCCGATGTCGGAGCAGGAAATCGACACCTCTTTCGACCTGCCCTATACCCGGCTACCGCACCCAAAATACAATAAGCGGGGCGCCATTCCGGCTTATGAAATGATCAAGTTTTCGATCAATATGCACCGGGGCTGCTTTGGCGGTTGTAGTTTTTGTACCATTTCGGCGCATCAGGGGAAATTTGTTGCAAGCCGCTCGGAGGAGTCCATTTTGAAAGAGGTGGAAAAAGTGACGCAGATGCCCGATTTCAAAGGCTATATTTCTGATCTCGGCGGCCCCTCTGCCAATATGTACAAAATGAAGGGCAAGGTGCAATCCATCTGCGACCGTTGCGTGGCACCGTCCTGTATCCACCCTGTTATTTGCAGTAATCTGGATACGAGCCACAAGCCCATGACCGATTTGTACCGCAAAGTGGACGAACACCCGAAGGTTAAAAAAGCGTTCGTTGGCAGTGGCATCCGCTACGACCTTTTGGTGGACAGCTACAACAAAAACAACGACGGCTCACTTCAGGAGTACATGGACCAATTGGTCAGCAAGCACGTCTGCGGCAGGCTGAAAGTGGCCCCGGAACACACCTCCGATTCTACCCTGAAAACGATGCGCAAGCCTTCGTTCAAACATTTCCACGAATTCAAAAAAAGGTTTGACGCAGCCAACAAAAAATTTGGGTTGGATCAACCGTTGATCCCGTATTTCATTTCCAGCCACCCCGGCAGTACGGAGGAGGAAATGGCCAACCTCGCCGCCGAAACCAAAGACATGGGTTTCAAACTCGAACAAGTACAGGATTTCACGCCCACCCCGATGACAGTGGCCACCGTCATTTATTATACGGGCGTCCACCCTTATACTCTAAAGCCAGTTTACACCGCCAAAACCAAAGAAGAAAAAAAACGGCAACACCTCTTTTTCTTTTGGTATAAAAAAGAAAATTACCAAGCGATCAAAACGAAATTATTGGCATTGGGACGACTCGATTTAATTGATAAATTATTGGGAAGAAATAAGGAAGAAAAAAATAAAAAAGAAGTGGTCAAAAAAGGGAAGGCAAAATGGCGGAAGTGGAGATGACAAACATTTAATAATGTATTATTTCGTTTTATTAGCTATTTTTTTTTGCTCGTCAATATTAATTTCCCATTATTTAATTTTAAAAAACTAAAAATCCTTACGATTAAATCCAACTACTTTTTACCAGATGGAATTACCTCTAAATTGCACCGTTGATTACATACATCCTTTTTTATCAAAAAATGAATCCGACTATTTATATAATCATTTAATGGAGCGTTTTAATTTGAACCAATTACACTCTATAATAATTAATGGCGAGTTACTCCAATATAATTTTGGAAAAATAATGTTCATTGATCAGGATTTGTATGAAACCAATAAATTACCAACTGCACATTGGGGCAGGACAGCCGTCTGGCCAGGAGAAATGATTGGTTTAAAAAATAGGATTGAAAAAATTGCCAGCCTAAAATTTCATACATGTGTTTGCATTTATTATCCAGACGGGAATTCGGGTGTAGATTACCATTCCGATTATCCAGCTTTTGGAGACACGACAGTGATCCCGTCCGTCAGTTTGGGAGAAGAACGCATTTTTAATTTAAGGGAAAAAGAGACGATGAAAGAACACTCCTTTTTATTGGAAAACGGCAGTTTAATCATCATGGGGGCTCATTGCCAAGAAAGATATGAACATGCTCTACCGACCAACCCCATTTATAAAAATGGGAGAATAAATTTGACATTTAGGCAATACGGGCAAAATTAGTGCTCTGTGTAAAAAGTTAATTTATAAAATGCTGGGCAGGATACGCAGTTCTTTTTGCAACTTCTCAACAGCCTGCCCCTCAAGGGATTTTAAGGGGCGACTCAAATGGGTATTTTACGCATGTCGTTTCTTTTTTTGTCACCCAAGATGTTGGTGACTATGACAAAACTTTGACCAGTTTGTTGGAGACCAGTCCGAACTCTTTAGACCTCCCCCCTTTTATTTCAATACAACTTTACCAACCGCTTTACCCCATACACTTTAACTAACCTAAATTTTTCAGACCTTTGCCGGCTCAAAGCTTGACAAGTACAATTTTTCTGTCTAAATCAGCAACACGACACCCGTTTCATGAATCAAGAACTCGAATTTTTACAGAACCTCTTTGGTTCGGCTGACCAGCCCATCAACCTCCTGTCTTTTGCCATTCAATTGATATTGACGGCGCTTCTGTCCATCATCATCGGATTCGTTTATGTCCGCTTTGGCCAGGCCTTATCGAACCGCAAGTCCTTGGCCAGAACCTTTGTATTAGTGGGCGTCACGACGATGCTCATCATTACCATTGTCAAATCTTCCCTTGCCTTGTCGCTGGGGTTGGTGGGCGCCTTGTCCATCGTCCGTTTCAGAACGGCCATCAAAGAGCCGGAGGAACTGGCCTTCTTTTTCATGGTCATCGGGGTCGGTCTGGGCATCGGCGCCGGACAGATTTGGGTGACCATCATTGGCACGGCTGCACTCTGTCTGCTGGTCGTTTTGATCAACCGCAAAAAAGCTGGCGACCTCTCGCAAAACCTGATCATCAATTTACAGACAGGAAACGGCCAAGCGGAGGCCCAACAGGTCATTGCCATTTTGGAAAAACACAGCTCGCAACTGGAACTGCGCCGCCTCGACGAGCAAGGGCAACAAACCGAGATTGCATTTGTCGTTAGTTTCGACAGCCCTGCGGCCCTGTTGACCGCAAAAGACGCACTGAAAGAAAAATACCCAGCGGCGTCATTCAGCTTTTTGGAATTAGTGTAAAAACTTGCCGTTGGCAATTTACTTTTGACCGTTTGCCAATCGCCAAGGTGCGAACAAGCATTTCCTACATGAAAATAAAATCCACCAAACAGCCGGCTTTACTAAAAAATGCCCTGCTCCTTCTGGGGCTGATCGTGGTGTTGTTATCGGTTAGTTTTTTTGCAAAAGATGATGGGAAAATCCCCCGTCAAAAAAGGTCTTCCCGCACTACTTTGGATGCCAGTTTTTTGAGAAAAAAATCAACCCTGCTGGAAGTCCTTGACCACTACCAAGACCACACTATCTTTTTTAGCGTAAAGGATGAGGCATCCTTCCATTTCCCGCAGGAAATCCGGAACAAATTGGCAGAAATGGGTGGCGATACCCTGGCCACCCTCGGCCTGCGCGATTCCTATGCAGGTATTTTCAAAAATGGAAAATTTCAAAAAGAAGCCAAAAGCAACACGAGCGCAGTCGCTCTGGAATGGAACGACATCGAGGTGGAAAGCGCCGGAAATGGCAAGGGCAATTTCAGCAAACTTTCCTTGAATGCTGTCCGGCACACCGCTGACCAACGTGGGCTCAACCTTTTCATTGTCAATAAGGACAACCAACTGGAAGGCACCTGGTGTTTTGATTTTTTTGAAACGGAAAACGCTGTTTCATCAGCGATGAACTGGCTCAATGGGGAACTGGAACAGATCGTAATTACTATTTCTGAAAAACAATACAATAAACTGAAAAGGAAAAGGGACGATGCCATCATTGGGCAAGTCCTGCTCAGCGGTGACGAAGACCTCGTGCCTGCCGACCTAAATTTTAAAGAAAAAGATTACGAAATAAAAATGCGCCTCAAGGGCGATTGGGTCGACCACCTGCAGGGTGACCAATGGTCGTTCCGGGTGAAAGTGGAAGGGCAAAATGCACTGATGGGCATGCGGAAATTTTCCCTACACCGGCCCGGCACGAGGAACTATGCCGGGGAATGGCTGTTCCACCAAGTTTTGGCCGATGCAGGCATTATCAACCTACAATATCATTTTGTCCAAGTCGCTTTAAAAATAGAGGGCGAAATTTATTCGGACATCAAAAACCTCGGCATTTATGCCCTGGAAGAAGGCTTCGACAAACAACTCATCGAACGCAACGAGCGGCGGGAAGGCGTTATCCTAAAACTCGATGAGGGCCTCATGTGGGAAGAATACGAGGCGTACCTGAGAGGGCAATTTGACCTCCCCGACCTCGGGTATTTGAATTTCCATAAATACCAACAAATGAACATCGCCCCGTTTTCGGAAGCACGAATCCGGGAGGACAGTGTGCTCTACAAACAGTTCTTGGCGGGGTCGTCGCTGTTCCGCGATTATATCGACGGAAAGAAGCAATTAAGCGAAGTTTTTGATGTGGAAAAAGCGGCGAAATACACGGCCATCTGCAACCTGCTCGGTGCCACCCACGGGCTTGGTGGCCACAACTACCGAGTCTATTACAACCCCGTAACTTCCAAACTCGAACCCATTGGCTTTGATGGGAATGCCGGGAAGAAAACTTATGGGTTCATGGATTTTTACAACAGTTGGAACGATCTGGTTTTTCAGGAAGCCTACGTGAAAGCTGTTGAGGAGGTGACCCAAGACGACTATGTAGAACGGCTCATCAATTGGCCCGGCCTCTCGAACATGGTCGCCCTCATGCAAACGGTGTACGACAAATACGAATGGACAGACAAAATGCTCATCCACAACCAGCGGTTATTGCTCGGTTCGATCCACCCCAAGCAGCCTTTGCGGATCAATTTCAACGGCATCGAAAAAGGGAATTTTTTGGTCAATATCGAAAACTTTGCCCACCTCCCGATGGAGGTGCTCGACCTTACCTATAAAGGAAAAAAGGTGGTCGGGAAAACAGTAGGCAACGGTATCCTCCTATCCAAATCCCGCAACCAGATCGCTTTCAAATTGGATGTGGATTACGAAAAGGTATTTACCAAAAAAGGGAAACAAAAAGTGGGGTTCGACCCGCAGGTGGACATTGACAAAGTAAAGATCAGTTACCGGACCATCGGCAGTCAAAATATTTTCCATGAAGACATTTTACTGTGGAACGACGAACGCAGAGAAGTAGCGGAAACGGTCCCTTTCCAACGTGCGCCCAATGCCCACCTTTTTGACTTTTTGGTCTTCGACGAAAAAGCAAAAACGATCACCTGTCCGCCGGGACACTGGTTGGTCGAGAGCCCGGTCATCATTCCGGGGGGCTATACGTTCGTCGCCCTGCCCGGCGCTCAAATGGACCTGATGAGCCAATTCACTTCCATCATTTCCTACTCGCCGCTGCGTTTTATCGGCACACCTGAACGGCCTGTGGAAATAACCACAAATACAGGCATGGGGCAAGGGTTGCTGGTGCTCAATGCGCTGGACACTTCGGTGCTGCGCTATTGCAAATTCACGGGGCTGTCCAACCCCAACACCATTGGTTGGTCGGTGACGGGCGCCGTCAATTTTTACGAATCGGATGTCATTTTGGAACATTGTTCGTTCAGCAAAAACCGCTGCGAGGATGCCCTGAATATTTTGCGCAGCCATTTTAAAATGACCGACTGTGTGTTTACCGACATCCACGCCGATGCGTTCGATGGCGATTTTGTCACGGGCACGGTCAAAGATTGCATTTTCGCCACCATCGGCAACGACGGCATTGATGTATCTGGCTCCCATATTGTCGTGGAAAATGTGGGCATCGAAAAGGCGGGCGACAAAGGCATCAGCGCCGGGGAAGGGAGTGAAATCAATGCCCGCCAGATTGCCATCAAAAACAGCGAGATCGCCTTCGCCAGCAAAGACCGATCTGTTTTTAACATCACTAAAGCTTTTTTGGAAAATAATAAATTGGGCTTCACCGCTTTCCAGAAAAAACCGGAATTCGGGCCAGCGGAAATCACCGCCGATTCCATCGAATTAAAAAACAATAAATTGCTCCATTTAATTGAGACGGGTTCTTCTTTATTATTAAATGGGAAAAAAGCGGAGACCTCGGATGAGGTGATCGAAAAAATGTATGGGGAGGAATTTGGGAAGAGTAGTAAATAGTGCTGAGTGCTGAGTTTGTTTATCCTCGTTGATTTTTTTATTTATTCCACTATTAATTTTTGCACCTGCCCCATGCCGTTTTTATTTTCAAATTTAATTAAATAAATACCGGGAAATAAATGGGGTAATTCAACCTGCCCTTTTTTATCATTTATTTTATATTGAGAAATTAATTGGCCATAAATGGAGTAGAGTTTTATTTGTTGGAAATCAATGTTTTCAGGAGCGGTTATTTCATAATTAATTATTTGATTATTGGAAACGGGGTTGGGGTATATTTTAATGGCTATTGGAGCGGGCGACGTTTCAGAGGTTTGGGTTGGGATGTCTGTAATTTCGATATATAAGTCTGATCCGATAAAATTAGAGGTTATCAATTCTCCGTTAATATCCAAAGTATCACTCATGGTGCTGATTTTTAAATACAATTTATTGCCAGGTCCTCTTTCAATCCCCGTGGCAAAATCGGTCCCCTTCCCTCCCATGGACAAAGCAAAAAGGGCATTTCCCTTTTTATCAAATTTGACAATAAAAGCATCGTAGCCTTCCGCAATCGTGGGCAAAACAAATTGACCAATAGTGGGGTCTTTTCTGATCGTGTCACTAAAAAAGTCACCACAAACCCAGATGGCGTCCCCTTCCCCGATGGCCAAGTCTGTTATTTTGATCGGAGCTTCACCCCCGAACTGAGCAGCAAATTCAAATTTCCCAAATGAGGTATATTTAGCAATAAAACTGTTCGTGTTGTCATACGGAGCCGTCAATGTTGTATCCCCAAAATCTGCGTTGTCGCCCCGATAATGTCCACCTACGACAACCGATCCATCGGACAGAAACCCCGTACCTACTCCTGTGACTGAGTTGATATCATTCACACTGCGCAGCCATTCGCACTGCCCGTTAGCATCTATTTTGGAAACCCACATATCCGGCCAAAAAAAGCTGTATGGGTTGTAAACGGTATCCTGATCGCAAGCAAATGCCCCGCTGGAAAAATTCCCTGTCGAAATGGTCGATTTCTGCGAATTGGTAGCGGAAGCCCCATGGAATTCCCTAAATAAACCTCCACTCATATCTATCCATTCACACTCCCATTCACCATTAATTTTTATAGTAAACACATCTTGGGTATTAAAACCCTGAAACGGCGCTATTGCATCTGAATATTGATCGTCAAGCTTTAATGCAACACCATAAAAAGATCCGGTCAGGAAGTAATTGCCTCCGATAAAACTTAATTCATTAATGCCAATGCTACTTGCTGTAGTGGATGTCCATTGTTTGGCCCTTATCAGATCACCATCAATACTATATTCAAATGCTACAATATTTTCCCAACTTGGAAGAACGGCTTTGACAAAAAAGGTGTCTGCTGAAAACAAGGTGTCAACATTAAATTTCATAAATAAGGTTATAGATGAATCTGTTGCCACCAAATTGCCCTGGCATTCCCCCATGTTTTTTGCAAAATTCAATGTCCCGTCTCCGTTGATAGATATAAGGTAGGTAGCACTTAACAAGCAAGAATCCTTTGCAACAACCATCTGTCCATTTACCCACAAAGTATCACAGATCGGGGTAAGGTAAAATCGCTTTCCTTCCACCATAGTAAAATGGTCTATCCTGCCATTTCCTAACTGATCCAACATTTTGAACTCTTGTGCAAAAATAGAGTAGCCGGGAAGGAGGAAAAGAAGGAACATTTGTATTGATTTTTTCATAGCTGGAAAATGTTTGTGGGTGCACCGTCAACGGTGCACCCATTTAATTCGTAATAAGTTTATTGCTTAACAAATTTAAGGCTTTCAACCAGTTTGCCCGTTCCATCGGTCAGTTTAATCAAGTAAATGCCGGGTGGCAAACCAGTTAAAGGGATTTCGCTGGTTCTGCCTGTCATCTGTCCATTTGAACCATCGGCCTGCAGTAATGCCCCTTGAAAATCGCATAACTGGAATTGCATCCCCTCCCAGTCCATTTCGTTGGGCAACATGACCGAAATGGAAGCACCTGCGGGGTTGGGGAACAACAGGATGCCGTTCGATTTGCGTAATATTTGGCTCCCTTCCTCACTAGACCGCTCGCCTTGTGAAGTCTGTGTCGGGTAATATTCGAACCGCTCCCGGCCTTGTACTTCCACGATGCCATCAAGTTTATTATACTGCACGCTGTTGGCTCATCCCTTCTGTTAAATGGAAAAGCAGTAGAGACGGTAGAGGAGGTTTTGGATCGGATGTATGGGGTGGAGTTTGGGAAGAGTAGCCGCTAATGCTGGCAGTATTTTATCTTTTTTTCTTCTTCGAAACCTGGAACAGATAGCTCAATGATAAACCAATCGAATTGATTGGTTTGAAGTCAGTTCTTTCTTTATTGTCTCTGAATGAGACTCCCCTGCTATAAGAAAGTTCTGCCAGAAAATTTTTGTATTGATACCCTGTAGATAATATACCTCCATATTCCCTTTTGTTTTTAATAAAAAAAAATGCATGTTCTTTCCCATCCTCACTGAAGTAATTTATGTCGGATATATAATTCATAGTGAACCCCGGGGCAAAATACAAATTATCAAAAGCATACCATTTCAATGACAGCGCTCCCCGATAACTATTAAATTTAAGTCCATTAATTGGGTTATAAGATCCAACACTAGCATCAAATTCTTTTTTTGTATAGGAAAGTTGTAACGAAAGAGAAAATTTCTCAGTCATATATTGCTCTCCTTTTATACCATATATGACACTGTTGATTGTATATCCACCCTCATAGGTGTAAAAACCGATAGGGTTGGAAGAATTTTTTTCTCTGATTTGGGCATAATCAACTCCAATTGAAACACCTATATATGATTGCGCTTGTCCAATCATAGCGTATAATAAAAAAACTGTAGCTACAATTAAATTTTTCATAATTGATTTTAATTGGTAAATATATGAGGCTGTCTCAAAAGTCATTTTTTGAAAAACGTGACCAAATATTCTTTTAACACATAGACACATTAGGCACAAAGGCGAAATTGTTTTCTGTGAGCTTATGCCTAAGGTTTTAATTGTTCTGTAGTCCGTTTTCAAAATTTACTTATGAGACAGCCTCAATAAAAATTATCGTATGTGGACAACTTTATCACTTTTGATAAATGATGAGTTTTCATCAAAATAAACAAAAATAAATAGCCCATTATTCGGTAAATTATTTTTTTGAAAACCGTTTGGAGCACCTGAATAAATAGGCCTCCCATTCATGTCAAATATTTTCAATGTATGAGGTAGTCGTTGATGTTCCTCAAATGCCAAGTTGTTCGTACCTGATGATCTGTACTCTTCCGAACCGCCACCTGTAAAGGAGTAATATTCATCACAAGTAGGATCATCCCCGAGGCAATCCCTTAACTTGACAGTTCTAGTAGCTTGCAATCCGGTGCCTAACCTTACGGCCTTCACTTGAAAGTATTGCGGATACCAATTGTACTTGGGAAAATCGGTTACATTCAAGCAGAGACCATTAGGGTTTGATCCAGGACTGCAACCTTCTGCCGTCCATTCATAGGGAAAAATCCAATTGAATGTCCCACCTGAGACACCTCCAGATATAAATAAATGGAGAGAATCGCCTTCTTCGCAAACCTCATTTACACCTGCTATCGAAAAGTTACAAGTACTAGTTCCAATGCATATTGTTTGCCAAGCTGCACGTACAGCCCTGCTTTCAGGTGAACATGTACCATACTCTTCGT
>JAWKLX010000088.1:0-14364 GCA_041392505.1 Saprospiraceae bacterium | reverse complement strand
ACCATGCACCGCACACCTGGGAAGAAAAACAAAACTCCTATTTCAATGCGCCGTCGGGAGTCCCTTTGGTGCAGCACACCCTCAACGTAATGCTCGAATTTTACCAGCAGGGAAAAATATCATTGGAACGAATTGTTGAAAAGATGTGCCACGCACCTGCGGAATGTTTTCGCATAGATGGCCGCGGCTATCTCGATGAGGGAGCTTGGGCCGATGTGGTGATTGTTGATTTGGAAAAAGAATGGCAAGTAGCCAAAGATAACATCCATTATAAATGCAGTTGGTCCCCTTTTGAAGGGCATACTTTTAAAGGACAGGTGGAACAGGTGATTGTCAGCGGGCATTTGGCCTATCGGCATGGTGAGTTTTTTGAAGAAAAACAGGGGGAGAGGCTGTTGTTCCTTTAAAGCCATTAGTAGGGCGGCGTTGGCTGAGTCATGCCGCTCTACAACGACATTATGAAAATTAGTACCAAGCTATGAATGGCAATAAGGTTAGCCTTCCTCTTTTGGTAAATATTGCTCAATGACTTCTGCTAGGTCGTATTTAGGCACTAACCCAGTGCCTTGACTCACTGGTTTCCCCTGGTTAAAAAAAATAAAAGTAGGGATGCTCCGCACACCAAATTTTGCTGAAATCTGCGGGTTGGCTTCCACATTTACTTTGCCTATCCTTACGGGTTTTCCAGCGTACTCTTCCGCCAATTCATCCATGATCGGGCCCATGATTTTACAGGGGCCACACCAAGACGCCCAAAAATCGATCAAGACGGGGACATCAGAATTGGTTACGAGTTCGTCAAAGTTTTGAGCGTTGATTTCAGTAGCTTTAATGGCTGGTTTCTTTTTTCGGAAAAACATAATGTCAGTATTTAATTTTCAGGCTTGCCAATATTGGTAAATACCTTTTCCACAGCTTCTTCTTTTTCTATAATCCCCGCCTTTAGGAGTGATTTAATCACCTTTTTAAGTTCGACAGGTTGAGGTTCATTTGCTACATTCCATTTTGTCTTTGAAAACCAGACCGCCACATCTTCTTCTTGCAGGTCATATCGTTCGGCGATCATCGGCACTGCGTTTTTGTTTTTCATCAGGTCGCTACAGGTTTTGGAAATCACTTCTATCATTGCCTTCAGCGCTTTGCCGCTGCGTCGGATTCGTTCATTGCGGGCGGCGATCATGAAACAGGGCCAAGGAGTGGTTGTTTCGCCGATGCGCCTGAATTCGCCGTTGTCCACATAAGGCTTGGTCATGAATTTTTCCCATAAAAAAACATCTGCCTCCCCTGCCGCAAAAGCCGCTCTTGCCCCGGTTAGGTTACCGATTTTTACAAAATTGAGTTGGTCGGCTTCCCAGCCCCGTTGCACCGTATCCACGATGGCCATCAGGTGAGAACCCGACCCGAAACGGCTGATGGCATAACGTTTTCCCTGCATGTCCTCCACATTTTGTAAGTCGCTTTTTGCTGGTACATGGATGCCCCAAATCAGCGGAGACTGCACATAAGTTTTAATGATGCGGCTGGGATTCCCTCTCAAAATTGCTTGGACGATCCCTTCTGTCAGGACAACAGCGACGTCCAGTTCTTTGGCTTGGAGGGCACGGGTGAGGGCGCCAGTACCACCCGGATAGTCTTTATAAACGACGTTCAAACCACGCTCTGCAAATGCACCAGACTCGATGGCCAGGTGCCAGGGAAGGTTGAAATGTTCAGGTACGCCGCCTACCTTCAATGTTGTTTTTCTTGGCATTTAATGGTTGCTTTTCTTTGATCCAACGACCGCAAGTTAATATTCACCGATAAAAACAGCGCTTTTGGTATGGGGTTTTTTAATTTCACCAACTAAATCAAATGATTATGAAAAACGACCTGCCCCAAAGGCATTTTGGAAAAATAACGATACAGTTATCTGAACTGATCGAAGCGGGCATCCTTACCCAGGAAAAGGCAGCAGAAATACAGTTGTTTTACAAAAAAGACAGCGACCAATCGCAGAATAGGTTGTTTGCGGTTTTTGGAGTTTTAGGGGCGATCTTGGTCGGCTTGGGCATCATCCTCATATTAGCTCATAATTGGGATGATTTATCCACCTCAATTAAAACAATTATCGCATTTATCCCACTTATTGTTGGGCAAGGGTTATGTGCCTATTCATTATTTAAAAAAACGGATAGCCAAGCATGGAACGAAAGCGCAGCGGCTTTTTTATTTTTTGCAGTTGGTGCCAGTATTTCATTAATCAGTCAGATTTATAATATACCGGGCAATATCGGTTCGTTTATTTTGACTTGGATGCTGCTTTGTTTGCCATTGGTTTATATCATGAGGTCGTCTATTGTTTCCCTTTTGTATTTAATTGGCATTACTTATTATGCCTGTGAAATGGGATATTGGGGGTATCCGACTTCGACACCTTATGTTTACTGGTTATTATTATTGTTGGCAATTCCTCATTATTATTATTTATTTAAAAATAGACCAGCCAGTAATTTTATGGTTTTCCATAATTGGTTTTTCCCATTGTCACTTGTCATCGTTTTTGGGACACTCGCCAAGGATAACGGGCAATTAATGTTCGTGGTATATATGAGTTTATTTGGCTTGCTTTATTTAATTGGATATCTTCCATTCTTCAAAAATAAAAGGCGGATCAGCAATGGTTATTCCATATTGGGTTCGCTGGGAACGGTGGGGTTATTGTTGTCCTTGAGTTTCGATTGGTTTTGGAAAGAATTGAGGGTCAATGATATCGAATTAATGAGCCAAGAGTTTTTTGTTGCCACAATTATTTCAATAGCCGCCATCGCTTTATTTATTTGGAAAATAAAAAATATTCCGGAAAATAAAGTCATGCCGATGGAAGTAATGTTCATGGCCTTTATCCTGATTTTTATTATCGGGATTTATTCGCCTGTCACCGCCGTTGTTTTAATCAACCTATTAATTTTTGCCGTTGGTGTGATGACCATTCGACACGGGGCGGATGAAAACCATTTGGGCATTTTAAATTATGGATTGCTCATTATTACAGCGTTGGTTATGTGTCGTTTTTTTGATACCAATATTAGTTTTGTCATCAGGGGCATGATGTTCCTGTTAATCGGCTTTGGGTTCTTTTTTGTGAATTATTGGATGCTGAAAAAAAGGAAAAAAGAGGCGCTGTAAAATTTGTGAATTATAAAAAAGACAGTCTGCACATTTTAAAAAGTAAAAATAAAATGGACTTTAAAAAAATAACCATCATCGGATTCATTCTTACCTGTTTGGCGCAATTGTTCATTCCCGCTAAAATGATAATGGACCAAGAGAATGTTTTGAAAACGGGAACGGAGTTTAAGTTTCGCACCCGACCCGTTGACCCGAACGACCCTTTTCGAGGAAAATATATTACCCTCGATTTTATGGACAATACATTTTTAGTAAATTCAAACGATGGCTGGGATCGGAATGAAAATGTGTTTATCGAATTCACTACCGACTCGGCAGGGTTTGCCAAAATAAAAAATGTAACCCGGGCCGCACCGGATAACCCTAACTATTTAAATACGAATATTGGTTATTTTACAACGACAGAAGATGAAAACAAAATGGAATTGTTTTTTGACTTCCCGTTCGACCGGTATTATATGGAAGAATCAAAAGCCCAACCTGCCGAAGATGTTTACCGAGAAGCCAGCCGAGATACCGCTCAAATTACTTATGCCTTGGTAAATATTAAAAATGGGGGCGCCGTCTTGAAAGATGTGGTGATTGATGGAAAATCCATTAAAGACTTGGTGGAAGAAAACGAGGGAAATAAAAATTAAAATAAAAATAAAAATGAAAAAATCGCTCATTCTTTTTATTGCCTCCTTTTTTATTCTGGCTTGCAATAAATCAGAATCATCAGAAAAACCTGATTATTACGCTCCTACTTCAGAGGCTACCCAGCTGGCTGACGAACAATTAGCGGGATATAATAAGCGTGACATGGAAGCTTTTTTGCTGCCTTATTCAGACTCGGTAAAAGTATTTTATAATTTAAAAGAATTTGCCTATCAGGGTAAAGATAAAATGCGGGAAAATTATAACGATTGGTTTGGTAGTTTGACTTATCTGAACTGCAAAATCGTCAACCGTATCGCCAGTGGAAATACCGTCATTGACCACGAAGAGCTCACTTTTAAAAGGGCAAACGGACAAGAAGGGAAATCGGAAGCAATGGCTATTTATAAAATAAGTAATGGAAAAATACAGGAAGTTTATTTCACTAAGCCTTGAATTGTTAATTTATTTAGCATCATAGTATGCGGGCCGGTGCATTTTCCGAGCATTTATCATCATTCTGCTCGGCCCTCAGGGGTTTGGGCGGCGTCGGTTCACAGAACCGACGCCGCCCCCTCAAAACCCCCTGAGGAGCACGTTGGGCCATAACTAAAAGTGAAAAACATGCTGCTCCGCATTTTATTTCTTTTTGGTTTACCACCTTATAAAAATTGTCTCCTTTTTCATTGAAATGATCTACCCAACAGCCACCTTTTTATCTTCCCAAACCAACGACGTAAATAAGCCTTCCATCGAATTTTATCGCATATTCAACCCATCGGAGACAACTTGCCAACCGTATTAATTCTCCCCTGATTAATTTATCATCAAACACTTCGTGAATGGCACAATCACATGACATTCTCGAATTAAAACGCTACTATTATGAGCTATTACATGTATGAAAACGTAAACACCAAATCCTTTTACAACATGGCCTGGATTGGCTTTGTCATTTCTTTAGTTGGCATGGTGCTCGGGCTTGTTTACTTGGAATCCACTTTTGCCATGAAAGGGTTTCTGGCCATGTCTTATTTATTCTCTTTGACCTCCTGTTTTACCGTCGCCAAGGTGGTGCGTGACCGGCACGAAGCAGATAAATTTATCAACAAAGTGGAAAATGCGAAGACGGAGAAATTGCTGAATGAAAATGGGAAATTGGCTGGGGTGGTTTAATGAGAATTGAGGTGCAGAGTAAGTTCTGCACCTCAACTCTGTTTAGATAACGGTCTGTTTATTGGGGATCGTTTTCTTACAATTCACGTCAGTCGTCTACCTCTTAAAACGCCCTGTCGATCCTTGATTTTTATCACTCACCGAAAACATCATACCCATTCTAAATTCAAAAAACATTTCGCTACCTTTGCCGCTCTAATCTTTGAAATACTGGGAACCGGTCGCATTCACCTGTTTTACAACACTTGAAACCACGGGTTCCTGTTCGTTCCCTATCCTAACTATTTCTCGACAACTTATTGTTACGAAAACCTAACTAACTGGATAGCAGGCATTTCTGCTGTCTTAAATTGTGTTTTTTTATAAAATTTGAATACCAAATAAGATCAAATTATGCAGACTTTGAATCAAAGCAATCAACTCATCAATTTGCAGCGGGCTTCGGTCATCGAGGACACCGTTCGGTTCGGCCAAGGCCATTTGACCAGTACGGGTGCCCTGATGATCAAAACCGGCCAGTTTACCGGGCGGTCGCCCAAAGACCGTTTCATCGTGAAAGATGCAACCACGGAGGACACCGTGGATTGGGGCGCAGTCAATATTCCAATTGACCCCGAGAGTTATGATAAACTCTATAAAAAGATCACCGATTTTGCCAATACGGCGGAGCGGGTTTATGTGCGGGATGCCTACGCCTGCGCCAATCCAAAATACCGCCTCAACGTGCGGGTCTTCACCGAGTACCCTTGGCAGAGCCTCTTTGTGTACAACATGTTCCTGCGGGTCAATGAAAAGGATCAGGCTACTTTTACCCCCGACTGGCGGGTCTATTGCTTCCCCAGTGTCACGGCCGACCCGGCGATCCACCACACCCGGCAGGAAAATTTTGCCATCATCAATTTTACCGAAAAAACAATTATTATCGGCGGCACCGCTTATACGGGGGAAATCAAAAAAGGCATTTTCTCGGTGCTGAACTATTTGCTGCCAAAAGAAAAAGGCGTACTGTCGATGCACTGCTCGGCGAACATGGGCAACAAAGGGGACACGGCCTTGTTTTTCGGCCTTTCCGGCACGGGCAAAACGACCCTTTCCAACGACCCTGACCGCCGGCTCATCGGTGACGACGAGCATGGTTGGTCCAACTCCAGCGTCTTCAATTTTGAGGGCGGCTGCTACGCCAAAACAATCGACCTGTCGCCACGGAAGGAGCCGATGATTTACAACGCCATCAAGTTTGGGGCGTTGTTGGAAAACACGACCTTTTTGCGGGGCACTTGTACGGTGGATTATGAGGACGCCTCGATCACGGAGAACACCCGGGTCAGCTACCCGATTTACCATATTGAGAACATCGTTTACAATTCGAGGGGCGATTTGCCTCAGCATATTTTCTTCCTTACCTGCGATGCTTTTGGCGTGTTGCCTCCCATCTCAAAGCTGACGCCAGAGCAGGCGATGTACCATTTCATCAGTGGCTATACCGCCAAAATTGCGGGGACAGAAGAAGGCATCACCGAGCCTCAGACTACTTTTTCGGCCTGCTTCGGTTCGCCGTTTTTGCCACTGCATCCGACGACGTACGCTGAATTGTTGGGTGAAAAAATCAAGAAAGGATCGGACAAAGGTGAAATCAATGTTTGGATGATTAATACCGGTTGGACGGGCGGAGGTTATGGCGTTGGCTCCCGCATCGAACTGACGTACACCCGGGCGATGATCAAAGCGGCGCTCAATCACGACCTCGACAAGGTGGATTACCGTACCCACCCGATCTTTGGATTGCGGATGCCAGTGTCTTGCCCAGATGTGCCGAACGCCATCCTGAACCCTCGGGATACTTGGCCCAACGAAAACAAATACGATGAGGTTGCTAGCGACTTGGCCAGCCGATTTGTAAAGAATTTTGAAAAATTTGCAGACAAAGCGGCGAGTGAGATTTTGGGGGCAGGGCCGAAAGTGTAATTTTATTCATCGAAAATATTTGAGGGCTTAACGACCGCGTCGTTAAGCCCTTTCTTTTTCTGGGGGGGTATCAAATGTAAGGTTAGCAACCCAGTCCCGGAGAGCCTGCCCCGAATTTACTTCGGGGGACGAAATCCCATTATAAGCCCCTCGAATTTTGCAAGGGATTTACATCCCTCGCTAAGAAATGCCGTTCCTTCGGAACTAATAGCCTTAGCCTTAGATTTGGGATGCCACCCATTTTTCTCTCAACCAGGTAGTTTTATGATAAATGTAGCCCCTTCACCCACCTCACTTTTCACTTTCACTTTTCCCCCGTGTGCTTGTACTACTTGTTTCACATAATTCAACCCCAACCCAAAACCTTTTATTGGGTACAGGTCAGGATTGGTCGCCCGGTAAAATTTATCAAAAATATGCTTCTGGTCGGCGGCAGGAATGCCCGGGCCATTATCTTTTACAGATAGAATAAAATGTTGTTTTTCATTGATGGAATTAATTTCTACGAAGGGCTGGCCCCCACTATATTTTAAGGCATTGTCCAATAAATTAAAAACAACATTTTTAAAATGGGAGGCGTCAATTTTCAGCATAAAATTTTCAGCATTAAGGTTTATTTTTATTTCTCCGTGCTGCTCTTTTATTTTCGGCAAAAAATCATTCACTACATTTTCTACCAATTCGTGCACATTGGTTTTTTCTTTTTGTAATTGGCGTTTTGGGTTTTCCAGACTGGCCAGTTCGAGTACTTTTTCGGTATGGGTTTTTAATTTATTATTTTCATTTTCTATTATTTTTAATAATTCGGCCACCTTTTCATAATTGCCTTTTTTCAAGTTGTCACTGGCCATTTTATTAGAAAGGGAAATGGAGAATGTGGGCGTTTTTAATTCGTGGGTAAGGTTGTTGATAAAATCATTTTTTATGGCATTTAATTTTTGTTCTTTCTGTAAAATATGAATCAATAAAAATAAACAAACCAGCAAAGCCAACAAGCACAGCACCGACGGAATTACCAAATAATCCAATTGAATTAATAAATAACCGAACAGGTTTTCGATGTCAATATGTAATGTTTTTTCCCGAAACAATTGGCTCGAAAAATATTCGCCCAACGGCACGATATATTCATGGAAGTCAAAATCTTTTGGCCGGAAATCATTGGAGACCAAATCCCTTTCGTCAGTCGTATATCTTGAGGTAATGGCAAAGGAAAAACTGGCGGTAACCCCTTCTTTTGCCAGTTCTTTTTTTATAAATGCTTGCAACGAATCAGCCAGCTCCGATGGGGTGTCTGTTGATTTGTCAGTTATTTTCATCCAATTGATCAGGGCATCGCTCAATTCATTTTGCCCGTCCAGCCCAGCCCGGATAGCCCGTTGTGCCACCAGTACCCGTTGGTCGAACCGTTGTTTTTCCAACCGGGCTCCGATCACCAACAAGCGGAACTGCACAAAGGTCAACCCAATGAGTGCAAGGAGGACAATGATGGCGAGGAGATTGCGGTTCATTTTAATTATTAGTGAATGATGATTTGTGAACGGTGAATGAATGCTGGAAATTTTAATTATGTTTCCAATTGGGATTTTCAAAAGTGCATATTTTTTCTCATCATTGACAATGATCTGTTCGAATGGGCGGCGAGCAATTTAATTAAAAATGGAATGTCCCTGCCCCGCATTGGAAAAATTTAATTTTGCCGTAAACTCACTAACAATCATCAACCAATCATGAATTACCTTTTTGTTTTTCTCGGCGGTGGTCTTGGCAGCATTTGCCGGTTTGGCATCGCACAGTGGATCGCCAATTATAAATTCCAGTTCCCTTGGGCGACTATTACTGCCAATGTATTGGCTTGTTTGGTATTGGGTATTTTGGTTGGGTTGAATTTGAAAGGAAAAATCAGTTCGCCGATGGGCTTTTTTTTAATGGTCGGGTTTTGTGGTGGGTTTAGCACTTTTTCCACGTTTACCAACGAGACATTTCAGTTGATGGCCACGGCAGAGTGGGGGAAAGCATTCGCCAATATATTTATCAGTCTGGCGGTTTGTTTATTGTCACTTTTTGCGGAATCAAATTGGCGGGGGCGTGATCCTATTTTTCCAAAGATTTTAGCTCTTTGCTACTTTAAGTGGATTATTGAAAGTTCATGATTACTGTAGGGCAGGCTATAGCCACCGCCCCACAACAATAAAAATAGGGGGAGAGAAAATCGGCATAGCCGATTTTCTCTCCCCCTATTTATGAAAAGTGTAAACTGTCGATTACTCAAAAATGCTACATAATACGCCCGCAGCCCGCACGCCAGCATTGGCCAACCTCTCCCTGACAACTGGAATATTATCGTGTTGGTATTGGTAGGAAAAATCGGGCAAACCAGTTTCTTTATCGGTATTGTCGTAAAGGGTGTTGTAAATATTTTCCCTCGCCTCCACCGATTCACTGACCCATTTTTCAATAGGGTTTTGTTGGAGCACTTTCATGTCCTTTTTGGAGAGTTTATTAATGAAATTGGAAAACTCCGTAAAGCTCAATTGTTCTTTTTCAATAATCCCCTCATCCCAAACGGAGTGAAGGTTGGACCGCTTATCGAAGAATTGGACGATGATTTTATTCCCGCCATAATCATTGTTTTTACCAACGTGCATTGGCTGGTGAACGTCGCCAATAAAATGGACCAAAAAAGCCAGTGCCGTCGCTTTTGTCGAACCCTTCAATCGGGCGGCTTTGTTGTCGTCTATCATTTCATCAAACATTTTGGTCTTTTCCTGATCGCCTGCTAAAATAGCTTTCATCAATTCAATAGCTTCAATGACATCATTGATTTTCGGGTCTTTCTTGTTTTTTTCAATATATTCCTCGACCGTTTCGTCAGGGTTGATGGTGGCGAAATGCCAGTTTTTAGTAAAGTCCCAGCTTTTTTCGGAACGGATGAAATCAGGCCAGGTAGCAATCTCTGCCAAGTAATCCTTGCCAAGGATATCCTCGACGGCAGCCTTCGCATTTTTTGACAGGTTTAAGTCGCAGACTTGTGCGACGATCCTGTGGCCATTTGCGCCCCATGCAAATAAGACGTTGACGCAGAACAATAAAACGATGGTTGGAAAAATGTTTTTCATAAGGTATTGAATTAATTATTTGAAATAATTCACAGCATTTGTCAAAGGACGTTATTTTAAAATATTAAAAGAATTAATCGTATGATAATTTTATTTTCTTTTGAAATGCGGAGCTGTCAATTATAATTCTGCTGTTTTTAAAATTAATAAACGGAAAAATTAAAGAGGTTTAATACCGTGTAATTTAAATTTGCTTTAATTTTTCCCCTACAAGTGGGCCGGACGATTCACCTCGCCTTGAGGCATGAGACTGCTCAGCCCAACGGGATATTAGGCGGCGTTTGGTCCGTGAACCGACGCCGCTCCCTTAATATCCCTTGAGGAGCACTTCCGGGCGTTGCCAAAAGAGCGACTTTTCCTGCTCCGCATTTTTAAACATACTTAAATTACACAGTATTTAATTTACAAGTTTTTTTCTCTAAAATAAAACAACGCCCCAAAGGAATTCCTTTGGGGCATTTAAAATTAACTTAATTTAAGTTGCGGTGTATCGGTCTAAAGGTGTGTTGATGTTCCGGAATCGGATATTTCGCAACCGAAATACCTTAATACCGAAATACCGTAGTACCGAAATATTATTAAAATGCTATCCATCGCAACTTGGGTTAATTAATTACTTCACATATTCGAAAGTTGGGCCCGCTACCTCATTGCCTTTTCCAGTTGGAATATTCAACAATTCCTGAGCTTTATATTTCAGGTCGTACATCAGCACAACCCCTTTCATTAATAGGTCGGGTTGGCCGTTGCAGGCATGGTGGATATTATCCAATAAAGCCATATAGGTTTTGTTGAATTCGTAGGCTTTGTTATACAACTCAGGATTTTTTTTGTAATCCTTCATTTTTGGATTTTTCATCATATGGTGGACAGCGTCATAATCCACATCCAGTTTAGGCCCGCTTGGTGGTTCATTTGCCGAATCGGTTGGAAGATAAGCTTGCTGGCACTTAATTTCTTTAAATTTATAATAGTGGGCATATTCAATATCTTCCCCAAACAATTTAGCGTCGGAATCGACAATCGTCCCATCAATGCCTTCCCCTTGGCCAACGATTTCATCCATTGCCAAATTAGCATCTTCAAGATTGTAAACAGCGACCAGTTTGCCACCGCTGCCGTAGTACTGTTCGGAGGTCACCTGTCTCGAATAAAACTCTTTTTTAAAAATGTTTTCCTTTTTGTTTTTCAAATGATCGTAGTAAACATATTCCAAACCTTGCATAATCGCTTTATAAAACTGACCAATGGAGTCGTAATCATGTGCCTGTGGCGGTGCCCCCGCAGGGGCAGGTTGCTCGATCAATAAAAATGCATCGATGGCAGATTCGGAAAATTTTTCCAAGTTGACGGTAAACAAATCGCTACTATGGATCAATGGGCCGGGATATTTCGGAATGAAATGCTCGGTGTTTATTTGAGGCTTCCCGCCGATGGCATTCAGGATATTGGCCGCCATAATCATGTGCAGCATTTCTTCGATCACCACACTTTTAATAGCATTGACCGCCGCCAAGTTAGTGCCCTCTTTAATCGTGTACAGTGCGCATAAATAGGGAGGGATGGTGGAATGTTCCAACTCAATGGCAATTTGCAAATGCTCTTTCAAACTTTCTAAAGTATGGATAACCGGAACGGTGTCGGCAGCAGCCATGCCAAAGCCCAATCCTCTCTTTGCGAAGGAAGCTCTATCGGGGACGAGCTTTTGACGTTTCGGGTTGTTTTTTTGGAAATAAGAACTCATGTTGATTTATTTTTTAAAAATGGGAATTGTTAGAAATAAATTAAAGGAAATTAGAAATTAGAAATTAGAAATTAGAAATTAGAAATTAGAAATTAGAAATTAGAAATTGGGAAATTAAATCTCTAATTATTATTTAAGGTGAACCTATTTATTTCCAACCTTCCTCATTTTATTGTTTTAATTGAAGTTGCGGTGTATCGGTCTAAAGGTGTTTTGGTGTACCGGATACAGGTATTTGGCAACCGAAATACCTTAATACCGAAATACCGTTAAAACGCTATTCATCGCAACTTGGATTATTTTAATTGTTTAAGCACAGCTTCCGCTGCTTTAAAAGTCAGGGCAGTCATGGTCAACGTAGGATTGGAAGTCCCCAGTGTAGGCATATTCCCACATCCAACAAGAAATAGGTTTTTGTGGTCCCAAGTCCTTTGTTCGTGGTTGACCACCGAATCGTTCTTTTTAAATCCCATGCGGTGCGTACCGACGATGTGGCCTGCCCCCCAGAAATTGTAACCGATCCCTTTGTACTCCACGTAGTCGGCATCGAGCGCCAATGAATAGCTCGTGAAATCCTGTACACCCACTGCTTTGAACAATTGGTCGGAAACACTTCTAGCTGCCTCAAAAGATTTCAGCATGTATTCAGAAGCGCTGTAATGAACGACCGGGCGGTAATTATCCAACTGATCTTTGTATTGCGGATCGATGGTGACCCGGTTGTTAGGGTCGGGCGTTTGTTCGCATTCAAAATGAAACAACAGTTGTCTGGTAAGCCGATCGTTGAGGTGGTCGCGGAGTTTTTTCCCAAACATCCCTGCTCCCAAGGCAGCACTCAAGTCTGAGCCCGGGGAAAAAACTGGCCATGCCCAGCCCCAATTGTCGATCGGGGAAATCCAAGCGGCGTGATCTTTCCTGAACGGCCCATCTCTAAAGGAGGAAACATTGGTAGTCGAACCGGGGCCCCGATACGGGTATGATTTTTCGGGCATCAGCCCCCAAGTGAGCATCACCATGTGATCCATCAGGTTGCGGCCAACTTGGTCGCTGGAATTGGCGGCATCGGAAGCGAGCAATATTTTCGCATTTTCGATGGCGCTGGCGGCGAGGACATAAATTTTCCCCTTAGCGACGTGCGTTTCGTAAACTGTTGAGTTTTCGTGCTGGTATGTTTTGTACTCCACTCCCGATACCTCCTTGGTTTTTTCATCGATGAGCACCCTGGACGCAACCGCTTGAGTGATGATTGTTAGGTGTCGGTGGTCGGCCCTGCGAAGGGTTTTTAAAGCATTGTATTTTGCTTGCACGGGGCAGATAGGCACACAGCTCGCATTTCCCTCGCAACGTTCACCAGTGTATTCGTTCCAAAGGGCACCGACCGGGTTGTATTCATACTCTTTGTCTTCTGCTTTGACCAACTTCAATTTTTTTGATTTAGGATCCCAGACGATCCCCTTGTATTGGTAGTCAGTATTGGGGATAGAATTCCGGCCCTGCGGTGTACTGATACAGGTGATCGTATATTCTTTCCCTCCCATTTTTACTTTAAGGTTTTGTGCCTTTTTGATAAACTGATGATCCAGGTAACTCTGTGGAATTTTCTTCATGGGGAAACAATAGTTCTTCCCATAAATCTTGTTGTTGGGGATGTAGGAGACTTTCCTCCCCTTGTTGTTGGGTATTTTTTGCTCTTCCACATTTCCCGAAATCCCAATTTCATTTTCGGCCATTTCGTAATACTGTCTGAATTCCTCGTAATCGATTGGCCAATCTTCCCCCACGCCATAAGTGCTTTTCATTTTAAAATCATTGGGCAACATGCGGGGGGTCGTACCCAGCCAGTGCAGGGTTGTACCGCCCGGCCCTCTTAAATAATCGCTACCAAAAGGAATGGGGCCAGCCTGCACCAAATAACCATTTGTGTCGGGTACGCCATTTTCGATCGGTTCAATATCCAAAACATTAATGGAGGGAGCAGCCTCAATGTTGGGGTAGGGTGAATTGGGCACTTTGGCGTTCGCCTTGTAGTACGTATTTAAATAGTTTTGGTAATTTTTATAATTGGCTTCTTTGTCAAAAGCAATCCCTGCGGTCAAGCCTGCTTCCAGCAGCAATACTTTTTTCCCCGCTTGGGTCAATGTTTTGGCCATCACAGACCCGGCTATGCCGGAGCCAACGATGACGACATCGTATTGATCTTTTTTATTTTTCATTATGAATTGGTTTTTAAATTAAAAACAGAATGAAAATTTGAAAATTGAAATCAAAAAATCGCAAAGCGATTTTGCTGACCTTGTTTTTAAATTTCATCCCTAATCATTTGGTCGGAATTTCAATTGGTGGTATTGCCCACGAACCATAGCCAGGCTGTTTTGCGCCAGGTGGGTGCGCTTGGGCGGCCTCCCAAATCAAGCCTTGCACATAAGAAGCAGGACTGATTACATCGCTGCCCCAAGTGCTGTTGTACCACATCGTGATTATTTTTTTGGCCAACCCATTGTACGAAGCATCGGGCATGAGGCGGGTCGCTATTGCTTCATTCAATTTAGTTTCATC
>JAWKLX010000087.1:0-14983 GCA_041392505.1 Saprospiraceae bacterium | reverse complement strand
GCGCTGAAGTTCCCGGTTGTATTTGGCGGTGTGGGCATTGAAAATATTGCCGCACTTGCCCGACCTGATGTCCTCTTTATAACTTTCCCGAAGCGTCGGCCCGGTCACATCCCAACCACTGGTGTAGAGGGTCATTTGGCCGATTTTTTCTTCCAACGTCATTTTAGCCAATAGGTCATTGGCTTGTTGGGTAAAATCTTTTTGGGCAAATGCTTGCAGCAGCAATGCCGTGGCGAAAATTGTGAAGGTGAGTTTTTTCATTTTCGGAAAATGATTTTCGTTTTATATGATTGAACACAGATCGGACTGATTTAACTGGTTAACGCTGATTGTTTTCCAGCATCCAAAAATCTGTGTAAATCTGCTCAATCTGTGTCCAATCCTGCTTTAAATTAATACGTCCCCCGATACCGGTGATCAAACCTTCGGCCCATGTCCCGTTTGAGGGGCATTTCCGATCCGCCTGTCCGTTCCAGCCAGTCAAATAATTTGTTCCTCAAGACAGCCGACAACTTCGTGTAGGCTGTATCACGGATCAGGTTGTTCATTTCCTCTGGGTCATTTTGTAAGTCATACAGTTCATTGATGTCCCAGACGCCATTGTAACGGATAAACTTGTAGCGGTCGGTCCGGATGGAATGAACGGTTGGCGTTTGAGGAAATGCCCGTTCCCAAAAGTATTCGTAAAACATGGTGTCCGGCCAGTTGGCTACTTCCTCGCCCCTCAACAATGGAACGAAAGATTGCCCATCCATTTGACCCGGCGTAGGCAGCCCAGCCAAGTCAAGGACTGTTGGCCCGATGTCGATGTTTCGAACCAAATGCTCAACGACCGTTCCTTCAGGGATGTAGCCTTTGCTCATGGCCAACAACGGCACCCGCATGGATTCCTCGTAAGCCTGCCGCTTATCGATCAGGCCATGTTCGCCAAACGAAAACCCATTATCGCCCATATAAAAAACGACCGTATTTTCCCATAAATCATTGTCGTCCAGATATTTGAGCACCTCGCCAACGCTTTCGTCAACGGCCAACAGGGCTTCGGTATACCGCTTATAAAAAGTGTCAAAATCATAAGCACCGTGGTACATATAATCGACCCCGTGCCAAGAGTAACGTTGCTCTTTTACCCAATTCGGTACATCATCGTAGTTGTATTCTTCTGAAGTCACCGAAGCTTTTGGGTGACCGGGTGGGTACATCGTCTTGGCATAATCTATTTTTTCGTTTTCATATTTCCCCAAATGCCGCTTGGCAGGGTAAAATTCGGAATGGACGGCCTTGTGGGAAAGGTACAGAAAGAAAGGTTTTTCCTTTTCTCTTTCTTCCAAAAACTCCAGTGCATAATCCGTCAAAAGATCGGTAATGTAGGTACTGTCTTTGTATTCGAGGTGCTCCCCATTTTTGTTGATGACGGGGTTGTAGTATACACCCTGCCCCTGGAAGCTGGCCCAATAATCGAAGCCCGGTTGAGGCTTGTCGTCTCTTTCACCCATGTGAAACTTGCCGATGAAACCAGTTTGATAACCTGCATTTTTTAGATACTCTGGGAAAAAAGTCAAACCATCAGGAATGGGGGAAGAATTATCGATGATCTTGTGCTTGTGTGCATACATCCCCGTCAGGATGGAAGCCCGGCTGGGCGAACAAAGCGACGTACTAACAAAGGCATTTTTCAAATGTGCGCCTTCCCGTGCCATGCGGTCCATGTTGGGCGTTTCGAGGAAAGGCACTTTGCCCATGAAGCCCATGAAGTCGTAGCGGTGGTCGTCGGAGAGGATAAAGATGACGTTTTTGCGGTTGGGATTTGGGGGTTCAGGAGCTGTTTTCTTACTACAAGACGGAAGGCAAAAGGCAAGCAAGCGTAATTAATATTTTAATGCAAAGACCTGATTTTAAATCAGATAGAACTTTTTTTAAAAGAAAACGATACTTCGGACATCTCGACTATGATTTGCCTCCGGCAAATGTTTTGACCCGTTTTGTTTTCTACGGGCCTTTTCATTTCAACAAATAACACATTCATTTTCATTTCTATCTTTTTTCAAAAAAGGTATTTCAACAAATCGGCAGGGTCATTTTTCACCACCATATTCAAATCCCAACTTATCCAACCCCGCCTGTACTTCTCGCACGACATAAACAACTTCCACAGCAACCCACTTTTGTGGTTTTCCATCATCACCACAATTGTTCCTGGTCGATGGCCAAGTAGCGGCGGAAACCAGTCCGCCCGCTCACAATAAGCATCGTAAAACCCATAATCACCAAATAATTTATCGCCCAAATCATCACAAAATGGCGCATAGCAGCCATACTTTGCTCGGCGAATAAGGAAAAGACGACAATGCAGCAGTTGGTGAAATGACCCCTAAATCTTCATCGGGCATGTGGCCAGCATAGCCCCGAAGTGAATAGCTGGAGGTCAAGCCCCAGGCGTTTTTACCATAGCCGGGATATTTCAAAGGGTTTTCTACACAGTACTCATAATCGATCATGACATGGGCGACATTGTGCTTCCAATAGTCAGCGTATTTATCTTTCAAATTCCTTGGGTCAAGTCCGAGAAACGAATAATGCGACCAAAAAAGCGGCCCTCCGTAATTTGGTCCGGCTTGGTGACGGAGCGGGATCGAGTAGCCATATTTTTCAATAGGTTTTTCTAAAACAATCTTCCCATTTTCCGCCCAACCTTCGTGGTACACTTCGGCAGGGACGCCATGCGTTGGAGAACAGGCGGCCAAAAAATAGGTGATGAGGCATTCGTTCCAGCCCCGAATCCGGAAATTCATATCCCAACCATAATTGGGCGACCAATGCCAGAAAATGACATTCTCTTGATTCGGCCCCCGGTGCCAGTCCCATTCGACTTCTTTCCACAATTGATCCATACGTGCGGCAAGGGCTTTTTCCTCCTCATTTCCGTCTTTGAAATATTGGCGGGCACAAAGCAGGCCCTGAACCAAATAGCTGGTTTCCACCAAATCGCCACCATCGTCTTTTTTGGAAAATGGATCTACTTTGCCCGTTTCCCCGTCCCACCAGTGCGGGAAGACCCCGTGGAACCGGTCTGCTTTTTCTAACCAGTCCGTGATTAATTTGAACCGCTCAAATCCTTGCTGACGGGTGATGAAGCCCCTTTCAATACCAACCAAAATAGCCATCAAACCAAAACCGCTGCCGCCAGAGGTAATGATCTGAGGTGGGTGACTGGGATACACTCCATCGGCATGGTAGCGCTCCCGGGCAAGGCCAGAGGTAGGTTCTGCGCCGTCCCAAAAATACTGGAAAGTGTTTTTCATAACGAGCGTATACAGCTCGTCATCAGTCAGTTGTGCGGGTTTGACAGGTGAATTGACTTCCTCCGTAGAAGCGGGTTTGTTGTTGCAGGAACAAAGAAGAAAGACGAAAAGGATAAAGTGGTATTTCATGTTTGTTTTTGAAAAATCGATTGTGTTTTTAGTTTGATTTTAGGGTAAGGAGGCTGGCCTTTTTGTTGCAGGATTGGACACTGATCGGACTGATTGAACAGATTTACGCTGATTTTTTTTACCACCTAAAAATCTGTGTAAATCAGTTCAATCAGTCTAATCTGCGTCCAATCCTGCCTTAAAAATTAAAGCCCAGCTTGGTCAGCCCATCTTGAACTTCCGGTGCCGACATGAACAAATCCCACAGCAGTCCCGTCCGATAATTTTCGATCATACCGATGATCGGCCCTTGATCAATTGCCAGAAAGGAGTTGGCCGTCCAGCCTGCCGTAGGGTTGAAAGCATCATAAAAACCATGCTCTCCCCAAAGTCGATCCCCCATTGTATAATAGAAAAAATGGAGTGCATCCATGCTCTCGTCTGGCGTGAATGGAAAACTGGACAGTGCCGCCGTCGGGGTGATAACGCCCCGGTCGTTCGTTGGCGAATGGGCAGAATAACCGTTGTTGCCGTCACTCGCCGTAAGTCCCCAACACCGCTCGCTGTAGGCCACATAGTTACTTGGATTTTGGATGCAATGCTGTCTATTTATCAAAGTATGGTTGACGCCTTGTTGCCAATAATTGGCGTAGGCGTCGGTCAAGTTCGTTGGGTTGATGCCGAGGAAAGAGTATTGCTCAAAAAACAAGGGGCCGCCAAAACCGGGGCCAAGTGGCAATTGAATCCCAAAATAATTATTGCCGTTTACCATCGCCCCGTTCCGTGCCCAGCCTTGGTCATAGACCTCCTTAGAAATCGGGTGGGTGGGTGAAGCCGCCGCCAAAACATAGGTGATCAGCGCCTCATTCCAGCCACCGATCTGATGATTTTTTTGCCAGGCAAAATTAGGCGACCAGTGCCAGTACAATACATTTTGCCCACCCTTGGTGTGCCAGTCCCATTGCACCTCTTGCCAAAGTTGGTTGATGTCGTTGATGAGGTTTTGTTCTTGCGGATCGTTGGGGTCGAGGTATTGCCGGACGGTGAGCATACCCATCACAAGAAAACTCGTTTCTACAAGGTCGGCACCATCGTCATCATTGCTGAAAGGGATGACTTTGCCCGTCTCCCCATGCAGCCAATGCGACCAGATCCCATTGAACCGGTCGGCTTTGTCTTTCAAAAAGGTAATAATTTTTTCCAACCGCTCAACTCCTTCAGCACGGGTGACAAAGCCCCGTTCCATGCCGACCACAATAGCCATCAAACCGAAGCCACTGCCACCAGTAGTGACGGTATTGCCGGAGGTGTTCCGCTCCCGTGAGAGGCCGCTGGTGGGGTGACCAAAATCCCAGAAATATTTAAAAGTCTGGGCTTGTACTTGGGTCAATAGTTCGTCGTCCGAGATCAGGGGAAATTTTGGGGTTTCATCCAATTCTGAATAAAAGGGATAAGAAACGGTTGCAAAAGGTCGTCCGACATCATCGCCGATGTTCGGCGGAAAAAGCAGGTTGCATTTTGTGAGGTATCTGAGGGGTTCGGTGGTGGTCAGTTCATATTCCGCTGGCGCTGTTTGGGTAATGTTCAGGGCATAGTTTTTATCACCTACCAAAACCAATCTATTTTGCAAAACACTAAGCGGGATGTCGTGGCTAAGGGTTATTTGAAATGTCGGCTGCAGAGGAATATCCGTGTTCAGGGTATTGGTCGCAAGGGTTTGCGCACCGCTTTTTAAGGAAACAACAGTCAGCGGAATTTTTTCTATGGTAAAATTCAGGGTTAGGCCGGGAAAATTTTCCCCCAAGCTTCCTCGAAATTGGTCGGTTATCACCAGATTGTAAACCTCGCCCTCAGACATCGGAGGCGATGGAACAATGTTGACTATTTTATCATTGTCTCGTAGGTCAAAAGTGAGAGACGAAGGTTGGCCCGCATCATTGGTTAGGGAAATTTCGGAAACAGAAGCAGCATTGACGGCAGCACTGAACAATAGGTTTATGTCACTGTCCGCTGGGATTTTCACCTCAGTACCTAACAAAGATACGGTTCCACCCAGGGCAGAATTGAGCTGGAGCTGGCCAGCATTCCCGCCGCCATCATCCTCCTTGCCGCAGGAACACAATAAAACAGAAGCAAAAAAAAACAGAAAATGGTATTTGAAAATTTTAGACATGGATGGGTTTTAAAAGAAGCAGTCAGGTTTTCTCCAATTATAAAATTGGGAGTTTAAAAATCGAAGGGCGCCACTTAAACCTATCCGCCAGGGACACGAACAAAAAACTTAAAACTCGACTTGCCGATCTTATTATTTAAGGTCGGAAAGCGGCCCAGCTGATGTGCATGTCCCCTTTGCGGATAGGCCAAAAGTAGCTAACTAATATAAAACAGGAAGGCAAAAATTGCCTTCCTGTTTTAGGATGATCAGCAACAATCTGCTTAAGGCTTTTCAGCGTTGTACAAATTCTTGGCATCATCAGCCGAGAATGGTGCATTGAAAACCCTCACGTCGTCCAAGTCACCTTTGAAGTGGTTGGAAGTTGGCTTGTAGTAGTCACCCCAAGGAGTATCGGCCCACATTGGGCTATCAGCTGACTTGATGAAACCGAAAGCAAGGATGTTTTCAACGTCAGTATCAACACCACGGTAGTTAACACCAGTGCAAGTTCTTGGATTGCTCATATCTGGCCAAAGGTTGAAATCTTGGCTTTTCATCAATTCGCCATTGATGTACATGCGGCCTTGTTTGGTTGAAGCATTGTAAGTACAAACAACGTGTGCCCACTTGTCTTTCAACAAGGAAGCAACACCACCTGTACCAGTGAGGTCAGCTACGAAATCCCAGCCTTGCCAGCCGCCGTTTTGATTGTCTTGTCCACTACCGTTGAACCAAAGGTCTTCTCCCCAAGTATTTCCGTTATCAGAAACATAAGAAGCAGCCAGTTTGCAAGAACTAATGTCTGCTGGAATTTCAAATTGGAAACCAAAGAAAGCACCTAAACCAAAGACAAAGTTGCCAGCTGGGTCGCCATTTTCGTTAACGTGTCCATTGGTATTTGTCTTTATCCAAAATGAAATAGTGAGGTCATTTCCAGCCATTAAACGGTCAGCATTCAAAACTTCGATAAGGCTTTCATCTCCATCGAAAGTTGCAGTACTGTTACCTTGTCCAAAACGGTCGTTGCCGAAATCAATAGCTACAACATTGTCAGCTGGATAGTCGCCAGTTGCATCATCAGCACTGCCATCGAATGGCCAGTAGGCGATTAGAGCACTTTCGTTTGGCACTACCACTGGCGCACGGCCTTCTGTAGTGAAAGAACGGGAAACAGCAACGAATACGCCGCCATCACCGCCAGCTACACCAGAAACAGAAAGGGTGTACATGGTTCCACGTTGCATATCTGCATCAGGTGTGATGGTAACCACAGCACCAGCAGCCGTAGCAGTTGCACCGATCGTACCAGCACTGGAAGCCAAAGAAACATTGGTCGCATTTACAGTAGCTGCATCAACATCTTTATCAAAAGTGATGGTGATAACTGAATTCAAGGCAACGTCCGTTGCAGAAGAAGCACCGTTGAGGTCTTTAGTGACAGCAGTGCCGTCCTCGAAACTGGTACCAGCTGCTTCAATCGTTAAAATAGCAAGTGCACCGGGGCCTGAATCGTCATCTCCACAAGACATGATACCAAGCGATGCTACCGTGAGCATTAAAAAGAAGTATTTCAAATTCTTCATGGTAAAAAAAGTTTTATTATTAGTTAAGATTGAAAAAATGGATTTTAAAACTTAGAATCAGAGAATCGGAAAAGACTCATTGAAAACCAGCAATTTATCATTTCAAAATCCCCTGCTTCGTATTTTTAATAACCCTTGTTTTGTGTTATTCTTCCTTGTGAAATATCTATTTCCGATTGAGGGATTGGGAAGAGTTCATTTTTCCCTTTGATAAATCCCAACGGCCCTAAGACCGCCTCTGCCTTGCCCGTCCTGACCAAATCCCAAAAACGCACCCCTTCCAGGGCCAATTCATATTTCCTTTCCTGAAGGATCGCATCCCGCAGTGCATTCTTGTCGGTGGTGGTTACGTCTGGTAAAATATTGGGGTTGCCGCCCCTGGCCCTTTCCCGGACTTGGTTTAAAAATGGCAGGGCGTCGCCAGATTTCCCATTTTCATTCAAAGCTTCTGCGTGCATGAGCAAAACATCGGCGTAGCGGATGATCCTTCGGTTGTGCCCAAACGATTCCCGTGAATCTGTACCCGGAAACCAGACCTTTTGGTTGTAGCATTCAATTTCTACGATTTGTCCATTTTGATAAGTGGTATCTGGGGTCGAACCATCACCGGTAATGGTTATCCCATCAATGACTTCGCCCAAGAAAAGGATAGAGGCTTCCTCCCGGGGGTCGTTATTGGCTTGGTATTCTTCGATGAGGGAATAGGCCGGACGGCAAAAACCCCAGCCTTTATTGGGCGTACCCCTTACTCCTTGGGTGTTTCCGTATTGATTGCCGCCGTTTTCAAACCAATCTGGTAGGGAGGAAATTTCAAATACCGCTTCCTCATTTTGCTCATTGGTACTGACAAATATTTGGGCAAAATCATCTACCAAACTGTACTCTCCGGAGGTGATAATATCTCTGGTCAGTTGCTCAACTGCACCAAAATCTCCATAAAATAATTTCACCCTCGCCAACAAACCACGGGCGCTACCGCGGGTGGCCCTTCCGAGGTCTTCCGGCGCATACTGGGATTTTTCTGGTAAAACGCTGATGGCATACTCCAAATCTGGGTACACGAGTTCATTTAGAATTTCACTGACGGGAGCACGGCCCAAGTCCAGTGGTGGATCAATCTCTGTCACCTTGGGCACATCGCCAAACCCTCTCACCAAAACCGAGTAATAGTAAGCCCTCAGAAACCGAGCCTCCCCAACCAAGCGATCCCTCAGCGCAGCGTCCATGTCAATACCGGGCACTTCCGTGATGACCAAATTGGTCCGGCGGATGGCCTCATAAAGGGTTTTGTACCAACGCTCGACACTACCTTCCGTAGCGGTATGCTCAAACTTGTCGTAAACGGCGATAGCAGTTCCATCGCCGGGGTTACTACCTTTCACGGCATCGTCGGCCATCATGTCGAGCAGGGGAAAACCACCTGTGTTGATTTGCCAAGAACGCAAACTGTTGTAGCAAGCATTCGTTGCGAGCAAGGCATCCTCGGCTGTTTCGGGAAAGGTGCCGACCGTTAATGCGGAGCGGGGTGGCTGTTCGAGGAAGCCATCGCCGCAGGCTCCGAAAGCCAGCGTGATAATAAGGATGATGAATAGCTGTATATGTTTCATTTTTTTGGAATTTAGAAATTAGCATTTAGTCCTACCATGAAAATCCGGGTAACCGGATAAACCCCTCTGTCGATCACCCCATCGACGGCGCTGGACGCCCCGATTTCTGGAGAATAGCCCGTAAAAGAAGTAGCGGTAAAGAGGTTGGTGGCCCTTGCGTAAATATTGGAATTGACGATTTTCAATTTCTGGGTCAAGTGTTTTGGCAAAGAGTAATTCAGCGTCAACGTCCGCAAACGCAGGAAAGAACCGTCCTCGATGTAGTAGCTGGACGGCAGGAAGTTGACCCCGCCAAGGGAAGGCCGGGGATCAGAATTGGTAGAGCCTTCGCCCGACCAATAACTATTGTATTTATCCTCGTAGTTGAGGGTCGTGAAACGGATGGCTTGTTTTCCGTTATAAATTTCATTGCCAAGCTGCCCCTGAAAATCGGCGGAGAGGGTGAAGTTTTTATAGCCCACTTCCACATTGAAACCATAAATCAGATCCGGGATGGAATTGCCGATATAAGTCCGGTCTCTGGCATCCAGTTTCCCGTCACCGTTCACATCCCGGTATTTCAAATCACCAACATCTTGACCAAAGAGGGTCGGACTATTGGCTACTTCTTCTGCATTTTGAAAAACACCGATCACGTCATAGCCATAGAAAAAACCAATCGGCTGGCCAACTGCCGTCCGGGCCACTTGCTGGCCATTTCCTAAATCACCGCCCACCAAAAGGGAATCTGCGCCCAAGTCTTCACCGATGTCGGTCACTTCATTTTTGATGGTTGTTCCTAATACCCCTACCCGGTAGGAAATCTCGCCTACCCGGTCGCGGTAATTAAGGCTCCACTCCAACCCTTTGTTTTTAACATTGGCTGCATTGTAAACGATGGAGCGGAAAGACCCGATACCTGTATAGCCGATCGGTTCGAGTGGCACGAGAATATCGTCGGTCTGTTTTACATAGTAATCGACTTCGGCGATCAATTTATCGTCCCACATGCCTATATCAATCCCAATGTTGGTCTGCGTGGTTTCTTCCCATTTCAAGTTAGGGTTACCGCCGCCCTGAAAAGTAGCCCCCGGTACTTGGCCCTCGTTTTCACCAAAAACGCCATTGACGCCCGGGACTATCAAGGAATACTGGGCATTACCATCGATTTTTTCATTGCCAATAATCCCCCAACTCGCCCTAACTTTCATGCGGTTGATCAGGTCAATATTGAAAAAAGACTCATTGTTGACGTTCCAGCCAAGGGCAAAACTTGGGAAGTTACCGTACTTGTTCCTTGGTCCGAATTTGCTGGAGCCATCTCGCCGGATGGAAGCGGTGAAAAGGTAGCGGCTGTCGTAGCTATAATTGACCCGGCTCAAATAAGAGATCAAAGTAGACCGCCTGAAATTGTTGCTGGATCGTTCAAAATCATCCTGTCCGGCATCGATGTACCAGAAGAGTTCATCTTCCCGGAGTAAGCCTTCGGTTTGACCTTTCAAGTTTTCCTCCCGGCTATCTTGCGTTGTGTATCCGGCAAGCGCAATGACGGAGTGTTTACCAAAAGTCTGGTTGTAAGTAAGGGTATTTTCAAAAATGACCGTGTTCACATTTCTTGTTTCGTTGGAAAGGTCATTTTCCTCATTTTGCTGCAAAGGCCCAACAAAATATTTAGGGTTAAAAACCTTGGTTTGACTTTGGTTCAAATCAAATTGAACACTTGATTTATAAGTAAAATACTTCAAAAACCCGATCGAAGCATACAGGTTGCCCAAACCTCGCAGGCTCTTGGTGTTATCGTTGGTGTATTCAATAGCAGCGACTGGGTTACCGCCGTTGACTTCTGCAAAGGTTTCGCCATCGGCCAAATAAGGCACATCAATTGGCCACGCCCACAATGCGGAATTAATGACTCCAGGCGCATTGTCTTTGTCCCTCAATTGCATGGACAAATCCAAGCCGATGTTGATTTGTTCGGTCAGCTTATAATTAGAATTGATTTTCCCAGTAAGTCGCTCCAGCCCTGACTTTGGCAGAACACCTTCTTGACCGAAATAGCCAAGCCCGAAATAATAGGTGGATTTCGCCGAACCACCACTAACCGAAAAATTGGCATTGGTGATTGCCGCATTATTTTCGAAGATCAAGTCTTGCCAATCGGTATCCGGCAAAACATCCAAGTTGTTGTAGGTTCCCGGATTGATACCATTAATATAGGTAGCAAATTCCCGCCCGTTCATGACGTCGACCCGGTTGGCGACAGACTCAACGCCCCTCTCAACAGAAAAACTAACCGTATTCCTCTCGCTACTTCCTCTCTTGGTGGTCACAATGACCACGCCCGCCGCTCCCCGCGAACCGTAAATAGCAGAAGCAGAAGCATCTTTCAGTACTTCCATCGATTCGATGTCATTGGCATTGAGCAAGGAAATAGCTCCTATGTCGGTGATGACACCATCAATTACCGCAATCGGGTTGTTGTTGTTCAGGGTCGTTATCCCCCGCAAACGGACGACGGGATCAGCCCCGGGGTCGCCACTGGTGCTCAGGATTTGCAAACCAGCGACCTTCCCTTGCAGGGCCTGAATGGCATTTGAGGAAGGGACTTTAATCAATTCTTCAGATTTGACCGTTGACACAGAGCCAGTCAGGTCACTTTTTTTGATGGTGCCGTAACCAATGACGACCACCTCATCCAAAAGCTCACTTTGGGGCTCCATGAAAACATTGATCGTGGATTGGCCATTGACAGCAATTACTCGGTCAGCAAAACCAGTATAAGTAAAAACCAAGGTGTCACCTTTGCCGTCCAACTGTAATGAATAGCTCCCATCGACATCCGTAATGGTGCCCACTGCCGTCCCTTTTATCACGACATTTACACCAATAAGCGAAAGGCCATCTTCAACCGAAGTAACTACGCCAGTCACTTGCTGCGCGTACAAACCAATGTTGCAAAATGTAAAAAGGAAAATTAAACGAACAAGTAAGTGTTGTTTCATACAGGATGAATTTAAGTTTCGAAATTCCAATCTTGAGAAGGTTTAAAGAATTCAGCCAACAGGATTATAACACGAAGTAGAATTTGGAAAGTTTGGTAAACGTGGCTGAAACTCGGCGTCTGATTTCTACGACAAATGTAAAGAAGATGTAAAGAGTATTTAAAATTAAGACCTCATTATCACTACGCCATATTACATTTTTTGACCTTATATTTTTTTATAAAAATATTATAAATCATTGGTTTTAAAATTTTTATAAAAAAAAAACGCCCCCAAAAAAATAGTTTCTCTAAAATCACCACCTCAACAAATCAAAATTGCATGAAAAATTCAACCAAGTTATCTTCAGCTGGCAAACCCAATTTTCGGCGGAGGCGATAACGCTTGTTTTCGACGCCCCGGAGGGAGATATTGAGCAGGGGAGCTATCTCTTTTGAGGAAAGATTCATTTTCAAATAGGCCGCCAAACGGAAATCACCGGGGGTCAGTTCTGGGAATTTTTCCTTGAGCCGTTTAAAAAACTGATCGTGCAGTTGGTTAAATGTTTCCTCGAAAATTTGCCAGTCTTCTTCGTTGGCAATGTGCCCCTCTACCAGCCGGTTCAGCTGCTGCAATTTCTTCGACAATTTCGCAGTATCCTTTTCCTTTTTGGCCCCGATCAATTCTTCATTGATCTTCATGAGGGTTTCATTTTTCCGCACCAGGTTGATCGTAGTATCCGCCAGTTTCCGGCTCTTATTGAGCACTTCGGCTTGCAGCATACGGTTTTCAGATTCGGTTTGCTGGCGGTTGAGTTCTTTGGCTTTTTCAGCTTCCAATTTTGCTAAATGCCGCTGCAAGCGGGCATTGTGCAGCCGGTAAAAAAACCACAAAACGAACACCCCCAACAATACCGCCTAATCGTGCCAGAGTGTTTGATGCCTTGGTTCAATCACAAAGGAAATGGCCATTTCTGATGAGTTTTCGGCTTGTACCTGAAACTGGTAGCTGCCCGTGTTGAGATTGGTGAATTCCCGATTGAAATTTTTAGAAAAAGCCGTCCATTGGTTATCAAAACCAATCAATTTGCTGCGCAGTAAGACATTGCTTACATACTGGGGTTGGGTGAAATAAAAACGCAAATTCCGCTCGGTCGAGCGAAAAACAAGGGAATCCCCCACCCCTCTCAGGTTCCTTTGCCCAGCGCCATTTTCGTTGACCGCAATTTGGGTGATAATCGGCTTAGGCATGAGATAATTGTTTTCGTCCAGTGCTTGTGCACGTGGCATTAAAGCGTATCCTTCTTCCACACATAAAAAATAGAATTCGTCAGAAACAGGAATTATACAGCGGTTAGTTTGTCGAAGAGAAACAGGATAGGCATGGGGTTCCTTGTTTACTTTCCTAATGATTTTCTCTGGAAACAATAAAAATTCATCCTTCCCCTCCCCTTGCACCCGCATATACTCGCCATTGGTTTCTACTTTTTCAAGGTGTTTTTTTGGTGCAGACCAACGGAAAAGCCCCCCTCCATTTCCCACGAATATCTCTTTGCCAATTTTTTCAATGTCCAAACCGAATTCAGAAACCAACCCTTGCCGTTCGCCAAAGTTTTCCACGTGTGTTACGTTTTGCAAATCATCGTCTACTGTCAATCTGGCCAATCCCTTGCGGGGGTGCAGGGCCCAAATTTTACCTTCCTCATCAAAAAATAGTTTTCGGACTGGCGCAGTATACCCTTCTAGGCGATGCGAAAACTGCCAATTGCCAGCGGCATTTTTTCGTAAAACGTTAATACCGATGTATGCCCCTTGCAGCAAAACGTCCTTGCGGAAAGGATGCTCAATGGTCCTAAATGTCCCCGCCCGGTTGTCCAAAAATTCGAATTTTCCATTTTCAATTTGAAACACTCCGACATTGTGGCTGCCCAAAATTTGACCATCCACCACCTTTAAGTCCCAGACCTGACCCTGGCTACCTGCAATCAATTGGAATGGTTGACCATTGTCGGAAAAACTTCTCTGAAACACCCCTTGATTGGTGCCGACATACAATTTTCCCTGATGCACGACAGCCGTGTAAACAGTGCCTATATGACCCGACTTGTCTTGATAAAACAGGAGTGGCGAGCTAACTTCCACCAAATCAATCCCTTTATCCAACCCAACCCAAAGCATATTCATCTGATCTTCGAAGAGGGAAAGGACGGTGTTGTTTTGCAACCCGTTTTCTTGGTTGATCTGGTGCAAAATATTTCCGTTGGCATCGGTAATAAAAAGACCTCCGAGGATGGTACCGAACACATAATTCCCATTGGTCAACCGCAAGCCGTTGTTCAATTGCAATGATTTCAAGTAATCATTGACGGGCACCTCCCAAGGTGAAAAATGACCGTTTTCAAAGAGAAACAACCCCTCGTTCTGTGTGCCAACTATCCAGCTTTCGTTATCTTTTGAAAGAATAGTAGCGATCCGTTTACCACTGAGCATTTCACTGCCTGCGACCAACTCATAAGTGCCATCTTCTCGGTATTCAAACAGCCCTCCTCCAATAACCGGAACGATCAATTTGCCATCCACTTGGCGGCAAAACATGATGTTGCCCGGGGCTTTGATGACCTCAATTGTTTCAAAATCATATTTATAAAAGGTAGAAAATGACTGGAACAACAGGCCATCTTCCAGCGGCAATACATGCCAGATTTCTTCGGAAGCGATTTGATCTTCAAAAATTAAATCAGTGAGGGAAACATATTCCTCCTCGTGTTGTGCATTGATATGCCAATAACCCAAAGTCGCAAAACCACCTATATATACCCGCCCCTTTCCGTCATCGTAAACTGTCCTTACAATTTGATTATTAGGTGTTTGGAGGGTACGCCAACGGCTGCCATCATAGGTGAGCAAACCCGCTGAATTTCCAAAATACATTTGGTTGTCGGGGGATTGGGCAATGTCCCAGTTTTGGTTTTGCGCTTGGTAATCTTCTGTGGTGAAATGGATAATTTTGGGCACTTCCTGCCCGAAGGAGATAGAATAAAAGGAAAGCCAGAACAAAAGATATAACGTTCTTTCAACCATCAATGACTACTTATTGCTTTTTGTTTTGGGAGTAAAAGTCGAAAGGTAAGGAAATTTTTGCATGAGATGGGTTGCAAAAAATCAAGGCAGGTGAGCTATGCCGAATCAGTAAAAACAGACAATTTTTCAACCACTTCCTAAAGTAAAACAAGATAAAATCTGGCTTGCCAGTGATGCTTAGGTTTTTG
>JAWKLX010000086.1:0-15330 GCA_041392505.1 Saprospiraceae bacterium | reverse complement strand
CCAGATTACATAATGAACAGGGGCAATAAAGATAGATGTGTGAACAGGCACAAAGGTAATACGAATAATTGTCCTGACTTTCACAATAGTTATTCTTTCAAAATATTTCATGAAAACAAGGAGTGCTGAAAAAATGCGGTGCAGCGGTTTGCGAAGATGAAAATGCGGAAAATTGTTTTCATTTTAGTCGAGGATAGCCTGCATTGTTGCGGGCCTTTTTCAAATAAATAGGAATGATTTAGGATAGGTTAAATGGCAGATTGCCACTATCATTTTTCGCTGCCATTTTCTTTTTTTTTATTTTAAAACAGTAGTTTTAGGCCTTGCCTAAATTTGGCAAAATTCGTCCTACGAAAAGCAGTTCATTTTGCCCCTGATACCTATTCCTGAGCACTCAATTTCAACTCATTCGAAAAACAAACCAAATGGAACAAGAACAACCTACCCAACTTCAAATCCAGACCATTGTCCAGACAAGCCACGCAGAAGGGGTTTTGGCGGTAGCCATAAGCCCAGATGGACGTTACCTCGCATCCGCAAGCGGCGGTGATTCAGCGGTCAAATTATGGAATTTAAAAAAGGGAACGTTGATCCGGAATTTCCCCGGGCACAGCGGATGGGTGCAGTCCATCGCTTTCAGTCCTGACGGACAACATTTATTGACTGGCGCCTGGGACGGGAGTGCAAAATTATGGGATCTGCAAACTGGAAAGTGCCTTCATGATTATTTTGGGCAACATACAAATGCAGTCTGTTTTACGCCCGATGGCAAAGTGGTCACTGGAGGTGGCAGTGGGACTGCATTCCTCTGGGATTTATTTTCCAAAGCCCCTATACGTCAATTTACCGGGCATACCGATGAAATCTTTTCCGTCGCTGTCAGCAAAAATGGAAAATACTTGGTGACTGGTAGTGTTGATGGTACGGCCAAATTGTGGGATCTGAATAAGGACGGGGATAATCTGCGCAAAACATTTACCCATTCCTCACCAAACATTGTCCATTCAGTCGCCATTGATCCAGCTGATGATCCTCAGTATATCATCACCACCGCCACCTCAAAATTAAGGCACCACGACGGCGGCCCCTTACCAGATCAAATCCCACCACCGATCAAATTGTGGAATATAAATGGGCCGGAAAACGAGGCGGCTGCCCACGAATTCACTGGACATGCGGGCAATGTTTACGCGGTGGCGGTCAGTCCCGATGGGAAACTTTTGGTAGGTGGTGGCAAGGACAAAAAAATATGGGTTTGGGGTCTAAAAGATAACAGGACGAAAACGCCTCTTCAGCATTTTGAAGGCCACACTTTGGAGGTGGCTGCGCTTTGTTTCAGCCCAGACAGCGACTATGTTGCGAGCGGTAGCTTTGACTGCCTACCCAAACTTTGGAGCATCCAACAGAAAAAAGAGATCAGGACATTCAGTGGCCATGCATCCATTGTCTATTCATCTGCTATGAGCCATGATGGGCATTATTTGGTGGAAGGCAGTGAAGGCAACCTCATCAATTTATGGGACTTGTCGAAAGGGGAATTGGCCAATTCTTTAAATCAGGAAAAAGCCAAAGATGCCCCTTGGGGAACTATTCATGCGCTGGACGTCCACCCCGATGAAAACCTGTTTGCGTCGGGCAGCTCGGACCGTTCAGTCAGTTTGTGGGATTTTACAGAAAAGAAAGAAGTCAAAGGTTTTACCGCCCCCCACGGAGTAAGTTCGGTGCGTTTTAGCGAGGATGGAAAATACCTGGCGATCGGCAGCACCGGCAGTCTTAAATTAAAAGTTGGCTATTGGGATTGGAAAACCGCCGACCCCGTTTGGGTCTTTGAAGGGGAAGATAAATGGGGCTGTCATGTGGACATCAACGCTGAAAAAGGCTGTTTGGCGGTTGCACTGGATCACGATTGGCCGGACAAACCCGACCTGGTGTTGATTGATTTTAAAAATGGAAACAAGCAATATGAGTTGCAAGGAAAGCACCCTGATCGGATCAGGGCCATCCGCATGTGTAGGCATGGGCAATTTTTGGCAACTGCTTGCCACGATGGAAAAGTCCGGTTATGGGATATTAGCAATTTAGAAAATATACATCTGGTAAAAGAATATAGGGAGTCAGTTTGGGTCATTACTGTGGACCTCAGCGATGATGGCCGCTACATACTGAGCGGTGGCCGGGACAACATCGCCCGGCTGTATGATACGGAAGTGCCGGGTGATAAACCGGTTCACCTATTTGAAGGCCACACCTCCGAAGTATTTGCGACTTTCTCACCTGATGACCGATATGTGATGACCGCCAGTAAGGATTCTACCACGAAAATCTGGGAACGTAACACGGGAAAGGAAATAGCGACGCTGGTTAGTTTGGGGGACACCGATTGGGCAGTGCTGACACCTTCTGGCTTGTTTGATGCTTCGCCCGGTGCCATGAAAATGATGCACTACACTTATGGGCTGGAAACCATAGAACTCGATCAATTCAAAGAGCGCTATTGGCAGCCAAGGTTGTTGCCAATACTCCTAAAATTGAAAACGGGAACCTTAAAAGATGTGCCCGATTTTGATGCAAGTGAGCTTTCCCCGGTTATTCTTTCCGCTGAAATAATTAATGACGAATTGGTCGTCAAAATAAAAGTGAGAAATGGCGGGATCGGTTGCGTCGACTTTTTTATCAACAAAAAAGAAATAACCAAGCAATATGATGGGGAGAAGGGCGAGGTAGGTTTTTACAGCAGTGAGGAATATCCAACATTTAGCTTCGATCTCACCCAAGACGATTACGCTAAGTATTTGGAACCGGGCGAAAATACAATCTCGGTACAGTGCTGGAATAAGGGTTATTGGCTTCATAGTTTGCCCATTCATTTAACCTACAAAAAAGAAAAAGAAGGACAAGCAGAAGCCCCGTCTTTGCATGCCCTCTTTGTCGGTACTTCAAAATACAGCAATGATGCCCTTTCATTAAATTTCCCAGATCAGGACGCGGCCTATTTGGACGGGGCCGTCAGAATCGTTGGCCAACATCTTTTCGGGGATCGTGTCCATACCCAGCTATTGACAACAGAGAAGCCAGGGGGTGCGACTTTCGCCAGTAAGGAAAATATCAAAAATGCTTTTGCAGATATAGCCAAAAATGCCAATCCACAAGACGTTGTGATTATTTATTTCTCCGGTCACGGCGCCAATTCTGATGACAACGGGAAAGCCCAGTATTACTACCTCACCCACGAGGTGGTCAGTTCTGATTTGCGCGATAAAGTTGTGCGGGAAAGAGCAGCTATTTCATTGGATGAACTGACCAAGTGGATCAAAGATATCACTGCGCGAAAGCAGGTGGTTATTTTTGACACTTGTTATTCTGGGAAAGTAGCGGAGTTGTTGAAAAGTAAAAATGCGGTGGAGACCACCAGTATACAGGCCTTTGACCGTATGAAAGACCGTACCGGTACGTTTGTGTTGGCCGGAAGCGCCGCCGATATGGTAAGTTATGAAGCTTCCAATTATGGGCAGGGACTGCTGACCTATTCTTTACTGATGGGCATGCGTGGTGCTAGCCTCTACAAAGGGACCAATCAGCGGGAAAACTCCGTGGATGTGCTGACGCTTTTCAACTTTTCAAGTGAGGAGGTACAACGGTTGTCCAAAGAATTTTCGGTTGTCCAGCGGCCTACTCTGAGTCTACCCACACCCCCAGAAAGTTTTGATATTGGCATTGCCCCGGAAAACGCTCGCAGGCAAATTAAAGTGGCGATGCCCAAGCCCGTTTTTGAACGGAGCAATTTTATGAACTTGGAACACTATCTCGACGACTTAAATATTTCGGAAACGCTCGATCAGTACATGGCTGGCAGCATCGGCATCGGCAACAGGCCGCAAGCTATTTTTTTGGATACGGTTAATTTCCCGGGCGCACATAATATCAGAGGGGTTTATCAAAAAAAGGGGGATGAGTATTTGTTAAAAGGCAAAGTTTATAAAAACGGAAACGCGCTCGGCGATTTTAGCATAACGGGAAAAGGCATGGAGGACATCGTGCCGCAAATTGGCCGGGAGGTGGAAGTGCTCGTTTTCCCAATTGATGATTACCACATCCCGACTGACGAAGAAATCGGTGTTTTGGAAAAAGGGCGGGAAGAAGATTTGGATGCATTAAAATTGAAAGGGGGGAAATCTTTCGGCTATGATGAAGATTTTATCGGCGACAAGTTTAAAGTGAAAATGCCTGAATTAAATGAAAAGCAAAAAAAAGATATTGCCAAATCAATTGATGGTGAGGAAGAATTAAAATACCAATATTACAGCGTCGTGCAGTCCAAGTCGAGGAAACTGCCCTTTTTCGCTGCCTGCAATTTGCACGGTGGGGAGTTTAGGCAATTGGGGCGGGCCGGTGCTTTTATCCGTGACCCCCGCCTGCCAAAAGAAGACCAGATGGACGATGATTTTTATACTTATGAATTTAAGGATAAAAATAACAATGAGATTAAATACACTAAAATATTCCACCGTGGCCACATGACCAAACGGGAAGATACCCAATGGGGACAGGACGATGGGACCGCAGAACTGGGCGCAAAGCTGACCTTCTTTTTTACCAATGCCGTCCCACAGCACGGCCATCTGAATGGTGTAGTCTGGAAGGCGTTGGAAGATCATATTATGCACGTGGCCACCAATGGGAAAAAAGCAAAACAGGGAGAAGGCTATAAAATAAATATCCTGACCGGCCCTGTTTTTCAGGATGACGACCCTAAATTGCCGATAGAAAATGGTACCGCACAAATCCCCGCCCTATTTTGGAAAGTAGTTTATTATAAAAAGAAAACCGAAAATAAACTTTACCATGTTGGCTTTATGATGGGGCAAAAAAAATTAATGGAAACAGCATTTACAGGTCATGGTATTTTAGCCAAAGGCAAAGAAAAAACCTTCGATAAATATGAAGATGTGATACAAGTCAAAGTTTCTTTTATCGAAAAAATGACGGGCATGAAATTCCACCCGGCGGAAGACCCTTTGAAAAATGCAACGGATGGGCAGACCATACATGAGGTCATAAAAAAGCCGAAGAAAAAAGGTGTGGCCGGCGGCATGGACGAACCGACTTATGGCTTGGAAGGATTGGTGCTGTGATGGGCTAAACTGACACCGACCCCCGTACCCAGCGAGAGCGTCACCTATTTAAAATCGAAATGAAAAAGAGGCTGTATCTGAATGTTACTTCTGATACAGCCTTCTTTCTTTTTGCCCTCTACCAGAATTTTGGCAGGAAAAGATATCTTACTTCTAATCTAAACTTACCACCCAATCAATAAATGCCCTTGCCCAATCATGTACAATTGGTATAAAACGCTATCCCCTGCAACTTGCGTCCGTATTTAAATTTAATAACCAAAATCATCAACCTAATGAAAACGCAAGCAAAATCAATCAACCAAATCGTTGAAGAAAAAAATGTAGCCGCTGCCAGTACGCCAGGGCAACAGGAAATGAAATATCCGCATGCCAGCAATGTAGTAGCCAAGCAGCCTTCTATTTCCTACCTCTCCATGATGAAAGAAGTGGAAAAAATTGCCGATCCGGTTAGCTTCAAAGAAATCAAGGAGTTTTATAATATGGGCTGATCGGGCGTAGGGTTTTAGGCATCAAAAATGTCTGCGTGGGAAAAGTAAAATGCAACCCGCACAGACATTTTTTTTGGTGCGCAATTTTTAATTTAGTTAGGGAAAGATGTTAGCCTTTTCAAATATGTTGTATATTGCGGCAATGCTAATATTAGCAGTGCTTCAAATATGTTAAGTTGAAACCAAGTAAGTGAGAAGTACCCTGAATTAGAAACAAAAAAATCAAATGAAATCAGTGTAATTTTCCTTCCTAAAGTGAATGTAACGGAAGTGGAGTCAGTACCATAATCTTCTCTATCATCCTTTCTACTGACGAGTATTTGACTTTCCGTTATTCCGTTACGAGCCGTTGTTCTCAGCTACATATTTTACCAAAAAGTTAAAAAATGAAAGCAAAACCAGCACCAACTGTGGCGGCTACCAGCACCCCTGTACCTGACATTTCCACTCCGCTCAAGATTAACCAGCAAGGGCCTAACACACCACCTCCCGGCCTCGACAACTTTGGCCCATTGCAATTTTTGGTTGGCAATTGGAATAGCCAACCCGCCGCTCCAAATGAACTAAAGGGCTACAACGTTATGCCTTTGCCACAGGCCACAGCGCCTAATATGTTCATTTTAAGGGACTTCGGCTATTACGAGGAAATGACCATAGGAACCATTGATGGCAATGCGCCAAACAGGGGAGGGGTTGTTCAACAAAATTGTGCAGTGCTTTTTTATGACCAACGGGTTTACTTTGGCGAAGGATCGCCGCAGAATCAGCTAGTGCACGCCGAAAACGGGTCATGGCTTTACTTGACAATGCACCCGCAATTGCAAGGCCCCAACAATGACGGTGGGCCGATCCCGTCTCCTCCGGCTCCCAATCCTATTCCGCCACAAGACCCCAACTTGAATATGGTTAAACAGGTGTCAGTACCTCACGGCAACTCTATTCTTTCAACGGGTAGTTATCATCGTATTTCGGGGCCTCCTACCATCGGGGATGTTAGTACCCTTCCGTACGGCGCCGGTGTGACGCCATCCTTTTATACACCATTTGGTTCTACTGGGCCTTCTGACCCGAACAACCACAGCAACTTAATGGTCAATCCAAATTTTGTATTGCAACAAGCCATTCAAGGTCAAAATATTGCCGAGACAATTATTTTTACCGTATCCACTAAAAACCCTGGAGGTAGTGTGACAAATATTGATTTTGAAACAAAAAGAGCACACGTTCAGAGTTATACGACCACCGTTTGGTTGGAAAGATTGGAAGGTGAAGATACCTTTAACCAGTTGCAGTACACCCAAACTATTGAGTTGACTTTTATTCAAAACAATGTGACCTACATCCATATTGATGCGAATACCCTGACCAGGATTCCGTATCCTAACTGCGGTCAGTAGTATTGACGCAACTGACAAAAAAACAGCCGCCAATTACAGTCCTTACGGTCTGTTTTTGGTGGCCGTTTAGTTTTTGCCCGCACTTTCCCAAGCCTCATCATTTCGATACAAATACACTGGAAGGAATTGCCTGTTTTCCTACTTTTGCAAACCGAATTTGAATTGCAACAAGTAAAGTTGCGACAAGGTGTATGCAAAAAAAACGGACAGAAAAAATTGTTGGTCAAACCCGCACCTACCGAAGGTTGCACAAGTGGTTGTCGCTGCCACTGTTTGTTTTTATGTTCATCATTGGGGCAACAGGGGTATTGCTTGGATGGAAAAAAATGGCGGAACTGACGCCGCCCACGCAAAAAGGCATGAGCCAGGATGCGGCCAATTGGATGGCGCTCGAACGCATCCAAGCCATTGCAATTCAATATGCGACGGACAGCTTGCACCTCTCGCCTGGCATTGACCGCATAGATGTCCGTCCCAGCAAGGGCATCGCTAAAATCCTTTTTGAATCGCATTATACCGAATTGCAAATCGACCTCTCCTCGGGCAAAATCCTTAGTTCCAAAAAACGTTGGAACGACCTCATCGAACATATCCACGACGGTACTATCATTGACCGATTGATCGGAAATGGCGGGGAGCAAGCCAAAGTAACCTATACCACTTTGACTTCAGTCGGACTAATGTTATTATCTTTTAGTGGTTTTTGGCTTTGGTGGAATCCAAAACGGATACGGAAATTAAAGGGGATCACTAATGACTAATGGCTAATGATGAATACAGGGTTGAACTTGCAAAAAAAATTGGACGGCATTGAAAAATTGGCGAGGGGTAGTATTTTAAAGAGATTTTTGAAAAATCCTTTCCGTTACGTTTTTGCCATTGGTTATTGGCGATTTATTTACCCGATAAAAAAAATTGGAAAATTCAGAAAGGCCGAGACCTTTTTTGGAAAAGAAATGCAGGTGGTATTGCCTTCTGCCACAGAGATTTATCTTTTCGGTGCAAAAACCCATGATTCGGAAATCAGGCTTGCCCGTTTTTTGATGGATCAATTAATGGCCGGAGATACCTTTTGTGATGTCGGCGCACATTTCGGATATTTTACGCTGCTTGCTTCACAAATGGTAGGCGGAAAAGGGAAGGTGTTTTCGTTTGAGGCTTCCCGTGCAACGTTTGGTGTTTTACAAAAAAATACCGCTTCCGTAAAAAATATTATTATTGAAAATAAAGCGGCGGCAGATGTCAACAAAGAATTAATCTTTCACGAATACCCTGTCCTATTATCGGAATATAATTCTTTGGTAGCTCCTGCTAAAAATGAGTTTAATGTTTTAAAAAATAACACACCCAAAGAAATTAAAATAACTGGAGTTAAATTGGGGGATTATTTATCTGAAAAAAATACCTGTCCTAAAATAATTAAAATAGATGTAGAAGGTGCAGAATTGCAGGTGCTTAACGGGTTGGCAGATTATTTAAAAAATAATTCACCGATATTAGTAATGGAATATTTAATGGAAAATAATCAAAACCGAGTGCACGAGCAAGCGGTTATCTTTTTGGAAGAAATGGGATTTGGAAAATATATTATTGATGAAAATGGTAAAATGGTAAAATGTAAAAATATTAAGGCTGCCATGGTCGATCGAAAATTAGATTCCGATAATATTGTTTTTAAAAGGTGAGAAATTAGATGTTTTATTAAATCTTTTTAAACTGCTAAGTATTTTTTATTGGGTAATTAAATCTCCAATCCTTCTTAATTTAATTAATTAATAAACTGTTTATTATTTACTCCTTTTCCGTTTCATCGGGCACATCAAAAATGGTTGGGGCTGTTTCAGTTTCCTCCACACTTTTTTCTTCCATACGGTCAAGGAATTTGACAGACTCCTGCCAAAATTCCTGAAAGGATGGTTTGACATATTCATAAACCGTTTTCATCTTGCCAGGAAATTCCTTTAGGTAAGGATAGGTTTTGGAGGCTTTTCGAGTGTCATCATTGATGATGTGCGATTTATCGGCAAACCAAACAAAAAGGGTAAATATGAGCGTGTAAATAGATGCTAACAGCATTCCCCCCATGACCTGATTGATGATATTGATATTGGCAGATTGCAACGCTTTCTCTAAATATTTGGCAATCGTCCGGATAATGATCATGGTGATGAAAAAGGCGAGCAGGAAGCCAATGACAAAGTTGATCGGGTTGTCATTCTTGAACAACGAATCAATGAACCGAGTCGAAGCAGGGGATAATTTGAACGCCACCATAAGGCCAAAAATGAAAGAGAAGGCGGTAAAAACAGTGGAAATGATCCCCCTTGAATAGCCTTGGTAAAATCCCCATCCAGCAATCACTAATAATAATCCGTCTATCATTTTACAGTTTTGATTGGATAAAATTCGGCAAAAGCCTTATGTGGCCAAATAAATGCCACTTCCAACGTCGTTTGATTTGTCGAATTCATCCCCCAAAATTAGGTTTTTGTGGTAATTATTTGGCTTAGTTTTCGACAGGTTAGGGGAAAACTCATTTAAATTTATACATTTGTTCTACTACCTTTTGAAAATTAAAAACAACCTTTTCCTCTCGAATAACAACTGTTTTTTTATAGTTTTTGTAAAAGGTTCAGGCTGGACCTGGCATTCTAAATTAAGGCTTAAATGAACGTCATGAATAAAATTTTTGCTCCTATCGTCGTCCTTGTTTGTGCCACGTTGGGGTTGTTTACGGGGATTGTTGTTGGCCAAACTTCTTACACACCTGACCTTGGCTATATTTCCATGCCTAAAGTATTCAAATTGGGTGAACATGCTCAACAATACGAGAACCTAACCCCAGGCTACCAAACCCTGCTTGAGGCATGCGGCGGCGATATGAAAGTTGCACATGCTAAACTTCATAGCATGATGAAAGAAATGGAAGCTTTCGCTAGTCTGATGGATTACGACTTAAAAGGCATCAAGGCTTGGATGCACTTTTTTTGGAAAGAGGATGGGACGATTGAGCACATTGGTTTTTATCTAAAACCGAATTCCAGAAATGTAGACTCTGCAGATCTGGGGGCATTCCTGAAAAACTTTAGCCAGCACTACGATTTCCCCTTATCGACCGACCTTAAATATGCCCATTATTCCACTTTTTCTTTTCCTGTATTTTAGAACAAAGACTGTTTTTGGAATTTAACTGCCACCCCGAAGCGAGTTCGGGATTTTAGCGCGTTCAAACTGTCAACTGCTAAATTTTTGACGAACCCAACCATAATTTTGCTTCCGCTCGTATATCAGGTTACATTTGAATTGATGATGGGGCTTCCCATCAATTTTATTCACTAAAACCTGTTACCGTTATGAAAATACGCTTTACATTTCTGACCGCCTTCGCTCTACTGGTTTTATTAACTGCCAGCACTACACGAATCCAGCACGACAACTTCACCGCCAATATGGTAGGCCTGCTGCTAGTGCTGCCCGATGAGCCTTTCAACTACGACATTGATTTTCCAGATCACGTTCTATTTGGGCCTTGGTCATTTGTTGATTCCACTAGTGTCAATAACTCAATAACGCCTGCCGGTGCGACGCTGGGACGGGTGTTGTTTTATGACAAAAAATTGTCAAAATCAAATGATCTTTCCTGTGCTTCCTGTCACCGCCAAGAGTTTGCGTTTGCCGATAACAAACAGTTCAGTGATGGTATTAATGGTGCTAAAACGACCCGTAACAGCCCAAATCTGAACGATATCGTTTGGGGTGGATCTTTGTTTACCGATCCTTTTGGTTTAGAAAATGGCCTTTTTTGGGACAACCGCGAAAACAATTTGGAAGTAATGGTATTGCAGCCAATTGAGCACGAGGGGGAATTGGGAAAAGACCTTGGGTATCTGATCCAAAAATTAGAAGAGACGGAATACTACGGACCACTGTTTGAAGATGCTTTTGGAACACCAACTGTGACGGCAGAGCGTATTGGGAGCGCGATTGCGCAGTTTGTCCGTTCCATGGCTTCATTTAATTCTAAATACGATCAAGTGAAAATGGGGCAAGCGGATTTTACCAGTCAAGAACAGATGGGGGAGCACGTGTTCATCGAAAGTTGTGGGAATTTCTGCCATGGCGAACCACATTTCGGATCTTCCATGCCCATGAACAATGGGCTGGATAGTTTGTACAGCGATGAAGGCGTGGCTACGTGGACGAATAGCTCGCATGACGTAGGCAAATTCAGAAGCCCATCTTTGAGGAACATTGCCGTCACTGCGCCTTACATGCATGATGGGCGTTTTGAGACGCTGGAAGAGGTGGTGGAATTTTATAGCAGCGAAGTTTTCCCACACCCTAATAATGATTTTGAATGGACGATTGGTGAGCTTAATTTTACTGGATTTAATTTTAATGAGGAAAGTAAAGCAGCGCTAGTAGCCTTTTTGAAAACGCTCACGGATGAATCGTTCCTTACCAGCGAAAAGTGGTCAGACCCGTTCCAAGAAGCCAATAGTGCCACATTCCTACCGTTGGAAGAAAAAGTGACTATTTTCCCCAACCCATTTAATGACAAGGCTACTGTCGAGCTGGACAACCCCACAGGTAGCACATATACTTTGCGATTTACAACGGTTGAGGGTAGGGTATTGAAGTCCTACAAAACCATCTCCAATAGCCTAACTATTGAAAAAGGTGATCTTTCAGCTGGTGTTTATATGCTTGAAATAAGTAAAGAAAATAGGAAGAAAGTGGAGAAGGTTGTTATCCAATAAAGGGTAATTCATGTCATGTCCAAAAACGAAAGCACCGGGGCGCCCTCCAGTGCTTTCGTTTTTGGACGCTTCCTGTCGGTTTTTTATCCTAATACTTTTCCCATTGCATTGGTTAATAAATCCATGTCCTCAACCTTGCCAGTACTTACGCGGCACCACTCGTTATAGGGAGGAAAAGGCCTGCCAACCCAAACGCCTTGTTCCTGCATGGCTTGGTTAAAATCTTTGATATCCATTCCCGTTTTGAAGAACACAAAATTGGTGTGGCTTTTCACATAAGGAAGTCCGAGCAGGTCGAGTGAGGCATAGATTTTCCTTTTTGCATTTTCATTCATGTCAAGACTGTATTGATAAAAGTCTTGTTCGTCAAGAGCGGTCATGGCGGCATGCAGAGCCAGCATGTTTGGTCGGTCCGCTTGGCATAATTTGAGTCGGGCAATGATGTCAGGTCGGGCGACCAAGTACCCCAGTCTTATCCCCGCAAGTCCGTAAACTTTTGAAAATGTGCGGGATACAATTACATTCTGGTTGTCTTTGACCAATTCAACCATGGATGGGTAGTTATTTCCGTGATGTAATCGTAATATGCCTCATCGCTAAAAACAACCGTTTTCTTAGCGGCCGATTCGCAGAAATCCCTCAGTTGTTCAGCATGTACTATGGTGCCTGTCGGGTTGTTGGGGTTGCAAAGGAATAGGAGTCTGGTATTGCCTGTAATCCGTTTTTCCATTTCTTCCAAATCCAAAACAAACGTCTCAGCTTTTACCGGGACCCGATGGACATAGGCGCCAAAATGCTCAGCATAATGAAGCATAGTTTCAAAGGTTGGCTCCCCAGCAATGACCTCCCCACCGTTTAAGCCGTAGGCCAAGGCAGTCATTTTCAAGGCTTCTGTTGAGCCGACTGTGATCAAGATGTGATCCGTTGTCACTCCTTCCTTCTTAGCCAGTTTTTTTTGTAATGAGGACCGTTCTTCCCAGGGGTAACGGCAAACCGAATCGAAACCTTTTACCATCGCCTCCCGAACCATCTTAGATGGGCCATAAGGGTTTTCGTTGGAACTGAGTTTTAGTAGTGTTTCGGGTGGGAAATGCAATGCTTCTTTTGCGTGCAAAAAGGATTCAAAAGAAGGGACAGAGGAGCCGGCCACGCCCATTACTGAGAAAAGCCCAGAAGTTAAACCTGCCGATTTTAGCCATTGTCTTCTATTAATTGCCATGATGTTTTTAGGTTGATTCGGCTGTAAGGTAGGTAAAAACTGTAAAATGAACATGAACTCATGTCAGAGTCCGGCAAGCTGTAGGAAAAAAGAAACCCGGTCAGAATGGAGCTTAGTGACCGGGTCTTCAAATGCCTCTAAATAAAAGTTTGGTTCTCGAGGGTACAGCGGGAAAAAAATCTTGTTTATAATTTATCGAAAAGGCAGCCACGTTATGAGATGACGGCCTGATCGCTTTTATTTGCGCTTTTATATCCCTTTCGGGATAAATATTTTATGGTTTGGATAGGGGGTTAAACGGAAGAAAATAAAGAAGAAAGTGTTTTTTCGTTTTGCTGATACAAATGTAACAAGGGAAGGACTTCAATTTAAGGACAAAAATAAAATGGTGTTAATTAGTAATTGAAATTGTTTGGTAGTGTTAATTTTAAATGTAAAATTGTAAATCATTGTTTTTCAATGATTTACTAAAATTAAATAAGTTAGGTCTTGTTAATCAATTTTGAACAAAAATGATAGGGCAAAAACTCATAAAAATCCTGCAATCTTTAGATCCTGAAGAATTTAGAAGGCTGAAAAGGGCTTTGTCTTCTCCTTATTTCGCTACCAATACCCGTTTGCTCACACTCTATGAACACCTAAAAAAGCATTACCCCGAATTTGAAGAGGAAAAGCTGCAAAAGGAAAAACTCTTTAAAAAGCTCTATCCAGGCAAGCCATTCAACGATGGGGTACTGCGAGTTTTAGTCAGGGAATTTTCAGCAGTGGTCGAGGATTACATCTTACTGGAACGACTTCGTTCGGACAAGCCACTGCGGAAGAAAATGTTGGTTAAAGAGTATGGCCAACGCAACCTATACGAATATTTTAAGAAAGGAACAGAAGAATTGGTAAGTGGGTTCGATGATTCTTACGTGAAGGACATGGAGCATTACAGTGAACTCATACAGCTTTACCAGGATTATTGTTTTCATCCGATGACTAATAACTATGATGCGAATGATAACTCATTGGAAAATTTGATGGATAGTTTGGATGCCTATTTTGTTTTGGCTAAATATCGTTTTGCTCAAGTGTTAAATAATAAAAATACTATTTTTAAGAAAAAGGCGAATTACCGATTTTTTGATTTAGTAAGAGAAAATGAAGATGAAATTTTTGTTGAAAATAAAATAATCGTTTTGTATGAGTTGCTTAATAAATTACACAGTACAAATGATGAAAAATATTTTCTTGAATTAAAGGAGGTGTTTTTCCCAATTATTAATAAAGTAAGGAGAACTGATAGCAGGATTATTTATTTTATCGGATTGAATTTCTGTGCTCGCCAAATTAATGCTGGGAAATCTGATTACTTTACGGAGCAATTTGAATGGTATTTTAAAGGGCTTAAAAATGACTTGCTCATTGAAAATGATAAAATGAGTGATACGACTTTTAATAATATAGTTTATGCTGCTTGTTACAAAAAAGAATTTGATTGGGCTGAAGGGTTTATTGACGAATATAACAGATATTTAGATTCATTAGTTAGGGGGGATGCGTTGAATTATTCAAAGGCGGTATTAAATATGCAAAAAGGAGATTTTATTCAAGCCTTACAACTGTATGCTAATCATAATTATGGAGTTTCATATCACTTAAAAGTTCGGACGGGCATATTGCGTAGTGCGTTTGAACAGTCATTAAAGGATCCTAATTACTTTGGTATATTGCAGTCTTATATTGATTCGTATAAAAAGTATTTACAACGTAACACCATTTATTCCGATAAAAAAATATTGCAAAATAAAGCGTTTATTCGCATAACTGAAAAATTGGCAAAAAGAATATTGGCTAATGAAAAAAGAGAGGATGTAAAAAAATGGTTTGAAAAAGAATTGATAAAAGAAGATAGAATTGTGTCTAAATCTTGGCTAATATCAAAGGTAAATGATTTGTAAAAGACCAAACAGCATTGCTGTAAACAATGCTGTTTGGTCGATATTGTGAACGTTTTTATCCCTCGACTGCGTCTTCAATTATTATCGTCCCCCCCTTTACTTCCTTCTGCTCTTCTATATTTAAAACAGAATTTATGAAACTGTTCAGAGTGTTGTTGGATGAGTTTTTAATATTCATTGTCATAATAAAATGAATTTGTGAACCTTTTATGACGGTCGTCATAAAACAGTTCGATTTATTAAATGAGTAATTGTTTTTTAAATGGTGGAAGGATATAAATTGGACGGTGCCACTTTGTTTGCAACGAAGTGATGGTGCTTTAATTTAAAAATCCAAAATATCCTTTAGTGATTTGCTCAAGCAGTGTTTGCAGGTCGGGAAAAATGC
>JAWKLX010000085.1:0-15513 GCA_041392505.1 Saprospiraceae bacterium | reverse complement strand
TGGTTCTTTGACAAATCCCGTGGAGCAGAAAAAACAAGGAGAGAGGGAGGTGAAAAAATAAAAAATTTTCAATTTTTTATTTTTTCACCTCCCTCTCTATCAGGGTTTTAAGTGAGTGGAAAATTTTTTCAAAATTTTCCACTCACTTAAAACCCTGATTATTTGATCCGTTCCACGCTATTTGTCAAAGAACGATTTATTTTAATATCGGGATGAAATGCTAAAGAAAGTGCTCCCGGTTCATAGTTGCCAGTGGCGTTTGCGGAGGCGCCGATTTGCAAGGTGAGTCGATCTGTAAATGATTGGGCATCCTGTATTTGGGGGCTGCATAGAAAAATAATATAGAGTAGAAGCTTTTTCATTATTCGCTTTTTTGGTTTTAATCCTTGCCAAAGTAATTACTAATTTCGCACCCACAAAATTACCTAACCAAAAGCATAGCAAATTGTATGACTTCTTTCCAAAAGGCAATCCTTAATGGCATCCCTACTAAACTCCCAGCTCCATTTAAATACGATAAAAAAGTTTCCCATGCCCCCAAGCGGGTCATAGAAGGGGTGCTGACGGGGGAGGAAAAAAAGCTCGCCGTCCGCAATGCGCTCCGTTATTTTCCCAAAAAACACCATGCTGTACTGGCCCCAGAATTTGCGGAAGAATTAGAAAAGTATGGCCGCATCTACATGCACCGTTTTCGTCCTACCTATAAAATGCACGCCCGCCCAATCAGCGAGTACCCGCATCAGAGCAAACAAGCGGCGGCGATTATGCTCATGATCCAAAATAACTTGGACCCAACGGTGGCCAAGCACCCGCACGAACTAATCACTTATGGTGGAAATGGTGCCGTTTTCCAAAATTGGGCACAGTACCTCTTGACCATGCAGTACCTCGCTCAAATGACCGATGAACAAACTTTGGTCATGTATTCTGGGCATCCGTTGGGCGTTTTTCCTTCGCACTCTGATGCCCCCAGAGTAGTGGTGACAAATGGTATGATGATCCCCAATTATTCCAAAAAAGAAGATTGGAACAAATACAACGCGCTCGGGGTAACCCAATATGGCCAGATGACGGCTGGCTCATTTATGTACATTGGGCCACAGGGCATTGTGCACGGGACTACCATTACCCTCCTGAATGCCGGACGGCGGATGGGCCTCGGCGATGACTTGCACGGAAAAGTGTATGTCACTTCCGGACTCGGTGGTATGTCGGGCGCACAGGCCAAAGCGGCGATTATCACCGGGGCCATTGGCGTGATCGCAGAGGTGGACAAAGAGGCCATTCAGCAACGGATCGTTGATGGCTATATTCTGAAAAAAAATGTTTTTTCCGACCTTGATAAATTGATTGCCAGGCTGGAAGAATGCCGGGAGCGCAAGGAAGCAATTGCCCTGATTTATGCGGGAAACATCGTCGACTTGTGGGAGGCATTTGTGAAACAAAACGTAAAAATCGAGCTCGGGAGCGACCAAACTTCCCTCCACAACATCGATGATTTGGGGTATTGCCCAGTTGGTTATACCTATGAGGAGGCCCAAAAACTGCTGAATTCCGATAAGAAAAAATTCATGCGGGAGGTGAAAAATACCTTGAAACGGCACGTAAAGGCCATCAATAAAATGGCAGACCGGGGCATGTATTTTTGGGATTATGGCAATGCCTTTTTGTTGGAAGCGGGGAATGCGGGAGCAGATATTTGGAAAAATAAGGAAACGGGTATTTTCAAATATGCCAGTTATGTAGAGGACATCATGGGGCCAATGTGTTTTGATTATGGCTTTGGCCCGTTCCGCTGGGTCTGCTGTTCAGGCGAAAAATCGGATTTGGATAAAACGGATGCCATCGCTGGACAAGTGCTCGAAAAAATGTGGAAAGACGCTCCGACCGAAATCAAAGGCCAGCTCAACGACAATATTTTATGGATCAAACATGCCGATGAAAATTTGCCCGTAGTTGGCTCCAAGTCCCGCATTTTGTACGCCGATGCGGAGGGCCGTATCAAAATAGCCCAAGCATTTAACAAAGCCATCAAAAAAGGGGAGCTGGCTGGCCCGGTCGTTTTAGGTCGGGATCATCACGACGTAAGCGGTACCGATTCCCCCTTTCGGGAAACGGCCAACATCTATGACGGCAGCCGCTTTACCGCTGACATGGCCGTGCAAAATGTAATCGGTGACAGCTTCCGTGGCGCTACTTGGGTGAGCCTCCACAATGGTGGTGGGGTTGGTTGGGGCGAGGTCATCAACGGCGGATTCGGCATGGTGCTCGATGGATCAGCCGCCGCAGATCGACGCCTGAAATCCATGCTGTTTTGGGATGTGAACAATGGCATTGCCCGGAGGAGTTGGGCTCGGAATGACGAGGCCGTTTTTGCCATCAAAAGAGAAATGGAACGGACACCCGGCCTGCAAGTGACCCTTCCGAATTATGTGGAGGATGAATTGTTGGATGGGGTTTTTCAAAAGAAGTAAAAAGTGGTTTTGGCTGTCCTCTTCCGGAGAGTGGGAATTTTAACAACCGCAAATCGAAAATTAATATTTGAGTATTCTTTTTTTTTTAAACACAATAGACACATTAGCACATATAAGCATTTTCAGCCGCCTTTGGCGGCTGATGACAAGCTATGTTTACTTATGTGTCTAATGTGTTTCAAAAAAGTCAATGCTCTTATAAAATTATTAATTTTCAATTTGCTGCCCTATAATTCCCACCTTGTCGGAAGACGGCTTTCATATTTATTATTCAATTTTTACAACAAACCCTTTTAGGTTTTTCCATTCTTTTTCGTCCTGCATATTGGGCAATTTGGCTTTGATGCCTTCGAAGTAATAGGCATCCCCGCTGGTGGCTTCTTCAATCAATTTGCTGGTTCTTTCTCCATAAACGCCACCGTGATTAGTAACTTCCACAGGATCGATGCCTTTTGGCACTCTCACCACGCTGTACCCTGCCACCTCTTAAGCTTGCATCGACATCAAAGTGACTTCTTCTTTGAAATTCTTCGATCGATATGACGGCTGCCCGATCTACTTTAATCGTTGGGTGGATCTAACGTGGCAATCGGGTCTTGCGGCAATTGCCAGAAAGAAAAACAAGTTAGGATGGTCAAGAAAGTTAATGCAATGAGCTTTGTTTGATTGGAAAGAAAAACTGTTTTTTTCATAATAAGAGATTTTGTATTTAGAGAAATATTAAATAGAAGGTCAACTATTTCATAAAAGGCGTTCCTAGATTAAAAAATACACATTGTGTCTCTCTGTGTAATAACTGGTATTGTTACACAGAGAGACACCGAGGAGGCACAGAGAGACACAATGTCAGTTTTGAGATTTTTATTTTTGAACAACCCTATTGCAACATTAAAATTCATTTATAGAGGTAAATGTAAATTCTTTTAAAAGTCACAATTTGTTACCTTACAGGCCAATTTTAAAAAGAGTGGGAAGGATAAATGGGGCTTGAGAAATTTTCACTCAAAAATACCAGGTGGTAAAATATTTCTATCCTATTTCAATTGTATTTCCATTTTATTTCTATTCTCTTAATTCATTAAAAAATCAATAAAATGAGGAAAATCATCAAATGGACAGCCCTGCTTTTATTTGCAATATTGGCATTTTTAATTTTTCGGACCCTATTACAAAGTGGTTTTTTTAAAGCCATTAATTCGCACGAAAAAGAACCATTATCTGTCATAAAAGGCATGGTCGGTGCAGAGGACATTACCATTGACCGGACCATTAAAAAAGCGCTCGTTTCTGCTGACGACCGCCGAAGTCATCGAGAAGGGAAGGATGTTAAAGGGGCTATTTATTTATTGGATTATTTAGCGGACCCGCCTGTATTTACTGACCTTACGGCTGATTTTCCGCAAACTGATTTTCACCCGCACGGCATTTCTTTATATCATGATTGGAGCGATAGTACTAAGTGGCTTTTTGTCGTCAACCACCGGGACAAAGGTCATTTTATTGAAATATTCCGATTTACGGATTCAACCTTAATTCATCAAGAAAGTATTTCCAATCCCGCTATTTGCAGTCCCAATGATGTGGCAGGCATTGGCAAGCGAAAATTTTATTTTACCAACGATCACGACAAAGGTGGCGGCATTGAACGATGGAAAGATTATTTATTAATAGGGACGGGCCAAGTTGGTTTTTTTGATGGCGAAAATGTTGAAATATTTGATTCCGGATTGGGATATTCCAACGGGGTTAATTTGAGCAAGGACGGCGAAATAATTTACACTGCTTGTACGACCGATAGAAAATTGATTGCTTACGATAGGGCTACTCATCGGCGAATGGGAGAGTTGGATTGCCAAACGGGCTTGGACAATATTGAATTGGATGAAAACGGCAATTTATGGATCGGCTGCCATCCAAAAATGTTGGCATTTGCCAACCATGCTAAAAATGCAGAGAGCCGTTCCCCTTCCCAAGTTTTGAAAATCGAACCCGACCTCGATGATTTTTCCAAAAGCAAGATCACCGAGGTGTATTTAAATGATGGCAACCCCTTGTCGGGCTCGTCCGCAGCTACAGTGGATGGGGGGCTATTGCTTTTAGGGACGGTGTTTGATGATGGGGTAGGGCTTGGAAAATGGTAGCCTGGTTTTATTGAAAGTAAAAATTTTTGGTAAAATACATTTTGAATAGGATTGCACACAGATTAGGCTGATTGAACAGATTTTCACAGATTTTGAAAAAGTAAAAATAATCAGTGAAAATCTGTTTAATCAGTCCAATCTGCGTGGAATCCTAAAATAAGTTTAATTCGAATCAAGGGAAACCTACCCGATTTTCAGCCAAAGAAATCGATGAACCAAAAACCCTAACCTAAAAACTGAAAACACCATCCCAATTCCTACCTTTGCGCCCGATTTCGGAAAAACGGAATTCTACACATTAAAAAAACAATATGGAAATACTCATCGTACTGCTGACTGGCCTCTTGGCTGGCCTGCACACATCTACCTGGGGGATGTACAAAGACTCTCCGCACGAAGGTTTTGGCTGGCCCAAATATTTTCGCAGCACCATCATCTCCCTTATTTTAGCACCCATCGTTTGGCACCTGACAGAATTGAAAGGTGACGAAAGTTTGAGCCGGGCCGCATCCCTTTTCCTTCTTTGGGGCACCATCTACGTGGCAGAACGGGGCATCGTGGAGGTTTGGAAAACGTTCATCCGCACGGAAGACCAATCCAAATATTTTATCCCAATGCAGCTGCACGTGTTGGGCAAGGTTGTGGAAAGCAAACGTGACCGCTTGATTGCTGCCTTCTTCTATGTGGGGGGGATTGCACTGGTGGGCTGGTTGCTGGTGACCTTGTGGCGTACCCATCAGGCTGGTGAATTGGGGTGGAACCCTTATGTCATTTTGCTTTTATTGAGTGTCGGTGGCTGGGTCTCCGCATTTGGTGGGGCCTGGAAGGATGCACCGATCGAAGGGTTTGAAACATTTAAGTTTTTCCGCAGCCCTGCCGTCGCCTATTTCTGGGCCTGGATGGCTGCCAACCTGACCGATAATTTTGTCGTGATCACTTGTTGCAGTCTTGGGTTTACCATCGCCTGCATCGAAACCTACAAGACCTTCTTTTTCCCAAGCCGCCCCCGAGGCAAATTCCAAGGCAAACCTATTGATTACCCGGACATGCTAAAACGGCGGCAAAACTTCATTCCGATTTTCGTTGCAGCATGGTTGTTTGTCATCATCACTGGGGTCATGGCGTTTTTAGGGCCTCACAACGGGCTGGTTTAGGTTATAGAGTTTTGAGTTATAGAGTTTTGATTTTTGAGTTAATGAGTGTACAAAACTCAATAACTCAAAACTCAAAACTCAAAACTGTTTTATGAACAACGCTGCCATTATTCTTCAGACTGACCACCCTTCAGCTACCACCAAGGTTTATGGGTTATTGGTTTTGGAACGCACCTTTCATGCGCTCGAACGGGCAGGCGTAGATACGGTGCTGTTGCCTTACCCGGAAGAAGAAGAACTGCAGGAGATCATCGACCGCCATCAGGGATGGAAGGTAGGTTTTCGTTTTACTGACCATTTCAAAACGGATTTTGATCAAATAAAAAACGGCCTCGTCGTATTAGCTGCTCCGATGGCCATTGACCAAAAAATCCCGCAGCAATTGATCGAAGAAGGGGCGAAACACCTGAACACGGTCATCATTTCCCAAAACAACCAAGCCGCTTTTTTCCCGGCTGCTTTTTTAACAAAAACAAAGGCTATCCCCCGACCGGTTACAGATTGGGCAGATTTGGCGAAACAATTGGGTTTTGCCGTAAAAATTGTTGATTTTCAAGGACTTGTCTGCCACACTGTTTTTAATAAAACAGAAAAAAAAGCGGCTAAAAAAGCATTGATCCGCAGCCTCACCAAACCCACCGACGGCTGGGTGTCCCGTCATTTGAACCGCCCCATTTCCACCAACATCAGCCGGGTACTGGCCCATACCAGCATCACGCCGAACCAGTTTACGGTCATCACCGGATTGGTTGGGTTGCTGACTGGAGTTTTTCTGGCACTGGGCGGCTATTGGAATTATTTGATCGGCGGCGCATTGTTTCATTTTACTTCGGTTTTGGATGGGGTAGACGGCGAGCTGGCGAGGCTGAAATACAAATCGTCCCCGTTTGGCCAGTGGCTCGATACGCTGGTCGACAACCTGTCCTACCTGGCAGCATTGGCGGGCATCATCATTGGGCTGTACCGCAATGGGGCCTCTGATTTAGTAAAATTGGCGGGCATTCTGGCGGTGGTTTTTGCCGTATTGGCTTTAGGGAGTCTGTACCTGTACCTATTGCGCTTCAAATCGGGCGGCACATTATTGAGTGTGGAATACAACTTCCAAAAGGGCAACAGCTTCTTTGATAAGTTTATGCGGGTGGCGGCTGGTTTTGGGAAACGGGATCTGTTTGCCCTGATCTTCTTTGGCCTCGGCATCATCGGACAGATGCCCATGGCGCTGGGTTATGTAGCTATCATGGCCTTTTTTGTGTTTGTCTTTTCCGTGCAGGCACATTTTAGCGCAGCGAAAAAAGTGAAAGGTTAAAGGATTGATAGTTGGATGGTTAGATGATGGTTTTTCAAGACAGGATACGGGCTGTTTCGATTTAGTCAAATTGTTATTTTTTATTCAAATAAATGCCAGCTTCTGGAAATATCATATCGGCAAATAGTGGCCAATTTTCAAAAAATGGGACGCCTCCAAATGGCCACCTCATTTCCTTGCCGATGATTTCCATTATCTCCAGCGAACGCTATCCGCACCACGATACCAACACCCAGCAGGTAGTTAAAAATGCGAGTGCCTTGCACGAAGCAGGCGTCCCCGTGGAGTTGGTGCTGCCATCACAAGCCCAAGGTTTTTTTGACAAAAATTTCCACCTCGATCAAGCTGTTTACGATTATTATAATATTCCCAAAGGTTTGAAAATCAGGGAGTTTAAGTCTGTGCCTGCCAGCGACTACCGTTTCGAGAAAATTTTCCATTCCATTTTTTCCACCCTGCAAGCCATTTTTAAGAAAGACATCCAGGTCATTTATACCCGTAATAGAACGTCTGCCTTGCTGGCTTTTTTGTTTGGCAAACCACTCATTTTTGAGACCTACCGCCGCTTGGGCGATGAGTTTCCGAGAGCGATGAAATGGTTGGCCAAACGTTCGAGAAATAATGCCTTTATCGGGATGGTTTTGCACAGTCAGGTGTCGGCGGATTCTATGGAAAAGGTGGGTTTCCCCAAGGAAAAACTGTTTGTCCTTCACAACGGCTACGACCCGACCGACATGCAGCCGGTTTTGACAAAAAAGATAGCAAGGGAAAAACTGGGCCTTTCCCCTTCGGAGCAATACATCGTTTATACGGGCAATATGCAAAAGAACAAGTGCATCGAAGTGCTTTTGGACATTGCCATTTATTTACCGAAGGTGAAATTTTTGCTCGTAGGTGGACGGGAGGAAGATTTGGAAAGGCTAAAAATGTACGGGCAAGAAATCGGTCTGCAAGGCAATGTGATTTTTACGGGCAGACAACCCATTTCTGTCGTTTCGGAGTACCTCTACGCAGCCGATGTGCTCATCATCCCCCCGGTTTCGGCGCCGCTCGAAAAATTTGGTCGGACGGTACTGCCCTTTAAAATTTTCCCTTATTTGGCCGCAGGCCGCCCCATCGTTGCGCCTGATTTAGCGGATATGCGGGAATTGTTGCAGCACCAGAAAAATGCCATTTTGGTGAAGCCGGACAACCCCGAACAAAATGCAGAATCCATTGATAGATTGTTGAAAAACAAGGAATTGCAGCAAAGTCTTGCCGAAAATGCGGCCAATCTTTCGGCCTCTTTGACTTGGTTAGAGCGGGGAAGAAAGTTCAAAAAATGGATTGCAGAAAGGTGGGCTCTGCAACAAAGGACAAGAAAGTAGACTTGCTTCGCATCGAAAGTTGAAGCCATTGCAGATTTGCAAAAAACTGTTTAATCGGCCTCCAATTCCACCTACTTCGGATACGCCACGCCCCAAATGGCTTTTCCTTCCTTAACTTTTAGCGTATTTCCAACTACATCCCACAGCTCACAGGAAAATTGGAGGTCCAATTTTTTTGTTGGATCGCCTTTTTCGTTGTCATCATAGTCCTCCACTTTATTTAAGATAAAAAATGCGGAAGTGTTTTGCTGCCCCCAATCCGATCGGAAAGTTTTGCCAGATTCATCTTGGTAAATGATGGTCACTGCTGAATATTGGAAAGAATCGAGCACCAACGTCGTGTCATATATTAAGTCGGTTTGGATGTCGTAGGTGAAATTGGCAATGCAGTCAAACGCTGGGGCGATAGTCCCAGAACTTGGCACAAAACCAGCGCTGGAGCTACAACCATTTTGAAAACCCGTTGCCTGAACGGACACTTCGATAAACGGCTCGAATGGGCCAGTATTGATAAATTGGTCAAATTGTCCGCTGTTCCACTCAAAAACCACATTTGGGTCGGGAGGAATGGTGAAGGCTTGCAAGTAGGTCAGCAAACTGTCAGCATTGTAATTAGGCTGGATGTAAACAGCACATCTTTTTTGTGGCTCCAAAGCCAATAATTGGGTCTGCCAACTGGCGCAGGTATCCCCATTGAGAGCCCCATCAACTCTCAAAGTAACCGCTGTGCTGTTCAAGTTGGTGCCGGAATCAAGGTTTAAATTGGCCAATGATAAATCGCTAAATGGGACACCCATCCACGACCAATTGTAATTGAGAAGAGGACTAAGGCCAGATGAAAATGTATCTGAGGTAAACTCAACATCTAATGAGAAATCGGTGACCGTACTGATGGTGTCAACTGCATTTTGAGCAAAGTAAGCGTAGTTTTCCAATGAAAATGCTCGATTAATATCCGGCACACTTTGGGGCGGTGGTATGGCGTCACGGATTATAATGGTCAGTGTTTCGTGGCAAGCCGAATCACAATTTTCCCGCTGCATTTTCCCGCTAAAACTAAGAATCCCCAAAGCGTCCTGCTGAAAATCGGTGTACATGTAAAAGGAGTCAATGCCTGCCAGCCACGCCAGCGTAGAGCCATTTTCCAGACGTAGGTCTGCACTGAAAACAGGCGTTCCATCCGTTGGTTCTTCTAGGTCAACCTTATTGCAAGCTGCAAATAAGAGGATGACTACCAGTGTCTTATAAAGAATTAAATGCTTCATTTTTTATCGCTTCAACCTAAGAGAAATTTTAATAAAAATAAAAATGAAAATGAAAAGAGGTTTCCAAAAATGGATCTGCGCAAATCACTTCAAGCAGTTGAATCTGTATCCAAGGGTGTATTTCAAAATTTCGGTCAACGTACTGGAGATCTCCTGATCGCCAGCCGCCGAACTGGAGTTCGGCGATACAATGACCGAAATTTTGAAATACACCTGTGTCCAATCCAATTTATTCTCCCATTTTATTTTATCATATAAACCGCTTGCAAACGCAACTGAAAGCGGTCGTCTTCTTGCAAAATGTATTTTTCGGGTTCAGGGTTGGTCATGTTTTTCAAAGCATACTGGGCGGATACCCCAAACGACCAGTGCTTGTTGACGAGGTAGCGGTAACCCACGGTCGGCGACACGTTGAAACGGGTAAAACCATCCTCCGCAATCCAGCCTTTTTCCCTTGCGACAAACACCTTTTTGGGCTGGTCGGGATCGACCCGTTCGAAGCTGCCTATGGCCCCACGGACACCTGCCAAATAATCCAGTATTACTCCACCCTCCAAAACATGCAGCCTTTTTTTCCAGCTCAAGGCAATCGGCATGGAGGCATAATGCAAGCTTGTTGGGCGTAATTGGTTTTCCATTTCCTCCAATCCGAACCGGTATTGGCGGTTAGTGGTTGATTTGGAAACATCGAAATGACCATCCCGATAAGTATAGCCTATCCCTGCTGACAACGACCACTTGCTACTTAAATCATACTGAAAAAATACGCCCCCATAAAATCCAGTGATTGCATTTTCGCCGCTTTTCGGCCAAGCTTGCATCAACTGGGAAGCCGTCACCCCAAAATGAAACGGAGAGGGGGCAAAGCAACCTTCGCCAGCTTTCAAACCCATTGGCGGTTGGTCGGGAAATTCCCCGTCAACGAGCAGCGTAAGGATGGAAACGGCATCCGGCGCAGCACTTCTTTCGATTGTTTTTTCTGGTAAAATGGAAGCTGTTTCGGAAGTGTTTGGCCGATTTTCCATTGAAAGGTTGGCAGTCGTTGGCGGCGTTTCAGATGTCATTTTCTGTGCAACAGCTGCCCGTTCAAGAGTAGTGATGCTCTTTGCTTGACTTTTTTTCTTGTTGTTTTTTATAAGATTAATTGCTGGGGAAGCATTGGTCTTTTCAGTCTTCTCAGCTACGGCTGGCGCAAAAGGTGGTTTTTCTGCGGTACTTTCTTTCGCTACTTCATTGGAAGCCGCATTTGTGTTTTCAATTGAAGTAAGCTCTTGATTTGCAGTTGTTTGAATAGGAGACGTTGCTCCATTTTTCAAAAATAAAATTGCGGCAATAGCCAGCACGGACAACAAGCCACCACCCCACCATAAAAGCAATCCACGGCGTTTCTTTTTTTCCGCTGCTTCCAGCAACGCCTCCGCCTGTTGCCAATAGGCAGCTTTCATCTCAAACTCCCGTGGTTGGAGTTTTTCCTTAAAATAAGAGTCAATATTTTGTTGCATACGTTTCTTTTTTACAAATCAGACGGTAATGGTTGAAAGTCTGACCTCTGACTTCTGATATCTGACTTCTTTTTTTTCTCCATCATTTCTTTCAATTTGCTGCGGGCAAAAGAAAGGTGCCATTTGGAAGTACCATCACTGATGTCGAGCAGCTCGCCGATTTCTTTGTGGGTGTACCCATCAATGGCGTAGAGGTTGAACACCTTTCGGCTCATGGATGGCAATTGGTGGATCATGGCTTCCAGATCGGAGGCATCAAAATCGAGGTCGGCAGTATTGAACTCCACCAACCCCTTTTGATTGTCGGTGTCCGAAAAATCCCGGTTTTCAATCAGTTCGTTGACCTTTCTGTTTTTGCGAAAATCATCGATCAAGGTATTGATCATGATCCGCCGGATCCAAGCTTCGAAAGGCACGGGTTCCTGGTATTTCCCTAAATTTTGAATGATTTTCAAAAATCCCATATTCACCATAGCCGCCGCCTCTTCCTCCGACTTCCGGTAGCGCATGCACACGCTCATCAGCACGTTGAAGCAACGCTGATAAAGCTGGTACTGCGCCCGGCGGTCGCCCCGTTGGGCATCAAGTCGGAGTTGTTCGTTGACCATGTTGTGGGTTGGTGTTTCGGGAATGTTCTTTTTAGTTGGAGGGAAAGCTGGTTGGATGGTTAAGTATATGGTATAGTTTAAATACCATCTATCCATCCAACCATCTATCCATCCAAATACTTCCAAAAAAATGACCGGGAATAACTTCCCGGCCACCAAGGTCTGTATCTAAAATTCAATCTTTGGTTTTTCAGCGGATTATTTTTGCCTGTCAATTGGCACTTTATCCTTTAAACAGCGGCAATCGATAGGGCAGGTTTTTTGGGTAAAAAAAAGGAAAGAGCGCTGCCAGATCGAGGTGTTTTTTCAGTCAAATTCTTAATGAAAAAGGTTTTAGCTTTTAATGTTTTAGATTTTCCTCCATACACGTGGAATCTTTGGGAAGGGTTGGGTGGAATTATTTTTTTTCTCACTTTCACGGTCAATTGAATGGTTGGAATGGTTAGATGGCTTGAATGGTTTTTCCATCACGACGAGTACAAACCCATGGTAATTATTTCATCCTTTTTAATCTTCCTGCAAAATGAAACCACTCGCCGACCGCATGCGCCCTACCTCCCTTGACCATTATGTTGGCCAAAGCCATTTGGTGGGCAAGGGGGCGGTTTTAAGAACGGCCATCGAAAGTGGCCGCATCCCTTCCATGATTTTGTGGGGCCCCCCGGGCGTTGGCAAGACGACCTTGGCCAGTTTGATTTCGCATTCCCTGGATCGTCCCTTTCATACGCTGAGCGCTATTAATTCTGGGGTCAAAGATGTGCGGGAAACAATCGAGAAGGCTAAAAGCCAGAAATTTTTCAATGCGCCCAATCCCATTTTATTTATTGATGAAATCCACCGTTTTAGCAAATCGCAGCAAGATTCACTATTGGGGGCAGTGGAAAAAGGCATCGTTACGTTGATCGGTGCTACGACTGAGAACCCAAGTTTTGAAGTGATTTCGGCCCTGCTTGCCCGGGCCCAAGTCTATGTATTGAAACATTTGACCAAAGAAGAATTGGTTTCGCTGGTGGACAGGGCGTTGGCGGAGGATGAGTATTTGTCCAAAATGGATATTGAGGTAATAGAATATGATGCCTTGTTGATGTTCTCCGGCGGGGATGGGCGCAAATTGCTTAATGTGCTGGAATTGGTCTGTAACCTACAAAAAGAAGGTGAAAAACTGCTGATAACCAATGAGTTGGTGGAAAATTCGATCCAACAAAATTTGGCGATCTATGATAAAACGGGCGAAATGCACTACGATATTGCCAGTGCATTCATCAAGTCTATGCGGGGCAGCGACCCCAATGCGGCGGTCTATTACCTGGCAAGGATGATTGAAGGCGGGGAAGACATAGAATTCATCGTGCGCCGCATGATCATTTTCGCCTCCGAAGACATTGGCTTGGCCAACCCCAACGCCCTGCTGATGGCCACCACTTGCTTGACTGCTTGCCGGACGGTTGGCTACCCAGAAGCACGGATAATCCTTTCGCAATGTGTCGTGTACCTGGCCACTTCACCCAAAAGCAATTCTACCTATTTGGCTATCAAAAAGGCACAAGACAAAGTTAGGGCAACGGGAAACCTGCCCATCCCGCTGCATATCCGCAATGCTCCCACCAAATTGATGAAAGACCTCAACTACGGCAAAGGCTATCAATATGCCCACGACTACGAAAAGAATTTCGCCGATCAAGAATTTTTACCACAAGAAATAAGTGGTGAAACTTTTTTCGACCCCGGCAATAACCCACCCGAACAGCGTCTTCGCCAATGGCTGAAAGAAAGGTGGAGGGAGAAGTATGGGTATTAAAAACGGTGAATGGTGAATTTGTTTTTTACCTCTTCCATGAGGCAAAGCAAAATATAAAATATTGAATAATAATGCGTAATGTTCTTTTTTCTTGATAAAAAAGAACCAAAAAATCAAGAAAGCATAAACTCGCTCCGCTCAAACAGTATGCTTTCTGCCCTCCGCCCAAACGTGTACTACACGTGTTCCAACATTTGAATTGTTTTTTGGAAAAACGTCAATTATTATTTTTCAATTTGCGGGGATATAATCACCATCAGTTGGAAATAGTTGTAGCCATCCATAAAAGAGAATAAAAGCGCTTATATAATTATCCTCTTACCCTCCGCTAACTTTTTATTGACACTTCTAAAAATTCCGTTAATTCCTTTTGCTTAACGAAATTAAAAGACACCCATAACAGGTCTTAACATTTTTTTCCCGTCCTTTTGTTTGTCTGAACGCACGAAGTTTTTGTGTTGACAAGAAATTCATTTTAAACTATAGCATTGTAGGAGGGTGGGGGAGAACGAGAAATAATTTTTTTTTTCTCCCCCCGACAATATTTTTTTAGAGATTTTTTATCTGAAAAAATACCTTCCTAAAATGTTCTAAAAAATCTAATGTTATGAAGCTGCTAAAAATCATGTTCGCTTTCGTTTGCGTTTTTTTAATTACCGAAATGAATGCCCAACAAAGTTCATTTTACATTGGTGCTAATGGTGGATTTAATACGTCTAAATTTAAATTCACGGAAGATTTAAAAGAATTATATCCTACCTCCAGTCCAGTGCTCGGATTTAATGGAGGTTTTGATATGGGAATTAAATTTAGTAATTGGGCAATTAGTACGGGTATCCAATATGTACAAAAAGGTAGCGAATACCAAACGGATAATTTTACAGATGATGGCTCAGTAGGTTATTTTACTGCAACCGAAAAAGCAGAATATATCGCAGTGCCTGTAACACTTGGCTATAATGATTATTTGGCTGGCCGGGTCGGTTGGTCGATAGCTGTAGGCCCTTCTTTTAATTTTGGGCTGAGCGGAAAATTGGACGAAGTAACTGAATATTTTGGAACGGACGACGTGGAAATCCAAAATTATAAAACCACATTTGGTTCGGGCGTTAATGAAGATTATAAAGCAATGCAAGTAGGTTTTCGCATCTCCCCCGGTTTATTTATTGACCTGAACCAAAAAAGTAAACTCGTATTTAATGTGACTTGGGATTTGGGTACAAGCGATATGTTTAACCCAAGATATAAAGATGCCAACGATTTTTTCTACGACTATAAAGGCGATCAATTAAATCGTTCTGCCATGTTTACGGTTGGCTACCAATACCATTTTAATTTTGAAGATAGGTATTAATTGGTTGAAGGTGGAGGGTAGAGGGTTGAAGTGCTTGATGATTGGAAATTGAGAGGTTTGAATTAGTACAGTTTTTAATTTCTCAATTTCCAATTTCCAATTTCTGAATTATTAATTTCTTGACTTTTAATTTCCATGCAAAATGAAAATCTGTAATAATTGTAGCTCCACAAATGATATGTCAGTTGAAAAATGTACTGCATGTAATATGGCCGGAAATTTTACACCGTTGAATGGAAAAGAAGAATTGCCGCTTCCAGTTTTAAGTGAAATTACTTGCGTTAATTGTGGAAATACCCATGTTGGGGAATCGGCTCATTGCCATCATTGTCGCTTCCCAATTAATAAGGGACAGCTGCGGCCATTTTCCAATCGAACAGTTCAGCTTTACCGTAAAGTCGGGTGAGCAATTTAATTAAAATTAAAATTAAAATGAAAAAAGGGAAGAGTGTATTTATGTAGGTTTCATTTTAATTAACTAAAATCAGAACAGCCATGTCCAGAAGAACAACTCAGCTTTTCAGTTTGTCCTTGTTGGATTTAC
>JAWKLX010000084.1:0-15876 GCA_041392505.1 Saprospiraceae bacterium | reverse complement strand
AGTCAACCCTGTACCAAACCACTTTTTCAGAAATAATGGAAACTTGACCTTCGATGAGTTGGGGCCCGAGTTTGGCCTGGACAGCAAATCCTTTTCTTCCGGTGCCGCCTATGCCGATCTCGATAATGACGGCGACCTTGACCTCGTTGTCAATCATACCAACGACCCCGCTTCCGTTTATCAAAACCAAGACAGGGAAAGGGGCGGTAATAATTATTTGAGGGTAAAATTGGTCCACCCTAACGGATACAGTCCGGTGGGCACTAAGTTGACGATCGAAACGCCGGAAGGGATTCAGTTTCAGGAGTTTACGTACACAAGGGGTTACCAGTCTTCCGTTGAAGATGTTGTTCATTTTGGTTTAGGTAAAACTATGGAGGTCAAAAGATTAACAGTCCAGTGGATGGATGGCCGCCAAAATGTTTTGGAAAATTTAGCTGCTAATCAAGTACTGGAAGTGGATTACCAAAAGGCTACTGGCCACGCTAAAGTGGTTACCCGTTCTCCGTTGTTCGCCGATGTTACCCAACAATCTGGACTGAACCTCCGCCATATCGAATACGAGTTTGACGATTATAAAAGGCAGGTCTTGTTGCCCCATAAAATGTCTCAATTTGGCCCCTTCATCAGCTCTGGCGATGTCAATCGGGATGGGTTGCTGGATGTTTACGTGGGCGGTGCAAATGGCCAGCCCGGTACTTTATTTTACCAAACCTCTCCCGGTCAATTTAGTCGGGCGGACATCCCTGCGTTCACTATTGATGAAAATTGCGAGGATATGCAATCCGTATTTTTTGATGTCAACAATGATGGTTTCATTGATTTGTATGTAGCAAGTGGAGGCAATGAATTTCAGGAAGATTCCGAGATGTTGCAAGACCGGCTTTATATCAACGTAGGTAAAGGGAAGTTGCAGAAAGTGAAAAATGCCCTGCCCGATATCCGTATCAGCACGAGTTGTGTAAAACCTTTCGATTTCGATAAAGACGGCGACTTGGATCTTTTTGTAGGCGGACGCCAAGTGCCCGGCAAATACCCCAGTCCTGCCAATAGTGTTTTATTGAAAAATGAACAAGGACGGTTCGTGGACGCCACGGCGTCCCTCGCTCCAGCCTTCCAAAACCTTGGTATGGTGACCGATGCCTTGTGGACTGATGTGGATGCTGATGGCACGGCAGAATTGATCGTTGTCGGGGAATGGATGCCGATCACCGTTTTCAAACAAGCAGGTGGACAATTTGTCAACGAGACGAAGACCTTTGGTTTGGAAAATAGCACTGGTTGGTGGAACCGGATTGCACAAGCCGATATTGACAACGATGGGGATATGGACTATGTGCTCGGCAACCTTGGTTGGAACTATAAATACCAGGCCACTGCAGAAAAACCTTTCCACGTGTATGCAGACGACTTTGATGGGAACGGCACGTTTGATATTGCGCTGGGTTATTTTCTAAAGGGGGAAACACTTTACCCGGTCAGGGGGCTGCAATGTTCTTCTGAGCAAATCCCGACCCTCAAAAATGCTTTCCCAACCTACACCGCATTTGGCAAGGCTTCCATCCATGACGTTTATGGGGAAAAGCTCAATGATGCGCTGCACTATGAGGCCAAGAATTTTGCCTCTTCCGTTTTGAAAAACCTCGGTAACGGTGTGCTTGAACTAAGTAATTTGCCCAGCGAAGCTCAGATCGCACCCGTCAACGCTATCGTCTTGGAAGACTTTGATGGGGATGGCTTGCAGGATATTTTGCTGGGGGGCAACCTCTATGTTTCAGAGGTGGAAACCGGCCGTGCCGATGCTGGCAAAGGGCTTTATTTAAAGGGACTGGGGAATGGTCAATTTCAACCGTTTCTCAATTACGATTCGGGCCTATCCCTTTCCGGCGATGTAAAGGACATCCACTTAGTAAATACTGGCAACTCCGCAAATAAAATGGTGGTCATTGGTAACAATAATGCCGCTTTTCAAGTAATTAAATGGACCGGTGGCACAGGGAATGAGCTTTCAAATCTGGATTGATCGTAACTTTACCACCTGTAATTAAAAAGTAATTGTTGAAGGCGTCCCTTGGTCCTGGTTTTTCAGGATGAATAGCCCTGAAAAAACAAAGTATTTGTTCAAGTTAAAAATGGTTGCTTTTGCCGCCTTTTTAGTGAAGAACGAGTTCATTTAGGTCGGCAACTTCTTTTTGAAGTTGGCGATAATTGGACGCTATCTTTTGCACAATTTATTTGGAAAATGAAAAAGAAAAAATGGTCAATTTCTTTGTTGGTTTTTTTTACGGTTTTATTTTTTAATTGTAGTGATAAATCCGAAACTACCACAAAAAATGAAAATGGAGCTGCCTATTTTGTAGAGCACGACCCAGCAAAAAGCGGGTTTGTTTTTTCTAATTTGCTGGATGAAAATACCTTAATAAATCCATTTAATTATATCAATGCATATAACGGCGGAGGTGTGGCTATTGGAGATATTGACAACGATGGTTTGCAAGATATTTTCATGACGGGAAATATGGTATCTTCAAAATTATTTTTAAATAAAGGTGATTTCAAATTTGAAGATATTACTGAAAAAGCAGGAACCTCAACTACTGGCTGGTGTACGGGCGTGACAATGGCTGATGTCAATAATGATGGCTGGTTGGATATTTATGTGAGCCGCTCTTACCATGACGAACCTAATGATGCGTTGCGGGAAAATTTATTATTTATAAACAATAAGGATCGCACGTTTTCCGAGCAAGCAGCTGAATATAATATCAATGATAATAATTATAGTATTGGCGCTTCTTTTTTTGATTATGACCGGGACGGAGACCTCGATTTAATTGTTGCCAACCACCCAAGGTTTAGGCTCGTTTCTTTAATGACTCATTATAATTATTGGAAAAACCCTGTCATGAAATATAGCAACCGCCTTTTCCGAAATGATAATGGAAAATATACCGATGTGACGGAAGAGTCTGGATTATTGACATATTCTTTTAGTTTAGGCGTAACGACTTCCGATTTGGATCAGGATGGTTGGGCGGATATTTATATTTCAGTGGATCACGATGAACCAGATATTATAATGCATAATAATGGTGACGGCACCTTTACAAACATTCTTGAAACTGCATTGAAACAAAATAGCCGCAGTTCAATGGGGATTGATGCCGGCGATTTAAACCATGATATATATCCAGATATATTGGTCGTGGAAATGTTGAGCGAAGATCATTTTAGGGAAAAGGTTTCCATGGGTATGCAGACGGTTGAGCGTTTCGAATATTTAACGGATAGTTTAAAATTTAAATATTATCAGATGCGGAATTTCCTGCATTTAAATAATGGAAATAATACTTTTAGTGATGTCGGCCAATTAGCAGGTATTCACCGGACCGACTGGAGTTGGACCGGGCTTTTTATTGATGCAGATAATGATAGCTGGCAAGATATATTTATTACCAATGGCTATTATCGGGATATTTATAATAAAGATAAAGGGAATGCATTTGATTCTACGATGATGACTTTGGGAAATGATATGGCCACCAAAAATAAATTAGCTTCAGAATATGCCCGTAGTTGTGATCAGACGTTAATCCCTAATTATTTTTTTACGAGTAAAGGCAATTTATTATTTGAAAATAGTACTGTAAGTGCAGGTTTGGATAAACCAACTATTTCAAACGGAGCGGCTTATGGGGATTTAGATAATGATGGCGATCTTGATTTAGTGGTAAATAATCTTGGTGCGCTTTCCCTTTTATATGAAAATAAAACGGGTCATAAAAATAATTATTTGCGCTTTAATATGGCTTATGAGTCGGGTAAAACTGGTGTCGGTGCGAAGATAATATTAACCCATCAAGGTGAAACTCAAATGAGGGAATTACTGACGACACGGGGTTATCAGTCGGCTAGTGAACCCTTTATGCATTTTGGAACAGGCAGCGTTGCAACAATTGAAAAAGTGGAGATTATTTGGCCGGATGGGAAAATGCAAATCATGCAAAATGTGCCAACTAATCAAGTCGTTAATGTTGAATATAAGAACGCTGATAAAATGTACGAAAGGCCTGTAAATAAAGGCTTCATGAAAGAATTGTCAGCAGAAGAATCTGGGGTTGATTTCGTGCAAAATGAGAATTTTTATAATGACTATGATGACCAAGTATTATTGCCGCATAAAATGTCTGAGCAAGGGCCTTTTATGAGCAAAGGGGATGTGAATAATGACGGACTGGAAGACTTATTTATTGGCGCACCTGCTGGGCAGGCCGCAGTTTTATATGTGCAAGATAATAGCGGAAAATTTGTCAAAAAAAATACACCTGCCTTTGAGAATGATAAATTATTGGAAGATGCGGGAAGTAGTTTATTTGATGTGGATGGTGACGGTGATAATGATTTATTGGTTGCGAGCGGTGGGTATGAATACGATTTTAAAAGTGAAAAATACCAACCTCGTTTATATTTAAATAATGGCAGTGGTGATTTTGTTTTAGCAAAAAATAATTTACCCGAATGGAAATACAGTGGCTCTTGTGTGAGGCCGGTAGATATTGATAAAGATGGAGATATAGATGTTTTTATTGGGGGGCGTTTGGCGCCGAAAAGTTATCCGCAACCAGGCACAAGTGGTATTTTTATTAATGATGGCAAAGGTAATTTTTCAGAAGAAACCAAAAATATAGCAGCTGACCTCACAAATATTGGGATGGTAAAAGATGCTATATGGACCGACTTAAATCAAGATGGGAATATCGATTTAGTGATAGTCGGTGAATGGATGCCAATTTCTTTTTGGATAAATAATGGCAGGCAATTAATAAATGAAACGGAAAAATATTTACCCAGTTCACCTGTAGGTTGGTGGAATAGTATCGAAGTTGCCGATCTTGATGGAAATGGATTAAACGATTTTATAGTTGGCAACCTTGGGTTGAATTATAAATACAAAGCATCGCCAGAAAAACCGTTTACTATTTACGGGAAAGATTTTGATAAAAGCGGATCGAATGATATTGTGCTGGCAACTTATTATGGAAATACAGTTTATCCCGTTCGGGGGCGTTCCTGTTCGTCGGAACAAATTCCCGATTTAAAAAATAAATTTCCAACTTTTACGGATTATGCAAAAGCCGATGTCAATGCTGTTTATGGAGACGAATTAAATACGGCCATCCAATATGATGTGACCCAATTTGCCAGTGTGATATTATATCAAGACAGCCCAGGTACATTTTCTATTATGGAATTGCCACGGTCGTGCCAGATTGCGCCTGTTAATGGCATTGTTACTTATGACGTTAATAATGATGGCAAAAAAGATTTAATTATAGGTGGGAATTTATACCAGTCCGAAATTGAAACAGGAAGGGCCGATGCAGGTACTGGTAAAATTATTTTAAATATGGGCGGTAAAAAATGGCATCCGCTGGAAGTCTATGAATCGGGGCTTTATATGGCCAATGACGTAAAATCCATCTTGTTTTTGGAAATTGGAAAAAATAAAACTCCCGCCATTATTACAGGAAATAACCGTGAAAAATGTCAAGTTTTTTGATTGATAAAAAGGAGATTTAAAGTAAAATCATTTAGCAGAAATATAAAGGGATGTTCGCCAGAAGGCGAACATCCCTTTGTATTTCTGCTAACGCATAGTATTTATTTTAGGCTTACTTGTTTAATTATTGTCCAGTATTTTTAGCAGCCTCAGCAGCCATGTGTTGGTCGACAAGTGGTTTGGCTAATTCCCAGTATTTTAAAGCAAATTCGTAAAGTTCTTTTTTACTTTTTTTAGGTATTGACAAATCGATAGATTTCATTTTTGCGGGGATTTCACCTTCTTCTAGTTCTGTTCCTCTTTCGCCCGCATAAAACATTTTTCCTTCTTCATCAAAGTACATGTAGGTCTCTTCCACAAACTGAGGATCTCGGTTTTTGTCCCAATAACGATAGTGCATTTGGATGGGGATATTGTTTTTATAATAGAAATATTTCAGGTTCAACAGGCGGTGTTCGTTTTCGGATATTAGAATCCGAGTCACACCGTTTTCGGGGTCATCATAATAGCCTATTTTAAGGTTGGGCTGATTGAATTGAGAAACGTCAATGTGATTGTGTTTAGGCTTATGGAACATGTCTTTATTAGTGGCAAAGCAAAGGGAGTCTATTTCATTGATCAGGTTGCTGTCTGCCACAAAAGGGGAATCGTCGTACACGATTCCAGTTGTCTTAGAAGTTTGATTGGAGGTATTTGAGGCCGGTTCCCCACAGGTGTAAAAGCTAAAAACAGCAAAAGCTAAAACGGCAGACAAGATTTTCATGAATAGACATTTTTTGTGATACGACAACATTCAAAAAGTGTGCAAATATCCGATACTACATTAATAAAACATATCAATGGGGTTTTCGTATCAAGATTTATCTTATACGCAACGGCAAGGTTGTTTTGAATTTTGGATTTCATAAATTTGCATTTTTTAAATAAACCCCACACCATTTAACAAAGCAATGCACTCCTCACCGTGTCTGTAAATTTAAAAAAATCGTCTCATGCACATTCCAAAGTCCCTGATTATCGTAGCTGCTTTACTACTGATAAATCAATCTTGTGATACCCCCGCTAAAGAAGAAACTGTAGTTTCAAAAGAAGCGGGCGAAGGGGATTGTTTTCTTTGCTTACATCTGATCAAACTGGCATTGACTTTAGCAACGATCTGGTGGAGGATGCCACAACTGAACACAATATTCTTTCTTATCCTTATTATTATCATGGTGGCGGAGTAGCGGTAGGAGACGTAAATAATGATGGCCTTCCCGACATCTTTTTTTCTGGAAATGAAGTACCAAACCGGCTTTATATCAATAAGGGCGATATGAAGTTTGAAGATGTTACCGAGAAAGCGGGCATCAACCCATCCAATAAATTTTGGTCGACTGGAGCTTGTATGGTTGACATCAATAATGATGGCTATCAAGATATATATGTATGCCAATTTGGTCCCTATTCCGCAGAGAAACGAGAAAACCTTTTATTCATTAATAATGGAAAGGCTGGTGGAGCGGAGCAAGCTCCGACATTTACGGAAAAAGCTGCGGCCTTTGGATTGAACGATGGTAACCAAAGTGTGCAAGCTGCTTTCTTCGATTTTGATAAAGACGGTGATTTGGATTGCTACGTGATGAATGAATCGAAATACGAGTCCGTCGTTTACAAAGCTATTTTTGAAGATCTCAAAATCAAGGAAAATTTGCGGGCAGCCAGCGGAAAGCTGTTCAGGAATGATGGGGAAAAATTCGTAGATATTACGGAAGCTGCAGGGATGCTTCAATATGGGTACGGCTTGGGCTTGGCGGTGAGTGACATTGACCAAGATGGTTGGCTGGATGTGTATGTGGCCAATGATTATTCCGTACCAGATTTCATGTACATCAACAATGGCGACGGTACATTTACTGATAAAATAAAGGAAAAGACCAGACAAGTCTCCTACTATGGGATGGGGTGCGATATTGCCGATTACAACAACGACGGACTCCCCGAAATTGCTGTAGTAGACATGGCTTCTATTGACCATTTCCGTTCAAAAACATTGATGGCTTCGATGGATACGGAAGGGTTCTGGTACTTCATCAATGACCTCGGCTACCAATACCAATACATGTTCAATACTTTCCAATTAAACAATGGTAACGGAACATTCAGCAATGTGGCCAACCTGGCGGGCGTTGCTCAATCGGATTGGAGCTGGGCGGCATTATTGGCGGATTTCGATAATGATGGTTGGAAAGACTATTTCATTTCCACGGGGTTTAGGCGTTATGCCAGAGACAATGACTTCCGAAATGAAATGAATGTAATCCGAGAAAAGAATGGTGGAATAATACCAATGACGATGAGGCAGGAAATGTATGATAAAATGCCTGAGATCAGCCTTCCTAATTTTATCTATAAAAATAATAAAGACCTGACATTCAGCGAAGTAACAGAAGAGTGGGGGATGAGCGAATCATCCTATTCCAACGGGGCGGCCTATGCTGATTTGGACTTGGACGGTGACCTTGATTTGATCGCCAGCAACATCGATCACGAGGCATTTATTTATAAAAATAATGCAGTTGAAAGGGGTGGAGCTAATTATTTGCGGGTGCATTTAGTGCCAAAGTCACCTTCAGATTTGGTCGGGGCTAAAATCTATATTTACTATGGGAATGACATGCAATATCAGGAATCAAACCCCATTCGGGGCTACATGGGATGCATGGAACAGGTGATCCATTTTGGATTGGGTGAACAAACAAAGATGGACAAGGTGGTTGTAGAATGGTTGGATGGGACACAAACAGAACTGACCAATGTATCGGCCAATCAGGTTCTGAAAGTCGAGCAAGGAAAAGCCATTGCCAGGCAAAAGCCAAGAGAGGTGACAAAGAGCTTCCCAATCGCCGAGGTAAATCCTTACGGGTTGGGGATCGGTTTTGAACATCAGGAAAATCCCTTCAATGATTTTGCAAAACAGGTTTTATTGCCACATAAACAATCCACCCTTGGGCCTAAAATTACGGTCGGCGATGTTAATGGTGATGGCTTGGATGATTTCTTTGTTGGAGGGGCAAGTGGGCAGGCAGGCAAGATGTATTTTCAGAAATCTAATGGCCAATTTGAAGAAAATAAAAACCAGCCCTGGTCCAAAGCGGATTTGGAATGCGAGGATATGGATGCAGCCCTTTTCGATGCCGATAATGACGGCGACCTTGATCTCTACATTGTGAGTGGGGGAGGGGGCGACATGGAAGGGAAAGAGCCTGCACTACAAGACCGCTTTTACGTCAACCTTGACGGTAAAGGGAACTACGGAAAAGCCAATGCATTGCCAACTATGGAAACAGCTGGCTTTGTGGTCAAAACAGCTGACTTTGATAAGGATGGAGATATGGACATCTTTGTAGGAGGTGCCAACCTGCCCGGAAGGTATCCGTATTCTTCCAGAAGTTATTTGCTCCGGTTTGATAAGGAAAGTTTAAAATACGTGGATGCAACTAAGGAGGTCGCTGCGGGGCTTGAAAACCCAGGCTTGGTCAAAGATGCAGTTTGGACAGACATCAATGGCGATGACTATCCCGATTTGATAGTGGTAGGGGAGTGGATGCCTATCGGTATATACATTAATAATAAGGGTGTTCTGGAAAACCAATCGGCAGCCTACGGAACGGATCAGCTAAAAGGTTGGTGGTACAGCATCGCTGCAGCCGATATTGACAATGATGGCGATGAGGATTTTATTGTTGGGAATCTTGGGCACAATGGAAAGTTCCATGCAAAACCTGAAAAACCTTTTAAGGTATTTGCCAATGACTTTGACGATAACGGTACCTGTGATGTTGTTTTGAGTAAAGAGTACAAGGGCAAATTGGTGCCAACGCGTGGCCGCCAGTGTTCGTCCGAGCAAATGCCTTTTATCAAAGATAAATTTCCCACCTTTAAGGATTTTGCCAATGCAGGGGTAGAGGATATTTTGGGAAAGGAAAACTTAGAGGCAGCCCTCAAGTTGGAAGTTACTACGTTTGAATCCCTGGTGTTGATCAATAACGGTGGTTCTTTTTCTGCATCCCACCTGCCGAATGAAGCCCAAATAGCCCCGATTAATGGAATTGTCTGTGATGACTTCGATCAAGACGGCAACAAAGACCTATTGATTGCAGGTAACAATTTTGATGCAGAAGTCGAAACCCCTCGATACGATGCGGGAACTGGCCTGGTACTCAAAGGCGACGGGCATGGGCATTTTCAGCCAGTGCTGTGTGCGGCGAGCGGCTTTTATGCTCCGCAAAATGTCAAGGATATAGCCCAATTGCAATTAGCTGGCACACAGGACAAACTAGTGTTGTTGGCTGTCAACAACTCACCTTTAAAGGTTTTTAAAGTGATGGGCAAGGAGTTGTTTAGTTTGCGATAGGAAGCAATGCAGCCAACTGACTGCATTGCTGTAATTTTTAAAGAGGCATTCAAAACATTAATGCAGGTATAGCAAAGCTCTATGGTTAAATTTTTATAAATTTCAATATCTCACCATCATTCGATAACTGCAAATTGAGATTTTTAGCGTCTACCCGCCTTACCAGATAGCAAGAATTCTCAGTAGCGAGACACCAGAAATATTGGCTGATACAACCACCTTGATTGCATTTAACATGAATGGTGAACGGTTCGGATGAGATTTGTTCATTGTTTTTGAACTGCTTGATAGTATTGCCTTCAATTTTTAAGTGCCAACCGGCATCACCCACCGCTTCCCATTCACCAGCGATTAATTTACCATAACCAGCTATCATCGTTTCTTCAGTGGCAAATGATTGCCCTGGTTCAGGTGCTTGAGCTGAGCCAGCTTGGTCTGGGCTTGCAGCTTGTTCTTTACTGTTCTTATCGCCTGTATTTTCCATACTTTGGGAAGTTGGGGAAGAAGGTTCGCTCCCACAGGCGGTTAAAAGCGCGATAGCAATGAACAATAAAATATTTTTCATCTTAATTTAGATAGTTGGACATGGAAGCTAAGGGAATTGAAAAGGAACATACAATTATGACTTGCCATAACTTTTCTTATTTTATTAGAACCATTCAAAACGCAACTTATCTCCTTTGTCCGTTAGTTAAAAGTTGAATTTGAGTAACAAAATTAAGATTCTTGGTAGGTAAATATATTTATAGAGTAGTGGTTTTGATGTAATCTAACGTGAGGTATGGATTTAAATGGCAATGCAGGATTGGCGAAAGCCAATCCTGCATTATAAAGTTTCTTCCCCCTGATTTTTTTCGACGGCGGTGGCGGCTTCGCTGCCACCGCCGTCAAAAATGTAAAAATCTGATTATCGGTTTGATAGAGTGGGTTGAAATCCATACCTTAAGTTAATCACGAATACAATGCTTGTCATATCATAAAATGTGAGACGTAGAGGCCACGGGCATTAGTTGCCTGACAATGTGCTGCTGAACTTATCGCCCAAGTCTTTGGGTGTTTTTGGATAGTATCTCTTCTTTATTCTGGTAATAGTTGTAAAAAGTTTCATACATGCCCCACTAAATGGCATAAAAGAAAACCCGGTAAGTGCTTTCTGCCAAGAGACTTTTTGATAAAGTTTTTGCGAATTGAAAAAGCTTTGCCTATCTTCGCCTCTGTTTCCAGCAGATCGAAATAATGTTCTTTTTTTAATATGTTTAATATACCAAAAGCGCGGTATTCAAAGAACAGTGTTGATGATATTTAGTTGCCATTATCGCATCATAGGATCAAGTTGCTTTTAAACAGATTGAAAATCCCAAGTCCTGAACATGTGACAAAACGTTACATTCTTTCCCATTACCGATTAAGTAGATCCAACCGATCCTTTCCCTCAGACCGATTGTCAATTTTAGCTGACGACATCTTTTCTCAGTCTGCCAGTTCCACCATGCAATCTTTCGGACGATAATTATTTCTGTTTTAAAAAAGCAAGACCCTCAGAGACCAGCTGTAAGCAACAAGTAGGAAATTCTTTAACCATTTACATAAAAGCGCAAGATATACTTTGATTCTTTTATAGTTCGTAAATTATAATCTAACTTTTTGACAAGTTATTATCTCGTGAAAAAAACGAATCTTACACACAATACTCTTTTTAAATGAGTCAAGGTATTAGTCGACCACTTCGTGTGAGTCGGCTAATACGTATTTTTAAGGAGCTTTTTTGAAAAATGGCAATTGCTTTAGCAAAATACATTGTTTAACTAAAAATTTTCTAATCTCATGAAAAAAGTGAATTTACTAAAGAAAGTCTTGTTGACTCTTGTTGCTGTTTTCTCTGATGGTCTTCAGGTAGAGCAAGCTGCGGAACAAGCCGAAATCGGTGAATTCAGCACTGGGTATGATCCAGCGCCGGCACTTTTAGGGTCAAGTGAAGCACAAGATATCCTTGTGAATACTATCACTTCTCTCAAAATGGTGTTTACTCTAGCACGCCAGCTTATACCGCGCGCAGAAAGTCGGACTTTACAATGGTATCTACCAAGAGCTGTTGGCAGGAAAGTCTGTGTGCTAACCATTGAGTTAGGCTTGCAATATTGGCGGCACAAACAGCGGCAGTTTGAGCCGCTATGATTTGAAGCAACTCGCGATGGTGCTATCGTCTTGCTGCAATGATTATTTGATAGCATTTGTTTTTGTCCACGAATAATTAATTGAATTTTTTTATTTCATTAAAGCACGAAATTTTTATCTCATGAAAAAAGCGAATTCTATGAATTCGACTGTTTCTTGAGCATTACAACAACTTTCAGTACATTGTGGAGGGTGAAGAATACTTGATGGCGCAAACTAGTGTTGATAGGACGTTCAACACGGGAGCGTTCCTCAACGAAACTGGTTGGGAGATAGTCAATGTCGGCACAAACGTAGTTTACGATTGTGAAGATGCTGGTCTTGCTCCTAACGCAGTTCCAGGGACAGCCACTTCGGTCTTCCCCGATGGTAATTATGAAGTTAGAGGACTAAGTGGTTTGAAGTGACCCATAGTTGGAACGGTGGTAGCATGACTGTCCGGAACACTGCAACTCAAGCCGTTTTAGGTAACTGCTTGAATGCAACCCACGGTGGTATTGGTAACAACACTTGCCCTGGCCCTTCAGCTGGTGGTGAGTTGTTTGTGCTTTCAGCCTTTGTGGCCCTTGTACAACTCCACTTGCTTGTCCTGCTGACATTAGCGTTAACACGGATGCAGGTGTTTGTTCAGCTGTTGTTAACTTCACAGTACAAGGTCTTGCTTTTGATTCCTATCGATATTGATAGCACCTTCAGGTTCTGTATTCCCTCCAGGTAATACTGTTGTAACAGCTTCAACTTGTGACAATTCTACTGCTGCAAGCTGTTCTTTCAACGTATTTGTTGCGGATTTGTGCTCAGTATTAAACTGCCCAGCAGACATGACGATCAGCTTGAACCTGGTCTTTGCTGCCAAGCGGTTAACTTCAATGTTACTGCGCACTGACAACTGTCCTTTTGTTGGACCAGTTATGTCTTTGGCTACAATTACTGCTGGTGGTAATGGTAATGCAACTAATGGTATGGTTTGGTTTGATGTTACCAATAATACTGGTGGCCCAATCGAAATCACTGATGTTGCTTCTAACATCACAGGAGCTACAATGATCAACGTTTACACCAAAGCTTCTGGAACACACGTTTGGTTTCCAAACCAATGCTGGTGCTTGGACTTTAGCAGCTTCTGCTGATGCTACAACTGGCCCATTCTCTGGTGCTTTCCCTGGCAACGGTACGATCACTCCTGCTCCTATTTAGCTTTATGTTGCCTCCAGGTGTGAGCGGTATTGCATTGCACATGCTAACGGCTGCATCTAACTATACTAATGGTAATGGTGGAAACCAGAACTATACTGATGGTAACATCGATCTCTTCTTAGGATCTACTGCCAACTCTGCATGGGGTGCTCCTTTTACTCCACGTGTATGGAACGGTATCATTGGCTACGCGTTGGTGGAGATGCTGGAAGTTATCCAAACTCAAGGTCTTCCTTCTGGAACTGAGCTTTGTGCTGATCCTGGTTTCTTTACTAATACATTTGAGACTACTGACGTTCAAGGTAACGTTGGTACTTGTTCTTTCAACGTAACAGTGAAAGAATACCAAAATGCTACTCAGAACCTGACTTGTAACGATAACGTTCAAGTTTCTTTGGACGAAAATTGTGAAGCTACCATTGGTGCTGACATGGTATTGGAAGGTGGCCCTTACGGCTGCTACGATACTCGTTATGATGTTTTGGTATTGAATGCATTAGGTGGAATCATTCCTCAGCCATTAGGCCCAGCTGCCATTGGCAAGACTTATACTGTTAAAGTTATTGACAATCAAACTAACCAGCTTTGCTGGGGTAGTATCATTGTTAAAGATAAATTGGGTCCAATCATTGAGTGCCGTGATTTGACAATTGCTTGTTCAGAAGCTTTGCCTGCTGAGCCAGCTCCTGCTTTCACTGGACCTAACACCATGGTTATTGAGAACATCAATGAGCCTCTTGGCGAAGCTGGTGCTCCAGTTCCTGATGTTCACTCTTATGATTTTGACTATTCATTCTATCCTCCTGGTACGCCAGTTGAAGACGTGGATGTAATCGTTAAATTGATTGAGCATACTTGGTTGCCTGATTTGGACATCGTTGCTTCTAACCCTGCGGGTGATCAAGTAGACGTGTTCGATGTAACTGGTTGTTTCGGTGCTGAGTTTGACATGGACCTTATCTTCGACGATGAAGGTACAGGTGGTCTTACTCAGTGTGCAGATTTGAATGCTGGTGGTGCACGCCTTCAGTGTTTGATCGCTCCAGGTGTTCAGAGCAACACTGTATTATCTGCCTTTGATGGTACAGATGCTGGTGGTATCTGGTCTTTGACTTACCGTGATAATGTTACTGGTGATGATGGTATCATCGTTACTGCTGGTTTGATCGTTACTGCTAACGCTCCTGCTGTAGTTCCTACTGACAACTGTGGTAGCGTAACTGTAACAGTTGAAGAAAGCTATATCGATGATTCTTGTGGTGGACCTGCTGGACAATATGTCCGTACTTGGACTGCTACTGATAATTCAGGTAACTCTGAATCTTGTACACAAACAATTACATTGTCTCGTCCAACTGTTGCTGAAATTGAAATTCCAGCTAACATCAAGTGGACTTGTACTCAATACGATATTTTCCCAAATATCATTGACCCAACTGCTGTACACCCATTCATAGTTGATTGTGATGCATCTTCTGCATTGCTTGATGCTACTTGCTACAGCGCAAGCTGCGATGACCTTGACTTCTCATTCCAAGACAACGCTGGTATCAACAGCACTACTACTGGTGGTGGCTGCCCAGGTCTTGGTCTTGACGATGCTGACGTTTTGGCTGTAACTGGTTCTGGTTACCCAACTGTAAACGGTGCTCCATTAATCTCTATCTGTGAGATCGGAGTTGAGCATGAGGACATCATCGTTCAGGAGTGTGTTGGAACATTCAAGATTGTCCGTCAGTGGACTATCATTGACTGGTGTTCTAACCCAATTGCTATCCGTCAGGAAAATCAAGTTATCAAAGTTGTTGACGAAGAAGCTCCAATCATCGAACTGTTCGGTGTTGATGGCAAAATCAACTCTTCTTACGGTAACTCATTGATTCCTGCTCTTGGTAACTTGGGCAACCCAAATACAACTGGTGGATGTGGACAAGCTCCACAGAACACAGGTGGAACTGTATTCACTGCATTGGTACAATTGCCAGGCACTGGTAACCAGTTCAACCCTGACCAGTTCACCAACATCAGCTTGGAGTCTGTATTGTTGACGATCAACCACCAGCACGTGGAAGATTTGGACATCTTCTTGAAAGGTCCTAGCAACAAAGTAATCGAACTTTCTACTGATAACGGCATCAATGGTGTTGGTTACCACAAGACGAAGTTCGTTGACGATACTTCTGTTCCTGTAATCTCTAATGGCGTTGCTTCACCATTTACTGGTAGGTACCGTCCAGAAGGTACATTCGACATTTCTTGTGGTGGTTTCAACGGTACCGTTGCTACCCTTGCTGAAATGACCTCTAACTGGCAGGCAGACGTTCTCGGTACTTGGGAACTGATCGTATTCGATGACGACCAAGACAACATTGGTGAGATGGTTGAGTGGAAACTTAACTTCAGCTTCGGCGATGTTACTATCGATGTATACGATGCAACCGCTTCTGGCAGCATCCATACTATCTGTGAAGGTTCTGTACTGGTTCCACCGATCCAAGACTGTGATGACAACTGCTCTGGTGTAGACCACTACATCACTGAGCTTTGG
>JAWKLX010000083.1:0-16134 GCA_041392505.1 Saprospiraceae bacterium | reverse complement strand
TATCCAAAATATCCTTTAGTGATTTGCTCAAGCAGTGTTTGCAGGTCGGGAAAAATGCGAGGTGGGAGGTGGGTGTTTATTGACAATTATAAATAGCCAAATTCAATAGTGCATTAAATATGTGCTATTCACTGTTGTATGAATTTTTTAATAAAATAAATTAGAATTAGAGATATTTGAAGGGAGGGTAACTTTGTTTTCGATTTGATCGGTTGGTTGGAGTTTTTTTTCGAAAAAAAATGGGGAAAATTGCGAAGGGAATTTGAAAGTTATGAAGCAGGTTTTCAAAAAGTATTCCAAAAAAAAGTAGGCCAGTAATAACGTTCATGAATTAAAAAATACACTTTGTGAAAATCTGTGTCTCTCTGTGAAATAACTGGTATTATTTCACAGAGAGACACAGAGTTTCACAAAGTCCAGTTTGAGATTTTTATTTTTGAACAACACTAGTGAACAAAGAAAAATGTGGATCGGGAAATTATATACGGCCGTTTAATAGATAGAAACTATTGCTATTTTATGTCTGGGCGTTCACCAATAGCTTTTTTATAAAAAGACTAACCTAAAAACTATATTTGCCCATCATCACCTAATCAAGATAAGTATGAAAAAATTAGCACTCGCTTTATTGGTATATGGCTGCTTCTTCCTGTCGGCAGCTGTCATTGCACAAGAAACATTTCCACGCAACAACGTGGCCGACCACCGAGAAGGGCTGTACGCATTTACCAATGCCACTATCCATAAAAGTTGGAATGAGATGCTGGATAATGCGACTTTGGTAATCCGAAATGGAAAGGTTGAATCTATCGGCCAGGGAATTGCAGTGCCAGATGGCGCAGTAGTGTTAGATTTGGCAGGAAAATCCATTTATCCCTCCTTCATTGATATTTACGCAGACTACGGTATGCCCGAAGTAAAGCGGGAGCGTGGCGGCGGTGGCTTTGGAGGCCCAACCCAATTTGAATCGACTAAAGAGGGGGCTTACAACTGGAATATGGCTCTTAAGCCTGAGTTTAATGCCAGTGATGTATTCAAGGCTGATGACAAAAGTGCCAGCGACCTTCGCAAAAAAGGGTTCGGAGCAGTGCTGACCCACCAAATGGATGGGATTTCCCGCGGCTCCTCAACACTCGTCACCTTGTCTGATGAGCGGCCACATGAGCTGATCGTTAAGGAGCGGGTGGCGCATCATCTGTCTTTTCAAAAAGGCAATTCGCCGCAGCCCTATCCCCGCTCGCTGATGGGGTGCATTTATTTGATCCGCCAAGCCTATTATGATGGGCAATGGTACAAAAGTGCTGGCCGCGACGAAGAAGTCAACCTATCTTTAGAGGCGTGGAACAACGCCCTCCGTCTGCAGCAAATATTTGAGACTGGTGACAAATTGGAAACCCTCCGGGCTGCCAACCTTGGCAAAGAATTCGGCGTGACCTACCTCATCAAAGGCAATGGGGATGAGTACCAACGTCTTGATGAAATTAAAGCTACTGGCTCTTCTCTCATCCTGCCGCTGAATTTTCCAGATGCCTTCGATGTAGAAAATCCTTATGACGCCATCAGCGTTGATTTGGCAGACATGAAACACTGGGAACTGGCACCGACCAATCCAGCGAGGGTGGCAAAGGCAGGGATTCCTTTTGCCATTACCCAGTATGGAATGGATAAGGGCGCCGATTTTATGGCAAATGTGCGGAAAGCGATTAAGTATGGCCTTTCAGAAACGGATGCGTTAAAAGCACTGACCTATACCCCCGCCGGGTTCACCAATTCGCTCAATGAACTCGGTACACTGGATAAGGGGAAACTCGCCAACTTCATTATCACTGATGGGAATGTATTTGACGAAAAAACAAAAATCTACCACAATTGGATCAAGGGCAAACCCTTTGTTTTAAAGGATTTAGAAACAATCGAAATCAGGCCGGGCAAGTATACTTTAATGGTTGGTGACATGGCTCAGGTGATAGAATTAAAAGAAAACAAAGGCAAGTATGAAATGAACATTGTGACGGACGATTCCATCAAAACCAAGGTTAATAATAAAATAGAGGAGGGGCGTATTACCCTCAGCTACAAACCGAAAGGAAGCGAGCTTACGACCCGCCTTTCTGGTGTCATCGGTGAGGAGAGTTGGACGGGCAAAGGCCAAGATGGCAACGGCACCTGGACGACCTGGAGCTGTAAACGAATGGGCGATTTGACCGAAGACGATACAGAGAAAAAAGGAGGCAGGGGCAGCCGGGGTGGCCAAAATGAGGAAGCGTCCGACCTTGGTGCAGTTACTTACCCATTTATGGCTTTTGGCTGGTCGGAGCGCCCTACCCAACAGGCCTATTTGTTGAAAAATGCAACCGTTTGGACCAACGAGTCTGAAGGTATTTTGGAAAATGCCGATGTGCTGATCCGCAATGGAAAAATTGACAAGGTGGGGAAAAGACTGAGCGCCAGTGGTGCGATCGAAATTGATGCGACGGGCCGCCACGTGACCCCCGGCATCATTGATGAGCACACCCACATTGCGGCCAGTAGGGGCATCAACGAAGGTTCTTCCCAATTCAGTAGTGCAGAGGTGCGTATTGGGGATGTGGTCAATAGTGAGGACATCAACATTTACCGCCAGCTATCTGGCGGTGTGACGGCGGCACAAATTTTACACGGCTCGTCCAACCCGATTGGCGGACAGAGTGCCATTGTCAAATTCCGCTGGGGTTTCGCACCGGAAGAAATGAAATATGAGCACGCCAGACCTTTCATCAAATTTGCCCTTGGCGAAAACGTAAAACGCTCCCGCAGCAGTAGCAACGACCGTTTTCCCAATACCCGCATGGGGGTCGCTCAAGTGTATGAGGATCATTTTACAGAAGCCAAAAAATATGGCGAAATAAAACGCAGCGGCAAGCCCTATCGGACCGACCTTGAATTAGAATGTATATTGGAAATTCTTGAAAGCCAGCGTTTTATCACCTGCCACAGTTACCGGCAAAGCGAGATCAATATGCTGATGAAGGTGGCGGAAAAATTCAATTTCCGAGTCAACACATTTACCCACATCTTAGAGGGCTACAAGGTTGCCGACAAAATGGCCGAGCACGGAGTTGGTGGCAGCAGCTTCGCCGATTGGTGGGCGTACAAATTTGAGGTGTATGAGGCCATCCCGCACAACGGCGCTATCATGCACGAACAGGGTGTTACGGTAGCCTTCAATTCTGACGATGCCGAAATGGCTCGCCGCCTCAACCAAGAAGCCGCCAAAGCTGTGCGTTTTGGTGGTGTCAGCGAAGAAGATGCCCTGAAATTTGTGACGCTGAACCCAGCCAAGCTGCTCCATATCGACCAATACACGGGCAGCCTCAAACCCGGTAAAGATGCCGACGTTGTCCTCTGGAGCGACCATCCGCTGTCCGTTTATGCCAAGGCCGATATGACTTTCGTGGACGGCATCAAGTTTTTCGACCGCCAAGAGGATTTGAAAAAACGGGAGGAAGTGGCCGCCGAACGCAACCGCATCATCCAAAAGATGCTGGCCGAGAAAAAGGACGGAGGGAAAATGCAGCGGCCCAGTTGGCGGCAGGGCAACCACTATCATTGCGACAGTGAGGAGGATGAGGGGAATTGAAGGTTGAATTTTATTAAAAAAATGGCTCAATTATGATTCCAAGTTGCTGGAATTCCTAAGCCCAAAGGGCTTGAACAAGAATAGCCCTGAATGAAATTCAGGTAACGTAAGATGTCAGTTTCATAACCCTGAAAGGGTTGTATGTCATTTAGTTAGTTGCATTAATATTAAACCCCTTCGGGGTTAAAGATGACATTCTTTCTTTCCCCAGATGGAATCTGGGGTTATTCAAATTTAAGCCCTTCGGGCTTAGTTCAATGTCAGCAATTTGAAATCATAATTGAGCCAAAAAAATAAAGTAAACTTTATGGAAGTGTGTACGGATTTTGCCTTTCTCTAATAAGAATTTGCGCTTTCTAACTGATGTAGAAATAACGATGAACACAAAGATGACTTGACTAAGATGAGAATTGTAATTGAGCCATTATTGCTATCCTTGTTTTGTGGGATTGCCTTTCTCCCGGGGTTACTGGCACAAGAGCAAGAGACTGATGACCTTTGGCCCTTGATTGAATCGCAACTGCCAGAACAGGTAAGCGACACCTCCCTTCAGTTTATCCATTCGCTTGTCCGCGGGAAATGCGGTGATGATTATTCCTGCCTTTATCAAAACTACAGCTACGTTCAATCAAACTTGGAGCGTGTTTTCAACCTCCCCGCTGCCCTTTATGTCGGCGTTGAATTGATTAGGATTGCTAAAAAGGCCAATGCTTTGGATGACGAAGCCGAGGCCCATGTAGATCAATATCGGTTTTTTGATGCTACTGGAGATCCCCGCTTATCTATGACGAGCCTTGAAAAAGCAGGACAGCTTTTTGAAAAAACCGGCAACTTGAGCAGGCTGACTTATGTCAAGCAGACACAACTCCAAAACAGTTTGGCTTTCCGGGATATTGATGAAGTGCTGCCCAAAATGGATTCATTATTTGAACAGGCAAAATCCCGGGGAGATACAGCCAGCATTACCAGTCTGCTTATCAGATTAATAGACATAACCAAGGGGCATGGAAGATTTGAAGAACTGGAAAGCTATTTAGAAGCTTTGGAGCATATTGCCACAAACAAGACAGGTAAGGAAAAACACTCTATTGAGCTTCGTACAACTTTAGGGCGTGTCGAATTAGCGCAGAGTAGGGGCGATTTGGCAGAGGCTATTCATCAATGCCAGAAAATCTTAAAGATTCTTGAAAAAACACAAAACCGATGGTTTGAGTACCATTCGTTTCAATTGCTGGCAGAAATGGAATGGGAACGTGGCAACAGGGCAACTGCCAAAAGCTATCTCGAACAAGCCGAGCAGGTAGCCGTTGGCCTTGACCTTCTCATGCAGTTGGGAATAGTTTATGGAATTAAGTCACGCTTTGCTGAAGAGGAAGGGCAACCTGCCAAAGCATTGGCATATTTAAAGCAAAAGTTGTTATACGAAGAGGAATGGAAAAGCCGAAGTGAAGGGTTCAATATGCAGGCTTTTTACCTCGAACAAGACAAAGAACAGTTGGAGGTTGAAAAACAACGTCAGCAACTCGAACTTGACCTGAAAAATAACCAACTACGAAATTCCATTGCCATCGGTGGGCTTCTTGTCCTTTTGGCGCTTTCACTTGGTATTGGCTTCTATTACCAACGAAAAAGGAAAACGGAGCTTCGCCAACAAAACATTTTAATCCAACAACAGTCCGAACGCCTCCGCAACCTCGACGAGACCAAATCCCGCTTCTTTGCCAATGTCAGCCACGAACTCCGTACGCCGCTTACGTTGATTCTTGGCCCCATAAAATCTGCCTTGGGTTCTGGAACTTTGGACAACCGCAATTTTACCCTGCTCAAAAAAGCACAGCAAAGCAGTGAAGATTTACTCAAACTGGTCGCCTCCATTCTTAATTTATCGAAGCTTGAGCATGGAAAATTGGAGTTGAGAGAAAGTGCTGAACCCATGTTCCCTTTGCTGCAACGTATTGTGTCCACTTTCGAGTCGCATGCAGAGCGGTCGGGTATCGAGCTTACCTTTATTTACAAAGCTGAAAAAGACTTGCAGTTGAAAATTGACCGAGAAAAAGTAGAAACGATCCTAAACAACCTCTTGTCAAATGCCTTCAAGTTCACTGCAAAAAGTGGCAAGGTTAGCGTTACGGTGGCTGATAAAGGCAATGCATTAGAGCTTGTGGTAGAAGACTCTGGACGAGGTATTTCTCAAAATGATCTGCCAAAAATATTTAACCGTTTTTACCAATCGGAAGAAAAAAATGCGCCAACGGAGGGCGGCACGGGCATTGGCCTTGCACTTTGCCAGGAACTCGTCCAATTGATGGGAGGAAGTATCAGGGCAGAAAGTACGGTAGGCAAAGGGAGCTCTTTTTATGTGGAAATCCCAAGAAAGGAAGTAATGAGAACGTTTGCCGTTGAACAGTCGCTTGAACGGGAGTTATTGGATGGTCAGGAGGTTGGAGAAACTGCCCGGTATGCGCCTGTGATTTTGGAACCTGACAAGGGTGTCAATGCAAATAGACATCGGCCAACCATACTCGTCGTCGAGGACAATCATAGCCTACGTGATTACCTATACACCATCCTTGGAACTCGTTTCCATGTATTGACAGCAGAGAATGGCAAAGAAGCACTGGAAATATTACAAAGCCAAAAAGAATCATCCAGCTCCAATAAAGACATCCCCCCTGTTTCCCTCGTTATTTCAGATGTCATGATGCCTATTATGGATGGGTTTCAGTTGATGGAAAAACTTAAGACGGATGACCGTTACAACCGATTGCCCCTAATCATGCTGACCGCCCGGGCTGATATAAGGGACAAATTAAAGGCCCTACGCATCGGCGTGGATGATTACCTCACCAAGCCTTTTGACGAAGAAGAGTTGCTGGTCAGGATCACTAATTTATTGGAGAACTACGCCATAAGGCAGGAGGCATTGAATGAAGATGCAGTGCCCGGGAAAGAGATCCCGGCCATTTCCGAACAAGACCGCCAATGGCTCGAAACATTCGAGACCTATATCAAGGAGAATCTCTCCAATGAAATGGTCAATGTTCCTGACCTCGCCCGCCAATTTGCCATGAGCGAATCTTCCCTGTTGCGCCAGTTGAAATACCTGACCGGGCTGACGCCGGCAAAGTACCTCCTTGAAATGCGGCTGGACAAAGCCCGGCAGTTATTGGAAAATCATGTTTATAACTCCATCAGCCAAGTGGCCTCAGAGGTCGGCTACCAAGATGCAAAGTCTTTCTCCCGTAGTTTTAAAAACAGGTTTGGGAAGTCGCCCAGTGAGTTTATGGGGAGGGGGTAAGGCTGAAAATGCTACCTCCCTGACGGAAATTGCCACTTCTACTCCCATTTTGACGGAAACTGCGACCAATTTGACGGAAATTACTACTTGGATCGGCTCATATTTGCGCTGTAATTATTTCCAAATGAAACCCGTTCAAGTCACTGATCCAAATAAAAGCGATACGAACGGACAACAAAAAATAGATGCCTCTAACAAAAAAAAAACACTTGGTTTCTCACACAGCCAATTTTTCACTTTGATTTATAAATAAGACAAGCTCGGCAACTTTTTTAAAGTGGTTCGAAGAGAGCTGCAGCGTATAAAAAGCACATTTCAAGGTTGCCCGAATCCAGTTACGGGATCATTTAGCTGGCCACAATGGAGCATTGTGAGCAGGGGGCATTTTTTGTCCCTAATCACAGCTTTGGCCATCATTTTTTCACTTTATATAAAAAAGCACCATGACAGTACAACCCTTACTGCTGCCTTCCGCCTGTTTGCAACAGGGCTGGCAACTCCACCACTCCGTCCCACTACTAAACATCAAACGCATAAGCGCAGGCCAGTATGCTTTTTTAATTTAAAGTGACTAGCTGGTCTGCCTTTAATAACAACCAATTCCCGAACCCGGATGCAGGGCCAAGCGCCCCGCATTTGCCGGTCCGGTCAATCCAAACAACAACCAAAGGAGAAAGCCGAAAATCCTTTTTAGAGTAGGCATCATCATTCAAAACCAAATTGATAAAAATGAAAAATCTAATTTTCTTCCTATCCGCTCTTTTGACCGGATCCTTGAACTTAAATGCACAACAAGTAGAGCCGCTTGATCATCCAACTGATGCACAGGTAATACTTACCCACTATGACGGCAGGCCTAATACAAGGGTTGTTTTTTTATCCAATTCAGGCCAAGAAATCAAACTACTTCTCGATTATGATGAAGGCTCAACCTTTAATGTGAAAAGAGATTTGGTTGTAGAAAACGGAGAAATTGTATCTGATGGCCACCAAAACATAGGTGGTCTGCATAAGGTGGGTCAAGTCGATAGCGAAAAAATCACGATCCGGCAAATTGAAACTGGCAAACCCGTTACTATAAAATTGTGGAATGGTGAACCTGTTACCATACCAAGTTCACTCCCAAGACTCAGCGGTTGGCAAAAAATGCCACCTTCTCCAGACAATGCCACCGCGGTAAAGATTATTGCAGGCGGAAGGAAGCTACTGGTAATTGACAATTCTGGCCTATTGCACGAATGGAACTTTGGAACTAAGAGCTGGACTAATATTAATAAATCTGTAAGAAGTGCTGCGGTTGACATGTTTAGCTCTATTTGGGCCATAACTGGTGATGAAATCCAACGTTCAAGATTCTTTTACAAGTCTGCCCAAGATAAGAATTTTAAGAAAGGCCAATGGGAATCAGTACCTTCTCCGGCAGGGGGAGCAAAAGCCGTAGTGGCAGGCGGAACCAGAGCTTTAGTTATCGGCAATGACGACCTGTTGTACGAATGGAATTTTTTCGAAAACAATTGGAAAGCCCCTATCAATAGAAAAGTAAATGGTGCCGCAGTTGACCATAAAAACTCATTATGGATTTTGGAAGGAACAACTATTTACCGGAAAAAGTCAGGTGGAGATTGGGTGAAAATGACCGGTGCCGCCAAGGAAATCTTTGCCGGAGGCAGCAAGGTATTTGTAACAGGCACGGATGGACAGCAATATGAATGGAATTTCAAAAACGACAATTCCTGGACCCGGGCTGGTGTATATCCGATAAGCACAGCCGTTGACATCAATAGTACGATATACTACATTGACACAAAAAATGTCATCCACTCTCTTTATTATGCGAAGCAAAATGAGGCAATCGTTCCGGACATTTCAAAAAATGACGGGGAATGGACTTTCGGTTACGGGACTCCCGGTGCGGATTTTTCACTTTTCACTCAAGAGAAAAAAGAAGGGCCTCAGAGCCAGGTAACCCGAAAATATAAAGAAAGTTGGTGGTCTGTTGCTCAAAACACTTCAAATAAAGCTTATACAGACAGTCATGATAATACCTACCCTGCCAAAGCGGACGGAGCCATGGTGTTCCATCCAGGGCAGAACAGGGACCAAAGCTCGAAAGCCCGTTTTACCGCTAAAACCACAGGTACCTATACTTTCAATATCAAGTGGTCTCTTATCGATGCACAGGGAGAGTTAGTGAGCGCAGAGGTGTATACCAATGCTTCTTCAAAGGGAACAGGTTGGACAACCCTTATCGAGGAGCAAGTGACGGATCAATTACCTAATCGATCTCTTTCAAAGGAATTTACAGTTTCCTTGAAAGCAGGTGAAGTAGTATCCGTCGAGGTAGAAAACGAAGGTAACTGGCAGAATGATTCGACGCTGATTGAGATGAGCGCGAAGTAAATCTGACCTACAGGCCATCAGGCACTCACCCTTCAATTTTATAGTGAGCTGCCTGATGGCTTTTTTTGTTATGGACAGTTATATATTTTGACATAAATCAATTTTTTCAGCAGGGCAAAAAGAAATAAAAGAATGGGAAAATATTTTACCTCTATATGATTTAGCCGAGCCAACTTCTCACCAGCCTTCCCGAAAAATAACACTACTCCAATTTATGGATTCTGATAAATCACTCCTTGGAACAGTTCCTAAAGACTTTTACAAACCAAAAAAGGCCACCAAAGAAAGGTGAATGGCAAATTAATTTTACCTTTCGTTTTTAGAAAAAAAGCACACTTCCCGATTTTGCGATCGAATAGATTTGGACTATGGGACCAGGGACGAGGCTATCCGGGTTTTGGCACATTTAGGAAAGTGGGAATCTGCACGCCTCAAAAAGCAACCGATCCGTTATGAGGTAAAGCAAACTTTCAAAATTTTATAAAAACAAAATGAAATCCAACACCATCAAGTTATCCCTTTTCATCAACTATTTCGTGTTCGCCATCCTGCTGAATTCGGTGGGCATCGTCATTTTAAAATCACAGGAAATTTACAATGTGGACGAAGTGCAGGCCAGTATCCTTGAAATGTTCAAAGACCTGCCGATTGCCATTGTTTCTTTTTTAATTGCCTCATTCTTGCCTCGTATTGGGTACAAACGATCTATGTTGATTGGGCTGGGTATCGTGACGGTCGCTTGTGTCTCGATGTATTTTGGCAATTCGTTTTGGTCGGCTAAGATTTTGTTTGCTGCGGTAGGTGCTTCTTTCGCGTTGATTAAAGTTTCGGTCTATTCCGTGATAGGACTGGTTACTAACAGTGAAAAAGAACACAACAGCCTGATGGGTCGCATAGAAGGTGTTTTCATGTTTGGTATTGCCGTGGCCTATTTTCTTTTTCCAGCTTTCAACATTGAAGGTGATGCCGTTAAATGGCTGAATGTTTATTGGTTGCTCGCAGGGCTTTCGCTTTTGTCCTTTCTTTTCTTGTTTTTTGCAAAATTTGAGGAGGGGCATGAAATACCAGGTGCTGATTTATCTGATGATTTTAGACAAATGTTTCTGTTGATGGGGCGTTTGTTGGTGATCGTATTTGTAACCTCTGCATTTTTATTTGTAATGATTGAACAAGGTCTGATGACTTGGCTGCCTACCTTCAACAAAAGGGTGCTCCATCTCCCAGAAAACATTGGGATAATGATGTCAAGTATCTTGGTAATTTCAAGTGGAATCGGAAGGATTAGTGCGGGCTACTTGTCTGAAAAATTCTCTTGGGTTTGGATTTTGACGATTTGCATCATCGCTGCGATGGCGATGTTTGTTTTCGTTTTGCCTCATGCGGTCAGTGTTCAATCCATGGAAGTGAAATCTTTTGGAGATATTCCTTTGATTGCATTTGCCTTTCCATTGGTTGGGCTTTTTATTGCTCCCATTTACCCCATGCTCAACTCTGTGGTACTCAGCGCATTGCCTAAAAAACTGCACAGTCCCATGTCGGGATTGATTATCGTTTTTTCTGCTCTTGGTGGAACCATCGGTTCCCGTATAATTGGTTATTTATTTAAACATGTTGGTGCTGGTTCAGCATTTTTCTACATACTGATTCCTTTAGCAGCGCTTTTGATCGCTTTGTTCATCCTTCGGCGCTTAACAGCTAAACCAGTGGTTGCAAATTAATACCTTGCAGCCAATCCTTACCCCGCCACCAATAATTTGTACCTCAACAACTCAATACCTCAATACCTCAACACTAACATCATGCAATACCTTCCGCCCGACCAAGTCTTCCAAGAACTCTTCACCGACCAACACCGCAGTGGTATTTGGCCGGACGGGAAGACCATTTCCGACATGACGCCCTTGTCCCCGCCGCAGGTCATTTTGGAAAAATACCGGGCCGAAAAGGGTTTGCCCGGTTTCGATTTAAAGGCATTCACCGAGGCGCATTTCGAAATACCGACCAGCAAAACCTCTGGCTTTCAGAGTGACCCCACCCGGCCAGTTGCGGAGCACATCAACATCCTCTGGGATTGGCTCAAACGGGAAGCCGATGAGGCCCGCCCCGGCAGTTCGCTGATACCGCTGCCGTACCCGTACATTGTGCCGGGTGGGCGTTTCAACGAAATTTATTATTGGGACAGCTACTTTACGATGCTCGGCCTGCAAACGAGTGGTCGGGTGGACATCATTGAAAACATGGTGCGGAATTTTGCCCACCTGATTAATGAATTTGGCTTCATCCCCAATGGCAACCGCACCTATTTTATAGGCCGTTCGCAACCTCCTTTTTTTGCGCTGATGGTCAGCCTGTTGGCCGCCGAGCAAGGGGACATGGTGTTTGCCAATTTTTTTCCACAGCTTTTAAAAGAACACTCGTTTTGGATGAAAGGTATTAATCCAGATTGGGAGGCAAAAAGTGGCCTGCAATATTCAGAACGGGCGGTGCGGCTGGAAGATGGCGAAGTGCTCAACCGTTACTATGACAATTTTCACAGCCCTCGCGCCGAGATGTACAGCGACGACCTCGAAACAGCCGCCCACGCTGACCGGGAAGCTACCCAACTCTACCTCGACCTCCGGGCCGCCTGCGAATCTGGCTGGGATTTCAGCGCCCGCTGGCTGACGAACCCCAACGATCTTTCCACTATCCACACCACCGACATCCTTCCTGTGGACCTGAATTGCCTGCTCTGCTTTTTGGAAGAAACCTGCACCAAGGCACTTGCTCTGCAAGGCGATACCAACGACGCCGGAGCATTTTATACCTTGGAAAGAAAACGCAAGGCAGCCATTTTGAAATACCATTGGAGCGAAACCCACGGCTTTTTCATGGATTATGATTTTAGGAAAAAACGCCACACCGAGGTGTTTTCGCTCGCTGGCATGTACCCTTTGTTTTTCAAAATAGCGACCCCGGAACAGGCGGAAAGCTGCGCTAAGGTTATTCAAGAAAAATTCCTGCGCCCCGGTGGCGTGGTCACTACGCCCATCCACTCCGGCCAGCAATGGGATGCACCCAACGGTTGGGCGCCCTTGCAGTGGATCACCATCCAAGGGCTGAAAAACTACGGCTTCGACGACCTCGCCAACGACATCAAAAAACGCTGGATAGATTTAAACACCAAAGTGTTCCGTAACACAGGCAAGCTGTTGGAAAAATACAATGTGGAAAATATCGACCTGCTCAGTGGGGGAGGGGAGTACCCAGTGCAGGACGGGTTCGGGTGGACGAATGGGGTGCTGCTGAGGTTATTGGTGTCATAAATCATACCTCGCCAGCCAATCCATCTGCCGCTCATTATTTCCGCAGAAAATGACAATATCACGTGCACCGCTCGAAGAAAATCGGAACACTTCATAGCCGTCTTCCGTCGATTGTGAAAATTGAATGGGTTTCCTTTTTTGGGAAGCGACCATAAAGTGTTTCGGCTTGTTTTCCATTTTTATCCTGATTTCTTTGTCGTACTTTTTTTCGTTGGTGTCAGCGATGGATTTTGAAAAATCAAGTATCGGGAAATCGTTTTGGCCAAAATTAATCATGGGCTGTTTGGGAAATGATTTTTTATCCAATGGCGCTGCCGACAATTGCCATTTTTCTTCATCGGGAAAATGCGTTTGCCCTAACCAAGCTGGGTCGGGCATAAAATAGCCCGGCTTTATTTCTCGGGTAAATTTGGTGACCTCGGGGTTCACATGCCCTGCTGCCCAAGTGGCATCCAACAACCGCCACTGTCCGTCAATTTTTACCGCATTCCACGCGTGCGAATTATTATGCGCCCGGCGATAGGGCTTGTAAAAATCCCGGGCGTTGCCAACGATTACCACCGCTTCCAGACCAACTTCGTCGCACAGGGCTTTGAACAGCCGACTATAATCTTCACAGATACCGGTTTTGCTTTTAGCCGTTTTTATAACCTCTCTTTTTCGCCACTCTTCTATTTTCCTATCCAGCTCTTCCTTGGTGCTGGCCCGAAAAGTTGGCCCTTTTGGTTTGTGGAATTTTCTGCAATCGTACCGCACATGATGGGCGATCCACATAAATAGGGCCCTTGATTTTTCCAAATCCGATTCAAAGGGTTCTGTCAATTGGGTGGCCAAGGTTGGGATGTCCACAAACTTTTGGTCAAAGTTGGCGGTATATTCATCAACCTTGGAAAAGGGGGTGTTTTGGGAAAAAGCCAGGAGGGGAAAGGCGAAAAGCGAAAAAGTAAACAGGGCTTTTTTTGCAAATAAATGAACCATGTCCAGCGGTGTTTTAGGTTAATATTAATAAGGGGAATTACAGACGGCTATGGTGTAGGATTTATTGTTGGTTCATCAATTATTTTCTAAAAAAAAGCGGTGTAAAAATGTAAGGCTGTCATTATTCAAACCTCACATTGCAATTTCGATTAAGACTAACGTCGGCAGGGTTCAAAACCCTGCCGACATTTGTTTGCCAAAATTTCTCAGCTTAAAAAAAACGCCGTTCCCCATCCATGTCGCCGCCCCCAATATCGTACCCGGCGGAGATGATGTGGGTCACGGGCAGCGAGGTTCGATTATCGGATTGGCTGTTATTTTGAAAAGCATAAGTCAGCCGGAACCGGTCCAAAATATAAGTGGCAGAAATGCCAAACCGATTGGTGGCAACGCCAATATTGGGGTCGGTGAAACCAAACAAAAAGCCAACGAGGTAGGTATGCTGCACCAGCACATTGGCCTGCAAATCGACCGAAACGGCCTGCGCCACATTTTGGAAGGACTGGTCGGGCAATTCATAAATATTGATGTACCGCAGCAGGCCGACTGGCTTCAAGTCGATGTCGTCGTTGATGCGAAATGCCCCTCCCACATGCAGGCTATATGGGTTTTCCCGCTCTTGGTTGTTGGTGGCCGAGCGGTCGAGGCCCGCCGTTTTTTCAAACAAGTTCAAAACTGAAATACCCGCAAAAAAACGGTTTAAGTGGTAGTACAACCCAAACCCGGCGTCGATCGAAACGAAGTCATTATTGTTGGACAGAAAAGAGTTGGAGACATCAAAATAATTCAGGCCAGCGACGATGCCAAACGAAAACTCCCCGCCGTTGGACACCAAATACCGCTTCGACCAGGAGGGGCGCAGATTGACTTCCCCTAAAAATGAATTTCGGTAAAACTGAAAGGTCAGGCCCAGCCCGCCCTTTTCGGTAGCGCCCTGCATGTTCACGATCACCGAACGGGAGATGGTATTTTGGGAAATGTAATTGCCGAGAAATGTTGCCTCGAACCCCGTGGCCGCCTCGTAGGAAGAATAGGCCGGGTTGAGCGCCAAAGCGTTCATTTGATATTGAAGAAGGGAGGTGCGGAGTTCTTGGGCATGGCCCGAAAGGGTGATGATCGCCCAAAAAAGTACCGAAAAAAAGTGCTTCATAATAAGGTTTGTGAAATGAGGCAAACGAAAATTGAAACTGTTTCGATTCAATTTTCCTTCCCCCAATTTCAAAAAATCAGTGCGCAAGCTACCCTTTTTTAGATTAAATCGATAGTGTGTTTGATGGTGGTTGGGCATGCACTAGGAGTCCCGGAAGGACGGCACATCTTAAGCGAGGGATGTAAATCCCTCGAAACTTTGTCATTGACCCCCCCCCAACAAAAAACGGAAGACATCACCCAGATGCCTCCCGTTCGGAGCTGTTATTTTACAAAACACTCAGGCTTCAATGCTGACGCCACGTTTTTTCCGCACCGGGCTGTTTTGCCAGACCCGGAAGCTCACCTCCACGTCATCGTCTTTCAAAGTGCCGTTGACTTCGAGCGGCGCACCTGACAGGCCAACATCCCTGATTTTAAAGTCCAGTCCGCCCCTGCCTGAAGTAGTCTCTCCGGTGTAGAGGACATCCCCGTCGGTGCGGGCAACGGCCAGCGATGCGCCGTCTTTGGTCGGCACCGAAAGCAGGACATAGCGGATGGTCAAATGGGAGTCTTCGTCGAGGGCTACCAGTCCGGCGATCATTTTTTCCGACTGGATGGCTTTGGTAAAAGCGCCTTTTTTGAAAGCCTTGTTGAGGAAAACGCTGTGCTTCAAATTGCCGCATTGGAACTCCATCGCCACTTCAGGGTTCAGTTCGATGCCGTAGGTTGCCCCCCAAATCTGGTCGATGCTTTTTCGCACCTCCGCACCTTTGATGGTTTTGGCAGCGAAATCGTTCCAGCCAACACCTAAGCTTTCTCCGAGGTCGTCACTGCTTCTTTTACCTGAAGATTTGGTGCGGAACTCAATGGCCGAGGTGGCGAAGGAAAGTTGTTTCCGGACTCGCTCATCGGAAATGGTGAGTCGTTGTAGGGCATCAAGGGCCTTGCTGCTGCCCGCCCTCCCCAGGGATCTGATGGCAGCAGCTTGCACCAAACGGTCTTTGCTGTCTAAGTGGCCAATAAGCGTCGCCTCCGTTTTTTCCAACGGAAAAACACTGAGGTTCAGCGCTGCCAACGACCGGGCTTTGCTCGGCTGTTGCTCGTCCGATAAGATGGAGGTAAGCAGTTTGGCACTGGCCGCTGAACGGTCGGACCGGGTAAGTGCATTGATGGCCCTTTTCATATCCACCTCGAAGGTGGGGACTTTTTTGCCAGACAGGATTGCTTGTAGGTCTTCCACATCTTGCTTGCCCAACTTCGGCAGATCCAACTCAACGTTGAGGCGGTCGGCCATGATGGCGTGCTGCAAGGATTTTGAAAACACCTCCTTTCCTGTGGCTGCTGTTTTCTTTTTCATGTTGAAATATTTTTAGTAACGATGAAAGAATAAGTTCGTCATTTCG
>JAWKLX010000082.1:0-16944 GCA_041392505.1 Saprospiraceae bacterium | reverse complement strand
ATGTTTACCACCCAGATGGGACTTTTGTGAAGAACCTCGTGGCATCAGGTGCGGCAGGTGTTATCCGTCCCAACGCAGTAGTTTTCCGGCAAAAAAATACAACGGCCACACAGGAGGTTTTTAAAGAAGTGACCTTCGTGACGCCTTCTGTTGGTGTGCATTTTCAGGTGTCCAACCCCGATGTGGCAGAGTCTGCCTCGTCGTTGGAAGTACACAACTCCACGGGGATGTTCATTTCGAAAATTAACTTTGCTGACAGCACCAGCTGGGATGCTTCCAACTTGGCCAATGGTGTTTACCACCTCACCGCCAAATTGAAAGACGGAACGATAGCGAGGCAGAAGGTGGTGGTGCAGAATTGAGGTTTCATGGTTTCATTGTTCCTCTGCTAACCATGAAACCAGAAAACAATGAAACCATGAAACAATGAAACCATGAAACAATGAAACAGCTTCTGATACTGCTCATTATCGTTTGCAACGCTGGGAACGTTTTCGGGCAACTGACAGGCGAGACTTTAGGGGCGGCAGTGCTCAACGGGGATTGTTCTACAATAGCGGCAGATTTGGATAAAACGCCACTGCTGAGTGTGGATATGAAATTCCACGGGGCCGTTTGCTTTTACCGCAATGGTGAAATAGAACGGGCGATGGCCTTGTTCCAAGAGGTCCGCCAATTGGAAACCGAAAAGCAGCATATAGCTACTTTTTGGGAAGCAAAGTGCCACGCAGCCCTTCGCCAAGATAGTTTAGCCGTGGCCTGTCTGTTAGCCATTCCAACCCAATCATTATTTTACAAAATGCTTTTGAGCGAGGAGTTCGAGCATTTGGCCAAAGAGAATGAAACGTTTACCCGACTGAAGCAATCTGTAGCGCCCGGTTTTAATATTTGGACGGGCGCACTTTCGGTAATAGCAGTATTGGGGCTGTTGATTAGTTTGGTTTTGTTGCTGGGAAAATCAAGGTTTTCGACGGGGGAAAAACGGCTCTCCTTGGTGATGTTTTCTGCCGGGCTGATCCTTGTCACTTATGTTCTGATCTGGACAGGTTACAACGCTCATTTTCTCTACCTACAAAATGTTTGGCAGTTTCTGACTTTCCTGATCGGGCCGTCTCTCTATTTTTATTTAAAAGATACTTTTAAGGAAGACTACACGAGAAAGGAGGTGGCGCTCCACTACCTTATCCCTGCCATTTCGGGATTACTGACTTTGCCCAGTTTTTTGGCCACTTTTGGCATTCATACAGGCCTTTCTCCCGATTTTTTGACCATCGGCACTTCCTCAACTTTGCTCACCGGGCATCTTATTTTTTATGCCGTGCTTATCCATGCTATGACCAAAAATGAGTGGCAGGTGGACTCCAATATTAAGCTATGGACTAAAGTGATTGACTGGGGGATGATGACCTACACAGTCGCTTTTCTTTCCTATTTTGTTTTGGTACGTTGTACGTTTTTTAACCCCGAGTGGGACTATGCGATCAGCTTCGTCATGGCCGTGGGCATCTTGGCTATCGCATACATGGGGCTGGTGCAAAAACGGGTTTTTCAGAGCGAGCCGATCAGCCATTTTTTACCGGTGCAAAAATACCAGAGTTCCAGTCTGACCGAGAGTGCCAGCGAATCTATCAAACGGGGTATGGAGCGGCTGTTGAAAGAGGAGCAGGTTTTTAAAGAAAACGAACTTCGGCTTGCCGATCTGGCCGCCTATCTCGATGTCAGTTACCACCAATTGTCGCAGGTCATCAATGAGCATTATGGCGTCAATTTTTTCGAACTCATCAACAGTTACCGGGTGGAACACGTCAAGAAATTATTGGCCGATCCCAAATACAGTCATTACACGATCATCCAGATCGCTTATGAGGCAGGCTTCAATAACAAGGCTTCCTTTAACCGGTATTTTAAAAAAGAAATAGGCATGACACCTTCAGCCTACCGCATCAAGGAGAACAGTGAGATGGGGTGAGTTTGAAAAAAATAGTAGGTATGGATATTGGATAAATATTACCTTGCAAGAATATCAGCTTGACAGTATGCATCACGATAAATATTATTAGAAATGCGGAGCAGGTAAAGTTGTTTTCATGGCAACACCTCAACGTGCTTCTCAAGGGATTTAAGGGCAGCCTCGCCCAGTGCACCTGGGCGAGGCCGCCCTTTAAATCCCTTTGGGCCGAGCAAACAGATGCCTCATAGGTAGGTGAATCTTCCGGCCCACATGCATGGATAAATATTTGAAGAAAATCGTTAAACAAAATAATAAATTACAAATTCAAATTATGAAAATGCGCTTTACTTTATCCTTCCTATTTGCCATCCTTTCGATGGCCATCTATTCTCAAAATGATTATAAAATCGGTTATTTGGGGAGTTTCGGGATTGGTGGTACTATGGAAATTTCAAAAATTGTCTACGAGTCCGATCCTGAAGAGTCCTTGCCTGGGACTGTATATTCCTTAGGAGTTGCTTATATTTTCAAGAGCCAATTCAAAACTAATTTTGAAATTAATTTGCTGTATCAGTACCAGGCCAACGACAGGTTTAATAAACAAAGGTCAGGATATTTCGGCAATAGAGACAGATCGGCAAAGTTCCGTACAAATAGGTTGCTGTTACCGATTAAATTGAATCGTCCTTGCAGGCTGTTTAAAAAGAAAATGACTTTCTATCAAGGTTTGGTTACGGCTTACAATTTTTACTCAGTTTATCAGGAATGGTTTAATAGTGACAAGGGGCCAATCAACAAAAGGATTTATACCCAAGGGACTGATGGCGCAGGTTGGGATCATAAATTCGATCTGTACGCTAATATTGGGCTAAATTTTTGGTCGAAAGGTTCTTGGCAAATAGGCATGGATTACATGCTTCCGCTCACCAAAAATAGCTTTGATGCAGGTTGGGAAAGCAATGTGCCCCGCTTGAAAGAAAACCGTTTTCACAGTCTTTGGCTTCGATTCGAGTGGTTTATTGGGCGAAATGATCCAACGCCACTGTTATTACATAACATGAGGTGTGGACAATGGTAAGGCAGGATTGGCGAAAGCCAATCCTGCCTTGCCAAAGAAGTTTCAGGGAAGAAAATCGGCTTTGCCGATTTTCTTCCTGAATTTTTCGACGGCGGTGGCAGCTTCGCTGCCACCGCCGTCAAAAATGTAATAATCTGATTACCAGTTTGATAGAGTGGGGTCGAATCCATACCTCACTTTACAAAAAAAGGGCGACGAAAACATTGTCTTCGTCACCCTTTTTTATTACTGGAATTCAGTCTTTCTAAGAAAAACTCTGCTCGTCCGCACTCGGCCCATAACTGCCCGGAATGGGGATGTTCAGCAGCCGCAAGTAAACACCCAACTGCGCCCGGTGGTGGATGATCTGACTGATGGCCATGCGGATAACCCCCCAGCGGTCGGCATCCCACAAAATCATTTCGCCGTGGCGCAGCGTCCAGCGTTCGCCCAGGCGCGCTGCATTTTCCTCGATCAATTGCGTTTTTCCATCCACCAGACTTTTTTCAAAAACTTCCAAAATGTCCTCTGTGTTGCTCACCACTGGCTGCTGGTACGGGTTGGCTGCGAAGTCCAGTTCGTTGATTTGGAAGGCCATGCTGATCCAAGTTGGTAGTTCAGCGATATGGACGGCCAAGTTGCGCATCATCATACTTTTTGGATGGGGCTGCCAGTCCAGTTTGTCAGTAGGGACGCGGGAAAGCATCTTGCGGGTGGTGAGGGATTCTTCCTCTAACTCTCTGAGAAACAATGAAATAATGGTCATAAATATTTTTTTTAGTTGAATGATGCTGCAAACTAACAACTGTTGACTGACAACCCTATGTCAGTGGCTTTCGGTATTTTCCAAAATTATTTTTTGCAGGCCCTCCAAATATTCATTCAATGCCAAATGGTCTTTTTTCAAAAATGGCTGCATCGTTACCCGCAGTTTTTGGATGCGGGAGGTGCGGAAATCCCGGTAGCCCTGTCGCAGGTGGCACCAAGCGATGAGGTGCCAATTGAGCGAATAAAACGTCAGACCGATCGGTTCGACCTCCCGGGAGCTGGTTTTGTCGTCGGCGTTTAGGTATTCCAGCCGGACGATGTTTTTGCTGATAATGGCATTTTGCAGTGGCGTCAGGTAGTCAGTTGATGGCATCAAATGAGCAAAGCGATCGGGCACAAAGTGGGCGGTCTGTTCCATGGATTGCTCCATGCTTTCCCGCTGTGTCCTGCCCAATACCATTTTTATTTTGGACAGTGCCGAACCGAAATGCTGCTGCACCGATTTATCGGAAAAACGTACCACCAATGGTTCGGCGAGCGAGAGGGCGTTGGCCTCTTCCACTGTCAATGAAACGGGTGGCAGGAAAAAACCACTTCCGACTTGATAACCTTTTTCGGGTTCAAATTGGACGGGTACACCGATTTCGCCAATGGCCCGCAAGTCGCGGAAAACGGTGCGTTCGCTGATGTTGAAATGCGCTGCGATCTGTGTTACCGTGCGGTGTTTTTTACCTTGCAGCAAGGTGATGATGCCCATGAGGCGGTCGACTCGGTTCATCGTGGATTTTTGTTTTCTATTTAAAGTGCAAAACTCGATAAAGCATACCTATCAATGCGGAGCAGGGTACGACTTATTTCAATTCAGCATGACCAAGTGCCCAAGTTTTAAGGCGGCATCGGTCCTTAGACCGATGCCGCCCCTTAAAACCCTTGGAGGGCATGTCCCGAATTTACTTCGGGAGCCGAGCAGGCAGATGAAAAAAGCTATGGCCATTATTCGGCCCGCATGAAAGGAGATTATTTTGCCCAAATTATTAATTGGTCAATATTCGGAATAATAAAATAACGACGCTTTTAAAATGGTAAATAATTTTATTTTCTGCCATTTATTTATTAATCCCAACATATCCATAAATATTCATGTCAATTAATTCTTTATTATTCCTGCGGTAATCATTTTTTAATACACCTTCTAATTTAAAACCGCATTTTTCGGCAGTTTTTATACTCGCTAAATTGTCTGTGGCAATCCGTAAATAAAGGCGATTAAATTGATGTTCTGTAAAACACCAATCCCTGAAGGCGGTCAATGCTTCTGTGGCATATTTTTGCCCTAAAAATGGCTTAAAAATATAATAGGCTAATTCCCCCTTTGGCACCACCCAATCAATTTGCCTGACCGAAATACTGCCAATTAATTGTAAATCATCTTTTTTAAAAATGCAGCAGACAAAACCGTTTTTATTTTCCATATCTTTTTGTTTTTGCAAAATATATTCCCTCGTCTGTTGTAATTCTTGATTTGCATTTAATGTTTTAAAAAAGAAATTTTCCAGATGGGCCTTGCTATTATTGAGCTGTTCGAAAAATATAGTGGCGTCTTCCATTTTAAATGGCCTAATTAGCAGTCTTGTAGTTTCGATCATTTTAATTTAAATAAATGCAGTGTGTAAAAACAAAACTATTCTGGTTTGGCAAAGGACTGTTCTTTACCCTGCATGGCCAAGGTGTGGTGCTGTGTATGGTAAACCGTAAACATCAACATTTCCCGGATGGTCAGCGCCCCCAAAGCTGGGTGCGGCATGACGTATTCTGAAAGGTCCGTTTCGTCCCATTGGTCAACGGTGGAGGTTAGGTCGTTCAGTTCCTGTTTTAAGTCGGCGACAAGATTGGCCTTTTGTGCTTCGGTTACCTCCTCGGGAGTAAATTTTGGAGGAGCCTTAACGCCACCAGCCAGTGCGCCTAAGTAAACTTTGACCAGCTCTTCTTCGCTTTGTTCAGGCCGCTCGCTCCTTGTACCAAATGCATTGAGCAGGGCAGGTTTGGGCAACTGCATGCCTTTGGTGACTGGTTGGGTACTCAGTAATAAGTGCTTGGCATGTTGACCGATGCTCCATTTTCCCGGTGCTAAGGGCTGCGAAAGCTGGCCCTCCGGTAAGGTTTCGAGAACGTGGAAGAGGGTGCCAAAATTGGTTTGGAGGCCTTGGATGATGGCTGCTTTTTTCATTTTTTCTTATTTTAAATTTAATTGCGGGTACAGTTACTTTTCGTAACCATTATTGGGTTCAGCAGCGAAATTATCCTTTAATTTGTTGTCAACCAATAACTTATCGAACCAGAAGTCAATAACATGGGAGTAACTAATGCTGACAATCAAGAAGTTATGTTTAAAGAAAGATTGAAAAAAATTTACCGCTACAACCAAGCCCAACTCGAAAATGGGTTTTGCCCGACTAGCAAGGTTCTGGCACCGACCCTCGACAGTTGGGGCATCTTCTGCCTGTTTCATTTGGCCTACGACGGAACGCTGCGCTTTGGTGAGCTCCGCAAAAAGATCGATGGTATTTCCCCGAGAATGCTAACCGTCACATTAAAAAGATTGGAAGAAAATGGCTTTGTCCACCGCAAGGCTTTTTCGGAAATACCCCCTCGGGTGGAATATTCCCTGACCGATTTTGGGCTGGAATTATCCCAACGGCTATCTGACCTTACGGAGTGGTTTCTGGATAGGTTTGAGGAGCGGAAGGAGCGGTGATAGGTCTTGCAAAATGAGTTCTACTCTGCCAATGCCCGTTCAATATTTCGTTCTGATGCTGAGGCGTTTTTTTTTAAGGATCATTCAAAGAATAAGTTCGACATTTCGACGAGGTTGTTTTGGTCTTAGATTTTCTTTAAAAGAAGGAGTATTGTTGATACTATGACTGATTTTAAAGAAAAAAATAAGGGCGAGAGAATCCGTCCAAATGGTGAAGTTATTTTTTGAATGATCCTAAACAGAAAATAATTATTATCAGAGAAAAAGGGCTTTCTTATAAAATGTCTAACCTTCAAGGAGTCAAGGTAAATGGATAAATTTTTGCACGAGAGCCGAGGTTTTGAACCTCGGAATTTAGAATAGGAAGTCTCTTCGTTAATACTCCGAGGTTCAAAACCTCGGCTCTCATTAGAATCCGAATGATTTTATCGCTGAACATTTTTTATAAGAAAGTCCTTTATCAGGGAATTAAAAATTGGGGAATTAAATCCTTGGTTATGAGTTTCTTAATTTCATAATTTCTAATTTTTGAATAAAGAAAAATGATCACTGCTGAAAAATTCAGAAACCTTGCCCTTTCTTTGGCTGGTGCCACCGAGCAACCGCATTTTGAAAAAACTTCCTTTCGCATTAATAAAAAAATATTCGCTACGCTGGATTCAAAAAAACAATCCGCTACCCTAAAACTTTCCGAATCGGATCAGGACATTTTTTCTTTGGTGGATAAAACGGCCATTTATCCTGTACCCAATAAATGGGGACAGCAAGGATGGACGGTTTTTGAACTGGATAAATTATCGGAAGAATTGGTGCAGGATGCACTGACAAAAGCTTACGTTGAAGTAGCAAAAAAATGAACGCCAATCACGAGTAACTATCATTTGTCAAATCCCCTCAACACACCTAATTTTGTCCCGCAAAATCAAAAAGCGCTCCCAGCATTTTGTGTGTTGGGAGCGCTTTCCAATTCATCCTATACCATGCAACCGTACCACAAACAGTTCGCCCCCATTCTCCAAAAACTGCAGATCGAAGCCCTCAACGAAATGCAGCTCGCCACCATCGAAGCGAGCCAACATGCCAACGACATTGTGCTGTTGTCACCAACGGGCACGGGGAAAACATTGGCTTTTTTACTGCCGCTCTTAGCTGGCTTGGAGGAAAAAAACAGCGATGTGCAAGCCGTCATCCTCTCGCCCACGAGGGAATTGGCCATGCAGATCGAGTCGGTTTTTAGGGACATGAAAACGGTGCATAAAGTGACTTGTTGCTACGGTGGTCATCCCATGCGGGTGGAAAAACAAAACCTGATTGAACCGCCAGCTCTTTTGATTGCAACACCTGGGCGTCTAAAAGACCATTTAAAAAGGGAACATATTGATATTTCAAAAACCAACTTATTGGTGCTGGATGAATTTGACAAATCATTGGAATTTGGGTTTCAGGACGACATGGATTTTTTAATTAAAAAAATGCCCGCATTAAAAAAGCGCATTTTAACGTCGGCTACCGAAGCAATTAAAATACCCAATTTTGTTGGTTTAAATAAACCGGAGCGGTTGCAGTTTATGCCGAAAAAATCGGACATAAAAAAACTGGAAGTTAAAATCGTTCGGTCGCCTGAAAAAGATAAATTAAATACCTTGGCCCAATTAATTTGTAATCTCGAACCAGGAGCCATGATCGTTTTTTGCAACCACCGGGAAGCCGTGGAACGGGTTGGTGAATATTTATTCGATAATGATATTGTTATTGATTATTTCCACGGTGGCCTTGAACAAAATGATCGGGAAAAAACGCTGGTCAAATTCCGCAACGGTTCTGTGCAAATTTTAATTTCCACCGACCTCGCTGCCCGTGGCCTCGATATTCCTGATATTAAATACATTGTACATTATCATTTACCTTCAACCGGCGATGCCTATACTCACCGCAATGGCCGCACCGCCCGCATGGATGCCAAGGGGTCTGCGTTTATTATTTTACACGAAGAAGAAAATATCCCCGAGTATGTGGAGGGCGATCCTAAAGTTTTTTATTTAAAAGAAATGGCCGCGCCACCAGCTCCAGAATGGGAAACATTATTTATTGGAAAAGGGAAAAAAGATAAAATAAATAAAGTCGATATTGTTGGTTTTTTATTTAAACAAGGAGGGCTGAATAAGGACGAAGTGGGTTTGATTGAGGTAAAAGATTTTTTCTCTTACGTAGCTATAAAAAGAAATAAAATAAAGGGTGTTTTAAATAAAATTAAGAACGAGAAAATAAAGGGTAAAAAAGCAAAAATGGAAATAGCGAGGTAACATAGGTTTATGACCGTTTAAAATTAATGAAATAAAGCACCTTAAACGTTGCCCATTCTGTAAAAAATATGATTAAATAAATCCCGACTTAATACAGCGTATAAAATATTTCTTTACATTTTCATTCACGCAAGTGGGCCGAAATATTCACTTCGCTTTGAGGCATGAGGCTGCTCGGCCCAAAGGGATTTTAAGGGGAAGAACGTGGCAGAGCCACGTTCTTCCCCTTAAAATCCCTTGAGGGGCACACGAGGAAATTGCAAAAAGATCGGCTTATCCTGCCCCGCATTTTGTAAATAAATTTTTTACACGCTGTACTTAACATTCGTTTTAGTTTCTTTTTTTATTTTCGGCATACCAAATTATTAGAGGCTGAAATAACTGCCTTGATATATAGTTGAACCATTGAATTTTGGCAAAAAAATAAAACAATGAAAGCATGGCAAATATTCATTTCTTCTGCATGTATTGCCGCCATCCTTTGGAAATAGACGAGGCGCTTGGTGGCCAACAAATGGAATGCCCACACTGCACGGGCGTAGTGCCGATCCCTTTTGCGAAGCCCAAAATTGTCGAAGTGACCGAGGAGACACAGACGGAAACTTCCACAAAGAAAAACACCCCGGCCAACCTTTTTGAAACGGGTTCCCAGCAAGCGAAGGTTATATTCAACGATTTGAAATCCATCCGTTTTTCGGAGGAGGTGCTCCCTATTGATGGTAACAATGCCTTGCTCTTGGCAAAAGATTTCGTCTTTTGGGCCGTCACTTTATTGGGGATCATTCCTTTGCTGATTGTTACGGTGGAGGACGGTTATGCGCAATTGACCATGTTCGCCTTGTTTTTTGCTGCGGTTTGGGGCGTCATTTTTAAGCGTTTCATCCTTAATGATGCGGGCAGTTTGAAATGGCCGGTGGCAGCCCTGTTTTTTTCGGGCATAGTAGGGATTTGGCTCTTGTTGTTGGTTTATCGCTTGATCCTGCCAGACTTCTACCTCCACCTTGCTGATAGCAAGAATTCGATGGTGTCCCTGTTCGGTTTTGTATTTCAAGTGGGGATTTGGGAGGAAATGTTCAAAGCGATTCCGCTGGTTATTTTCCTAAAAATGAACAACCAGAAATTAGATCCGCTGCACTTAGTGACCATTGGCGTTTTTTCCGGGTTGGGGTTTGCCGCTTTCGAGAACCTTCATTATGGGGATAATGCTGTTGCATCGGCTTATTCTTTGACCCGGGACTACGGCGTAACCGGGCTGGTTTCCGGGGTGCAAAATGCAATGGTTCTGACGATGCTGCGGGCTGTCTCTCTGGTTTTTTGCCACGGGGTATTTTCAGGCATCGTAGCCTATTTTGTGGCGACGGCCATGATGCGCAAAGAACGGGTGGGGGCGCTCATCGTTTTGGGGGTTGGCGTAGCTGCCGTGCTGCATGGATTGTACGATTGGCTGGCGGGCATCCAACCGACCATTGCCGCTTTGCTGGCGGGCTTCTCCTTTGCCCTTTTTTATGGTTATTTGTCCAAGTTGCGAAGCATGGGTGAGTTGTACGAAATGGAGGAGGCTGATTAAAATATCTTTATAATTTCATTCATGCAGGAGAGCCGCAATATTCACTCCGCTTTGATGCGTCAGACTGCTTGGCTCTTCAGAGGTTTCTACGGGGCGGTGCCGGTCTGTTGACCGGCACCGCCCCTTAGAAACTTTCAGAGGAGCACCCCGAAGTTAATTTCAGGCTATCGAGGCTTTGCCAAAAGCTATGAACATGCACCTCCGCATTTTTGGTGAAGTATTATTTATCAAAGTTTTACCCTGTGAGTGTATTAAATGAAAACAATTCTCCCACCAATAAATGCCGGGTAAAGCCTGAACAATAATAACCCTACATTTGCGGCATTTGGGGGCAACGCCTTGGGTTGCCCTAAATAAAATCAAATCCGATCAATGAATTTAGAACAAGAATTACATCAACGCAGTGGCTCCACTTGCGAGCTCTGCAAAGCTACCAACGACCTCCAACCATTCACAGTGCCACCAAGATCAGGTGATAGTGCTGATGAAAATGTGCTCGTTTGTAGCACTTGTTTGGAACAAATGGAAAACCCCGAAAACATGGATGCCAACCATTGGCGATGCCTCAACGACAGCATGTGGAGCGAGGTGCTCGCCGTGCAGGTGGTCGCTTGGCGGATGCTTAACCGCTTGCGGGCAGAGGGCTGGCCACAGGATTTGCTGGACATGATGTATTTGGACGACGAAACGCTGGAGTGGGCCAAGGCAACCGGGGAAGGAGAGGATCAGGAAGAAGCCGTCAAGCATATCGACAGCAACGGAGCGCAATTGCAAGCTGGCGATTCCGTCGTATTAATCAAAGACCTCGACGTGAAGGGTAGCTCGCTGACGGCCAAGCGGGGGACCATCGTTCGCAATATCAGATTGGTGCACGACAATGCCGAACAAATCGAAGGGCGGGTGGACGGCCAGCAGATTGTTATCCTGACGAAGTTTGTGAAGAAATCATAAAACGAATAGGGGAGTGGGTGGGCAATATTTCCCTGAGCTTTATTTTACTTCAGGTTAAATTCCGTTTTTAAATCAATTAGTCCCTAAATTACCCGCCAAACAAATAAAACGGAACAACCATGCAGTTCAAGTTCAAACTCAAAAAAGTCCCGCTCTCCTTTTCCCAGATCATCACGATGAACATTGGGTTCTTTGGAATCCAATACAGTTTTGGACTGCAACAGACAGCCATCAATCCGATCTATTCTTTCTTGGGGGCTAACCCTGAAGATCTTCCTTTGTTGAACTTGGCCGGGCCCGTGACGGGGCTGCTCATCCAGCCGCTCATCGGTGCGATTAGCGACCGCACCTGGCATCCACGGTGGGGGCGCCGGAAACCATTTTTTATGATCGGCGCCATCATGTGCAGCATTTGTCTGTTCCTGTTTCCGTTTAGCCAAAGCCTCTGGATGGCGGTCGGTCTGCTCTGGTTATTGGATGCAGCGAATAATACGGCGATGGAACCTTACCGGGCTTTCGTGACGGACATTCTTCCTGAAGATCAGCAGCCAAAAGGGTTTCTGACGCAGAGCTTTTTCACAGGTTTGGGCATTACTTTAGCCAATCTTTCCTTATTTGGTTTCCAAAAATACATTGGCGGCGCCACGGCGGCGGGCATCCCGTATTGGGTGTTCGGTTCCTTCTTTTTGGGGTCGATTTGTTCCATTACGTCGGTGATGTACTCCGTCAGCAAAACCCCCGAAATTCAGCCTTCCGAAGAGGAAATGGCTTTTATCCGCAGTGAAAAAGGAGGCTTTTTCAAACCCATCCATGATATTTTCTCCGCCATTAAGGACATGCCTAAAAGCCTTTGGCAATTGGCCTCGGTTTATCTTTTCCAATGGTATGCGATGTTCTGTTATTGGCAGTTCATTGCTCCTTGTCTGGCCAAAAGCATCTGGTCGACAGAAGATACCAAAAGCACGATGTACCAAGAAGCGGTCGCTTTCACAGGATTGGTAAATGGTTTTTACAACATCATCACGTTTATGTCGGCGTTTGTGCTGGCCTATTATGCCCAAAAATTCAAAGCCAAATACGTGCATGCTTTGTGCTTGTTGTGGGCAGGCTTGTCGCTGCTGTACCTGCCTCAATTGCAGGGGCTGGAAAACCAGTACTTCGTGTTGATCCCGATTTTTGGATTCGGTGTGGCTTGGGCCAGTATGATGGGCGTTCCGTATGTCATCGTTGCAGCGGACATTCCAGAAACCCGCCGGGGCGTTTACATGGGCATTATCAATATGATGATCGTCATCCCGATGATTATTCAGAACCTCACTTTTGGTGGCCATGCCGGTGTGTACAAATCATTCCTCGGTGGCGACCCCACCCATGCGATCATGTTTGCCGGGGTGTTGCTGCTGATAGCCGCAGTGTTGACGACCTTTATCCATGAGAGGCGATTGGAAGGGCAAACGGTGGTGATGCAAGGTGGCGGCGGGCATTAAGCTTATTCACGCATTGCTGGTGCGAGAGAATTATATGTAGCAATTAAATCAGTTTTTCTACGGCTGATTTTATTCTACATTTTTTTATTTAAGGCTGTCCATTTTGTTTTTGATAAATATTTTTTCCGTTTCGGTTTTGCAAAGCTTTATAGCTTTTTCTAAATAAATTATCACTCTATCATTATCCAGACCTTCGCTCAATTTACCTAAAAGGAGATAATAAAAATGATTGTCTTTTAAATTTAATTTTTCGGCTTCTTGCAGTGCCAATTTATTTCCTTTCACTTTTGAGACGACATATATTCTGTTTAATATTCGGTAGAAATTATCGGTGGTTATAACTTGTCCCAAATTCACTTTGGGATATTCCTCTAAAGAGAAATTATAAAATAATTTAGGTGGGTTTTTCTTTTTCTTCAATTAATTCTTTTGCTGCGGCAATTGCTGGGGCAACAATTTTCCCTTCCTCCACCAATCTTTTTAAATCATCTATTCCCCGACCTGAAAAGTGGTGCTTAAAGGTCTTTTTGCTTTTGTTGAATTTGGCTTCCTTTTCTTCTTCTGATATTTCTTTTTCTGGCTCTTTTAAAATTTCTCGATTCGTAAAATAATGGAGTATTGCGACACCTATCAGCACAAATTCAAACCCTATTCCCAACCCTCCGATGCCAAAACTGATTTCATATTTGAACGGGAAGAATTCAATAAATCCAAGTACTCCAACGAGTATCACGAACATCGTCGTTTTTACTCCTTTCTCGAAATCCCAATAGGTGAATGCTGTCGTCACAGCCAAAAGAACAATTGCAATAATAAGTTTCAGATTTCCTATCATTCCACTTGCCATGCAAAGACCTATTCCAATCCAAAGAATTATTATCGACGCCCAATTGATAATGCTCGGTTTTTTCTTTTCTTCGGAACCTAATTCGGTATCGAGAATATTTTCCGTCATCTATGGTTTTTTATTTTTTATTAGTTGAAGCTAACGGTCTGGCTAAATGGCGTAGCCCCGCATATGAGCTATAAACATTTTAGCCTTTTAGCCTGTTGATAAACTCTTCCTATATTGTCAATAAATTTATTTTCAAATTTGTAAGAATCAATAAGTCAATTGATTTTATTTTTTTGATTTAAATGAATCGTTTCAAAATTCGAGTTTGTCAACAGCCACTTTTGTTCCACACCGTGTTCTTTCTTTTTAATTATTTTGTGTAAGGTTCGCAAATTATCCATGCTTTATCGATTGACTCTTTACATTCTTTTAGCTTAGTTGAGCAATCATGCAGAATCCTTGCAAGTTTAATTCTATTTCTACTTTTGTCTTTATCCCCGTCTTTCTCAATTTTAGTGGCTAAAAGATTTAGGAATTCTGAAAGAGCATCGTATTTCAGGTTCCCTATTTCTTCAGCTAACTCTTCCATTGTACCTGCGTAGTTTTCAACTGTATCTTTATGAATCATAATGTTTCATTAGAGAGTTTATAAGCATTTCCGAATTGGAATCCATTGGCTTTTTGATGGCAATGGAAAGTTAAAATATTTTGGTTGACTTCAAGTGGTAAGCCTATCATCGACCAATCTTCAAATTTGCATTCTATATATTTTCTATCGGTAAGTTCATAAGTTCCAACTAATTTGAAGTTATTTATTTCTTCTATTTCAGATTGTCCGTCCATTGGTCTGAAACGTTCAATCACTCTTCTTGTTAACTCAACTTTTCCTTCTTTCCAAAATTTGATTATTTCCTCATAAGGGACACAAAAAAATATTCCGCCTGCATGTAAATCCGTTGAAGCCCTTGGACTTGATTTGTATTCTTTTTCAAATTGTATTTTTTCAATCGGATTCATTGAGCTGTTTTTATTTTTTCTTCATGGTGTGGAACGGTCTCGTATAAAAGCAGTAGCGGCTTAAAAGTACATCACTTTCAAACCGCTACAAAGTTACTTAATTGCTTCGACCTTTCAAATGCCCCTGATACCCGCTATTGTTTTTATACAATGTTATGGGCAAGTGCTTTTCTCAATGCGTTTCCATAAATTCTTTCAACTTTTGTAACTCTTCATCCAAAAGTTTCATTCCAGTTTCAAAGGCTTCATCGGGCATAGGTTTGGGTTTGGTAAAGGTTATCATAAAATGGGTGTCTTCGCTACCTGCGACAACTCTGCATGGAACTATCCAGTGCCCTTCACCAGGGTCCACAAATTCATGGTCTAAAATTCCGAGTGCCTTGTTACCGTGCATTTTCACTTTTGAAGTTCCTCTTGGGCCTTCCATCAGCCACCAGCCATTATCGCCTTCCTGCGAATTGAAAACATTGTGAATTGCCCAGTTTTTCCATTGCGTAAGGTCGCTTACAAAATCCCAAACTTTGTCTGGGTTTGCGTTGATGTTTACAGTTTTTGTTACCGTTATTGTCATACTGTTTTGTGCTTTAATATTCGACATTCCAAATAGCAATGCCGAAACGATAATTAAATATTTCATCTTTTTGGCACAAAGGTCAGGATTCGAAGTGCCTGGTCATTGGAAAAATGCGACAAAGTTCAAAAGGCAAATTTTTCGGGTGTTGTTCCCGTTACAGATTTAAAATCATTGATAAAATGAGGTAAATCATAATAACCCGAACAGTAGGCAATTTCTTGTAAATCGGTGTTTGTTTGCAGTCGTTTGAGTGAATGTTGAAAGCGGATGTTGTCAATAAATTTTTTTGGACTTAGCCCTGTAACAGACTTGAATTTTCGTTCAAAGTTTCGTTTGCTACTGCATACTTCGTAAGCCAATTTATCAACCCGAATTTTTCCTTCCGATTTTTCGATCAGATGAATAGCGGTGCAGATGGAAGTGTCAATTTTTTTATGGTGGAACTGCTGTAACAAAAATGATTTTACAACCTTTAGTTTGTCCGATTCGGAATAGAATCTGTCCAACGTTTGGTAAAATGTGTTCTGCAAAATCAATAAGGAAAGGTCAGTATTTTGATTAGTCAGGTTTTCAATTCCGTTGAAGAAAAGTCCCGCAGACCAAGGTTTGAACTTTACCAAAATCGTCTGGCTGTTAGGTGTGTTCAGATATTCTTTTTTCTCTGTCAGTTGTCCGCAAAGACCCGCTGTTGTCATCGCTTGTTTTTCTTTGCCAAATCGTTCGTAAACCTGTTCGCCAAGTTGAAAACCAAGAATAAGAGAATTGTCGGGTAAAACGGTTGTAAGTTGTTCGCTATCTGTGTCGTTACCTACCGTGCCGATGAAGTCAATGTAGTTTGCTATTTTTTTAAAGTCTGTCATTTAATTTTTTCATTGTCGTCTGCATTGCCCATAACGTCCTGCATGGCTGACGTAGCGGGCTTTTGCCCGCTACGTCAGCCATGCTTTGTTATATGTCGTTTTCATTCTTTTTCTTTTTCATCTGCAATCATTATTCGTGGTCACGATTCTTCTTCTTTTATTCCATTTCTGAATGAATTCCTTCGACTTTTCTTTGTTATTGTATAATCTTTCTCCAATCAAAAAATGATATTCTTTATCTCCTTTGATTACAAACATAGTATCTGAGCATTTCCTTTTGATGACCCTATCTTCTTGTTTCATTATAGAGTATAGGTCTATTCCTTCATCTTCATCTTCATAATCGTAATTAAAACTGTTTCTGATTTCAAGTCTTTTAGCCCTATTGGTTAGCAGAACAAACAAATAACTCTTCTCTTGATAAACGTCTATTACTTTTTCGTCGAATTCTGTGCTTAGAAATATCTCCTCAAATTCTCCAATTCTTATTACTTGATATATTCCAATGCTAATCAAAGTTGCAAAAACAAGTATTACTGGCAAATACTCTTTGAGCACATATCTTTTAATTAGTTTCTTCAAAGTTTGCTTCGGTTTGTTTATTTTGAGGTTTTTTGTTTTTTCTTAATGACATATAACGTCTCGTTTATGTGGCGTGGCGGGCTTTTGCCCGACATGAACACATACACTTTGTTAGCGGTTCGGCTTCTTTTTAATCTATTCTTTCAAACATATATAGAGTTCTTGAAATTTGGTCACTAAATTCTTTATCAGTATTCTCAAATTTGAAAAATCCTTCTTCGAGTCTGTACGAATTTG
>JAWKLX010000081.1:0-17323 GCA_041392505.1 Saprospiraceae bacterium | reverse complement strand
TGGCTCACATTTGATCCTGAATACTCAAAAAATGAAAAATGTATATCTTCTTTAAATGCAAATAAAAAGCTCCCTTCTCCTTGATCAATTAAATAATCTTCATATGCTTTAAGGAATGCTTTGATAAATCTTCTGTCAGAGACTCCTTCAACCCATATAGAGCAATTAGCCATAAACACAGATGAATTATTTACACCTAGTTGAGCCAAAATATCTATGTCATTGTTTTTAATATTTTTTATTAAAAAATCATTTGCACTTCTTTTAGAAAAAGAAAAAATTGAAACACCCTTATCCATTGTCAGAGACAAATCAAGCAAATGATTAGAATGTGTAGTCATAAAAAATCTAAGATTCTTACCTGCAATAATTGGATTACTCTTTATTTGTTCTAAAAACAATCTTTGCATTCCTGGATGTAGATTCATTTCTGGTTCTTCTATGAACATCCATGTATTCTTCTTCGCCATAAAAATTGGAAACATTAGTATTATTAATGACTGTATCCCATCACCAACTTCATGTATTTCTTGCTCCTCTCCATCAATTGTGATGGCTAATGTTTCTTCCTCAAACCAGGAATTTATCTCTACTTTTTTGTTTTCAAATAAGTGCTCAGATAGAAATGACTCAAAATCACTGATCAATTTCCTTGAATTAATGTTATTAGCTTTGGATTTTAATACAGATTCATAAAGTGCCATACCAGTATGGAATTCAAAATAAATTGTCTGAATTCCATCAAAATAATAATTTTTCTTTACCGTATCTTCAAATATATCAGTCTTAATTTTTTTACTTCCATTATAAATAGCCATTGAACTTCTTAAAATCGGAATATAAATTCGGTTATTAGGACTTACCGAAGTCGGATTTATACTAAGTATTAATTCCAACTGATTTTTTATTTTATTTAAAAATTCTATTAAATGGTCTTCCTGATTATTAACATTTTGAAAAGTATGCATCCCATTAAGGCTATGAAAATCAATAATTTTATTATCCTTTCGATTATGCAACTCTATTGACAACCCTATTATACTTTTTATCAACCTCAAACCATTTCTACCTTGAATAAATTTATCATCTTCACCCCATACACTTAGTAGCCGATCTGGTATGCCCTTTAACAAATTTTCATCAATGATAAAGTCATTGTTATTTCCAAATTTCCTAATATAGAGATAATTTTCCCCAAAAGATTTAGCAATATTTATATCTCCAATATTTGTAACTTTAATTCCAATTTTCGAGTAACGATTGTTGCTTATTTCATTAATAAACGCTTGAATATATTCCTTTAATTTATTTATTTTATTTTCAACTAGATTGAGGTTGGATAAAGAAATATCCTTTGACCTGAGTATCCCTCTTAACAATCTACTTTTACCAGAGTTATTTGCACCTACGAAAATGTTAATGTTATCTATAGGCCCAAAATACTTTAGCGTTTTTTGATCATGGGATTTGTAACCCATATTCCTTAGGTCAGCATCAATTTTGTCATCTACTCTAATGTACATATTGATTTTTTATTTGGTTTTTCATCTATTATAATATTATACGTCTTGATTCTTTAGCGCTATCCTATTAACTTCCCCAGCCCCCCATCACCTCTGAAATCTTTGTCCACAACCTGAACCCAAAAGTTCATCTACTTCCCAAAATACCCCGTCTTCCGATAAACATCCCCTACCAAAGCCTTTTTCCCCCGAATCCCAAACCCTTCCTCTTTTTCGTTAAAAAATGCCTTGTCCCATCCTTCAGCAGTTCTAGTAAAAACAGTGATGGCAGGAAATCTCGATTCAATAAAGAGAATGCATTCCACCGAAGGAAGAGATTGGTAGCTGGGTAATTTATTCTCCCAGTCGTGGTCATAGGTGCTTTTCGAGAGGACTTCCACAACCAGGAATGGGTTCGTTTCTGCGTTCAGGCCCGTTGGAGTATTCGAAGAGTTTGGAGGCCAATGAGCATTACGTCGGGGTTATACACCCGCTGTAAAGACGGCAATAGACGGGGCGGTTTTCGGCAAAACCTTGATAATGAAGGTCGGGGAACATATTTCCCAACATAATGGACAATGTAAAAATGATATTTCCGTGAGCGTTTGATTCATATCCCATAGCGATGATTTCTCGGTTTTGATATTCTATATTGTATTCCACTGGGCAACCATTCCCAACATTCTTCCCAGGTAGCAGGAATTTGACCAAGCCCGTCCCCAATTCTATAAGCTCTGCTCTTGTCTCCGGTATTTTAACAATTGTATCCATATCTTCTTGAAATAGTTTTTCCAAAATTAGCGAAATAAATGGTCAGTGGCAATCAAGTCAAGCACGTTGAAAATCAAAAATCATACATCCTTAATCTTTAATCGTTAATCAAAAACAGATGTATGATTAAACGATCAACGATGTATGATTTTTGATTTGGCCAAATGCGAGCCTAAGCCATCAACTTAGAAAGCACCCCCATCGCCGCCTCAGAAATCTTCGTCCCCGGCCCGAACACCGCAGCCACGCCTTGCTCATATAAAAAATCATAATCCTGTTGCGGGATCACACCACCAGCGACCACAAGGATATCCCCCCGTCCAATTTTCTCCAACTCTTGGATCGTTTCCGGCACCAGCGTCCGGTGGCCAGCGGCCAGCGAACTGATGCCCAGCACGTGCACGTCATTTTCGGCGGCCTGACGGGCGGCCTCAGCAGGGGTCTGGAAAAGCGGGCCGATGTCCACATCGAAACCAAGATCGGCGAAGCCCGTGGCGATGATTTTAGCACCGCGGTCGTGGCCATCCTGACCAAGCTTGGCGATCATGATGCGGGGCCGACGTCCTTCCATTTCGGCAAATTCATCCGCCATTTGCTGGGCTTTTTTAAATGAGTCGTCCATTTTTATTTCATTGCTATAAACGCCCGAGACAGACCGGGTCGTCGGTGTGTAGCGGCCAAAAGCTCGTTCCATCGCATCGCTGATTTCACCCAAAGTTGCCCGGCACCGAGCCGCCTCTACCGCCAACGCCAAAAGGTTTCCTTCCTCCGAACCACTGTCCCGAACTTGCTTCGGGATAACGCTACCCTCAAACTGCCGATCCCGAAGTGAATTCGGGACAAGATCTGCCGAACTGTCGGACTGTCGGACTCCCAAACTGGCCAATTGATAAATCGCCTCCAACGACGCTTGCACCGCTGCTTCATCCCGTTCCGCTTTCATTTTCTGCAAACGGGCAATTTGCGATTCTCGTACGGCGGAGTTGTCCACTTTGAGTATATCGATTTCCCGCTCATCGTCCGTTTGGAAAATATTCACCCCGACGATGCAGTCCTGCCCACTGTCGATGCGTGCTTGTTTGCGGGCGGCAGCCTCCTCGATGCGGAGTTTGGGCAGGCCCTGTTCAATGGCTTTGGCCATGCCGCCAAGCGCCTCTACTTCTTCGATCAAAGCCCAAGCTCGCTGCGTCAATTGTTCGGTCAAATATTCGATATAATAGCTACCGGCCCACGGGTCGACCACCTTCGTGATGCCCGTTTCTTTTTGTAAAAACAACTGCGTGTCACGGGCAATTTTTGCCGAAAAATCCGTCGGCAAGGCAATCGCTTCGTCCAGTGAATTGGTGTGCAGCGATTGCGTACCACCCAGCACCGCCGACATGGCCTCGATGCAAGTCCGGGCGATGTTGTTGAACGGATCTTGCTCAGTAAGACTCCAACCACTCGTCTGACAATGCGTTCGCAGCGACATGCTTTTGGCGCTTTTCGGGTTGAACTGTTTGACGATTTTTGCCCACAACAAACGGCCCGCCCGCAACTTGGCTATTTCCATAAAATGGTTCATGCCAATGCCCCAGAAAAAGGAGATGCGAGGCGCAAAATCATCAATGGCCAACCCCGCTTCGATGCCTGTCCGCAAGTATTCCAGCCCATCCGCCAGGGTGTAGGCCAACTCAATATCCGCTGGTGCACCCGCCTCGTGGATATGGTAGCCGCTCACGCTGATCGAGTTGAATTTGGGCATGTGCTGCGCCGTGTATTTGAAAATATCACCAACGATCCGCATGCTCGGCATGGGCGGATAAATGAAAGTATTTCGCACCATGAATTCTTTCAAAATATCGTTCTGGATGGTGCCGCTCAACTGCTCCGGGGCCACCCCCTGCTCCTCCGCCGCTACGATGTAAAAGGCCATGATCGGGATCACCGCCCCATTCATGGTCATGCTCACCGACATTTTATCCAAAGGGATTTGATCGAACAATGTTTTCATGTCCTCCACCGAATCAATGGCCACGCCCGCCATCCCGACATCGCCCGTTACCCGGGGGTGGTCGCTGTCGTAGCCCCGGTGCGTAGCGAGGTCGAAAGCGACAGAAAGCCCCTTTTGCCCTTGCGCTAAATTTCGTCGGTAAAATGCGTTGCTTTCTTCAGCGGTTGAAAAACCTGCATACTGCCGCACCGTCCATGGACGCCCCGTGTACATGGTCGAATAAGGGCCACCGAGATATGGCGGGATGCCGGAAACAAAATGCTGGTGAGAACGAATTGTCGGCTCGAAACGGGAGGGGATTTCAATCTGCTCAGGCGTCAGTTGACTGCGGACTGCCGACTGCGGACTGCCGACTGAAACCGTCGGATCGAATTTTATTTTTTTAAAATCAGGGCGCTGCATATTGGAAAAATTTGGTTGGGAATTTCATGTTTTGAATCAAGGGCAAAGTAACGCTATCTTTTTATTTTGAAAAAAAATAACCCTACCGTGCAGCGTTTCCCCAAAAATTGGATAGTACCATTTGAAGGCGCACTTCAAAACCAATTACATTAAAAAGTTATCAAGAGATTTGTGAAATATTAAATCCTTGGGAACACCCAACTCAAAAAAATTCTAATACCATGACTAAGAAAATCCTCTTTTCGCTCTTTGCCTTTACGCTCCTTTTAGCGGTCGCCTGCCGGAAAGATTCCATCATTACCGAGACCACGATGGAACCAACACCGCCAGTTATTACCGTGGAAACGTCCGTCATCGGACTGGTGACCGACCTCGATGGGAATGCCCTTGAGGGTGCACATTTGACTTTGGGAAATTCGCAGACTACTTCGGATGAAAACGGCTACTTCAAACTATCCGGCTTGACCGATTCGGACAATGCCATTGTCAAAGTGGAAATGAATGGCTACTTCGATGCCTGGCATGCGTTCCAGCCTTTCGAAGAAGACATTGCGCAAACCACCGTCCGCCTCACGCCACGCTCTAACCCCTTGAATATCAATGCGGACAATGGCGGTGAAATTCAATTTGAAAACGCTAAAGTCAGTTTTGCGGCTGGCAGCTTTGTGGATGAATCGGGTAATGCCTACTCTGGAAATGTTTCCGTTTTTACGGCTTATTTAGACCCAACCGATCCTGAGTTGCATACTTTCATGCCGGGTAACCTGACAGCTTTCGACGCCAACAACCGCCTCCAATTGTTGGAAACATTTGGCATGATAAACGTTGAACTGGAGGGCGATGCCGGACAAAAATTGCAGATCAACCATCCTGCAAAAATTGAAATGGCTATCCCATCTACTATCTTGAACAGGGCTCCAGCTACCATTCCACTTTGGTATTTCGACACAGAAAAAGCACGCTGGGTAGAGGAAGGCAGTGCCACTTTGCAAAATGGAAATTATGTTGGTACGGTTACCCATTTTACTTTTTGGAACTGCGATGTGCCGAATGATTTCATCCAACTCGATGGTCAGGCCTATTTTGGTGAGTTGAGTGCTGCCCTTTTAGTTTGTGTTACCAACCAAGAAAATGGCGAAAAACGCTGCACCCAGACCAGTGCCAACAATGGTTATTTCAGCGGGGCAGTACCACCCAACACAACGTTTCTTTTAGAAATTTTTTCCACTTGTGGTGATCTTGTTTACTCGACTAATATCGGTCCCTTTACAGACGACGCTACGGTTGGCCCTTTCCTCATCAATCCAACCCAAACGACTTGGGCTTATGTTCACGGCAATGTGATCGATTGCGATGGAAATGCAGTGACCGATGGCTATGTATATGCCAAATTGCCAAACAATCCATCAGAAATATTCCAGTTGAACCCTGACGGCTCATTTGCGAAATACATCAACACGTGCAACGCAACCGAAATCACACTCAAAGCGTACGATATTGCCAATTATAAATTTGGCGACCCAACTGTTTTTGCCCTCACGTTCAATACTGATGTTGGTGAGTTGGAAGCTTGCGTCAATGATATTGTTGATGGGGTAACCATCCAATATGGGGGCAACACCCTCGTAATGCTTGGAGCAACCATTACAGATGTGCCGAGCGGTGGCCAAAATTCCGTGTATCAATTTACAGTAACCGACGATCAGGGAAACGGGAATAAGGTGATCTACGTAATCACCATATTGGACTGGACTGGCCAGCCAAACAGCACTTTTTCCGTTGCTACTCAATCTACAGTGTTTGGTTCTCCAACGAATATCTTGAATTCCATTGGGAATGAAAATATCGTACTTCAAGAGTTTGGAACCATGCCAGGCGAGTTTATTCGGTTCGACATAACGGATGTAAATGTTGACATCGGCGGCGTAAATTATCCAAATAGTTCAATCGAAATAGTCGGTCTGATCGAGTAAATATATCAGCATATTAAAATTAAATAGTTTAAAGGTAGAGAACTATTTTTCTACCTTTAAGCTATTTAATTATTTAAAAATATTCCTTGAACACCCAGCAATTAGTCATCGATTGCCAAAAAAAAGACCCAGAAGCGGAGAAAAAACTTTTTTTTCAATTCGCTCCTAAAGTCCTTACGCTGTGCCGACGGTATATTCCCGACGAGCACCGGGCACAGGATATGATGCAGGAATGTTTTATCCAGGTATATGAAAAAATCAATAAATACGATCCGGCAAAAGGAGAATTTGGGGCATGGCTTTTCCGGGTAAGCACCAATGTGGTTTTAAAATCCATGCGCAATTCCAAAAATGATTTACCAACGGTTTATATGGATGTTTTACCGGAAGGAGAAGAAATTACGGAAATAGGTTTTGAATTAATTCATCCAGAAGCAATATTAAAATCCGTGCGGGAATTGCCAAGTGGGTACCGGACGATTTTGAACCTTTTTATTTTTGAAAATTGGACACACCAAGAAATTTCCCAATCACTCAACATATCCGAAAGCACTTCCCGCTCCCAGTTGGCAAGGGCAAAAAAAATGCTCAAAATTATTTTAGAAAAAAAAATAGGACATCGTTATGAAACAGGAATGGTTCGATAAAAAAATAGCAGACGAGATGCAGGGTTTTGATTCTCACATGGACTTTGAAAGTGCATGGAAAGCAATTGAATTTAAAAGAAATAAAAAGAAAAAAAGAGCTATTTATTTCTGGTTGACCTGCCTTGGATTATTGGCTGTCAGTGGTTTGGTTATTTCTTTTTATTTAACGGGAAATAATGAAAAAAACATTTCAAAAAACCAGCATTCCATAACTCAGGAAATTAACGAACCTATTTTCGAAAACAATAAAAAAAATATTGCTGATGAAAGTTCTGCAATAAAAATTGAAAGCACGCCTCTTTCTGAAAACACCACAAAAAAAGAAGGCCTTCCTGTAAATCACAACAATAATCAATTGGCAAAAATCAAGCATGACAATAATTTAAAAATTGAAACGAATTCGATCAAAAATAAAAACGAATTATTGATCACTGAGAATAAAGAAATTAACGAATTAAAAGGCAATATAGAAACAACTCCCAATTATCAATCAATTCCAGCACCATCGGTCAAAGCCATTAAATACGAGGAAAAACATCCATTACCAAATACCTTATTTACACCGAATTTTTATGTTCGATATTCCGGTAAAAAAATACTTGTAAATACAATTGTCGAGGATGAATTTAATTTCAACCCAAGCAACAAACCCACTATTCAATGGGGCATGGATCTGGCTTTTGGAAAACATTTCCGCCAGTTATCTGCAACGGAAAATACAATTACCGATTGGGTAAACACCCGTCAGCAGCTCGAAACACCTTTAGATGCTTTTTATGCGGGCATTTATCTTAAAAAATATTTCAGCGAAAGATTCTTTCTTCAACCGGGTTTGGGCTTCCTCCAGCACACAGTCCGGTTCGAAGAATTTTCAAAAAGGAATTATTCGGAGTTATTGGACGACCAACTGGTCGAAATTGTTCGATATGCGGACGGTACTGAAAACCTGATTTATGGAGAACAAGCTGCCAATTTTACAGAAACCCAACTTGTTACCTCCTACCAAAAAAGTCGATCTTCTCTGCTACAAATCTTGGCGGGCTTGGATTTTCCATTTAATAAAAAAATAGGGGTGAATTTGTCGGTTGGTGCATCCATTTCCTTGTTTACATCCATATCGGGAAAGACAATTGGAGAAAAATTAATATCAGGCAAATATGATAATCTTTCAAATTTTGGCTATAAAAAAAGCGGACAATTATATGGGCACGGAAATGCGGGAGTTTATTTTGACCTAAATAAAAAATGGAAATTAACCAGTGGCATCCAAACGATAATTGGGTTAAATAATCAGGTAAAAAAAGAAAATGGATTTAACGAAAAATTTAATTTCTTAGGAGCGAATATTTCTTTGGTAAATACTTTTTGATTTTTAATTATTTCAATAGGCGACAAAGGGCTTTGTTATAAAAAATTGGCGGGCGGCGGTGGCGCCACCGCCGCCCTAAAGGTTTAAGGGAGAAAATCGGCAAAGCCGATTTTCTCTCCTTAAACCTTTGGCCTGTTCGGATTGGCCTTTGGCCAATCGGAACAGGACCAATTAAAAGCTAAATTCGTTGCTGTTTTAATTTTATAAGAAAACCCTTATAGGCGATATAAATTATTTATTTTGAACTAATAAATAAAAAATGCCAAAGTAGCACGAAGCCACTTTGGCATAACAAAAATATTATTCTTTGATATTATTGGATACCAGTCGCAAACCCAATACTGATGCAAATACCTTTATTGTGATAGGTAATTTCTGAATCATCAGATAGATTGGTTAGGCTAAACAAGTATCTGAAATCGAGAAAAATCATCCCAACATCCATTGGGATTCCGATACCAGCACCAGCATTTGCTCCGATTTCCAAGCGGTTGTAACCATCCCAGTCATCATCCTCGAATGAAGTTTTATCCCCATTTTCTTCCGTTGACCCAGTAATGGCGTAACCGAAAGTTGGGCCGGCAGCCACATAGGCTGCAATGGATTCTGTACCAAATTTAAATTTGGCCAAAACCGGAATGTCAATGTAGTTGATACGCAACTTGCTTTCCTCAGTCATTCCAAAGAGTTCTATTTTGGTTTTGGTTCCTTTTTGGACGAACGCCAATTCGGGTTGTATGGCAAAATTATCAGAAATGCCAATTTCAAAAAGTGCAGCCAACGTCAGACCAAGGTTGTTGTCGAAAGAAAACTCGACTCCATCTTGTTCAAAATTTTGATTTGGTATGCTAATACCTGCCCTCACCCCTATCTGAGCAAAAAGGGATGAAGAAAGAGCAATAAAACAGATTGCAAAAAGGGTCTTTTTTAAAGTAATCATAATTAAAGGTTTATTGGTTAATAAAATTGATTTTTGTAGGCAAGTTAATCCATATTTCAATGACTGAAATATGGTGATATAATGAATTTCTAAAAAAAACAAATAATTTTTATTAGCATAAAAACTGGCAAAAACAGCAATGACTAAAGGGAAAGAGCATCATAAACTATGTAGATAGCCTACACTGATTCCCATGGTCCTGTTCCAAACTTTAAATTCATCGTCATCAGCGAGGTTGGAAAGGCCAAAAAGGTAGCGCAAATCGAGAAATACTTGCCCAGTGCCGACGGACAAGCCAACCCCAGCACCTGCACTGGCGCTCACTTCAAACCTTTTGAAACCATCCCACTCATCCTCTCCAAACTTGACTTTTCTGCCATTAAAATAGGTAGAACCGCTGGCAGCGTAGCCAAACACTGGGCCTACTGCCACATACCCGCTTATAGATTCATTTCCAAATATCCCTTTTGCTAAAATAGGGGCTTCTAGGTAATTGAGTCGGAATTTGGTTTCACTCGAAGATGGGTTATTTCCATAGTAATAATAGTAGTAATAATAATCGTCGTAATCTATTTTAAAACCTTTCTGGGTGAGCATCATTTCAGGCTGGATGGCAAAGTGGTCGCTTATCTTCAACTCTGCAACAACACCGAAAGTGGCGCCCATGTAAACTAAATAATCAACACTTTCTTCCTCGGCTTCATCATTGAAAGCAACATTAGGCAGTGTAATACCACCCCTGACGCCAAAGGAGAACTGTGCCGAAAGAGTTGCTGTAAAAGACAATAGGATCGTAGCGAAAAGAACTTTTTTGAGAACGGTCATGATAATTTGATTTAAATGAAAAAAAGAGGTCGATTTAGAAAGCAAAGAAAGAAAATTATTGGGCTATAAATAAAAAACGACTAACTATTTATGAGACTCACTCATGTATCCAATTCCTGAAAAGACCTTTTTTCCCTTCCAATCCCCCTACATCGCCCGAATCAACCACTACGATTTCTTGCTCCAATAAATTAAGATCCGGTTGCCCAGCTAAAACCCAGGCTGTGTACCAAGCGCTGCCAACGGCCAAAATGGCATCCCTCATACGTCGTTCAACCATCCCTCCCATGCGTTCGTTGTAGGCCGCAGCATAGGCAGTACATTGGGTACGAACGAGCGTTTCGCCCCTCATTTCGTGGCACATTTGCTGGTCGGAAGGAAAACGATGGCGGAGGTCTAGTTCGATGGCCAAGACGCTGTCCACGAGGGTATGGCTTTCAAGAACAATATTCCAAAAGTAATCTTTGGGGTTTTCAATAAACTGGGCTTTGCCCGTCCAAAAATCGAATTCCTCATCCGCAAAAAGCTCTGGCAAGCGGCTTTCCCAAAAGGCATGAATGCCATCCTGCCCTGTGAGCTGACCATTATAATTTTCGGTGGTGTGCAGTGGTACATGGGCATCGGCAATGTAGTGCCCAATATCGGCAGCATGGCGGCGTATTTTATTAGCATCCATTTCTTCAAAAGCACTGGTAAGCCTTCGCAGCATCGATTGCAAATGCCATGGTAAAATTCCATGTTCAGATAAATGGTCGATTGCCAATAGTTTTTCACAGGTAATGTGATCGCTTGTGGTGTTCAACAACTTCCCGAGACTATCACAGGGTGCGGTCCAATTGTCTTCATAAAAATTGGGAAGAAAGCTATTAATGAAAAACCAGCGAAAATCCTTGTAAGATACCTTTGGGGAGCCACCATTTGAAAGTTTGGGATTCAATGCTAATTCACCTAAACTATCCTGAATCGCAGCGTTTGCACCTTTGATAAGCAGCTGAAAAGTGTCCCGATTTTTATCCATAAAATAAATATCGGAATACTGGATAAGTGCATCTGTCCACCCCCTAGGCACGTGCTCAAAAGGCATTTCGCCATAAACATCTAAATCAATGTAATGACGGACCGCCTCATAAGGGCTGGCATATCGGCGCTTGTCGGGGTCAACTGCATGTTCTGTCAAGAAGTCTATATTCTTTTTGAAAAACACCATCATTTCAGGAGGGAGCAGGAAGACGGCCTGACGGTTGATTTTGCGGTGACCGAAAAATCCCCAAGTAGTCGGTTGTTCAACTGTAGCAAAGCGAAAGGCGGAAAATCCAATGATGATGGCAAGGGGAACGAGTAAATGGAAGGTGGCAATGCGGTGTTTCAAATTTTTGAAAGTAAAGATAAAAAAACACCTGGGAAACTAAGGCAAGCAACGACCGATGATTAGTGAGGCTAAAGATAAAACGGTCGAAGGATGGCCAATTTAGTATAAGATATAAGATTTTACAGGTGGCCATTTCCCAGATGCTATGTTGGCCTACGGGTATTGGATATGGTCTTATCTTTTAGGAAGTCCTACTTTGCAATTTGTTGTAAAGAAAATCTCTTTATTCCTTTCTTGAAATAGATCTTAAAGCACCCGTAAATTTTATTCGGGTGGAATTTAAGGGGTATTAAAAGGCATTTGAAAAACTGAAGTCAAGCAAGAAGTAGGTTTCTGGGGCTTACACAAATTACGCTAACAACAGTTTAATTTTTGATCTTCTGGGATTGACTGTCTTTAATTTGCTCATAAGGTTTTTTATGGTAATTAAGCTTTGTGGGGTTTGTGTTAGCTGCTTTAAAATCAAGGTAAAATGTTGGCTTTATGGGGCTTTTTTCAATAAAAAAAAGTCTTCATCTGGTATAATGTTGGCTTTCTGGGTTCACACAAATTACGCTAACAACAGTTTAAAGTTTGGCTTTATGAGGCTGTTTTCAGATGGTAACAGGGTTATGGTTTAGGGTCACATTGGTTTTAGGGAGAACGTACTTGGTTTCTATTAGTGAAGAAAAATAAGCTGTATGTTTGATTAATTTGACGATACAAATATCGGCCAGTATTCGGCCACTGACAATCGCTCAATTGTTTGGTTTTTAAAATAAAGGAGGGGGAGAGCCTCCCCCATTCGGGGGAATTATGGGGGATCAGGTAGGTTTAAACTTTAAAATGAAGGTAATTGTGGCCCCCTTATCACTGGTTTCAAATTGGCAATCGCTGCCAATATCCCTCATTCTGGTCTGCATGTTCAAAAGACCATTCCCAGATGATTGCTCCAGTAATTTAGGATCAAAACCAACACCATTATCTGCTACTATAATGTGCAGGTCATTTCCGATCAATTTAAAATTGATAGCAACCTGTGAGGCATTTGCGTGCTTGAGCATGTTGTTCAGCGCCTCCTTGAATGCTAAAAAGGTGGTACGCCGATATTCACCTGTGACGGTAATTTGAGGAATGACCTCAGGCAGGTTGACTAATAAATCGATGTTGGTATTTTCCAATAAATCAATAGCATATTGGTTTAGGTAGGAAATGAGGTTGGATAAGGTGTCATTTTTTGCACTTACGGTCCAGATTACTTCGCGGATTTTACCTGAAAGGTCTACAGCCGCCAAATTGGCTTTTTCCAATTCGGTCTTAATTTCCTCAGGCGATGTCTTATACTGAGCCATAGCCATTTGTAGGCTTAAGGCGGACAGCCCAGACCCCAGATCATCATGAACATCGCGGGCAATACGCTGCCGTTCCAATTCGAGGGCCTCCCGCTTTTCAATTTCCAGCCTCATTATCTCTTCTTGTCGTTTATTTCTGATAAAAATGATCAATCCAAACACGGAAACGACCAATAATATAATTAAAGCATAAAACAAAGGGGACTGGGTAAAAGGCGGAGTGATTTTAATAGCCAGAAGCACTGGTTCACTGAACTTACCTTCTGAATTAGAAGCTCTCAATTTAAATGTAAATTCACCTACGTCCATTTTGGAATACCTGGCAAAATTTTGCGATCCATTTTTAACCCAGGTTTTGTCCACGCCTTCCATTTGGTATTCAAATTTAGTGTTAGCAGGGTCGCTATATTCCAGTGCTGCGAAATTGAAAGAGATGGTATTGTACTCAAAGGGTAAGGTTAGTGACCGAATGATATTTACGTTGGTCGCACCTGAAACGTCTTTTATCAATTCCGGATTTTCCTCATCATTTATCAATATTCGGGTTATGACAGGATGTGCCTCAATTCCAAGTGTTTTGATATTTTCGGGAAAAAAATTGGTGAAACCTTGAGGTGTCCCAAAAAGCATTTCCCCTGATTCCAATTTGGTAAACGCCAATGATGAATTGGCCAAAGATGGTAGCCCATCGGCCAATCCAAATTGCCTAACCTTGAAGTTAAACATATTGAAAGAGGCAATTCCCCGGTTAGTGCTAACCCACAAAATACTATCTCGGTCGGGCAGGATACCGTAAATAACCCGGTCAGGCAGGCCATCCTTTTCCGTAAAAAAACGCATACCGTCACCATCTGTTTGCCCTTTCCTTAATCGTACGAGACCTGAACTGTTCGCAATCCAGATAGAACCATCTACTCTATTTTCATAAAATGCCTCCGATTCACCTGACAATGGGATTACCCCAACTATTTTATAACCTTTTGCAGGGTCCATGATTAATATATCCGAAACGTCCCGGCAACAATAAAGAAGCCCTTGACTACTTTGCCATAAGGTTGTGTAGGCATCCACCCTGGATATTCCTGGAATAGAGATAATTTCAAATTTATGCTCAGCTTTTTGCTTTATTTCAAAAATGCCTCCCTCTAAACAACCTATCAACATCCTGCCATCCTCCAGTTGGTATACACGCAAAAAATGAAAACTATCATTTTTGATAACATCCCTTTCCCCGTTTGGATAGATTACCATAATCCCTTCCCAAGAAACCATCCAAATCCGCTGTTCTCGATCTTTATAAATAAATATGACCCTATTGGACAAGAGTCTATGATCATTGTTCTGTTCTGTCGTGAAATGTTTGAGTAGCTTTTTGTTTTTATCTAAAATATACAAGCCATTGGACATAGTTGCACACCAAATATTACCATTTGCATCTTCCACGATGCCCGTTGGCACGGGCGTTTCATTTAAATTAAATTTTGAAATAGGGTTTTCAATTTTGAAATAACTGAACTGACTTTTTTCTGTGTTAAAAAAGTCGACGCCAATACCCGGAATGGACAACCATATTCCCTTTTCATTGTCCACGTATATTTGAGAAATATTACTTGACGAAAGACTGTTGGGGTTTGTAATATCTGCGCTTATATTCGATATAAAGGTCTTCTTTTTTTTATTAAAGAAATACAGCCCCATATTTTCATAACCGACTAATATGGTATCTTTATTTAAAAAAGCAACTGCATTCGCTTCCGAATTAATTACATCCGGCAAGTTGAATTGTGTCAGAGTTTTATCCACTTGGTTGTAGGAATAAAGTCCCGTTTCAGTTGCGCACCAAACATTGTTATGGTCTTCAAATATTATTTGACTAAAAAAAAGTGGGGTTTGGGAATCATCACCAAAATGATGCTCTTTGATAAATTGCTCACCTTGTTTCCTGAATATATGAACACCCGCTTCTTGAAATGAAAAAGCCCATAATTCTGAAATATAACCATTTGTATTTAACAAAGGAGTAACTCGATAAATATTGCTTGGAAAACTATCTAATTTCTCCAGCTTTAAAGTAAATAAATCGAGTGTATACAGATAAGTAGTATTATTTACAAACCATAATTTGCCTTCTGGATCCAGATGAAATGCATAATAAAAATGAAGATTATCAGGTACTACTACATGGCTAAAACTGTCATGTTTCCTATTATAAATATTAATTCCTTCATAAGTGGTAAAAATAATATCCCCATCATTAGTTTCAAAAAATGGGCTTTGAATATTCTGCCCAAAAATGGAGGTAGTATCTTCAAAATCTGGCTGAAAGGTCCTTATCTTTTTACCGTCATAAACATTTAAGCCATTTAAGGAACTGATCCAAACAAACCCCATCGAGTCTTTATAAACAAAATCATTCCTTGCCTGCAACAACCCATCTTCTACCGTAAGATGATGGATAAAGGGATTTATTTCCTGCGAATTCGCAGTGCAAATCCCAATTACCCATCCTCCAATTAAAATAAATAAATATTTCAAGTTTCTAAGTTTTGCAATATGGTGGGCAAGGCAGTGAAGCACTTTCCAAATGATTAGAACCACTTACTCCTGATGCAGAATTTTCAGCTAAGATTAAACGGACAGAGGCGTCATTTTCGCTGCCAAAGAACACAGCAATTTCTGAACCTTGAACTGAATTCAGCCAACTTATAAGGGCAGATTTACTAAAAGTGGTGATAGGCAGTCTACTATCACCAAGATCAGTTGAAGTAAATGTAATAGCAGTTGCTTTTTCAGGTGTAGTCGCCATCAGTTTTTGTAGTTTATATCATCATAGCGATTGATCTAGAGGCATAAATCTAAAGCACATGAGTGATAGGGTTTTAGAAAACGCTAATATAACAAGACAGCCTCCATTATATATCCCCCATTTGTTTGATTTTTCCCCTTGAAGCGTACATGGAATTGGGATTACCTATTAAATTCACTTTTTTTACAATTTTAGAAAAATCCTAATCATTTATGGAAACCATCAAAATAGCCATTATTGAAGATGTGGAGGAGTTCAGGAAAGTGCTCCAGTTTATGCTAAATGCAACCCCTGGATTTATTTGCGAACAAGCCTACTCTAACGGGGAATCCGCACTACGGGACATCCCCAAACATCAGCCAGACATCGTCTTAGTTGACATCAACCTGCCGGGAATTGACGGCATCGAGGTCATGAAAACCCTGAAAAAAGAATACCCCAAAATTCAGTTCATGATCCTAACCGTCTTCGAAGACGACGATAAAATTTTCAATGCCCTATCCTCCGGCGCCAGCGGCTACCTCCTCAAAAGCACTAATCCCACTAAAATTTTGGATGCGATCCGCGAACTCCACGATGGCGGCTCACCCATGAGCGCACAAATTGCCAGAAAGGTCGTCGCCTCTTTCCAGCAACCTACCAAAGAAATTGCGAACCCATTTGAACAAGTACTTACCAACCGGGAGCAGCAGGTGCTGAAATTGTTGTCTAAAGGAAAACTGTATAAACAGATAGCCGACGAACTGAACGTCTCTTTGGAAACCATCAAGTCCCACTGCCACAACATTTACGAAAAGCTGCACGTGACCTCGAAAATGGAAGCCATTAATAAAGTGTACCCAAGGAGATAGAAAATTGTTGAGTAAAATGAAACCAGCTTCTACCAACAGTGTCGGGAGAAGCTGGTTTCATTTTACTCTTTAATCCACCATTAATTTTTCGACAAACACTCTTTCCCCATTCTGCATTTTCAAAAAATAAATGCCTTTCGGCAAATCGGCCACATCAATCTGTAAACCTATTTTTCCTTCATTTTTCCAAGTGTTCAGTATCTTCCCATTAGCCGCAACCAACTCCATTTGTTCCATCTGTAGGTTCGCTGGCCATTTAACAAAAACCATTTTAGAACTGGGATTTGGGTACACTGAAATTGTTGGTTCAACTGATCCGGTGCTGGCCAGAGGCCCTTCTATGGCAGCTATCCCGAACCAAACGGTTGGGTCTTGCAATTGATCGATATTGACCAAAAAATGCCCTGGACTTTCAGGTAGGATTATTTGAAATTCACTCGCCTCCCCTATTTCTGAAAGTGGGTACAGTTGCAAATAATCGGCAGCTATTTCCAACTCCAACGTTAGCTGCAAAGGGTACATCTCCGTTGGCGCTATACCCCAA
>JAWKLX010000080.1:0-20149 GCA_041392505.1 Saprospiraceae bacterium | reverse complement strand
CGTGATTAATAGTAAAGTTGTAGTGTTTTATTATGAAAATTAATTACTCATCTAATGATTTCTTGCAATGTAATTATTGATTTAAAGAAAATCATCCATCAAGCTTTTTTACTCAAAATATCTCTTACATCATACCTTTACTTTGATAAATGGGGCTTGATCCGCTTCAGATTATTTGAGAAAAAACTATTTCTAAATTTGAAGGTTTGGAACTTGCGTGTTAACATTTTTAGAGCCTGAGTAGTCAAACTTGATATTTTTTATCCTTCAAAATCCACAAAAAAAATATCGAAACTACAGTTTCGGCTATTCGTAAACAAATTATTGAACCTATCATGACAGATAAAGAATTCATAAATCCCATTGATAAAGACAAGATCACGGAATCGCCCCACAATTTACCTTATGCGCATACGGTCGGTGGGGCTATTGTCAAACCGATCGATAAAGGGCGGATGAAGGGGTTGGCTGTTGCGGCCATGTATGAGCAGACAGACATGCAACTCAACCAAATCAAGGAGCAAATTGACTTACTGGCCGTTCAAGCAAGGGCTATTCAAAAACGGATCGAAATATCGGAGCAGATTTATCAATGCCAAATGAATTTCAAACCATTGATAAATCACATTTACCACCTTTACCAGAGAGATAATAATGAGCAAATTTTATCGATGGTCGCACCTACTGAATGGGGTAGATCCAATACACTTACCTTTGTAGCGACTGTCAAGTTATTAGCGGATCATACCTGGGAAATTTTGGAAAATAGAGAATGACCTAATATTCACAATTGACCAAATTTCCTCTTGATTGATAGGCGCTTCGTTTCCGTTGAAAATTTAAATATTCATGATGAACCATTTCCTCTTTATTTTTCTCTTTTTATGCTCTTTTCAAACCGATTCCGTAGTTGAGTGGCTGACACCAGTGGATCATGATTTTGGCGACTTGAAATTAAATGTGCCAGCAACGGTTGACTTCCGTTTTAAAAACACTTCAGAAGAGGCTATTATCATTGATAATGTGCGCTCTACTTGTGGCTGTACTGCCTCCGAATGGGAGGAAGAGGCCATCGCACCCGGTGAGGAGGGATTGATAAAAATTGAATACGATGCCCGAAAACCCGGCTTTTTTTATAAAAAAATAACCGTCTTTTTTAGCAACCAGCGCAAGCCTGAAAAGCTTTCTATTTCAGGCTTTGTCGAATGATCCTGCCTTTTTATCCTTTCTGATCTTTTAAACTTTCTTTTTGAGCTATATTTGCCGCTTTCTGAAACAATGAGTGAATGGAAGAATGAATAAATGAATGAATAATAGTACAAATGGACGGACTAATCATTCTAACATTCCATCATCCAATCATTCAATTATTTATTAAAAATGGCTATTTTAATTTATTTGTTGGTCGCCTATATTCTTTTCAGCGTCACCATGATGAAACTGTTTGAAAAGGCAGGAGAAGATGGTTGGAAAGCTTTGGTGCCCGGACTGAATTTTATTGTCATGTGCAAATTGGTGGGCCGTAGCAGTGCCCATGCAGCTTGGTTGCTCGTGCCGATTGTCAACATCTTTATTTTTGTTGGCCTTTGTGTGGACTTGGTCCGTTCTTTTGGCAAGTATGATTTTATACATAGCGCTTTAGCAGTTGTCTATCCAGCAATTATTTTTTACCAGATCGGAAAAGATAAAAACGATAAATACCTCGGGCCAGCCTTAAAGATGGAGCGAGAGTTTTTTGAGAAAATGGCGGAAGCCAGAAAAGAGGGCAACACCCGTGAATTAAAAAAGCTGATGCGCACCAACCCGTATCAGAAAAATGCCACGAGGGAATGGGCCGAAGCCATCATATTTGCCGTTTTTGCTGCAGCGTTCATCCGCATGTTCTTGATTGAGGCATATACCATCCCGACTTCTTCGATGGAAGGTTCGTTGAAAGTGGGGGATTTCCTTTTTGTAAGTAAGGCTCATTACGGCATTCGTACTCCAAAGACAGTGCTGATGCTGCCGCTCCTCCACAACCGGATTCCCGGTCTCGATGCGGAGAGCTATATTTCAAAACCCAATTTGCCATTCTACCGCTTGCCAGCCATTGACAAAATAGAAAGGTACGACCCGGTTGTTTTTAATTTCCCCGAAGGGGATAGCGTATATGTATTTCCCGAAAGGACTTGGAGCATCAATGATTATCGAAGAGGAGCTGTTTCACCTCAAAGGTTGAGAGATATCAAAAATGGAAATGCCCCGCTCGTCGTAAGGCCGATCGATAAGAAAGATCATTATATCAAACGGTGTATTGGTTTGCCGGGGGATAGCCTGCAAATCATTAACCGCCAAGTTTATATCAATGGGGAAGCAGCTGAAAACCCGTCCAAAATGCAGTTTCTTACCCGGGTCATTTCTCCAAGTGGGATCAATGCGGAAAAGCTGGATGAAATGGGCGTCAATTTGGAGGAAAGCTATCCGCAGCAAGGCATTTATTTTCTGAATGAAGAGCAGCGGGAAAAAATAAAATCTTGGGGAGATGATATAACAGTGGAAGTTTTGACGCCGCCCAATTCCAACCCCAACCACCTTTTCCCACACAACCCAAAAATCACAAAAGGATGGACGGTTGATGATTATGGCCCAATTTACATTCCTAAAAAAGGGGCGACTGTCAACATTAATGTGGACAATATTGATTTTTATAAACGGGTCATTAGCGTCTACGAGGGGAATAAACTGGAAATAAAAGATGGCAAAATTTTCATCAATGGAGCCGAAACAACTTCTTATACCTTCAAGATGGATTACTACTGGATGATGGGGGATAACCGCCATAATTCCGAGGACAGCCGGGTGTGGGGTTTTGTTCCACAGGATCATATAGTAGGAAAGCCATTATTTATCTGGTTTTCAACTAAAAATGGGAACATGTTCAATGGCATCAATTGGGATCGTTTGTTCACCTCGGCCAACAAGATGTAATACGTTAACGATCTCTAAATATGGATCAATGAAAACGTCATTTCTTTTGAAATGACGTTTTTTGTTGTGGGTAACTGGTAAAGTTGCTACTTGAAAATTATTAAATTGCGGAACAGGGTGAAATTAGCTTTTTGCAATTTCTCAACGTGTTCCTCCAAGGGTTTCAAAGGGGAGGCGTCGGTTTTCAAACCGACGCCTCCCCTTTGAAACCCTGACGGGCCGAGCAGATCGAAAGCAAAAGCTCCGACATCCATTCGGCCCGCATGTATAAGGGTTGATGATTGTTCAGATTATTTATTTTCAAATTGCAAGGATAATAGCCTCCAGTTCCTTTCTTTTCTTAACTTATAGCCATCATCCATGCTATGTATTTTTGGCAAAAATTTCTCTTTAAAAATGGAGAAACATCCCCCTTTCCAAAAACGTTATCATGGGTGATTTTTGAGCATCGGCTCAATACCTAACATTCAAAAAACACAAATCGCTGTAAATAAATGGTTTGTGTTTTGTAGACCTTGAATTATCAATTAATTTTCACAAAGAATCCCTGTTTATGAAATTTCACAAACTAGATTGCTTGCCATTCCAATTTGTTTCCTTTATTCTCATTTTGGTATTCACACTGACGTCCTCAACAATGGCTTTTAGCCAAAATATCGGCTATCAGATAAAAGTGAATGTAGACGGATTTGAAAAGGGCGAACTGTACCTCGGCTATTTTTATGGTGACAAACAATACATCAAAGATACCGCTTATGTAGAGGCGGACGGCCGGTACTATTTTGAGGGAAATGAAAAACTCGACCCCGGTATTTATATGATCGTCCTTCCACCTGACAATAAATTTTTTCAAATATTGATCAATGAAAATGAGCAGTGGTTGACTTTGGATACAAAAATGGAGTCAATGGATGCCAACATGAAAATTGAAGGATCACAGGACAATAAGCTGTTTTATGAATACCTTAATTTTCTAAGTAGCAAAAGACCTGAGGCAGATGAATTGAAGCAAAAAATGAACGATGCTACGGATGAAAAAAAGAAGGCTAAATTCGAAGAGCAATTGGAAGCGATTGACGAGCAAGTCAGGAATTATCAAAAGAGCATCATTACCAAATATCCTAAAACTTTGACAGCGGCTATCATAAAAGCCAATTTGCCATTGGACATTCCCGAGGTTCCAGGTACAAAAGAAGAACAGGAGCGTCTGCGTTTTTATTGGATGCGGGATCATTGGTTCGACAATACCGATTTGGGTGATCCACGCATGGTCAGAACGCCATTTTTATTCAATAAGGTCAGCCATTTTATAGAAAAAATGACGGTTCAACATCCTGATTCCCTGTCAATTGCAGTGGATAAGGTGTTGGAAAAAGCACGGCCTTCAGAGGAGACTTTTAAATATTACCTCATTCATTTCCTAAACGAATACGCCAAATCCAAAATCGTTGGGATGGATGCGGTGTATGTCCATATTGCCAAAAAATATTACGAAACCGGACAAGCTCCATGGACGGATGAGGAACAGTTGCAAAAGATCGTTGAAAATGCCAATAAACTCGAACCACTCCTGATCGGTAAAATTGCTCCCGACATCCAAATGGAATTTCAGGATGGCAGCCCGATTCAATTACATGATTTCAAATCACCCATAACCGTTTTATTTTTTTGGGATCCAGAATGTGGTCACTGCAAAAAATCCATGCCCGAAATGGTAAAATTTGCAAAGGACTATAAGGAAAAAGGAGTGGCAGTATTTGCTATCTGTACGAGATTGGTGACACGTGATGACGAAGGGAAATTCTCGATGGAAGATGTGAATAAATGCTGGACTTTTATTTCTGAAAAAGAAATGGATGTATTTTGGAACACCGTGGATCCATATCATCGTAGCCGGTATAAAACAATTTATGATATTCGTTCTACGCCTCAGATTTATGTTTTGGATGAAGATAAAACCATTTTATCCAAACGCATCGGTGCCGAACAATTACCAGAAATTATCGACCATATATTGAAGGTAAAAGAAAATAAGGCCGATGACAAGGAAATAGAAAAAGAATGATAAATACATTCAATTTAAAAAAGGGAGTGGAGTCAATCTACTCCCTTTTTTATTTTAACATCACATGCCTACCAACATTTTCCGCTTCTTTGCCCAATCTTCTCTTTTGACAAATGTGATTGGAACAAAATCATCATTTGGCTCGCCGATAAAATAAAGCATCCAATCTTGGTCATAATCATTCAGGATATTCCGGATGCATTCGACCCGGCTGACTATGGGTAACGAACAATCTGTCCAATAAAATAATTCGACCCGGTATTGCAATTGTTGCTTTTCACCATTGATGGTCATTTCAATCTCGATGTCTTGTTTGCCCCTGCCGGGCGGGATAGGTATTGCTATGTGAGGCATGGGTTTGTGTATTTAGGATTAGAAATTAAGTGAATATAGATTTGATTAAATGGGGATCGTTTAAAATATCAATGGTTATGCCATTCGTCATAACTAATTGATTGATAGTTTGTTGTTTAATAAATGGGGTAGGGGAGGCAATCTAAATTGTCCAATCTTGGACGGTATGTGTTTTGAAAACGTACAGCTTCAATAATAAACAAGACATCCTTTTGATTCCAATTTTTTGATCCATTTTGGTAGCTTTAATTCCTTGTTCCAGCGGAGGTCGAGCTTTTCTAATCGAGGTAAATTCAATAGTGACTTTGGAAGGGTTGTCAATTGATTGGCTCTTAAATCTATCGTTTGCAATTGTGACATTCGGCCAAAAATGTCGGGTAAGAAAGTTATTTTATTGTTTCTCAAATTTAGAGTACGGAGCTTTTTTAGTTTTCCAATTGAATTGGGTAAGTAGGGCAGGGCGTTGTTTTCCAAATCCAATATACGCAGCTCTTTAAGCTGGCCAAAATTTTTCGGAATCGATTCAATTTGATTATTCATTAAATATATTTCTCTTAAATTACTCAGTGAACAAATACTTTTAGGTAGCTTTTTTATTTTATTGTTGTATAATCGTAATTCGACAAGAGAATTTAATTTGCCTATATTTTTAGGTAATTCATTTAATAAATTGTCAGTTGCGTTTAAGTATTTTAATTTGTTCAGTTTCCCAATTGAATTCGGTAGTCGCTCTAACTTATTATTGCTCAGGTATAAAAAAGAATTTAATGATTTTAATTTTCCGATGGATTCTGGTAATTCCTTTATTTTATTATGGCCAAGATCAAGCATTTTTAGTTTTTTAAAATTGCCGATTTTAGAATTAATATTTAAGATGTCATTAGCGCTAATATTCAATGTTTTTAATTGTCTCCAATTCCCATAATTCTTCAGGAAGGATTTCAATATGGTTATTGTAAATAGATAGGTGTTTAATTTTCTTATTAGAAAAATCAAGGTTGGGAAATTGAGAAACCCCCATACTTTCGTGATTCAATTTCATTTGATTAGGTATTTAAAAATTGTATTAATTTATTTTTTTCCTCTAATGCTGTATAGGCATCTTCTAAAGTGACCAATTGAAAACCTGATTTAGTCCTTCGGTTTTAACTGCGCTAAATTATCCATATCTGCTGAGATGACGTTTGCGATTCGAGTGCCACCCCAATGGTTTGGGCATCTGCCAACAAAATAATTGGCTGACCAGAGCTGGTGATTTGAATAGTTCCGGGTATTGTACCAGAAGAAATCATTTCTCCATTGGGCTGATAAAGGTGAAGTTTTTGTTCAAGACGATAACCCATTCGGTTGGAATCATTTTGAAACGGAGTAGGTCGTGCTAAAAAACTGACCAATTATTTCACGAGAAAACAGGTGAAATTCAGGTCCTACCAATACACGGATGATCGCTATACCATCAGGATATTTAGCCTTGTTTTCAGTAACTTTTTTATTGGAATAAATGGGTGCGTATCAATTTCAATTTGTTGATTTTTTTGCAACATACTCCCTGCAACTAATTCATTTCCGCTAAAAACAGCTGCACTCCCGCTATCTAACCATTTATTTATTTTCCATTGGCCACCTATTGCTAAATAAGACCTGCATCCATTTATCAATTTACCATAAGAAAAAGTGGATTGTTTACATCCAACGTTTCATTTAAACGGATGATCCATTTATGGTAGGTGAAATATCAGCCCCTGTAATCGCAATTTGACATCCCCCTTCGAATTCTATTATGGGACCCATAATCGTAATTTCTAAAACAGGGTTGTTCAGTGGATTGCCTACCAACCAATTAGCAGTATGTTGAGCCAATTTGTCTAACGCACCACCGTTTGGAACACCATGTTTTTGAGCTCCTTGACGACCTGCATCTTGGATTAAGGTCAACATGCCCGGCTTTATGATATGTATTTTTATATTAGCCATGAAAATCTTTATAATCAATATTTCCTTTGCTCAAATCCTTTTCCAAATTGTCAAATTCATTAATAGAAATTGGATAAAATTCTACCGAATCGCCGACTTGAAATAAAAATGGAAATTCGTTTTTCTGATTAAAAATAGGTACGGGCGTTCGTCCTATTATTTGCCAGCCACCAGGGGCGTCAATTGGATAAATCCCTGTCTGACAACCCGCTAATCCAACTGAACCTGCATTTACTTTTTTGCGAGGGATTTCTTTTCTTCTACAATTTAAATTATTTGGAAGAATGCCCATATATGGAAAGCCTGGTAAAAAACCTAGCATGTAAATTTGGTAAACCTGTGAATAATGTAATTCAATTATTTCTTTTTGCGAGATGGCCAGTTGGCTTGAAAGGTCTGCTAAATCAAGTGCATAAGGAGGTTCATAACATACGGGGATTAAAAAATTACGAGCGTTAATTTCTATTTTTTCTTCCTGTTTTTGTTCTATTATTCTTTTTATTAAATCAATTAATAAAATGTATTTTATTTGTGAAGGGTCGTAGCCAATTGTTATGGAGCAATAAGCCGGCAAACAATATAATAATCCAGGAATGCTTGTATTTTCAATGTTTTTAGAAATAAAAACTACTTTATCGTTGATGGTTTTGTCAATGACTTGTTCAAAATTAATTAATATAGCCGAGTCGCCATAGGGTTTAAAATCTATCATATGGCAAAACTTCTTTTTTGAATATTGTGCTTAATAAATTCACTGTCTATTTTTTTTAAAATATCAACTGCAGCGGGATTGTCTCCATGAATACAGATACTTTGGGCGTGGATTGGTATTTTGGCTCCATCATCAGTTACAACACATTTGTCTAATACAATTGACAATACCTGCGCAGCGGCAGTGGTTGGGTCAAAAATGACCGATCCCTTTTTGGCCCTTGACATCAAAGTTCCGTTACTTTCATATTTCCGGTCGGCAAAAGCCTCTGCAATGAATTTTATGTTTTCTTCTTTGCAAACTTTTTCTGTGAGACTTCCTGCCAATCCCATTAAAAATAATTTTTCATCCATTTCTCTTAATGCAGAAATAATAACCCTTGATTCTGTTTCGGACTTCGCCGCTTGATTGTATAGTGCACCATGTGGTTTTACATATTTTAGTGTACTTCCCAGACTTTCTACTAACCCTTTTATTGCAGCTATTTGATATTTAATTATTGCTTTTAATTCCGATTGGTCGATTTGCATATACCTTCTCCCGAATCCATTTAAATCAGGATAAGAGGGGTGCGCCCCAATTTGTACGCCATAATTGATAGCCTGTTTAATGGTTTTTTCAATATGAAATGGGTCACCACCGTGAAAGCCGCAGGCAATATTGGAAGACGTGATATATGGCAATATGGAGGTGTCGTTTCCAATTTCGTATTGGCCAAAACTTTCGCCCATGTCGCAATTGATATCGATGAACATTGACATAAGTTGTTAATTGAATTTAATTCAAAAGAATGAAAAAAAGAGTAAGAACAGGAGTTTTATACTGGTATTTTACTTAATAAAAAATGCCAGTGCATCTGAAAAGGATACACTGGCATTCAAAAGTCATCTCTCAAAATTCTCTAAAAGGATAAGTTAACAAAAATATTTTTCAGTTTACGGAGGGGTAAAATATCTTTAGCATTAGCCATTGGTGATGGTGTTTGTGCAGGCAGTTCAAGTTCTTCGTGGGTGTTTTCAGCAGGTGGATTTATGTCTATGGTATTCATTCTAAATTGTATCACAAACATTAAAACGAAAGCAGACACGAGCGTTATTCCATAGATCTTCATAAACTCCAATCCACCGTTTGACTTGACTTCTATTTGCTGAATACTGTTCATTGTTTAAAAATTTAAAAAAGTCGGGTAATTTCTACTCATCTATTTCAACGGGTATGCCAATACATCTAAAGTATTGAACATCAATATTATACGGTTATTGCATTGGGTATTGTTTTACCTAAAAATGAACAAATCGATATTTTTTTGTCCGAAAACGGACAGTCATTTTGACAAACTCAAAATTTGGATGCGCAATTTGGCTCTTGATTAAATTTGTCGCCGTGGTCAAACCTTTTTACATTTACGATTATTCTACTCGAATCTTTTCTTGTCATTCAAATATTGATTATGGAAACGTATGCACAAGTTTTAAACTACGCCATTCCGTTTTTTGTAAGCCTGATTATCATTGAGCAAATAGCAGCTCAGAGGTTGGGCAAAAAAGTAAACCGGGGGGCGGATGTGATCTCCAGCCTTAGTTCAGGAAATACCAATGCGATAAAGGATGTATTGGGCTTGGGGGTTGCTATTGTCGGTTACAGTTGGCTGGTAGATAAGGTGGCATTATTCGATTTGGAAACTTCAGCTTTAGCGGTCATTATCGCCTTTGTGGCAAAAGATTTTGCCGGGTATTGGATGCACCGCTGGGAGCATGAAATCAATTTCTTGTGGAATCGACACATTATTCATCACAGCAGCGAAGACTTTAACCTTTCCTGTGCCCTTCGTCAAAGCATCTCTCAAATATTTTCAATATTCGCCATATTAATGTTGCCGGCGGCTTTGTTGGGAGTTCCGGCAAAAGTTGTAGCCATCGTTGCTCCAATACACCTCTTTGCCCAGTTTTGGTACCACACCCGCCTAATTGGTAAAATGGGCTGGTTAGAATATTTTTTAGTAACGCCATCTCATCATCGGGTGCATCATGCCATGAATGCAGAATATTTAGATAAAAATTACGGCCAAGTATTTATTATTTGGGATAAAATATTTGGGACATTTCAACCGGAGCTTGAAGAAGTTGAACCGGTTTATGGGGTTAAACGCCCTGCTAAGACTTGGAACCCTATTTTAATTAATTGGCAACATTTCGCTTTATTGTTCCATGATGCTTGGCGCACTAAAAGTTGGAAAGAAAAGTTTATCCTTTGGTTTAAACCTACGGGCTATCGGCCGGCAGATGTGGCTGAAAAATACCCAGTAAAAATAGTGGAAGACATGTCTACTTTTGAAAAGTATAATTCAAACCCCAGCAATAAATTGCTGGCTTGGTCTTGGTTTCAAATGTTGGTCACTTTTGCGTTGATGTTTTATTTATTCAACAATATAGCGGAGATCGGAATGCCAGATATGTTTATTTATGGTGCTTTTTTGATGGTAAGTATATTTAGTTATACAACCTTAATGGATAAATCGAAGAATGCTATTTTAACCGAATTATTTCGTACTATTTTTGGGCTTGGATTAATTTGGTGGCAGGGAAATGATTGGTTTGGAATGTCAGCATTTACCCCCAGTATAATTTATTTATTGGCAAGTTATTTTATTGTATCGCTAATAATGACTGTTTATTTTATGAAAACTGAGGAAGCAGTTGATATGGATGTAGAAAGGGCGAGAAGTTTGGCTTAAGTAACGGTCAAATAATAAGTTCACGATTTTAGGGGAAATTATTTTGATCTTAGATTTACTTTAAAAGAAGGAGTATTGTTGATACTATAGCCTGTCCCGAATTTACTTCGGGAACTGATTTTAAAGTAAAAAATAAGGTCAAAAGAATTAGCGTAAAACGGGAAGTTATTATTTGACCGTTACTAAATAGAATTTGTTGTTCAACAAAAAATAGGTGGTTGCTTTTTTAGGCAGCCACCTATTTTTTTGTAGCTACTTACCACCAGTCTTAATTGTTGGTTTTCCCCGAAAGAACCGAGGCTTTTGAACCTTGGAGCATTTACCAAGAATGAATTTTCAGTGCAAATCCGAGGTTCAAAACCTTGGATAGAGGACAAAAAAAAGGTGACCTTCCATATCAGAAGGCCACTTTAAAAAACACGCTCTCTCTAATTATCTTTAAGGTTCGTTAGAACCGGAGTTATCGTTTGAAATTATTTTGTTTTGCAGTCACTTTAACACCTACTGCAAATCTGATGCAATTTTACGTAAAAAATCAAGAATCAAAGAAAAAAAATTAAAAAATCAATTTATTCATCTCAGAAATTTTCAAATCACGTTTAAAAAACAACTTAAGGGGGGAATGGTTGAGTCCGTAAATTAAATTTTAAGAAAATTTTAATACTACGTGAAGGAGCCACTTTCGCTGCAAGTAGAACCTACATTAGGTTTTTGGCTTATATATATCAGTCTCACGAATAGTCCCATTGCCCTAAATATTGTTCTTTCCCGATTATCGACGTTTCAAATTGATGCTGGAGAAATTGAGTTGGTGTCATTCCCACAACTGATTTAAAATCCTTTAGGAAGTGACTCTGGTCATAATATTCAAGCTCTGCCGCTACGGTTGAAACCTGTCCACAAAAACTTTCTTGCAACATGATGATACTTGCCTTTTTCACCCGGATTAGGCGTGCATATTGTTTGGGCGTCACGCCAATGCTGTTTTTAAAGAGCTTTTCGACATAACGGCGGCTGGCGTGTATGTTTTGTCTGAGCGAATCGATGCTGGTCATTCCGTTGCTTTGAAAAATTTGTTGGATTGAAAAAATCAGAAAGGGTGAGTCTAATTTGATAATAGCTAATTTTTTCAAGAAATAAGCATCTAACAATAGGGCTGCCTTTTGCAATTGGTCGAGGTTGCCAATATCAATAATAAGCTGCCTAAATAGCTTGTCGGCTGTCAACAACTCTAACTCTATGACATTGTTGTTTAATAAATAAATAGGATGTTTAAACAACAACTTTGGTGTCCACGGGTACATTTTGATAAACAAAACTTTGGTATAGGGGTGCAAGTACGAATGGAAGCGAGTGGTCAACTGGCCAATAACTCCCGCCCTTGGCATTTCTACGTTTTCCGAACCAAAGGACTGCATACTAACTTTACCTTGTAACAGGATGGCGATTTCTGGAAAACCATCTGGCACCAAGTCTAAGAACTCTGGGTCCTTCCCTGTCTCAATCTGCCAATAACCTTGAATCAAGTGTTGCAAGGGTTTTGCTGGCTCTATCCTTTGAAATGTTGGCATTCCTTTATATTTTTTCCAAAAGTAATTTGGGCATCGGCTACTACAAAATGATCGGTTTAAAATTCGACAAACTGCCAATTCTGGCAGGATATAGAATTTAGTTAGGAAGATTAAATAAGTATTTTTGAGAAATTTTAAAAACTCATGCCCTCCATGTAAAAAGCGGTTTTTAATAAAAAGTGATTAAATCAAATTGTAATTAACCTTTCGGATAATTAAATCAAATATAAAAAAGAGGCGTCATTGTGAAAAAAATAATACATAAGAAGGATTAATTTATGGAAATGAAAAGTCTAATCTAAAAAAGGGGAGATTAATATTATTGTAAAGGGCTTTCTCATAAAAAATAGAAATTGATTCAAATATCTACCTGGCTAAATGCATTTATTCGACTTTTATGAGAAAGCCCTATTTTATTGTAAGAACAAGGTCATTTTAGTACTTGCGGTATATGACTTTTCTTTACATTGTATAATAGCCAATCATTATAATTTCGCATAATGCACAAATTTAAAAATGGTCAAAAATTATTATGTCTGCCAATAAAGCACTCCTCCTAATCAATATACAGAAAGGTTCTTTCACTTCTGATACGCCTCGACATGATTCATATAGTGTGGTGAAATGGATCAACGAATCAGCCGATTAATTCGGCAATAGAAGACAATAAATCAGCGCATTTTTTCTCTCTGCCATAAAAATGACAATTGTTAGAATCTCCGCAAATCTATCCAATAATCTTATCTCTAAATGTTATATTAGCACCTCAATCAATTTTGCAAACATCAAAAAATAGCTGCGCCCAAAGCCGTGGTAATTTTTAACTTGTTAAAACGCATCTCAAACCTTAGACTATGAAATCAATCTTACCAATTGTTACTATTTTCTTCCTGCATCTATCACTTATTTCCCAAGCTCAAAATCGCACCTACGATGGGAGTATGAACAACCTCACCCATCCCAATTGGGGCGCAGCCGGCAGCGAGATTACTAGGGTGGTCACCAACGGTTACGCCGATCTTATTTCAGAACCAGGCATGGTGAATTACCCCAATCCCCGCGAGGTGAGTAATTTCCTGTACGATCAATCGGCGATGATGCCCAACCCGCTTAATATCAGCGATTTCGGTTGGGCATTTGGACAGTTCATTGACCACGATATTACCTTGGTTGACGATATGGCGGATGAACTAATCCCCATCCCCGTCCCCATGAATGACCCCTTTTTTGACCCTTTCGGGACGGGTACAGCGGAGATATTTATGCGCCGCTCCAAATACGATCTTTCAACCGGAATCGGCATGGGCAACCCCCGCACACATGTCAATGATATTACTGCATGGATCGATGCTTCCAACGTCTATGGATCGGATGAGACGAGGGCAAACTGGCTCCGGACATTCAATGGAGGAAAACTCAAAACATCAGCAGGTAACTTGTTGCCTTTCAATACTTTAACAGGTGAGTTGGAAGGGGAGGTCGACCCGGATGCTCCATTTATGGTCATTGAGGGGGCGCCGATGCCCAAGCATTTTGTGGCAGGGGACGTGCGGGCAAATGAACAGCCGATTTTAACCTGTTTGCATACCTTGTTTGTGCGGGAACATAACCGCCTTTGCGATGAATTAATGCTGGCTAATCCGACCTGGACGGACGAGGAAATTTATCAACGGGCCAGAAAGATAGTCAACGCACATATCCAGTCCATTGTTTATTACGAATGGCTGCCCGTATTGGGCATACCAACTGGAGATTATGCTGGCTACGACCAAGACGCTCACCCGAATATCATGAATGTGTTTTCTGCCGCCGCCTTTCGCTTAGGGCACACCCTGCTTAACGGGCACCTGATCCGTTTGGACAATAATGGCGACACATTAGCGGTAGGTCCGATTGATTTGAAGGATGCTTTTTTTAACCCTTTTGTAGTGAAAGATGAGGGCGGCATCGAGCCATTTTTTAAGGGAATGGCCACGCAACCCCAACAAACCTTTGATACAAAAGTGGTCAGCGATGTTCGCAACTTTTTATTTGGCCCTCCGGGCTCAGGTGGACTGGATTTGGTGGCCATCAATATTAACCGGGGAAGGGAAAGAGGGTTGCCAGATTACAATACCATCCGTTCTGATTTCGGGATGGGGCCAGTAGCTGCTTTTGCAGATATTACCTCAGACTTAGAATTGCAAAACAATCTGGAAACGCTCTACGGCAGCATAAATACGATCGATCCTTGGGTGGGTATGTTGTCCGAAGACCATGCACCTGGTTCAGCTTTAGGCTCGACGGTGCAACTTATTTTGTCGCACCAATTCCAAGACTTGCGGGATGGTGATCGCTTTTATTTTGAAAATGACCCGGCTTTTACTCCAGAAGAAATAACTGAAATAAAAAATACCGTTTTAGCGGACATTATTAGACGCAACACTGATATTATTTATTTACAGGATGATGTTTTTTATGCTAAACCGCACGATGATATTGTTGATGTCGAAGAAATATCCGCAAAGAATGACAATAATTTAAAGTTATATCCAAATCCGGCTAAAGATCAATTTAACGTCTCATTTACGGCTCCATACACTGGAGAGGTGCAACTTGAAATTATTAATTTAAATGGCCAATTATTGGATGCTAAATATTTTACCGTACAGCAAGGCCAACAGGAATTTAATTATCAATTTAATTCAAATATTCCCGCTGGCATTTACCAAGTAGCTATTCGATTAAATAATGAAGTGTTGCAAAAGAAAATAGTAAAGATGTAGTTAATTACTGCCATGTAGAATACTTTGGATCGAATAAAAAAAGGTGTTTGCACATGAAGTGCAAACACCTTTTTTTATTTTTAATAAATTTTACTTGGCAGTTTTATTTTTAAAATTTTTTATCAGTAGGAAGGTGTTTTTTGCGTTATGCTCTAATTGACTTTTACTCTAATTTAAATTTAATTGGCAGGTTAAATTGTACCCTGACAGGCTTGCCTTTCTGATACCCAGGTGACCATAAAGTGGACATGGAATTCACAATCTGTAAACACTCTTCTTTCATTTCTTTACAAATCCCACGTTTTGACTCAACATTAGAAACACTGCCATCTTTTTCAACAACGAATTGAACTATGACCATGCCCTCCAATCCCAATTCACGTGCCTTTGCTGGATATTTAATATTGGAATAAATAAATTTGAGCATTTCTGTATCACTGCACTGTTTGTGGTCTTCTGCTGATAGGTTTTCGCAATTTGAGCTTTTAAAATAGGGCTGTTGCTCCACCACTTTAAATACTTCTCTTCGCTCAAGACTTGTGGCGGTAGGCTCTTCTTCAAATCAATTTTACCGTTAACATAGCTGCCCTCACGGAGAAGCTTCCCATCTGCGTCCCATTTTTTGAATATTCCATGCAATTGGCCAGTTTGGTAATTATACTCGGCAGTTTTGTTACCGACCGAATCACGGGTGATCCACAGGCCCGATTTTTCATTGTTTATATATTGCCCTTTGCTGGTATATTTCCCTGAATAGCTCACCCATTCACCTATTCTCTTATTGTTAAGATAAATTCCTTCACTAACTGGTTTGCCATCATCCCAAAATTCCTTTTATACGGCCCATTTTTACGGATAGCATTTCATCTTTATAAGTAGTAAAAAGGGTCAATGTTTTTGTGTCGGGATAAAACACTTTTCTGACATATTCGCCAGTTGATAATTTCGACGGTATAGTGATACCACGATTTTAATAACTTAGAACCCGGCTCCAATTGATCAGCGTATTTATCCTTATAAATTGGTGAGGTATCTGGTTGATAGAATCTTGGGTGCATTCCACAAAATGAAACGCAATGGCAACTAATAGAAAAGCTTTTTCATTTTTTTAGAACTTTTAATTAGCGTGTTATACATAATTTAATGGGCTTATGCATTTGGTAATTCTGGAGTTTAAACGGTTTGTGAAGATGAGATGGTTGAGGCTCTCAACTTTAAATTGAGTTACAAAATACCCATTGACATTTAGTATTAACGTTTTACTTCAATATTGAAAAGTGCCAAGGCATTGGGAAAATGCCTTCCTTTTTAAGGTGTCGCCTCTAAAATTCTGGGTATCTTTCATTATTTAAAAATTACTTCATCACTCCATTTTTATCACTTTAAATTCCTCAAATAAAGAAAAATCTACCCCTTCCACTTTCGTTTTATATTCCGCAAAATCCTTTTCCAAAAGGGTATTTATTTCATTTAAAATATCACCCACCATCTTCTTAGTTTGGTTCATCATGATCCGGGCAGACTGGTTGGGAGCGCCCTCAGAAGCCCTGATATAGCTGGTGGTTTGCCATAATTGGCCTTGCAATAAATTCGGGTCACGCTGGATGCCTTTCAGGTCGTCAGGCATCATGTATTTTTTTTCCAAAACAGAAATACTGTCCTGAATGGCTTTGCCCATTTTCGTAATTTCTTTTTTCAAACTATCTGGCGCATGTGCCAAAGCGCTGTCCACCAATTTAATATTTTTCTTTAATTCGGATAAACGTTTAAAACCATCGTTGGCAACATTTACCGTTTTATAAAAATCTTTAAAGGCGGCCTGATTGGCCGACATTTGATCCAAAGAAGTATCAAGCCGTGGGTCGGCATGAACGGTTACATTGGTAGAATCTTTTTGGCCTTTATAAGTAATAACTAATTTATAAGTGCCCGGTAAAACAGAATAGCCACTTGGCATGTCGTCGTCCGGTTTTACAGGACGACGGCTGGGGAAACGGACGCCATCATGGTTTTTATCCCAATATATTTTCACCAGTCCGGTATCCAATTTTGTCGTAAATGTTCGGATCGTATCACCAGAGGAATCAATCACCCAAATTTTTGCTTTTTCATCTTTTTTGCCTTTTCCTTTTTTATCATCACCTTCTTCTTTTTCACCCTCTTCCTCTTTTGCATCGTCCTCTTTTTTATCCTCCACTTTTTCCATTTTCTTTTTCCCTTTTTTCTGATCTAATTTTTCATCTTCCTTTTCATTTACCTCTGGTTTTACCCAACAATTAATGATGGCTTGCGAGCTTTTGTTACTGCCTTGATACATGGCATCGCCCGTAAATCGGGTGCCATCGACCGAAGCCCACTGCGCCAGGTAGGCATCGGGGGCGGGAAACACGGCAAAGTCCTTTTTCAGTACCTCGCCTTTCGTGCGGGCAATTTCCCGGAAGGGGCGGATGTCGTCCAAAATCCAAGCGGCCCGTCCAAAAGTGCCGATTACCAGATCATGTTCCCGGGGATGAATTTTCAAATCAGAAGTTGTGACGGCAGGGTAGCCCTTGTCCCAACGCTGCCAATTTTTCCCAAAATCAAAACTGAACCATAACCCGTGATCCGTACCGAGCCAAAGCAAGTCGCTCACTTCGGGGTCTTGTACGATGGCGAAGGCGTGCCCGCTCACCTTGTTTTCATCAACGATGCGGGTAAACGTTGCACCGAAATTATTGGTGTAAAAAACATAAGGTTTCCAGTCGTTGCGGCGGTAGTCGTTCACCACGACGAACGCCTCACCAGCCGTTTTACCCGGCTCAATGTACGGGATCCAGCTGCCTGCTTTAGCGCCAGGCAGGTTGGCGGCTACATTGCGCCAAGTCGTTCCACCGTCCTGTGTCACCTGCACATTGCCATCGTCGGTGCCGACCCAGATTACTTTTTCATTTACCTTGCTTGGCGCTATCGCAATAACTGTTGTGAAATTCTCCGCCTCCGTGTCGTCGATGGTCAGGCCACCGCTCTCGTTTTGCTTTTGTTTGGTGGTATCGTTGGTGGTAAGGTCCGGGGAAATGATTTCCCAAGTTTGCCCGCAATCCATGCTTTTGTGGAGAAATTGGCTGCCAAAATAAATGCCAGCCGTGGAAAGGGTTTGGGCAAAGCCCGCATTCCAGTTGAAACGCAGCACCGTGCCGTCAGGTGGACGGGCTTGATATTGAGCGCACGGCCCAAACATCCACATAACCGACATTGCCACCTGCGACATGGCGTACCCATACCGCCCATTGTCCGGTCGGATCGCTACGTCGAAACCGTCGCCAAAATAGATCTCCTGCCAGTCAGCATTGCGGATGCCGCCGCTCTTCCACACCTGCGAAGGGCCGACCCAAGAGCCATTGTCCTGCATGCCGCCACACATACCCGTAAGGGATGCTCATGTCGTAATCGATGTGATAAAATTGCGCCAGCGGGAGGTTCTCCGTTTTAGCGCCAAGTTCACTTCCTGGTCGTGCGTTATGTTCATGCCGCCGTCATTTCCTTCGATGATAAAACTGGGGTCGTCAGGCGAAATCCACAGGGCGTGGTGGTCGGGGTGTACCGTCCAGCCGACCCATTCCTCAAAGGTTTTCCCGCCGTCCTCGCTCTTGGAAAGGATGCTCCAGATGCTGTAAATGCGGTTCTCGTTTTTAGGATCCACATATATTTCATGATAGTAAAAAGGGCGGTTACCGACGTTGCTGTTGTCCTTGTCGGCGCTGGCCATTTTTTTCCATTTAAAACCACCGTCCGTGCTTTTGTAAAGCGCATTTTCTTTGGCTTCCACCAGTGCATAAACGATGTTTGGGCTGCTTGGAGCGATGGCTACGCCGATGCGTCCGAGGTCGCCTTCGGGCAGACCGTCTTTGTCAGTGCGCTTCTCCCAGGTCTCGCCGCCATCGAAGCTGATGTGGATGCCAGATCCAGGTCCGCCGGAGTTGAACGTCCAGGGTTTGCGGCCATATTCCCACATAGCAGCAATGAGTTTGTTCGGGTTGGTTGGATCAGTAATGAGGTCGGCACAACCGACGCCGTCGTTTACATAGAGCACCTTGCGCCAAGTCTTTCCGCCATCGGTCGTTTTGAAAACACCCCGATCTTCATTGGGGCCCCAGGCCGAACCAGTCACACCGAGAAACACCGTATTGGGGTCGTCCCGGTGGATAATGATGCGATGGATGGTGCGGCTGTCTTTCAGGCCCATCAGCTTCCAGTTTTTACCGCCGTCGATGGTTTTGTAAATGCCCTCGCCGCTGTTCTGCGAGTTGCGGGGGTTGCCCTCGCCCGTACCGACCCAAATTTCGTCGGGGTTTTTCTGGTTCACTTTTACCGAACCGACAGACTGCAACGGGGCTTCATCAAAGATTGGCTCCCAAGCAATGCCACTGCTGGTCGAACGCCAGAGGCCACCGCTGGCTGTGCCGGCATAAATTACATCGGGGTTGCTTAACACCACATCAATGGCTGTCACCCGGCCACTCATGCCCGCCGGGCCGATGTTGCGGGGGGACTTGGATTTGAAATGATCGAGGTTGAGGGTTTGGCTGCCAAGGAAAAAGGGCAGGGAAAGCAAGGCTATAAAGATCGGGTAAGTTTTCGCTCGCATAGTATTGTTATTAGTGAATGAATTTTGTTGCTGGGTGAAGGTAGGGTTTTTTGGGAATGTGGAATAATGGGTTTTATCGCAGAGGAACAACTGTGGTTAATTTTCCACCTTCTACGTGCAGGTGCTTGAAAAACCAGAAAAGATGTGGCTCATGCAACGCCCCCTAAAAGATAAATCACTTCCATAGATATTGAAAAAATTAAGTAAAAATACTGCTGGACACCACCAATAACCTAAAGCGTAATTGCATCTTTTCCATCATGAACAGCAGCGGACATCGGCGCTTTCCGGGCAAGCGGTATACATATAGGCTTTGCCTCCGGGCATGTTTTATACGTAAGCGTAAGTAGTTGAGGATCGTAGGCTTGTGTTTTGAAAAATGA
>JAWKLX010000008.1:0-228869 GCA_041392505.1 Saprospiraceae bacterium | reverse complement strand
GGGTAAGTTTTCAGGCTGAAGATCACTGAGTGCAGTACAGCCTGTCGCATAATAGTCCGGAGGGAAAATGATGTTGGTAGGCGTGTTGTCCTGTAAAGTGATGAGTTGGTTACAAGTACTGCTATTGCCATTTCCAGCCGTAGCTGTCCAAGTCCGGGTGATCGTTCCCACACCACATTGGTTTACGTTGCCGTTGTCACCAAAAGAAAGGTTCGCTGTTCCACAGGCCAATACGGTCTGAGGTTCGCCCGTCAAGTTGAGGTCAGTTGGGTCTTGTTGGCACGTCAAAGTGACGGCAGGCGGGCAAAGAATTGCTGGTTGAGAATTGTCATCCACATGCACGATGACCATGCACGAGTTGGTATTCCCAGCGGTGTCGGTCGCTTTCATTTCCACCTGCACATCTTCCCCCACGTCCTCGCAACAAAACTTGACCGATGGCCCAAAGGTGGCCGGGCTGCCACAAGCCGCTTGCATCCGTCGAACGGAAAGGTTGAAATAACCACAATTGTCGTACGTACCATCATCGAATGTGGAAGCAAAAATGATCGCAACGCCAGTGTTGTTCAGCGTGGTCACTGTGAATTCATCGCAGATCACAGTCGGGGCATCGTCGTCTACCACCGTCAGTCCCACGTTGCACGAAGCGGAGTTCATACAATCGTCCATGACGTGGTAGGTCACTGAATAAGTGCCCGTATTCACATTGTGAATGATGCCGCCATTGCCCGCCACATTGCCCATTGGCGTACTCATGACTACTGTAAAATTGGAAGAGCAGTTGTCTGAAATCCCAATGACAGGCAAAATGACCGAAGCCTTGCATTGGATCGAACTGGTCGTGCCCACCGTCAAAGGTGCTGGACATGTCAGATTGGGAGCGGTTTTGTCTTTTACCGAAATAACCTGTGTGTGGGTAATAATTGAACTGGAGCACCAATAAACCACCGTCCAGGTGCGGAGGATTTTGAAACTGTTCTCACAAATTGTCAGGGTCAGGTCATCGTAATCTACAGCCATGCTGCAAAAGCCTGACCCATTGGGTATGGGCTGCCCGTTGATGGTCGGTGCTCCAGTGTTGGATGGGAGTATGTTCGGGTTTTCGCAATTGAGGGAGGGAGCGGAAATATCGTCGAGGTTGAGCGGCCATTCCACGTCGTTGACGGAAGGCTGCGCAATGTTGATGTCTTGGATACAATTTTTGGAATTGCCGTATTGATCCACTGCCGACCACGTCCGCACGACTTTGCCAGCGATGCCAGCATTGCAGCCATAATTTTGGCTGCTGCTGTTGTAGCTCAACGTGACGGAGGAACAGTCAGTAGCTGTCGCCGTCCCCGTTGCCCCAACACCAGTAGACTCGGTACAGGCGACAGTCACATCGGGAGGGCAGACCAGGTTGGGCGCCAATTTGTCTTCCACGTTGATGCTGCCCCAACAGTTGTTACCAGAGCCTATGTGTTTTACTTTCACGAGAAAGGTCTTGCCGATATGTGTTGAATCGACAAAAGGGCTGGTGGGCAGCACGGCCCCCGCTTGGTTCATAACCACCACTTCAAAAGCACCTGGCCCGTTGGGGGAGCAGTTGTTGGAATTATAAGTGCCCTCCAAAATCATATCGTATATAATCTCTGCCTCACAGACGGCTGGGATCGATACGTTGACGGAATTGTTGCAGGCCATACTGCAAAAAACTTGTGCATTTACCACGGCCGGAAAGGCCGTGGTAATTAGTAGGATTATAATTGTTAATAGCGAATCGTTAAACTGTTTAATTTTTTCTAAAATTCGTTTTTTAATTAAAGTTGTTCTTTGTGTCATGGTGGTAGAGTGTAAGGTGTGCTGTCTTTGGGAAAACGGTGTCATCGCTTTTTTCATGGACAACAGGATAATGGTGAATGGTAAATGGTGAATGGTAAATGGTGAACGGTGAATTTTTTCACGGTTATTAATTATTCATTTTCCACTTTGCATTATCTTTTTAGTTAAAGAATCGGTTTGGTTAATAGCAGATTAATTAAAAACATTAACCTGCTTTTTAATAAATTAAATCGGCTGTTCTTTTTTGTTTTATAAGGGTTATTTACACTCCTCCCATTTTTATTTTAATTAATATTTTATGGCAATAAACCACCTGTTAGAATCAGCTACACACTGTTCTTTTTTTTTGTAAGTTTTGTTTTCCAGTAAATAAAAAGGACATTTATTTTATTGTTTCAAATAGCACAAGAACACCTTTAATCACAGGCATCTTCAGCATTTGAAAAATAAAATAATAAATAAGGCAACTCAATTATTACCAGCAATATTTAATCGCCAATTAAATAATTACGCCTTTAAAGCCATGTGCAATTTTCCAATAGCGATTGTGGGGATCTTTCGGTAGATGTCCAAGTAGCGGTTTTGATTATTAAAATAAATTAATCCAGTTTTAATTGAAGGAAAATTAAACGCTGGCATTTATTAAATTAAAAAAACCGTCCGTGCCGAAAAGGGGTAGGTTAATAAAAGTCTTTATTTCACCACCAAACACAAAGCATTAGCTTCGCTGGATGGGTAGGAGCCGGACTTTTAAAAGATGGAAAAAAATAAAGTGGCAGAAACGCCAGTGAAGGGAATGTGTAAACTTTGATCGGTTCATGGTCATGTTCAGTTTTGGATTATAAAATCGGTTTGTTCAATTCGTTGAGCAAAGATAATCCCTCTTTCTAATTATCAAAACGATTTATTGAAAATTTTAATATAAAAAATATGGGAGGGGTAGTTCAGGGCACGACAGCCTGCACCAATAAACATTAATTATGCAATGGCACAGGACGCAGTCCTGCGCCAGCGGGTTACAACAGCCAATACCTTAATTAACCAGAAATTTCCCTATCCATTTCTGCTTCTCTTTATAGGTTATTTCATAAAAATAAATACCCTTTTCTTCCATTCCTTTATAGGTTGGTATTGCAATCGAATTAGTAAATTTATTTTGATAAACACCCTTCCCATTTACCGTGAATATCCTCAATTCCATTTCTTCTCCTTGCCCATTCAAATCTGAAAAAGAAAAGTTCACGTAATCTGTTGCTGGGTTGGGGAAAACTTTCACAACAGGCCTCTCAAAGTCAATGGTGAACTCGCTGGTGATGTTTCCGTTTTTGTCAGTCACTACTGCGAAAATGGGGTCATCGTGAATACTCCCGTCATCAAGGTTTAAGTTGCCCACTATCATGTACCCACCGCTCTGTGTAACACGCGCTACTGTATAATTTCGTGAATTATGCCACTCGCTAAAAAAAAAAGTTTCTTTTGCCATTCAATTTCACTGTCCCGTTGTGCGGGTAAAGGATAGGACCATTCTCATCAGCGCATAAATTCATGATGCCGCCTTCGGGACCGTTAACAATAAACCCTCCCCAATACCCTACTGAAAACGGTTTTCCCAGATTACATTACTGTCCAAATCTGTTTTTACGATGATCTGATCAAGGTTCTCCTCCACTACTTCCAACTATAATCCCCATCCCTGAGACGGCTATGCCGCCATCAGCACAAACACGGCATTCTGCCCCCAATCGCTGACAATGTTGGCATAACCACCGCCATATTAAAAAGCCCATTCAATGAAACCAAGGCTATCTGTTTTCACCAAGTAAATATCTTCGTTATAGTCCTTCCATATATCACCTCCAATGATAAACCCGCCATCAACAGCCACATCAACTGAGTTAGCTCTTTCCATCCAATCGTATATATTTTCTAATCCATACCATCTCAAAACCGGATCCAGTTTAAGTGAACATCCTCACGATTCGCCACCTTCATCATGTCTCCGACTACGACATGAGAGCCATCAGGTAATTTTAATACATCTTCAGGTATGATTTGGTCAATTCCCATTTTGATGGATTTTGTCCACTCCTCTGTTCCGTCAGCATTCAATTCTTAGAAAACATATAAATCACCTAAACTAAATAAACCGGATGTTCCAAAACAAGGCATCCGTCATCACCCGCTGGCTCCAACACCTTGGTAAATTCATAGTCAATCACCTTCTTCCACAATACCTCCCCTTTATTGAGTCTAATGACACGGCTCTCTCCATATACGAATCTTGAATCCCATTAACAACTATCCCTACAAAATAAAATTCCACCACTAATGGTCTCAATAATATCGTATCCTTCTTGGAACTCTGCCAATATCTTCCGTATGAAAATCGAAATTTTGGCTTTGCCCCAGAAACATACCAACAACAAATGGTCATGACTGCCAAAGGGATAATATTGCTTAAATTTAAAAGCATTTCCTTTACTTTTGCTTCACACTCTACCCCCCAAGGCATTAATAAATTATAATTGGTTTCTCTATCAATAATGCGAAATTGGATACCTCCACCTGTAACAACACCTGCTCTGACTTTAATTACGTAACCTTGGGCATATTCAATATTTTGCAATAACTTTTTATTTTTGTTTTTACCTCTAAAAAAAATAAAGGACAATAAAAATATTACAGTAATCCAAAATATTTTTGATTTCATATTATTTTTAATTTTCGTCAATAATGTCGGTTGCTACAGATTTAGTGCTTTCTGTAAATAGCCCTGTTACAAAATTTAAGATCCCACCTAATGCTTCATTTGTTTGCTTTTGGACTGATTGGACTGCATTTCCGAAAGCTTTTCCGAGGCCCCGACGTGCAGTCTATGACTGCCCAAGCCAGAAAGGGCTGCCCCCCGCATTGTTGCATGTATTGAAAGTTTCTGGCTTTGGTAGTTGCAAACTCCCCGACAACAACTTTCAAGTTATGCGGGGATAAATTTGAAAGAACGATCGCTTTTTATACTTGTGGCAACTGGGGATTACTTCCCTAATGCCTTAATAGTTTTCATCTTTATTTCATCAAAACCTTCGACTTGGCAATTGGTAATTCTATTTATTAAAGTATCAACATCGTATTCATCATTAACGGGTTCAGATAAAACCTGAAAAATATATGCTTGAGTTTTTAAAAGATGTCTATTCATCATATTTACTAAATACTGATCCGGATATTTATCTAAAAAACGAAATAGCATTTCATTACTGTATTCTGAATATTCAACATTCATTTTACACAAAGAATCGAACGTGCATAAAAACTCAGTAATGAGTTCCTCATTCAGATTATTGAAATTATTTTCAAATTTAACTACTGCATTAATATTGCATGGAGTGCATTTGAAATCTGTATGTATTTTTAATCCGACTTCATCATTCTTATCAAGATGAACTTGGCCTATCGAATCTATTTTTGAATTTGAAGTTTTAGCTCCATTTTGTTTTTCAATATTTTCACATCCAGAAAATATTGAAAACAAACAGATTGATATGATTTTTAATTTTTCCATTGTATTCATAAGAATCCCCCACCTCTGAGTTAGCCTACGTTATTACAAATTACCATTTTATCTTAATAAAAAAGGGGCAGCGCAAGCGCCACCCCTATCTCTGCTAACAATATCTCGGTTCGTACCGAGGTCTATTCTTTAGTAACGATCGTCGTCGTAATCTTCGTATTCTTCCATCAGAGCCTTGCGGTCCCGATAGGCATTGTGCGATTCAGCGCTGGTCACGAACAAGTTGTCAAATTTGCGGATACCTGTTCCTGCGGGGATTTTCTTCCCTACGATCACGTTCTCCTTCAAACCATAGAGCAAGTCAGGCTTAGCGTTGATCGCTGCCGAGCTCAGCACTTTGGTTGTTTCCTGGAAGGAAGCTGCTGAAATCCAGCTTTCTGTACCAAGCGATGAACGGGTGATACCCTGTAACATTGGACTGGACGTTGCTGGTACGGCATCGCGGAACTGAACGAGTTTCCGGTCGTTGCGCTTGAGGAAAGAATTTTCTTCCCTGATTTGGCGTAAGGATACAAGTGCACCCGGTTTGAGTTTGGCACTGTCGCCGCCGTCCGTTACGACTTTTTTGTCAAATATCCAGTCGTTCTGTTCGATGAAACTCCATTTTTCAACAGCTTCACCCTCAAGGAAAGTGGTATCCCCGGAATCTTCAATGGTCACCCGGCGCATCATCTGACGAACGATTACTTCGATGTGTTTGTCGTTGATAGCGATACCCTGTGAACGGTAAACTTCCTGCACACCATTGACCAAATATGCCTGTACGGCAAACGGGCCTTTGATGGATAGGATGTCTTTCGGTGTAACAGTTCCATCCGACAAAGCAGTACCCGCACGAACGAAGTCACCTTCTTGTACCAATAAGTGCTTAGACAATGATACCAAGTATTTGCGGATCTGGCCGTCTTTGGCTTTAACGGTTACCTCTTGGTTACCACGCTTAATTTTTCCAAAAACGATTTCCCCGTCAATCTCAGAAACGACAGCAGGGTTGGATGGGTTACGAGCCTCGAAGAGTTCTGTAACACGTGGCAGACCACCCGTGATATCCTGAATCTTACCTAATTTCCGAGGGATTTTCACAATGGTTTGACCAGCGACAACCTCTTGTTCATCATCGATAGAAATGTAAGAACCTACTGGCAAGTTGTAGCGGCGAAGTTCCTCCCCATCTGGTGAAACGATCCGGATAGCTGGGATTTTCTTTTTATTCTTACTTTCAATAACTACTTTTTCAGCATACCCAGTTTGGTCGTCCCTTTCCAAGCGGTAGGTAACACCTTCTTCAACACTTTCAAATTGGGTCACACCCGAGAATTCCGAAACAATCACGGCGTTGAATGGATCCCATTTACAGATTGGATCGCCTTTCCCAACAGTCTGTCCTTCTTTAACAAACAAGGTTGAACCATAAGGAATGTGGTGCGAGAGGTACATTTTTGTACCTTCTGGGTTCATCAAGCGAAGTTCCCCTGTACGGGAAATAACAACCTCGATGCTGCCACCTTCATCATCATTATAGGTAGTAGTCCTGATACCGTCAAACTCGATTTTTGCATCGAACTTGGAGGATATTTCACTTTCTGCCTTTGAGATAGAGGCGATACCACCCACGTGGAAGGTACGAAGTGTCAACTGGGTACCCGGCTCACCGATGGACTGAGCAGAGATGATACCGACGGCATCACCCATTTCTGCAATACGGCCAGTAGCGAGATTCTTACCATAACATTTGGCACAAACTCCACGCTTGGTTTCACAGGTGAGTACGGAACGGATCGTCACCGATTCAATTCCCTCATCCTCAATGTATTGTGCGATTTCATCCGTAATATATTCCGCTGCGGGGAGGATCAATTCGTCCGTTACAGGATGGTTGATATTGTGCAGGGTATAACGGCCACGGATACGGTTGTTCAATGGGTCAATGATTTTCTCATTGTCCTTCAAAGCCATGGTTTCGATACCACGCAAAGTATCACAATCTTCTTCAATGATAACAACGTCTTGAGCTACATCCACCAAACGACGGGTAAGGTAACCTGCATCTGCCGTTTTCAAGGCGGTATCGGCCAAACCTTTACGGGCACCGTGAGTTGAAATAAAATACTCAAGTACCGACAATCCATCCACAAAGTTGGAAAGGATTGGGTTCTCAATGATTGCCCCTCCTGAATCACCAGATTTTTTCGGCTTGGCCATCAGCCCCCGAAGACCGCACAACTGTTTGATCTGTTGCTTAGATCCACGTGCTCCTGAATCGAGCATCATATAAACTGAGTTGAAGCCCTGTTTGTGTTGAGCCAACTCTTTCATCAGGGCATCAGTGATCCGGTTATCAGCGTAGGTCCATTTATCAATGATCTGATTGTAACGCTCATTGTTAGTGATCAGACCCATGTTATAATTTTCCCAAACCTCATCCACTTCTTCTTGAGCGGAATTCAGGATTTTATCTTTTACAGATGGGGTAATCAAATCACCCAAGTTGAAAGACAATCCACCACGGAAGGCCCAGATAAACCCGAGTTCTTTAATCTTATCCAAGAAAATGGCAGCCTCTGCAAAAGAGGTACGGGTAATGATGCCACCGATGATCTTTTTCAAGTTCCGCTTGGTCAGCAGCTCATTGATGAATGGTACGGACTCAGGCGTAGCTTGGTTAAAAAGCACTCGGCCAGCAGTGGTTTCGATTACTTTCAAAACCATGTCTCCCTTTTCATCTTCGATGCGTACCCGGCAGTGGATGTTGGCATGCATATCCAGTTTGCCTTCGTTGAAAGCGATATTGACTTCTTCTGGAGAGTAAAATTTTCCACCTTCCCCTTTCACGATATGCTCAGGCGTAGACTTCCTACCCTTAGTAATGTAGTACAGCCCCAATACCATGTCCTGCGAAGGAAGGGTGATCGGTGAACCATCCTGAGGGTTAAGCATATTGTGGGCAGAAAGCATCAACAACTGGGCTTCCAAAATAGCACCGTGGCTCAATGGCACGTGTACAGCCATTTGGTCACCATCGAAGTCGGCGTTGAATGCACCGCAAACAAGTGGGTGCAACTGGATCGCCTTTCCTTCTACCAACTTGGGCTGGAAGGCCTGAATAGACAACCGGTGAAGTGTAGGAGCCCGGTTGAGCATGACAGGGTGACCTTTCAGGATGTTGTCCAAAATATCCCAAATAACGGGATCTTTTCTATCAACAAGTTTTTTAGCGGATTTGACTGTTTTGACAATTCCCCGCTCAATCAATTTCCTAATAATGAATGGCTTAAATAGCTCTGCAGCCATCCCCTTAGGCAAACCACATTCGTGGAGCTTCAATGTAGGCCCAACCACGATTACCGAACGTCCAGAGTAATCCACACGTTTACCCAAAAGGTTTTGACGGAAACGCCCTTGTTTTCCTTTCAGAATATCGCTCAATGATTTGAGCGCCCGGCCACCTTCTGCCTTAACGGCATTGGATTTACGGGAGTTGTCAAACAAGGAATCCACTGCCTCTTGCAACATCCTTTTTTCGTTCCTCAAAATGACTTCTGGCGCTTTGATTTCAAGCAGACGCTTCAAGCGGTTATTACGGATAATGACCCTACGGTACAAGTCGTTCAAATCCGAACTGGCAAAACGACCACCATCCAATGGTACCAATGGACGAAGTTCCGGTGGTACAACTGGCAGGTATTGGATAATCATCCATTCTGGCTTGTTTTCCATGCGGGTCTGGCCTTCCCGGAAAGCTTCCACTACGCGCAAACGCTTGAGGGCTTCGCTCTTCCTTTGTTGGCTGGTCTCGTTCGCAGCCTGATGGCGCAGGTCATAAGAGAGTTGGTCGAGCTCAAGGGTCATGAGGAGATCACGAACGGCCTCAGCCCCCATTTTCGCAACAAATTTATTTGGATCGTCATCTTCCAACTGCTGGTTTTCCGGCGGCAGGGTTTCGATGATGTCCATGTATTCCTCTTCTGTCAACAATGCTAAGTGTTCGGAGTCTTCCGTTTCCGCAGCCCCCCAATTGATGACCACATAGCGCTCGTAATAAACAAGCGTTTCCAATTTTTTGGAAGGAATACCCAAGAGGTAACCAATCTTGTTGGGCAGCGATTTGAAAAACCAAATATGTACAACTGGTACAACCAGTTTGATGTGTCCCATTCTTTCCCGGCGCACCTTCTTTTCGGTTACTTCCACGCCACAACGATCGCAAACGATCCCTTTATAACGGATACGCTTGTACTTACCACAGTAACATTCGTAATCTTTGACTGGGCCAAAAATGCGCTCGCAAAATAGGCCGTCACGTTCTGGCTTGTAGGAACGGTAGTTGATCGTCTCTGGCTTCAATACTTCTCCATAGCTCCTTTCCAAAATGTCGTCAGGCGAGGAAAGGCTAATAGTGATACGATCGAAATCAGGAGTAGGAACGGTTGATTTTTTCTTAAAAGGCATATTAAAAAATTAGGTAGACGGCGGACGGTGGACGGTGGATGGTGCAGCTTCTGCCGTCAACCTTCTACCGTCTGCCGTCTACCGTTTTCTTTCTTTAATCAAATTTCACATCCAATGCGAGACCACGTAATTCGTGGACAAGTACGTTGAAGGATTCAGGAATATTTGGCTCTGGCAATACGTCACCTTTAACGATAGCTTCATAAGCCTTCGCACGGCCAACAATATCATCCGATTTGAGCGTAAGCAATTCCTGTAGAATAGAAGCAGCACCGAAGGCTTCCAATGCCCAAACCTCCATCTCACCAAAACGCTGTCCACCAAACTGGGCTTTACCACCCAAAGGCTGCTGCGTGATGAGCGAGTAAGGCCCGATGGAACGTGCGTGCATCTTATCATCTACCATGTGCGACAATTTCAACATATAAATGACGCCCACGGTTGCTTGCTGATGGAAGCGGGTACCTGTATCACCATCGTATAGCCAAGTTTGACCCAAGGATGGCAAGTTTTCACTCTGGATATAATCTTCGATTTCTTGCTGAGAAGCTCCATCAAAGATCGGGGTTGCAAATTTGACCCCTTTCTTTAGGCCCGCCCAACCCAATACTGTTTCGAAGATTTGGCCGAGGTTCATCCTTGAAGGTACACCAAGTGGGTTCAAAACGATATCCACTGGTTCGCCATCCTCTGTGAAAGGCATGTCTTCCAACCGGACGATTCTGGAAACAATACCTTTGTTACCGTGGCGTCCAGCCAATTTGTCACCCACTTTCAACTTACGTTTTTTGGCAATGTAAACTTTGGCCAATTTCAAGACACCTGCTGGCAACTCATCACCAATACTGATGTTGAATTTTTCCCTTTTGTACCGCCCAACTTCCTCGTTGAGTTTGATGCTATAGTTATGCAACAGCTTGGCAATCAAATCGTTGGTTGAAGCATCTTCTGTCCAGTTGCTGTAATCAATCTGGGTGAAATCCAGAGTTCTCAACAACTCGGTTGTGAATTTGGTACCTTTTGGTATCATGGCTTCGCCATAAATACTCTTTACTCCGTGTGATAATTTATCCCTCACTAATAGAAGGAGTTTATCAATAAGAATGGTCTTGAGTTCGTTTGTGGCAACGGCGTGCTGATCGTCCAATTTTTTGAGGACTTCCGCCTCCGCTGTTTTCTGAACATTGCTCTTCTTCGCACGGGCAAACAACTGCTTAGCGATAACAACACCTCTTGTAGATGGCGGTACTTTCAAAGAAGCATCTTTTACATCGCCTGCTTTGTCACCAAAGATTGCACGGAGGAGTTTTTCTTCCGGCGTAGGGTCAGTTTCCCCTTTAGGAGTGATTTTACCAATCAGAATGTCCCCTTCTTTCACCCAAGCGCCGATCCGGATGATACCATTTTCGTCCAAATCTTTAGTTGCATCTTCACTTACGTTTGGAATGTCGTTGGTCAATTCTTCTTCACCCAATTTGGTGTCACGAACATCCAAGTCGAAAGACTCTATATGCACAGAGGTGAAAATATCTTCCCGCACCACCCTTTCAGAAAGAACGATGGCATCCTCAAAGTTGTACCCTTTCCAAGGCATGAACGCCACTTTGAGGTTTTGGCCAAGTGCCAATTCACCTAAATCAGTTGCATATCCATCGCAAAGGATCTGACCTTTTTCCACCCGTTGTCCTTTACGGACGATAGGTTTCAAGTTGACAGAAGTTGCTTGGTTGGTACGGAGGAATTTGGTTAGTTTATACGTTTTACGGTTGTCTTCAAAAGAAACCAACTGCTCTTCATCCGTTCTATCATAGCGGATTACAATTTCAGTTGCATCAACATATTCAACGACACCTTTTCCTTCTGCGTTAATTAGCATCCTGGAGTCACGAGCAACTTTCCCTTCCAAACCTGTCCCTACAATTGGAGATTGAGGACGGATCAATGGAACGGCTTGACGCTGCATGTTGGAGCCCATCAAGGCACGGTTGGCATCATCATTTTCCAAGAATGGGATCAGGGAAGCGGATACACCAACAATCTGGTTGGGTGCCACATCCATATATTCGACCTCTTCAGGAGTCAATACGGGGAAATCACCGTGTTCCCTTGATTTGATACGGTCGTTAATGAATTTACCAGTCTTATCGAACGGAGCGTTTGCCTGTGCCACTTTCTTGAAATCCTCTGCTTCCGCAGATAGATAAATAGCTGGGTTATCTATATCTACAATCCCATTGGTTACACTCCGATAGGGTGTTTCGAGAAACCCCATTTTATTGATCTTTGCATGTACGCAAAGCGTAGATATCAAACCAATATTTGGCCCTTCCGGTGTTTCAATCGTACAAAGGCGACCATAGTGAGAATAGTGAACGTCCCGCACCTCGAAACCAGCGCGTTCTCTTGAAAGCCCCCCAGGCCCTAAGGCCGAAATACGTCGTTTGTGCGTAATCTCCGATAGTGGGTTGGTCTGATCAAGGAATTGTGATAATTGACTTGTTCCAAAAAACGAATTGATCACCGAAGAAAGGGTACGTGCATTTATAAGATCAATAGGTGTGAAGACCTCGTTGTCCCTTACGTTCATCCTTTCGCGGATTGTACGAGCCATTCTTGCAAGTCCTACCCCGAATTGGGCATATAATTGCTCACCAACGGAACGAACACGCCGGTTGCTCAAGTGGTCAATATCATCTATCTCAGCCATCTGGTTCATCAAGCGAACGAGATAAGTCACAATGGCAATGATGTCCTCTTTTGTCAATACAAGCGTATCAATGGAAGTCTCCATTTTTAGCTTGCGGTTGATCTTGTACCTTCCTACTTCACCGAGGTTATAACGTTTGTCCGAAAAGAACAATTTATCGATAATACCCCTCGCTGTCTCATCATCTGGTGGTTCGGCACCACGCAATTGGCGGTAGATATAATTCACCGCCTCCATTTCAGAACTGGTAGGGTCTTTTTGTAAAGTATTGTAAATAATACTGTAATCCTCTTCAATATCTTCTCGCTGAAGGATAACTGTGGATAGTCCTGATTCGAGTACTTGCTCAATGTTATCCTCATCTAAAATAACGTCCCTTTCAAGGAGGATCTCATTCCTTTCAATGGTCACAACTTCACCTGTATCTTCATCCACAAAATCTTCTGTCCAAGAACGAAGCACCCTTGCCGCCAATTTTCTACCCACGGCAGCCTCTAGGCTTTCCCGATTGTTTGGTATTTCATCCGAGAGGTTGAACAACTCCAAGATCGCTTTATCAGTATCAAAGCCGATCGCCCTCAATAGTGTCGTAACAGGGAATTTTTTCTTGCGGTCAATATAAGCGAACATCACATTGTTGATGTCCGTTGCAAATTCCATCCAGGCACCTTTGAACGGTATAACCCTGGCCGAATAAATTGCAGTACCGTTGGGGTGATAGGTTTGTCCAAAGAACACACCGGGTGAACGGTGCAACTGAGAGACAACAACCCTTTCTGCACCGTTAATCACGAAAGTACCCTTGGGAGTCATGTAGGGAATGTTTCCAAGAAAAACATCCTGTACAATAGTTTCGAAATCAACATGCTCCTCATCATTACAAGACAGCCGCAATTTTGCCTTCAACGGAACACTATAGGTCAAACCCCGTTGCATACACTCTTCAATAGTATATCGTGGAGGGTCAACGTAATAATCTAAGAATTCAAGTACGAAAATGTTTCGGGCATCCGTAATAGGGAAATTTTCCATAAACACCCTATAAAGCCCTTCATTGATCCTGTTTTCGGGGGTCGTCTCCAATTGGAAAAATTCTTGGAAAGATTTCAACTGGATTTCCAGCAGATCGGGGTGTTCAGAAGGGAGTTGGATTTTGCCGAAAGTAATCCTACCTGTTTCTGTATAATTGACATTATCAATTGATGTCATATCTGGAAATTGTATTTAATGTTATTAAAGTTGCTGTCTCTGTTAAGGGTGTTGACCAAAGTGTTGGCCAAGCCATTAAACTGGCGTTTAGTAAGTCGGTAATGGCACATTTTTAGATTAGGTGTGCCGAGGAAACATTCATTATGTTTCTAATGTATGGAATACTCCATTTGAAAATTAATTACCAAAGGCCTGCCTTTATCTCATTCCATTCAATGTGCAAGCCCCAATCCACTGTAATCAAACGACAATAGGCTTAGTCGCCCCGGTGAACGGGACAACTAAGCCTCCTTTGCCTAAAATCTGTATGTAGCAGAAAAGTTGTAAATCAACATAGATTAAGTTTAGTAGAAATCCGCTTTTCTGCCCCTTTTCTGTACGGGGAAGAAATTACTTCAACACAACCTGAGCACCGGCTCCTTCCAATTCAGCTTTGATTTTCTCAGCTTCATCTTTAGCGATGCCTTCTTTGACTGCGACAGGGGCGGAATCTACTAATTTTTTAGCCTCAACAAGACCTAAACCTAGGAGATCCTTAACAGCTTTCACAACCTGAAGTTTAGCTGAACCGGCAGATTCCAGCATAACAGCGAACTCAGTTTGTTCAGCTTCACCAGCATCATCACCACCACCGCCACTTGGGCCAGCAGCTACAGCAACCGCAGTTGCTGCAGGTTTGATACCGTATTCTTCTTCCATAATATTTGTCAGTTCAGTTACATCTTTGATTGTAAGATTAACCAACTGTTCTGCAAGAGCTTTCAAATCAGCCATTGTAATTTTTTTTTAATGATTTTAAAATATATGCGTTAAAAACTTGGAAGCCATACCAGTGGCAGTTTTCAGTTTGAAATAGTAGGCAACTTATGTTTAAACTGCCGTACTGTAAGCTGAAGACTGCAACTTATTACCCTCTTTCTTCGAGTGCCTTTAAAAGCCCCATAACATTGGATCCGCCAGAACCCAACGAAGAAAGAAGATTGCTCATAGGAGAATTCAAAAGTGTGAGTAAGTCTCCCAACAAATCCTCTTTCGATTTCAATTGGGTTAGTGCCTCCAATTGATCGTCTCCTATATAGACAGCTGTATCAATATAAGCAGCTTTTACGATTGGCTTTTCACTCCTATTCGCCTTTCTGAAATCTTTAATGATCTTGGCTGGTGCATTAGCAACGTCCGTGAACAACAAAGCTGAAGGGCCTTTCAAGGAATCAAAAACAGCAGCGTAATTCTTATCTTCTGAAGCGCTTTCCATGGCTTTGATAGCCAGGGTGTTCTTCACCACTTTCATCTCAATGCCTTTCTCAAAGAAACTTCGCCTCAATGTATTGATTTGCTCGACCGTCATCGCTGAAGAATCAGCGATGTAGAAAAAAGATGAGTTGGAAAATTTTTCCTTTAATTCTTCAACGACTGCAGTTTTTTCTTGCTTAGTCATTTTTTATATTTTTAATACCCGTTAAATAAGGAATGCAACGGAATATGGATTAGCGAATAGATTTAGTGTCAACTTTAATACCTGGTCCCATGGTACTTGCCACGGTTACTGACTTCAAATAAGTACCTTTAGCAGAGGATGGTTTCATCTTTACCAAGGTTGAGACCAGTTCGTTGGTGTTGTCCATCAACTTAGGTGGATCAAAGGAAATCCGCCCCACAGAAGAATGGATAATCCCGTACTTATCAACACGAAAGGCAACTTTACCTCCTTTGACATCCTTGACAGCAGATGCCAAATCCATAGTAACAGTACCAGTCTTTGGGTTAGGCATCAGGCCGCGAGGACCGAGCACCCTCGCTATCCTTCCGATTTTGGCCATTGTTTGTGGCATGGCAACAGCCACATCAAAGTCCAACCAACCGCCTTGAATTTTGTTAATCAAATCATCCAAACCAACGAAATCAGCACCGGCATCTTTAGCCTCTTGTTCTTTGTCAGGTGTGCAAAAAACAAGTACTCTTTTAGTCTTTCCAGTACCATGTGGAAGGGAAACAGTACCCCGGAGGGCCTGATCTGCTTTACGGGGGTCAACCCCTAAACGGATGTGAACATCAACAGAGGAGTCAAATTTTGTAGTGTTGACGTCTTTTACAAGCGCCATTGCTTCTTCTAAGGTATAGAGTTTGTCTTCCTCTATTTTGGCATTGACGGCTTTTCTTTTCTTGGAAATTTTTCCCATTATTTAAAAAATTGTGAGGTAATAGCGCCATAACAAACTACTTTGTCATAAGCTTCCTCGTTGTGTGATATTTTAAAATTTAAAGGTTCGCTGACAAAAGCGCAAACATCTTAATTCGGAGGGGTTCCACCTTCTACCTTGATACCCATACTCCTCGCTGTACCAGCAACCATTTTCATGGCAGAGTCAATCACAAAACAGTTCAAATCAGGCATTTTATTTTCAGCAATTGACCGCACTTGATCCCAAGTTACTTTACCGACCTTTTGACGATTCGACTCAGGAGATCCTTTTTTAAGCTTAGCCGCTTCCATCAATTGAATAGCAGCCGGCGGGGTTTTAATGATAAACTCGAATGATTTATCTTTGAAAACCGAAATCTGAACTGGTAGCAATTGCCCCATCCTGTCCTGCGTAGCTGCGTTGAAACGCTTGCAGAACTCCATGATATTGACACCTTTGGCACCCAAAGCTGGACCGATTGGTGGGGAAGGATTGGCTTGGCCACCTTTCGCTTGTATCTTGATTAAAAATTCGACTTCTTTAGCCATTTTAAAATATTGTTTTATAACTCCAGCTATTGGGAAGCTCCCGATTTTTCTTCAGGACAACAAACTGGTTACTGTGTTTTTTCGACCTGCATAAAGTTCAACTCTACCTCTGTACCCCGGCCAAAAATCTTGACGATTACTTTTAGTTTTTTCTTCTCTTCATTGATTTCTTGCACATCTCCAACAAAATCTGAGAATGGCCCATCAATGATCTTGACCGTTTCACCTACCAAGTATGGTTCGAGCATCTGCTCTCCAGCATCTTGCGATTCATCTACCCTACCCAGCAATTTATTGGCTTCTGCCTGTCGCATAGGTATAGGAGTATTCCTGCCTAAGAAATGGATCACGTTTGGGATGTTGGCAATCGTAGTTACAATTTCACCCGTCAATTTTGAGGGTTCTGCCTCTACAAGGATATACCCTGGCAAGATATTACGCTCCGAAATGACTTTTTTCCCGTTGCGTATCTTGTAAACTTTTTCCGTAGGGACGATTATCTGGGTAATGAATTCAGACCAATTACTGCGCTGAATCTCCAATTCAATTCGCTCCTTTATCTTCTTTTCTTTACCGCTAATAACCCTCAGTGAGTACCATTTTTTAACTTCAGACATGAATCTGTTTTTGTTTTCTATCCAGGATAAATAATGTCGTTCAAAAGGAATTTTGAAATCGCATCCATGATAAAAACAAGCAAAGTAAAAATGCCCAAGCCAACAAGCACGACAACAGTAGTCTGTTGAAGATTAGGCCATGTTGGCCAAGTCACTTTTGTCATCAACTCGTTATAACTTTCCTGAACGTATAATTTTAAGCTTTCCATTTTTAATACGGTGTCGGTGGATGGTGGACGGTGGACGGTTTTACAAAGGTTTGATCCCTGCACTCCTATTCAATTGTTCGCCAATCACCGTGGGTTTAGCACGGGCGGAAGGATTCGAACCCTCGGCCTACGGTTTTGGAGACCGTCGCTCTACCAGCTGAGCTACGCCCGTAAAATTACTAATGTATAAATGCGGAAAAATTAAGCACCCCATTAAAGGGATGCTTAATTATCATTTAAACACTTTATATTTCAAAAAGTATTACTCGAGGATTTCAGTTACCTGTCCGGCACCAACGGTACGGCCACCTTCACGGATTGCGAAACGAAGACCTTTTTCCATGGCGATAGTGTTGATGAGGGTGACTTCCAAAGATACGTTGTCACCTGGCATTACCATTTCAACTCCTTCAGGCAAGTTCACATCACCAGTCACGTCAGTAGTACGGAAGTAAAACTGTGGGCGGTAACCATTGAAGAAAGGTGTGTGACGGCCTCCTTCATCTTTACCTAACACGTAAACTTCGCACTTGAACTTTTTGTGTGGCTTAACTGAACCTGGCTTACAGATAACCATTCCACGACGGATAGCATCTTTGTCGATACCACGGAGGAGAAGACCAGCATTATCACCTGCTTCACCCCTATCCAAAATCTTACGGAACATTTCAACCCCAGTAACAACTGACTTCAAAGGCTTTTCGCCATCTTTCATCATTCCGATGATTTCAACCTCGTTACCAGTATTGATTACTCCCCTCTCGATACGACCAGTAGCAACAGTACCACGGCCAGTGATAGAGAATACGTCTTCAATTGGCATCAAGAAGTCCTTGTCAGTAATACGCACAGGCTCTGGAATGAAGTTGTCTACGGCATCCATCAATTCCATGATTGCTTTAACACCAGCTTCGTCACCTTCCAATGCTTTCAAAGCAGAGCCTTGGATAATTGGGGTGTCATCACCAGGATATTCATATTGGTTCAATAGCTCACGAACTTCCATATCTACAAGTTCCAACATCTCAGCGTCGTCAACCAAATCAACTTTATTCATAAATACAACCAAGCTTGGCACACCTACCTGACGGGCCAAAAGAATGTGCTCACGGGTTTGTGGCATCGGACCATCAGTTGCAGCAACAACGATGATTGCACCATCCATCTGAGCAGCACCCGTAACCATGTTCTTCACATAATCCGCGTGACCAGGACAGTCAACGTGAGCATAGTGGCGCTTAGCTGTTTGATATTCAACGTGGGCAGTATTGATTGTAATACCCCGTTCTTTTTCTTCAGGAGCAGAATCAATACTATCATATGAAGCTACTTCTGCACCGCCAGCTTTATTCAGTACAACAGTGATGGCAGCCGTAAGGGTGGTCTTGCCGTGGTCAACGTGTCCAATTGTACCGATATTGACGTGCGGTTTGTCTCTTTTAAATGTTTCTTTTGCCATCGGAATAAATTTTAAACCTTAATGATTAATAATTAGATTAGATTGATTGAAAGCACACAGTCGATTGCCATGCGCTCGGAGCCAATGAAGGGAATTGAACCCCCGACCCCTTCCTTACCATGGAAGTGCTCTACCCCTGAGCTACATTGGCAAGCGGTCATTTCTACGTTAGTTAATAGCCGATTGTTCAATTTTGATAACTTTTTTATCAATTATCATAAAATGGCTTTTAACTAAAATAGAGCGGGAGACGAGACTCGAACCCGCGACCCTCAGCTTGGAAGGCTGATGCTCTACCAACTGAGCTACTCCCGCTAATGTCAAAAAAGGATAGCCCAAGGGGTATCCTTCCGGAATAGAAAGGTGGGGGTGATAGGATTCGAACCTATTCAGTCGAAACACCAGATTTACAGTCTGGCCCGGCTCTCCAACTCCGGCGCGCCCCCAGTTCAGCATTCAGTAGCAATTTGATGGCAAACAATCATAAAGATGAATCCACCCAATGCACATTAAAACTGAAACGGAGCCAGTAGACGGACTCGAACCGCCGACCAGCTGATTACAAATCAGCTGCTCTACCAACTGAGCTATACTGGCTTATGCGCTCCTTTTTTGACTAATTTTCCAAAGAACTTTCGACCTCTTTTCGGTAGCTTTTTCAAAAACGCCCGCAAAGATAGAGTTTTTGATAAAAAACAAAAATTTCAAACTTTATTTTTTACCTCTAATTTTTGGAGGCGCAAAAGTATGTTTTTACTATTTATTTGCAACCATAAAATGCAGGAATTTTAAAAAAAGTTTCACAGCCCATATTTTAGGGCAAAAAAGAAAGGTTTGCCCCACCAAATGGGGCAAACCTGCCTGTATTTTTTCTTGAAAGACTTTTTGGTTCAACGTTGATCGGCCCCCTGAGGCCGCAATTTTTCTTTGTACTTTGCTAGTTGCCGCCGCAGGTTATCCACTGCTTCATCTACAGATTGTTCGAAGGTCTTGGTAATTTCTTTGGCAAAGAGGGTTTGTCCAGGAACGTCCAGTCTTATTTCCGCTACTTTATCTTTCACTTGGCCCGAATTTTCCAACCGGAGCTTCACATCTACATGGACTATGCGGTCGAAAAATTGTTCTAACTTCCCTACTTTCCGGTCAATGAATTCTACCAACTTTTTATCGGCTTTGAACTGGATTGATTCTGTGTGAACTTTCATAGACATTAATTTAGAAGGTTAATTATAATTATTTGAACAGGGCTTTGGTTATAAAGGACAGTACTGTTCGTACCCTTTAACCCCAAAAACCTATGTGGGGGTTTTGGCCTTAGGGTGAGCCTGTGCATATACTTTTTTCAATTTTTCTATGGAATTATGCATATAAACTTGGGTGGCTGCCAAACTTGAATGGCCCAACAACTCCTTGATCGCATTGAGGTCTGCACCACTGTTGGATAGGTGAGTAGCAAAAGTGTGCCGCAAAACGTGGGGGCTACGTTGTTCAAGCGTTGTGACTGCTGATAAATACTTTTTTACTAAATTATACACAAACCCTGGGTACATCTGCCTCCCTTTATCTGTTATTAACAAATAAAGGTTGCCAACTTCCAATTCCTCGAATGAACGTTGGTGAATATAAGATTCGAGCAAGCCTACGAGGTGCCGCGCTATTGGTATCAGCCGCTCTTTATTCCCTTTGCCCAGTACCTTAATTTGGTTGGAAGAAAAGTCAATATCTGTTATTTTCAAACTGATCAGTTCTGAGCGGCGCATACCAGTGCAGTACAGCAGCTCCATCAACAAACGGTTGCGAAGCCCAGCAAAGCCTTCTCCAAAATCCACTTCCGCAAACAACAGTTCCATCTTGTTTTCATTGACAAATACCGGCAACCGTTTTCCAGTTTTGGGAGCGATAACTTTGGCCATCGGGTTGTTTTCGATTGCTCCTTGCTTCCTCAGAAATTTGAAATAAGTTTTTAGGCAGGATAATTTTCGGTTGATTGAACGAGTCGTGTTCTTTTTGCCCAACAGGTCAACGATCCACGAACGGATATGGGTGTGCTGTACCTCTTCATAAGAGGTGATGTCAAATGTATATTTTAGGAAATCGATAAACTGCCCAAGATCGGTCTGGTAGGCAGTGAGGGTATGCGGTGAGAACCGTTTCTCGTATTGCAGATATTGAAAAAATCGCTCTTGCTTCATTCCCTTAATCATCCCTTTTATCTAATGTCGTTGATGTGCTAAAGTTAAGTTGCCAGCCCCATAGATGCAAAGAAGCGGGCAGGTTTTTTCTCGTTGCCGAATTTTCGTATTACAAAATACCTAAATGCAACAACCGTCCTCCAGTCTGGTTGACCGGGTTAACCTCTTTGCCGATCACGACGCCATCATACGGAGCATGGTATTCCTTGATCAGGTCACCAAAAATGTTGTGCATACGGGCGATGAGGTCTCCTTTTTTAACAAAAGAAGTTACCTCTGGAATGACCGACAGAAAACCGCCTACATCAGTGTAAATCCAAACTGAGTTTTTGCAAATGACTGTATCCTCTTCCCCTCGGTCAATTTGGGACGGCAACATTTCCAGATAATGCAAAACATTGTGCAGCCCTGTCAGGCCCTCGCGGATCATACCTTTCTGAAAACGGTGAGGGTTTCCGACTTCTAAAGTAATAGCGTGGATTCCCAAATCCATGGCGGCCCCCCTCAGTGTGCCATCGGACGGAGGGTTATGCAGGGCGATCTGTGGGTTTTGCAGCAATGCCATCTGTCGAGTTATCTCATTTTCCATGTCCGCCCGCACGTAGTAGGAATTTACGCGTCCAAAACTCGCTGTGTGCAAGTCGATCAGATAATCAAAATGCTTGACGATACGGTCTATAAGTCGCCAAGCATACACTTGGCTGACATCCCCGTCTTTTGCCCCCGGCATTAAGTGGTTTAAATCTTTTCCATTTAAGAATCTACGCGTCCGGCGCACCAAAGAGGGGACGTTCACTACCGGCACTCCAATAATGTTGCCTTTTAAGCGCTTGATATCTATTTCTTTGAAAAGTCGTTGGATGACAGGTATTCCATTGAGTTCGTTGCCGTGTACTGCCGCCGTCACCCCTAATGTTTTCCCTGCTTCAACACCTTTAGCAACGATTAGTGGAACGAGGATCGGCATCCCCATGCCATCGCTCACAATATGAAGGTAAAACCGCTGGATCGTCCCTGGTTCAACAGCATCAAGGTCCAGTTTTTTTATGGTTGGAGGGGTTTGCTGCATTTCATTTGTTGCTGACATAAAATTTCTGGAAAACATTCATGGCCAATTTCCAATTTCAGTCCTTATCATAAAATTGCCTGAAACTGAATTTGACCATATTTAAACTGATTCTAATTTTGATAAAGCCTGCCTATTATTCAAGAATTTTCCGAAAAATAATCCCACAGCAATTCAGCGGCCCGCTTCATAACCGGCCGCTTGCTGTACTCCTCAATCCTGATGATGCCACCAATACTGGCCGTATTTATTTCTGATAAAACCCTTTTGCCATCATCATTGACCAAGGTATCGATGCCATAAAAAATGACGCCATGCTCCTGCAATACTGGGTCGATCCGTTTTACAATCGCCTGCTCATCTACATCCGCCTCATCCGCCCAGGAACTGCCACCTTGAGAAATATTACAGATCCAACTGCCCTTTTTGGGCGTGCGAAGGGAAGCGCCTAAAATTTCCCCATTGCAAACGACGATCCGCTTGTCACCCATCCCAACATTTTTCAAAAACTGGACACCCAAATAATCAATGTCTGTGCCGCTAATCGTTTTGATAAAATCTGCGTAATCGACCGTTTTACCACCAACGACGGAGGCTTTATCGCCTTCTATTTTTACGATACCTTTTCCGCCATAATTTTTTACGGGTTTCAATACTATCGGAAATTTTTGCCGAAACGTTTCAATGTCATCTATACTGACACAGTGCTGTATAGGCGGGCACACATCGGGGAAATTCAACATGAACGCTTTATTGCCAACCTCTTCAATCCCCATTGGCTTATTGACGATGACGGCGTGTTTGAATGTTGTTTCCAAAAATGCCCAAAACCCTTTTGGCACCGGATAGGGCAACCGCATCAACACCGCATCGTAGTTGCGGAGGGCCAGTTTCATCAGGTTTTTTTTGAAAAAATAGGCGTCCTCCCGATAAGAAAACATGGCACTGACTTGCGTACCGTACAAGGTCTTCGCAGCCATTTTTTCAAAAAACAACTTGTTACCATCTATCCCCCGGCTGGCCACGTCGATCCGTTCGCAGAGCGGGTGGCGCAACATTTCCCGAAGGAGCAAATAAATGGAGTTCTCTTCGCTGTGGGTACTGTGGTCGGTCAGTACCAATAGGTTCATTTTGTTCACTGACATGGATTGAATGGCTTCAAGGCGCCTGTTTCACGGTCCGTTGAAATTTGGTTTGAATTTTCAAGCTAAACCGAAAGGATAAATGATTCGCCCAATTGAGTGTGCGAAATAACCATAAAACCATTTAACCGTAAAGCCATCTACATTAAAATCTCATTAATGAGGGCGGGGTCATCGTTCAATTGTTTGAAAAGCCGCATGCGAAAACGGCCCTCAGCAGTCATCAGTTGCTGCGCCATTTTATCAATGGCAATCATGGAAAGTACTGTCTGGATATATGCTTCTATCAGGTCATCGATGCCCATGCCTAGCTTGTTGAAATCACGCCGGTCCATGAGCATCAGGCGGTTGGTGTCAGAATCCCAAGTGCCGTCCGGTTTTTTGATGGACAAGTTGGTGCCGAGCATTCCCCAGCTATCATCGCCTTCCCGCAGCCGGTCGGCCAATGGCAACCGCCCCCGCCGGGCATAAACGCAGATGGGCCTAATGCCGGTAGGTGTCGAACTGACCATCATCCGCAGGTCGGAGACAAACGTTTCTCCTAATTTATTGGGCATAGTGCCAACATGGTAATATTTACCAGTCGATGAAGTGGAACTCCAGTTGTAGTTGCCAATCAGACTCTGTACGATAAAGCGGTCGTATTCAAATTCCAACTCCATGAATTCATCCAACTCCTTTTTAGTGACGATGGTATAAACGCCTTGCCCGGCGTTGCTGTACGGCACTTTGATGACCGCATGGCCACCCATTTTTTCTACCCAGCCGGGTATCTCCCCTTTTCGGACATCCCTGATCGTTTCCGGCATGCGGATGCTCAAGCTGGTCCCTTCCAGTTCTTCATTGTACATATCATAAGCCTTGGCCGCCAGCATCTTGTTCCGCCCCCTGCCAGACAGGCTACTATTGGGTTTAGGATACGGGTTTTGGTGTGCAGCGGCAAACGGTTGGGGCTTTTGGGTGAGGTAGCTGCTCGAATAGGATGCCACTGACCACCCTTGCTCCGAACGTACATGATGCCATCATCAAATTTAACCGCTGGTTTGGGGTTGTCTTTGTAAAACGTCACCAAAAACACAGGTTCATTGAACACATCGGCCATGACCGCTGCGTAGCCCGTCACCTCCATAGGATTTTTATCATAGATCACTGCCAACCCACCTTTTACCTTAGGTCTCCTTTTTTTCAAATGTGGCGCAAAGGTCCGTTCCATTAACCACCGATAAGTCCCCTGCTCATCATGGTCGTCGATGAGCGGCATGGATTTTTGACCACTGGGGCAGGAATTATTTTCAATCACCACCATCTGCCGACGACCACCTGCCGATGTAACGTTGATAAGGTCCGCTCCGCCCCACAGAAAATAACGGCAATCATAGTTCAGGATATCCCGGAGTACTTTAGGTCGCACCTTTGGATAGAGGTGGCAATATCGAGTGATAATGCGTTCTTGATCCAGATTGAGGAAAAAGTTGACCATCGGGTGGATAGTCGCATTTAGCGCTTTGGGATACCAATGGTTTTCTGCCTCAAAAGAACCGGGCATCACAGGGCGGGCAAATGTTTTAACTGGCTTGGCAAGGGTTGTCATTGTTTGTGCATTTTGTTTTTTAAAATTGATCAGCCTATTTTCATCAACAGCTTGCCACCGCAGCTAACGCCGCACCTGACAGGGCAAAAGTGGGTGAATTGGTCAATACGAAGCAACTTAATCCCATTTTTTTTGGCAAATATTTACCTATCCATTTTTATTTGAAAAAGGGCGTTGAAAATGAGCAGCAAAAAACGTTTGCCTATAAGAATTTGTTGACACCCAAAGATTATTTTTTTGAAAATTTTTCACCCCTTCCTCTTCTCCTTTTTTGTCTTCAAAATCAATCGCCTACATTCGTCTTTTAAACAAAAAATAACCTGATGGATAAAGTACTCACACTAATCTGCTTATTAATACCATTTATTATGACTGCCCAACCCCCTACCCTGTTGCTGACCCCATTTGAAAAAGACAGCAATACGACGGCCACCTATTTCGAAGCCATTGATTTCTATAAACAACTGGCGGAAAAACATGACCAACTACAACTCAGTGAATGGGGCACGACCGACTCTGGCCATCCTCTCCATGTAGCCGTTTTATCAAAGGATAAAAACTTTGATGTGCTTAAAATAAAACAACAAAGCAAATGCGTCCTGCTCATCAACAACGCCATCCACCCCGGCGAGCCGGAAGGCGTGGATGCCACCATGATGCTCGTGCGGGATTATTTGGAAAATCCTGATCGACAAGTGCATTTGGAAAATGTCGTACTGGTTGTCATTCCGTTTTACAACATCGGCGGCGGCCTCAACCGGGGCCCCAGTAGTCGAGTTAATCAGAACGGCCCCAATGAATACGGCTTTCGGGGAAACGCCAAAAACCTTGACCTCAACCGAGATTTTATTAAATGTGATTCTAAAAATGCACAAACATTTAATCAAATCTTCAATCATTGGCAGCCGGATGTTTTTTTATCGACAACCATACTTCCAACGGTCTGGAATTACCAATATACCATGACGATGCTTACAACCCAAAAGAAGACAAATTGGGATAGGTGTTGGGGAAATATCTCAGGGAAGATTTATTGCCTGTTTTATATAAAAATATGGCCGACCGAAAATGGGAAATGACTCCCTACGTAAATGTTTGGGGCAGCACGCCCGACGAAGGCATCCCCGGTTTTAACGATTCACCTCGATATGGTTCTGGGTTTGGTGCCGTTCACCACTGCATTTCTTTTGTCCCAGAAACGCACATGCTCAAACCTTATCCCGACAGATTAAAAGCAACTTATGCTTTCATGGAAATAACTAATGAAATAAATAAACGCCACGAAAAAATAATTAATACCAGAAAAAAGGCCATCGAAAATTATTTGACAGAAAACAAAATAACCATTGACTGGAAAATAAATAAAGATAAATCCGACATGATTTTATTTAAAGGTTATGAAGCAATATACAAGCCCTCCGAAGTCACTGGACTAGACCGTTTATTTTATGACCGGAATAAACCTTATGCAAAAGAAATCCCATACTGGAATTATTTTTCCCCTAAAATAGAAATCGAAAAACCTTATGCCTACATCATCCCGCAAGCATATTCCGAAATAATAGAACGCCTGACTTGGAATAATGTGGAAATAAAACAATTAACCAGCGATTTATTAACGGAAATGGAAATGTATTACATCAAAAAATACGAAGACCGAAAAAGCATACGAGGGACATTGTTTACATCATGATATAGAGGTAGAAAAAACAATGGTGGCTTGGCCATTTCACCAAGGGGATTATGTCGTTTTTACCGACCAGCCCGCCGCCCGGTATATTATCGAAACACTCAGAACCACAGGCTCCGGACAGTTATTTTGCCTGAATTTTTTTGATGGCATATTGGGTCAAAAAGAGGGTTTTCAGCTTATGTTTTTTGAGGATATAGCGGCATTTTTTAAAAGAAAACCCATCGATAAAAAAAGAATTGGAAGAAAAAGAAAAATAGCGATCCAGAATTTGCCAAAAATAGGTGGGCGCAATTGGGCTGGGTTTATTCCCAAACACCCCATTATGAAAAAACACATAATTTGTACCCCGTCGGACGGTTGATGCAGAAAATAGAAATACCTGTCCATTGATCCCATTTACTGAAAAATAGCACTATTAAAATCCTGCTAATTTCTGGCTATAGTTCTTGTCACTACGCCTTAAAATTAATTACCATCCACTAATAAAGATGCGCCATCCACTCAAATGACCTGCCGCTTATTTGATAATTATTTCATTTTTGGTTTGCAAGTATAAACGCAATAAAACAAACCAACATGAAACAATTACCTCAGTTGATTTATCAATTAAAAAGCAAGGCACAAATTACAGGCATTGACAACGTGCTGGAAATATTGGCCGAGTTTGAAACTTACCGTGGCGATGATTGGAAAACTTATTTTGAAAAAAAAGAACCCACCAACGTCCTCCTGCTCCTTGAGTCCGATCTCAAATTAACATTGATTTATTGGCCAGCATTTCAAAAAAGCAATAAGCATAAACACCCACCCGGTGGCGGCCTGATGCGGGTCTTGTCCGGCCAATTGCAAGAAACCAGATTTGACCCAACCAACCCAGAAAAAGAATTGGGAAAATATGAATGCCCAACAGGGGCCTTAACTTACATCCATGATGAACTGGCTTTGCACGTAGTGGAAAACCCAAACCGGATGCCTGCGGTTTCTTTGCATGTATATGCGTTGCGGGATGTGGGGGGGAAGGTTTTATAAGCTTCTTTGAAATTCGCTCGCTCTAATCTGTCAAGGATTGATGGAGTGATTTATCATTACTATTTTGACAACCATTTTACTCTTTTTCTATAACCGAAATATTATCAACATATTCCACCGCAAAAAGGCTTTTACGGACAGTGAGGAGCACGGAATCAGCATGGATGGCCGCCTCCCAAGTTATGCGATCTGGCCGCAGTTTCACTGTTTTTCCCCGGTACATTACCCAAACATAAGCACGTTCTTTTTTTTCGTTATTTCCATGTTTTACAATAGCTGCTCTTTCCTGTGTTGTTTTTCCTAACCCAGAAAATGCCGTGATGCAAATGCCCGACAATAGAACCAAAAAAAACACCGACAACAATATCCGGAAAACACGGGTCGTACGGTCATCAATAGTTTCAAAATTACTTTCCAAATTCAATAAAGGAGACTGCTTCTTTTTTAGATAATAAAATAATAATGCCGCAGTAGCAACCCCAATTCCACCCCAGATAATTCCAAAAGCCAAAACACTGACGATATTAGTTCCGTAAAATCCACCCACACCAAAAACCCCCAATCCAATCGGCACCACCACCCAATCCAATATTTTTATTTTCATGGAAACGGATCGCTTTTCGAGGCTTTTAATAGGAACCGTTTTTTTATTTATGGCATCTCTTACAGTCTCCCAAACTATAGCAAGAACCACCGGGCCGAATATACTAAAAACCAGCAGATCAACCAGCTGCTGAACACCTCCGGGAACGACCAGTTCGGTAATGAATGTAGTAGCTCCAACAGAATAAATAAAATACAAATAAAACCGGAAAAACTTCTTTTTCTTGGTGTCTTCCAACAGTAAATGAACCATCGACACCAGAGCCAAAATCAATAAAACCATGGCTGTACCCAACCATAGAAAATCTTTGGATACCAAGTAAAAAAGAAAACTGGTGATGGCCATTAAAGCACTCAATTGCAGGTAGGTGGAATAATTTAAATGCTCAACCCAGTGCAGCTTCCAGATTTTATGGCGCATCCAAATGTGCCCAATTGTTCGCAAGAACCAAAAAATAAAACTTTTTATGGCGAGTAAAACAGTCAGCCATTTTAAGTACATAAAATACGACTCCCCCGTATCTCTTTCTTTCAGCATGACCGCACCTAAAATGACAAGGAATATGTCAAAAATAAGAGTGGCATAACTTACGGTAAAAAAAGGCCGGTATTTAATCGCCAGCCATTTGTAAACAGCATGAAGACCCAGCCGGGCATCCAAAAATCGCTCCCGAAGTTGCCATTCACCCGGCTGTTTTTGCAGCACCAACTGGTAGTGAAAGGCAGCTTGACCATAATCCCCTTTATTGAATGCCTGATCCCCCATTTCCCAGTGCAGGGCCGTATTTTCGGGATTCGCTCCAATGGCTTTATCCATGTATTGTCGAGCCGATTGATCTCGACCCAGCAAGTTCTCATAATGGCTTCGTAACCCGAGGGCAACTTCGTGTCCGGGGTCGATTGCCAGCGCTTTCTCAAGGTTCTGTCGGGCCTTACCGTATATTTTTAATTGAAGATATAGTAGGGAAAGCTGCACAAAGTACTCTGCATTGTTGGGGTTGAGCGCAACCGCCGTTTCAATACTGTTAATAGCCGCTTCCCATTCTTCAAGACCAGTCTGAACCATGCCCAGAACAAAATGGAATTCGCTTTCGTTGGGCGATTGTTCCAGTGCTGCCCGGGCGTATTCAGCGGCTTTTTTAAAATCTTTTTCTTCAAAAAAACAAAGCGCCATGGTGCTGAGCGCCGGGGCGAATTTCGGCTCGGCTGTCAGTAATTGCAGCAGTTCTTTCCGAGCTGCAGCGGGTCGGCCAAGTTCAAGTAGCTTGACTGCTTTTTGATAAACGATGAAAAGATTCTCCATAAAAGCAAAGGTAAAAGTATAGCCTGAAAATACGCTCTTCCTAAACTGCATTGAACTGCAATAGGATTCATTCAAAATAAACAGGTTTAAAAAATTCGAGGAACTATCAAAAGGTTTAATCTGGATTACTATTGTTTACATGTGCAGACGGATGCATTTCTCCATTTTCCCTACCTTCGCTCCCTACTAACCAATCACACAATCGCAACAATGAAAAAGCTGATCCTATTCATCCTCATAACCCTCATCAACCTCCAGTGCGCCACCGCTCAAAAATCCAAAAAAGGCGCTGTCAAAGAAACCCCTAAAAAAGAAGAATCGAAAGACTGGGACGTCAACAACCCTCCCGGCGATGACTGGGGTTGGAAGCCCGTCCAATTCACCACCAACGAGGGTACGTGGATGAACCTCGACGTCAGCCCCGATGGGCAGTGGGTCGTATTTGACATGTTAGGCGATATTTACAAAATGCCGATCCGGGGCGGAAAAGCGACCCCGTTGCGCCAAGGAATCGCCTGGGAAGTACAGCCCCGTTTCTCACCAGATGGAAAGCGCATCCTCTTCACCAGCGATGCGGGTGGCGGGGACAACTGCTGGGTGATGGCTGCCGATGGCTCGGATGCCAAGCAAATTACCAAAGAGGATTTCCGTCTGCTCAACAACGGCGTGTGGATCGACAACAACTACATTGTTGCCCGCAAACATTTCACGTCAGGGCGCTCGCTCGGCGCTGGTGAAATGTGGATGTACCACATCACTGGTGGCAGCGGCATCCAACTGACCGAGCGCAAAAACGACCAGCAGGACGTCAACGAGCCCACGGTGTCGCCCGATGGCCGATACATTTATTACAGTGAGGATGTCTACCCTGGCGGCTATTTTCAATACAACAAAGACCCTAATTCGCAGATTTTTGTCATCAAAAGATACGATCGGGAAAAGGGGGAAATCAAGGACATCGTAACCGGCCCCGGCGGCGCTGTCCGCCCGCAAATCAGCAACGATGGCAAACTGCTCGCATTCATCAAACGGGTGCGCACCAATTCCGTCCTTTATGTCCAAGACCTCGAAACGCAACAGGAATGGCCGCTTTTCGACCAACTGAGCAAAGACCAGCAGGAGGCTTGGACGATCTTCGGCATTTATCCCGGTTTCGACTGGATGCCAGACGATAATGAAATCGTGATTTATGGTCAGGGGAAAATATGGCGCGTACCAGTTGGGATGGGCGTAGAGAAACGGGCACGGCCCATCGAAATACCTTTTGAAGTCGACGTGGACATGAAGGTGGCCGAGACCGTCCGTTTTCAAAACAATGCTTTTGAGGAAAATTTCACCGCCAAAACCATCCGGAATGCGGTAACCGCTCCCGACGGCCAATCATTGGTTTTCAATGCAGTCGGTATGTTGTGGGAGAAAAAACTGCCAAATGGAACGCCCGCTCCGCTGACCCGGCAAAACCTATTGAATGCACCCAAACAGATCAATCCAGTGAATATCCAGGAGGAATTGAGCAAGGGCACTTATCACTTCCAAGCTGAGCCTGCTTTTTCGCCTGACGGCAAATCCATCGTCTTCGTCACTTGGAACGACGTGGAAATGGGCAAGATCGTTTTATATGATTATTCCGGTGAAATGTTTGCCAAAACGGGCAGCGACCATCAAGTCCTGACCAAAGAAAAAGGCATTTACCGAACCCCTTCCTTTTCGCCTGACGGCAAATGGATCGTGTATGAAAAAGAGGGTGGCAATTCGCACCAGGGCTACACTTATTCCAAAGAACCGGGGATTTACCTCCTGCCCGTTGACGGTAGCGCCGAGCCAAAACTGCTGACCCCACAGGGCGAGTACCCTCAGTTCAGCGCCGATGGCAAACGGGTTTTTTACCAAAAAGGTGGCTACCTTTTTGGTAGCCTGACCAAGTCGGTGGAAAGTGTTGACCTGAACGGCGAAGACAAGAAAGAACATTTTGACGGGAAATATTCCCAGCGCTACGTCATCAGCCCCGACAACGAATGGGTGGCCTGGTCGGAGCTGTTCAAAGTCTATGTTGCGCCATTTCCCAAAACCGGAAAAAAAGTAGGGCTGACCAGCAGCACCAAGGCTGTTCCCGTTGCACAGGTGGCCAAAGATGCGGGCATCAACATCCATTGGTCGCCCGACAGCAAGACACTGCACTGGACGCTCGGCAGGGTATTCCGGCGATAACCTGACCGAGCGTTTAAATTCCTGCAAGGCAGTGTGGACAACATCCGCCGATGGATAGTGTTGGCTTGCGGATGAATTTGCAACTGCCTGCCGATAAACCGACTGACATAATTGCCCTCACCAATGCCCGCATCATCACGATGGAAGGCGACGAGGTAATTGAAAAAGGCGCCGTCGTCGTGGAAGGCAACATCATCAAATCGGTCAGCGCCGATTTCGTCGTACCCAAAGGTGCCACGGAGATTGATTGTTCCGGCAAAACGATCATGCCCGGCATCATGGATGTACATGCGCACAGCGGTAATTTCCGCTACGGCCTCAGCCCACAAAAACAATGGGAGTATTACGCCAACCTCGCTTATGGAGTCACCACTTCGCACGACCCCAGCACGAACACCGAAATGGTTTTTGCACAAAGCGAACTCATCAAAGCTGGGTACATGGTTGGCCCACGACTGTTCAGCACGGGCACTATTTTATACGGTGCCGATGGTGATTTTAAAGCTGTTGTCAATTCGTTGGAAGATGCTAAATCTGCGCTCCGCCGCACCAAGGCCTTCGGCGCATTTTCCGTAAAAAGCTATAACCAGCCGCGCCGCAACCAGCGCCAACAAGTGATGGCCGCCGCCCGTCAATTGGGCATCGAAGTGGTGCCAGAGGGCGGTTCGTTTTTCTTCCACAACCTGAGCATGGTCGTAGACGGACATACGACCGTGGAGCACAATATCCCCGTCGTGCCGCTTTACAAGGACGTGACCTCACTTTGGGCGGCCACCAAAACGCACAACACGCCGACCCTGATCGTCAACTACGGCAGCATCAGCGGCGAGTATTATTGGTACCAGCACACCAATGTTTGGGAGCAAGAACGCCTACTTTCTTTTACCCCCCGCAACGTTGTGGATAGCCGTGCCCGGCACCGGACCATGGTCCCAGAGGAGGAATACGAAAACGGCCATATCCTCACTTCCCAGAGTTTGAAAAAACTGACCGATGCGGGGGTGAAAGTAAATCTCGGTGCCCACGGGCAATTGCAGGGCCTCGGTGCACACTGGGAATTGTGGATGCTCCAGCAGGGCGGCATGAGCAATCACCAAGCGCTAAAATGTGCCACCATCAACGGCGCTCTTTCGCTCGGCATGGATCACCAGCTCGGCTCAATCAAAGCTGGCAAATTGGCGGACTTGATCGTCCTCGATGCCAACCCATTGGAAAATATCCGCAACAGCGAAAAAGTAAAATACACCATGCTGAATGGCCGCTTGTACGACGCTGCAACGATGAACGAAATCGGCAATTACAATCGGCCACGCACGCAATTCTATTTTGAAATGCCGGGCAGCGGGAATGGCTATCCATATTTTCAGGAAACGAATTCGTTTATGCGGCCGGTGTGCTGTCAGAAGAATTGATTTTTTGTATTTGTAAATCTGATGAGATACAAAAAGGCGCTGGATGGTTTCAGCGCCTTTTTGTATTTTTGGGAAAATTATTCATCAAATAGAAGTTCATGAACGCTGCAGCATTAACCAATAAAATAAACCTCCTTCCAGAAGACGTGCAAAAACAGGTAGCTGATTTTGTTGAATATCTTCTCTTGAAATACCAAGTTGGGACAAAAGGAAATGAAGAGCTAACACCCGACCAAAAGGATGAACTTTTACGTCTTTGGAACGAGTATGAGGAAAACCCAGAGGAGGCTATTTCCCTCGAAACATTTCAAGAACAAACCTCCAAAAAATATGGCTTATAAAGTTTTTATTTTGAAAAGGGCGAGAGAAAATCTCTGGGAAGCGATGGAATGGTACAATGAAAAATCGCCCGGATTAGGCCATGAGTTAATGGATGATTTTTTTGAAAAATTAAAAAGCCTCCGAGAAAATCCACTACGCTTCAAATATATTTTCAAACCTTTCAGACGAGCTTTATTGAAACGGTTTCCATACAAAATCATTTTTCGGATTGATGAAAAACGGCAACGGGTAGTCGTAGTGGTCCTATGGCATGAGAAACGGGATGCCGAGCAATTGGAGCAGATTTTACTTTGATATGCTGGGCAGTGGGGACGGCTTTCCGTATTTTCAGGAAACGAACTCTTTTATGCGGCCGATGTGCTGTCAGAAGAATTGATTTTCTGGATTTGCAAATCTGATGAGATACAAAAAGGCGCTGGATGGTTTCAGCGCCTTTTTGTATTTTTGGGAAAAATTCTGTTATGCAAAATACCCTTGCAACACCGTTTAGCAATGCCCAGCTTGAATTGCTGAAACTCTTTTCTTCTGATTTGACCGACAATGACCTAGAGGAATTAAAGCGCATTTTGTTGGCTTTTAAATTCAAGCGGGTCACTCAATTGGCAGATAAAATATGGGAGGAAAAAGGATGGACGAATGAAGATGTAGAAAGAATGCTTCACACACACATGCGAACCCCTTATGATTCGCAAGACAAAACCCTCAAGAACAAACCCAAAAAGCCATGAAAATTGTTTTGGACACCAATGTCCTTTTGGTCTCATTTTCAGGCAAGTCAGCGCTCCATTGGGTTTGGGAAAGTTTACTGGACAACCGATTCACTCTTTGTGCAACCACTGATATTTTGCTGGAATATGAAGAAATCATTGGCCGTCATTTGGAGCAAGAAATGGCCGATGCCGTTATGGATGCCATTATAGACTTGCCTAATTTACAATTGGTTTCAAAGTACATTTTTTGGCACTTGATTGAAAAAGACCCTGACGATAACAAATTTGTGGATTGTGCTATCGCATGTAATGCCAAATATATAGTTAGTGAAGATCGGCATTTTAACGTTTTGAAAGAAATACCGTTTCCGAAAGTAGATGTAATTGGGGTCGAGGAATTCCGTCAAGAAATAGAGACCTTAAAACGATAAGGTGCTTATTCCGCATTATTCTTTCATGCGGCCACAGTGCTGTCAAAAGAATTGATTTTTTGGATTTGTAAACCCGGGACAAAAGAGGTTGTCCCAAAAGTCTTTTTTAGACAACTCCTATTTTTGATAAAAAATTGAAAAAACGATTTACCCTCCCCCAACTCCTCTTCCTCGCCATCGGCGTCACCCTCGCCATCCTCTTCCTCCGTGCCAATGCAGGCGAAGCGCAACAGATCATCCCCTTGCTAAAGAAGTCGAGAATAGATTACGTATTGGCGGGTGTGGCGCTCACGGTGGTTTATGTTTGGCTACAAGGATTGATGTACGTGTACAGCTTCCGGGCCGTTGGGCAGCGGCTGCCGATCAAGACGGGGATGTCGCTTTTCCTGCGCCGCAATGTCGCCAGCACCTTCCTACCGATGGGCGGCCTGACCTCGTTGGCATTTTTTACCAAACGGCTGGAGAACAAGGGGTTTCGGAAAGGGCCGATCCATGCAGCTTCTTTTATTTACGCATTCATGGGGGTCTTTTCAGTGGCCGTTGCGGCGTTGCCCGTTTTGGTTTACGGGGCATTTTTAGAGGCGACCAGTTCACTGGACTGGCTGGTTTTCGTGGTGACGGTTTTGATGATAGCTGGATTAATTTGGTTGGTACGGTCCCTTTTTGCCCAAGGGTTCTTATTTCAAAAATTGGCAAAACACGTCCCCAACTTCGCTGAGCAGTGGGAGCAGGTGCAGCCCGAAAAACTAAACTGGCGGGACGTTTGGCTGGTACTGCTTTTTTCCATCGGGATCGAAGTGGTCGGGGTAGCGCACCTGTTTCTGGCGATGCTTGCTGTTGGGGCAAAAGTCTCCGTGATTGCTGCACTGATGGGTTATGTAGTGCAGGTTTTGTTTCTGACAGTCTCCCCATTTTTTAGGGGCTTTGGGGTGATAGAAGTTTCGCTTTCCTTTGTACTGACCCGGTTTGGTTATTCGGCAGCGGAGGGGATTGCGATCATGTTGTTGTTCCGCTTTTTTGAATTTTGGTTGGTGCTGGCGATAGGGGCACCCGTAGCATCAGCCTATCGACGCAAGAACAGGGGTTAGAAAGCTTGAAAGGTTTTCTAATCTTCTGTTGGATAATCTAATTTCGCATTCTTTTGCAGAATATAACCAATCCATGCGTTTCCTAAAACTCCTCGCCGTCAACTTTCTCGTATTGTTTTTTCTGCTCGCTGCGTTCGAGTGGGTGTTGGAAAAAGTAAACCCCGACGAGCGCCACCATTCTGTTTTATCCAGGTATATTTCCCTGCGGGAAATCGCGCTGCCGAATAGCCATTTTACCGAAATGCCCCACCATAGCTTTCAGCGTTATACTGAAAATTTGGAAATAAAAAATTACACGGTGGACGTGGACGAAAATGGGTTCATCCGTTCCAAAACCATTTTGCCGGAGGCCAAAACAAATGTCGTTTTTATTGGCGGCAGCACCACGGAATGCCGCTATGTGGACGACAGCCTGCGCTTCCCAAGTCTCGTTGGAAAAAAATTACAACAGGCAGGTTATTCAGTCAACACCTTTAATTCTGGCGTAGCGGGCAACCACAGTTTGCACAGCCTCAATATTTTGACGAATAAAATATTGCACCATGATTTTCAGGTGGCAGTGCTGATGCACGGCATCAACGACCTGGTTCATTTGTCGTACAACGGGAGTTTTACCAGCGACGAAAAAACACCTACCCGCCGCAATATCGAAACGGTGGCGAAACCGGATTTCGACGATATTGATTTTTATTTTTTTAGAAAAAAAGGCGTATTCAAACGGTTGGAAAAATCCTTTCAAATATTATTTCCGAGACTGCATTACGAGCTGCTTTCGGTAAAAGTAAAGGTCAGTTCGCAGCAGCAACCTTTGGAATTTGGGTGGGAAAAATTGCAGCCCATTCATGAAAAACAATTCGAAGAATATAAGAATAATTTGCGCAGCTTCGTCGCCCTCTGCCGGGCGGATAATATCACGCCGGTTTTAATGACACAATTTAATCGAGTGCTGGAAAAAGAATTTTTGGAAAACCCCATTTACCAACCTTATACCGAAAAGCTGCGAGCGTCGGGCACTTCCGTTCCGGCGTTTTGCGATAGCTATCAAAAAATGAACGGCATCGTGCGGGAAGTGGCACAGGAGGAAAATGTTCTCCTTATTGATTTGGACGCTGAAATCCCGAAGTCAAAAGACTATTTATATGATATGGTGCATTTGCATGGGGCGGGATCGGTGAAGGTGTCGGAGGTTGTTTTTAGGGAATTGGAAAAAGCGGTTTTTAATAAAAACCCAAAAGGCGCTGAGTGATAGAGCAGCAAATTGAAAATTAGTGATTTCTGGTAAATAGGCCGGAGGTTACAAAACCTCCTCTACGTTTATTTCATCGCTACAACCCAATGATTCCAAAGGGTTTAAGGTAGAGGAGGTTTTGCAACCTCCGGCTTTCCAACAAAAACACATTTTTGCTTTTCAATTTGCAGGCTAAAACCCAGCACCTTTTTGATTTATTTTTTTGAAAACCAACTTGTTACCGCTGCACCACCAATTGTTTGGTTTTCATTTCTCCATTTTCAAAAAGCGATACCAGATAGAGCCCGTTTTCAAAAATGCCGCTGTTTAGGTCGATGACCAGCCGATCGGCACCTACTTCCAATTCTTTTTCAAAAACCACCCGTCCGAGCATGTCCATGAGCCGCAAGTTCGACCTTGAAGCAATTTTGTTGAAACGGATATTCACCTCGTTGTTGGCCGGGTTGGGATAAAGCTCCAGCACCGTGACATCTTGCCCAATTGGCGCTACCCCATTCAGCGATGAACCATTCGATGGATGCCCGATCAATTGTTGCATTTGGCAAGCAGCCATAATTGCTGCAGCGCTGTTGCAATGCGAACCCGAAGCGTTGTAGAAAATCATAACCGGCCCGGCGGCACCGCCATTGGTCAGCAAGGGGTCGATCGCACAACAATCACTGAGCGAGAAATTGTAATACAATGCAAGATTTCCGCCCACCGTGGTCAGGTTGTCGAGCCCGTTCAGGGAAGTAAGAAACGGGTTATTGAAAATCTGCAGGCTGCCAGTAATGGTCTGCACATTCATCAAAGGCGTGAGGTCGCTGATGTTGGAACTGATAATCATCACGTGGCCATTGATGGTGGTGACACAAGGAGACCAGGCATCCATTTGAGCTTGGGTCGTGAACATCACGTTCCCGTTATAGACGGTGATCGGGCCGTCGTCCACCATGCCGTTGCAGTCGTTGTCGGCGCCGTCACAGATTTCCATCGCTCCGGGAGAGGTAGCCGGATCGTTGTCGTCGCAGTCGCCGTCCACAATGTTGAAGCCATCCATGTCGGCATCTTCGCAGTAGGTGACGACTTCGGCAGGGCTGTCGCAGCCGGTATCATTACTGAAAATAATAACATTGCCAGTGATAGCACCGGGCGTGTTTATGAGGTCATAGATGCCGCAGCAGTCCGTCAGGTCTAAATTATCGGAAATGATGAAGTCCCCAGCAACCGAGGCGAGTGCCGCCAACCCGTCGAGGTTTTGCAAGGCATAGTTTATTTTTATTTCCAAAAAGCTACCAATAGAATTCAAGCCGGACAAACCATCCACGTTTTCGAGGGCATGGTTGAAGGCAATTTGCAATTGCCCCCCAACAGAGGCAAGTGTCATAAGGGCATCTATGTTGGCCAAAGCAGGATTGTGATTTACCAGAAAACGGCCTCCAATGCTGTTGAGTGACGAAAGGCCATCCAGGTTGGGCAAAATTGTATTTCTAGTGATAAAGAACCCTCCTAAATCTATAGTAGTCAAGTTGGAAAGACCATTCAGACTTTGCAGTTGGTCGTTGTTACTGATGGCCAAATTGAATTTCAGGTAAGTGATTCCTTCTAGCCCCGACAGGTCGGTCAGGAGGTCACAGTTGTCCACCAACAGCGACCCAACTGTATTTACGGAAGAGAGGCCAGTCAGATCGACCAGTGCAGGAAAGTTGTAAATCCAGAAATTAAGCGTCACGGTCGAAAGCGATGAGAGGCCATTGAAGTTGGTCAGGAGCGGGCAATCGTGCAGCCAAAAATCCCCATTCACCGTAGTGAGGTTGCTCAGCGGCGATAGGTCTGTGATGTCCGCACCATTGATATCGAGCCGACCATTGATGGTTGAATAACAAGGCGGCCAGGCATCCACTTCAGCCTGCGAGTTGAACGTGACATTGCCGAAATGAGTAAAGCCAAAGATGCCTTCGTCGGCCATGCCGTTGCAGTTTTCATCCAACCCATTGCAGATTTCCGTCGCACCGGGATTGATGGCCGGATCGCCGTCATCACAGTCGCCTTCGGTGATGTCGTACCCGTCCATGTCGGCATCTTCACAGTAGGTCGTGATCTCGGCGGGGCTGTCGCAGCCCATGTCATTGTTGGTTACATTGACCGCACCAGTGATCGCACCGGGTGTATTGAGCAGGTCTTGAATGCCGCAGCAGTCGGTTAGGCTTGCATTGCCCTGAACCGTAAAAGCACCATTGACAGAAGAGAGCGCCGCCAGCCCGTCCAAATTTGCAAGGTTTGTGTTGGAACTAATGGAAAAGAACCCAAAAGTAACTTGAGAGAGAGACGACAGGCCATCAATGGTGGTCAGACTTGGGTTGTTGCTGACCTCTGTCCTGCCAGCCGTGCTCAGGTTCGATAGGCCATCGATGCTCGACAGCGAAGCATTTTGTCTGATCCTGAATCGGTCGGAAACGGAAGTCAGCGAAGTGAACCCGTTCACGCTGACCAGCGTGGCATTGTTTACGATCTGTAGCCGTCCAAGTGTCGTCAGGCCGTTGAACCCATCAATGGACGTCAGCAACGGGTTCTGTTCAATGTAGAAAAACCGGATGTCGGATATGCCTGAAATGTCGTCCAAGCTTGCCAGCATCGGATTACCGATAATGGTCAAGTCATCTTCGATCGTCGCAATGTTGCTCAGCGGCGACAAGTCAGTGATGTCCGCTCCCGAGATGGTGAGGCTGCCCAATACGTGATCGCAGCCCCCTGGAAAAGCATCGACCTCCGCCTGTGAGGTCAGGACGTAATTCGTGGCTGGGCAGTCCTGTGCCGATGCCCATACGCTGCAAAGGGTAAATAAAAGGAAGAGTATCCTTTTTTTGAAATTGATTGTTTGGGGGGATTCATGGTTTAAATTTGTATTCATGTTGAATAGGTTTAAGATGAAATCGAATGTATTTTTCTGTACCGTTTAATGGGAGTGCCTCGAAAGCCTAACCCTTCCAATCATATTTATTGTATGGTTTCTAATCCGGGATATATTTCTCCAACTAACGCCCTTACTTTGAACTCCCACCCCGAATCAGAGGCGTCATAATTTCCATTTTCAAAATGGATAAGGACTTCTTTAGGCTCTGGGACTACTTGAAAATCCGAAGCTGTACTTAAATCACTTAGTTTGAAATGAGCTTCTGCTCTACCGATTTTATCATCATCCCCTCTATTATTCCATGGGTTCTTAGGGCCATCTTGATCACGTAGTTCAACATAAAGGCTGAACTTATAATTTTTGGCATGATCAAAACCGCCATTTTTTGGGGCTAATGAAAAATCAATACTCTTGTCTGGAAATTGCTTGAAAAATGGCCCGGTCGCACTAGCCTCACTCACATTCCGTGTATCCCATATGAACACATCCCTAAGCCTATTAGGATTACCTTCCTCCCAAACGGCCACATAAATCTCACCGTAAATATCTCCTTCACTCCCAGCTTCACTCCCTTTGACCATTTCCAGGGAAAAAGAACCCATTCTGTATTTCTTTTCTTTAAGAGAAGCATTATTATCAATTGCCGAACCGATGTAATCGGTGATTGCATAGCCCAACATCGCTCTTTGGGGAGCCAGCGTTTCTTCATTGCTGCCATCTTTAAATATTTCAGGTTTGAAAAGCTCATGCAAGCGCATTAGCTGTACTCCAATTGGTTGCACATTATCAGGAGAGACTGTCCAGTTTTCCGGATTTCCATCCCCTCCTTTGTAATGGTAAAAATGTTTGCTATTGCTGGTAATGTTTTTAAAACCTTCGCTTTGTCCATATCCAAACCCCCTATCCGTGCCTACTTCTATTCCTTTGATATTTGCTTCTAACTGTTGCCTGGCATTGTAATTCTGTTTTAAAACCTCTCCATAGGTTTCTTCTGTCATTTCCATACCTGCAATCTTAAATCCTCCATATTCTATTCGCTGCGCAAAATGAGTCCCCCACTGAGCTACAAATTCCCTGTATGCTGAAAAGGTAGGATCAGCTTTGGCAGCATTCAACCCATTGGGAACTTGCATCGGTACGGGAAGAGCCTTGGCGGCTTCAACAAATCCTTGATCAAGTTTCGCAATAGCTGCATCAACTGCAACAGAATACATTAGCACAGTCCCTCTTGAAAAAGTATAGATGTTCTTATAACTGCTAGTTTTGGTCGTACTTCGGGTAAAGGAAAAGCTGTTCATGGCTTTGCCTATTTTGTCCATACCAATTGACACCGCAATATCTCCTGCAAATGATTGCTGGAAATTTGATTCGCCATAAACCATTTTGGTTTCTTCCTGCCACTTTCGTTCTCTTCTGAAAACACCTTCAAATCCTTTCTTTATTATATACTCCCTGTTATTCCCTGCCAGTTCATAATCCGTATCGCCTATTTTAAAATCTTCAAAAATTTTCTTCCTCATTCCACCTCCCTGTCCACTATTTTTTATAGGATCTGTTTTTTTATAATCAATATAAATGGGATCTACTGAGAGAATATCAAACGAATGTAGGTTAGCCCACATAATTAGGCTCTTGTCCCTGTTCTGATCAAGGCCCGCATTTGTGGAATTGCCCTGACTCTGTCCGACATTGGTGTTATTGGTATTATTGGTATTTCCAATAGTTTCAACACCGTTTGGATAATGGTGATAAACATGAACTGTGCAGCTCACAATAAAAATCATTGTAAAAGCAACTAAGAAATATTTAAGAAATTTACAAAAGGGTTTCATGATGAATGTTTTGACGATGACATTTATTTTTTACTTCATTTTAGCGTTTTTAACCTCCACAAAAAGCAAAGCGGCCAACAACCTCCGGTCGTTCAACCGCTTTGTACCTGCGGCGAAACGGCCCAGGATTACAAACCTTATTCTTGATTGATTTTTTCGCAAAAAAACATGTGTCGTTGAGGCATCTGCTACAACCGTTGTTGCAAATATTGGCAGGATAAAGGTTTGTAATTCCTGATTGTAATTTTTTTTCAATTCCTATTTCTCTCGTTAAAGGCTAGCTAAATGACATTAAATGACCTTATTGGAAAAAGCGTGTTTCCGCATTTTTTTTTGAATTGATTCCTGTTGTTTTTAAAGGTAACTATGACGGTGGCCGATCGGCGAGTCAGGTCGTTGGGAAGGTTTTTGGAGGGTGGTAAAGCTGGTCGGTTTTCTTTAGCGTACAAACTTAGGACGCTTCAAATACGCAGACAAGGACAAATTTCGGCCATACTAATATTGAAACTTGCATTACCAATTTGATAAATTATTTATAATCAATTATTTAAGTACATCTAAAATAACAAAAAATAATAGCTACTTTTGAACAAAGAAGTTTTAAAAAACTCTGACAATCTCAAACTGATTGCACAATATTTCAACAAATGCACAAAAGCAAACTTGTCCGCACCATGCGCATCCTCACCGAGGAGGAAATGAAACGGTTGCAACTCTTTCTTCAGTCCCCGTTTTTCAATACCAATTCGAACATTGTAAAATTGTACAGGGTGCTCAAACGCTACCATCCTGTTTTTGACTCCCCACAACTGGCCAAAGAAAAAGTGTTCGACAAATTATTTCCCGGCAAGCCCTATGCTCACCAGCAAATGCTCAATTTAATGTCGGAATTTTACGCATTATTGGAAAAATATTTAACCAACCTGCAATTAGAGAAAAAAGAATTAATACAAAATAAATTACTGTTGGAGGCTTTTTCTGAGCGGCCTAATTGTTATGATTTTTTTGAAAAGAAATTTGATTTATTAAATAAAAACCTGGATGGCCAACCTTATCGGGATGATATTTATTTCAGCGAAAAAAAAGAATTAAATTTATTGTATTATGCACACCCCGACACCAGCATGCAGACTGGCGATAAAGGTACTTTGCGCAAAGCAGTCGAATATTTTGAAGCACAAAAAAAACTGACCGACTTGAAATTAAAATGCGCTCTGAATGCCAGAGCTAACACCCTAAACGAAAACCAAAAAAGGGAATTAAAAAGCCAACAATTATTATCCGAAAACCAATTGTATATTTTGTATGAAAAATTGGAAAAATTCCAGCACTCGGAGACGGAAGTAAATATTGAGGAGCTGACAAGTCTTTTTAAATTAGAAATTAAATTGTTACGGGAGGACGATAAAAGGAATATTTTGAAAATACTTTTGAATTATTGTATTCGGCAAATAAATATTGGAAACACCGACTTTTATCGCACCTCTTTAGATCTTTATAAAATAGGATTGGAACACGATTGTATGCTGGTCAAAGGGAAAATAACAAAAAATGTTTTCCAAAATATCGCAGCCGCTGGCGTGAATTGCCAAGAATATAATTGGACAATTGACTTTATGGAAAATTACCAAAAACTGCTTGACGAGCAAGTCAAGGACGACGCAGTGGCATTGAGCTTTGGGCTATTGTATTTACAGAAAAAAGAATACAACCAAGCGATCAATGTGCTGCAACGAAATTTTCAAGAAGCATTTGACCAATTCAAATCAAAGACTTTATTGATCAGGGCATGGTTCGAGATATGGAACAAGGATAATAGTTATTATGACTTATTGTTAGCAAAGCTGGATGCGTTGGAAAAATTTGCCAGAAGAAACAAATCAATGAGACCCAGTTTTATAAAGTCCGTTCTCCTATCGGTCTCCTATACCAAAAAAATAGTCGAATCTAAATGGAATCCCCTTACTCTGCAAAAAATCATTCAGGAAATAAATAGCGAACAATCTTTTTTATTCAAAAAATTTTTATTGGAAAAAATAGCTTAAAAAGAGCTGCCCTGAATAAGAGCGCAGGGCAGCCCTTATCAAAATAACTACATAACGATCACCTCATCAATAATGATCGAACTCGTGGCCCCACTACAAACGGTGTAAAAATGGAACTGGTAGGCCCCTGCCGACAAACCCGAAAAAGTAATGTTGGAACTGGTGGTTGGATACTCAGAACTCGCCTGTCCGCCCCGCACGTAATAGATGCGGTACGCTGTCAAATCACATCCACAATCGTCCCAATCAAAGCTGATGGACGAGTCGGTTTGTGAAGTAATGTTGAGGTTGGAAGGTGGTTGACACGTTGAGTCCTCGGTGGTTTTTGTGTTGGAAAATCCAAAAGAACAGGAGAGCAAAAGGGAGGATACAAAAAAGAAAATTTTCATTTGGAAAAAAGATTTAGGGCATACCGATGGCCTTACCACCGATAGGCTGTTGGTTAAGAAAAATCGCATTGTGAGTGTCCGTTATGGGTGTTTTGGACAAACGGATGTCCTGCTGCCCAAGGGCAGTTGTTGGTGTTTTTCGATCAAAAATCCAGATATGGGCCTTTGATGTATTGTCAAGCTTATTGGTAAATCATTGCTATGTTGGGTCAAAGGTATTCCTCAAAACAACTCTGCGCTGGCTTTAGGGCACGGACGGTTGCAAGTCGGTACACGAATGGACTGGTGATGTGCATAAACGGGAAACCACATTTTGTTACCTTAGTGCATCAAATGTGAACGACTATGCTATTTCGGACCTTCCTTTCCTTTTTCGCCCTGATTTTCCTCCATACATTTTCTTTTGCCCAACAACGGGTCGTTGACCAGTTGAAGCCAAGATTAGATACGATGAAACAGTCCATTGAAAAGGTGGACATGCTCCTATCATTGGCCCGAGCTTATGGCTATTCTGGAAACTCACAAGAGGAATACAAAACCTTGGAAGAAGTAAGGGAAATGTCCAATCAGATCGGCTATAAAAAGGGAATCGGGCAGGCTTTGATTTTTCAAAATGTAATTGAATTTAATGAGGGAAAAATGGAGGAGTCATTTCAATCCATGGAAAAAGCAATGGCCATTGCCGAGGAAATTGGTTCAAAAGATTTCCAATTAACCTGCGATTACAACTTAGCAGAATGGTATATCAGCGGGAAAGGGGATTACGAAACAGCGCTTGCAATCCTGCAAAAAGGGATAGAGGCGGCAGGAGATGAAGTATCCAAGAAAAACCTTGGCAGCGCCTACCGATCAATAGGTGCCTGCTATACTTTTATGGGAGACTCCGCACAAGCCCTACTTTCATTTAAGCATGCCCTCGATCTTTTTAATTCTAATGATAAAACTGCCGGAATTGATTCAGAACAAGGAAAAGTAAGCATACCAACACGTGACAATGGGGCAATGAGCATTGCCCAAACTCACGATGATCTTAGCCTATTTTACGAAAGGTTTGGGCAATTGGATGCTGCCCTTAACCATAGCATGGCCGCCCTAAAGATTTATGAAGAATGGGATGCCCCATATTTTAGAGGTGGGACTTTATCAGATATTGGCTACCTGTTTTACCTTCAAGGGAAGCTGGACGAAAGTTTGAAATATTTGAGAAAGGCAAAGGATGATTTTATATCAACTGGCAACAAATATGCGGAGGCCCAAACCAACTCCATCACCGGCGCAGTTTACGTTCAAGTCGGGGAGCTTGAGGAAGCCCTAAAAATCAAAAAAGAAGCACTCCACTTTTTCATTGAGGTCAATGACAGCATGGATATGATGGAAAACTACGGCCACTTGGGAAAAATAGAATTGAAGTTGAACCACTTTGAATTGGCTGAATCCTATTCTCGTTCTGCTTTTCAAATTGCACAAGCCTTGGGCGATTCATTAAACATTGGCCTGCATGCTGGAAGCATAGGCAACATTGTCTCCGAGAAGGGGGATTATGAATCAGGCTTAGGATATCTTCAATTGTCCTATTCCGTCATGCGGTCTGCGGGATGGGAAGCCTATCTCCCACAAATCTTGTTGGACATTTCCAAACTTTATGAGCGCTTGGAAAAGCCTGATTCCGCCATCTACTATGCTCAATTAGCACTTGATCATGCAGCGCGTTCGAATATGATCCCACATTTAAAAAACTGTCATGATGTGCTGAGCGGGCTCTATGAGGGGATAGGTAATTTTGAAAAGGCATTGGGACATCATCGACAATACGTTGGGTACTTCGAAGAACTGTATTCCGAAAATGCCCAACAACGCATGAAAGAAGAACAGGTGCGCCAAAATGTGGAATTTTATGAAAAAGAAAAAACTGCCGCCGAGACCAATGCGGCATTACTTGCCCAACGGAACCAGCTGTACATCGCATTGGTCGCTACCTTCCTCTGCTTGTTCTTGTTGAGTGGCTATTTGGTGCTACGGCTGCGCAATTCAAAAAAGGAAATCGAATCGCAAAACCAACGGCTGGTTGATTTGAACCAGACCAAGGACAAATTTTTTGGCATCATTGCCCACGACATCCGCAGCCCGATGGTGGCCCTGCAAAGCGTTGGGAAGCAAATGGAATTTTTCCTAAAAAAAGAAAGATTTGACAAAGTAGAAAGCTTGGCTAAATTGGTCGCCCAAACTACCCAACAATTGGATACCCTGCTCGACAACCTGTTGAACTGGGCATTGCTGCAAAGAGGGGTGATGCCCTACCATCCCAAGGCTGTCTCACTCAACGAGGCCATCTCGGAGGTGTCGGATTTGTTTGCCGGTTCGCTAAAGGCAAAGGGGTTGAACTTGAAAAAAGACATTCCGACAGGGTTGGAAATACAGGCAGACGAACGGGCACTGCAAACCACCTTGCGCAACCTGATGAGCAATGCCATCAAATTCACCCCCAATGGTGGCACGGTGTCCATTAGTTCTGAAATGGAAAATGGCAAGGTGAAAATCAAAGTGAAAGACACCGGGATGGGCATCGAAAAAAGCGTTTTGGACAAGCTGTTTTCGTTGGAAAGAAAAAATACCAAAGGCACCGCAGGGGAGAGGGGTACTGGCCTGGGGTTGATCTTGTGCAAGGAACTGGTGGAGATGAACAAGGGGGAGCTGTCCGTTTTTAGTGAAGTTGGGAAAGGCTCTGCCTTTGAGTTTTCCCTTCCAAAAAATTGATGCAAATGTCTGACTTTAAAATTCTTATCGTCGAAGATGAACCACTCTATGCCGCTAACTTGGAAATGCTGGTAGAGGAACTGGGGTATGCCTGTGCGGGCGTAGCCGACAATGCCGAAGACGCCTTGCAAAAAATTGGACAACAAGCGCCAGACCTTATTCTGATGGACATCAACATTGTTGGCCAAATGGATGGCATCACACTCGCCGAACAAATTAATCAGCACGACACCATCCCGATCATCTTTATCACCTCGTTGCGGGACGACGAAACGTATGGCCGGGCCAAAGCCATCCGGCCATATGCTTTTGTGGGCAAACCTTTTAATCAAACAGATTTGCAACGGACCATCGAATTGGCTGTCAGTCGCTTATTCGAATCCGAGCAAGAAAGTGTGAAAGACACTTGGTCACAAGACATCCTTTTCAAGAATTGCTTTTTCATCAAGGTACGCCAGCAGCTGGTCAAAGTCCCGTTTGAAGAAATCCTGTTTTTAGAGGTGGACAAACATTATTGCACCATTGCGGCTGGTGACAAAAAGTTCATCGTCCGCATGAGTTTGAAAGAGTTGTTGGCCAAATTGCCTCCCGACCTGTTTTTGCAAACCCACCGGCGGTACATCGTCAATGCTTCTAAAATCGAATCTTTCGATTTGGCAGACAGCGTGGTACAGGTTGCCGGGCACTCCATCGCACTGAGCCGCGGGTATAAGAGTCAGGTTTTAGAACAGTTGAGCTATCTGTTATAAGCAAGTGCTTGGACACAACACAGAAGCCCCCTCCCACCCTTTCAGCCAGTCGGGCGGGTTCTTACTCTACTGATGAAATCTTTAACATATCCTCCAATTTTACCTGGATGCCCCAGCCACCGAACGATTCTTACACGGCAAAAACGACCTCATTGTTCGATTGAAAGGGGCGAAAGGGGCAATTGTTTTTGAGGAGGATTTTGGAAAGAATAAATAATGCAAATTGCCCCCCCCATGATTTGGATAGAACACTTATTCACTCTAACCCCAACAGCCACTCCACCAATTCTCCATTATCCACGATACTCCATGAATGCGGGTGACGGCTGCCATCGGGCTTGAATCCTTTATTTTCTGTCAATATCAGTTCTGCCCGTTCATTTCCTAAAATAGCTAATTGGTTGACGACGGCAGCGGCGTCCATGGCATTCATGGAGTAATAATCGTTGCCCCTGTTTTTCATCCACCACTCCACATCGGGTTCGGTATAGGCCCGAAAGGGGGTATTTTTCAAAACAGCAGCCGATCCACCATTTTCGATTTCATGACAATAAGGTGAATAATCGTAATAGGTGCTGATATTGTCGGATGGGGTGCCGCCCAAGTTACGCTCCAAAACGGCCGTGACCCATTCGGCTTCATTGGCGGCGATCTCATTCAGCTTTAATTTTTTGGAACGGGTCAGTTGTTTCCAAAAACGCACCATATCGAGCGGGGCATCGCACACGGCGATCGCTTTGGGAAAAATACCGTTGGCCGATTTTCCCTGCTGGCACCAGATGCCAAATTTCATGGCCCGGGTACCCGCCAAGGACATGCCCGTAAACAGCAACTGATCCTTGGGCAAACCGTTTTCAGTAATGGCCCGGTACAGGTAGCCGTCCAATTTTCGGAAAGCTGTTTCCTCAAAAAGAAATTCAAAACGGTTGCCAGTGGTTAGATATAGGCAGGCCACTTCTCGTTTTAGGGCTTCGGTATAGAGCCGCATTTCAAAGCCTGCATCTGACGTGTCCCTGCCGGCATTAAAAAAAACAACGAGCGCTTTGGCCTTTTTCTCTTTTGGCAAAATTAGGGTGTAGCCAGCATCTTCTTCCGGGAGGGAGATTTGATCGGCGAGGACGGGGCGGCGGCCATTGGCGGGCTCGGCATATTGGACGACCTCAGCACTTACAGGCTGCTGTTGTTGTCCAGACACACACCCAATAAAGGTCATAAAAGTGGCAAACACGATGAGGTAAATTGCATTTTTCATTTTGTAAAATTATAAATGTCGAATCCTGTATAATCTTACACTTTCTGGCCAGATCGGTTCAACGTTCGCCCACTGACAATTCCTTTTTAAAATTTCCCCCAAAACAATAATACTTTTGCGGCCTTGTTTAAGCCGTGTATAAAATATATGACCCTCTGAAAACCGGACTCCTAAAAATAATTGTATGAAGAAAATAGCCCTATTTACATTCCTATCTTTTTTTGTTGCAAACTATGTGGCAGGCCAAGCAGAAACGGATCTGACCATCGGCCAATGGAAGCAGCACTTGCCGTTCAATGCGGGCCTTTATGTCACCCAAAGCGATGACCAAGTCATTTATTCGACTGCCGAGGCCCTGTTGATGATCGACAAAGAGGAACGGTCCCGCCGACAAGTGACTAAGGTGGAGGGCCTGAGCCGCGTGGGTATCAATCTCGTCAAATACAACCGCGGGAGCAAGGTACTGATGGTCGTTTTCGAGGACGGTGCGATTGACCTAATCAGTGAAGAAGGGAACATGACCTTGTTGGGCGTGCCCATTAGTTCGGTCATCATTGGGGAAAAAAAGATCAACGATGTGTTCATGGCCAATGACTCCATTGCCTACCTAGCCGGCAATTTTGGCATCGCCACCCTCAATGTGGTACAGGGTTTATTTCCCAATACCATCCGCACCCCTATAGAAGTGGCTTCGGTGGTTACTTATAAGGGAAATATTTACGCATCCATGGCTGACGGCATTTATACCATTCCCGTCGACAGCCCGCTCAATTTGGATGACTTTTCCAATTGGGAATGGATCAGCGGCACCAACGGTTTCCCGATCGATTACAGTGCAGGTGCCATGATACCCTACAACGATAAATTGTACCTAAACCTGAGCGATAGCCTCTTCGTCTTTGATGGCACACAGGCCTCCTATGTTATGCATGAAGACGGGTTCCCCATTGAGTACTTATCTGCTGATGGGTCTCATCTGATCGCTGGTTTTCGGTGCGATACGATCAGCAGTTGCAAGGGCAAGGTTTTCGTTTTTGACAAAGACCATAGTTTTAGGCAGCCTGCCGCCAACTGTCTGATTTTCCCTAAATACGCAGTGGAGGATGAGGTCGGCAACATCTGGTTTGCAGATGGATCAAGACCATTCCGGGTAGAAGAAGGAGGGAGCGGCGCTTGCCAAAACATTTTAGAGAACAGTTATGTATCGAACCTTGTTTATGATGTGGCAGTTGGAAATGGGCAGGTTTGGGTAGCTACAGGCGGGCTAGACTTGGCTGGGTCACCCCTGTTTCGCACCGAGGGTTATTCCTCTTTGATCGATGGCGAATGGAGGCAGTACAGCTTGCTCAATACACCCGAACTGGCAGGCATTGCCGATTTTTTGGATATTGAAATACACCCCCAAAACGGAAAAATTTATGCAGGCGCTTTCTTGGATGCGCTTGTCGAATACGATCCCTCTGATGAATCTTATGTTGTTTATCAGGAAAATAATTCTACCCTCCAATTAGGTGTCATCGACTCATTTCGCACCAGAGTAGCAGGCCTTGCCTTCGACCGCGACAACAACCTCTGGGTCTGTAACAACGGCGCCCCCGAACCACTCAGCGTACTAAAAGCAGATGGGACTTGGGCTCGCTTCAAATTGACCTGCACGCCGGGAAACGGCATTCTTAAAATGGCCATTGACGACTTTGGCAATAAGTGGCTCATCACCAACGATGCTGGCCAAGGCGTCATCGTTTTCAATGAGGGAGATATCGACGTAGCAGGCGACAACCAGTGCCGGGTCATCAATTCTACCAATTCTGTGCTGCCCACCAACGACATTAGTTCGATCGAAGTGGATCTGGACGGGGCAATATGGGTAGGCACCAAGCAAGGGGCGGTTGTATTTCAGTGCGACCCTTTTAACCCCGATTGCCGGGGCTCCCGTCCGTTCGTGGAGGTGGACGGCTTTGGTGCCAATCTATTGGAAGACCAAGACGTCACCGCTATCGGGGTGGATGGCGCCAACCGGAAATGGTTTGGCACCAACACGGGCATTTTTGTTATGTCGCCAGAAGGCAACGAGCAGATCGCCAAATTCACGGAAGAAAATAGCCCCTTGTTCAGCAATATCATTTCCGTTATTTCTTTCAATTACAAAACAGGGGAAGCATGGATCGGCACTTCAGAGGGGTTGATTTCCTACCGTAGTGATGCTACTTTGGGCGGCAATTTTCATGAAAGCAATGTGTTGGTTTTCCCCAACCCCGTCCGACCAGAATACGAAGGCCCCATCGCTATCAAGGGCTTGGCACAGGATGCGACGGTAAAAATCACGGACATTGCTGGTCAATTGGTGTACGAAACAGATGCGAACGGCGGCCAAGCCATTTGGAACGCCCGTGACTACAATGGCCGGAAAGTAAATACGGGCGTTTACCTCGTGTTCGCTACGAGCCGCAATGCTTCCAACCCTGATGTAGCCGTGGCGAAGATTTTAGTGGTTAATTGATCATAAGATGGTTGGATGACTGGAGGGGTCGATGGTTACTTAGACTGATAAAAATCTGTAGGGAAAACCGTTAGGAGCAGGGGGAACCGACATCCGGAGAGCGGCCTGTACAATATGTGAGAAAAATGGGGCGTTTCTATTGCTCATCAGTCCCCTCTTTCCCGAAGCCTAGTAAGCATTTCTGCCATTGAACTAATCAAAAATTTCACCCTGCGGTGGTAAAAGAAGAGCAATATTGGCTCTATCAAGTGACGTACCCCCTACTCAATCGTCTCAAAGCCGTTCTTTCGAATAGAAAGATCAATTTTAATTGATTTGGAGATAAGCAAAAAGGAGACAATAGACTGAAAATCAGCCACTACCAAGAAGCTTTACCGATTCATCGTTCTAAGAAAAAACATAATATTTTACAAAAAAGCCCCTACCAGACCGAACATTTCAAAACAATACTACATTTGAGCTATCGTACAACAAACACTCATTTAAAACAAACAAAGCCAAGGTGAACAAGGACATCAAAATTTCCCCTTCGAGCTTTCCTAAAATTACTTATGCGGATAAACCATACTTAACTTTATTTATTTAAAAAAGGCCGGCTCGCCTTCATTTCCCGGAGCCAATAGCTAATGGCCAATTGCCGACAGCTATTTCAAACCGCATAAAATTTTTCAATCATGACTAATAACAATCCATCCAACTTGAATCAACCAACGGCTAACCAGCCTTATTCGTCCAACCAAAAAAAGGACAAACAGCAAAATTTCATCGCCATCGCTGCGACCATCGGGGTCATCCTCTTGGGCATCATTGGCTGGCTGGCATACAGCAACATCACCAAAGCCAACCAATTGGAGCAGACGGTTTTTGAACTGGAAGAATCCAACAACCTCCGTTCTGAACTGGAAACCCAGTACAACCAAGCTTTGTCTGACCTCGAATCGCAAAAAACGAACAACGAGGAATTGAACGCGATCATCGATCAGCAAAAAGCAGAATTGGAAACACAGAAAAACAAGATTTCTGGTCTGATCGCCAGCAAAGGCAAATTGGATAAAGCCCGCGTTGAGATCGAGAACCTGCGCACACAAGTGAGCGGCTACATTGCCCAAATCGATGAACTGAAAGCTGCCAACGGCATGTTGGCTGCGGCCAACGATTCACTCACGTATGAGAAAAATATGTTGGCATCCGACCTGCAAGGCAAATTGGCCGAAAACGAAATGCTTAATGAGGCGAAAGCCAAGCTCGTCAGCGACAAAGAAGCCTTGTCCGCCAAGGTCAGCATCGCTTCCGTCATCAAAATGAAGGACGTGAAAGTTGAGGGTATGAAAGAGAAAGGCAGTGGCAAAAACACCGTTGTCAATAAAGCTAAGCAAGTGGAAAAAGTAAAAGTTTGCTTCACTACCCTCGACAACGACGTGGTCGCAGCCGGCACCGAAAGGTTCTTCATCCGCCTCATCAACCCACTAGGCGAGACCCTTGCAATCGAAGATATGGGTTCTGTGCCGATCACCAACAAAGCCACTGGCGAAGAAATCCGTTTCACCCAATACGAAGAAGTGGACTACAACAATGAAGAAGCGAATTCTTGCCTCTACTGGCAACCAACCAACCTCGCCTTCATGCCCGGTACTTATACCGTCGAAATTTACAACAAAGGCTATTTGGCTGGTATGGGTTCTTTTAGCTTGAAATAATAAAATTCCCGTTCTAAACGAAAGTTTAGAATAACCGATTTAGCTAACCACTGTCTAATAATGCCGGGCCTCCGATGGGAAGTCCGGCATTCTTATTTTAGGATGAGTCAAACAGAAAAGCTTTTAGCATTTGAAAATGCGGAGCAGCGGTGTCTTTCGCTCTTGGGTACTACCCAACGTCCTCAGGGTAGCGGCGCCGGTTCACGCAACCGACGCCGCCCCCTAAAACCCCTGAGGGCCGAGCAGAACGATGAAAAAGCTCGGCACATGCATCGGCCCGCATGCTACAAGGCTAAATAACATGGTGGCTTTGCCCCCGCCGCCGTCAAAACAGTGATCAGATGAGTCGTAAATCAATCTTTTTTATTCTCCTCAAAAAACCGCTTCAATTTCTCATCCAACACCGCCCCATCCTTCTCATAAAACGGCGTTGTATTTCCTTTTCCCGGCATTTCTTCAATAAATAAAGTCTGTGTTGGGAAAGCAAAGCGGACACCCAGTGCCTCGGCCAATTGCAGGATGTCGAACGACAATTCTTCTTTCACCCTAAAGTCGTCGGCTAGCGTATTCACCAGTACATGGGTACGGAAATAAATCTGCAGGGAACTGTCACCAAATTTATTGAAATGGACCAGGTAATTATCTTTTTGGGTAAGCGGGTGCCGTTCAATAATTTGCCGCAGGCCCTCAATAAATTTTCTCAACAAGATGGGGGGCGTGTCATAGGTGACACCAAGGGTTGTTTGAAACACCCGGAGTGTCCGCACGCCCATGTTGAACACAGAGTCAGAAGCGACTACATTGTTGGGTACCGTAATAATTGAACTGTCTACTGTTTTGATGCGGGTCGACCGGAAACCTACCTCAACGATCTCCCCCTCGTTGCCTGCCGCTATGACCCAATCCCCAATCTGAAAGGGTTTATCAAAAAAGATCATGGCGGAGCCGATCAGGTTTTTTACGGTATCCTGCGCTGCCAAGGCCAATGCCAAACCTCCGATGGAAACACCCGCAATGAGGGCCGTCACGTTCACATCCATCAATTGCAAAATATAGATCGCCCCGGTAATGACCACCAATATTTTCAGCATGCGCCGGAGGATGGGCATGAGTTGTTCGTCTAGTTTGTGCTCGGTGGAAGTGGCATAGGTCAAGGCTCGCTGCATGACCACATCGATGATGCTGAGGCTCAGCCAAACGAGGAAAATGATCCCCGCAATTTCCAACCCACTGATGATAAATAGGTTGGACTTGACGGGCAATTGGAGCAGCGGCAATACCGATTTCAACAACCAAAGCAGGACGACATAACTCGCCAAACGGGCAACTTTCCACAACATACTTTTATCTTCAAACAGCGCAACTGTTTTTGACTTCGCCAACAGCTGCACCAGTGGGCGCAACAACCTCGACACCAGCACCTGAAGCAACCAAGCGAGCAACAACAGGATGCCTGCCCCCAACCATTGCCAGGCCGCCAAACCCAGGAATTTCCTTTTGACCCATTGGGTAAAATATTTACCAAGAGGTCTAAGGCCGAATGGGTAAACGGCCTTATGAAGCCCCGGTATGGCCGCAGCGGTTTGTTGGGAGTAATACCATTTATCGCCTGATTTTTCCAGATAGACCTCCGGTAAATATTTGGGGAAAGGGGTATAGAAATTCCGCTTGGTCAGGCTGTCCCGGTAGTCAGGTTCTTGCGGCAAGAGGTTCAGGTGGACGAACAGCCCTTTCCCATCCAACACCTGTTTCAGTTGGATCGCCAAGCGTTCGGCAGCCAATGTATCCACCAACTGAAAAGACTTGGCTGCCATGTTCGGTTCGTAGCTATCAGGCTGCAAATAATACAAGTGGATGAGGATCGTATTGTAGGGGCTTTCCAATGTCGGAGCAGGTGGCTGTTGGACCGCCTGCGAAAAAGCATTGAGACAAACACAAAAAAGGAATGCGGGAAGGAGGGCTTTTTTTAATCTTGATAAATCAAACTTCATAAGTTGTTAAATTGAATGCAAAAGCTATTGAACCGCAAAAATACGGTATAGAAAAGAGTAGTGAGTTTTGGAAGGAATGTTATAAATGAAAAGGCTTCTTCCGCTCCACCAAATTCCCATCCCCATTTTTTTTCCGACCTTAGCCCCCGTAAAAAAACAGCCATGTCGAACAGCAAAGAATTCCATCCAATCAGGGAAAAAATCCACGAAATCATTTTCGAGGCCGACACCCCGGCAGGCAAATTATTTGATGTACTGCTATTGGTTGCCATCCTGCTCAGCGTTGGTGCGGTCATGCTGGAGACCGTGCCCTCTTTCCAAGCCAAGCACCGGGAGATACTATATACCCTGGAATGGGTGTTCACCATCTTTTTTACCATTGAGTATTTGTTGCGTTTATACTGCGTTTACCGCCCAATGAAATATGCCAAAAGCTTTTTTGGCATCATTGACCTGTTGGCCATTTTGCCAACTTATTTGAGTGTGTTCATCGTTGGGGCGCAGTCGTTGTTGGTCATCCGCATCCTGCGGCTGATGCGGGTTTTCCGAATTTTCAAACTGGGGCATTTTTTGGCCGAGAGTGACCAATTGATCCGGGCGCTGAAAGCAAGCCGCCCCAAGATCACTGTTTTCATGTTGTTCGTAGTACTGTTGGTGACCATCATCGGATCGGTCATGTACATTGCCGAAGGTGGGGCGGATGGCACCGGTTTTACGAGCATCCCACAATCCATTTACTGGGCCATCGTAACGTTGACCACCGTGGGCTACGGCGACATCACCCCCGTGACGAATTTCGGCAAGTTTTTATCGGCGGTGGTCATGATTTTGGGTTATGCCGTGTTGGCCGTTCCGACGGGCATTGTTTCGGTGGAAATGTTCAGGACAAAAAAACATAGCGCCCAAGCATGCCGCTATTGTGCTGCCGAAGGACACGATGAAGATGCGATTTATTGTAAACAGTGCGGGGAACGATTGGAGAAGGCCGGCCATTGAGGAGGCTCATACATTTTCAAAGAGTTATAAGCATAAAAAAATTATGTATTTTAAAAGCCTTTATTTTAGAAACCCATAACTATCTTTGCCCCTTAATATTTATTGCTACCTTTTATTTAGTCTTCACTCACAAGCAGTTTTAATATCCCCTTTCCCTTATTACTTCCCAAGGCTTTTTGTTTCAGGAACATTGATTTAGTGACCATTTTACAATAACCAAAACAACAAATACTATGAACCTTCGGCCTTTCTACAGCGCCCTACTCGCCGTTATTTTACCATTTTTAATGGTGGAAAAATCTACTGCCTGCGGATATGCCTATGTATCCGATTGCGCCACCACGCTCAACATTGAAGTAGATGGATTCAATGCCGGCTATAACGTTTCCAATTGTCCTTATCTAGGCGTTTTCAGTAACCACAACTTTGGCAGCGTCAGCAGCTTGAGCATTACCCGGGCGGAATCTGTGACTTGGGAAAGCTGCAGCAATGAAGTTTTGAACGCCAAATTTTATTACCGCATTTATCAACAAACAGCCACTCCCGGCAGCTTTTCCAGCATCAGTTTGCCGCAGGCAAGCATTACTAATTTTGGTGCATACCGCACTCGCTATCGGGAGGATTTTGTCAATATCAACCTTCTGTCAGGCCTGTCTTCAGGGAATTATTTTATTGAAGTCTATTTTGAGTCGGAGGTGAGCTTCAATCTGGGCAGTGGTTCGGTGGATAATGTCATCCGCAAAGACAATAACGGCAATTATTACAGGGCTTCTTTCACCGTGGGCAATGGACAAGGAGGAACATTGGACCTTTCTTTGACCAACCAGCAAAACGTTTCCTGCAACGGCAACTCAGACGGCAGCGCTACAGTGAACGTCAACAACGGGACTGCGCCTTTTAATTATATCTGGTCAAATGGCGTTACAACAGCCAACATTGCTGGCCTTTCACCCGGTGTTTATGGCGTAACGGCAACGGATGCAAACGGTGAAATGGGCACCTTAAATTTGGTCATTTCCCAGCCCGCCGCTTTGCAGGCCAACCTCTCCAGTACCGACGAAAGTTCGTCTTCTGCGAACAACGGAACAGCTTCCGTGCAGCCGTCTGGAGGCACGCCACCTTATAGCGTCTCCTGGAGCAATGGGGCTACCTCGACAACAATCAATGGTTTGGATTCCGGCGGTTATTCAGTCACAGTGACTGATGCCAATGGGTGTACTGTCACAGGCTCGATTTTGATTGCCGTATCGGGAACTACGCCCACCAATTATTGCACTTCAAAAGGGGATTTCCCCTGGAACGATTGGATCACCAATGTGACTTTAAATTCCATTGACCATGATTCTGGTAAATCCCAATATTCCGATTTCACTACTATCAGCACCGAATTGAACATCGGCACGAGTTATACTTTTTCTGTTGAAAACAGCTTTAGCTGGCAAACTTTCGACGAGTACATCAAAATATGGATTGATTATGACCGGGACGGCCTCTTTGAGGAGCCAGGCGAATTAGTTTACCAAGGCTCTGCTCCAGCCCCTCCTCTAGGCACTCCAGCAGAACTGACCAACGGAACCATCAACGTGCCTTCTACTGCCGACGAGGGCCTGACCCGGATGCGGGTCGCCATCAAAAGAGGAGCCTACCCGACCCCGTGCGAAACCATCCCGTTTGGCGAAGTAGAAGACTATACGATCAATGTCATCAATGGAGGACCTGTCGTATGCAGCCTCACTTCCAGTGTCACAAACCTCAATTGCAACAACAATGGCACGGCACTCGACCCTGCCGACGATACTTTTAGTTTCAATCTTTTGGTCAACGGCAACGGCACCAGCGCTGGTTGGACGACTTCGATCAACAATCAAAATTACTCTGGCGCTTATGGTGTGCCGGTTCCGATCAGCGGGTTCCTCATCAATGAAGGCGCACTAAGTTTTAGTATTTTCGACACCGCTGATTCCTCATGCACAACGAGCCAAAACGTCACCCCTCCCCCGTCTTGTTCCAATGTCGATCCATGCACTATTGCTGCCATCGCTTCCAACCCCATTTGCAATAACAATGGCACGGCCAGCGACCCTGCTGACGACACCTATACTTTTAACCTAACCGTCACCGGAACAAATGCCGGTGCGGGTTGGGACACCAACATTCTCGGTCAGGCACAAAGTGGCACGTATGGCATCGCCATGCAGATGGGCCCTTACCCTATCAGCCAAGGCAGTCAGAACATTGTTGTAACAGATGAAAGTGACAATACCTGCACTACCAGCCTGACGATCAATCCACCTGCCCCTTGCAGCAACGGTGGCACGGGGAGCAGTTATTGCACTTCTACGAGCGCCTTCCCTTGGCACGACTGGATTTCAAATGTTCTCTTTGAAAATATTGACAACGGCTCCAACAAGTCTCCTTACAGTGATTTTACCAGCCTTTCAGCAAACGTCATAAAGGGAAATGATTACCCGATTGCCCTGACCAGTGGATTCAGCTGGAACACCTATGATGAGCATTGGAAAGTTTGGATCGATTACAACCAAGATGGCCAATTTCAAGAGCCTGATGAAGTCGCTTTTTCTACCGCCGAACCCGCACCCCTCAATGGAACCCTCAACCACACCGTCTTTGGCACCGTCAACATTCCCACAACTGCCCTCGATGGCCCGACCCGTATGCGCATTGCCATGAAGCGGGAGGCTGCACCTTCGCCCTGTGAAATTCTGCCTTTTGGCGAGGTGGAGGACTACACCATCAACATTTCTAATAACCTCACTGGCGATGGCAATCTCCTTTTGCTCAATCTCAGCGGAGTCACTGGCCCCGAAGAGGTTGACCTTTATGCCTTGGTAAAAACGGAGGTCGAAGGCCAGCAGTGGGTTTTGGAAAAATCAGTGGACAATATCCAGTTTAAAGCCATTGAAACTGGCGTGACAGAAGCCGGGCATCAGCTCCTCGTTTATAGTGAAGATCACGAACCCAACGAAGGGCAAAACCATTACCGACTTTCTCTGTTCGATGGCAATGGTAGCTTGCTATCACGAGCGTACACGACCATCCCGTTCGAGCACGTTGCCGCTTTCGACCTGTTCCCGAACCCTGCGAGCCAACAGGTTTCTGTCCAACTTTCCGATCAGATTGGGAAAAATGTCCGGATCGAAGTTTATACTCAGCTCGGCCAGCCCATTTACCGCAAGGTACTGACAGAAGTGGTCGATCCGATCCTACAAATATCAGTTCAGGATTGGAAAGATGGGATTTACCAAGTAATGGTATTTCCTGAAGGCCGCCGGATGGCGAGCAGGCAGTTGGTAATTTTAAAATGAGTAATGACTAATGACTAATGACTAATGAGTAGCCATTTAGCGTGGCCGATAGTGTTAAAAAAATGCGGGGCAGCATACTTTTCGCCTTATGTAACATCCCAGTGTGCTTCTCCGCGGGTTTTAGCATGGCGTCGTCCCGATGCATCGGGACGACGCCGCCCTTAAAACCCTTGGAGGGGCGAGCAGACTTATGCAAAAGCCCTGTGCATGCCCCGGCCCGCACGATTAGCGCTAAATAAATGCGGCTAATCATTAGCCATTGGTCAACAGTCATCATTATTAAATGGAGCAATTATATTTTGCTGTTTCTTGGGCACTCATCGGCCTGATCTGGGTCATACAATTGGTAAAATACCCGGCTTTCCATTTTGTGGAAGAAAAGCGTTTTTTCGAGTACCACCAGCACCACGAAAAATCTATTACGGTTATTGTTTTGCCTTTAATGCTTACAGAACTCGCCTTGTCTTTTTGGATAGTGATTAATAATGATTGGGGAATAAAAACCCTATTTGCACTTCTAATAGTCTTAGCAATTTGGCTGAGTACCTTTTTAGTTCAGATACCGCTGCACAGAAAACTGGAAAAAGGAAAGGATGAAAAAGCTATCAATAAACTGGTCACGACCAACTGGGCAAGAACAATATTATGGACTGTTAAAGGTATTTTATTATTGATGCATTAGAGCTCCTTCTATATTGACAAAAAATAACGCCCATTTTTTAAAACCGACATTTCAGGCACTTTCTTATTTTTTTCAAAATACATAAACCCAACCTGTAAATCTTTCCAAAACAATTGATGCTGCAAATTCCCCTTTTGATATTTATTTATATTATCATCGGTCATTTTAAAAGGGAATGTATGAACGGGTATTTTTTCTTGTCCATTCTTTCGAGCTTCCGAAGCCAACACAAATAATTCTTTTATTTTTTCATTTACAATAGGGATACACCCAACCGTCGCACAACCACCGTGAATAAAAATATCGTTGCCTGGTTTTTCATGATCACTTAATATTAGATCAGAGCCATTGGGATAATTTAAACCAAGCGATAAATAAAATTTACTATTTGGGTTAAATCGGTCAATATGGTAAAATCCTTCTGGGATTTGCCCATCGCCTTCTTTTCTTTTTGGCCCAAGCTTGCCGCTACTTTTACAAAATGTATATTTTTTAATTTCTACAAAAAAATCATCCGTTTTATTCTTAGCCCACAATTCTACTATTTCTTCTTGTTTAAATGCCCGGATAAATATTTCCAGGTTTTCAAAAGTCATCCCTTTTTCACCAAGTTCATTTTTGAGAAAATCATAATTTTCATAATAGGCTATCTCCACCCTTGTCATATTATTATATTCTGGATTATTATTTTCGCCACACGAAACAAAAAGGGCCAATAGAACAGCAGCTAACCTTTCCGTTTTCATTATTTTAATTTTCCATAATATTCCACATCCTGTACTTCTCCTGTTTCAATGCGAAACTCCTGACGCAATACGCCCTCTAATTGAAACCCGCTCCTAATCGCCAACCGTTGGCTAGCTTTATTTTGGGGCGATAGTTTTATAAATAATTTATTCATCCCCAACTCATTAAAGCAATAATCTTGTAGCCATCGCATGGCAACTGACATGACACCTTGCCCTTCATATTCTTTATCAATAAAATAAGCCAGTTCACCTTTTGGGATACGCCAATCAATATTTTTCAGGATTAATACGCCGATCATTTTCCCTTTTTTCAGAATGACATACAAATACAATTCTTTAGTGGCAGCTTGTTTTATTTTTTGTTCCACATAAACAGTGCAAGATAGCAAGTCGGGTATTTCTGAAACAGTAACCGGAAAATACCTTTTCAGCCGTTCTCGGTTATTGTCAATTAATTGAAAATAATCTCCAGCGTCATTTTTATTTAAAAGGCGGATATTAATATCTTCATTCATTGCTTCGAGTTATTTTCGGGTAAAAATTATTTTAATTATTTTCTTCTACTTCTATTCTTATCGCCCCGTGTTTTTGGTTTTTTATATTTAATGGCCAGCTTTCGTCTATAACTCCCTCCCTGATTTGTTTTTTTATTTTTTTCTTTCTTTTCGTGAAAGCCTCCGCCTCCTTCCACTTCTTTAATGTTCCGGTTCGGGTTTTTCTTTATTACCGTCGTGTCCCGTTCTTCTGGCGTCAGTTCATAATTAACTTGCACCTCTTCCGGAAAATCGATCTCGGGAATTTTATAATCCATTAATGCCTCTATAGCTTCTTTTGCTTTTTCTTCTTTTTCGGTATAAAATAAAAGTGATTTTCCTTTTTCTTCTGCCCGCCCCGTCCTACCTATCCGGTGAATATAATTTTCTGGAAAATTGGGGGTATTGACATTAACAACATGCGTAATTTTCGCCAAATCCAATCCACGGGCCATCACATCTGACGTAATTAAAATCCGGCTTTCCCCCGTATTAAATTCTTCTATCGACCTAATCCGATAATTTTGGGATTTATTGGAATGTATGACACTCATTTCTTCACCAAATTCGTCTTCCAATTTTTCGAATAGTCGGTCTGCACTTTTTTTACTGTCCACAAATACCAATACCTTGCTGTATTCTTCTTTATCTTTTAAAAGATGGGCGAGTAAATTAACCTTCGTATAAAAATTATGAACGCGGTAACATTTCTGCTCAATATTATCCAGCGGTGTACCGCTCAAAGCGATGGTAATTTTTTCGGGAGCAATAAAAAAATCTTCAATTAAACTGTCAATATCATCGGTCATCGTTGCCGAGAACATGATGTTTTGCCTGCGCTGTGGCAGCAGTTCGAATAAGTTGGTCAATTGAAAACGAAAACCCAGATCAAGCATGACATCCACCTCATCGATCACTAATTTTTTAATGTCCTTCAATTGCGCTATCCCACCAATTACTAAATCATACAAACGCCTTGGGGTAGAAACAAAAATATCAGCTCCTTCGGCTACCTTCAAACCTTGTGTATTGATGTTGACCCCACCATAAATCCCCATCACCCGAACGTTCATGTACTTGGCATAGCTTTCAATATTTTCCACCACTTGCAGCACCAATTCCCGGGTCGGCACCAGCACTAAAACCCTTGGGTTGGTTTGTTTAGAATATTTTAAATCCTGTAAAATTGGAAGCATATAGGCCAACGTTTTCCCAGTTCCCGTCTGCGCAATGCCCACCACATTTTTACCCGACATGATGACGGGAAAAGCCTGTATCTGTATGGGAGTTGGTGTTTCAAACCCCAACTCTTCGATTGAATTGATTAATTGTTTGGAGATATTAAATTCTTGAAATGTGGTCATTAATTAATATTTGTGGTAACAATAGATTTGGCAATTAAGCTGAAATAGGCCGATCAGCTAATTTAAAAACGTGCAAAGATAACCTATCCTTGGCCACTTTAGGTTCTTGAAATAAATCCAATGGAAGGTGCGCTACTTGGGTGTATTTCAAAATTTCGGTCAACGTACTGGATATCTCCTGATCGCCAGCCGCCGAACTGGAGTTCGGCGATACAGTGACCGAAATTTTGAAATCCCCCCCTATTTATTGCGATTTTAATAGACCATTCAAACTGTCTCAGCAGGTACAGCAGTTTCATCTCCTTCTCTTTCCTACAACCCTTTCCCTCAATTGCTGTTCTTTGTTTACTTTGCAATAAGAAATAACGTTTTCACCAAAACCATTTCTATCATGATTAAAATGAAAGTTTTGCAAGCCCTGTTTTTAAGTATGGCATTTGCCTTTAGCGTTGAAAGCATGGGGCAAGACGTTTCTAATCAAAATCAAGAAAATCAATCAGTTATGCAAAACAAAGGATTATCGTTGGCCACATTTGGCGCGGGTTGTTTCTGGTGCGTGGAAGCCATTTTCCAAGATATAAAAGGGGTGCATAAAGTTGTGTCGGGCTATTCTGGCGGCCACGTTGAAAACCCAACTTACCGGGCAGTTTGCAGTGAAACTACCGGGCATGCAGAAGTGCTTCAGATTCATTTCGACCCGGCTGTTGTTTCTTTTGAAGATTTGGTTAAAGTCCTTTTTGCTACCCACGACCCCACTACACTGAACCGCCAAGGGGCTGATCGGGGCACCCAATATCGCTCGGCCATTTTTTACCACGATGAAGAGCAAAAGGCCATTGCAGAACGGGTGAAAAAAGAATTTGCTCCCACCCTTTGGGATGATCCAATCGTTACGGAAATCACGCCATTCAAGGCCTTTTATGCGGCGGAGGGCTACCACCAAAATTATTATAATGACAATCCCAACCAAGGGTATTGCCGGATCGTTATCAATCCTAAAGTGCAAAAATTCAGGAAGGATTTTGCAACTATGTTGAAGGATTGAGAGGGGAAAACGTTGATATTTTTTAACAACTGATGTGGCACAGTGAAAATCTAATTTTCACTTTTGCCATTCTACCATTTCAAAAAATGACCACCAAATCAAAAGAAAATTGGAATATATTGACCCCCGAAGAAGAACGGGTTATCGAACACAAAGGCACGGAATATCCCTTCTCAGGGGAATACGACAAATTTTTTGTGCCGGGCACTTATATCTGTCGCCGCTGTGAAGCCCCCTTGTACCGCTCGGAAGACAAATTCAATTCTGGCTGTGGCTGGCCAGCTTTCGACGACGAAATCCCGGGCGCTATCCGCAAAGAAACGGACAAGGACGGACGGCGCACCGAAATCCTTTGTGCCAATTGTGGAGGGCACCTCGGCCATGTATTTGTCGGGGAAAGGTTGACGGAGAAAAACACCCGTCATTGCGTGAATTCCATTTCTATGAAATTTATCCCGAAAAAAGATTAGCCCGAATATGATTTACGAATTCAATGGTTTCCAACCCGTCATCCACGAAACTGCATTTGTGCATCCGCAAGCGGCCGTTACCGGCAATGTAATTATTGGTAAAGATGTTTATATCGGTCCGGGAGCGGCCATCCGGGGCGACTGGGGGGAGATCATTATCGAAGACGGCTGCAACGTACAGGAGAACTGTACGCTTCACATGTTTCCCGGAGTGACCATGCGCCTGCAGGAAGCGGCACACATTGGCCACGGGGCGATCATCCACGGCGCTAACATAGGGATGAACTGCCTCATTGGTATGAATTCAGTCATCATGGATGAAGCAGAGATCGGTGATGAATGCATCATTGGGGCGCTGTGTTTTATCAATGCCAAATCAAAAATACCACCCCGAAGCTTAGTTGTTGGTAATCCTGGAAAAATAATCAAGGAGGTCAGTGACGACATGTTGGCCTGGAAAACTAAAGGCACTGCACTTTATCAAAAGCTGCCAGCCCTTTGCCATGAAGGTTTACGTCCTTGTGAGCCATTGCGGGAAATGCCCGAAAACAGGCCTAAGCAGATGGCAATTTATCAGACGTGGGAGGAGATTAAGTCAAAGTGATTTTTTACAAATACCCTTTTGCTTGCAAATTGAACAGCTCCGCATATTTCCCACCTTTTGCCAATAATTCCTCGTGACTCCCCATTTCCTTTCGCATGCCATTTTCCAAAAATAAAATACGGTCGGCCATGCGAACAGTGGAAAAGCGATGGGAAATGAGCACGGCCATTTTCCCTTCTATCAATTCTGAAAAACGCAAAAAAACTTCATGCTCGGCGCGAGCATCGAGGGCAGCGGTAGGCTCATCGAGAATGAGAAGTTGTGCTTCCCGCATGTAGGCACGGGCGAGGGCAACCTTTTGCCACTGGCCGCCGGAAAGTTCAACACCATCAGCAAAGCGTTTGCCAAGAACCTGTTCATATTTTTTTGGTAAATCCTGTAAGACAGCATCAGCGAGACTTTTTTGTGCAGCCTTTTTTATGACTGGGCGTTCATCCAATTGTTCGATATTACCAATTGCAATGTTTTCAGCAGCCTTCATTTGGAATCGAATATAGTCCTGAAAGATGATGCCGATGGCACGACGGAGCGAGGTCAGGTCATATTCCTTAATATCTTTACCATCCAGAAGAATACGGCCTTCCGTCGGTTCGTACAGTCGTGCGAGTAGTTTTACAACCGTTGTTTTACCAGCACCATTCTCTCCAACGAGCGCCATTTTTTCGCCTTTTTTTAGGTGAAATGACAGATTGCGAACCGCCCATTTTTCACTGTTCAAATATTTAAAACTAACATTTTCAAAAACAAACCCTTCTTTGATTTCCGGGGGGATGGGCAAACCAGTTTCACTAGAAGTAATCTGTGGCTTGATTTCAAAAAAATCGAACAAATCTTGCAAATAAAGAGCCTGCTCTGCAATACTTGAAAAACGGTTCATAATACCTTGAAGCATATTTTGTAACCGTTGGAACGAACCAGCCAAAAAGGTTAAGGTACCTAAGGTTATTAGGCCAGAAGCAGTCTGGATCAAAATAAAAACGTATGCACCATAGTAGGCAATGGTGCCAATGGCAGAAAGCATAGCCCCCCACGTTGCTCGGCTGACGGCCAGTTTAGCATTTGCTTTAAAATATTTTTCAGAAATTTCTTTAAAACGGTTTGCGATAAAATCTGCGAGGTTAAAAATTTTGACCTCTTTTGCCGTCTCGTCACTGGCACCAATATAGCGGAGATAGTCAAGTTCCCGACGTTCTGGCGTCCATCCTGTCGTCAGGGAATAAGTACGCTGGTTAAAATGTGTTTCGCCTAAAAAAGATGGTACTACTGCAATTGCCAAAATAAGGATCAACCAAGGATTGAAGACAACCAACCCCGCCCCTAGAAAAAAGATGGTAATGAATTCTTGCGCTTGGGTAAGCACCATAGACATGAGCACTGTTCGACCGGTGGTCTGACGGCGTGCCCTTTCAAGCTTATCATAAAAGTTGGAATCTTCAAATTGGTAAAGATCAAGGGTCGCAGCATGGCGGATCAATTGTTCGGAACTTTTATTCGAGAGCAGGTCTCCTAGCAGGCTGTCTAGTAAGGTAATCGCTCGGTTCATCAGTTCACTGAGTATTGCTAAGCTAAACTCTAATCCTACATAGAACCAAAGACGTTGCATATCCCCGGGTTGTTCAATCAGGTGTACCACTTCGTCAATGATTTCCTTTCCAATGTAAAGCATCATTAACGGAAAAGCAGATTTTAACAAACGAAGCAACGCATTGGCAATGGCCATTTTAGGACTGGCCTCCCAAATCATTTTAAAAAAACGTGGAAGATTGCCGATTGCGGAAAATTGCTGTTTGTAGGAAAGTTTGTCCTGTTTTCGTTTCGCCATATTTCTCAATTAGAAATCTTCAGTATTGAATAGTAGTTGCTGACTATCGTTATTCACTGTAAGCTTAAGCTGGAATGGATACAAGTAAAAACAAAAAGGGTTCAAACCCGGTGGATTTGAACCCTTTTTCAAAAAGTGAAACTCTTTATTAATTAGTATGACCAGAGGTCATGCTCGAAATTGAAAATTTCTTGTTTGATCTTATCAGCCTCTAACAGAATGTCAACACCTGTCAAATAATCTTGAATACGGCGGTCTCTTACGTTAGATTCTTTGAAAATGTAGCTGGAGAAATAGCGCATTTCCATCAAATCTTCCCATGTTACAGAAGAAGCATCATTGCCAATATTGAACACCTGTTCCCTCGCTAAAATCTGCCGGGCTTCTGGGTAGTAGACCCAAAACATAGGTTTTTCGTATAAGAAGTTGCCGTTGTCATCTGTCTTGTCAATAAGAGGGGCAATACCTAAAATCCTTACTTGAAGGGTTGAGGTTTCCTCGTCAAAAAACCAAACTTCTTTCATCCTGAAACGCTTAACATCTTCGGGGTTGATATCATTGCGAACCACTTGAACTTGTTCTTCGTAGGTTTCAGGATCAAAGGTGATAACTGTATCAATCGTTGCTCCCATTGAAGCGACTTCATCTGGAGTCAACTGAGAAGTGAATTTATCATCTTCTGTACTATATACAGTGATTTCACCAGCCGTAGCTGCATCCATCAAAATAGAAAAGAAGGGCCTTTCTGGATAGGCAAAAGAAAGGTTCATTTTTTCCCGAATATCAATAACACGCCATATCCGCTTTTCCCAGAAAATGTCCGCTTCCCTCACATGGTCGTAAGGAAGCACCCTTTTCTCAGCAGTAATGTTTTTTGAAGTAATGCCATCCAAAGGTCTTCCAGCATTTGGATCACTTGATTCGGTGAGTATGTTGTCGGGCTGTTGTGCCATCGCAACGTTGCAAAAGGCTGTGAATAAAACAAGTCCGAAAAATTTAAAAGCGAGTTTCATTTTTCTCAATAATTTTACTAAGTGATAAAAAAGACTAACTACCGGGTATAAACTAATAATTCCCGGTAGTTAGTATCTAAAGAACTAATTTTATTTAATCCTGAATACAAGCGAGTTCACTTTACGGCCAGCGATATCACCGGGACATTTCGCTTTCACATTTTCAAAGTAAAAAGTATCACCTGGTTTGGCAGATGTGACTAGATTTTGTGCTTTGCCATCAAAAGACCCACCTGCGTTTGTCACCTCCACTGGATCTGCACGTTTGGCAACTTTTACGAGATTGAAACCTTGGATATTGCACTTGGCTTCAAAGTCAAAATTATCCAACCATGCGATTAGACCTTTCTGAACTTTGAATTCACCGTTACCCATGGAGCCATCTTCTTTATTACCAAGACGGGCGATTGGATCTGGAATACGTTTTACCCGAAACTGCTTACTTGCATTCATTCCACCACCGCTAACATTGATTTTGCAATCGTCAGTAGGTTGAGTAACAGTAACTTCCCAGCTATTACTACCTGTTTTGGTCATAGTACCTCCACCGCCACTAATGTTAACTTTCAAGTCATTACTTGATACACCAGCAGCAGAAACAGAAATTGGGTTTTTCACACCGATGTAAAATACATTCATTTTATCGGCTGAAATAGCAACGGAACGTTCACCTACTTCATAGGTATAGCTTGCATCTCCTTTTGACAATTCACCTGTCAAAGGGTTTTTCACTTCAGCCCTAAGCTGTAATGTCTTAGTTCCGACTCCTGTTGTGGCGGCTGAATATTCAGCGATACCGTCGCTGTTAACAGCGATCTTGCTACCATTGACGAAAATTCCAATGTCAGATGGATTCAATGAAGAGCTATATGTACCTACAGAAATTTTTGCCTTGAAGGGTTCACCTTTAATAACATAAGATTTTTCTGCTTGTACAACAGGGAAAAAGGCATCAAATTCGACAACACGTCCACCTGCGAGTTCTGCCATGTTGTTGACCAATGCTGCTTCAGAGCTTTTAGCGTCTGATTGCATTTGGCTTAAAAGTGGCATAACTGCAGCGAGAGGCATTTGGCGGAACTTGAAATCAGCCCAGCTTTTTTTGTCTTTGCTTAATTTCCAAGTTTCATCGTCAATACCAAGCGGTAAATTATTTCCAATATTTTCAATGCGATTCTTGATCTCTTCTGGCTTTAAGCCAAAAGTCTCACCATTTTCATTAAGCAATGTAGTATAAGATGATACCATCTTCTGCTTCACCTCTAAGATTTTGTTTTTTAATTCTTCCCCCACGCCTTGTTCAACAAGAATCCGAGTAGTGACATCCTTGTTCTTTTTGCCTTTAGGTACGGTTTTACCATAGCTTATAGTATAGTCACCATCACCTACCTCTCCATTTTGATCACCTGCTGCATCAATCAACTTTGCCCGGAGCTCATCAATATAGACACCGAATGCATTCACGTCGGCACGGACTTTATCAACAGCTGGCTCAATGGCGCGATATTTAGCTTTAGATTCGTCGCTTAATAGGTTTTTTAATCCTTGTACAGTTTGGTCAAGTTGTGAGTTCACCGTAGAGATACTCGCTTGATTCCCCTCATCAAGGGTAAAGAAGGCATTCATAACCTCCGCAGATACATTCAAAGCAAGGAGTGCAGTCAACACCAAGTACATTAAGTTGATCATCAACTGCCTGGGTTCCTTTGGAATAGACATGTGCTTTTATATTTTTAGATTAAAAAAATGAATGGAACGCACAGCATATTTATTGCTGTGGGCGGTATGGAGCCAATGCATTGAGCATGCCGCCATAAACACCATTGAGCCCTGACAAGTTATTGTTCAAGTCTGCAATCTGTGCCCGATAAGCTTTTGTGTCTTCCAAAGAATCACTTAGATCGGCCATTGCCTCGTTCAATTTGGTGTAAAAGTTATTCATAGATTTGATCTGGTCGCTTGTCCCAGAAAAATCTACTTCTTGAAGAGCTTTAAGAGAAGATAGGCTCTTCGACATTCCTTGAAGTTCAGTCAACATACCACCTAGTTGGTTTTCTACGATTTCTCCATTGAGAGGCTTACCTGCCCCACCTACTTCACCAGCAGTCAAGGGTGCAATGTTAGAATGGTAATCATTCAGACCTGGATACAATTTGTCCCAGTAATAATCAGGTTCTGGACCAACAAGACCCAAGAACAAGAAGATGAATGCTTCCACACTCAATCCTACTGTTAACATTTCACTTGCATAAGGCCAGCTTTCCAATTTAAAAAGTGCACCCATCAAAACGATTGCAGCACCTACTCCAATGATAAGATTTTTAAGATACTTGAATCCTTTCGTTTTTAAGAAACTCATTTTTGTCGATTTAAAAAAGGTTAGTTAAATAGATTTTGAATGGGGAGTCTAAAAATTCCCCTCAGGATAATGTCGCTTATTAAAAAAGTAACAAGGAAACCTTGAAAGAAATATTTTATTCCCGCAATAGTGACTTGAAGCGAAATTTTATTCGCCGCGCAAAAGTATAAAAAAGAAATGGATAGTAAGGTACTTACTATCCATTTCAATTGCACATTGTGCCCTACTAAAAATCGTTGATTGAACGTCCTAAGAATGTAAGCGCACAACGGAATCCGATGTAGCATTTTGTTGTGTCCTGATATTCCCAATGGCGGTTACCAGTTTGAAGAAACCAAGCGATATCTTTCCATGATCCTCCACGGATGACCTTTCTTTTGTAGGCATCTGGATCATCATCTTTTGCATCAAAACGGATATCGGGGTTAAGGTCGTGAAGGAAAGCATAGGCGTTTTCATAATATGCTGAAGAAGTCCATTCTGCCACATTACCAGACATGTTATAGAGGCCATAATCGTTAGGAAAATAAGCATCAGCTTTTACAGTATATTGCCCACCATCTTCTGGGTAATTTCCACGTCCAGGTTTAAAATTTGCCAATAAACATCCTTTTGAATTCCTTGTGTAATATCCACCCCAAGGATAAGGTGCCATTTCACGTCCACCTCGTGCCGCATATTCCCATTCATGCTCAGTTGGAAGCCGGAAATCTTCAGAATTCACACCATCATTCCTGACAGCTTGATAAGAGTCCCAAAATGTTGTCCTCCAGAAACAGAATGCATTGGCCATGTGCCAATTAACACCGACTACTGGATAATCATCAAAGGCTGGATGATAGAAATAGTTCCGGGTCATCGGTTCATTGTATGAATATGCAAAATCGCGTATCCATACCAATGTATCGGGATAAATCTGAACACTTTTCCTTTGTATGAAGCTGCTCCGAGGGGCATTGGTTTTATCATGTGCCGCAGCTTTCCAATTATACCACTGAGATTCATAAACCAATTTTTCTGTATTGATCTCTTTACGACCTGCGAACCGATCGTCTCCCTGATAGTAAAGGTCTTCTAAAGTTTCATCCGTCCAATCCACTTCATATTCCCAATCAATTCTTTCCTCATCTGTCTCTTCATCAGTAATGAAATGTTCAAGATAGGTATGGGCAATTGAATCACGCACCCAATAGACGAATTGACGATATTCGTTATTCGTTATTTCAGTGTCATCCATATAAAACCCTTGAATGGAGATGGACTTTGGCCTTTGAACGAATGTGTTGGAAATATCCTGATCGCTAGGACCAATGTGGAGAGTTCCGGAAGGCACATAAACCATTCCATAAGGGTTGATGCCTTTCCAGTCTGGCCGATCAAGGATACCAATCACCTGACCGTTTTCTTTAGTGCCACAGGAGGATAGACAGGCTGTTAGTACTAACAGCGCGAACGAAATTTTTAATAGTTCTTTCATTTTAAACACCCGAGTTTTCCTTGCTTTTGTGAAAAAGAGACGTAAAAATACTGCTTTAAAGCTGAATTCAAACTATCTGCTTGATTTTCTGCCAATTGGTTGGCAAAATTAACATTTTGCGCCATTGAGAACGCAAAGATTTTTGCCTTAGTGTGATTTTGTCAATTTTTAATCGAAAATAGCATCATCTCCCCAATAAAACTTTGAAATGTCAAAACTGATTCAGCCCTGATAATTACTGCTTCTCGATTCGTTCAACAATCACAAACTCCTGTTGCCTACCCTTCATAAAGCAAGATATAAATGGAATTGATTTTTGTTTTTTGATTTTGCGAGGTCCTGCGTGTGGCAAGTTATAGCGATCTGGGGTTGTAAATTATAATTGGAGGCTTTCCCTGTCCGATCTGTTTCCCAAGATTATAATTGATCAGCAATTCATGCGTACCGCTATTGGCATTACTCAGCCCCGAAAGTGTCAGGTCATAAGCGTAACCCACTGTTATTTTCTCGTTCATTTTGAAGCCCCCGATAATTGATAAGGCATCCTTCGAATTGGAATCGTACCCCCTAAACGTTGCCCCGGCGAAAATATTTTCATTATAGCGAGCCAAAAGGGAAATATCCAATTGTGTTTGGTAAACGTCAGATTTAATTAACACCGAAGGGACCAATTGCAATTTTCGTCCCACATCTACCTTATACCCCATATAAAAATAATATGTACGTTCTGGAATGAAGGAAATTGTCGAAAGTCTAATTTCATTTTTCAACAAATTGGCCGCAGAAATGCCCATCTCCAATTTTTCTCCTTGGTAAAATACTCCCATGTTGAAAGTAGGAGCGCTGCCCGTCTCTAAGGCAAATGGAAGGATTTGCTCATTGTGCCCCAAATATATCCCATTATCAGGGTCAAAAATACCTTCTGGCGTACGAGCCAATGTTCCATCAAATTTTCTTTGTAAAAAGCCCGCCGACAACCCTAATGACAGTACCCCTGAGTTATTGACTACCATTTGATAATCATAAGAAATATTAGTGACGGTCTGGGACCAAGAACCGAGCGATTCATTTTCTAAAGAAATGCCAACTCCGCCATTTGCTATATAAAGAGGCATGTGTGCATTCACAGCTTGAGTAACTGGGCTACCAGGCAAGTTCACCCATTGGTTGCGATATACACCTGTGATGCTTAAAGAGTTGTCCATGCCTGCATAAGCTGGGTTGAAGGCATATTTGTTCCACATATACATGCTGTATTGGGCAGCCTGCTGTGCAAAGACGGTCAGGGTGATAGCAGAAAAGAGGATAGAAGTAAATATCTTTTTCATAGACTTCTGATTTCTTGAAACGATGCTTTATGTGCAAATCGCAAACGTATAAGTTGCATCCCACTATTTAACTTAATCTTGAGGCCAAAGATTGTTTTAACTCTTCTACAGTTTTGACTGGCTGCTGGCAAGCATAGTCCTGACAAAGGTAAATGAGTGTTTCTGCTTCAGGTTCTTTTCCGACAAGCATTGGAAAATGGTCATTTGTTTCAATAGAGGACATCATTGTTTTTTGCGGGATAAAATGACTATTAATGGCCTGAGCTGTCACTGTGGCATTTACACCTACCACTGCGATTTCCGGTATCCCAAATATTTCACTCATCATGGCAGTGGCCCAGCGGCTAAACGAACTCGGATATTTTTCAATTGAATTTTTCATTGTCCGGAGCATATCTGTAGCCAATGTACGGTATTCCTCATTTCCCAATAAAATACCAATCCGTTGCAAATTGCGAACCATCGTCGAATTACCCGAAGGCGTTGCAGAATCGTACAGATCTTTGCGCCTTAGTGGAACGTCTTTTTGCTCCGAAGAGGTAAAGTAGAACAATTTATCAGCGCTGTCAAAAAAATGTTCAACAACATATTCAGTTAGCCGTCCGGCTTGCAATAAATAAGAAGTATCAAATGTGATTTCATGCACGTCAATCAATGCTTCGATCAAAAAAGCATAGTCATCTAAAAAGGCATCATACTGCACCGATCCGTTTTTGTAGGTATGATAAAATTTCACACTGTCCTTTTGTTGAAATTTCTCCAAAAGAAAATTGAGGTTTTTCACCGCTACCTCCTTATAGTGTTCATGCCCCAGAGCTGTGTATGCCTTTGCATAAGCGCTGCACATCAAAGCGTTCCAATCCAAAAGTATTTTATCATCAAGGCCGGGATGCACCCTTTTGTCCCGAGTCGCAAATAATTTCTCACGCAAAGCTGCCAACTTTGTTTTTAAAAAACTTTCCTCCGCCCCAATCATTTCCGCATATTCTCCAAAAGTATGTTTTTGCCAAAGGATATTTTTTTCCTCCCAATTCCCTTTTTCCGTAACATCATAAAAGCCGTTGAAAAAAACGGCATCAGCTCCAAGAGCTTCCATTATCTCACTTCTGTCCCATACATAATATTTGCCCTCTACCCCTTCGGAATCCGCATCTTGTGCGGAGTAAAACCCGCCATCAGAATCAGTCATTTCTCTAGCCACCCAATCCAACGTTTCTTGAATCCTCTCTTTATACAGTTCCTTTTGAGTGATTTTGTAAGCATCCGATAAAATGCCAACCAACAACGCATTATCGTAAAGCATTTTTTCAAAATGAGGCACCAACCATTTGGCGTCTACCGTATATCGGGCAAAACCTCCACCAAGGTGGTCATAAATCCCTCCCATGGCCATTTTATCTAAAGAGAACAAAGCATGGTCAAGGGCTTCCTTTTTTCCAGTATGATAATGGTAGCTCATCAAATAAGCCAGTGACATAGTCCCAGGAAATTTGGGCGCACCACCGAATCCGCCGTTATTTTTATCGAAACTACGGTGCAACCCTTCGTAAATATTATCCAAAAGGGATTTTTTAAACGGACATTCCTCCGAAACTATTTTCAGTTGGCTTCCAGTAAAGGTCTTACCTGCATTTTTTATGATCTCTGTCAAACGGTTGGCTTGGTCTTCCACTGTCTCCCGCTTGTTTTGGAAAGTATGGGAAATATTCATCAGCACCTGCAACCAAGATGGCCGGTTATGGGCAGGCATCGGCGGGAAATATAAGGCCGGCATAAAAGGGCCGTTTGTCGGGTGTCAAAAAACAGTTGAGCGGCCAGCCGCCGCCGCCAGTCAGTACTTGGCAGGCCTCCATATAAATTTGATCCACATCGGGACGCTCCTCCCTGTCTACTTTGATACAGACAAAGTGCTCGTTCATGAACTCCGCTACCTCTTGATCCTCAAAGCTCTCCCGTTCCATCACGTGGCACCAATGGCAGGTCGAATAACCAATGCTCACCAATATTGGCTTGTCCTCATTTTCTGCTTTCGCAAATGCTTCGGGTTTCCAAGCATACCAATCTACAGGGTTGTGGGCATGTTGCAAAAGATAGGGGGAATTCTCGTGTTGTAGTTGATTCATTGTTTAGATAGATATTTCTCTGTTAACAGCAAATTCACCCATCAGTTGCTTTACCGGGGATAAATTTGAAAATTTGCGCATCATGGAAAAACAACCAATCATAGAAAAAAGCAAAACATGGGTTGAAAAATTTGTCATTGGGCTACAACTCTGCCCATTTGCGAAGAGGCCGTTTGAAAAAGGCCAAGTTCGTTTTGAAGTTTGTTTTGAAAAAAATACGGAGGCACAATTGATCGCCTTTTGGAAAGAAAAAGAACTCCTTTCGGCAACACCTAAAGAAACTGTTTCCAATATCATTCTTATTTTGCCAAATGGATTAGACGATTTTGAGCAATACCTTGACTTCTACGACCTCGCCGAACAACTGCTTTTTGACCAAAACAAAGATGGGGAATTCCAACTTGCCAGCTTTCACCCCGACTACCAATTTGAAGGGACGGAAAAGGACGATGTTACCAATTTTACCAACCGATCACCATTTCCTTTTATTCATATTTTAAGGATAGGAGAAGTGACAGAGGCAATCGAAAATCATCCTGATATTGAGGAGGTTCCTGAAAGGAATATCCGTTTATTAAAAGAAATAGGAATTGAGCAGATAAAAATTTTGATAAATTAACCTTGCAATAAAATCGCTATTTATAGAATTAGCGTTTTTTTTCAAATTTAAAATCATCAATCCTTCATCGCCTCATACACCGCATCCATCACCAACACTCTTGTATTCATCTCCCCCAATTTATTCGGACGCATTTTCGGATAAGTCCGGTTCGATAGAAAAATATACACCAACTCTTTTTCCGGATCGACCCAAGTAGCGGTACCAGTAAAACCCAAATGACCAAACGTACGGTCACTGGCATGCAGCGAAAGATTGGGCTCATAGTGACGGTCGAGCTGCAACATATCGAAGCCGAGGCCACGCCGGGTGCAGCCATTGCAGCGGGTGGCATATTGATAAATTATTTCTGGCTTTAAATATTGAACACCACCGTAGGTGCCTTTATTTAAAAGCATCTGCATGAGTTTGGCAAGATCGTTTGCATCTGAAAAAAGACCTGCGTGACCACTCACCTGATCGAGCATGGCAGCACCCATGTCGTGCACATAACCTTGTATGCGCCGTTGCCGCCAATAGTTATCCTCTTCGGTCGGAGGCATCCGGTCGAGCGGGAATTTTTTTAAAGGGTTATAGGTCGTCGTTTCCATCCCCATTGGTTGGTAAAAATTTTCCGATGCATATTCGTCTACCCTTTTTCCTGTCTGCCTTTTTATTATTTCCGCCACAATATAAAAAGCAAGATCACTGTATTTATAACCTTCTTCTTTTAATAACGGGCTGGCTAAAATTTCTTTCCATATTTCCTGTGGATAATCATCCTTTAAAAATAAATTTTTAGCGACAGGCAAAGAATACCCCACCTCTGGTTTCGATTTATAATATTTACTTAAAGGCTGCTTTTTATTTGAAATAGTATTTTCATAAAATTTAATCCAAGTCGTCAACCTCGCCCGGTGGGTCAACATTTTTGACAAAGGAATATCGGCTTTATCGGTTGTGTCAAATTCGGGAATATATTTTTTAACCGGATCATTAAAATCAAATTTATTTTCTTCCTGCAATTTCATCAAGGAGACAGTAGATGCAGCTATTTTGGTAATACTCGCCAAATCGAAAATATCATCTTTTTCAGTCAATTTTGACTGCCGGTCATAAGTGTGCCTGCCATAACTTTTATGGAAAATAATTTTACCTTTCCTGGCCACTAATACGACAGCCCCCGGCGTTGCTTTTTCATCAATGGCATCCTGTACCAAACTATCTATTTTCAATAATTTTTTACTATCCATCCCTACCTCTTCTGGCAATCCATAATTTAACCTTTGCAAAGAAGGGGTTGTCAATCCCATCCCAAATTTACTTTTTTCGGTAACTGTAACCGGTAATTTCCCATTGATAGAAAACGCCCCAAAAACTGCCTGTGCCGTTATTTCCTGAATATCTTCGGCATCTTCATAAGCGACCAAAACATTGCCTATTTCATCAAAATGTTTTAATGCATACGGGTTGCCAAAAAGCACCAAGACCACCTTTGTTTTTTTATTTAATTTTTTAATAAAATTAATGGCACTGGTAGAAATTCCAAATTCTTGAGAAGCCCGTTGACTCTGGGCATGCAAGCCAATAATAACTACATCTTTTTTGCTTAATTTATTGATTAAATTATTTTGCTCATTTTCGGAAATATTTTTTCCTGTAGTACGGAATTCTATATTTTTATAATAATTCAAATATTCCTGAAAATGGCTGCCTTTATCTCCGATTGAAATAGCTCCGATATTTAGGTTTGATAAATCTTGAAAATTAGCCACACCTTTTGCATTTGGATTTCCCAATGGAATTAATTCATCGTTATTCCGTACCAATGTTAAAGCATTGGCGATTAATTTTCGGCGCAAAGCTTTAGCGTCATTATCATTCACTTCGGCGCTCGCATTTTCCACTTCCAATTTTTCAAAATGCGTGACACCCATTTTGTATTTCCAACGCAATACTTTTTTGACGCTATTATTAACCAAAGCACTGTCGAGCTGCCCCTCGGCCAGCCACTTCTTAACTGTTTTGAACCCCGCCCGAACATCGCTTGGCAGCAACAATATATCGTTGCCAGCAGCGAGCGCTTTGGCCTCCACCTCTCCGGCGCCGTGGTGCTTCGTAACGCCTTTCATTTCCAGAGCATCGGTCATAATAAGGCCATTGAAATTCATTTTGTTTTTCAACAATTCAGTGATTGTCGCATAGGAAAGGGTCGTCGGTAAGTTATCCGTTTTTTCAAGGGCAGGCACCTCCAGATGGGCCACCATCACGCTACCGATGCCTTGGGCAATGAGCATTTTGAACGGGTACAATTCCACGCTATCGAGGCGCTCCATCGAATGCGGGATAATGGGCAGATCGTAATGGCTGTCGGTATCGGTATCCCCGTGGCCGGGGAAATGTTTGGCACAAGCCATCACCCCGTTGTCCTGCATCCCCTTCATATATTGGTAGGCTTTGACCGCCACTTTTTGGGGGTTTTCACCAAATGAACGGTAATTAATGACGGGGTTTTCGGCGTTGTTATTGACGTCGGCGACTGGTGCAAAATTGATGGTAACCCCTACCCGCCGAAGGTGCCGGGCAATGGCTGCACCCATTTCATAAATCAACGTTTCATCCTGAATTGCGCCGAGCATAAGCTGACGGGGAAAAGATAATGCATCGTTTTTAAATCGCATCCCCACGCCCCATTCTGCATCCAAGGTCATGAATAGCGGCACATGTTTCGCCAACGCTTGGTAACGGTTGGTCAGCTCTACCAGTTTTTCCGGCGACTCTTTAAAACTGGGGTTAAAAAAGCAAACGCCACCCACGTGATAATCTGTTATGAACCGATCCACGGCGGCGATATTTTCCTCACTCCAGTCTGCCTGCGATCGCACCCATACCAATTGGCCGAGTCGCTCATCAGGAGTAAGTTCTTGAAAAATACTGTCCACCCAAGCTTGCTCTTTTTCAATTTCTTGAACCCGCAAATTGGGGCGGTTTTCCTGCCGGGTAAAGGTGGCGGCAGAGACAAGGATCAGGCAGAATAGGATCAGGAATATGGATAATATTTTTTTCAATGGAAATTAAATTGAGTGGCGGACTTAATTCAGATGCCCAAATTTACAGTAAATTAAGAATTATTAAATTCGGGGTGCAGCTTCCCTTTACCAGATTTTATTTTCCTTTAAATAATTCCGCACATAATCTTCCACCCCTTCCTCCAGACTGTAAAACGGTTGGTCGTACCCAGCCATCCTTAATTTATCAATATTGGCTTCCGTAAAATATTGATACGTTTCCCGAATATCTTCCGGCGTATCAATAAAAGAAATATTAGGCGCTAAATCCATCGCTTTAAAAGTGTTGGTGGCCAAGTCCCAAAACGTCCTGGCGGTGCCAGTACCCACGTTATACAGTCCACTATTTTTTGGGTTTTTATAAAAAAAATAACACACGTCCACCACATCTTTTACATAAATAAAATCACGGAGCTGATGACCGTCTTTGAAATCGGGGCGATGGGAACGGAACAATTTCATGCCCCCTGTTTTTCTGATTTGCTGGACAGTATGGAAAATAACCGACGCCATGCGGCCCTTGTGGAATTCGTTCGGCCCATATACGTTGAAAAATTTAAGCCCTGCCCAGAAAGGCAGCTGACCGTCGGCGGATTTTGGCTGGTGGAGCAACCATTTGTCAAAATCGTTTTTACTGACCCCATAAGGATTGAGTGGTTTTAATTGGTCGACAATTTGGTGGCTGTCCTGATAGCCGTGTTCACCGAACCCATAGGTGGCGGCACTGGATGCATAAACCAAGGGGATATTATTTTCCGAACATATTTGCCAAATATGTTTTGAGCAATTAAAATTTAATTTATCAAAAATGGCCGAATCTTTTTCAGTGGTATCTGTGCGGGCACCAAGGTGGAAAATAAAATTTATTTCATCAGTATTTTTCTCTAACCAAGAAGTGAATTCGGAACGTTCTATTTTTAAATAATAATTTTTGTTTTCGAGGTTTTTATTTTTTTGTGGAAATGAAAAATCATCTACCAATATTAAATCGGAGTGGCCTTCATCGTTTAATTTCCTGACCAGACAACTTCCTATAAAACCTGCTGCACCTGTGACGACAATCATATTTTAAGCAAAATAAAAACAGCCTACCACTGTACTTTGAGGCAGGCTATTTTTATGATTATTTTATTTTCATTTTAATTAATTACAACGTGAAATAAACCTCTTTATATTTTGATTCACGCAAGTGGGCCGAGAAATCCGCTTCACTTTGAGGCATCCAACTGCTCGGCCCAAAGGGATTTAATAGGCGACTTTCAACGTCTGCCCATCCAAATTCACTCCATTGGATAAAGAAACTTTTATTTTCTCTTCTTCCGACCCGCCAACGGTTTCCCCATCTTTTAAATTAATATTTCCGGCCACTGTGTAATGCGCTGTTTGATAAAGAAAATTCATGGCCTCCTCCATGGTGTTTTCGGAATTGACAATTTCCAGTTCGTTCAACCCGAATTCTTTTAGCCCATACGTATATACGGAATTTCCCTTGTCGCTTTGGCGCATCCCGAAATAAGCCCACAAATAAAGCGGCAGGTTTTCGTCATTCATCTTAGCGGCTTCTTCGAGGTAAAATTCTTTGGAAAGCACCAATGATTGATTGCTCAAATACATCCCCATCGAATTGGTATGTGCCAAAATAATCGCCGCTATTTTAGTAAACTGTTTATACAAATCGAGCGGCATTTCTTCCCCTACCACTGCAATCACGATATGTGATTCATTGTTCAGAGCCGACCGGGCATCTTTCCATAAATAAGAATATTCAACGGCAGTGCCCAAGTCCTCACCAGGCACAGGCGCCGGGATAAATCCGATCAAGAAGGTGGCACCGTCCACTGCGAAGGAAATGGTTTGGTCGTTTCCGTCCAGTTCATCTTTTTCAATGTCCCAAGTATTTAAAATATCTTTTTCAATATTGGGGTAATCCATCAGTTCCATCTTGTTCATCAATACCATGCCCATGACGGTCTTGGTGTTTTCAGTTATTTCGGGAACTTGTGCATTTATTGTTGAAATAAACAAAAGAAGGAAGGGAAAAATCAAAAATGGAGATTTCATGAAAATATATTTTGTTGCTAAAAAGTAATTAGAAAATGGGAAAACCGGAAGTTTACGACATAAAATAAGCGACTGCCAAGTCATACCCTTTCAGCCCCAACCCAATAATGCTGCCAACGCAATTGGCAGCTGTATAAGACTTGTGTCGGAAAGCTTCCCTTGACAGAGTATTGGAAATATGGACTTCCACAACTGGCGTTTCGATGGCCGCAATGGCATCGGCCAAAGCGATGGAGGTATGCGTATAAGCGCCGGGGTTCAGGACAATCCCGTTATAAGTGAACCCCGCCTCATGCAGTTTGTCAATCAATTCCCCTTCGTGGTTGCTCTGAAAATAGTGCATGGTGATGCCGGGGAATTCCATTTGCAATTTTTCAAAATAATCCTCAAACGATTGACGACCGTATATTTCCGGTTCCCGCTTGCCTAGCAGGTTGAGGTTTGGGCCATTGATAATCAGTAATTTCATAATGAAAAATGCAGAATGAAAAATGCAGAATGAGTACTCATTCTGCATTTTTTTTATTTTTCCTTCCGGCTTTAATTTGCCATTTCAGACATGAACTTCAGCCGAACCAATTGAATTTCTTCCATCTCGTAGTCCTCGTCCTTTAATTCTCGGTAAGCGGCTTCTGGGTCGTCGGTTTCAGCCTCCATAAAATATTCGTACAACTCCTCGATAATGGCTTCATCCATTGTGTCTTCGAGGTAGTAATCGATATTTACTTTAGTGCCAGAAGAAACGATGGCGTCCAATTCTTCCATCAATTCATAGTCCTTTATGTTGTTCTGGCGGGCAATTTCAGGCAATGGCAGTTTTTTGTCAATGGCTTGGATGATCGCCACTTTCATTTTCGACTTGTTAGCCACTTGCTTGATAACCACATCCGTTGGCCGCTCGATCTCATGGGCTTCCACATATTCCTGGATCAGTTCGATAAAAGGACGGCCATATCTCTGGGCCTTCCCACTGCTCACCCCTTGGATCTTGGTCATGTCCTCCATCGAAATGGGGTACTGTGTCGCCATATCTTCGAGTGATGGATCTTGGAAAATGACAAAAGGTGGGACGTTCTTCTTCTTTGCAACCTGACGGCGTAAATCTTTCAACATCTTAACGAGCACCTCGTCCAGTACGGCCGACTTACCAGCGGTAGCATCGAAATCCACTGCTTGATTTTCAAAATCGTGGTTGATGGGTATTTCAAAATCGTAAGGCTTTTTCAAGAAAGCCTCGCCCGATTCCGTCATTTTCAATACACCGTAAGTCTCAATGTCTTTGCGGATAAGCTCGTTGAGCATGGCATGGCGGAAAACGGAATGCCAGAAAATATCGTCTTTGTCTTTACCTGCCCCAAACAAAGGCCGTTTATCAAAGCGGTAATCTTTCATTTCTTTGGTCTGTTTTCCAGAAATGAAATCCACCAAAGTTTTGATCTTATAATTTTCCTCCAAAGCTTTGACACTTTCCAGTGCCTGAGTCATTTCCTTGGTCACATTGACCTTGCCTTTCGGGTTCTTGCAGTTATCGCACATGCAGTTGCAGTCATCCTCATTAAATTCTTCCCCAAAATAGAACAGCAGGAAGCGGCGGCGGCAGCCGGTGGTTTCCACATAAGCCATCACTTCTTGCATAAGCTGCGAGCTCATTTCCCGTTCGGCCACTGGCTTATCGCGCAGAAATTTTTCCAGTTTGGCCATGTCTTTATAGGAGAAGAAGGAAACACAACGGCCTTCGAGGCCATCCCTTCCGGCCCGGCCCGTTTCCTGGTAATAATTTTCAATGCTCTTGGGCATATTATAATGGATCACAAAGCGCACATCGGGCTTGTCGATGCCCATCCCAAAAGCGATCGTCGCACAGATCACGTCGATGTCTTCCATCAGGAAAGCATCCTGTGTACCGGAACGGGTCTTGGCATCGAGGCCTGCATGGTATGGGGCTGCCTTGATACCGTTCACATTCAGCACTTGGGCTATTTCTTCCGTAGATTTTCTGGCCTGCACATATATAATACCCGATTGCCCCGGCATCGTCTTGATGATCTGGACAATCTGTTTCATAGTTGCTTCTTTTTTACCTTTTCCCCGCACTTCGTAAAACAGGTTGTCGCGGTTGAAAGAAGAAACAAAAGTGTTCACCTCATCCATGCGGAGGTTCTTCACAATATCCGATTGTACTTTCGGAGTGGCGGTGGCAGTAAGGGCAATGATCGGAATCTCCGGGTTGATGGCATCGATCATTTCACGAATACGCCGATATTCTGGCCGGAAATCATGTCCCCATTCGGAGATACAGTGGGCTTCATCAACGGCAACGAACGAGATATTGGCGTTTTTGAAAAATTCGATGTTTTCTTCTTTGGTCAATGTTTCTGGGGCTACATAAAGCATTTTGGTATTACCGCCTACAATGTCCGATTTCACTTCTTTCATCTGCACCCTGGTCAGGGAAGAGTTAAGAAAGTGCGCCACGTCATCATCTTGGCCATACCCACGGATGCTGTCCACCTGGTTTTTCATCAGGGCGATCAGAGGAGAGATGATCAGGGCGGTGCCCTCCTTCATCAAAGCGGGCAATTGATAGCAAAGGGATTTGCCGCCGCCCGTGGGCATAATGACAAAAGTATCTTTGCCATCCAACACACTTTGAACTATCGCTTCTTGGTTGCCTTTGAATTTGTCGAAACCAAAATATTTTTGGAGGGCTTTATGGAGGTCATTCTTTACAAGTGTTTTTTCCGCTACCATCATTTTCGCTGGTGTTTAATTGATTTGTTCTATTAGATGAAAACATTTGGCTTACAGGGTAGGATTAGAGCTTTCGGGCCTTAGTGTTTTTGATTGTTAAATGTAGGTATTTTTACCCTTTCCGAAAAATAGTTGAAGAAAAGATTTTTGTCGATTCCCCAAATCACGATTTTATCGGAATGTCCTGTAAAACAACCTTCATCCTTTGTCCAAATTGGCGTATAGTAAGAGCTTGGAAAATGCTTAATTAATAAATAATAAGATATGATTTTTTAAAAAGCAGCCAAAGATAAAAATTGAGAACTGATTTTCCAAATTATATTTTGCACGCTTTAAAGAACGATTAGCCCGCACAAATTATATTCTTCACAGCGCCTAAAGCGAGCGTGGAACGTTCTACGGCCGGCTATTTTTTTAAAATAATATTCCATCCGAAATCTCCTGTCACTATCTCTCATACTTAAAATGATTAGGAAAGTACTTTAATCATGAAAAATCCAAAACAGTTTTGGCTCTACAACAACCAATTAATAGAATTTCCCACTTGGAAATTACCTTTGCCTCATGCAACCGACCGATCACCATACTACGATCACCACCACAGCCCTCCGTACCCTCGCCATTGAAATAGATGCGTTGGAAAACCTGCGCAATAGTATTGATGAAAATTTTTGCACAGTAGTCGAAATCATCCACTGTTCGCACGGGAGAGTGGTGGTGACGGGCATTGGCAAAAGCGCTATCGTAGCCCAAAAAATAACCGCTACTTTTAATTCCACTGGGACACCTTCCTTATTTATGCACGCCGCTGATGCCATCCACGGTGACCTTGGCATGATCCAACCCAACGACATCCTTCTATGCCTCAGCAAAAGTGGTTCGACTGCCGAAATAAAGGTGCTGGTACCGCTGGTCAAAAACCGGGGCATCCCCGTCATCGGGATGGTGGCCAATACCGATAGCTGGCTGGCTACCCATGCCGACCACTTGCTGCACACCCCAATTTCTCAAGAAGCTGACCCCAACGACCTTGCCCCTACCGCCAGTACTGCCGCCCAAATGGCGCTCGGCGATGCACTGGCCATGTCGCTGTTGGCCCTGCGGGGTTTCCAGCCCAGCGACTTTGCCCAATTCCATCCGGGTGGTGTTTTAGGCAAACAATTGTACTTGCAGGTCAGCGACCTTTATCCCCAAAACGAACGGCCCACCGTATCCGCCAATACCAACATCCACGATACTATTTTGGAAATGACCAGCAAAAGATTGGGGTGTACGGTGGTCATCGACGACAAGAAAAAACAAGAGGTCGCAGGAATTATCACGGACGGGGATTTGCGGCGGCACCTGGAGATGTTAAGCGAAAAAGGTATTTTTCATTTGACCGCTAAAGATATCATGAACACCCACCCAAAAACCATCCCTGCCGAAGCCCTCGCCGTGGAAGCATTGGAACTCATGCGGGCCAATAGTATTACCCAGCTAATTGTTTTGGAAAATGAGAAATATGTAGGCATCGTTCATTTGCACGACATAATTAAAGAAGGTTTGATTTAATGCAGCATTAAAAATGCAAAACGACGAATGAAAAATAAACTTCCAATATTAAATTTTAGAATTAACCGGATTGGAATGTCAATATTTTTCATTCTGCATTTTGCATTCTGCATTTTATTCCTTTCTTGTAAAAACGAAAATCCCCGCACCTTTTCTCCTGCCTTTTACCATTGGCAAACCCAACTAAAAATCAGCTCCACTGAACGCCAATTAATGGACTCTTTAAATATCAAAAAACTATACGTCAAGTTTTTTGATATTGACATAAATGAAAACAATGAACCCGTACCAAATGCAGTAGTGGAAATCGACTCTCATTTAATTATTGATTTAGAAATAATCCCAACAATATTTATCACCAACCGCACTTTTATAAACATACCTAAAAAAAAAGTAGAAAAATTGGCGGAAAATATATTTAATAAATTAATTGAATTATTCTCCCTTCTCCCGTCAACCGTCAACCGTCAACCGTTTGAAATTCAATTTGACTGTGACTGGACGCAAACCACCCGTGACAATTATTTTTATTTCCTAAATTATTTCAAATCAAAACTCATCCCGACGAATATGTCGGGACAAAACTCAAAACTCTCAGCCACCATCCGCCTCCATCAATTAAAATACCCAGACCAAACTGGTCTACCTCCCGTAGACAAAGGCATGCTCATGTTTTACAATATGGGAGAACTTGATAATTGGGAAACAGAAAATTCCATTTTGGACATAAGGATTGCGGAGAGGTACTTACCCCCGATTCACCATTCACCATTCACCATTCACCATTACCCGTTGCCACTGGATTTAGCGCTCCCCATTTTTAAATGGGGCGTTATTTTCCGAAATAATGAACTGGTTTATTTAATTAATAATTTAAGTGAAAAAGAAATACAGGACACTGCCCGTTTTACAAATTTAGCAGAGAATAGATATGAGGTAAAAAGAAGTACCTATCTTGAGGGCTATTATTTGTATGCAGGGGATTTAATAAGACTGGAGGGAGTTGACCGTACCCTGTTGGAAGATGTCAGTGCAAGGCTTTCCAAGTTTTCAAAACTTGAAAAGCCTGAACAAAAGGAATGCATCATTTCCTTTTATCATTTAGACACTACGACGTTATCATCATTTAAATATAAAGATTTTGAAAAAATATTGGATCAATTTAATACAAAATAAAAAAGTTTTATTTTTTTCTTCCCGGCGCCAACGCACGACCTTGGGGAATAGCGTTCCGAAAAAGAAGACATGGCCATCGGGCGAGGTAATTTATTTTTTGACTGGCAGAAAAAATCTCCATAAATTGGTCATTTATTTTTTACTATTTATTTCGCTTTTATTCCCCCTCCAATTATCGCAAGCCTGCGGCCCACAACATCTTTCCTTCCACGGCTATTCTTTCCTCAACCAAAATATTTTAGAAATGAAAGAGGGCGAAGTACAAGTCCCCGTAGTTGGCACTTTCGATCAATTTTACGGTAATTATTTTGCCAAAAAAGACTCGTTAAATATTAATGAAAATATTACAGAATGGCAAGAGCGGTATTGCAATTTGGTAAAAAAAGAAGACCTCGAATTTATTGTTTATAAATCCTCCATCACCGACCTAGAATTATTATTAACCAACACCAAGAGTAAATCACTGCAAGTGCCCAACCGCTTAAAAGGAAACTCTTTTGCCGAATATGTTTGGGAAAATAAATGCACCGAGAATGTCGAGTATTTAATATTTGCTAAAAAATGTGAGCCACACGTAATCTCCATCGATAATTGGCAAGCCCCCAAGCGGGATGTAAAAGCGATGGAAGAATTGATGGAAGAAGGCCAGCGAGCATTCAACCGCGCCAAATCGCATTATATGAAATTGCGCTACGCCTACCAGGTCATCCGGTTAGCGCATTACGCCGGACTGTTTGAGGAAACTTTAAAACTTTATGACAAACTCGTCCCGAAAGTTGACCGCTACGAAAGCCGCTATGACGAGAGTATCATCCCATGGTGGATAGAAGGACACCGGGCGGGGGCGCTGTTGGCACTGAAACGCCGGGCAGAAGCCTCTTACATTTATGCTAAAATATTCCGCTATTGCCCTGGCCGTCGCCAATCGGCCTACCTCAGCTTCACCATCCGTACCGATGAGGAATGGGCCGATTGTCTCAAACTCTGCCAGTCGGACGAAGAGCGGGCCATGCTCTATGCCATCCGAGCCTCCAACCCCAAAAGCAGGGCGGTGGATGAAATGGCTGCCATCTATCGCCTCGACCCTGCCAATCCTCAGCTGGCACCATTGCTCCTACAGGAAATCCGCAAACTGGAGCGCCAACTACTTGGCTTGAAATTCAATAGCCAGCGAAAAGAGAACAAACTCCGCTATGGAATACCCTCAAAAGATGCCGGTGTATATGTTATTGACCTACAGGCATTTACTCGACGAATTAGGGAGGAAGGCAAAGTCCCCCAACCCGAACTATGGTTGCTGGCCGAGGGCTACTTGGAATTTCTGGCGGGTGATTTTTATGCCGCGGAAAAAACATTTACAGAAGTGGGCAGGCAGGTGACGGACAAGACGCTGAAAGAGCAGTTGGATGTGTTTCTGCTGGCTATGGAAATTGCCAAATTTGAAAAGCCAACGGCAAAAGTCGAGGAGATGGCTTATGCGATCATCAAAGAAAACGAACTCTACCGCCGCTACCCCGATTTCAGGGATTACTTGCGCGACAAAATGCGATACCTGTACGAAGAGGCCGGGCTGGACAGCAAAGCCCTGCTCACCCACAGTACGTTGGATGTGCTGCGTGCCAACCCCGAACCGGAAATGGTAGAGGAACTCATGGCCGTCAAGCAAAAACCGGAAAGGACCCAATTTGAGCGGCTGCTCACCGAACGCTTTTCCCTCAACGACCTGCTTGATATGAAGGCCGTTTACCTGATGGGGCAAGGGCAGATCGAAGCTGCGGCGCAAGTGTACAACCGCATCCCAGCCACCGAGTGGGCCAAGTACGGCGAGTACAACCCTTTTATCGAAAATTTCAAGGACTGGGTAAATATTGATTCCCTCCGCGACACCATGACCCAGACCGTTAACCTGAACCGGGGCGACCTCCTCAAAACACTGCTGGAACTGGAATTCCGGGCAAAAGGAGAACCGGAAAAAGCCCCCGTTTATTATTACAAACTCGGCCTCGCCTTTTACAACATGAGCTATTTTGGTTACGAATGGCGGGCTATGGATTATTTCCGCAGCGGCTCGACGTGGGAGTACCTCCATCAAAATAAAAGGGGCGTTTATGATCATTACCAATACCCACTTGGCAACCGGGAAAACACGGATGTGTCCCGTGCCCTGTACTATTTCGAAAAGGCCCGCCTACTCGCCCGCACCGATGAGCTAAAAGCTAAAGCTACTTTCCAAGCTGCCCGCTGCGAGCAGAAAATGTTTTTCGTCAGCAACCGCTACCAACCAGCGCCATGTTGCAATAACATCCCCGTTTTGCCAGAAGATTATTTGTATAATTTTTCCCGTCTGAAAAATGAATACTCGGATACGGATTTTTATTCGTGGATCATTGAGGAGTGTAAGTATTTTGAGGTGTATGCGCGGAGGTGAGGGATTGAAAGATAATGGTACTTTTTATTTTTTTTGTGTTAAAATTATTCATCACATAACAGGAAATAAGCGATGACAATGAAACAAAAAATTTACGAAATATTACACGAAAACAAACTATTCATAAAATTCATTTACAGCTTAATCCTCTTTAATATAATCGCAATAATTCTTGAATCCTATAAAGAATTGAGAGACAGTTACGGATTTGTATTTCAATTGATTGAAGTGTTCTCTGTTTTGGTTTTCACTATTGAATATGCATTAAGGCTATGGGTTGCAGACTTAGACAATAAAGTAAAATATAGTAGATTCAAATTTGCATTATCACCAATTGGTCTAATTGACCTATTTGCAATTCTACCTTTTTATTTGCCAATGATATTTTCTATGGATTTAAGGGTAATAAGGATTTTAAGATTATTACGGTTGCTGAGGATATTCAAATTAGGCAGGTTTTCGAGTTCTTTAAAAACAATAAACCAAGTTTTGAAAGAAACCAAAGCCGATTTAACTATAACTTTATTCGTTGTATTTATTCTTTTGGTTTTATCATCAACCTTAATGTATTATGTTGAGAGTGACGCACAACCTGAGAAGTTCGCAAGTATAGTGCATTCATTTTGGTGGTCAATAGCGACATTAACAACTGTTGGCTATGGGGATGTATATCCAATAACAGCTATGGGAAAAGTGCTAAGCGCTATTATTGCTCTAATTGGAGTTGGTTTTATTGCATTGCCAACCGGAATTATTAGCTCTGCTTTTATTAATAAACTGCAAAACGAAAAAGCAAAAGCAAAATATGCAAATACCCGCATTGTGGGACAGAATTTAATTCGCAAGTTTAATAAATGAGTTATTTAAAGGCTTTATTAAATCAATAAAAAAACATTAGAAAATGTAATTAAATATTAGACTTGTTTACAAATAACAAATTGGAATATGAAAAAATATTCCCCCTTTTGAGAAACGAATTTTTTAAGTTTGTAACTGGGGCTATGCTTGACTTTTCTATAAACAAAATAGGGGCTGCACTTTAAAAGCACAGCCCCTATTGTATAAAATATCTTCCTCAAACATCCAGCAACAACGTCACTGGATCTTCCAATAAATTTTTCGCTTTCACCAAAAAGGTAACTGACGAACTACCATCAATCACCCGGTGGTCGTAGCTCAGGGCGAGGTACATCATCGGGCGGATTTTCACCTCACCGTTGATGGCCATGGGCCGCTGCTGGATGGTGTGCATACCGAGTATGGCGCTTTGCGGTTCGTTCAAGATCGGGGTGCTCATCATTGAGCCGAACACACCACCGTTGGTGATGGTAAAGGTGCCGCCGCTCATTTCCTCCAAGGTCAACGCATTGTTGCGGGCCTTGGTCGCCAGCTCTTTTATCTCGTGTTCTATTTCCCCAAAAGTTTTCGATTCCACATTTCTGACGGGCGGCACGACCAGTCCGTTGGGCGTGGAAATGGCAATCGAAATATCTGCATAATCATGGTAGATCAACTCTTCGCCATCGAGTTGGGCGTTCACGTCGGGCATTTCCAAAAGTACCTTGGCGCAGGCCTTTGCAAACAACGACATGAAGCCGAGCTTGATGCCATTTTTTGCTACAAACTGGTCTTGGTATTTGCTCCGCAAAGCCATGATTTCTGTCAAGTCCACCTCGTTGAACGTGGTGAGCATGGCCGTTGTGTTTTTGGCACTCACCAAACGTTTGGCGATGGTGCGGCGCATCCGGCTCATTTTTTTGTGGGTGGTATTCCGGCTAAATGCAGCCGATGAAGGAGCAGGTTTACTTTCCTTCGTCTCTGAACTGCCAACTACCGACTGCTGGCTACTGGCTGCTGACTGTTTACTGTCAACTGCCTTCTGGGCATCTTCCTTAGTGACCCGCCCGTCTTTGCCCGTACCTTCCACATTTTTCAAATCATTTTCCCGCATGATCTTGGCAGCAGCGGGGGATGGGTGGCCGGCTGCATGAGAAGAGCTACTTGCCGCAGGAGCAGGTTCTGCTTCCTTGGCAGGAGCGGGAGCAGGGGAGGTTTCTTGTTTGGGAGGTTTGGAGCTTCCATTGCTTTTGGCGACGGAGGTATCGATTTGGGCGACGAGCGCACCGATCTCCAGATCATCGCCCTCGGCGGCAACGTAAATCAGTTTTCCAGCTGCCTCAGCAGGAAATTCCAAGGTTGCCTTGTCTGATTCAAACTCGCAAATGGCCTCGTCCAACTCAACGTAATCGCCATTGGCTTTCAGCCATTGGGAAAGGGTTACTTCGGTTATGGATTCCCCGATCACGGGGACTTTCATGTCTACTATACTCATTACCTTCTTAGTGATTAGTGATGAGTGATGAGTGATGAGTGGTTAGTGTACGCATCCGGCTTTCGTTTTCTTATCCCCGGCCACTTATCACTATCCACTCAGCACTCAGCACTAAAATTCGGCAAATATAAGGTCAATTGAGATAAGGGAATTTATAAACGACAGCTTTATCGTCTTTTCCTTCATTTGCGATGTACAAGGTGCCGTCCGCATCGAAGCAAATACCTTCAGGTTGGGCGTGGATTTTCTTTTTCAGTTTTTTTAAATGAACGATCTTTCCCTCCGGGCTGAGCACCAGCAACAGCTTCCCTTTGGAGGAGGTCACATAAATTTCCTTGGTGATAGGGTGGACAGCAATGCCGGAGGGGCTAAACTTTAATTCATCTTCTTTTTGGGAAAAATCTTCCAACAATTTTTCCATCTCCCCATGTTCTTCCATGTGACTGATGTATTCTTGGATGTCGGGCAAGGTCAGCATAAAAGCAGGCTCGTTTTTCATAGTCATGTTGCCGAGGTCAAATTGATAGATCGCCTTTTTCAGGCGGGGCTGTTCGGTCTCCCCTTCAGCAATCTTGCCTTTACAGCCAACCAGCAAGCAATTTTTTGTACGGTCGCAAGCAAGCCCTTCCACATCGTTTTCTTGGTTCAGGAAAGTTTTGATTTTTACCGTTGATGGTTTATCCGACAAATAATCCCTGACGTGGTAAATCGTACCGCTGCTTTTGATAATGTAGATATCATCCCCAATCACTTCCAGCCCTTCATAGTCGCCATCGTCCCAAAAAGTGATTTCCTTGACTATCTTCCCGTCCCGTTTGTTGATCAAAAAAACAATACCCTCCTCATCGTTTACGGCTGTCAAGTGTTCCAAATCCTCCGTCATGCCCAAGCCAGAAATCTCTTTGAGCGATTCGGGCATCTCGAAAACAGCAATAGGCTGTTCCAGGTCGTAGGGCATCTTAGGGTGGGCTACTTTTTTCTCCACGCCTGTCGGCGAAATCAACGGGAGCAACAAGGAAAGGAAGGCAATCAAGAAATAGTTGGACATAATAGTTTTGAATTCGTTTGCAATGCTAAGTCAACGGGGCATACCTTAAATCAAGCTCACGGCTCGCAGGTACTATTTTATTTCGGGGTTAAAAATAAAGGTAGTCCCGCTCATTGAATAAATTAGGTTTGACAATTTTTGAGAAAATTATTGAACCTGACAACTGACGATAATATTTTCAATGGCATAGCTACCATAAAAAAAGTCGCACCGAGCTTGGTGCGACATAACAAATTATAATCTCATGAAAATAAACGATATGCAAACTAACCAAATAACACCCATCTTTGTTTCACATAAGTATTAGGAAATGAGGAAGTTAGCGACGAAATAACATTTTTATAACAAAAAACAGAAAACGCCGACGAGGTTTGTCCCGGATCGGCAACGGCAGCAGAAATAAATCAAAGTGATATGGAGAACATTGCAAAGGTGCAAATTTTGAAAATTGGGGCATCAGGAGGGCAGGAACAAGAAGACCTTTTGACCCGGGAAGAACCGCTTGAAATCAGGCTCGGCTTTGCCCGGGAAGGCATCCGCTATCAGAAGAGCATCTCCGTGACCATGCGCACGCCGGGCAATGATGAGGAGCTGGCACTCGGCTTTCTTTTCACCGAAGGCATTATCCAAAACTTCAGGCAGGTCGAAAAAATTTACCCAACCCCGGTACGGCGAAAAACAGCCAAGGAAAACATCATCGTGGTAGAGCTAAAGGAGGGCCACGAACTCGACCTCAAAAAACTGGAACGGCACTTTTACACCACCTCCTCCTGCGGGGTCTGTGGCAAATCTTCCATCGAAGCCGTCGAAGTGCAATGCCATTTTGAAATGCCCGAACACCAACCTATGATACCAGATAGCTTGATCCACCACTTGCCGGACAAACTGCTCAAAAGCCAACCCGTATTTGATTGCACGGGCGGACTGCACGGTGCCGCATTGTTTGATAAAAAAGGGATACTTTTAGCCGCTAGGGAAGACATCGGCAGGCACAATGCCCTCGACAAACTCATTGGTTTTGCGATGAAAAAAAAGAGGTTGCCCCTTTTTGAAAACATCGTGTTGGTCAGTGGCCGGATCGGTTTTGAGCTGGTGCAAAAATGCGCCGTGGCTGGCGTGCCCATCCTCGCTGCGGTCGGCGCACCATCGAGCCTCGCCGTCCAGTTGGCCGAAGAAACGGGCATGACCCTCATCGGCTTTTTGCGAAACGGCCAGTTCAACATTTACTCGCATCCGGGCCGGATAAAAGTCACTGGATAGGAAACCGGAAGGCTTTAAATTTGCCCAAGTATTTAGAATAAACAACAACTCATCAAACAGTAATTTAACATTATGAAAATCCGCATACTCGACAATTCCATCCGCCTCCGGCTATCGCAAACGGAGGTCCAACATTTATCCGAAAAAGGCAAGGTCGAAGCACAAACCCAATTTGGGCTGGCGCCCAATGCCTCCTTGATTTATTCTCTGGAGAAAAAAGAAACTCCAGCCATTCATGCAGCCTTCTCCGATAACCGCATCCAGATTTTTTTACCCAACCAAATGGCCACCGATTGGGCCACTTCCGATGAAGTCGGATTGGAAGATGACATGCCACTTGGCGACGGCAATGCCTTGCATATTTTAGTTGAAAAAGATTTTAAATGCCTGACCGAACGGAGTGAGGATGAAAGCGACCTATTCCCAAATCCGAATGAAAATTGCTGACTTAATTTTTTCCAGTTGCTTGCAAAACTGAAAAACCCGATACCGAAGATGTGACCGTCGATAAATTAATAGTCTTACCTGAAATTTTTTCAAGCCAATTATGAAATACCTCTTCCCATACTTCCTTTTCCTGACCTTTTTTTCGGCGAATTTATTTGCCCAAAAAATAGAAAACACCGCCATCAAGGAACGGATCGAAGCCTATAAAAGCGATGCTCGTGGCCCCTACAAGGACATCCGCTGGTTTTGCAGCGATGGTTCATTTGCCATCCCACGGGAAGAAAAATGCCCGGAAGTGAAGGGCAAAGTCAGTGTGCAGCGGGCCCGCTACAAGGACGAAGTGGTGGCCTTGGGTAAGTCCAACCATATTTTTTTAGGGCAAATATTGTCCACCACACCAAAGGAAGATTTCTGGGACGAGGCCAACTACAACTCCCGCCTCAAACAATACCAACTCGAAAAATACCTCCGGGCCGTGGACGACGGTTGGGTGCTGCGCAAAGGGCAATACTATCGTGGCGCTTTCCAAGTGGAGGATGAAGAAGCATGGGGCATCGATTTTCTTACTTGGCTCTTGAGCAAAGATGAGCCTTTGGAAAAACAGTTTTTCTTGGTGCGGCAAGCGGCCAAAGACATCCCCCACCGTGGCGACGACAGCCGCACGCTGAACGTTCGAGCCGTCTCCAAAACCATCTCCGATGACTTCCCCGCCTTCATGAACCTGCGGGTAAAAATCCACGGGCAGCCTGAGTACTCGGACATTGCCAAGGTGAAAGATTTTAAAGAAAAAAACAGTGCAAAGCTGAGTGCAAAACTGCAGCAGCAATTCGATGAGCTCATTGCCGACATGGAAAAGGTGTACCAACCGATTGACCTACAAACGCTCAACCGGTTCCTGAAAGAAGTGCCCAAAGAATCACCTGTCCACCAATCCCTCACTGAGTACATCAACAACTACCCCACCGCTGGCATGGGCAGATTGATGGCCACCGCTGAAAACCTCGCAGAAATCAGGAAGGAAATTATAAACGTAAAAAGCAGAAAGGCCCGCTTGGCCATGCTCGACCTGTCGAATGCTTTGGAGGAAATATATTTTACCGAAACCTCTCAATGGCAACCCACTACCGTGGAGGAAACGATGGACAAAATCTGCTACTCGGGCATGGTAGCGATGGGCACTGGGTTCATCGAAGAGTGGGAATGGGACGTACTTTCGCATACCTTGGCCCTGCCTGAAAAAGAATCTATGACCTTGGCCGAACTGACCAATTTCAATGAAAAAGCAAGGAGTCTGGTCGAATGGGGTACGGGCATGGTACGGGGCGTTTACAAAGATGTTGTCAATTCGTTTGGAGGTTTTGAGCCTTTGGCGTATGGCTATTTTGACGATCGCATCAGAGGGTCAGTGCTATTAAACCTCGGCATGACGGTTGGGCAATTGGGCGACTACATCGCCAAGGAGGCCAAGCTCTCGAACCAAATAGCAGGCGCCGGCAACCAAAGCACTTTCCGCGGCCTCAACCCCGGATTTGCCATGGGCGAATTGGTCGTGGTGAGCGGCAACGAAGAAGAGGCTGATGTATCAAAAGATAAAATCTACATTTTCAACCACCCCCCTTCCGACCTAAAACCAGTGGCTGGCATTGCTACGGTCTCGGAGGGCAATATGGTCTCGCATGTGCAATTATTGGCCCGCAACCTGGGCATCCCGAACGCCGTGCTGTCTACTGAAAACCTATCTGATTTGGAGCGCATGTCGGGCCAAAAGGTGTTTTACGCAGTTTCCAACCGGGGCACGGTTATTTTGAAAAAAGCCAGCGACATGACCGACGAGGAGCGGCAGTTGTTTGAGGTAAAAAAACGGAGCGAGGAACGGATCACCGTGCCCGTCGAAAAAATCGACCTCGCCCAAAAATCGGTGCTGGACCTGCGCAATGTCAATGCCTCGCATTCCGGTAAACTGTGCGGGCCCAAGGCGGCTAACCTTGGCCAGTTGAAAGTTACTTTCCCCGACCATGTAGTCGAAGGGCTGGTCATTCCTTTCGGCATTTTTCGGGAACACCTCAACCAAGACATGCCGGGGCAAGAGGGCACTTACTGGTTTTTCCTCAATAGTGCTTTCCAAAAAGCAAGAGCCATGAAGGACAGCGGACAAAGCGATGAAGAAGTGGAAAATTATGCCCTGTCCCAGCTGGCCATTTTGCGTGAAGGCATCCAGAAAATCAACCTGTTGCCTTCTTTTGTCAGTGATTTGGAAAATGGTTTCGCCAACGTTTTGGGCCAGCCCATCGGCAATGTCCCTGTGTTTTTGCGGAGCGACACCAATATGGAGGACCTCAAGGATTTTACCGGCGCTGGCCTCAACCTTACCCTGTTCAATGTGGTGGACAAGGAAAAAATCCTGCAGGGCATCAAAGATGTGTGGGCGTCACCGTACACCGAACGCAGCTTCAAATGGCGGCAACGGTACCTGCTCAACCCCGAGAATGTGTTCCCCTCCATCCTTATCATCCCCAGCGTGGATGTGGATTACTCAGGGGTGCTGATTACCAAGGGGATTACTACTGGCGACCCACGTGATTTGACCATTGCCTTCAGCCGAGGTGCTGGTGGGGCTGTGGACGGGCAGGCAGCAGAATCCTATCTATTGCACCATTCTCAATACAACTACCTGCTCTCGCCGGCGAGGGAACCCTCTTACCGTCGTTTGCCCGCTACGGGGGGCACAGCGACCAAATATGCCACGTTCGAGTCGCCCATTTTAAATTATGAAAATGTAACTGACATTCGACAACTGGCTTTCGACACTTACCAAAAATTGTATAAACCGGGCAGCACGGAATCGCAAGGCCCGTTCGATATAGAATTGGGTTTCCAGGACAATAAATTATGGCTCTTCCAGATCAGACCCTTTGTGGAAAATAAAAATGCGATGAGCTCGGCTTATCTGGAATCCATCACGCCGAAAATTGATGAGGGGAAAATGATTTCTTTGGACAATAAAATACAGTAGAAATAAGGTTGAAATACGATTGAAATATTTCTTCTGTATTTCAACATATTTCCATCGTATTTCTACTTTATTTCCATGTATTTCCATCGTATTTCAACCCTACCCCATTTAATGAATAAATCAGTCATCGCCATCGCTGTTTTGCTGCTGGCTTTCCTTGTCGGCAGCTTTTATTTCATGAGCCAAAACAGTAAGCTCAATGAAAAAACCAATCACCTCAGCGCCAAAGTTGATTCATTGACCACTTTGAAGTTCGACCTGTTGGATGAGATCGACAGCCTGCGGATCGCCTTTGCGGTGATGGCCAATGAGAAGGACTCGGTCAGTTTGGCCCTTTCTGCCGAAATAGAAGAGGCCCGAAAAATCATGGATCGGCAAAAATCGGAGCTCAGGATTTTTAAGAGAAAAACGGCGACTGAGATCAAGGGACTCAATAAAGAAATTGGCGATTTAGGGGACATCCGTGAAAAAATGGAACGCGTCATCAGTCAATTACAAACAGAAAAAGAAGAGCTGCTCAATCAAAATATGGCACTGACCGAACAGCTCGAAGATTCGGAAGAGCGCAACCGGGTGCTGGCCTATCAGGTGGAAGAACTCGAACAGTTGAACCTGTCAACACTGGATGAACTCAGGAGCTTGCGGGCGACCGCTTTTCAAGCCACCAATTTCAATGTGGAAGTACAAAACAAAAGTGACAAACCCACTACCAACAAAAACAGGGCAAAGACCATCAAAGTAGGCATCGACATCAACAACGTACCCAGCCAATACCAGGGCGAGCAATCACTTTACCTCGTCATCAAAGATGCAAGGGGCATTCCCATCGAATCGCTAAACCCAACCAAAACCACCATCAAATCGCCGAATGAAACCACAGAGATCATTGCCCAACGGGCCATCATGATGTCGTTGGCGGAATCGCAACGAGTCGAATTCAAGCACGATATTGTCAATAAACTAAACGCTGGGTATTACCGGGTGGCGGTGTATTCCGATTTTGGGCTGCTGGGGGCGGCTACGTTTCGGTTACGGTGAGAGGTTCGAAATTTGAAGAGTTTAGACTTTCCAAGTTTTGTAGGGTAGCAAATTGAAAAGTAATATTCCTCAAATCACGAAGTGATTGAATGTGAATAACCCCTGATGAAATCAGGGGCATGTAAACAATACGAGAGCCAATCGGGAAGGGATTGAATGTCAAAGAGTTAGATTCAATCCCTTCCCGATTGAGTTTGCCATTCTGGCATTGCCCCCCGATTTCATCAGGGGTTATTCCTATTCAATCCCTCTGGGATTATTATTAATTTTCAATTTGCTACCCTAAAAAACTTAGAAAGTCTTTGCCTTAATCTATTGATTTTCAATGCCAAAATTCAATCCTTTATTCGCTTACGCATTTCATAAAAAACTCTATACAAATGGATTATAAAAAAATATTCGTCAGCATCTTTTTATTGGCCATTGTTTACCAAACGTTCGCCTACCCTATTGATGGCTACGCCCTGACTGGCATCCGTCGGCTACTGCGACTGCAACTGGTTTTGAGTGGGGAAATAAAAGACAAAGAACCCATCAAAGGTGCTCAAAAATCCATCAATGACATCAAGCTCCACTTGTACGGTACTGAGGTCAGCGACCAATTGCAGGAACTGCCACCGGTGGACCCCGATCTGCAAAAATCCCTCAATGCGTTGTTCCCCAATTTGCACGAAAGCTATTCCATCACCTTGATGGACATCTCTCCCGGCAAACCTGTCCGCTTTGCCAAACGGCAGGAAGAGCGGGGTTTCCAACCGGGAAGTGTGGGCAAGTTGGCCGTCATCACGGGACTGTTCTGCGAGCTGGAAAACATCTACCCAGACTCCTTTGAACAACGCCGTAACTTGTTGAAAACCAAATTTGTAAAAGCGGGCCAATGGGCGCTCCACGATGAGCATACCGTTCCCTTTTATGATCCAGAAACCAAGAAGTTTTTCAAACGGCAAGTACAGGCGGGCGATGTTTTCTCCCTTTATGAATGGGCCGACCACATGCTTTCGGTGAGCAACAACGGGGCGGCCAGCGTCGTCTGGCGGGAGATCATTTTGATGCGGGCCTTCGGGAAAGATTACCCAGCACTCACGCAAGAACAGGCCGATGAATATTTTGCCAAAACCCCAAAATCATTTTTGTCGGACGCGGCCGTTTCGGTCGTCAACGAACCGTTGCGGGCGCTCGGCATCACTGAGGACGAGTGGCGCTTGGGGCTAATGTTTACCCGTGGCGCCTCCAACCAGATTCCTGGCCAAGGGGGCAGCATCGGCACCCCACGGGGACTGATGAAATTCCTTGTAGCCCTTGAAAGGGGGGCCGTGACCGATCCAGAATCGAGCCTCGAAATCAAACGGTTGATGTACATGACCGACCGCCGAATCCGTTATGCCGCCAATGAAAAAATTAAAGATGCCGCCGTTTATTTTAAATCGGGCAGTTTGTACAGCTGCAAAAAAGAGGAAGGGTACGAATGTGGGAAATACAAAGGGAATGTGCAAAATTACATGAACTCAGTAGCTATTGTCGAGCATGGCGACAGTACTGTTTACATGGTGGCTTTGATGACCAATGTGTTGAAGAAAAATTCTAATATTGACCATAATGCCTTGGCGGGGAAAATTGATAAATTGATTAGGACAGAAGAGTAATGGCAGCGTGTAAAAAATTCTTGCACATTTTCACTTGTGCAAGTGGGCTGGAAAATTCACTTCGCTTTGAGGCGTCAGACTGCTCGGCCCAAAGGGATTGCCCATTTCCCTATTTTATTTTCACACAACCTAGAATTTCATTTCTGCAAACTATTCAAAATCGTCAGGGCAAAATCTTTCACTTTAGGGTGGCGGCTGTAGCTGGCGTTTCGCACCAAGGCCTCATATTTGGCGTCCTTCAATTCCCCAATCAGGTAAAGGACGGCCAATTTTATCCGTACATCTTTTCCATTTAATAACAATTGAAAACAGTCGTACTCCTCAGGTATTTTCAGGTTGAGGTTTTTAATGGCAGCCTCTGAAATGGTTTCCAGCATGGCCGTTTCTACAATGGGGATCAGTACTTTTTTAAGGTTGGGTTCCAACAAATTGTCGAGGAATTCCAGTGAATTAAGGCGCATATCGTCCTTCTCACTTTGGATTCCTTTATAAGCGATCATGATATCGTCGAGCGGATAGCGCAGGCCGAGCAACCGAAAAATCCGTTCTATATTTCGGTCGAGCCGTTTTTCCAACAACTGAATCAAACTCTGACGGGCCTCTATTTTTTTATCTTCCTTTCCCACTAGACTTGAAGAAGGATATTTTTTCACCTGCGCATACAAAGCGGACAAAGTGTCCTGATAAACCTGCGCTTCTTCGAAGATATAGTGCAAAATACTTTTCCGGTCGAACCGCAGGTACGGGTAATTATTCCGCAGGGTATTCAAGGCCCGAAGCGCTTCCTGACGAACCACACTGTCTTCAAAATCAAAAAGCAGGATGTTGAAATCGATGGCTTCCTGCGTCCCGATTTTTTTACTCACAGCGGGGAACAGGCGGATCAGGTCAAAATCATAGGGGGCCGATTTTACCTTTTCTAACAGGGCAGAAATGATATTGGGTCCATAATTGACCAAAGCTTCTTGGGCTGGCGTCCGGTACTCGTCCTGTTCTAAAAACCGGAAATAATATTCCAAAAAGAAAGGGCTGAGGGTGAGACTGGAAGCAGCGATGGCCTGTTTGACTATTTCTGGGTTTTCATTTTCGAAATAGGGGATTATGTCTTTATAAAAAGCAGCGAGGTTGCCGTGCCCGATGGTTTTCATGACGGTGATTTGGCGGAATGTCCGCTCCTCTTCATTCATCGAAAAGGGTATTTTTTCCAGCCTTTGCCCTACCCGGTCCTCCAGTCGGAAAGTCGCTTGCAACTGGGGGTTGCCCCTGGTTTCTTTGGCCAAACTTACCAATGCCGCCCCCCTGACTTTGTAGTCGTCGTCGTTCAGGTATTTTTCCAAAAATGCCACCTTATCGTCGGGCGTATGCTCCAGTAAATATTCAAAAGCAGCAATTTTTATTTTCTGGGAAGGGTCGCGGGTGAGGGGTTCTATTTCCGCATTGAGGGAATGGTTTTTATAAAAATACAGATTTTGCAGAGCGGCGACCCGAACTTCGGTTGATGGGTGAGTTAGCAATTGGTGGGTGCTGACAAGCAGGTATTCCTCCTGAATTTCCCTTACTTTCCCAAGGATGTAAAGTATCTGTTTTTCAGTCCCATGCTCCAATACTTTTTTCAAGCCATTCAGCACAGAAATTTTAGAGAAATCAAATTGTTTGTGGATTTCCTCTTTCTCCACCCCTTCCAAAATTTTTGTCCTGAATGATTTCAGGTACTCCCCCCGCACCAGATAGGCCAGATACATCCACAAGAGTACCAACGCAATGATCATTAGGCTGATAGACTTAGTGGACAAGTCAAGCCCTTTTACCAAAAAAATGAGAACGATGCCACTGACCCCAGTCGCCAAACTATCCACAAACACATCAATAAAAGTCTTCGTCTGGTTTTTGACATCAGTTGAGATCGGCAATATCAGCAATTCCATGGCTGCCTTATTGATGGATTGCTTCAACCCACCGTCCGACATTTTTAAAAAAATGGCAGCGAGCAGCAGTTCGGGCATCATTAATAAAATGGAAGCCGCTACGAAAATAAAAGTAGGAAGGAAGAAAAGGGACGAGCCAACGCCAAACCGCCCGACCACCCGTTGGGTCAAAAACAGTTGCAAAATGAGCGAGACGACATTAAACGTGGAAAACCAAAAACCAAAGAAGGCCGTCAATTCATCGGGGTCGGTAATCAGTTTGGAAGAAATACCGCCAAACTGATAATCCACCAATTTGGCCACCATCACGCTGACCCCGACAATACCTGCGATATAAGTTAGGTGTTTTGAGTCTTTTATTAAGAAAAACGGGTGCTGTGAAAATCCTTTCGGCCGCTTTTTCTTTTGGAAAGGCGGGTGCTTCCCATCTACGTGTTCTTTCCAAATGCGTTTGTTGATGGGCAAACAAAATGAGAGAAAACCGGCACATACAAACAGCAGGTATTCACTGTTCATAAAATTGGCAAGCACACTGGTCAGGTAGCCACCAAAAATGCCCCCCGCAATAGCCCCCGCCCCAACGAACCCAAACAACCGCTTGGCTTCCCGGGCATTAAAAACGAGGTTGGCGAGCACCCAAAACTGGGACGTGGCCAGCACCGCAAAGATGGACACCCAGATATAGAGGAGAAATAGTACAGGCCCGTCGAAAATATTGAAACGGAGGAAAATACCGAACAGGATCAGCGAACAGATCGAAACCCAATGGGTGTATTTCATGATCCGGTTCAGGGGGATCCAATGGAGCAACCGGGAATAATAAGTGGAAACGATGGCCGCCGCTACAGCGACCAAGATAAATGCATATGGCAGGTTTTCGACCCCAAATTTGGTAAGAAAGAGCCCATTGACCGTGGGTTTGACAATGAGCAGGGTAGATATGATGAGAAAAATATTGACCTGCATGAGCAAGGCCCTCAACTCCTCTCCCTCCCGAATGTCAAAGGTGGTTTTTAGAATCTTTCGGATCGCTCCGCTCATGAAATAGCTGAATGTTTTGATTGAGCGGGATCTAAAGGATATAAAAAATGAGGCTGTCTCACAAGTCCTTTTGACGCTGATTATTCTGACAATTAAGATCATTTATGATCTTTAAAAATTTCATTTTTAAATCATAATAATCAGCGTCAAAATTAAAATCCACATCTTGTGAGACAGCCTCTTTTTCCCAAAACCCGCTCATGCTTTGATCTTTAGGACTTTTTCCACTGGCCCTACCAAATTGCGGATGATGGTTTCGCCAGCTGGATCTTGCGTCAAAGCTACCAAAATATATCTGCGCTGGGGGTCTTTTCCCCACACCAAAACAGAGTCGGAATGATAATCTTTCCAAGAACCAGATTTGCGGTAAACTTTGGCATTGGGGGCAATGCGGTCGAGGGTGTTGACAAATTTGTGGTGCAGGGCTGGGTCGTCCATAATGTCGAGCATTTGTTTCGACCTTTCAAAAGTGACCAATTTGCCCATGGCCAATAAATAATAAAAACGGCAGACCTGCGAGACCGTTGCCGCATGGCTCAGCCCCTTGATGGGGTCGGGATGCCGTTCGCCAGAAGCCGCATAACGTTTGCCGACCCAAAGGCCACCACCGTGTTGTTCATCATACAATTCGTAGCGGCTGTCGGTCAGCACTTGCTCGATCTTGTCGTAGCCCAAGCGGTCGATCATGCGAGTGGAGGCATGGTTGTCCGAGCGACAGATCATAGCGTTGAGGTCACTATTGATTTCAGGGGTTTCTTGCAATTGTTTGCATTCTATTGCATCCATTGATGCCAACAAAATAGCGATCTTTGGCAGGCTGGCCGCATACATCATCTCATTGCCGTTTACCCTTGCAAATTTTATAGCATACGGGTCTTTTAGGTCAACGAGGCCCACGGCCATTTTTTTCTCTGCGATAAGTTGTTTCCATTTTGGGTTTGCGTTCAACTGCCTTTCCAACCTGGACTGGAGGTCGTTATCGACCATGTTTCTGAGAGGTTGGATCAATTCGTCTGGCACTCGAAGTGGCAATTCTGGAACAACATCGGGGGGGATTACCATCCCTCTTTTTGACAACCGATCGCTACCGTTACCAGGGTTGTAACTGGTCAACAGTAGCACGGTCACTACTGAGAAGATAAAGAAGTATTTTACCATAAATAAAAAATTTGGCGCAAAGTGACGGAACGATTTTGAAGAAATCCTGAATTGAAAGAGCCGCTTATTTCCCACTTTTTGCTACCCCAAGCACTGCATTGGTGCGGGATCAGGTTGTCCGTAGAATGGCAAAAATAAGCAGCATTTACTATTGTTTTGCAGGGTTTGGAAGAATCGTAAAAGACCTTTGTCTGGATTCCCGACACCCGATTTTTAATTTTCGCTTTGACTGTAGTCAAAAAATTAAAAAATGATTAAAAATCGAGGTGACCCCATTAATTTCACCAGTCTTTGCTTCATGGGCCTGCCAAAGGTGCGAGTCAAGTGATTTTGGCAAATTCCCCGGATATAGAGGTGATCAATTTGAAAATGGTTCACTCATTGAGATTTATCATTTTTCAGGATTTACCCCAAATTCTAATTTTGAAAAATTGCTACACCTTATAATACTAAGGACGAAATTAGCAACAACAGATCGTTGTAAAATAAATGAATAGCTGAAAAAATAAATGAATCAAATTGGCAACATACCCAGCCTTGAATTAACGGCTTCCATTGTGGAACACCTACCCTATGGTATAATATCCGTTGACCTTCACGGCGTGGTAACGTTGTGCAACCAAAAAGCCATTAAGCATTTGGCATTGGAAGGAATGCCAGCGGAGATGATCGGAAGACCCATTGCAAAATTGTTGAGCGCCCTACCAAAATTTGCGGACAAAATAGAGCGGAGGATCACCAAAGATTGTAAGCCATTTGATTTTATCGGCAAGCCTGCCAAAAAAAGATTTCTGACCATGAAGGGGCGCCCAATACCCAACGGCATGCTCATCACTATCGATGATGTGACCGCTTCCAAAAGTTTGGAGCGTTCGAGCATCAATGCGATGCTCGAAGGACAAGAATCAGAACGCCGACGGTTGGCCAAAGAGATCCATGACGGGGTTGGCCCGATCATGTCCACGATTAAATTAAACCTCGGCGCTGTCCGAAATGAATTGCAAGATGTACCAGAAAAAACGCTCAAAAAAATAAATGCCATGGGCGAACTCATCGAGCAGGTAGCCGATGACATCCGGAGCATTTCACATGCCCTGATGCCCAGCGCATTGGTTGATTTGGGACTGGTGCTGGCTTTGGAAAACCTTTGCCAAAAAGCCAATGAAAGCGAAAAGGTAACGGTCACTTTCTACCAAGTTGGGATGGAACAACGGCTCGAACTAAAGGTCGCCCTCAGCCTTTACCGCATTACGCAAGAATTGCTGAACAATGCTTTCAAATATGCCCAGGCCGAAATCATCAACGTCCAGCTCATCAAATACCCCAACAGCGTCATGTTGATGGTGGAAGACGATGGGGTAGGTTTTGACCCAGCGGCCATATCCGAACTGATTGAGTCGGGGATCGGGCTGCGGAATATCGAAACCCGAACCAGGTTATTGAATGGTGTTTTCAATATTGAGACCCAACCTGGCAATGGCGTCTTGGCCATCGTGGAAGTCCCTTTAAATTAAATGATTAAAAAAATGATAGAAATCCTTATCGCCGACGATCACAAAGTATTCAGGGATGGCATTATTTCTATCCTCGAAGATGTCGAAGACATTACCGTTATCGGCGAAGCCAACGATGGGAGAGAAGTTTTGGAGCAGCTCGAAGAGGTACAGCCCGATGTCATTTTGATGGACATCACCATGGGCAATACCAATGGGATCGAGGCGACAGAATTGGTAAAAAACAAATACCCCCACATCAAGGTGCTGGTGCTTTCGATGCACGAAGAAATCGGCTACATCGTCAAAATGTTGGAAGTCGGCGCTTCTGGCTACTTGCTCAAAGACGCCGGTCAGGAGGAAATGATCCGGGCCATCCGGACCGTGGCAGAAGGCAATACTTATTACAGTCAAAAGGTTTCCTCCGCGATCATCCAACGCCTGACCAACCCGGAGAGCGCAAAAAAAGAGAAACCCGGCGTCCCTTTGACCAAAAGGGAAATCGAGATTTTACAACTCATTTCTGAAGAATATTCAAACCCCGAAATAGCCGAGAAATTATTTATCAGCATCCGTACAGTGGACACCCACCGCCGCAACCTTCTGGAAAAACTGGGGGCAAAAAATACCGCCGGACTGGTCAGGTATGCATTAAAGCATGGGCTGGTCTAAAAGTGAGAGGTCAGATGTCAGACCGTTGCACTGTCAGAGGTCAGACGTCTGACAGCGAATCGCTCTGACATCTGACTTCTGTCCTCTCTCTACGCGAATTACCTACCCCGTACGCGTAATACCCATTTTATAAAATAGGCTTTTACCACCTTATAATTGCCCCACTGCTGCACCCACCTTTGTGTCGGCTTTTTGATCAAACCATTAGCTGACCATGACCTCTTCGAAGTATAAAAACCTGACAGACGAACAACTGGTATCGGAATTCAAGCAAACCAAGGACAACTTGGTTTTTGGTGAAATTTACAACCGCTTTTACGGCAAAGTTTTTTACACCTGCCTTGGCATCGTAAAAGACCGTGACCTGGCCTGCGACTTGGTGCAGGACACCATGATCAAGGTGTTGAAAAGTTTACCAACATTACAACATGAATACCTGTTGGGCTGGTGGATCCATCGGATTGCCAAAAACCTCTGTTTTGATTATTGCAAAAAACGCAACCAGACCAACTACCTCCCTTTGGAAAATTGTTTTGAAATAGCCGCAGAGGTGTATGACATGGAAGCCTCCCTACTCCATGAAGCCAAATTGGATCACTTAGAAACGGTCATGGGTGAATTGAACGAAGAAGCCCGCACCTTCATCCACCTCAAGTATTTTGAAAACTACTCGGTCGAGGATTTGCAAAGCAAATATGACCTCTCGGAAAGTGCCGTAAAAATGCGGTTGGCCCGGGCCAGAAATAAAATGGCGGTCATTTATTCCAACCTGCCGCAGATGAAGGAAGTCGCTTAATATAGTAGATTGTTGTCTTGACCCACCAAAAACAAGTGACCTAAACCTGTTTCCCAGTCTTCCCCGTAACAAAAAAATGATATGGGGAAATCCATTTTACTTTCCATCAACATCGAAAAGGACAACACCCTGAAATACATGACTGCCATGCAACTGGCGAAAGAAAAGAACAGCAACTTGGTGCTTTTCGTTGTTTTACCAGATAAGTGTTCGGAGGCTGAACTTGACCATGCCTATTTGCACCTCCTCCAGCTACAGGGGTTTTACCAAAGCCAATACGATGGCTGGGAAACGGGACAAAAGGTGAACATCAAGCGCGTGGTACAACATGGCGACCTCACCGAACAATTGCATTTGTTTTTACAAAAGTCTTCCATCCATACCGTGCTTTTTTGAATACCCGACTAAATGGAAGAGGCCGGACTCCAAACCAAGTTTAGAATCCGGCCTCTTTTGTCGGTTGGCAAACAACCAAGCAGCAACTCCACAAACTCACTCTATCACCATCTCCTTTTCACTGACCGCCGAAACACCGAAATAGCCCAGGGCTTTTTTGCCAGTAGGGTCGACGTTGACGATATTACCTTTCAGCGCAGCTGGCGGGCTATCAAATAGGGAGCCGATGTAGGCCGTCTGATTTTGTAATTGAAAAAAGAACTCATACGCCTGTTTGGAAATAGACATCTGTTGTATCCGGTAATGATCGCCTAATGCTAACGGGTCAATCGTCACCTCAAAACCAATGATCGGATTGCCGTCCACAAACTCATCGCTGGCATAAAGCAGGTCGAAAGGTTCGTTTAAATATTCATCGTTCACATACTGTTTCCAACGGTAATAATCACCCACGCCGAGCGGTTCTTCTGTATCGATGCTCACATAATAGCCTTCGTCTTCAAAAACCGTTTCTTCTTTGAAGTTTGCATAAATGGCCGAGATGGCCGGGACTGAGCGAAGCGTTTCAGGGTTTGAGCGGTATTCTTCTCCCGCCGCAGTCCTAATATAAATATGGTAAACCTCCCCGATAACGCCAACATGCGTTGTGACGTACACGCCTGCCTCTTTTTCCTCCAGCGTATCCACCGCCCCATTTTCATTATTCAAAATAACGAGTGCGCCCGTTACCCGGGGAGGTTCGGTATTTTCGAAATAATTGGCGGTCGTTGCTAGCAACACTTGCTTTTCGCCTACTTGATCGGTGAGCCAGCCATCGACGACCAATTGGATTTCGCCGTCTGGAACGTCGAGGTCAATAACGTCTTGGCAGCTTGCGAAAACGAGTAAGGACAACAGGATGAAAAATGATATTTTGGTTTGCATGATTTTATTTTTTTTATAAACCACACGAGACTGTATCAAAAGTTGTGGATTTTATTCTCGACGCTGATTATTATGATTCATTAGGATTTAAAAATGAAATTTTTAAAAACATAAATGATCTTAATTGTCATAATAATCAGCGTCAAAAGACTTTTAAAACACCCTCGTTTTCTTTTTTTAAAATGAAAAATTATACGTCACGTAAGGCAGCACCGAACCAAAAATGGACAGCCGTACCGCTTCCGTTTCCAATGGGTTGTCCTCATTTTGGCGGAAGAAAATAGAGTAGGCATTCTTCCTTGCATAGGCATTGTACACCCCAAAATCCCAAGAGCTTTGCCAGCGCCTGTCCTTGTTTTTCTTGGGTGTTAGTTGCACTCCTATATCTAATCGGTGATAGTCGGGGGTGCGGGCGCCATTGCGATTGTTGTAATGCGGCACAGTGATTCCGTCGTAAACGTACCTCGACGCAGGATAGGTGATGGGGCGGCCCGTGGCAAAGGCAAAGTTGGAAGAGAGCTGCCACCTTTCGTTGATTTTCCAAGCAGCCGTGATCGACAGATCATGGGTTTTGTCATAATTGGAGGGGAAATACTCGCCATCATTGATGCCGGGTACCTTGCGCTCCGACCTCGACAAGGTGTAACTGACCCAACCAGTGATTGCCCCTTTGTTTTTGCGGACAGATAATTCCAACCCATACGCCCGGCCCTCGCCGCTCAATAGTTCCGTTTCCAGCGTCGAATTCAGCAACAGTTCTGCACCATCTTTATAATCCAGCAGGTTGTCAAAATCTTTGTAAAAGCCCTCAATGGAGGCTTCGTAGGCATTGCTCTTAAAATTCCTGAAATAACCCAATGCAACCTGATCCACGGTTGCCGGATCGATGTACTTACCGCTCGGCGTCCAAATATCAATCGGTGTGGCAGAAGTGGTATTCGACACCAAGTGGATGTATTGCCGCATCCGGTTGTAACTGAATTTTACCGACTGCTGGTTGTTGATCACGTAGTTAGCTGAAAAACGGGGTTCGGGTGCGGAGAAGGAAATGATCTTTTCGTTTTTGCTATAAGAGACCGTATCCACAATCGCTTCCCGATCGGTTGGAATCCCATTTTCATACAAGTAAATATCTTCGCTGCCGAGCCTTTGGAAGGTTGAAAAACGCAAGCCGTATTGCAACGTCAAGTTGCGGATTGGCTCGTGCTCGTAACTGGCATAAATAGCCCCTTCCAGCGCATGTTGGTGTTGGACATCGATTTCATTGAAAATGGATTCATCGCCCAAACCCCTCGCCCGACCAGGGTGGAAGCGGTACAAATTGGCCTCAACCCCGAAGTCCAGTTCGCTCTTTGGATTTAGGAAATAGGAAAAATCCCCCTTGAAAACATAATTGTAAATATTGGCGTCCCAGTCGAATGCTTCCGACCCTTCGGGCACACCGAAGGAGTAACCATAATCGCTGTAAATAGCGGTGAAATTGGAAAACAGCTTATCGGAAAACAAGTGGTTCCAGCGAATGGAACCCGTGGCATTTCCCCAATCAGAAGAAAATTCATCGCCAAAATTGAAGACATCCCGGCCAAAATAACCGGACAGATAAATCCGGTCTTTGTCGCTCAGTGTAAAATTGGCCTTGGCGTTTAGATCATAAAAATAGACCACATTGTCTTTCAAATCTGGATTGAATTTTAGAAACAAGTGCCCGTACGAACTCCGGCCCGCTACCATGAAAGAACTTTCATCTTTCTGGATCGGCCCTTCCAACGTCAAGCGGCTGGCAATCAAACCGATACCGCCGTTGGCAGCGAAATTTTTCCGGTTGCCGTCCCGTTGGCGGACGTCGAGTACGGAGGAAAGCCGTCCGCCGTACTTGGCGGGAATACCGCCTTTGTACAATTTGGAATCCTTGATGGCATCGACATTGAAAACGGAAAAAAGGCCAAATAAGTGGGAGGAATTATAAACCGTTGCCTCATCCAGCAGGATCAAGTTTTGGTCAACACTGCCGCCCCTTACGTTGAATCCGGTAGCCCCTTCGCCAACGGTACTCACCCCCGGCAACAATTGGATGCTCCGAATCAGATCAGCCTCACCCATCACTTGGGGAATCTGTTTGATCTGGACAGCACTCAGTTTTTCGACACTCATTTCGATGTTCTTCACATTCTGGTCTTCAGCTTCGGCAGTCACCACGATTTCAGCAGCTAACAGCCCTTCCAGGTCAAGTTCCATATCCAACGTCTGGCTGCCATTCAACGAGACATCAATCGTTTGGGATTGGTAGCCCAAATAGCTAAAACTGACCTTGTAGTCATTGGGTTCAAGCGACAGCGAGTAAAATCCGTAAACATTGGTGGAGGTTCCGATGCCCAATCCTTCTACATAGATATTGGCGCCGATCAGCTCTTCCCCATTGGTGGCATCGCGGATGTGGCCGCTGAGCGTGAATTTTTCTTGCGAAAAACCACTCGTGGCCAATAGAAATAAAAATAACAGTGCGGGTAATTTTAAAATGTTCTTCATGATTTTAATAGGTGATTTCAAAAATTGGTTTTGTTTGAATATTTCTGAAGGGATACCACAAGCACTGGTTAACCCTTACCCCTGACGCAGTTTTTTTTCACGAAAGTTACCTCCAATCTACCAACGACTGGAGAACGCCGACGAAGGAAAACACCTTGTTCATCCCCGAATCCAGCATTTTGAAAAGCATTAACTGCGTCCGTTAGTACAAAGGTATTCTGGGCGAGTCGCTGCTGCGTTCGCATTTATAATTCCGAACTTATTTTATGGGAATAATTTATTTTCGTCCCTTGACAAATAGCGTGGAACAGATCAAATAATCACGGTTTTAGGTGAGTGGAAAAAAACACAGATATGTCCACGGATCGTTTAAAAAACGTAAAAATTCGCCAGTTCAGCGTGGTCCGTGTTCTCATTATTATCCGATTAAAATCAATTCTCTCTCTGCCCTATCCTTCAAAAAGGGTATAAACTGCCATGTCAGAAAAAACATCTTTATAAAAAACCCGGTCTTTAAAATGTGCTTCTTTTTTGAAGCCCAATTTTTCCAGCACAAAAACCGCCCCCCTGTTTTCGGGCGAAACTTTGGCTTCGATAGTATGAAGGTTCATTGTTTCAAAACCGAACTGAATAATCATTTCCACCGCTTCCTGGGCGATGTTTTTCCCCCAATATTCCGTGGCCATTTCCCCTCCGATTTCCGCCCGCCTATTTTGTGGTTCAATGCTGTTGAAACCGCAAGTCCCGATGATTTCTTTATTTCCCCTCAGCACACCGGCCCAGCCGATGCCCTGTTTATTTTGATACGCATGGATCGTTTTTTCTACCAATATTTTGGAATCTTCCAAGGTAGGCATCAGCGGACGTGGGATAAATTGATTGACCCGGCCATTGGAACGCATTTTATAAATGGCTTCTGCATCCTCAGGACGAATATCCCGCATCGTCAGGCGGTCGGATTTTAGGATGGGGAATTGGTCAAAAACGGCGTGGTTGAATTTTTTCATTCTATTTATACAGATTGGTTTTTGATGTTTTCTGGAATTCCAAAAGGGTGAATATACGGAGGTCTTTTCCATATTCAAGAACCTCCCATGCAACCTTTTCCCCAAAACCATCACCTACCTTTACAACAAAATCACCAACCTAACCTTTGCCTGAAAAAATGGACATCCTCGACCAATGCATACGCGGCGATCGGATGGCGCAAAAGGCGCTGTACCAACAGTACAAGAACAAGATGTTCGTGCTGTGCCTGCGCTACGCCAACAGCCGGGAAGATGCCGAGGACATTTTGCAGGAGGGGTTTGTGAAAGTGTTCCGGGACCTGCACCAATACACGGGCGCAGGCAATTTGGAAGGTTGGATCAGAAAGGTCATTTTAAACGTCGCCCTGCAATATATCCGAAAACAAAAACAGTTGAAAATGCAACTGACTTCGGATTTTGAACAATGGGAAAATGTGCTGATGGTGGACAATGGAGAGGAGTCGTTCGACAAGGAGTTGGTCAAAAAAATCCTCCACCTCATGCAACAGATGCCCATCGGTTTCCGCACAGTGCTGAACCTTTATATCATGGAAGAATATTCGCACCAACAGATCGCAGACGAATTGGGTATTTCGGTAGGTACTTCCAAATCGCAACTGAACCGGGCAAAGGCTTATTTAAGGGAATTGGTGGATAGGGTGATGAGTGATCAGTGACTTTTTTTTTTTGCAGAATGCATTTTGAAAATATAATTATTATGGAAAATAATTTACATAACGATGGCTTGGACGATTTCCTACGGAAATCATTTGAGCAATATGACGACAGCCCGTCGGATGGACTATGGGATAAAATTGAAGCGGACTTGACCGACGAGCCAAAGGTCGTACCGATCCGAACGACATATCGTTGGTGGGCGACTGCCGCTGCTGCCTTATTCTTGGCCTTGGTGGTGGGACAGCATATTTATTTCCAAAAAGAAAAAACGGAATTAATTGACAGAATAAATGCCCAGGCTAAAAAAATAGAAACTTTAGAAAAAGAATTAATTAATAAAGAAACAACCGAAATTAAAATTGCAAAAAACAATGGCTCGGAAAATATTTTTAACGACAATAAAGAACCTATAAATTCCGAAACAAACTCCTTTTCTGAAAACAGCAAAAAAAATAAACCAAATAATAATTATTCAAAAGAAAATAAATCAAGCACTGTCCATTTAATTTCCGAGCAACCCAATTTTATTGAAAATAAAAACAACAATACAGACATCAATAAAATCGAAAAGAATAATTTAATTGAAAACAATAATGAGGTCGAAACAATTGCTAAAATTGGAAACAACGATTTAATTGAGAACAACAACGAGGTCGAAATAATTGCGGGGCAACAAAAACTAATTGCCCCAAATTCACTTGATTTAATTGGGTTAAAAAATATTGACTCATTTACCCCAAACCTTTCTTTACCAACAACACCTATTATCCCGGCAGTTAATTCAGGGAAATTTTCCATCGGCATCCACCATTCCCATTTATCCACCAGAGAAAAAATGGCACGGGTAATTCAACGGCCATTGATTGGCCCCAACCGCATTTTTAATAATACCAGCGCCATGACGGGAACGACCCAAGTTACAGGCATTGGCGCTACTTATAAGACCAAAAATAATTGGCTGCTGGAATCGGGCCTGAATTACCGGAAGACTAACCTTTCCACCAGCCACCACGCTCAGCTTCGGTTTATGGACCGACGACCTGACACCAATAACCAACAACATGATTTTGTTTACGCATTAAATACTTCTGCTGGAATTGTTGACATAGAAGTGCGGGCCGACCAAACCGACCCGACGGAGACGATTAATGAATTTGAAAATATTACCATCAATATTAAAGCAGACCAAGCCATTGAATATGTGAGCATCCCACTTTTAATTGGTAAACAATTGGGATATGGCCGGTTCAACACAACCATTAAATCCGGGTTTCTTTTTAATTTTTTAACCTCTCAATCACTCGATATTTCGGGGAGCATTTCGAACAGTAAATTGCGCAGCAGTAGGACTGTTTATTCCCGCAGAAATGGGATTGGCTTGAAAATACTACAAACTGATTTCATGGCTATGGTCGGATTAAATTATAATTTAAATAAAAATGGAGTGCACATATTTCACCCACCTTGGTTGTGCCAATGGGCAATCGCCATAATGACCCATATATTAAATCGTCAGGTTTTTCTTGCGGGTTCGATATTGGGGTGAATTTTAATTTTTAATAAAAATAATTTACCATCATCGTGCAACCATTTTAAACCGATCGTTACCTAATAAAATAACACAGCGCCAAAAACCATCCAACCATTTATCTAAATTTGTAACCAAAAAAAATGTATCAACAATGAAAAAATTAATTTTCGGATTACTGATCGCCAGCACCATGGGTTTCTTTTTTGCCTGCCAAAACAATGACGTTTTGCAAGATGAAGAAATCATCCAACAGATCATGGACTCTTCGGCAAAACAGGCCGTCACCCAATCAGACATTTCAGAGGAAATGCAATCCTACATGGAAACGGAATATGCATACTACTTGACAGAGGAAGCCTACCACGTTGCAGGTAAGGGCTATGAATTGCAGCTCGAATCAGGCATCAACGTTTATTTTAATGAGCGCAACCGTTGCCTCGGCAACCGCCCTCACCCACGCCCACGTTTCCGTTGCCTGCACGGGGACACCATTGATTTGGCAGATTTGCCAGTAGCCATCACTGATTTTGTAGCCTCCAACGTACCGAACCAGACCATTGACCTCGCCGTACAAAAACCATTCGGCCTTTATGCGGTAGAACTTTCAAACGGTGCTATCCTGATTTTCGATGAGGACGGCGAATACCTATCCCGTTGCGGCCAATGGGGTGGCCCCGGCCACCAAGGACGCCGCTGTATGCAAGGCATGGAAGTGGATGTAGCTGGTCTCCCCACTGCTATTGCCGATTACGTCGCTGCCAATTATGTCGGTGAAACAATTGACAAAGCCAGCACCAAACCAAACGGGATTTTTGCAGTGAAACTTTCCGACGGCGCAGTGCTGCTATTCGATGCTGATGGGGAATTTATCCCGAGTGCAGAAGCTGATCGTTGTTCGATGCAACTAATAATCAAGATAACTTTTTCATAATCAGCCCTCCTTTCAGGCAAAGGGATTCCTGAATGAACGCTGTGGTTTTTACCACGGCGTTTTTTCTTTTGTTATCCAAATGTGCTTTGCATAAACGAGTGGAATTGATCAAAACTCATTTGCTGAAGTTTTCGCTCGCTCCATTTTCTTTTACCATCCCTATCAAGCAGACCAAAAGAAATCTTCTTGAGGAAACGATCCCATCGCCATCTCGACTGAAAATGATTACGGGTAATATTTCCGATGACCATACCATCGTTTACCTCCAACGTATTTTCACTACAAATACCAAGGGTTAAAACTTCTGCCTCTTTTGGAAGCCTTTCATTGTAAATCCAATCATAGACTTTTGAGATGCCAGCTTTGATGACCCATTTTGCACCAATGGAATCATTCTCCAATCGGGTTATGCATTCATATCCTTGGCCGTCAATTATTTTAGCTTCTTTACCAATATATTTCCCGTTGTACTGGGCTACGATTTTGACTTTGGTAAATGAATACCACCTGTTATTACTACGTACTGTATCCTTACCGATAACTTCCACCAAACCAACAAATGCTGCTTGACTAATCTTATCTGTAAACCTGTAGCTGACTTTTGTACATTGACAACCAATTAATTTTGGTGAAGCGATAAATAATAATAGGAGTAGCAGGGTGAAGGGAACCAATTTCATATTAGAGATGGTTTTCTATAAAAATCAAAAAAGAAAACAAATGGCTTTGTGTCAATTAAATAAATTCAATTAACTCAAAAACACCACATTTTAAACGCATCGTCTTACGTATCTGCTGCGACCATAATATTCATCGCTACAACTTCTCTATTTTCCTCACCACTCTATTTTTTTCATTTATTATTTCCAAAAAATAAACGCCAGCTCCCAATCCACTCAAATCCAGTTTATTCCTAAAAACATCCAAATGCGGAAAAGATTTCACCTCCTGCCCCATTGCGTTAATTATCCGAATCGATTTCAGGTCAAGATCTGTTTCTATAAAAATATAATCACGTGCGGGGTTCGGATAAATGGCTACTTCCGCCTCCCCGACTTCTGCTACTGCCGTCAACGGTGAGAGTTCGAAACCATCTACAAACGTCCATCCTTTCAGCCCGGAAGCCCCAGCCATGCGGATGGTTATGTATTGGGCTGCTTCGGTAGCCATAAATTCAACCGACTGCTGGGTCCATTCGTACTCGACTGGCATTGAGGTGTGAATAAGGGTACCAAAAATCATGGAATCGGTGGAAAGCCCAATCTCAAGGGGGAGTGGAATATTGTTGAGGCCGGAGGTTTCCGCCCAATCAAAATAGGTCAACCGATAAGAGCTGCCAAGAGTCAAAGGCATGTCCATTCTGAGCGAAAGCTGATCTATCTCGCCACTGGGCCGCTGCGAGAGGGATACGAACCAATTATTGCTAATGACATCAGCATAGCCGCAAGTGTCGTTGTGAATATCCATTTCGCTATTGCTGCCGAAGGCAACAACATCCTCCATGATGAGGTTGAAGTCTTCATTTTCCAGGTTGTAAATGCAGCCGTCGGCGGTGTTTTTTTCGAAGTCGCCGTTGAGGAGGGATTGCGCATTTCCTGAAAGGAGAAAAAATAGAAAAGAAAAAATAGAGAAGAAAAAACGGGTACGGGCTGGATTCATTGTTAATGGGTTTTGTGATATAACAGAACAATGATAGCCAAATATGGGATTTTTCCCAAAAAAAGGAGCTCTCATTTCCCCGCCGAGGGGTATTGTAAAATACGCTGTTTAGGAAATTTGACTTCCCAAAACCCGACCTATAGCTTGATACAACTCCGGCATCACCACCCGAAACCTGTCCCCAAAAACAAACCAATGCGCCACCGCCACCGCCATCACGTTTAGATCATTTAAACCAACCCATTTTTCCACGGCCTCTTTTGGGAAACCACTGATTAGTTCTAATTTTTCCCAAATATCAACGGGCAAACCGGGCATCGTTATTTCTGGGTGGCAGCGCATAAACACCTTCGTATATTCATACAACCCGATGTGGAAAAACTTTTCGGGCTGGGCAAACCCGGCCATCAGCTGTTCCGCTGAAAACATGATGACACCATCTTCTTCAAATATTTCGCAGGCATGCCATTGTTCGGGGTATTGTGGCGACGGAAACGGGTGCGGATAGACGATGATGTACTCAAATTTATTTAACAAATAATCCTCTTGCCAGAAAGTCAATTGCACAACGGAGGCCGCTACCACGGCTTTCACATCAGCAGGCACTTCTTCCATGCCTTTTGGCATAAACTCGTTGGCCTCCATATAAAGGGCCACCCTGTTGCAGAATTTTGTTTTATCAGCAGGTGTCAGCTTGTCAAAAAAAGGGATGCGGGTCATGAACATTTTCACCAAGCCATCTGGCAATTTGGGCGGCCTACGCTGGTACCACCACCAATCTATCTGTGGCGAAAGAATGTACAGAACGGCCATAACAACTACGTTCGGAACGATGTACCATGAGTATTTGTCGTTGACTTCGAGCGTCAAATAAGTGAACACAATGGCACAAATGATAAAAGGGGCTATGAGGATTTTTGATAACATAAAAGGAACGATAAGGAGACATTGTTACACCGTGAAAAAAATCTTCCTGTTTTCATTCACGCATGTGGGCCGGAAAACTCACCCTACATTGAGGCAACTGGCTGCTCGGCCCAAAGGGATTTTAAGGGGAAAATGCGGCTTTGCCACATTTTCCCCTTAAAATCCCTTTGGGAGCGTACTGGGGTATTGCAAAAAGTGATGGTTTTGCACCTCCGCATTTTATAAAATTTTTGTAACAAAGTAATAAGTGCCACACAATGACTCCAATATTACTTCGCCAAGCGGTTGACGCCAGCATAATAGATCAAATGCCATTCGCCACTAATGATGGCAAAGCGGCGCACCATGCCGAACTGGCCGCTTTTATGGGTGATCTGTTCCAAGACCATTTCTTTGGTCAGGGGAATGAAGTCCCGGCGGTATTCGCTCATCTGATAATCCACGGGACGCATCAGCACCCAGTTTTCTTTTTGCCAACGGAAGGTTCCAGATTGGATCGTTTCCAAGTCAGCATTGTCAGGAATGCCTTCCAACGGGAAGATGATATGCTCTATTTGAAACGCACTGTCCTGGTGGAACTGCTGATAAAAATCGGAAAAACCAGCGGGCAAATCTGCTTCGGTTGGCATTGCTGCCGTATTTTCTGACGGCTGGTTTTTGCAGGCCAAAAGCAATAAGAACACAAGTGGCAAAAGATATTTCATTATTTGGAATAAAATTGAATGAAATGAAATCCCTCATTTTGATCGGGCAGGCAAATGTAAAATGAATGAAACGAAATCCCGTATTTTAATTGGCTTGCGCAGGGCTGCCCATTTTTTCTATAAAAAACAAAGGGCCTCAACGATAACGTTGAAGCCCTTTGTTTGTAACAAAATCAGCCGCATCAATCCACCACAACTTTGCGGTAGAGCGCTTTGCTGCCTGATTTGACTTGGAAAATATAAATACCCGAAGCAAGGTCATTGAAAGAAAATTCTTTGGTGACATTGCCTGAGCGGAAATCTATGTCGGATAGCAAGATCACCTGGCCCAATACATTGGTGAAAGAGACTTGCAGATCAGCTCTTCCCTCCCCACGGAGCACCATCGTGAAACGGCCATCGTTCGGGTTCGGATATACATTGAACTCGCTGATGCCCGGAATCTCGTCCACTGCGTTCGCCATCACATTGATGGTTTGCATAGTGGTCACTGTGCCACATTCATTGGTGGCCCTGAGTGTCACGTCGTATTGTCCCGCTGCCGAATAAGTATGGACTGGGTTTTCGTCTGTAGAAGAATTGCCGTCGCCAAAATCCCACTCATAGCTGGTTCCATTGGTAGTGGTATTGGAAAAAGAAATGGTCAGGAAATTCTCATTGCTGGAAAAACCAGGCACCGGCACATCGTTGACAACGATGTAGTCCATGCTTTCGAATGTATTACTGCCCAAGCCATTCGTAGCCACCAACGTGACGTCAAAACTTCCGGCAGCATTATAAACCACTGTTGGGTTTTCGTCGGTAGAGGTCGCAGGGTCACCACCTTCAAAAGTCCACAAAAAGGTTTCAGCATTTGGCGAAGAAAGATTATCGAAAGTGACGGTAAATGGCACACAACCGTTGGTCATCGGAGCAGAGAATGCAGCAATCGGCCCTTGCGTTGCGATGATTACAAGGTCAGTTACTACGGTAGTCCCACATTCATTCGTAGTTGTCAGCGTTACGGTGTAAGCACCATCTTCGGTGTACGTATGCGCTGGGTCAAGTTCGCTAGAGGTAGTGCCGTCGCCAAAATCCCATTCCACGGTGTTGAAATTATCCACTTGACTATTGAAACTGACATCAGACCCGCCAACAGAAAAAGTAAAATCAGCGGTCGGCGCACCATTTACAACTATATAATCCAGCAACGTGATCATATCGGTACCTGCGGAATTGGTAACCGTCAAAATAACATCATAGGTACCAGGCACATTGTAGATCACAACCGGGTTTTCCTGGTTGGAAGTAGCTGGAACACCCCCAGGGAACTCCCAAGCAAAGGTGGCTACGTTTGCAGATGATTCGTTGGTAAACTGCACTTCAAATGGAGCGCAGTCAGTGGTCATTTGGGCACTGAACCCAGCCGTTGGAGCAGACACGACCGTTATTTGGCCGTTGATGGTTCTTGCGCCACAATCGTTGGTGACCATTAAGGTAATATCATAGGTACCTTCATCGGCATAAGTGTGAGAAGGGTTTTCTTCCGTGGAAGAATTGCTGTCGCCAAAATCCCAGTTATAAGTCACGTTTCCAGAATTGGCAGGATTGACAGACATATTGGTGAAATTCACCGTCAAGCCATTTATATCGGTCATAAAATTCGCCGTCGGCAACGCACCCACTGTGATGTAGCCCATTTCCACTACTTCATCTTCACCCGCTGAGTTGGTCACTTTCAAAGTGACATTGAATACGCCTACCATATCATAAGTCACCGTCGGGTTTTCGTCGGTAGAAGAGGACGGGGTACCACCGGGGAAACTCCATTCAAAACCTGTCGCATTCGCTGAAGACTGATTTGTAAATTCAACCATAAATGGCGCACAACCAGAGGTTTCATTGGCTGAGAAACCAGCTGTTGGAGCGGTTGCCACCACTACTGTTTGCGTAGAAGTCTCAGAACCACAAGCATTCGTAGCAGTCAACGTTACCTCATACGTGCCATCAGCAGCATAAGTATGACTGGGGTCTGCATCGGCGGAGGTAGTATTGTCGCCAAAATCCCAGCTGTAGCTGGTAGCTCCAGACGAACTGTTGGTAAAATCTACAGTCAACAAATTCGCCGTGCTGGTGAAACCTGCCGTTGGTGTCGTGATAACATTGATATAATCAGTCTGGGTTACTGCATTTTGCCCCAAAGCATTACTTGCAGTAAGCGTCACCGTATAAATGCCTACATTATTATAGGTGACAACCGGGTTCTGATCAGTAGAACTGGAGGGCGTGCCTCCGGGGAAAGCCCATTCCCATGCCGTGGTATTGGAAGAGGATTGGTCCATAAACTGAACCGTAAATGGCGCACAACCCGTTGTTGCATTAGCGGTAAATCCGGCTTGAGGGAAGGAAGTAATGACTACATCTTGGGTGATCGTAGAATCCCCACAAGCATTGGTCGCAGTTAAGGTAACGGTGTAAGTGCCGTCGCCGGAATATTCATGTACTGGATCTGACTCAGTGCTGCTCGTACCGTCGCCAAAGTCCCAGCTGTAAGTAGTGCCGTTGGCCGTTGTATTGGTGAAAGTGGCTGTAAAGACGTTGGTCGCAGCGGTGAAACCAGTAGCCGGTACCGTATTGACCACCACATAACTGGTTTCTGTAACTGAATTGCTACCAGCGGAGTTGGTCACAGTCAGGGTCACGTTAAACGAACCACCTGACGAATAAGTAACCGTCGGGTTTTCATCGGTTGAACTGGATGGGTCGCCACCTGGGAAATCCCATTCGAAGGAAACCGCATTGGCTGAAGATTGATTACTGAATTGAACAGTCAGTGGCGCACAACCAGTAGTGACGTTGGCAGAAAAACCTGCCGTTGGAGCACTCACGATGGAAACGACCTGAGAAGTAGTTACTGAACCACAATCATTGGTAGCCGTCAACACAACGGTGTAATCACCATCGTTGGCATAAGCGTGAACCGGGTCAGATTCTGTGCTGGACATATTGTCGCCAAAGTCCCAGCTATAACTCGTGGCGTTGGAAGAGCTATTGGTAAAGGAAGCAGTATTGCCATTTACACTTGAGCTAAACCCTGCGGTCGGTACTGTATTTACAATAATGTAATCAGTCTGCGTAGCAGAGTTGCTTCCTGCCGCATTGGTAACCGTCAAAGTCACGGTATAAGAACCGGGATTGTCATACGTAACGGTCGGGTTTTCATCGGAGGAGGAAGAAGGGTTGCCACCGGGGAACGACCATTCGAAGGAAACCGCATTGGCCGAAGATTGATTACTGAACTGAACGGTAAGCGGAGCGCAACCAGTCGTCACATTTGCGGAAAAACCTGCAGTTGGAGCAGTTACGATTACAACGGTTTGGGTCGTGGTAACGGAACTGCAATCGTTGGTCGCAGTCAATGTAACAGTGTAAGTACCGTCAGCTGCATAAGTATGGGTAGGGTCGGTCTCCGTGCTGGAAGTGTTGTCACCGAAGTCCCAATTATAGCTCGTTGCATTAGAAGAAGTATTGATAAAAACAGTCGACAAACCATTTACCAAATAAGTAAAGCCAGGTATCGCAGGTGGATTAACAGTGATGTAGTTGGACAACGTAATCATATCCGATCCAGCACTGTTAAAGACCGTCAGAGTAACATCATAAGAACCGGGGTTGTTATAAGTTACCGTAGGGTTTTGATCGGCGGAAATGCTTGGGTCACCTCCGGGAAACTGCCACTCAAATGAAGATGGATTCCCCGTTGATTCATTGGTGAACGTGACTGTAAATGGGGCACAGCCCTCTGTCATTGGAGCCGAAAAGTTGGCCACTGGTGGCAATAAGATGGTCACCAGTTGGGTAATATTATCAATGCCACAATCATTGGTTACTGACAAAACCACATCAAACGTGCCATTGGTCATATAAGTATGAACAGGGTTTTGCTCGATAGAAGTGTTTCCATCACCAAAATCCCAGAAATAAGTCATGGTGCCGATCCCCGCAGAGTTGTCACTTTCATCAGTGAAGGTCACCGTGTTGCCGTTTACCGAAGAAGAGAAACCTGCCGTCGGAACGGTTCCTACAAAAATATAATCATTGATCGTTTGGGTATCATTTCCGGCCGGGTTGGTTACGGTCAGGGAGACATCGTAAGAACCTGGATTTGCATAGTTGACGATGACGTTTTCATCATTTGATGTAGCAGGGTTTCCACCGGGTGTCTGCCAGAACCATGACAAGGAATTGGCAGAACTAATACTCATGAGCGACACATCCAATGGGGCACAGCCACTGTTTGGAACGCCCACAAAATCTGCTATCGGAGCGGTGAAAACAGGAACTGTAATAAAGAAAGATTCTGAGCCACAGTCGTTAATAGCCGTCAGCGTAACTTCGTAGAAATCTTCATTCAAATAAACATGAACTGGATCGGTATCCGTTGAGCTATTGCCATCGCCAAAGTCCCAAACATAACTCGTAGCACCAACGGAGGTATTGGTAAAAATAACCGTTGTGCCGATTTGGTCAAATATAAATCCCGCTGTAGGCGCTCCATCCACCGTAATGAGGGAATTCATCGTTAGGGTATTACTTCCCGCCGCATTAGAAACGGTCAACGTCACATCCCATACGCCAGGGTCATTGTAGGTAATAACCGGATTAGGCAGGGAAGAAAAAGAAGGAGTGCCTCCGGCAAACGTCCAGTTCCAACTAGTTGGGCTAAATTGGCTTTGATCGGTAAACTGGACGGAGAGTGGCGCACAACCACTTGTTGGGTTGGCCGTAAACAATGGCACGGGCGGAATCGCTCCACCACAAGCAGACAAACACCCTCTGGTTGGCACGTAAGAATTGATTTGGTTGAGAGTCTGGTTTGACCAAGCGCTGGTACAACTCACAGAAGGCGACATGATGGTTCCGCTGTTGGCAGGGTCATGGGTAGCGCTGAAATTGTGCCCTAACTCATGCGCCCACAAAACCCTCAAGAAACAGGAATTGGAGGAAAAATTTTGTAAGCAGTGATACCGCTGGCCATTACAAATTCCGTTTAGCCAAGCGATCCCAATGGTAGATCCTGTAAAGTTCCGATCCGTCCAAAGGCCAGCCACATCATGGGTGGCGCCAAAACCACCGGGGCCCCAAGCGGTAAACGAGTTTAATAGAGCATCTGCATTATTGGAGTTCGTCCAAGGGTCACCATTGGAAGTAGTCACCGTAAAAAATTCAACGATGAAAAATATCAACTCATCATTGAATTCATCATCATAATTGGTTTGCACATCCGCCAGTACACCTGTTTCAAAACCTTCCACCGCCCCTGCTGACCCGAAAGCCTGAAACATGAGCCAGTCAGAAGCAATAGCGATTTCGACTTCTTTACAGGCAGCCGATTTTTCCAAACCTTCCACTTCATGGTCGTCATGGTCTTCATGACCAATATATTGTTCCGTTTTATTCAATAATTCACTGTACCCACATTTTGCATCTGGCCGGGGCTGCACATCACAAGCTGCATAAACCACAAATAAGTCTTTGGGTTGGCCTTTGATGAAGTACCAAACAGGCTCGATGTAATACATTTCCCCATCCTTTTTGATGAAGCCCCTGATCAAATCGTCATCAATCGACAGGGAAATCGAACCACCTCCCGGCGCATCCACTTTACCCCTGAAAGTAATGTTCTCGGAAGGAGGCATGGTTACCGTCCCCTGTTCTGTTACCCACCTTCTCAAGTGGTTGGGCCGGCGGATATCTTTTGGCCAGAGCTTAATGTCCCAGTCGTATTTCGCCCCCAGCTGGAGGCTGAACTGTGCGGTGTCCGATTTGCTCTTGACAAATTTATCAACGGATGCCACATCCAGTTGGTAAACATCAAATTCTTTAAACTGGTATTGCAGTTCTGGAGAATTCTCAAAGCTGCTTTTTAAGGAAGCGCCCTTAAATAAAGGCTTTTGGGCGAACAGAAAAGTAGTTGCGAAAAGTAGCAATAATGTGGTAAATAAACGGGTCATGTGTGAACTTGATTTATTTTAAACTATCAATAAAATAAGGTACAAATTACAGGCTGCAAAACCATCGCCTTGGCAACGCTGCTTTGTGACCTACATTAGTAAGAACTTTTATTGTTTAACAAAAAAGGAATAGCAGGTTTTTTAACAACCCAAATCTTCCCATTCATGTCCATTTTCATTAGTTTCCGGAAGTGCAATGTCAAAATAAGATCAGTCTTGGGACGGTTAATTTTCACGGCTCAACGATAGACAATATTAATATGTATGAGGGTCGGGGAAAAGAGAGACAAAAATAGAACATGGGATGAAAGAAATAAAAAATAATACAGATTCTGTCTGCAAAAATCTTATCTGTTGAACGGCTTATTGTGACTCGGAAAAGGCGAATTGGTACACTTCCTAAGCTGTTCTTTTAAAACGGGCCATCTAACAGGGGGCTTTACAACCCCGCAACCGCAAAAACGCTGCATGTTTTTGGCTTTTTTAAAATAGGTAAAACGTAAATGGCCATAAAAGATACAATCTGAGCGAAAAGCAACTTTAATCTTTTTAGCCATTCCCCGTTTTTAATTTTGCAATCGATTTGCCAAATCTATTTTGGCTGTGATTTGCAGCTATTCTGTTTTTTTGGTTTATTTTTGCCCTCCCCCACATTTCAGGAGTCGAATCAACTGAAGGATTTTTGATAAAAACAACAATACTATGAACGTATCTCCAACTCAAGCACTCCTGGTCTCCACACTACTACTTTTACTCACTGCTTGCCAACGGCCTTTTTTGGCCGACGATGACACCGCAACTATCGCAGTCTGGGATCTGGTTGACTTTAAATCGGAACAACTGATCATTGCCACCCATGCGACGCCATTTGAATGGCATATCATTACCGAAAACCAATTTGCCCGCTTCGACGGTGACAACAAGGTCTTGGAAATCAGGCCCCTTCCCCGCAACGAAGGAGTGCTCGGTGTGCCAGCCCTTTCCGACAACAGCTTTGTCCGGATAACCACCAATCAAGACGCCCAGCAAGTCATCGAATTTCGGCTGTCCCGCAACCCAGAGGAAGTTTATACCATCATCGCTGATGACCTCGCTGGGCCTTCCGACAGCTTTGTGGAAGTAGAAACATTTGGCCATAGGCTCGGTGTTTTCAGCACTGACGGCACGCTGTTTATGTTGCCCATCAAAGTTTTGCCCGATCGGCACTACGCCATGTTGTTGTTTGAGGTCAGGCACAACCCTGCCCATACCTCCTTTACTTCTGTCGAATTGGTCAAACGAATCGACCTGACCAGCCTCTCCACCGACATTTCCAAGTTGAATTCGATGCGCTTTGTTAATGGCAATTTTTACGTGACCTCCCATGAAGGGGCCTGGCGCATCACGCCTTCCGGCGAATCAAAAAAGATCTTTATCCAATGGATGCTGGATGCCTTTACTTGGCAAGGAGACCTTTATATCACCGGCATCAATTCTTTTGACCTACATAAAAGCACCGACAACGGCCTCACTTGGGAACGCCTCAACCATGAATCCGCTCTGCAATTAGTCGCCAATTCCAATCAAATCCTGTTTACCCAAAAAGCCCCTGGGCTGGTCTTTCAAAGAGTGGACGACGACCTGATGAAGGCCAAAAACATTGTCCTGCCAGCGGACCACACCCAGCTTGAAGCCATTTACTACGGAGCATTCTTTTTTGGTGGCCACTACTATTTTAGCATGGACCGGGAGGTTTACGTGACAGATGTGATAGTGACAGAGTAGCGCATTTTTAGGCAATAATTTTTATATAAGTTGGAAAAACAGAAGCCAGCCTGAATGAGATCAGGCTGGCTTCTGTTTTTTAAATTGCCATAATGACAGTCAACAGTGTACAATTTTTGCCATAATGGCAGTAATGTTTTAACCTTTCAGCCTTTCTTTCCCAAAAAATTCACTTGGAACACCAATTGATCTGCTCACATCGAGTTTTTGATTCAAATTGTTTAACCAAATAAAAAATTATAATTATGAGTTTGATCAAGTTTTTTCCAGCAACCGTTTCCAACAAACCAGTCAACGTTTTTGACAACTTCTTCAATGATTTTTTCAAAGACGAATTCCCCGTTTCCTTCCGCAACGGCGCTTTGCAAAAAAGCCCTGCCGTGAACATCGTTGAAACGGAAAACAGCTACCGGATCGAAGTGGCTGCCCCTGGTCTTAACAAAACCGATTTTGTGGTGAAAGTGGATCAGGATTTACTGACCATTTCTGCAAAAAAAGAGGCGAACCAAGAAGACAATGGTGAGAAATACACCCGGAGGGAGTTCAGCTATTTTGAGTTTACCCGCAACTTCCATTTGCCAGAAACTGTGAACGCCGAAGGCATTGTTGCCAATTATGAGAACGGCATCCTCCACGTTACTTTGGCTAAAAAAGAAGAGGCGAAGCCGGCCCCTGTCAAAACGATTGAGATCAAATAAGCAGTGGGAATAAGGCGATAATAAAAATTTAGCGAAAAGTTTTTTTCATAAGCATCTGAGTGTCAAGCCTGTTGGAATTTATTTCCAGCAGGCTTGTATTTTTTTTCAACCTTCTATGAACATTTGAAAACCTACGCACCTTTATATGATCGTCGGCGGCTATATAACTAACGACACCCCAAAACAAGAAATTCAACTTTCGGAAATCAACCAAAAAGATCAAACATTTAATAGGGTTTTAGGTGTTTATTCATGGGGTCAAGGCATCGGTCTTGACCTCTTTTTTTTTGCAATAGGTTGGATAGACATAAGGTGGCAATAGTAACAGGTACACGGCAATTTAAAATTCTTTATATTTTCTATCTCGTAAGTAGGCCGGAAAATTCACTTCGCTTTGAGACAGCAGACTGCTCGGCCCAAAGGGATTTTTAAGGGGGAAACGTGGCTTTGCCACGTTTCCCCCTTAAAAATCCCTTGAGGGGCAGGTTGTGAAGTTGCCAAAAGATCGGCTTATCCTGCCCCGCATTTTATAAATAAACTTTTCTACACAGCGTAAAAACGCTTTTATTTATCACTTATCCGCCAATTCCATCCACCTCATTTCTTTCTCTTCCATCTCGGATTCCACCTCTTTCAACTCTTTAGAAAGTTTCTCAATGTCGGCCACGGAAATGCCAGGTTCGGCAAAAGCTGCATGGATTTTTTGTTTGCGGGATTCAAGGGCTTCAATGTCCCGCTCCAAGCGTTTAAGCTCGTTCTTTTCTTTATTGGTAAGGCCAGAACCAGTTCGGACTTGAGGCTCATCAGGTTTGTCTGACTTGGGCTTTTCCTGCTCCCGTTCATATCGCTCCAGCTCTTTTTGCGTGGCCCGGTAGTCCATGTGCCGTCCATTGAAATCTTTGATTTTCCCGTTTCCTTCAAAGATGAACAAGTGGTCGCAGAGCTTATCCAGCATAAAACGGTCGTGGGTAACAATGAGGACGCAGCCGGGAAATTCCATCAGCCACTCTTCCAGAATATTCAGGGTAATCACATCAAGGTCGTTGGTCGGCTCATCCAAGATGAGGAAGTTGGGGTTTTTCATCAAAATGGACAACAGGTAGAGCCGCCGCCGTTCGCCACCACTGAGTTGGGAAACGTAAACTTGCTGCTGCTCCCGGTTGAACAAAAAGCGTTCGAGGAGTTGTTCTGCGGTGATTTTTCGCCCCTTGTCCATCGGGATGTATTCGGCAATGGCCGTGATATAATCAAGCACCCGGATGTCTTTTGCGAGGTTGATCCCGTCCTGTGAATAGTAGCCGAAAACAACCGTTTCGCCTTGTATTACTTTGCCCTGATCGGGGCGCTCTTCACCGATCAACATGCGGATGAAAGTGGACTTCCCTACCCCATTCTTGCCAACAATGCCGACCCGTTCTCCTTTTTTGAATTTATAGTGAAACTCCTCCACGATCTTCAAATCGCCATAGGCTTTGGCAATGTAATGCAGTTCCAAAATTTTGCTGCCGAGCCGCTGCCCTTTGATCTCAATCTGGATATCGTCCTTCTCGACCTTCCGCTGCGCATTTTCCTTTATTTCATAAAACCGCCCCTGACGGGCACTTGACTTGGTGGAGCGGGCCTGTGGACTACGGCGCATCCAGTCCAACTCCTTCTTATAGAGCTTTTTGGTCTTGTCGTGAACGACCAATTCATTTTCCATCCGCAATGCTTTCTTCTCTAAAAAATCGGAATAGCCGCCTGAATATTTGTACAGCTGCCCCCGATCCAATTCCAGGATATTGTTGCAGATATTTTCCAAAAAATAGCGGTCGTGCGTCACCATGAACAAGGTGATGTTCTGCTGCGAAAGATGCCCCTCCAGCCATTCGATCATGTCAAGGTCAAGGTGGTTGGTCGGCTCGTCAAGGATCAGGAACTCAGGCTCTTCGATGAGGAGTTTTGCCAGAGCGAGGCGCTTTTTTTGTCCACCTGAAAGGGTCGAGATCGGCTGCTCCAGATCGGTAATATTGAATTTGAACAGAATTTCTTTGGCCTTCGATTCAAAGTCCCACGCCTTGAGGTCGTCCATGCGGGACAGGACTTCCTGCATTTCTTTCACATTATCAGGATGGAGCATCGCCCGTTCATACCGCTTGACTACCTGCACGATTTCCATATCGCTGTCAAAAATGGCTTCCAAAGCATTGTGCTTTTCATAGAAATCAGGCTCTTGCGGCAAGAACCCAATGCGGATATCCTTGCGGATATAGATTTTGCTCGTAGCCCCATCGCTTGGCTCCATGCCAGCAATCACTCGCATCAGGGTCGTTTTCCCGCTGCCGTTTTTGGCGATGAGCGCCACTTTTTCCCCTTTGTTGATCATCAGGGAAATGTCTTGGAACAGCACTTTTTCGCCGTAACTGCGGGACACATTTTCGAGGGACAGGTAATTCACTTTTATTGGAAATTGAAAAATTAAGATTTGGAGAGATTGTCAAACTTCCCAAAACGGGGGCAAAAGTAGGTTTTTTCGATTGACGTGAGGATAGGCAGTTTGAGAAATCAAAAACCTGACTTTTGGCAAAATTAGAGTTGATTGCGCGGACATGGTGCAGCTATCTTGCTACCATCTTTTTATCTAAAACCATTAGTTATGAAAATTAAAACTTACGTCCTCTTACCTTTCTCTTTGTTGATTTTAGCAAGTATTTCTGCACAAACACCCGCCAGCGCCATCCTAAATGTCAATAATGTAAAAGTTCAAGTGAACGCCAATGGGGCACTGTTCACTGATTTTACCGACGGCCAGTTCATCGCACCTTACGAACCCGGCCAGCCGGAAATAAGCACGATGCGAGCCTCGGGGATTTGGCTTGGCGGCTTCGACCCTGCTGGTAACATTAAAGGTGCGATTCATGCTTATAATGAAAATGGGAAGGCTGATTTCCAACCCGGCATATTAGACGATGTCACTGGCACCGCAACCGGTCAGTTGACCCAAATTTACCGGGTGACGAAGGCAGACATTGAAGAACACCTGGCCGACTTTCACGACAATTTCGTCATTGACAACCCCAACCCAAACGTGTTTGGGTGGCCAGCAGTTTACAACCCCTATTTCTCACAATACCACAATGGGGAAACCCTACCTGCTACCTCACAAGGGCTAGCCGATTTCTGGGACGAGAACAGCGATGGAGTTTACAATCCTACTCATGGTGATTTCCCAATAATCGGGGTGAGGGGCTGCGATGAAGCGCCTCCCCATTATGCTGATGAAATGCTGTGGTTTGTGTTTAACGACGAGATGCTACATACCCAATCACTTTTGTTACCTATTCGAATGGAGGTGCAGTGTCAAATATTCGCATTCAACTGTCAGGAAGCCCCTTTGGGCAATACGATTTTCGCCCGTTACAAAATGATCAACAGGGCTGGCGAGGATCTCGATTCCGCCTATGTTGGCGTCTTTGCCGATTTCGACATTGGGAATCCCAATGATGATTTTATTGGGAGTGATTCGCTCCGTTCAATTGTGTTTGGCTACAACGGGGACGACAACGATGAGGCGGGCTACGGCAACCATGCCCCTGCAATGGCCATTGACCTGATCCGGGGGCCTTTGGATGAGGACAGGAACGAACTACCCCTAACGCATGTCATGCCCATCGAAGGTGCTTTGCCAACAACCTTAACCAATCCCAACGGACCTTACAACCTACTAGCAGGTCATTATGAGGATGGCACATCCGCCCCCAACAACGGGTATTTTTATAACGGAGACCCCAACGACCCATCGGCTTGGACGGAAGTAACGGAAGGCAACACACCCGGCGACCGGAAAGTGGTGGGGTCTTATGGCCCTTTCAAGCTGCAACCGGGCGCCGTCAATGAGCTGATACTGGCTTATTCTTTCCACCAAGAACCTGACAATTCCAATTTGGAAAACGTGACGACGATGTATAAGCAGACTGATCAGGTGCAGGCACTTTTCGACAATTGTTTTGACATAGCTACCGCCATTGCATGCACGCCCAATGTAACTGGCATTTTTGAAGTAGAGGCTGAAAACTTGTCCATCTACCCCAACCCCGCTACAGATGCCATTACCATCGAATTACCCGAAACACTCCAAGGGCCTATTGCCCTCACCGACCTGACCGGTAGACAACTGCTATCAGTTGATTACCCCATAGGCAGCAAGAGCACCCAACTCAATGTGTCGGGGTTTCCGCAAGGGATGTACGTGATTGTTGCCAAAGGGAAGGACGGAACCATTTTCCGCCAAAAAGTAATTCTTTCGGATTTTTAAACACAGATACCTTATGTGCGAAGCCCGTTCCATTATTGGACGGGCTTTTTTGTTTTAAAGCATTTATAAAATAATTTATCATAGTTTAATACTACGCAAACTAACTTATTTGACATTCCAAAAAACCACCTACACCTTGCCAATTTAAATTACAAGATATTTAGTCAATTATTATTTTTTCCAACTTGAAAAAATCCCCCATTTTTATTTTTAAATAATACATGCCTGAATAAAAATTACCGACATTAATTTTATGAATGGCAGGTGCAACATTTTTAGACTCATATATTTTTTGCCCTAAATGATTAAATAAATACAATTCTGATTTGCTATTTAATTCTGAAACATCAATATTAACAACATCCTGATGGGTTAGGATAAATAGGTATATCTATATTATTTAAAAAATCGTCCGTAGAATTAGTAGCGCTTATTTCAAAAACAAATATTCTCACATCCATTGATGGCAGTGATGGTCAAAAAATAGTCACCGGGAGAAAGGTTGCCGATGAAAGTTGTAGTGTCTCCATTGCTCCACAAAAAAGAATACGGCATATTACTACCCGACGTAGAGTCTATTGAAATAAATCCGTCGAACGTATTAACGGTGGCAGCATTTTGCAAAGAATAATTAATTTCAATATCAAGTGCGGGCTGTTCATAAGCGCCCATATCCACGATGCCATCCAATATTCTCATTTGTTGGTTTAAATCCAATGTGTTTTCAGCATCCACAAAATCATTGTTGCCGACATTGATTGCGGGAGAACATTCCAACAGCCTGAAATCATGGTTCAACGTGTCTATAAACATTGGGTATTGCTCATATAGCATTCCATCTGAACATCCGTCCACACCATCCACGATACAGTCAGGCACATTGACCAAACAATTATTGATCGTATAATCATGGAGCTTAAATCTGCGAAATTGCCATTAAAATAATTTTCCTGCTGGCGTATTTTCCCAAATAATAGAATTTTCGATGTGCATATTATTAAAACAAACTGTCAAAATTAAAATTCCAGTTCTTGCCGATGGGAAATTCCCCATTGTTGAAAAAAGTACAGTTGCTCACCTTGGTTTCCACTGAGCCCAAAGCCCCGCTGGAAAAGCCAAAGTTCTCCATTGCCATAAAAAGGGAATTCGGTTATTTCTGTATTATTGGAATAAGGATCTACCTGTTTCCATCACCATCATAATAAATAGCTCCAGAAAACTTGAATAGTTACAAAATTATTAGAGAAAATACAGTTATTTATTTTTAAATAATTTTTGGAATAAGGTGCTGCAACCAGCATCAAACTAGCCTCCCAATTAAAACTTATTGTTCTCAAATATGTTGTTAAAAGACACAGAAGACATATTCTGAATCGAAAATAGTTACAGACTTCCTTCTGCTAAATAGGTGGAGTTGCTATTAAAACGGCAGGAGTCAAACATAACTCAACGAGTCACCATTATTTCCATTCCTTACATATATTGAAGAAATAGTTCTTCCCAACGGCTATTGTTATTGTTAAAATCACAGTCAATTATTCTAATTTCTGTATCACCATATAATAATTCCAGAAAATAGCCTGCCATCTATTGTAGAGGTATACTTTGGAAAAGGCAATTTTCTATTGCCTGTACGCCTATTATCCATTTCAGAAAAAATAGCCCGCCCGAATGCCCTTTTGTCTCCTCAATGAATTTGCAATTCTCTAATTTAGCGACAGCCCCGATCTTGCCCTCTTTGCGGATAGCCCCTCCTCCATTGCTTACGTTGTCCATAAAACACAATCAGAAATATTACTAGAACCTGCAAACCAATTTGCCCATCGCAATAAATAGCGCCGCCCTCACCCGCCGCATTCTCCCTAAAAATGCAATTAAAGATTCTGGGATTAGTTGCTGGGTTTTGGTCGTTTGTATCCAAATAATAACCACCGCCTTTGCTATGTGGACTAAAATAACTGGGGTGGTTAGCCATCCCTTTTTCAATAATAAATCCATCAACAATGGTTGCACTATCTGCTCCTATTGAAAATAAAATATGGTAACTATTATCGGCAGGGTCGCCCGGCAAACCGATGTCTCCGCTCAATATGGTTTGGTTCGTTGTAAAATCCCGCTGGTCGATGGTTGTTTCATTCCCCACAAAACCGCCATAGAGGGAAACACCATTCGGCATTAAAAAAGAAGATTCCCTATTGTTATCCGCCGTCGGGAAATAAATACCCTTTGCCACTAAAACCACATCACCGGAGTCGGCTATACTGAGCGCATCTTGGAGATCATAAAATGCGTTATCCCAATCCAACCCATTATTATTTCCTCCGGCCAGATTTTTATTTACGTAAATAGTATCAATAGTCGGGCTGCATGGATGAAAAGCATATAAGGCATTGTTAATAAGTCGTTCGTTTAATTTTAAACAATTAAACCTAATATCAACCTCACCACAGGTATGACAGTCTATACTATAAAAAGGAAACGTATAATAATCACCAACACCTTCCACCCAGAACATGAATACAGGTAACGACCACGGATAAATTTGATACGAAACCACAATTATTTTTTGGGGTACACCATCTACCCAACCTGTTGACACATCTTCAACAATCATTGAAACAGGAAAAATCAAACCATCAAAAACGCCACATACAACTGTGTCTCCAGTCTCCACACCAAAATCATACATCAAAAACTCATCTTCGCCGCAATTCTTATTTCTTCGCACAAATACTTTTTTATTTTCCTGCCGACAGTAGCCGATGCGCTCGATGAATTCACCGTTGTTTTTATCGAAATATTCCACGGCATTCCAAACTTGTCCGCAAAAAGAAGTGTCCGGTCCTAATTGGATACTTATTTCTTCGTTAACATTATTATATGGATTATACCGCTCTATTTCCCAGGATGGTTTCAATTCATAATAAGGGAAGGAAAATTGTCCGTAAGCATAAACGGATAACAAGCAAAATAAAAGTAGGAACGTGTTTTTCATGAAATTTATAATTATTTGATTTAAAGGGTTGCCGCTCATAAATTATACTTCAAAAACGGCGGTTCAGAAATACTATATTATTTGTATTGCAATATTCAAAATTATACTGCCGCAGTTTTGACCTTATTTTATCCCAGAGAAGCAGGATAGATTTATCCGGTCATCAAAGGCACTAACTTTTTAGCTCCGCAAATTAGAAATAAATAATTGGAAATAAGGTCGCAAAGATATTGCAAGAAGATTTCCAATGTAGGTTTTTCTTTAGGCTATCCTCCAGCGGGTTTAAGGGTTCAAACCAAAACCCAATTTTTAAATGTCACTGGCATCCAACTATCTCAACGGCAAATCCCTGCCAAATTTAATCCAGCCAAATACCCCCAATTATTTATAAAAATTGTACTCCCAAACCCCTTTCAGATTCCCGACCTTTGCCGCTCAAAAAATACGCATAAAGTGAAATACACATCCCATTCCCAACTACTACAAGATTTAAAAACAGGCCAGACGACCTGCGAGCAGGTCGTGCGCCACTATCTTGCCCAGATAGAGGCGACCCGGCATTTGAATATTTATGTAGAAGTTTTTGCAGAAGAGGCCATTGCAAGGGCGATGGCATTGGACAAAAAACACCAAGATGACCCAACTTCCATCGGGCAGCTCTTCGGCGCCGTTATTTCCCTAAAAGATGTGATCTGCTACCAAGGGCACCAAGTGACGGCAGGCTCAAAAATATTGAACGGTTTTAAATCACTGTTTTCGGCTACAGCCGTTGAGCGGTTATTGGCCGAAGATGCGATCATCATCGGTCGGGTCAATTGTGATGAGTTTGCAATGGGCAGCACCAATGAATCCTCGGTCTATGGCCCAACCCGCAACGCTGCCGACCCATCGAAAGTGCCAGGCGGTTCGTCCGGGGCTTCGGCGGTATCGGTACAGGCGGGAACGTGTTTGGCGTCCTTGGGCAGCGACACGGGTGGCTCGGTACGGCAGCCAGCAGCCTTCTGCGGGGTGGTTGGATTCAAGCCGACGTATGGCCGCATTTCCCGGCATGGGTTGTTGGCGTATGCTTCCAGTTTTGACCAGATTGGCATATTGTCCAATAGCGTCGAGGATGCCGCTCTATTGTTAGAAGTGATGGCCGGGGCAGATGAGTTTGATGCAACTTCGAGCAGTGAGCCAGTTCCGAGAACTGTTAGATCTTTGAGATCTAACAGTTCTAAATCCTACAAAATCGCCTATTACGACTCCGCCCTCAACCACCCAGGTATGGATGAAGGCGTCAAAAAAGCGACTTTTGATTTTATCCAAAAACTAAAAAGCGAAGGCCATATCGTCGATTCAGTCGAATTCGAACACCTCGATTTTCTCATTCCAGCCTACTACGTGCTGACGACTGCCGAGGCCTCTTCCAATCTCTCCCGTTACGATGGCATCCGTTTTGGCCACCGCACTTCTGAGGCACACGATATTCATGAAGTTTACAAAAAATCAAGGACGGAAGGGTTTGGGACAGAGGTGAAACGACGCATTATGCTCGGTACGTTTGTATTGAGCGCCGGGTATTATGACGCCTATTACGCCAAGGCGCAACAAGTTCGACGACTCATCCACGACCGGACGAGAGCCATTTTACAGGAATATGATTTCATTTTGGCGCCAGCTTCCCCAACCCCTGCCTGGGACATCGGCAAAATGGACGACGACCCGGTGGCCATGTACCTCGCCGACATCTTCACGGTGCAGGCCAACATGGCGGGCATCCCAGCTATTTCTTTGCCCATCGGCAACCACCCAAACGGCTTACCATTGGGCATTCAATTGATGGCCGATAAATTTGCGGAAAAAAAATTATTGGAATTTGCAGCGAGTACTTTGTAACAAACCCCACTTGGCGTTTACGCCTCCATTCTGTTATTTTGCGTTCACCTAACGACGTAAAGCCAATGCACATACAACCCTTTCAGGCCTACTACCCAGACATGGGGCTGATCTCTTCAGCCGACCATTTTTTCGGAACGGTTAAGGATAAATTTAATGACTACTTGGATAGCGGGTATTACCAAGCGCTTGACCAAAAGGGGCTTTACGTTTGCACCATCGAGCGACCCGAAAGAACGCATACCGGGATGGTGGCCTGCGTGGACATGAAGGAATATTTCGAGGGCCGTATCAAACGCCATGAAAAACACTGGCAGCCTCGGAGCAAGAACGGATTCAACAATTATTGAAAAAGCCGGCCACGTAAAACCGTCATGCTGACCTACGGACAGTGGATGAAATCGAAACCATTTTGCTCGACTATGTCGCTCAAATAGTATTTTCTCACTGCCGTTTTTGAAACCAATGGAGAAACGCACCGCTTTTGGCAAATACATGATCCAGCATTGATTGAACGGCTGCAAAATCTGTTCAGGAACAAGTCGAAGCTATGTACATTTCTGACGGCCCACACCGCATTTTCTTCAAATGCGATCGTAGCCGCAAGCGGCTGGCAATGGACAACTTCGGACAATTCTTTCGCTGGCTGCCCTGCTCTCTTTTCCCGACCGCTGAAGTTGAAATCCATGATTTCAGCGGGTCATTGAGGGGATGAACGATTTCACAGCGGCTTCCTTTGTGGCGAAGTTGTCCAAGCTATTCAGAATTGAAGTTTTTGGAATTCGCCCAAAAACCCACCAAGAAACACGAGCTGACCATGTACCTGGAGCGGGAGTGGTGTAGGTGACTTGGCGGCCAGCAATTTAACGCTCATCAAACCCTGTGATTTTGGATGTCACCTTAGCACAAGCGAAAAAGTGCTCGTCGACATACTGGACATCGGGACGTCCGCACCGACCTGCGATTGAAATATGTTTCAGGGACAAAGACCCTCGCAGCGCTCAGGAAAGAACTTTAAAAGAGAGGAGCGTTTTTGCATTTTGTTTGTTCCCAATAACTATTGAGGATTTCATAGCAGTGGCTGATGCCAACGAGGTTTTGCCCGCCAAAGTCAACTTGGTTTGAGCCAAGGGTCAGGAGCGGCATGCTGGTGCAGCTGCTTGAAAATACGGAAGGGTAAATTTTCAAATAGATTTTAAATCATTCATAAATAAAAAACGTTCTTTGACAAATAGCGTGGAACGGATCAAATAATCAGGGTTTTAAGTGAGTGGAAAATTTTGAAAAAATTTTCCACTCATAAAACCCTGATAAAGAAAGTGAAAAAAATAAAAAATTGAAAATTTTTTATTTTTTCACCTCCCTCTCTCCTTGTTTTTTCTGCTCCACGGGATTTGTCAAAGAACCATAAAAAATAAAACCATGCAAGAAGTTTATATCGTATCCGCAGTGCGCACACCGTTGGGAAGTTTCGGCGGATCGTTAGCCAACATTCCAGCGACCCAATTGGGGGCCATTGCCATCAAAGGCGCTTTAGAAAAAGCAGGTGTGCCTGCCGACCAAATAGATGAAGTTTTTATGGGAAACGTCGTTTCGGCCAACCTCGGCCAAGCCCCTGCCCGGCAAGCGGCTTTCCACGCAGGTATCCCACACCACGTTTCCTGCACCACAGTCAATAAAGTCTGTGCATCAGGCATGAAGTCCATCATGTTTGGAGCGCAATCCATCATGCTAGGCTACGACGACATCGTGGTGGCCGGTGGCATGGAAAACATGTCTGCTGTCCCTTTCTATGTTCCCAATGCAAGGTTTGGCTATAAATACGGCAACGGGGAATTTATTGACGGTCTTTACAACGATGGCCTCAAGGATGTCTATGATAAATGTGCCATGGGCGTTTTTGCAGATAAAACAGCAGAAAAATACAACATCAGCCGAGAGGAGCAAGACGCATTCGCCATCGACAGTTACAAACGGGCTGCAGCTGCCACTGATGCTGGCTTGTTCGATCAAGAAATCGTCCCTGTGGCCATCCCACAGCGCAAAGGCGATCCGCTAATCATGAGCGTGGACGAAGAATACAAAAATGTCAAATTCGATAAAATCCCTACCCTACGTGGAGCATTTTCAAAAGAGGGAACGGTTACAGCCGCCAATGCCTCTACCATCAACGATGGCGCATCTGCTCTGGTCTTGGTCAGCGCCAAGAAACTCAAAGAGTTAAATCTCAAGCCTTTGGCCCGCATCGTCTCTTTTGCCGATGCCGAACAAGAACCAGCCTGGTTCACGACTTCGCCAACTGTAGCCGCACCAAAAGCCCTCAAACGGGCTGGCCTGAAAACTTCTGATATTGATTATTTCGAAGTGAACGAGGCATTCTCTGTGGTGGCGTTGGCTTTTGAAAATATGATGGAAATCGACCACGCCAAAACGAATGTGTTCGGCGGTGCTGTTTCCCTCGGCCATCCGTTAGGTGCTTCTGGTGCCCGCATCGTCACGACGCTGAACAATGTATTGCAGCAGAAAGATGGGAAGTATGGTTTGGCGGCCATTTGTAATGGCGGGGGTGGAGCTTCAGCTTTGATTTTGGAGAGGGTGTGAGGTGATATTTAGGTAATAAAAAATACGCATCGAAATTAATTTCGGTGCGCATTTTTTATTACCTGTAAATATGGTTTCACCCCTTCGGAAAACACAAATAATATTTTTTCACCAATTTAGTTTGTATCCCGAAATCCGAAATCTGCGACATCGGCATCACCTTTCCGTTTTTAAATAAAATCTGAATTTCGTCTTTTGAAGTACTGTATGCATGGTTGGTTTCTTCGCCATTAAATACCAAATAATGCAAATTTTCTTTTGGCAAAATATTCCGCTTTTTAATTTCCTTTTTTATTTCTGATAAATATTTTTTAGAAAATGGTTTATCGGTCATTTTTATTTTAAATAAATGGCGGTTAATAATACACGAGGATAAATAAGATAAAACAGGGTCGTCGTGATTGGTGAAATATTTTAACGCACTGAATATATCATAGTCATCAAGGCGGGCGAAATGGTCGAGCAGGTTTTTATTTTTTTTAAAATCCTTTAGCGAATAATTATGGTATAAAAAAAAGGAAAGGCTGTCGGGCAAATTAAATTTATTTTCCGCCACTGCTAATTCCTTGGCCCGTTCCAAAGTTTTGATGAGCATTTGCTCGGCTACCAAAACCGTCTTATGCAAATAAACCTGCCAGTACATGAGCCGCCTTGCTATCAGGAATTTTTCAATAGAATAAATCCCTTTTTCCTCCACTACCAATTTACCATCGTGGACCGCCAACATTTTGATGATGCGGTCGTAGCCGATCACTCCTTCATGGACACCGGTGAAAAAGCTGTCCCGGTTGAGGTAGTCCATGCGGTCCATATCCAATTGGCCGGAGATGAGCTGGTGAAGAAACTTTTTGGGGTGCTTGTCTTTAAAAATGTCAATGGCGAGGGAGAGCTGACCGCCGAATTGCTCATTCAGCCGCTCCATAAATAACAAGGAAATTTCTTCATGGTGGACGTTGACCAAAGTATGCTCCAAGGTGTGCGAAAATGGCCCGTGACCGATGTCGTGCAACAAAATGGCAACAGAAACAGCCTGTGCCTCTTCTTCCGAAATCTCCACCCCCTTCGACCGTAGCACATCAATCGCCTGCCCCATCAGGTGAAGTGCGCCCAAGGCATGATGGAAACGGGTGTGCAGTGCCCCGGGATAAACATAATGCGTCAGGCTCAGTTGCTTGATCCGCCTAAGCCTTTGGAAATAAGGATGTTCGACTAAGTCGAACAAAATCTCGTAGGGGATGGTCACGAAGCCATAGACGGGGTCGTTGAAGATTTTCTTTTTGTTCATTGATAATTTTGATGGTTGGACGGTCGGGTCGTTTTTCCCTGTTTCAAAGAAAGCACCAAACCTTCCAACAAAGCAATTATCCAAAAAATTGGCGCAAAAATGGCGTATTTCACAGCAAAGACCCTCCTCATGCAATCCTTTTCCAAAAATTGCGTCTATACAAAGGTTGTCCGATAAGTAGCCATTTTGGTAGATAACACCAAAGCGTTAAAAACAGTTAAATGTTCTTTTGCGTTATAGGTTCGGCAAACATTTTCCCTCCTTAGAAGGTAATATTACGGGTTTGAATGCCGATAAGAAATTTTCCGTTTTCCCGAAGCAACAAAAGTAGGTTTGGAGGAAGCATGGAACTGGCAACAAATCATAGCTGATTATTCCATATCTTTATGCCTCCGACAAAAAGGATTCGGGATCGGAAATGCAACCAAATTTGGCATGAATACACAAGAATCAAATAATATTAACACCATAAAAAAAGTAATTATGAAAAACAGGGGTCTTTTGCTTTCTCTGGCCGTTGCCGTCGCATTGTTCTTTGCGTTTTACCCCCCATACGACAATGCGCAAAAGGAAGCAGCACTCATGGAGTCTATCCTTACTGAAATCAACTATTACCATTATAAACCTTTGGAAATCAATGACGCACTGTCAGAAAAGGTCTATGATCTGTTCATGGAACGCTTAGACTCAGGGCGGCGCTGGCTTACTCAAGGTGATGTTAACCAACTCAAGGCATGGCGCACGCAATTGGACAACGAGGCCCAGCAAGGTACTTTTGGTTTCCTCGACTTGGCTATTCAATTGCAGGAGGCAGGCATCGACAAAACAGAAGGCTGGTACAAAGAGATTTTGTCCAAACCGTTCGACTTTAGTGGCAATGAGACTTACGAATCCGATAGCGAGAAAAAGCCCTTTGCCAAAGACGATGCTGAACTCAAAACCTATTGGGAGCAATCCCTGAAATGGGAAACCATGACCCGCCTCGCTGATAAGCTCCGCAGCAAGGAAGATGGCGATGAGGATTTTAAAGATAAAACAGACGAGGAACTGGAAGCCGAGGCCCGGAAAGATGTTTTAAAGGTATTTGACAATTGGTACAATCGCCTTGGCAAACGCAAGCGTAGTGACCATGTGAGCATGTACCTCAACGCATTCACCAATATTTTTGACCCACATACTGAATACTATGAGCCAATAGACAAGCAAAATTTTGACATTGGCATGTCTGGCCGTTTTGAAGGAATTGGTGCCCGTTTGCAGACTGATGGCGAAGTGACCAAAGTATCTGAAATCATTGTGGGAGGCCCAGCTTGGAAAGGTGGTGCATTGCAAGAAAACGATAAAATATTGAAAGTAGCTCAAGACGATGACCCAGAGTGGACAGATATCACTGGTATGGTCATCAACGACGTGGTGCAATTGATCCGGGGTGAAAAAGGAACAAAAGTCCGGCTATATGTCAAAAAAGCAGAAGGGGGCAACGAAGAGATCATCATTACCCGTGACGTGGTCGTTACGTCTGAAAGTTTTGCCAAATCCCTTCTTATCGACTCTGATCATGGCGAAAAAATTGGCTACCTCCGTTTACCAAAATTCTATGCTGATTTTCAAGACCGGAATGGCCGCCGTTGTGCAGAAGATGTCGGCGTAGAATTGGAAAAACTGAAAAAAGAAAAAGTGGATGGCATCATCCTCGACCTCCGCAACAACGGCGGTGGATCACTCAGGGATGTGGTCAAAATGAGTGGCTTCTTTGTCGAGGAGGGCCCAATGGTGCAAGTTAAATCACGTGCCAGAAACCCAGAAGTTTTGACAGATGACGACCCGACCGTACAATACGATGGTCCACTTATCGTGATGGTCAATCAATTCAGTGCTTCTGCATCCGAAATCCTCGCTGCCGCCCTGCAAGATTATGGCCGTGCCATCATTGTCGGAACCGGCAATTCTACTTTTGGAAAAGGGACTGTTCAGCGCTTTTTCGATCTCGATGCTGTTGTACGGGGCAACCCTGAACTCAAGCCGCTCGGCAATGTGAAATTGACCGTTCAGAAATTTTTCCGGGTGGATGGTGGATCAACTCAGTTGAAAGGTGTGACGCCTGACATCGTTTTGCCAGATACTTGGCTGTATGTTGAAACTGGCGAAAAAGAAGAAGACTTCCCGATGGAGTGGACGCAAATCGACCCCGTTCCATTCTCTCAAAATGTTGTCAGCCTGAACGGGCTTCCTGACATCCGGGAAAGAAGTGCGGCCCGTGTCCGCAATGACGAAACTTTCCAAGCTATTTATAGCCGAGCTAAATCCATCAAAGAACAACGGGATGATTCGGAGCAAACGTTGAACCTCGAAGCCTATCAGGCAGAAAACAAAGAGTGGAAAGAGGCTTCTGACGAATACGAAAAGCACTTTGAAGCAGAGGTGGTTCCTAATGTTAGCAACCTCGATGTAGATTTACCGGAATTTGCTGCAGACGAAAGCAAAAAAGCTCGCAACGACGAATGGATAAAAGGGGTGAAAAAGGACGTTTACCTAAAGGAAACACTGAATATTATCCACGACCTGATTGTGATAAAATAAATTTCGGCAAATGCTGGAAATGAAAGAAGGCCACTTGCATCCCGCAGGTGGCCTTTTTCGTTTGGCCTTATTGAAAACAAAAATGGCATTCCTCGATTTTGGAATGGCCAGAAACCAACAACGTATTAAAGAAAAATAAAAAAGGTACATTTGTGCCATTCTTAAAAAAGTTATCGAAAAACGTTTATGTCTGCTAAATCCATCATCAAAAAAGGTACTCCTCATATCATTGCGGCGATCATATTCCTCATGGCCAATGCCGTTTATTTTTCAGCGCAGCTACAGGGAAAAGTTGAAAATGCCCATGATACTGTTTCTGCCCGGGCCAACCTCCAAGAAATTATCAATCACCGCGAAGCTACTGGCGATAGGACTCTCTGGACAAATGCGCTATTCGGTGGAATGCCGACTTACCAAATAGATGGTGCACAACCCAGCAACCTGATCCGCTTGGTAGATGGGGCTGCACAACTATTCATCCCCCGACCCATCGGACTGTTCTTTGCAGCCATGTTGGTTTTTTATATCATGCTGGTCTTGCTGGGCGTAAACCCTTGGCTCAGTATCGTCGGGGCTCTTGGTTTTGGATTTACGACTTTCAACTATGTTCTGTTTGGCGCAGGGCATATCACTAAAATCCGGGCCATCATCTATTTAAGTTTGGTGGCTGCGGGGGTAATTTTAGCATTTAGAAAAAAATACTTGATAGGAGGACTTGTCTTTGCAGTTGGTTTTGGGCTGAACCTTTATGCCAACCACATCCAGATGACGTACTACTTTTTCATGACGCTTGGCATTTATGGCTTGATAGAACTTGCCAAACACATTAAAGAAAACGAATTGCCTTCTTTTGGAAAAGCAGTGCTGTACTTGGCGATTGGTGGCATTTTGGCAATCGGGTCCAGCGCTTCTAAACTTTGGACTACGTACGAATACGGCAAAGACACCATGCGCGGCGAACCGATTTTGGTGGCCGAGTCCAATGCCCCAGCAACAAGCAGCAGCACTTCCGGCCTTGAATATGGCTATGCGACCAATTGGAGCAATGGCTGGATGGATTTGGTGGCCGGTTTCATTCCGGGCGTCGTTGGTGGCGGGGGATTGACCTATTGGGGGGCAAATGTGGACGGGACGGCAGGGCCAGCCTATTACGGGGCGGTCATTTTTTTCCTTTTTGTTTTTGGCTCGCTGATCGTTCAAGGCCCAGTAAAGTGGTGGCTGGCATCGGGTGTCCTACTGATCTCGCTGATTTCCATGGGGAAAAACCTAAACTTCTTTTATCATTTCTTATTCGAATATTTTCCTTTGTTCAATAAATTCCGAACACCCAATTCTGCGCTTACAGTCGTTGGGGTGATGATGCCCATCCTCGGTATGTTGGCACTGAACGATGTGCTGAACGGCAAAGTCTCCAAAGAAAAAATCATTTCCTCATTGTATATCTCGGCAGGCGTATTAGGAGCGCTGTGCTTATTTTATGCAGTGGCAGGAAGCTCTTTTTTCGATTTCTCCTATGCGAAAGATGCCGCTTATGTACAGAATTATAATGTAAATATTGATGCGGTAAAAAGCCAACGGTCGTCCATGATGAGCAGCGACTCATGGCGGTCATTGGGGCTGATACTGGTCGCAGCGGGATTGATATGGTTATTTGTAAAAGAGAAAATAAACCAAACGTTGCTGATCACAGGATTGGCCCTGCTGGTGGCTGGTGATTTGTGGTCAGTGGACAGGGGGTATTTGAACAATGATAATTTTGTAGAAAAAGGAGCCTATCGGCAACAGAACGCCCCCCGGCCCGTGGACAGCAAAATTTTGGAAGACAAAGACCCCAATTACCGGGTTTTTGACGTCAGTCGGGGCATCAGCAACGCCGTCAATTCTTCGACCCCCTCTTATTATCATAAAAACCTGGGCGGCTACCATCCTGCCAAATTGCAGCGGTACCAAGATATGCTCGACCGACACATACTCCCTGAAGCCCAACAATTGGTCGGCGCATTGCAGCAAGCCAAAACCCTGGGAGATGTGGAAGGCGTGTTGAAAAACTTGACGGTGTTCAATATGATGAACACCAAATATATCATTGCCAATGATAATTCTCCGATCCCGAACAGCCAAGCCATGGGCAACGCCTGGTTTGTGGACAATTTCCAAACAGTTAATACATCAAACGAAGAAATCGACGGGATCAACGGCATCGACCCGAAGCAAACGGCTATCGTTAATAAAGAATTTTCGGACTACCTCTCCGGGTTGAATATCCAGAAAAATGGAACGATCCAACTGACCTCTTATGAACCGAACCATTTGACGTACACCTCGAACAGCACATCCGAACAATTGGCCGTCTTTTCCGAAGTCTGGTATGGCCCCAATAAAGGCTGGCAGGCTTATGTTGATGGAAAACCTGTTGACCATATCCGGGTAAATTATATCATGAGGGCGATGAAAGTACCTGCCGGACAGCATGACATTGAGTTCAAATTTGAACCAAAGAGTTTCCGCATTGGCGAAACTGTTTCATTGATTTGTTCCCTAATAATTGTGTTGGGCCTGCTTGCGTTTGTCGGAAAACTTCTTTTTGAAAAATACCAAGAACCAGATGCCGTGGAGACAACATCGAAGGATCCAGTTGCCAAAACGAAGTCGAAGAAGAAAAAGAAGTAGGTGGACAATTATAAATTGAAAAAACCCAACAGCACATACCAACGGAATTTAAGCAGGTGCCAGGAAACTGCTGGTTTCCCCTGCAATAAATAACCAACCGCCAATATGACGGCAGCGCCCATTTTGAAAAAAATAATCATCATCGGCGTAATCAGGTTCAATAGGCCCATTTGCCGATAGGCGATAAACTGGCTGCGGCCAAGCCCTTTGGACAATTTAACCAAAAAGGAATGCTCCATTCGATAGGCATCCACCTGATGATGCACAACCAAGGATGGATCATAATAAAATTCGCCCCTCAATTTTCGGATGGCACCAAACAATATCTTCTCTTCGCTGGAAGTGCCATCTTTTCCGATCCGCCCCAAATTAGGGTCAAACCGCAAATTGTGTTTTTCCAAAAATTCTTTGCTGATGGTCATATTGGAGCCACGGGGGTAATCGTACCCCGTATATTTAAATGACTGATCACCGCGCACATAATGCCCTGTAAAAAGGCTGATGCTGTATTTATTGTCCCAGGCTGGTGGTTGGCTCCGGCCCTCATATTTGGCCAAGATCGGCCCGCCCACTGCCGTAGCTTGGGGATTTTTTGCAAAAAAATGGATCAACTGGCCAACAAAGTCAGGTTCTGCAATGGCATCGTCATCGATAAACGACACGTATTTTCCTTTTGATTCGAGGATGCCCCGGTTGCGGGCATGCGACAGTCCTTGCTTCGTTTCAACCACATAAGTCACCTTTAAATCGGGGTGCTTTTCAATAAATTGCCGCACAATATCATCCGTGCGATCCGTGCAGTTGTTGTTGACAACAACGAGTTCAAACGCATTTTTATCGGCTTGTTGGGCCGCTACGCTATCGAGGGAATCAGGCAGGAATTTTTCCCGGTTATAAGTGCAAATGATAACGGAAACAATTAAGTCGCTCATTGAATATTTTTTTATTTGCGGACGACGCTATCTTTTAATACTTTTTCCAAATCCTTCCGATCAAAGGCATCAATGAAAGAACCGGGTGTACAATTGAAGATTTTTACCCCCTTAGTGGCAGCATAATCTTTTAGCTCAAAATACGCCCTAAAAGAAAACACGAATTTTTCGAGGATCTCATGCAGTCTCCGGGGCGCTTTTCCATATTTGTGCATCTGCTTGTTGACGGAATTCTCCTCATCATAAAAGTGCTTGTGATTTACCAGCGCCCTGTTTTCATCGTCTACCGAAATCAAGGGCAACCAAGAATGATCGGCCCCGAGGAGGTATATATTTTTCACACCTGAATTAATCCCAATCAAAATAGAAGGGATCAACACATTGTGTGGCCGGGGGCTACCCAGCCATAGGGAAAATAAAAAATGGCTGATGGCCTTAAGCCCTTCCACTGGAGTTGTGTTGTAAAACGCCAGGGTAATGTGTGGGTTGGACTTAAAATATTGGATAAACGATTTATTTTGTTTGCTTTGGACAGGTAAATAGATGGTCATACCCCAACTTGTTTTTTCAACAATGGACTTAGTCATATTATTTATGGTCCCTCTTTCCTTCTCGAAAGTTTGTCCTACAAGGGTGTTTTGGGCCCAAAATTCAGGTGCATTAATAATATAATATTGAGGCTTAATATTCTCGAAGTGTTCCGTTAGGGAAAACCCGTTCACGCATAACAGCGCATTTAACTTGAGGGATTCGCTGTGTTGGTTTAATGCAATATTTAGCGATGGCCCATTTCCCAAAATGTAAAACTCAGCGGCACGAACCGGGTACTTTGGCAAAAAGAAACGGGACCGGATCAAAACCTTGAGCAAACTCAGTACACTCTTCACAAGTTGAGACAGGAACAGGAATATTTTTTCAAGCATATATAAAGTTTTGTCGTTGAAGGCTGTGGGGCGAAATTAGGGGGAACTTATCTTTTTCTTTATTTTTTAGAAATTTCAGTTCGGCCCAAAAACGATCACAGGGCAGAATAACAGAGACCTGCAACTTTTAAATTACGTCCCCGTAAATCCAGCTTGTTTTTTGTTCAGCCTGAAATCTTACTTTTGCCCGAGCAGTCGCCGACCAATTAAATAGATGTGGTTCAGATGATAAGATGAACAAATATCGTTTTCAAAGAATACCTGTCATTTCAAAAAAATAGCCAAATGTCCAAGTTTGAGAACCAACGGCAAGGGGTTTGCAAGCTTGTTTCCCGACGGGTATAAACTGCTATACAACTCAAACAGTTACATAAATCACCGCCAAATCCTTCAAAATACACAGTCGCATGCAGAAACTAAAATTGCTGAACAGGATCAAAGAAATTTACGAGAGTGGCCAAAATGTGATCCAATACCTCAAGGAGGTAAATCAATCCAATAAAAACAGCATTGAAGATATTTTGATCAGCTACGATTTTCAGGCGGGCACCTATTCGAGGGGAGCTGTCAAAAACATTGAATTCAGAAAGGCCTATGGCAAAGCGGTCGCCGACATCATCAATAGTCTGGGTACTTTCAAATCCGTTTTGGAAGCTGGCGTCGGCGAAGCGACGACCTTGTCATTTGTTGTCCCCAACATAGAACCTGCTCCCAAAAAAGTATTTGGTTTTGACATATCCTGGTCCAGAATCAAATATGGAAATGAATTTTTAAAGTATAGAAACATTACCAATGCCCAATTGTGTACGGCTGATCTGTTTCATGCCCCTTTCATGGATTCATCCATAGATGTTGTTTATACGTCGCATTCGATTGAGCCAAATGGCGGGAGGGAAGAAGAAGCCATCAAGGAGTTGCTGAGGATCACGAAGAAATATCTGATACTGCTTGAACCTGCTTACGAACTCGCAAGCCCAGAGGCTCAAGCACGAATGTTGCAGCATGGATATGTGACCAATCTTTATGCAGCCGCACAGAAACTCGGGTGCGAAATTTTGGATTACCGGCTATTTCCACTGACCCCGAACCCCCTCAACCCAACGGGCATTATGATCATAAAAAAGGATCAAGTCAATGAGAAGAATGCTTCTTTCGCTTGCCCGATCACTAAAACTGAATTGGAACTGATTAATAACGTCTATTTCTCAAAAGAATCGCTACTGGCCTACCCTGTCGTAGTTGACATTCCTTGTTTGTTGCCTCAAAACGCTATCATTGCTACTCATTTTTTGAAATAGATAAAAGGTTCAAATTGTGCTTTGCTAAAAATAATTAATCAAAAGATGATAATAGAAAAGCCTAAATACATCAGAGCCACAAGACTGTTCTGATTTATTCAGGCTTATAAGCTTGCCAGCCCAAACAACTTTTGTTGACAGGCAATAATGACTACCTGATTAAAGTGACATCTCCTTCCATATTAATTTTTTCTTGAACCCCATTCCTGAAAAGGGTAGCTTCTATAAAATAAGTATAAACCCCGATGTTTGCGCTTTCCCCTCTAAATGTTCCGTCCCATCCTAACCTGACATCCGTCGACTCAAAAACAAAATCCCCCCACCTATTAAAAATATTCAGTTTGTATTTTAAAACTTCACAATCAGAAAAAGGAGAGAACTCGTCATTTATCCCGTCATAGTTAGGGGAAAATACATTTGGCATCCAGAAATAACAATTGCAATCCTTAAACGTCACATGGACAATATTGCTATTTATTGTTTCACATTCATTTGCAGCGACAACGAAATAGCTTCCCGTTTCGGACACGACCGTGCTATTCCCAAACTCACCATTTGACCAAATATATTGATCTACAAACTGGGCGTTAGCGTTGAGCATCATTTCAAAACCAAGACAAAGTACCGAGTCGGCCCCGATGTCAATTGGAGGGATGGCAGGAATAACTTTTACTTCTATTTCATCTTCTGCTGTACAACCATTTAAATCAACTTCCACCGAATACACGCCAGGCAAGCTAACTTGTAAAGAAGGATTTAGACTAGCATCACTCCATAAATAGGTTGCCTCTTCTGTGAAGACATCCAATATCAGTGTTGTATTAGGGCAAATCATTGTATCCGGCCCCAAGTCAACTACTGGAAGTGGATTGACACTTAAAAACATGGAATCAATGTCGTAACACTCCCCTACCCTAACCTCTACGAAATACCAACCTTCTTCGCTCGCTTCATACGTTGGGTCAACCGATCCATCTTGCCACAGGTAGGTGGCACCATTTTGCGAGGAACTCAAAGTAATCGACCCCCCTTCACAAATTGACTGGTCTGGGCCGAGGTAGGCAATTGGTTCCTCAAAACCGATTGTGATTGCATCTTCGGCGCTGCATAAACCATTAAACGCTTGCACCCAGTAGGTGCCAGGTGTTGAAATAGTTATGGAAGCAGCAGTTTCACCCGTACTCCATTCCCAAAAGGTTGTAGCAGGATCGTTGACAGCTATCGTTAAAGAATCGCCAGTGCATAAGACAGTATCGGCTCCTAAATTTATTTGTGGGGAGGCAAGGACTTCAATCGTTGTAGAGATCGTATCAGAACCATAAGCATTGGAAACGAACAATTGTATTTCGTAAACACCACTTTCATTAAAACAAATACCCACTGGATTTTGGTAAAGTGAAAATGAAGGAATGCCTCCTTGAAAATTCCAAACCCAACTGTCTGGATCGTTTAAACTATGATCCAAAAAAGCAATACATTCTCCCTCACAAATAATTGTATCGGAAGGCGTAAAATCCGCAATTGGTGGAGGGCAGATATCTTCTGACAATAAGACCAAACTTGAATTTTGGAAATTTGAATTCTGAAAAGAGTTGTTGTCGTCAATGCCGATGTTGAGGCTTACAGTTGTTACGGTAGGAGTAAAGCTTTGAGGTGCCACATTTTCAAAACCGCAACTACTATTCCCGTCCTTGCCTATTTTTAATAAAAAAATATCAGAACCACCCAACTGCCCCGCATCTACTTTCCCGATCATATATAGCGATTCTGAATCATATTCTATGATAGAGCCCTGTGACCCAAAAGGGAGTATGTCATTTCCTACAAAACCAATATTTCTTCCCCAAATCAAATTCCCATTGTTATCGATCTTCATCACCAAAAAATCCCTCCCATTCCCATAACTCTCGGAAAATGTTGCCATGTAGTACGCATCTCCGGTAGCGGCAAAGTCACCTGCGAATTCGTTAGCACTACCCCCAAACACCTTTGACCATTGTTCATTGCCATTCTCATCCGTTTTTATCATAAGAATATCCCAACCACCTGCCCCCCATGAAGTCGTGTGCCCCATGATTATAAATCCGCCATCATTTGCTTCGTGAACGATCCTGGAATGTTCTTCCCCAAATCCACCATAGGCTTTTGCCCAGCTCAAATTTCCAGAAGCAGTAATTTTTACCAACCAGTAATCCCACGGCCCAGTCCCATAACTAGCTTGGGCACCCGTAAAAATGAAACCTCCATCACTGGTGGGTTTGATGTCAAAACAATTATCTGAGCTCCCTCCCCCCATTGACCGGCTCCATTCGACAACTCCAGACGCATTGGTTTTTACGAAAAAAACATCGGCATTCCCATTTGAATTCGTTTGGGTCGTGCCGCCAATTATGAATCCCCCATCAATGGTTTGTTGCAATGAAAACCCTCTTTCTTCATTAAAACCACCATAAGTTTTTGACCACTGAACATTGCCATTGGAGCCCAACTTTACCAGAAATACATCTTCACCACCAAAACCGAAACTATATGTACTACCCACTACTGCAAGTCCTAAATCACTTGTTTGTATGACGGCCCGCGGAAAGTCGTCATTGGCCCCTCCACATTTTGTCGACCAAATTTCATTTCCCTGATCGTCAATTTTTATCAACAAAATGTCCCGGTTAGAAGAGTTATTTTGTGTTGTCGCACAAGCAAGCAACAAATTGCCATCACTCAATTTGAGAAGGCTGTAGCCTTCATCATTTTGCGGGGTGCCATAAAATTTTTGGAAAACATCTTGACTGGAGAGGTTGAAAGAGAGCAAGCTCAACATAAAGAGAAAGCAACTGTAAATTGTTGGGTGCATGTTTTTTTCTTTGATTTTGGAAAGAGAGATTGTACTACATGTACATTATAAGTAACACATGCTAATTATTCGGGTAATTTTTAAACATCTTTTCCCGCTATTTTTCCTTAAAAAATACTTCCGTAGAGCCCTGCTATGCAAGGATTTTTTAAGAAAAACTATCAAAAAAATCTTGTCTAAAAATTTTACCCGAATAATCACCACGTGTTACTTAGCGATGCAATTTATAAAGAATATAACAAAAGCCGATTAAAATAAACAGATAGTTTAAAATCTAATACTTAGCTAATAATAGAAGATTTTTTATTACTTTTTCCAGCAATATTCCAACCCACTCCCCCCTATTAATATTTCATCATTCAAATAAATCAAAACTTAACGGAGTCCCCCTTTTTATGATGCCTTTTGCTTTTTTGCCCAGCACCTGTGATAAATATTTAGGGTGCAATCCCAACCCAGGCCGCAAAGACCGGACATTATCCAGATTGGCAATTTGCCCTGGTTGAATATCTTTTATGGCAAATAAGGAACGTGCGGAACGCTTGGCACTGACCATTTTTTCATTGGGTTCAAATGTTGCTTGCCCAAGTGCTTTTTCGGTATTCCTTACATTGTCTACCAACTCTTTGAATTCACCGGGATCGAGCGAGAAGGCACTGTCTACGCCGCCCAATGATTTGTCGAGGATGATGTGCTTTTCGATTATTCTGGCGCCCAAACTCACTGCAATAGTCGGCACCAAAGTCCCCAGCGTATGGTCAGAAAGTCCTACCACTGCTTTGAATTTTTCGGCGATCAACGGGATCGTATTCAAATTAGAATCTTCCAAAGGCGTGGGGTAAGCCGAGGTGCATTTTAAGATGGCAATTTGCCGATTGCCCTGTCGGTGACAGGCATCTACAGCTAATTGGACATCCTCTTCCCCAGCAATGCCCGTGGACAATATCATGGGCTTTCCTTTGGCTGCGGTATATTCGATAAGGGGAATATCCGTGATTTCCAGAGAGGCTATTTTATAGGCGGGTACGTCCATTTTTTCTAAAAAATCAACCGCACTATTATCGAACGGCGAAGAAAAAAAATGCAGCCCGAGTCGGTTGGCAACCTCTTGCAATTTTGGATGCCACTCCCAAGGTGTATATGCTTTTTGGTAAAGGTCATAAAGCCGTTGCCCAGCCCAGATGCTGTCCTCCCTTGTACGGAAATGAGGCAGGTCGCTATTGAGGGTTATAGTATCGGGCGTATAAGTCTGCAACTTGATGGCATCAACGCCCGTTTTGGCCGCCGCCTCAACTGTTTTGACCGCTAATTCAAAATCGTGGTTGTGATTGGCAGATAATTCCGCAATGATATAAGTGGGATTTAGGTCGTTTATTTTTTTCTCTAAAATTTGAATCTCAACCATGATTTATTTTTGAAACGATTTTATTGATTAAAAAAAAGAACACCAACTTAATTCACCATTACCACAATCTGTAAAAATTACTTTATAAATTTTCATTCACGCAAGTGGGCCGAAAAGCTCCCTTCGCTTCGAGGCATCAGTCTGCTCGGCCCAAAGGGATTTCAAGGGGGAAACGTGGCTTTGCCACGTTTCCCCCTTGAAATCCCTTGAGGGGCATCCCGAAGTAAATTCGGGACAGGCTGTTGGGAGGTTGCCAAAAGAACAGCTTTTCCTGCCCCGCATTTTATAAATGAATTTTTTCACAGTGTAATTTACAATTCACCATTAATTATTTTTCCTTGCATAAACAATGCACTCCCTCCCAATATTTTTCTCTGCAAAAAATTGATATATATCCCGCCGCAACTGGTTATCGAACTTACTTAATTGCAGGTCAAATGCTTTTCTTTTTTCGTGGCATATCCGCCCCAATTCCCCATCCCTGATATAATTATCGCCCATCATCAAAAACATGGTCAAGGGAAATGATGCTTCCTTCCGGATCGGCTCATAGCCCACTTTTTTTAATACACGCTCCAAAGATGTTGGATTAAAATAATTGAGATGGTGATTGGGCACGACCCACCATTCCCCCAAATCCAATTCCTGATTGGCAATTTTTTGAAAAGGGGAAAAATCGTTTGGTACGCTAACGCAGATGATCCCGTCCTCTTTTAAATTCTTTTTACAAAGCTCCAGAACTTCTAAAGGATTGGGCAGGTGCTCCAGAACATTTCTTAGGTGAACGACGTCGAACAGGCCAAGCAGGGCTGCCGTTTCCTCATTATAAAACCCATTAAATGTACCTACCTTGAAATCATTATTAGCGTACTCGCAAGCAATTTTTGAAGGTTCAATACCTTTTGTTGCCCAGCCAATATTTTTTCCGAAAGCGATGAAATGACCAAACCCCGAACCAATATCGAGGATGCTACCCTTCCGCCCTAATTGCTCTTCGAAAAAATCAAATTTATCTTGGTGATTTAAATTGTTCCATTCTTCATCCCTCTGGTTTCTTTCCAAGTATTCTTTTTTGTCCAATTGGTAATACTCGTCTTCATATAACTTGGTCAGGGTCTCAGCAGAAGGAAGCGGAGTCACATGCGCATATCCAAGCTCCTCGTCTTCGACAACATCAATTCCATTTTTCGAGGTTATTATTTTAAATTGGTTTTCTTTTTTTTCCATGATTTAATTTGCTCTTGGCATATTTCTAAATAAATAGAAATAATAAAATTTATGGAGTTGTATTTAATTATTTTTTTTGCCGATTAAATACTCTCGATTGAAGATTATTAGGAAATTAGAAATTAGGAAATTACCCCCTTATTATCAGCTTCTCAATTTCTAATTTCAGAATAAAATCTATTTTATATTTCAATTTATGTCAAATTATTTCCAACAATCGTTTATTCGGAAATGTCTATTTTTTGGATAAACGGCAAACCGCCATCGCAATGGACTTTCATTACAAAATCGGCGGCTTGATCTATTTGAGCGGCCAGTTCTATATCTTTTGGATTGAACAGCGGATTGCTGTAAAATTTTTGGGCTGCGTGACAATTCCGCACCCGATTTAATAATACGGAGGTTTCAACCGCTTGTGTCAACAATTTCCCTTTGATATATTCTGCACAAGCCAAGTCGTCGTCGCCAGTCGGGTGGGAAGCAATTAAGTTAACCCTTTGCACATCACTAATATGCTGGATGTATTTTACTACCACATCGGCACTTTGAAACCCTGTGACCAATATGGTTTTGGCATTCAAATTATTCAGTACAGCTTTCACCCCATTCGTTGTCTTTTGCACAAAAAAACTGCCTGCTAATTGTTGGTCGGTATGTTGAATTTCAAATGGTGAGTTTCCAAAGTCAAAACCGGGAATGGGCAGGGCTTCAATTTCGCCTGCCAGAAAAAGGTGAGGGTTTTCTTTTTTTAGCGAAAATGCTTTTTCTACTTCGTTGACCAGAAATATCTTTTCTACACCTTTTTTAAATGCAATATGCGAAGTCGTAAATGCCCGAATGACATCAATGATAATATTGACATCAGCTGAGTCATTTACCGGGCCACTGCCTTGTGCGATATTAATGATCATAAACTGATGACGCGTTGGTTGATTTCTTCTTCGGTGAAAATATATGGCCGGTTGTCCATTTCCCGGATAAATATTTTCTCTTCCCAGTCATTGAGCCCGTAGCCATGTTCTTTACCTAATGCACATTTTAAAAATACCTGAAATGCATTGTGTTTACCAGTCAGATTAAAGATTGGCATATTGTAATAAAATCGGCCAATATTAACTTCTGTCAGAGCAATGTTATTATTTTTATCAATTTTAATATCCAGGTTATAAACCCCATTCGCTCCGGGATTAAATTTCTTGACCGCATCAATGGCAAAGTCCACTATTTTTTGTGAATAGGTACATTTAATGACCGACGGCGGCGACTCTCCCTGTTGACCAAAATATTGGGCTCGATGGGCCATTTTAATTAAAACCAATTCCCCTTCTTTCCAGAGAGTCATGACAGCGTAGTCATTGCCTGGCAGGTATTCAGAAATAGTAAAATCGCTGATCTTGATTTTATAAGCAGTCGTTTTATGAGAGATAAATTGCTTAGCGTGTTCGACGGAAAATATTTTGGATGTATGCTTGGAGCCTGCCCCGGTCCTGATCCTCGCCCACAAAGGGAAGCCGGAAAAATGCTCGGGCAACGTATCAAGGTCGGACATTTTTTTCAGGCTGATGGTTTTTGCGACGTGGACTTTTTTCTTGCGGCAATATTCATACATCTTGAATTTATCCTGACAGAGCACAATCACTTCATAAGAGGGGAGAAAGGTGCGGGTCTTGATGCGGTCTCTGTGCTTGGCCAATATCTCCGCTTCAATATCGCTATTGGGTATCAGCAAGGCAGGTTTTTCAATAGCAATAATTTTATTGATCGTTTCGATATAATCCTCTTCGTCCGTGGCCCGGGGCACGAGATACGATCTTTTGGTCACCGAACAAGCGGCCTTGAAGCGGTCAATATTGGTGCCGACAAACTGGTAGGAATCATCATGCAATGTATTGAGCAGTGCATTGGTGCCACCACTTCCAGCAGCGGTGATCAATATTTTAGTCAATTTCATAAATCGTTTTTCGGATGGAGATTTTTCATTTAATCAACCTCAACTCCAGTTTTATTAAAAAACGTGCTATACCTCAAACCTGCCCGCTGAACTTCCAGCATATTTATATCCAACAATGGAATATTTCCTAAATTGACATTGGGGGAAATGGTGTTGATGAGGTAGCACTGGGACTTGCTGTTGGGTGCTTCAAAATGACTTTTTCGATGTCAATGTTCAGCATGATTTCTTCCAACAATCCAGTCCTCATTTCACCCGAACTTCGATAGAGTCCCGATGTCCCACTTTCCCTTCCTTCTACGATCAGGCACCTACTCCAGCATCCAAAGATTCCTGCATTTGGAAAACCCACTTGGATGGGGGCATCACGAATGTGGTGTCCTTCGACCCAATCTCATTAAATATTTTAAACTTAGGTTTTAGTTCTTTAATTAACCTGTTTTTATCCGCTTGGGGAAGTTGCACCACGCCATCCGAAATTTCGATACTGCGGATACCATGATCCTCCAATAAATGGACGTAGGCATCCAATGCTTTGGCGTGGTAATATTTTTCAAAAAGGGTGCCCCCAAAATAAACGTCGATGCCGTACTCTTTACAAGCGCTTATTTTTTCCTCAATGGCTGGGTCTATCAATCCGATGCCAGAAGTGAATTTTATAATATCAATATTATTGTGATAATATTTCAATTGGTTTCGGAACGTGACCGGGTTTAGCCCTTTTTCGAGGATCATGGTCAATCCCCTTTTTCTGGGTTTAACGGTTCGTTTTGGCAATGATAAGCTCATATAAATTTCGGTTATGTGGTTTAAACTTGGTTTGCTTTATGCTTTTGATGAGGTTAGAATAATTTTGGTAAAAAATCGGATTTAATAATTTATCAACATAATGCGGCAGCTCATTTATCTCTTCAGGCCCTAATGCAATGATGTTGTTCTTTTTTAAAAAATTAAAAGTGTTTTGTTGGTTATCAACAGCTTTTATGGCGATCAAAGGCAACTCCAACAATATGGCCTCGGCACAGGTCATGCTGGGGGAGACAATCGCAAAATCGCTGCCATTCATTTTCTCGGCCAAATGGGGCTCATCGATATAAAGCGCAGCGTTGTCAATATTTTTTAGTTTATCTGTTAGGCGAGAGAGGTTGGGATTGGATGAAGTCGTGAATATGTTCATTTGAATTTGGTCAATACCTTTTAGAAACTCGACCGCTTTCTCTGACAGATTTGTGGGGTCTGTTCCTCCAAATGAAACAAACGCAGTTATTTGGCGATGGTTCGGTAGCTCTCGGCTGGGTATTTTTAAATCCCTGAATTCATTGCGGATCAACGAAAATTGAGGCCCTGCCATTACAAGGCAATCGTTGGGCACTTTGCCCTCATAGCGGTTTTCATCGCCGCTGATATTGTGGTTCAGCAGAATATCGCAACAATGATTTTTGTATAAATCGTCTATTACAAAAACCATGACATTGGTCTGCTTTTTTATTTTCTCTTCGGTTTCTTGATTGATTTTATAATGATCAATTATTATTAAATCAACCTTATTTCGGATAATTAATCCTATCAGCTCCTCCTCGTATTCCGTATTTAAGACCTCAACACCAAACCCTTTTTTTTCAATTTTATGGATGGCATTCCCTTCGAGCGGCAAGCAACAAAAATTGACCCGATGCCCATTTGATTTTAATATTTCCGCCAGTACCAAATCCCTTGCGATATGCCCCATCCCAATTAAATTGGAAGAATCTGATCTGACGAGAATATTCAACATTATTTTTTTTCTTGCAATTGTTTAGGTTTAAATAAATTGAAATATGGTTGAAATACGGTTGAAATAAAATAGAAATATTATTCGCTGCTGATTATTTATCAGCGGTGAATCATATTTCCATTTTATTTCAACCGTATTTCAATTTTATTTCACCCCCCATGATTTATATTTAAATTCAGCAATTTCCCAATCTTCCAAGGTATCAATATCGTGGCCCTCCATTTGGGAAATTTCAATAATGCTTGAATTCGGCGCCCACAGTTTTTTATTGACAAATAACCGTTCAACATGAAACCAGTAAAACTGGCCAGCATCGTGAAAGGCTGGTTCTAAATCTTGTGAACGAGTCCTCTGGTATTCGGGATAATACATGCTGACTCGCCTGTTTTCATCTAATTTGAGTGCCCTTTGGATCGGGTAGCTGAAACGCATGGCCGGAAAAACGGCATCCAGGTCTTTTTCAACGATAACCTCGTATGCTTGTTTTAATTTTTCACCGCTAACAAAAGGGGCCGTGGGGTAAATGCAGCAAGCACGGTGGAATACATCCCCACGCTCCTTGTAATTATCCAAAACCTCAAACAGGACATCGACGGTGGTGGAAAAATCACCTGCGTTTTCGAGGCTCCGTTCAAATGGGGTGCTGGCCCCTAAACTTTGGGCCAATTCAGCGATTTCCACATCATCGGTTGAAACCATGATTTCATCAAATAGTCCGCAGGACTGGGCCGCTTCAATGGAATAAGCCATGACTGGCTTGCCCAAAAATGGTTTGATGTTTTTCCGGGGAATGCGTTTGCTGCCGCCCCTCGCAGGTATGATGGCTAAGTTTTTCATTTACAAATTGGAATGCTACAGGGTCAAAGGTTCACCTTTTTGGTAATTTCTGGTAGCTATTCTACCAAGGACGCTTTCCCAATACTTTGGGTGCAAACCGTCACCCGGCCTGATGACCTTGAGGTTTTCGTTGTTGAACGGTTCTCCCGCCTTGATGGCTTTCACCACATAAATCGACCTTTTAAATTGCAGGCTCTTTTCCTCCGACTTTAGGGTGTCCACCTGGATTTCCCCCATTGCTTTAAAGGCCCTTTCTGTTTCGACGACCAATGATTTTAATTCTTCTGGCTCCAATGAAAACGCACTATCCACACCTCCGTCGGCCCGCCGGAGCGTAAAATGTTTTTCGATAACCCGTGCCCCCAGGGCCACCGCAGCCACAGAAGCCCCAATGCCCATCGTGTGATCCGAAAGGCCAATCACACAATCTTCAAAGATCGACTGGAAAACGGGAATCGTCCTGAGGTTCGTGTTTTCAGGGTCGGCAGGATAGGTGGAGGTGCATTTGAAAATCACGATCTCTTTAGCCCCATTTGCCTTGAGGTATTGCACCGATTCGTACAATTCATTGAGCTTACTGGTACCAGATGAGATCAGGATAGGCTTGCCCGTTTCGGCCACTTTTTTCAACAACGGAAAATGGTTGCTCTCGAAAGAGGCAATTTTGTAGGCAGGCACATTTAACCCTTCCAGAAAATCAACAGCGGTTTCATCAAAAGGGGAGGAAAAAGCAATAAGCCCCAAAGATTTAGCATAATCGAATATCTCTCGGTGCCAATCCCAAGGCGTGTGCGCTTCTTGGTATAGCTGGTAAAGGTTTTTCCCATACCATAAAGATTTTTTGTCGTCGATGTCAAAAAGCCCACCTTTTTGATTGATCGTGATCGTGTCGGCTGTATAGGTTTGTAATTTTAAAGCGTCGGCGCCAGCATCGGCGGCGGCTTTTACCAAACTCAAAGCTCTCTTAATGTCTTGATTGTGATTGCCCGACATTTCAGCAATAATAAACGGCTTGTGGTTCTGCCCAATCTGTCGGCCATCAATCTTGATTGTGCTAAGCATCTTCAAAATATTTTGGGTTGAAACAGGCGACAAGGATTTTGTCCTCTGTTTTCCCATTTACCAAAAATTGCCCTTTTAACCTCCCCTCAATCACCCAGTTGGCATGGGTGTATGCTTTAATGGAAGAAATGTTCGACTCGTACATCCCACTGAATAGTTTCCTTATCCCAAATTGTTCAAAGGCAATTTGGTTTCCCACTTTTATCGCCTCTACGGCCAAACCACGGTGATGGTAATTGGCGTTTCCAATCAATGTTGCCAAGTCTGAAATTTTGTGAACATGGTTAATAGGGCCAAGTTTTACAGTTCCAATTAATTCGTCGTTTTCCGTATAATAAATTCCGTACGTGTAGTTGTTTTTATTTTCCTGACCCTTTTTAATGCTTTCCAATAATTTGGCTTTGGTAATTTCAGATTTGGAATCCGTATAATATTGCATTAAAACGGGGTCGTTAAACCAAGACATTACGTTGTCGGTAATGTCCTCTTCTGTCAATAGTTTTAGATAAATCCGTTCGCCTGAAAAAACACTTTTCATTTCATAAGTGCTTAAATCCAAACTTTAGAAATAAATAATTGAAATTGAAAAGATTATTCTGGTGTTGTAAAAATTTCTTTCATGCAAGTGGGCCGGAAAATCCATTTCGCTTCGAAAGTACAGACTGCTTGCCTCAGGGGATTTGCCAAAAGAACGGCTTATCCTGCCCCGCATTTTATAAACGAACATTTACACAGTGCAATAATCCATCAATTTCCTATTTCTCCATTTCCTGATTAATGGATAAGTGATTTAAAAATTTTAGCATATTTAATATTTTGGTTGCCATCGAGAAGCTGGTTTATTTCATTGGATTTTTTAAAATGAACAAGCTCTCCGTTGGCAATGTCAAATTGGGCAGCGAAACCCGATTCGAGATAATATTGTCCGATTCTTTTTTGGTTGTCTGCAATCAATTTCAAATATAGGCATCCGCCCACACTCAGGTATTCCAATGAAACAGAGCTGGGGGAAGTGATGGCCGCCTCACATTTTTTCATATAACTCACCATGTCTTCGGCTGAGAGATTCGTCAGCAGCTCAACGTCCAAGCTCGTTGTTTTTAGGTACGCTTCCATTTCATTTTTGAACTGATAGGCCGCCCCGACCACTACATAACATTTGCGCAAGTTGTTTAGCTGCTCGCACTTACGCAGGACGGACAGGGTGTCATTTTTGGGATCGGCACCGCCCAGACAAATAAACAAGTTGTTGCCCTTCCTTGCTGAATAGTCCCTGTTTTGGGCAGCTTCCCTAAATGGTTTTCTTAAAAGTGCATATTCTAAGCCCAGGTAAAATTGAGTGTAAGGCTCTCCCGAATAGTCCGCTTCGCTAATGCCCCCGGCATGGTTGATGACGACATCGGCGACAAAATGGTAGGCGTGAATATCATCGATACAGATCAACTTATTTCCTTTTTTCTTGATCAACCTTTGGTATTCGGTATTAAAATGATAGCCGTCCAACACAACTATTTCATCGCCAGTAAAGTGAGTTTCGACCAAATGTTGTGCTTCGAGCAGGTCATCTTCAATGGTGGGCAATTCGATGACACTTTCGCAAATTTCCAGGATTTGTTGTTGAAGGAAGGGCAAAGGGTTGCGGATCATAAAATGGACTTCAAAATCCGCTCTCAACATTTCCGCCAATGCCAAAGAACGAACGACATGCCCCAAACCCATAGCTGTATGCCCATCTGCCCGGAAGAATATTTTGCCTTGTTTTGCCATTAACTCCTTTAAAATGTCGATTTTATTAAATGTTGGCCATTGGCGCTGAGTATATAACAAAATTAAACTTATACAATGCGGGGCAGCATCACCCCATCTTTTGGCAACCTCCCAACAGCCTGCCCCGAATTTACTTCGGGGTGCCCCTGTGGGGATTTTTAAGGGGGAAAACGGATTTTCAATCCGTTTTCCCCCTTAAAAATCCCTTGGAGGAGCACTTGAAAAAGTTGATTTGAAATAATCGTATCCTGCTCCGCATTGATAGATGTGTTTTATTATGTTTTGTATTTTACGTTGCCGTTATCCATTTATTTACCGCCATTTCCCTGACAAAACTTTTTGACTTTTTCAATAACAAATGCTTGCTCCGCATCCGTTAGAGTTGGGTACATGGGCAGGCTCAAACATTCTTCGTAATAGGCTTCGGCATTCGGGCAAGTTCCTTTCTCATACCCCAATCGCTGGTAGTACGGCAGCGTATGCACGGGGATATAATGCACTTGGGCAAATATGCCGTGCTCCCGCAGAAAATCGTAAAGGCCTTTCCTGTCGTCAATTTTCACTACGTATAAATGATAGGCGTGTCCCTTATCCGACGCAAGTGGTGTGATGGTAGTCCCCTCAAAAGCCTTATCGTATTGAGCAGCCAAAGCCCTGCGTCTTTGCAGCCCTTCATCGGCCCTCGACAATTGAGAGATACCCAAGGCCGCCTGAAAATCAGTCAGCCGGTAATTGTAACCGAGCTCTACCATTTCATAATACCAGCCGCCGTGGTTTTCCTGCATCAGGTCTTCCCTCCGGGTGATGCCATGGGTCCGGAGGATGAGCAGTTTTTCGTAGAGTTCCTTGCTGTTAGTGGTAATCATGCCCCCTTCCCCGCAAGCGATGTGCTTCACTGGGTGGAAAGAAAAAATAGCCAGCTCTGCAAAATGGCCGTTTCCACAAAATTGATGTTGGCCTTTGCTGTCGGTAAAATAGCCCCCCGGCGCATGGCAGGCATCTTCGATGATCCACAGCCCATATTCATCTGCCAATTCCCTGAATGCTTCCAAATTGACTGGATACCCGGTAAAATCGACAGGGACAATGCCCGAGTAAGTGCCTTTAGGAGAAGCTTCGAGCAAAGCCCGAACGGACGCCAGGTCGAGCGTAGCTGTTTTGGGGTCAATGTCCCCAAAAGTCACTTGCCCTCCACAGTATAAAATGCAGTTGGAAGAGGCCGCAAAAGTGATCGGACTACAGATGACATTAGAGGTTTCATCGACATCCAAAGCCATCGCCGCCAAATGAAGGGCTGCCGTCCCATTGGCCACTGCAACGGAATATTTGCAGCCGATGTAAGCGGAAAATTTTTCCTCAAATTCGGCAATCGTTGGGCCTTGGGTAATCAAATCTCCTTTTAGGCTTTGGATGACTATTTCGACATCTTCATCGGTGATGTGCTGCTTGCCGTAGGGTATGATTTTCATTAGACTGAAAAGTTAGGGTCAACGTATTTTTTGATGAGGCTGCGGAGCTGTTCCACTGTTAGCCATTCGTCATTGGTGCCAGAATTATAACTGAAACCTTGTGGCACTTTGGTGGCTTTGAAATGCTGGATGTACTCTTCGGTTGACCAAGTGGGCACTTGCGGCAAGATGACATAGTATTTCCCCAGATCATACGTCGTGTAAGAATCGGCCTCGGTGATCATTTCCTCGTGGATCTTTTCCCCTGGACGGATGCCCACTATTTTTTGCTCACAATCAGGGCAAACAGCTGTCGCCAATTCTGTGATGTTATAAGAAGGTATTTTCGGGACAAATATTTCCCCTCCCCAAGCATTGTGGATCGCATACAGCACCATTTCCACGCCTTCTTCCAAAGAGATGTTGAAACGAGTCATGCGGTCGTCGGTGATGGGGACGACCCCTTCTTTTCTTTTATTCATGAAAAATGGGATGACCGACCCCCTGCTGCCCATGACATTGCCATAGCGAACAACCGAAAAAGCCAATTTCTTTTCCCCCTTAATCCGGTTGGCAGCCACAAACAGTTTATCGGAGCACAGCTTCGTCGCTCCGTAAAGGTTAATGGGAGCAGCGGCTTTGTCGGTGGAGAGGGCGACCACTGTTTTCACATCAGTATCCAACGCAGCATCGATCACATTTTGAGCTCCCAACACATTGGTTTTGATACACTCAAAAGGGTTGTATTCCGCAGTGGGAACTTGCTTCAGGGCAGCCGTATGGATGATGATCTCGATCCCTTTGCAGGCCCTTTTAAAGCGGTCGGCATCCCGGATATCCCCAATAAAATAGCGCAAAGCCTTGTATTTGGTTGGGGAAAAAGTTTGCGACATCTCGTACTGCTTCAGCTCATCGCGGGAATAGACGACCAGCCGCTTAACATCAGGGTATCTTTCCAAGATGGTCTGGACGAATTTTTTACCAAACGAACCGGTGCCACCTGTAATGAGGATGGACTTTCCATTTAAATCAAGCATCTATTATATTTGATTAATTTTTAATGTTGCAAAAGTATAAAAGCAAGTAGTAAAGTGGGATTGGTCTTTGCTGAGGCACTTTCAGCCGAATTATGAAACCTTATAAAGATCATTCCAGAATGGGCATAGTCAAGGTTCATCTTGTTTAAGAAACATTATTTGATACATTTGGGCGAAATTTTACTCAGCTATGGGGGTTATCCAGCGTCAGAGTATTAAGCAGAGCATCATCAATTACCTTGCGGTTGGCATCGCAGCCATTAGCACTATTTTTATTTATCCGCTGGACAAGGACACCTACGGGCTTGCCCGGTTTGTGATTGATACTGCTCAGATGGCTGTCCCCTTTATCCTGATGGGGTTCAGTGGCGTTTCCATCCGTTTTTTTCCACAGTTCAAGGACGAAGAGAAAGGGCACCGAGGGTTCCTGTTTTTCTTGGTGTTGTCGGTGTCTATTGGCAGTGTGGTCTTCATTCTTCTGGCCCTGTTATTCAAAGGGCAGTTTTACGGAATGTTTGCAGAAAAGCCCCCTATCTATCGCCAGTTTTTACCCTACCTCGTGCCCTTGGCGATCATCACGGCGTTCCTCCAATTGTTTGTCAATTACAGCTCAAACTTTCACCGCATAGCGATCCCTGCCGTTTTCCCCAACCTGATCAAGGTCGGCTTGCCGATATTGATCCTGCTGTTTATTTGGCAAATGATAGCCATCGAACAGGTCGTTGATGGGATCATGATCACCTTTACCCTTGCCCTGCTCGGGAGTGTTGGCTATCTGTTTTGGTTGCGGCAGTTGCGGTTGAAGCCTGATTTTAGTTTGTTGACAAAAGAGCGGCTAAAGGCCATCCGTGCGTTTGCCGTATTCAGTCTTTTCAGTAGCGTCGGGAGCGTCCTTGCCTTTCGCATAGATTCTTTTATGGTGACCAAAATATTGGATTTCCAAAGCAACGGGGCTTACAATATCTCCTTGTTCATCGCTAATGTGATTGCGATACCGACCACAGCTGTCGCACAGATTTCCGGGCCGATCATTACAACATCCATTCAGGAAAAAAATTTTGAACATGTAAAAAAACTATACCAAGGCACCTCCATCAACCTGCTGGTAGTAGGGCTGCTGCTATTCATCGGGATCATGGCCTCCATCGAAGACCTGTTTTCCCTGATGCCCAAAAGTGAGGAAATGCAAGGCGGCGTCATGATTGTCTTTTTGATTGGCTTGGCCAAGCTTATTGACATGGGCACAAGCATCAACAACCAGATCATCAGTTATTCCAAATATTACCGTTTCGGTTTTTACTCGATCCTTTTGATGGCTGCGTTCAATATTTTCGCCAACCTGATCCTGATCCCCCGCTTCCAGATCATCGGCGCAGCGGCAGCCACGCTGGCTTCCCTTACCCTTTACAACTTGGTGAAATTGATTTTCATCCAGTGGCGTTTCAACATGCAGCCTTTTTCTTGGAAAACTTTGTGGCTTTTGACAATCGCCGGAGCCGTTTATTTGCTCAGCGTTCTTATCCCTTCGACCGGCTTGGCCTTGTTGGATATTTTGATAAAATCAATAGTGATCGGCGGAGCTTATATAGGGGCCGTGTCATATTTTAATATCTCGTTGGAATTCAACGATTTGATATTTGGGATGATAGAAAAATTAAAAGGTCTTTTGAAAATTGGGAAATAGGTTGGTTCCAGTTGAGAAGAATATTAAATCCCTACTGGGCCGAGTAGAGTGATGCGAAGTGATCTGAACACCATTCGGCCCAGAATTAATGAAACTTGATTCATCGCAATTTAAATTAAACAACTCATGTTACGTACAAAATGCGGAGCAGCATGATCCTCGCCTATTGGAACGCCACAACGTGCTCCTCCAAGGGTTTCTAAGGGGCAGCGTCGGTTTCGTGAACCGACGCTGCCCCTTAGAAACCCTTGGAGGGCCGAGCAGGATGATGCAAAAGGCTTAAGCAATGTTTCGGCCCGCATGAAATGGTGTTTTTTTATCCTCTGCGTAACATCAGTTAAATAACTCATTCCCAATCATAACTCCGAAAAGCAAGCCCATCGCTGTAACGTATTTTACCACACTCAAAAATGATCCCCACCTGCCCATTTTGCATCGGGACAAGATCGGAATAACCGCTGTACCCTTTAAAAACCGTTTGAAATTTTTCCCAGGTTTCCCCATCATCAAAACTTCGTTGTATGGTTAGGTTCTCCCGGCTGAATTGGTGGTTGGGGTTGGCAAAAAGGCAAACCAATTTGCCATTTTCAGCAACATAATTATCGAGGCTGGCCATGCAGGTCGGGCCGATTAGTTCATCGTCGAAATGCTGGTTTTCGAGCGTCGCACCACCATCAAAACTGTAGGCTACGCTCCTTGCACTGATCCGCTTGGAAGCCTTCCGCATATTGACCATCAACCCTCCGTTGCTGATCTCGGCCACTTCACATTCGTTATTATCCGTTTCAGGGGAAATACCTCCGATAACCCAATTGTCCCCGCCGTCATCCGAGTAAATGAGGTTGGACTTGATTTCGATTTTTCCATTTTCAATAGTTGAAAAATGACAGGGCAGCACCATGCGGTTTTTGTAAGTAGGATTCCGCATTTGCAGGCCCGAGCCGGGGCCAGCGACGAAAGAATCCCAGCCCGGCAATTTCATTTGACTGGTCATTTCCCTTTTTTCTGACCAAGAGTCCCCGTTATCATTGGAGGTAAACAAAAACATCCGTTTCGTATCGGTGCTTGTTCTGCTTTTGATCGCCTCGATGCGGTCGCTGCCCAACTGCCAATTGACGAACAAAAGCACCCTTCCTGTTTCCAGGTCAACAATAGGGGCGGGATTGCCACAAGTATTGGTGCTGTCGTTCCAGATAAGCACCAACGGCCCCCAAGTCTGCCCGTTGTCAGTGGATTTTTTCATGACCATATCTACATCATAATTGTCCCGACAGCTGTTTTTCCGGCCTTCTGCAAAGGCCAAAAGATCTCCATTTTTTGCTTGGATTATTGCCGGAATCCTGAAGCAGGCATACTCCCCTTCCCCATTTTTGAATACGTAATCAATATCTGGAAATGGCTCCGTTTGGCCGCTGATTGCCCAATCGTAAATCTTTATCCGGTTCCTCCACGGCCGAATCCCCATACTTCCCCGCAAAGGGCCACTGAAAAAATCGGTGGATTGTTTGGTCACCAAATGTTGGTCAATCAAAAAAGAGATAGAGTCTCCAGTCCGAATAACTTCAAACTGAAAAGGGACATTCGGGCTGAACATCTCAGCCGATGGCTGAAAATATAGGAGGGAATCGTACTTCGGCGTGTACATAAACAACCGTTCCTTCGTGCCCGGGCCTTTATCATCAGAATCGAATCCGAAGTGGTTGTTAAAAAATAAAAAAATAGAGGTCGTTTCTCCAATAGTATCAAAACTGATTTTCATTTTCACGTGAAAATCATTGTCATTGACATAAAAAGAACTGTACATCATATTGTCGAAATCATCCCCTTTCCCGGAACAAAAAATGTAGCCGTCCGCTGCTTTCCATTTATTTCCCATCGGCACGGTATTTATTTGAATGCCGTTTTGAATGACGGGTACAAAGTCTTTTATTTCTTTTTTCTGGCAAGCCACCCAAGAAAAAATAGATATTGCAACCAAGAAAAAACATGATACCTTTGATTTATTCATAATTTTAATTTTGGATTAGGTTTGAGTAAAAATGAGTTGAAACACCATCCATCAATTCACCCCAGCACCGTTCAGCCTTTCCCACTCAGAGACAAATAAAAACATAAATTGCCAACTGCCATTCATGGAGAGAATGAAAATTATTTGGTCATGCCTTTTTGCCTTTTTATTTTTAAATGGAATAATTGCCCAAAAAGAAAATCAAAATTCTTTTTTGGAAATAAGCGAATTAGGGACTATTGATTTTAATTACCAAGGAGCTGTTTGGTTCGCCAACGAAGATGTATTGATGATAATGGGAGGTGTGGACAGTTTGACGGATTTTAATCTTGAAGAAAATAGTCCACCTAATTGGCAACCAAAAATAATAGCCTATCCAAATCCCCAGAAAAATAACTTTCAAAACCCTCAATTAATTGACCGACCTTTTGCCCCTATCAGTTTCGCCGCTTCAGCCATTTCACCCAATGGGGTATATTGTATTGGGGGACTCACCCCCACTGGAAGCAGCAGCCATGTTTTTCATATAAAATGGGATAAAGATTCACAAAAAGTAGCAATTGACACCTTGCGGCCTTTACCTATTCCTCTTGCTTTTGCGGGGGCTGCTTTTTTCAAAAGTAAGTTATATGTAGCCGGGGGATATTTGTCGAATGCGACAATAAATAAAAAATTGTTTATTCTCGATTTAAGCAATTCAAATAATAATTGGGAAACAATCGATTCACCTCTCGAAGAAAATAAAAATTGGGCATCTTTGGTTGTCCAAAGCGATGGAACAGACGATTGTTTGTTTATCAATCAGTCTGAACAAGAAATATTTAAATACAATTTAAATACAAAAAAATGGAAAACTATCGATATAGATTTAGCCAGTATAGCCTCTTTTAAAGCCCCTTTTATTCCGCAAACAAAAGCGATTGGAAATTCAAGTATTTTATTTTTTAAATCATACGCATCGGAACGCTCAGGCAGCAGCGAGGTCGGCGTTTTAAATACAATTACTAACACTTATACGGGAGTGGGTCGCCCACTACCTTTCACCATTAATGAAATAATTGGGGAAACGGAAAATGGCATTTTGACAGCTTCAAAAAATGCTCCTAACAAATACACTGTATATAAAATAAAAATAACCGAAAAAGTGTCTGGTTTTGGCTTAATAAATACCATCGTTTTGATTTTATATTTTATGGTCATGCTGTGGATCGGTTTTTATTTTTCTAAAAAACAAAAAACGGCGGACGATTATTTCAAAGGAGGGAGAAGAATTCCATTTTGGGCAGCAGGGTTAAGCTTGATCGGGACAGGGCTTAGTGCCATAACGTACGTAGCGGTCCCAGCAAAAGCATTTGCCACCGACTGGTCTTACTTTTTAATCCGGTTATCCCTTCTATTTGTACCATTCATTATTGCTTATTTATACATACCCATTTTCAGGGGATTGGACGTTTCGACCGCGTATGAATATTTGCAAAAAAGATTCAACCTCGCAACGCGACTTATCAGCAGTTTATTTTTTATTATTTTCCAATTAGGCAGGATCGGCATTATCCTGTATTTGCCTGCCGTGGCATTGAATGTAGTGGCCGATTTTGACGTAATTACTTGCATTATTTTGATCGGGATCATTAGTCTGGCATACACCATTATGGGCGGGATTGAAGCAGTTATTTGGACCGATGTAATCCAAGTGTTTATTTTATACGGAGGGATTATCCTGAGCGTAATTTTTATTTCTTACGAGCTTGAAAATGGGGTCACCGAAATTATATCTATTGGTAAGGAGAATAATAAATTCAACATTTTAGACCTATCATTTAATTTAGACGAGCCCAATATTTGGGTGGTGGTGTTCGGCGGTTTTTTTATTAATTTAACAACTTATGGCTCCGACCAGTCTATGGTGCAAAGATATTTAACCACCAAATCAAATAAAGACGCAACTAAAAGTATTTGGACCACTGTGGCGATCGGATTCATTTTGGGCTGGTTATTTTTCTTTATGGGAACGGCCTTGTATGCCTATTATAAAACGAACCCCAACCAAATGCTGCATACCATGACTTCCAACGACGCCCTCTTTCCATGGTATATTATTTCCCAATTACCAACAGGTGTTTCGGGGCTGTTGATTGCCGGGATATTTGCTGCAGCCATGTCAAGTTTGAGCAGCAGCATGAATTCGGCGGCGACGGCCTATACGATGGATTTCCACCAATTGTTTAAAAAAGAATTTAATGCGGTGACCGTAGGCAGGTTGGTTACGCTGGCTATCGGAATGGGTGGCATTTTAGTCGCTATTTTATTTGCCACTTTAAATGTAAAGTCCATTTGGGATGAATTTTTAAAAATAATAGGATTAATGACTGGAGGTTTGGGCAGTGTTTTTTTATTGGGGCTGGCTACCAAAAAAGCAAACGGCGCAGGGGTTTTAATAGGGTTAATTTTAAGCGCAGTCGTACAATATTTTGTGGGCATTTATAAACCATTTAATTTATTGCTTTATACGGCATCGGGTTTTATTACCTGTTTTGTTTTTGGATATTTATTTAGTTGGCTATTGCCGATGTATGATAAGCCCTTGGAAGGTTTAACGGTTTATTCATACTCTCCCCAAAAAGAAAAATGACAGCAACAAATTATTTACCAATACGGAAGATGGATCATTATTGTATTTTCCAATCTGCTTTTGATGTTATCAATGCATTGGAGGAGTGATATTGTAAATAACTATTATAAAAAAAAGGGACTGTATCAAAAGTCATTTTGAAGTCATAACTAATCATAATCATCAGCATCGAAAGTAGAATCCACATTTTTTAATACAACCTCCATTTGAACTTTAATCAAAGATCAATTCACCGCAACCGCCATGGTCACCATACTGATTTTTGTTCCTAGCACTTTTAATATCTCGTTGGCACAAACCTCCAAAGTAGAACCAGTAGTCAACACGTCATCTACCAATAATACATGTTTATTTTTTAAGGCTTTTTCTCGTTTTATTGCGAAAACCCCTTTCATGTTTTCCAATCTTGCTTGTCTCGATTTTTTCGTTTGTGAATCGGTATGAGACAATCGTTCGAGACCATCTTTAATGCATGGAATACCCATGCTCTCAGAAAGCCCATTACCAAACATTTCACTTTGATTATAGCCTCTTTGCCTTTCTTTTTTCCAATGCAGTGGCACAGGAACTATACAATCAATGTCCTGAAAATGGGGCTCTCGGTTTAGCATGTGGCCATACCGTTTTCCCAGGATCAGCCCGATCTGCTTTTTACCGTTATACTTGAAATTATGCATCAAATGGGCCACCCGGCTTTGTTTTGTAAACAGGAACATACCTGCACCTGTCTCCAAATTTACCCTTCCCCAAAAGCGCTCGGTAAAAGGGTTTTCTTTGGTTTTATGGAAATGCGAAAGAGGCAAGGTAGCCTCACATTTAATACAAATATCCTTATCGTAAGGAGGTGCTTCTGTACCACATGCCAAGCAAAGATGAGGATATAGTAAATAGAAAAAATCAGCGATAGGTCGGAGCAAGTTTCTCATGAGCATTTGTTTTACGATAAAAGTATAAAGCAAATTCCAGAAACCATGCAGCCTGAATTACATTTATTTTAAACGTATAGAATTTGAGTAAAGAGCAAAAAAAAAACGTCTGCCTAGCCAAAGCAAGACAGACGCATCAAAACAAAACGAAAAACCAACTTTAAACAAGTCTTTTTATGCTTCTAATAACCGTTGACCATTGGGAAATGTTGCCTTGATTTTTGTTAATAAACTCTTAAAACGGCATCAACAGTTATTACACATTATCAGTTTGCGGCCTTTAGCCGAATAGGGATTGTCATGATTTCACCACTTCTATTTATGGTCAGTGAAACTTGATCACCTACTTTTAAACCACCAATCGCCTCTAAAAGTTCAGGAGAAGCCTTTACTTTTTTATTGTCCACCTCAATGATTACGTCATTGGGAAGGACACCTGCGAATTGGGCTGCACCACCGTCTACGACGTTCGCCACTAGTATTCCCTGTGCATTTTCAAGACCTAACATTTGTACGTCTTTCTCGTTCAAATCTGCAATATTTATGCCGAGAAACCCTCTTTGATAGCTGCCATTTTCGATGATATCGTCCACAATTTTAGTAGCTAAATTGATAGGAATAGCGAAAGAATAGCCTTGAAAATAACCAGTTTGGGTAGCTATTGCAGTATTGATACCTAACAGCCTTCCATAAGCATCTACCAAAGCTCCGCCGCTGTTTCCCGGATTCACAGCAGCATCTGTTTGAATGAAGGATTCAATGGCTAAATCTTTACGGATAATGTTGATGTCACGCCCCTTAGCGCTGATTATTCCTGCTGTAACTGTAGACTCCAGTTCCAACGGATTACCAACTGCAAGCACCCACTCCCCTATTTTAGCGGCATCTGAATCGGCCAATCGAAGGGTCGGCAAGTTATTCGCATCAATTTTCAAAACGGCTAAATCGCCATCTGGATAAGTCCCTACCACCGTGGCTTTATAGGTCTTCTTATCAACGGTTGTCACCTCTACCTCGTCAGCAAACTCAACAACATGGTTGTTGGTAATGATGTACCCATCTTGGGTATAAATCACGCCAGACCCTGTTCCTTGTTGGGGTATATCGAGATTGAACAGCGGGCTATCGAAAAAATTGAAAAACGGGTTTTGTCCTTGTTGCTGCCGATTTTCCCGTGACGCCGTATGTGTCGCCCTTGCAGAAATATGCACCACGGCAGGTGTCGCTTTTTCAGCTGCTTCTGTAAAATCAAAAGGCACGTTCACCCCTTCCCCACTACCCACATTTAAATTGTTCACATTTTTAGCAAAATGCTGTTCAATTTGACCTGGAGAAGGTTGGTTATCATTCAATATAAAATAGCCTCCCAAGGCAACCACTCCACCCAACACACTGGCCAAGAATAAAGAAATTATTTGCTTCATTTTTTAAAGTTTTTTATGTTTAAAAATTGTTTTCTGTTTTCTCAACAAAATTAAATTCATAATTAAATGATAAGATGAACCTCGACAAAATAAGCCACAGCGCACTGTTATTCAATATTTTATAAAAAAATGAAAGATAAAATGTATTTTTTATAAAATGCTGCTGATGTTATTCACTTCTACTTATGATTTGTTTTATTATGAAAATGGTAATAAATTACGAACCAATTAACGCTGACCTTCAAGGGTTGGTTTTCAAAAATATTGGTTTAACTTGACCTTAACTATCGGGCAACTATTTTCCATTAACAGGCTATCAATACAAGGCAGTTAATGGTTTTTTATTTTTAATATTGCCAGTAGATTCAGCCCAAAAGAACCCTAACCATTATCGCATATTTGTCTAACTTCTAAATAAAACCAATCAAAAGCTTATGATCGCATCCACCCAGAATGTACCTTCTCCTCCCCTAATGAATTATACTAAAAATCAGCCCCACCCCAGTTATATTGATTTCAGAAAACTAATCCCTCCAATATCTACATTGGAGTCAAAACTGTTGGAGCAGCCAGAGTTTAAAATTGGGCTTAATTGGGGCGTCCCCCGCTTTGGCCACCCGGAAGGGAAAGTCGGTTTTCACATTGTGGAAGTTTTAGAGAATATTAAACAGCTTAAAACCGATGATACAACTTACCAACAATTGCGTTTGGTTGCCCTAACCCACGATACCTTCAAATTTCAAGAAATCGAGACGCATGTGAAAGGCAAGCGAATCAATCACGGATTGCTTGCGCGTCGGTATTCAGAAAAATTCATTGATGATGAATCAACCCTCGACCTTATAGAACTTCATGATGAAATATATTATGCATGGCGCCAAGAGGCCCTTTATAGTGCCCCGCGGGAAGCAAATGCTCGCTTGAATAAATTAATCAATAGAATCGGACAAAACCTCCAACTCCATTACCTGTTTTTCCGGTGTGACACGATGACGGGCGACAAAATCCAAGCGCCAAGGTTTTGGTTCGAACAGAAAGCAAAAAAGATAGGAGGCAATTCGTTCGAAGGTTTATTTAACCAGTTTAATGGCCTTCCCTGACAGCAATCCAATCTATGAACTAAAAAATGCTGGCAACATTAGTCGCCAGCATTTTTTAGTTTATGAAATATTTTCCACCAAAAAACCAAGGGTAGGCATCTTTGATACAGTATGATGGTTCAATCCATTTTATCCTAATTTTGCTCAAAACTATCATTAATGAGATACTTAATAATAACAATCATATCCGCCTTGGCTCTTCTTTGGGGGTGTGCTGCCGAACCTACCGAACATATAAATTCGCCTGCTCCAGTCAATCGACTCCCAAACACTTATGGCCGCCCGAACCAAATTTTTGTCATTGCCGACTCTTCCTTGTGGAACGGGGCCGTGGGCGATTCCTTTTTTTACTATTTCGCTGCTCCTTATATATTGCTGCCTCAGCCCGAACCTATTTTCGACATCCAGCACATGACACCGGAGGAGTTGGCTAAGAGCCCAGCCAAAAAGCATTTTAAGTGCTTTATTTTCCTGGCTGATATGGACAATGAAAACTCCATTACTGCCCAGCAGGTTCGCCATGATGTCGGGGCTACGAAAATTGAAGAAGCCCGAATCGACAAAGGCTTCACTACCATAGTTGCTCAAAACAAATGGGCGCTCAATCAACAGCTTTTCTACTTTGTTGGATTTGGGGAAGAAAAACTTACTGAAAACATCATCAAAAATTTCCCTCCCGTAGCTCGCCGGATCAATGAACAAGATGCCAAGATGGTAGAGGCCAATGCTTACCAGACCGGCATTAATAATGCCCTCCAGGATGATATTGCCGCATCATTTGGGTTTGATATGAAGATACCCGGCAGCTTCAAAAAAATCCTACACAATACCTCTACCAACACGGTATGGCTAAGGAGCGACGACCGCGACGTGGTGGCCAATATTCTTATACATCATAGAAAATATACTAGTGAAGACCAACTGACGTACGAAGGCATTAAAAAAATAAGGAACGAAGTAGGGAAGATAATCACCTCTCAACAGCCCGACACCTACATGCAAATCAATGATGTTGACCTTCCAATGTTTGTCGAAAAGAAAACGATGAACGGCTTCTATACTGTTCAGGCAAGGGGTATCTGGGAAATGGTAAACGATTTCAAGGGAGGGGCATTTGTCAGCAACCTGATGCTCGATCAAGACCGTGGCGAGCTGATTTTCGTAGATGGTTTTTTGTTCGCTCCGGGAGTTGCCGAAAAAAGAAACCATATGCAAGAATTGGAATATATCCTCACCTCGGCCCACCCCTTATCAGTTGAAAATTGACCTCGTGAAAGCAAATAAAAAATGGCCGAGGGATGAATTTCCTCCGGCCATTTTTTTTCAAATATTATCAGCCAAAACTGCCACCAATGGTAGGATGGCTCAACGACCTTTCCCTATTAATTTCTCGAAATTGCGGCGTAGGGTACGCATGGCCTGACAATAATGTTCGTGTTCAGGGCTGAACTCAGATACCACCTCCAACGCACACAAATAATCAATCACCAATTCCTCCCCCAATATTTTAATCAGGGCTGTTTCGGCCGCGTTTAATTTATCTTCTGGGTCAACGTTGGACATGTTATTGGCCTGAATAATTACCTCCACCAAGTTATCTGGTGTTTTCACCAAAACATATTCCCATTCGGACGCGTCAATCTGTTGACTTACCAAAAATTGGTCATAGACCTCTATCCGATAATCCCAGGCCCTAGGTGGCTTGCAGTAATGAAACTCCCAATCCCTTAGATCGGGGGCAGCTTCCATCAATTTATAACTGATTTCGAGACGGTTGCCATTGCCATTGGGTGAAACCAATAAATAATACGGCCTCGTTTTACCTTCACCAACTTCCCAAGAAAACATACCAAACTCCAATATCTGGTTGTCCATCGCCTCTACCAAGGCCTGTGGGTCGGTTACCTCTTTGAACATCTGTTCGTTCTCTTGAAACCAGTCCCAAAAATGGGAGATTTTCGATAAAAGGACTCGTTGATCCATGACCTATTATATTTTTGAATTACAATAATAGGCATTTAATTCTTCTTTCTCACCTCGACCGAATACCAATTTTTTACCCATGCAGCGTGTATGATATGTCTATTTCATATTCATAAAAAAAGAAAGGAAATTTCTATTGAAAATTACCAGAGACGTAAGGAAGGGAATGTATTCTATTTGGCGACAAACCAGCCTGTGACCAATCTTAAAATTTGTAGCCAGTCTTTTTCTTAAAAAAAAGTATAACCCTGATTTTATCGATGATTATTTGCCCATATATTTTTCCAAAAGCCCCCTGCTTTGTTGGCGTATTTTATTTTTCATAAAGGGCGACCACCCGAGCATCGTTCCCGGCAGGCCCAGAGCCATGGACGACCATTTCCAGAGATCAAATTCATCAGTGTGTTTAATAATTTTTCCACCCTGAAATGCAAACGTCGCATCAATTTCATTGTGCACTTTTCGGCCAGTTTTGGAAAATGGGTATTTCGCTTCCCAATGCGCCGAGCCTTTTTTTTCGTCTGCCTGCACGTCCGAAAATACAATGTCAATATTCCCCTTCCCCCTTTCAATCAACATACGCCACATATTGGCTGCCTCTGTTGCATTCAACTGTCCGAAAGCCGGGTCTTCAAATACGACTTCGGGATGATAGCAGTCGATCATTTTTTCTGCATCCCCTTTTTGAAAAGCCTCATAAAATTGTTGAATTAATTGCTGGTTAGGATGTGACATTTTAGAGGGTTTATTTTTTTAATTAATTCAAATTAATTTTCAGAAATAAGTAGATTTAATCTAAAACATTTAATGCATTTATTTATTCAAATCTATTTTTTCCTTTTTTTCTTTTTCCTATTCTTTTTAGCCTCTTCGTAAGCTTCGGCCTCTGCCATTAATTTTTTAATATCCTTTCCATAATCATCAGAAAAAAGAATGGTGTTCTCATATTCTGCCTTGTCGATATTTAACACCTTAATTCTTTTGTGGACATATTTTTCAATTTCTTCAAGCATTGGTTTTTCCCCTTCACTGATAAATGAAATAGCCTGCCCTTTATTTCGTCCCCTTCCGGTCCGACCGACACGGTGCACATAATTTTCTGCCTTATCGGGCAGGTCGTAATTAACGACCATATCAACATCCGGAATATCGATGCCGCGGGCAGTCACATCCGTCGCTATGAGGATTTTTATTTTCCCGTCCCGAAAATGACGCATCACTTTGTTGCGTTCCGCTTGGTCCTTGTCGCTATGAATGACGAGGCTTTTAATGTCCACTCTTTCCAAGGCTTTACTGACCCGTTCGGCCCTTACCTTCGTACGGACAAAAACCAATATTTTACTCTCTTCATTCTCCTTTATCAGCCGCTCCAGAAAAAAACGTTTGTCGTCCATTTCGATATAAGTCACGGCATGCTCAATATTTTTTGCGACGGGGTCTTTTGGAGAAACTTGAATGCGAATCGCCGTTTGCTTGATAAGCGAATAAGCTAATTTTTTTATCCGCTCGCTAATGGTTGCGGAGAAAAAAAGCGTTTGCCTTTTTAATGGCAACTTGGCGGAGAGATCCCTTATATCTTTAATAAATCCCAAATCGAGCATGTGGTCGGCCTCATCCAAAATAAGCGTTTCCACCCGGTGTACTTTTAGATGCCCCTGGCTGATCAGGTCGAACATTCTTCCCGGTGTAGCGACCAAAACATCTACCTTTTTTTCCAATGTTTCAATTTGCGGATCTTGGTCGACACCTCCGATCAAAGCAAGCGTTTTAATATTGGTATAGCGGCCTATTTCGTCAAATACCCCCGTAATCTGCAACGCCAACTCATGGGTTGGCACCATGACAATACACTTGACCCCATCGACCCGGCTGGTGTTTTTTTTGAAGGAATATAATTTATTTAAAATAGGAATGGCAAATGCCGCAGTTTTCCCCGTACCGGTTTGTGCTACGGCCAATACATCTTCTCCACGGAGGATCGGTGGGATGGATTTGTACTGGATGTCGGTCGGCTTTTTAAAGCCTAATTCTTCGACCCCTTTCATCACTTCCGGCATTAAATTATAGGCTTCAAATTTCATATAAATGGTTCAATTAAATGGATTTATTAAATTAAAATAAAATCCGTTTTTTATTGGAAAATAAAAAAAATTAAAGTCACCTAATTTATTTAGCAAGCTTTTTTTTTTAATTAGGCAAAATTCAATTTCTAAAAATGAGAATTAATTGATTTAGTAATTAAATTTAAATTAGAATAAATGATTACAGCCAACTAAATAAATACGGAGCAATAAAATTAATCTTCCTCCAATGACTGTAAATACATTTCCTCCACTTTGGCCCTTGCCCATGGAGTCCGCCGCAAAAATTTCAAGCTGGATTTAATGCTTGGGTCATTGGTAAAACAACGGATCGGAAGGTAGCTCCCCATCTCTTCCCAGCCATATTCCCTGACCAGTTTTTCAAGCATCATTTCTAAAGTAACGCCATGGAGTGGGTTGTTGGGTTGAGTTGTCATGGTTTTCTTTTTTTAGAAAAACAAATCGGCGTGCAAGGTAGTTGGTTTTGGAAAAAAATAATAACGTCTGGAAAACAGGCGTGAACATTTTCAATATTCCAAAAAAGGGAATGCCCCTTTTTTCTTCAAAAAGGGGCATTCCCAGAACCGTCGAAGACAGCTCCTATTTCATCACCACCAGCCGCTTCACACCCCACAACTCCCCGCTCACCACTTTCAACTGGTATTGACCATTGACCAAAAAGCTCAGATCCAATACTTCTTGGACAGTACCCACCGACGATGACCTAAATTCGTGCACCACTTGTCCGATTGCATTATAAACGGTCATTTGCAGATTGCCAGTCACTTGGGTCTGCATGGTCAGGTTAAAAATGCCAGGGCCCGGATTAGGCGTTACGTCAAAAAGCAGACCGCCGTCCACCTCATTGGTGCTCGTATAATCAATGACTACAGTTGTGGTGGCTGTGCAACCGTTTTCGTCCATTACAACCACCTCATAAGTGCCGTTGGGCAGGTTATTAAAAACACTGTCACTCTGAAAAGTCAAGCCGCCATCGATAGAGAACTGCAGGTCGCCCGTTCCGCCACTGCCACTGATGGCCAAGTGATTGTCCACGACGGTTGTACCCACGACAATCGGGGGAGGTGCATCCAACGTGAGCGCAGGGGCAAACCATTCATAGCCAGTTGTATCCACTACCAGCAAAACATAGTCGCCAGCACCAAGGCCACCGTAAACCACCTCGGAGGAAAGCGGCCCATTATTTAATGAAAATTGGTAGGGGGCATACCCGCCGTCCACTCCATCGATCAAAATTTCGCCATCCAAAGAATCAAAGCAGGCCGGAGGAAGGATCGTCAAGAAAAGCTCTTCTGGCTTGTTTACCACTACTTGGGTGGTATCGGTACAGCCATTTTCATCCATCACTACAACTTCATAAGTCCCGTTTAGCAGCACCTCGTATTCATTCTCATTTTGAAAAGGCAGATTTTCAAAACTATAGGTAAAATTGCCTGTACCACCCATTGCCGACGCAGTGATGACCGGGCCAAAAGCACTGCCACCCGCCACCACAAGATCAGGGTTGTTGATGGTGACATTAGGTGACGTCAATATTTGTCCGATGGCATCCTTGATGGTTGGCTGATAAACGCCGGGGGCAAGATTGGTAAATGTATTTCCACTTTGGAAATCTACCCCGTTGAGGCTGTACTCGTACGGAGGGATGCCGCCACTCGCATTGATAGAGATAGCTCCATCCTTGTCATCATGACAGCTAACTTGTTGCTCAACCGTTGCCACCAATCCCAGCGCTGGTACATTTACCAAAACATCCGTCATCACTTCACAACCATTAGCATCCTGCACAGTAACGGTGTGCATCCCATTCGCTACACCCGTAAAAATGTTGGAGGCCTGAAATGCCCCGCTATCTAATTGGTACATCAATGTCCCTGTACCGCCGTTTGCCATGACCGTAACTTCATTGGCTGTGGATGTAACATTCGCCACAATAGGGACAGGCGCCACGATTGTTTCCAAGGAAGAACCAACGATAAAACCACCACTATCCATCACCGAAACGGTATAATCACCCGCTGGCAGGTCATTGAAAACGTTGCTGCTTTGGAACGCACCACCATTGAGGCTGTATTGGTAAGGTGGCACCCCACCTTGCCCGTTGGCTGTCAACGAGCCATCGCTACTATCCGCACAAGTAGGGGTTTGGGAAATGGTTAATCCTACATTTAGCGCAGGTACATTGACAGTCGCAGAAATAACCAACTCACAGCCATTGGCATCTTGCACAACTATGTCATAATCACCCGCTGGGAAGGGATAAAAAAGGTTGCTGTTTTGCAATGCACCACCGCTGATACTGTACTGTAAGAGGCCCGTACCGCCATTGGCAGCCACGTTTATTTCATAACCATTAGTTGTTGCGCTGGCAGTAATCGCTGTTGGTTCTGAAATAACAACCACGTCCGTTTGGAGAAAACCATCGGCATCCTGAACGGTAACGGTATAAGTACCTGCGGTCAGATTTTGGAAAACGTTGCTACTTTGGAAATTCACGCCATCCAGGCTGTACATGAAATCGGGTGTGCCACCACCGACGTTGACCGTTATTTCCCCTTCATTTCCCTCAAAGCAATTGACATCCTGCGTTTGCAAGGCAGAAACGACCAACGTGTTGACAGCAACAATGGCTTCGGCGGTTTCGGTACAGCCATTGTCATCCATTACGGTCAAAGTATAGACCCCATTTGCCAGATCCAAGAATTCATTGCTGGCCTGATAATCCACTCCATTGATGCTATACTGCAACGTCCCCGTGCCACCGCTTGCATTCACGGTTACGTCATCGTCCACTACACTGGCAGCTGCAGTGATGGCCGATGGGTTTTCGATCAAGATCGAATTGGTGGTCAGTGTGAGACCAACAAAATCCGTGACCACCACTTCGTAAGTGCCTTCCCCTAGCCCCGTGAAGACATTGCTGCTTTGCGCAGCTCCGCCATTCAGACTATACATGAGGGGATCGGTGCCGCCCGAAGCCGTTACTGTAATCACGCCATTTGCATCGCCGAAACAACTCAAACCTTGCGTCAAATCAACAGAGGCAACGATGGTATTTTCAAGAATTTCTATTTGAAATAATTGGCCGTGCAACCACTGGTCGGCTTCATTCACCACATCGAACAAAAAATCATCGGCGGTGGTCATACTCCCATCGTGGATATAAGACAGAAAGCCGTTGTTAATATCACTTTGGGTAAATGATCCTCCAACGCTTAATGGCAAGCCTTGCAAAATGAGCTGGCCATTTTCCGGAACGGACAAAACAATGTAAACCGTTTGGGCAGCCGCTCCCTGTGTTTCGAGAAAATCATCGGTGACGTATTCACTCTGCCCTTGGGAGACTGTCAGGAGATTGTTTTCGAGCAAAACCGCAGGTGGGAAATCGACCGCACCACACATTTCCATGTACCAAGAATCGAGCGTACCATCATCGATGGTAGGGAACAAATCGCTGACGGACAGCGTCCACGTCCCCATGCTGTTTTTGCCACTAAAAAAGGAGAAAGGCACTATCGGCTGGTAATCTCCTTCGATAGCCGGAGGGGTTGGATCACAAGCATTTTCCAGATCATCGGAGGTGTTGGCAGCGCCATCCGAAAAGCCGACCGACATATCGTCTTCTTCGCACCCATCCGTAATCTGCGGGTCTCCCGGACGGTCGAAAAGGAGTGCCGAAGTCCCGTCGGGGCCAGTAATGGTCGCCTGCAAATCACCTATCCACGTGTGGGTAATATCCGTGTGCAAATAAATGGAGGCAATGGGGAAATTATCGTTTACCTGAAGAGTGCTGATGGTCGTTCCTCCCCCACTGGCAGGGATGCTTTTGGGGATGTCAGAACTTTCGTAAGTATTGCATGCAAGGCCGCCCACCTGAAAAGCATAAGTTGGCGAATAATCACCCGTGTTGCAGATATTCGCCCCGCGCACCCGCCAATAATAAACTTCGCCCTCCGTCAAATTGGACAAGTTGAAATTGTGGAAAATGGTGTTGCCGCCATCAACAAGCGTCTGAAAATCTGGGTTTAACGAAACCTCGACTTCATAATTGGCCGCTGCCGGAAGCCCATCCCACTCAAGCATGGTACTGATGCTCGACTGGCCCGTTGCCCCATCCGCAGGGCTGGTCAGGCTGACAGCCCCTGAGACTTCGCTTAAAACAGTAAGGTCCAACGGAATGCTCTGCGAAACGCTGATCGCTACGGCATTAACGTCAATTGTATAAGAACCAGGCGCTACATTTTCCAAACCACTGATGATGAGGCTGACCGTACCCGGAGGTATGATTAAATTTGGCTGAAACGCAGCCGTCGCTCCTGAAGGGATACCCGTTGCTGAAAAATTGACCGCTTCATTGAAACCAACAAATGAAAGCAAATCAAAAACGTATACCACCTCGTCGCCGGGACAACCAGTCTGTGCCATTGGCTGAGCACTTACGGTAAATGTGGGCACGTTGCCAATTTCGATCGTGAAATTTTCATTTGAAATATCATAGAAAACATGGTTGTTCGCTTTTACCATGACCCTTGCCTGATCTGATACCACATTAGGCACCAATACTTGTTGGCTGCCATCATTGGGCGTATTGGTCAACAGCGTAAACGGATAAGTAAAACCGCCGTCCACCGAAAGGAGAATATCGACCGTACTGGCGTTCACAGGAGCACCATTGGTGTTGGCCACGTTCCAGGTCACGGTTTCTGTGAAATTTGAATTCCATACCACCGCACTACTGTTTGGTTCGGTCACGAGGAACGGGCCAGCGTTTGAGGTAAAATTGAGCCGAACATCCACCTCATCCGTGCAACCACCGTTCGGGTTGTTATCCCTTGCCGTGCAACGGAAATCCATCTGGCGGGTCACGTTGGGCAGCACCTCCCAAGTTTCGTTGACATTACTTATAACGGCATTTAGGTTGGGGAAATAACGGCTCGGCGACACTACCGGGGAAAGCGACCGGAAAGCCGGCCCCCCAGTGTTGTTGGGCGAAGGCGGCATAGTGGCCGTCTCATTGTCCATCTGTTCCCAACAATAAGTCAGCACGTTGCCAGCATCGGGATCGCTCCCCTGTGCGGTCAAAACAAACGGAGTTCCGATCGGCATGCTGTACGTAGTATTAGGTAATGGTTACGGTCGGGGCGCTGTTGCCATTGGGGGTCAGCACCGCGCAATTGCCGCCAAAACCTGCGATGTGATTTCCCATTTCATTCAAACTGAATGCGTGGAAATAATCATCGCCGTTGTTTTGGACGTTGTGGCTACCGCAGATACCGGCGTAGGCTTGAATCGTTGTGCCACTGCCCGGCTCCACTGCGGCGGCATTGCTTTGGTTGCCACTGCAACTTCCCTGGTTGCTGTTGAAGGTGTGCCTGCCGCCAAACTGGTGCCCCATTTCATGCGACACATAATCCACATAAAATGGATCGCCGATTGGGTTGGAAAGACCCGTCACCCCCCTTGCCTTGCTGTTGGTGCTACAGGTTGAATTAAGGGAAGCAATACCGCCACCGCCCGTAGAGAACACATGGCCAATATCATAATTAGCACTGCCGATAATGTTATCGCAGGTTGTTTGGTTTTGCCCCAGCATGGTCCCGCCGCTGTTATTGGTGTAGGGGTCAGAATTAGCATTTAAAAAAATCAATTGGTCGTTGTTGGGCACCATGACCATGGTCAAATCAAAATCCCTTTCATAAATGCCGTTCACCCGAGCCATCGCAGTATTGAACGCCGCCATGACCAAAGGCTTTGTCCCTCCGTGGAAAGTAGCATATTCGCCCGTGCAGGCCAGCGCCAGTGCATAGGTGCGGAACTGGCAATCACCAGCCACCTTATTCAAAGAACCTTTGGTTTTTGGTTTTTGGTTTTCGGGCAGCTCATCCGCAAGGCAAACGAAGAGTTCGTCCCGATGGAAATCCTTTTTGAAATAACTGATGTAATGTTCTGTCTCGCCCTCAGCATACACATCGATGTAGACCGTACTTACAAAAAGGCAGATAACACCATCGCATGAAAACCTTTTGGGAAAATGCCGAAACGCATATAGGCCGTTGGATCAGCTTCGCTCCAGCCAGCGTAAGTTTTTATGTCGGGAAATTTAGCCGCCAAGTCGGGTGCATCACGGGCGCTTCGACAAAGTTGAAGTCTTGGTATTTGCCACCGGGGATTGGTATGGACAAAACAGGGGTTTTGGATTTGGCCGCTGCGCTGAAACGCATGGGGGCATCCTTCTTTAAAAATTTGCTCCAATGCTTTCAGGTCAAGGGCAAAGGTTTCGTATTGGTCGGGGACGATGCGCCGATCCATGCCTACTTTGGCAAATGACTGTTCGCTGGCCACTTTCCAAGGGTTGTGGTTTTGCGAAAAACAGGGGAGCTGCGAGCATGAGCGCCAGCAGTGCGTGGTAGAGTTTTTTCATGAAAGATGGTTACTTGTTTTAATAATTTATCAAATAGAAACGGGTGAGTTGTTTGAAAGGAACAAAGGTATTGTTCACAATTAAGAATGTCTCGCAAATATTATGAAGAATGTAGGGGGCAAAAATGCCCGCTGAAACAGCAGGGCATCCAATAGAATTTCGATCCTAAAACGTATGGTTAAAAAATATCTTATCTCAATAAGGTTACATCCCCTTTCAACGAAAAAGAATGCAGCAGGCCATTGCAGTCGTGGTAAGAGGCAATGATTTTCCAGATATAGACATCACTTGGAACACCCTTGTTTTTAAAAGTACCATCCCAGAAATTTTCAAAGCTATTGGTATTGAAAACCCTGTTGCCCCATCGGTCAAAAATGTACATGATGAACTCCTCCGGCTGGTTGGGTGTCACCGGACCGAAGATGTCGTTAATGCCGTCGTCATTGGGCGTAAAGACATTGGGCACTTCAAAAAATGCAGCTTGTGCCAAGTCGTCTACCAGTTCAAATTCATACCGCATGGATTCGCAAGAAGTGGCGATTTCAAGATATTGCACACCCGCTTCATTGATGGAAATATTGGAAGTATCAGCCCCCGTTGACCAAAAATAGCTGACCCATTTTGCATCAATATCCACAAAAGCATCCAATAGCACTGGGTCATTTGGGCCGCAGAAATGATAGGTCTCCGCAAAATCCAAAGCAGGCAGCATGGGTATTTTTTCTATCAATGCGTTGGCAGATTCCACACAGCCATTTGTGTCTCTCAAGGTGACCAAATAATTTCCAGAAGAAAGTTCTTCGAAATAACCATTTGTTTGAAAAACAATACTATCGAGCGAATACTCATAAGGTGCAGCATACCCAGCGACGCCAACAATTTCAACGCTCCCAGCGCTGCCATTCTCACAATCATTGTCCACTTCCAGTTCAAACAATACAGGTTCATAGGGTTTAATAACGACTGTATCCGAACCGCTGCAACCGTTAGAAATAGCGGTAGCCACCAAGATGTAAGTGCCGGGCATCCCGATGAGTGACATGGGCGTATTTCCGCCAGAAATTATTTCCCCATCAGCTGTTCCCCATTCATAGGAAATGGCGAAGCCCGCTGCTGAACCATTCAAGGACATGGTGTCGGTTTCACAACTAAACCGGGCATCGTCCCCAGCATCAACGGAGGGTGGATCATTTTCGATGGCCACTGTTACCTCGTCAGTATCGGCACAGCCAGTCACCTGACTGGTAACAGTCAGCTCATAAATACCGGGTAAATCGACCATTAGGGTTTGCTGGTATTGGTTGAAAGTATCGACGTCGGGGCCAATCCACGAGAATACGATGGAAGTATCGCCGGTCAATTCATCCCCCTGTAAGACAGCCTCCGTTTCAGTGCAAGTGATCGTTTGGTTTTCCCCGGCATCTGCTTCCGGGAATGAAAAACCTGCTTCTGTAGTGGTCTTATCCTCGCAACCCGTGAATGGGTCGTAAGCCCTGACCGAGTAAGTACCTTCACCACAAACCAACGCAGGGTTGCCTTCCACCGAATACCCCGGTCTTTTCCATTCAACCTGATAATAGGAAATATTGCTTTCGACTTCAGCCGTCATAATGACACATGAGTCAATACAAGACAGTGCATAAAATGAATCGGTTTCGATGTGCAGGAACACACAGGGACAGCTTTCCCCTGAAACATATTTAACGCAACCTTCCGCATCCATCACTTCTGCCGAATAGCCACTCGACATGGCCACCGGATCGGAAATGAAATGGTCGGTTGCTATAAAATTGCCTGACAAACCCGCCACTGTGTATGGGAGTGTGCCATCTGAAATTGTCAATTCGACTAGGTAGTGGGTAGTATCGCAAACAATATTAGTGACTACCTCCAAACTCGACAATCCAAACGTGACGGTAAAAGGAGGGCATTCAAAAGGAGGCGGCAAGGGTACATCTGAAATCTGGTTATTTATAATATCACCCCTTGGACAAACTGCCCGGCAAGAATCAGGCAACTCGCCATAGATCGGATGTATGATTTCTAAACTATCATAAACCCAGCGCTCTTGCCGTAGCTGGCAGGACGGGAAACAAGGCTGTTGGCACAAATCCAAATTACCGTTGAAGGATCTTCCAAATTTTGAAAACGACCGGGCTATAAGTTGTCGCATTGTCTGATGACAAACCGTAATCCATGCTGGATTGATTTCCAATCGGTCGTCCCTCCAAAAAGATCATGGTTGTGCCAAGTCAGTAGTAGAACCCATTGCCCGCCAGTTCGACGGATTTAAATAACTCGTATCAACAAGCACTTCCGCTGGGCAAGGCGGAGGGGGAAAACAGCCAGCAGGCGTTGGGGGCATTGCCCAGTCAACCCATTTACCCTTGTCCAAATAGGTCTCCCAGAATTTCCCAAAAATTATTTTCTATGACCTGTCCGTTTGAGTCGAGGGTGATGAACTATCCTGTGTCAGACAAAGTTAGCAAGCCGAACGAGCCTTGGAAAGTCGTATGATTCAACTACTGGCCAAAATGAATCCGTGGAAATTGGCCTGGGCTGACATTGGTTGAGTAAATGTTAGAGGTGCAAGTGCCTGACAGGTCAAATTTCCATAAAACACTGGGGGGAATCGCTTCAGAAGACACAGTGTTCGTACAAGTAACGATGTCGTGGCTTCGGAATGGCAGTCATAATCATTGTACAATTCAACCCATATCGTGGTTTGGGTACACTCCTCGTACTCGGATCTTCAAACCGACCTTCACCAAATCACTGGCCACACAGGTATCAAAAACTGTGAGGAACTGCATGGAAACCGAATCGAATATTTCAAGGGTATCAATGTGTGTATGGGTATAAATAAAATCGTAGCCGCCACATGAACTGACCTTAACCGTTGCCTCCCATCACCCGTCATTTCCAAAGCCACCACCCCAGAAGCGGTAGGGCAAGCTATCTCCCCCAAGTACCATAGCTCCAAGGAGCCTATCAGATGATAACTGTACCCACAGAGGACATATCTGGGCCAGCATTGCAAAGCAGAGCGAGTCCTTCGATTGTACCACACAAGTAGTAGGTTTACCACGCTGTCGCAATTATTTGCCGCAGGCAAAGTATCTATATAAGTGCCCGCTTGTGAATAGACATAGCTACCCACAGAGTAGGTTTCACCTTCGCAGATTTCGGCAACAATTGAGGTATCACTATGAGGTAAAACAGTCAGGTTTAGATGAACGATGCTATCGCATCCATGCACGGTTTCGATGGTATCCAGATAGCTGCCCGCCTCATAATAGGAAGTGTCTCCGACCATGAAAAAATCACCTTCGCAAATGGCAGCATCAAGGGTTATTTCTTGGTGAGGATGAACCGTGAGGATCAACGTTTCTGTACTATCACATCCATATTGATTGATAAAACTATGTGTCAAAACGGTATCACCAACCAGCGTTTCACCTTGCCAAAACAGCGTATCGCCTTGGCAGATATTTTCCGTTATAACAAACTCATGGACTGGATGCACCGTCAAATCGAGCAAGAAAAGAACAATACAACTATCAATGAATTCTGCGTGGAGATACGACCCAGAGGTAGAAAGGGTTTGACTAAAAAAATGATAGATTTCACCAGAACAGATTTCCGCAAACAGTTCTTCCAGATCATCTAAAACTTCCAAATGGAGTACGAGATCTTGACAGGTATCTGGATTGGATAAGGGGATAGTGTAAACACCAGGCTCTGTAAACACCATTCCCTCAATTTCATATTCCGCCCCTTCGCAAATCGTATCATAAACCATCGAATCAGGCAGTATGGGCTTTAAATGTAGATCAAGTATGTAATAACTTGCCAGAACAGCAAAACAAGCCGTATCCACAATGATGGTATCGTTTTCAAGGGGGAAACCATAAGTTGCATCGCCATAGCAGAGGAAATCTACCACTGTCGTGGACAGTGGTTGGGAGATGGTGTAAAAGACCGAATCAGTCAATACGGACAAGGTGTCGAACAATAATTCAGCCTCGTTCACAATGACCGTCCCGGGCAAGTTGCCTGATGTCTGGTTGATGATAAATTTTACAAACCCAGTGCCTCCCGGCGGCAGGTTAATGTTTTCAAAAACAAATTTGACCAAATTGCCACCGGGAAATTGCACTGCATAATCGTGGTTGCTTGCGCCACCAATGAGCGTGTTGATGTTCAAATAGGGAGAGAGCGTGTCGCATACAATGAAATCTTTCACCGTATCCGCGCTGGTGTTTTGGAAATTGATCTGGAATTCGAGTTCGAGTGTATTTGAAATCAAATGGTTAGGGCCGACTCCGGTCGGAAACCCAATTTTGTTATTGTACACACATGAATCGGTGACTGGCAGACAGGTATAATCAAGGTTCAAAAAGCCATCATCAGATAAAAATCCGGGAGATGGGTCCAATAAAAAACTGTTTCCACAACCCTCGATCTGGTAATTGTCGAATCTTCCACTAGGGTTGCCGGGGGTGTTTTCTGCCTCCATGTAGTAATACCCCCCACCACTGGGAATCACAATCGTAGTGTCCTGACCGCTTTGCAGATTGTAAGTGCTCAGCATGACAATAATATCATCTTCAATGATAATGAACTGGGCATCTTCGGACATATCCCCATTACCGTTATTTTGAATATTAAAATAAACGGAATCCCCGATGCATTCTATGTTGACCTCCACATTGGAGCTGTCCCATTCGACTTCAATAAGACTGCACAGCGTATCGTTAAAAATGTTGGCGCGCATGCAAAGGTTCCAGCCCAAAGGGGCATTGCACGGCACGCTGATATTTACGGCAAAATCTCCACATTCACCTGCGGGGATGGAGGGAATCATGAAGTCAATCAAATTTGGGCCAACTGGAGAAAAAGGAATGGATGCGCTATTGACGGTAAAGTTTGGGTCGATTTCGATCCGGACAATTACATCGGTGGTAAGGGTATCACTGAAATTACAGTATTTAACAAAATAATCGATGTCGCCACAGCGGAGTACGCAATCGGTCGAGATGTCTACAAATAGCTTGTTGCAAGTCGTATCGCTATTAGCGAGGTTGGCAATGGAAAGCCCGGCATTACCAAATGTATCATCGTTTTCGGCCCGGCACAGCGCTACGCTCAGTATTAGAAATAGCAGAGCCGACGAACGAGCAATAGCTCCACTAATTGCAGTTTGGATAGTCCAGGTCATTGTTCTTAGGTGTTTTGTATGGGTGCAAAAATGTTTCAACTATTTGATCCCCACAAGGACATTTTTTTAGATTTGCCAAGCACTTTTTGCTAAAAAATGAAAATCAGCACTTGACTTCCTTAATAGAAGGTTACCAAATAGAGTCTGAAAGTAACTGTAAATAAAGAGCTTTCATAAAATAATCCTTTTACCGGCCTAAGCAAACAATTTTACTTAACGCCAATTAAAATTATCAAATGCACCAAAGTAAACTGATTGAGCTGATGGGGCTGTTCGACAAAAAAGAAATGAGAGGGTTTGAGAAATTCCTGCATTCCCCCTATTTCAACCAAAGGGATGATGTCCTAAAGCTCTTCCAATATATTTCCGAGCACCTCTCCGACCCTTCCCTGCTTGCCAAGCCCGATGCCTTCGCCCACGTTTTTCCACTAGAGGATTATTCTGAGAAAAAGATCCGTTATACCATGTCTTTCTTGTATAAGTTGGCACTATCGTTCCTATCCATTCATGAACTTGAATTAAACCCTTTCCAAAAACAAGCGCTCATCAACAAAGCCATCCGCCGTAAAAACTCAGAGCGCATATTTAACAATGAAATAAATATAACAAAGAAAATGCTGGAGGAGAGCAAGTTGCGAAATATCGAATACCATTATTTCAACTACTTGCTAACTGAAGAAGAAACATATTTTTCCGATTGGTGTACAGAGAACCCCGTGGTTGGGTTTAAAAGTTTATCGAATGAACTATAAACCCGTGTATTATGATAAAGCCAACCCATTGCTGCGTTGCTGCGGTAAGCCATTAATACTTTTAGCAAAAAATGGGTTTGACCAAGGTCTGATCCATCGTTGAGCATATTGGATCCATCGATTTTTCCGACACCCCAGCCGTGTCGGTTTATTTTTTGGCCTACAAAGCGCTTTCGTCCTCCAATTCATTTTCCTATTTCAAGATGTTGCGGGAAGAGATTGGGAAACACGGGTCGGCTTTTTCCACCGAGCGAACGAAAGGACATCTACATCTTAGCCATCAACTTTTGCATCCGTCGGATCAACGCCATGTGGACGAGCCATTTAAGGGAAGCCTTTGAACTGTACATGGGCCAAAGCAAAATATATTTATCGAAAACAAAAGAATCTCCTGTTTTACTTACAAAAACATTGTGGCAGCTGGACTGGTCTAAATGAATACGAATGGGTCAAAAAATTCATTGATTGAGCATCAAATTTTCTCGAAAAGAAATACCGCAACAGCACCTATCATTTCAACTCGGCCCTCACCATTTCAAAAAAGAAGAATATGGCAAGGCCAAGGGAGCTCCTCCAACAGGTAGTACGACGATGTGCTGAATAACCTCAACGCCCGCCGTATGCTATCTGTATTTATTACGACCTCGACGAAATGATGCCTTGAACTTGTTAAGTAGTTTTCAAACCTATATCTACCGCAAAAAGGACTTGGGTTACCACCGTGACCTCTACCTCAACCTGATCCGTTTTACGCGCCGCCTATTGCAGTTAGATTTAGGGATAAAGAAAAACAGCGTTCTACAAAATGACATTGAAAAGTCAGAGCGTTTTTTAGCGGAAAACCTGGTTATTAGAAAAGCTGGCAATGGCAAAAAATGAGCCTTGAAAAAACCTTCGTACCTTCCCGCCTGATTTTTCAATTTCTAATTTCCAAATATTCGAAACAAAACAAAGCCACCAACATCACATTTGGCCGCCACCCCGTCACCGATGCCATTAAATCGGGGTCGCATTTCGACAAAGTAATATTCATCCAACGGGGTACTGTGGGCGATTTTGAAATAGAAGTCCGCAAGCTGTGCTCAGAACATGAAATCCCGCTGCAGTATGTTTAGCTGAAAAACTCAGCAAGATCACGGGCGGCAACCACCAAGGTATTATCGGCTACTTGGCGCTGCTCACTTATTACAAGCTGGAGGATGTCATTCCTATGATTTATGAAAAGGGGGAAACGCCACTTATCCTCCTCCTCGATGGAGTGACGGACGTGCGCAACTTGGGCGCCATTGCCCGTTCTGCGGAGGTGTGCGGGGCGCATGCCTTGGTCGTACCAGCCACTGGCACGGCGCTCATCAATGCCGATGCGCTGAAAACCTCCGCCGGGGCGCTCACCCGTTTGACGGTATGCCGGGAAAAAAGCCTTGTCTCTACGATTGAATATTTACAGAATACTGGCGTGCAAGTTTTTGCCAGCGACCTCCAAGGTGAGCGGCCTGTTTATGAAATGGATTTTACCGCCCCCACGGCCCTGGTCATTGGCTCGGAGGACGAGGGGGTTAGTCGGGGCATCCTCAAACGGGTGGACGAGCGCTTCGTCATCCCCCAAAAAGGGGAAACGGATTCTTTCAATGTTTCGGTAGCCGCTGGCATTATGCTGTATGAGGTGTTGCGCCAGCGGATCACAATGGGAGAGGTGGAGGGCGGGAGGTAGAGGGCAATCATCGCACCTTCCACCCTCTACCCACTTCCAAAAAACCTTTCCCAATGCTACCACCTTTCCCCGTGCCCGATGTAGCTTTACCTTGAATATAAATAATTGTGTTGCGTAAGTGCAGAGCTGCCAAGCATAAGTTGTTTTTTTCACTTGAAACGTTGAATTTAGCAAAATCCTTTCCCATTGGGAATTAGAAAAACGGCCTTGAACGATAGCTTTACTCTGGAAAATTTAGTTGGCCAATTTTATTTTCAACCCTGTTTTTTATATGGATATGAGAAAGATCGAACTCGACATAGTGGCCCTTTCGCATAGTGTCACCCAATCACATAACTACGCTGTTGTTCTTGGCGAACAGCATGGAACCAGACGCCTGCCCATCGTCATCGGCGGCTTCGAAGCGCAAGCCATTGCAGTCGCCATGGAGCGAATGACCCCCAACCGGCCGCTCACGCACGACTTGTTTAAAAACGCCTTGGAAACGTTTGCAATCGACTTAAAAGAGGTCATCATCAACAACCTGCTGGACGGAATTTTCTACGCCCGCCTGATCTGCGAACGGAACGGCGAAGTCTATGAAATCGACTCCCGCACTTCCGACGCCTTGGCCATGGCGGTGCGTTTCAACTGCCCCATTTATACCTACGAATTTATCTTGGATGCCGCTGGCGTCGTATTAGAGGAACCAGAAGGGAAAACCTCAACCGCTAAAACTGGTGGCGTTGCCCGTTCCCGTCGCAAAAAAGGCCCAGCCAAGGGCGCTTCGCTGACTACCTACTCCGTTGACGAACTCAACAAACTACTGGAAGATGTTTTGACGAAAGAAGATTACGAGCAAGCAGCCAAAATCCGGGACGAAATCAACCGGAGACAGGAGGAGGGGTAAGGTTCAGTAGGCAGTTTACAGTCTACAGTTGGCAGTTCGACAGTCAATTGGTCGGAAAAAGGTAACATTCAAATTAGAGTGTTACCTTTTTTTGTTGGGAGGCGGTAAATGTTCGCTTAACTTCCGCAGGGCAGGGATTGCTATCACGCAAACTGAAAGATAATACTTTGGGCAAAAAAATCTTCTTTTCGTGCGGGCCGAATGATCGACCAATCATTTGCCATCAGTCTGCTCGCCCCTTAGAACCCTTGGAGGAGCACTTTGGAACGTTGTAAAAAGCTGTAGTCACCCTGCTCCGCATTTTACTTTTCTATTTCCACCTTAGAGTCCGCACCCTCGCAGAAGTTAGTCCAACATTCCTTTGAGTATTGTTATTCATCATTAACTTCGCCGATCTTTTAAATCCTAACCTTGCCCCGAAGAGCCCTTATTCTTGCAAAAAAGAAAAAAATTAACATGGATAAAAAACTAGAACTCCTACAATCGAAAATAACTGAAGCCCATTTAGGTGGTGGGGAAAAACGCATCGAAAAACAACATGAAAAAGGCAAGCTCACCGCCCGCGAGCGCATCCATTTTCTTCTGGACGACGGCTCTTTTGAGGAAATAGGCATGTTGGTCACGCACCGCACCAAGGACTTTGGAATGGAGAACCAAAAATTTCTGGGGGATGGGGTCGTGACTGGCTACGGTACTGTCCATGGCCGATTGGTCTATGTTTTCGCCCAAGACTTCACAGTCTTTGGTGGTTCGCTCTCCGAGACCCACGCCGAGAAGATTTGTAAAATAATGGACCTTGCCATGAAAAACGGCGCACCCGTCATCGGGCTCAACGACTCCGGTGGGGCGAGAATTCAAGAAGGGGTTCGGTCACTGGGAGGGTATGCGGATATTTTTTACCGCAATGTCCGGTCTTCGGGCGTCATCCCGCAGATTTCGGCAGTGATGGGCCCATGTGCGGGCGGGGCGGTTTATTCTCCTGCCATGACCGATTTTACCATAATGGTTGAGCATACAAGCTATATGTTTGTCACCGGCCCCAATGTGGTGAAAACCGTTACCAATGAGGAGGTTACGAGCGAGGAACTCGGCGGTGCCCATACCCATGCCACTAAATCTGGCGTCACTCACTTGACTGCTGCCAATGACATGGTTTGTATTGAAAAAATAAAAACACTTCTCTCCTATATCCCCCAAAATTGCGAAGAAAAAACCCCTCGCCTACCCTTCCAGCTTGGCGAAGAAATAAGGGAACAACTGACCTCCATTATTCCCGAAAATGCCAACCAGCCGTACGACATGCGGGACGTCATCAAGGGCATTGTGGACGAAGCTTCTTTTTTTGAAATCCATGAAGAATTTGCCGAAAACATCGTTGTCGGATTTGCCCGATTGGCAGGCCGCAGCATCGGCATCGTTGGCAATCAGCCCATGAGCCTTGCTGGCGTTTTGGATGTGAACTCTTCCCGCAAAGGCGCCCGCTTCGTGCGTTTCTGCGACTGCTTCAACATCCCTTTGTTGGTTTTGGAAGACGTGCCCGGTTTTCTCCCCGGCACCGATCAGGAGTGGAATGGCATCATTGTCAATGGCGCCAAACTCCTCTACGCCTTCAGTGAGGCGACTGTGCCACGGGTCACCGTCATCACCCGCAAAGCCTATGGCGGTGCTTGACGTGATGAACTCCAAACACACGACGTCGATATGAATTTCGCTTGGCCTTCTGCCGAAATCGCAGTGATGGTAAAGGAGCTTCGGAAATTATTCAAAAAAATCAGCGAAGCTGCCGACCCTGCCGCTATGCTTATACAAAGAACAGGACACAAAGACTTTTGCCAACTATACTGCTGCCGAGCGGGGCTTTATTGATGAGGTGATTGATCCGAAAGATACCCGCCGGAAATTAATCAAGGCGTTTTCGATGTTGGAAAATAAGGTGGAAAAATTGCCGAAGAAGAAGCATGGGAATGTGCCGTTGTAGGAAAAATATTTTGCATTAAACCAAATAGTTTTATTTTTACAAACAAAACAGTTTAAAAATGGCCAATGTTTTCAGACATCTCTTTTCGGTGGATGGTGGACCTTGACTGAAAAGAAATTGGACGCGATCAAGTACGTAAAAGCTTATCTTACCATAATGAATAAATATCATTGGAAGACTATTTTTGATGGCTTCGCAGGAAGCGGCGAAAGAAACCAAGAACCGAAAATGAAGATAATTTGACTTTATGGTCAGAAATAAATACCGAATCGGAAGAAAATGTTTATCAGGGGGCTGCTGGATAACTCGACTGACTTCCTTATGTTTTTGATTATTATTATTTTATTGAAAAAGCAAAGATAGCATTGAAAAACTAAAACGAAACTTGCCTTATTAATGAAACCAATAACAAAAAACTTGAATTTCGAGTGGGGATTGCAATGCTGAAATTTCAACCTAGCAAATGCGCTTAAAAAAAATCAAATAAATATGCTGCCCTTGCTTTTATTGATCTTTTGAATGCAAGTCGATTGGCTGCCATTGAAGCATTTAAAGAGACAAGAACGACTATGGATATTAACCTACTGGCGTAATTGTTAATCGACTTTTAGATAGAAAAGGTGAGTTAAAAAACATAAAAAATTAGAAAGCTTTTGGGCTTTCTGAAGAATTGATAAGAGAAAAATTTATCAAAAAATAAAGAAAAACAACTCTTTGAAGACGAAGTGGAAACAATTAAAAAAGTGAGCGATCCCATCAAAAAAATAGCGATATATATATTGACAACATGAGCAAGATTTGGAAGTATGTCACAAAAAGGACCATTAAGGCTAAACAATTCTAAGGGAGTCTTGTCTCATTTTATTTTCGCTTCAAATAATGCCAGCGCATTAAAAATTGCTAAACAAATAATTGATAAAACCTAAAATGGAATCAATATAGAATGGACTGAAATGACTTGAACCAACTATTGCAAAAAATTTCAGGTTGCAAATTTTGTTATGCGAAGTGATATCTCGTCGCTTAAAAGCAATGGGGTTGAAAAATATGCAAATGGTTTTGAATTGACCTACATCCCGACACTTTAAAAATACCATATACTTGGAAAAAACCACAAATCGTTTTCGTCAATTTATGAGCGATTTATCATGAGTACCACTTGAGTACATTCAGAATGTATTTGCAGTGATGAATGATTTACCTCAACATATTTTTCAAGTATTAACTAAAGGCAATATTTATATCAATATCATGAGGAATTAAAATGGACAAAAAAATATTTGGATGGGTGTTTCTGTGGAGAACAAAAGCATAGAGCGACGACTATCTGAAAAACAAATGCAAAAGTAAATTCCTTTCCTGCAACCATTAATTGCTCCGGTACCCAATTTAAATTTGGTATGATTAGTAATTGAGGAGAAAGTGGTAGAAAACTCGACCGATGAAAAAGAATGTAGAAGAAATTAGAAAAAAATGCAGCTCAAAAATGTGGATTTTTCAAACAATGGGAGGTACTAATAAAAGAAAGCTGGTCGTATTTTAAATGGCAGGACTTATGATGAAATGCCAAACAGACAAATAATTGGCTTATTAAATTCCTGTCTTTTGTTAATTCGATAATTAATTGTCTGAGATATTTGATCCAATCGATACATGTATGTGAGTTCTGGATTTAGGCAATTATCGTCTCAGGGCTTATCCAGAAAGATGTCATATTAGTACGTGTGCATTCCATCGGAACGCTATCTCGAAGAAGATACCGCTCCGCTGGAGCGGCCATCAGCTATGAATATTGGGTTCTACAAAGATTTCGCTCCACTGGAGCGAGGCCTAATGCCAGAACTCACGTTATTGTAGGTAATATTTACCCATCCTAACAAAATGCCGAAAATGCTGCGCCATTACCCATTTATGGGTTGCGTTGCCACAGTTTTTGAAATCATATTTCAATATCAGGATTTAAGTTTAAAGTAGAATAATAGGAGTAAAGGAATAGACGCTGAATTGTATCAAAAAGACTGCACAAATGCATCAAGCTCCGTATTCTCATCCAAGTCCAACCGTTTTCTCAAACGATTACGGGTCTTCTTCACGCTGTCAGGTGAGATGCCGAGAAGGGAGGCTGATTCTTTGGTGGTCAGATTTAGTTTGATAAATAGGAAAAGGCGTTCTTCCGCCTCGGTGAGCGAGGGAAAAGCGTTGCGAAGGCGGAACATGTAACCAGGATATGCCTTTTCGAAATGCATTTTGAAGGAAGTCCAATCTTCATCCGTCAGAATGGTTTGGTCAAAAATGTTCACCCCTAAATTATCTGGAATGGTGGTCGCCAATTTTTTCTCTAGCCTTTCAGAAATGGTCATCAACTGCTTATTTTTCTCCAATAGCAGATGGGTCAAATTTTTTAAGTTCTCTTGATTTTTCTGTAACTCCAGTTTTGCTTGACGGGTTTGCAACCGCCAGCGCCATAGCCCAACCGCCGCCAAAAGAAGAATAAAAAAGATCATCGCTGTGCGCCGCTCCACCCGGCGCTGGGAGGCCTCCAACGCCAATTTGCTTTTTTCCAGTTCCAATTCCTTTTGCTGGGTTTCGTACTTGATCTCCAGTTCGGCAATCTTGCGCTGGGTCTCCGCACCGATGAGGCTGTCTTTCAGCATTTCATGTTTTTCAAAACTTCGGAGTGCCGCTTCATAATTGCCCATTGCCTCGTAGGTTAGCCCCAAGCCAACGTAGTTCTGCACCATGTTTTCAAGGAAATTGTTGGCTTTGTTGAAACGCTCACATTCCTCGAATTTCTGAATGGCAACATCGTATTGTTTGAGTTTTCGATAGATGTCGGCAAGGTTGTTCATGGCCTTGCTTTTATCCCTCGGCTTGTCCAATATTTGATCTAGTTCGATGGAACGCTCAAAGTACGGGATGGCCTCCTTGTACCGCTTTTTCAGGGAGTTGATGACGCCAAAATTGTTTAGGGCTGATGCCATTTGATCTTCCCCGCCGAACTTTTCAAGGAGTGTTATCGCTTTGAGATGGATTTCCTCCGCTTTTTCAAAGTCATCAAGCATCCCATGTACGATGCCAATCTGTTCAAGGCATTCGGCAATGCAGAGGCTGTCCTTGGCCTCACTACAAAGCGGAACAGCTTTTTCGTAAAACGGTAAAGCCGATTCATAGTCCCGCATTCTCACAGAAAGATTTCCTTTCCGGTAATTGACCCAACCCTGCCAGCCGGGGTTGTTGGCCGCAATGGCAATGGCCTCTGCCTGCAGGAGAGATTCGGCAGCGGCGGCGTAGTCTTGCACATTAAGGTGGTCGCTTGTTAGGTAGAGATAAGCATACAGCTTCTGTAGCTCATCCCGGTCTTTTATGGCTTTTTCCAGAAGACCTGTATGGGCAGCTATTTTTTCTGCAAATGATAAGGAGGAACCTTTTTCAATAGGGTTAGCCTTTTCCCATCCCTCCCGAAAATTGGTCTGTGCCAAATTTATAGTGGTAATGAGCAAGCAAAAAATAACTAGTTGTAGGTGGTATAGTCTCATGATAAAAAATAGCCAACAAAGGTAGCAAAGGTGAGCTGATTCTGTTTGTCCCCTATTTTGTCCCCCTTGTATTTCACACAATACCAACCACTAAAGAGGTTATTTGTGCTGTGTGTTTTTATCATTCATTCCACTTTGTGCCCCTTGCATTAAAAAACAATTTCCACCTAAATAAGCATACGTTGGGTTAGTGATAAACACACTATCTCTTTTAATAACATTTAAAAAACTTTGGATTCATGAGACGTATGTTACTCACAGCATTGGCTTGCTTAATGGCCATGCACTTATTTGCTCAGGCAGGTAAAAAAACACCCAATTCCAACCTTCAGCCCGGGCAGGCGATTAACCTCAACATCAATCCCTTCTTCAAACCAAAAACCAATTCTGATGAAAACCCATTTGGGGTGACAGCACCTTCCTACCAACCGCAAACCGTAAGCCCGGGTGTGGCAGTGACGACGGGCGACGAAGGGCTACCGATTTATTTTGAGGGCAGTACCAATGTCAATGATATGGTGACGGATGAAAGAACCGCCACTACCGTCGCCTTGGACTACCTGGAAAGCCTTCAGCCCGCATTTATCAAAAACCCTATGGCTGAGTTTTTTGTAAAAAACGTGCATCAGGACGAGCGCAGCGGCAATTTTCATGTTCGCTTGCAACAGCAGTACATGGGGATTCCTGTTTTTGGAGCTGAATTGTTGGCACACACGCAAAAAGGTATTTTCACCTCTGCCAATGGCAGGTACGCACCAACACCAAAGTTGGAAAATGTGGAGCCACAAATCAGCGCTGCTTCGGCCATTGAAAAAGTCATCAATGACATCGGCAGGGAAAAGGTAAGGTTGAACTGGACACCCGACCAATTGGAGATGATCGGTGGTCAGCAGTTTACCACTGAGCTTGTTATCTATCGGATGGCCAGTCAGAACAACGAACCCCGCCTTGCTTGGCACGTGCAGGCATTCCCAAACATGCTGGCGAGGATGTACTATTTTGTGGACGCAAAAACTGGGGAAGTGCTGTACCATTACAATAACTCTTGTTCTTTTCACCATCATGAAAAAGGCCACGAACATTGCGGGGCAAACGTGGAGGAAGGTTTGACGCATGCAAAGGATGAAGCAAATTCGGCCTTTGATTTGCTCCCGCCGCCACCGCCTATCACAGGCTCAGGAGTTGACCTCGCAGGGATCAACAGGACTTTTGGTGCGTGGCAACATACGGATGGGCAACGCTACCTCATTGACACCAGCAAACCAATGTTCAATGCTGGCGGCTCTAATATTCCGAACGGCAGCATGCAGGGAGTCATCGCAACGAGGGATCAAGCCAACGTACTGGATGGCCCGCTTTACCACATTACTTCAACGGACAATACGTTCAACAACCCCACCGCCGTGAGCGCCCACGCCAATGCAGGTCTTTGTTTCGATTATTACAAAAGCACCTTCGATAGGAATGGACTAGACGGAAACGGAGGCACTATCAATGTGGCCATCAATGTAGTGGATGAATACGGCGACCCGATGGACAATGCTTACTGGAACGGCTTTTCGATGAGTTGGGGCAATGGCAACACCTATTTCACCCCATTGGCCAAATCGCTGGATGTGACCGGACACGAAATGACGCATGGCGTAGTGGAGAACACGGCAGGGCTTATTTATGAAAATGAAAGCGGCGCATTGAATGAGTCTTTTGCTGACATCTTTGGCTGTATGATTGACCGGGACGACTGGGGCATTTCCGAAGGTATTATCATCCCCGGCCAATCCCCTACTGGTCTGGACAGGGATTTGTCCAACCCACATAATGGCTCAACGCCGGACCAAGTAACCTGGCAGCCTAACCACTATTCGGAAAAAGTAATTACCACTGAAGACAACGGCGGCGTTCATGCCAATAGCGGCATCCCCAATTATGCGCTTTACCTCTTCGCCACGTCTCCCGGCATGTCAAGGGAAATTGCCGAGCAGGTTTATTACTACACCCTTCGTGACCGTCTGACGGCTTCCTCCAAATTCATTGATCTCCGCATAGCTGTCATTGCTGAAGCAACTGAATTTTGGGACTCCGATGGTGGTTGCCGCAGTAAAAGCCGCCTTTGATGCAGTCGGCATCGTTGCCGGAAATCAACTGCCCACGCACCAATGCTCTCACCTAAGCACGGGCAATGAATTTATCCTGAGCGTTACGGAAGACGAACAGTTTTTGGATTTGTCAGAAAAAGACGGCACCCTGATTGAGACCGTTTACGACGGCGGCGTTTTGAACAAACCAAGTGTGACGGACAACGGCGAGCAAATCGTTTTTGTCAATGACAACCACGAAATAATGGGCGTTGAAATCGCCTTTAATTCCGCTAACAGCATCCAGTACAATGTGGGTGTGGTCAGCGAAGATACGATTTGGCGTAACGCCGCCATTTCCAAAGACGGCCGCTTTCTGGCTGGCCTGACCACGGAATACGACAATAAAGTCATCATTTTCGATTTGGCCGACCCACTTGGGCCGACTCCGAGAGAGTATTTTTTGGTAAACCCCACTTTCACACAAGCGACCCCTTGGGTCGATAATGTGGCGTATGCTGACGTTCTGGAATTTGACTATTCTGGACAATACCTCGTTTACGATGCTTACAGTCTGATTGAAAACGTGGATGGCGAAGACCTCAGTCATTGGGACATTGGGTTGTTAAAATATTGGGAAAATGGCGAGTTCACGCCGATTGACACCCCACAAATCCGCAAACTCATCACCGGGCTACCCGACCATGTGGGCGTGGCTGACCCTGCCTTTGCCAAAAACAACCTCAACTATTTTGCCTTTGATTATTACATCGAACTGCCAAACGGAGGCACCGAATACCGCACCCATGTCGCCAATGCCGAGACCAACAAAAATGGCCCTGTCGTCAGCAATGGACTGGAACTTGGCTACCCTTGTTTTACCACTCACGACGACCATGTACTGTTTCAGGATCAGTCCCTTTTTGGCGGCTTGAACCTCCGTACGCAAAAGCTTTCTGCCAACAAAATGGAGCCTATGGGCAACCCCGCCAATATTGTGCTCGGCCACAAGTGGGGCACTTGGCTCAACAATAGTACGCGTGCACTGACGCCTGCGGTCAACAGTACTTCCGGCCAAAGCAAATTAAATTTGCCCATCACGGTTTCACCAAACCCTAACAATGGACGGGCCATTGTCAGCCTGACCATGCCTGAAAATAGTCAGGCCGAGTTACAGGTGCTAAACCTTTTTGGACAAGTTTTAAGACAACAGAAACTCCAATTAACTACAGGCGAAAATTCAATTGATTTACACCTAGAACCTCTCACGTCAGGCACTTATTTCATTCGAATGACAACCGAGCAAATGCAAGGGGTTGTCAAATTTGCCAAACAGTAATTAGCTTTTGGCGGATGCTAGCCCAAACACCCGGTAACCAGCAAGCTGGTTGCCGGGCTTTTTTTGTACTAAAATGTGTGGCTATGGTTTCCTAACATAACTTGCTCTATTTTTAGTCCAGCGATTATCTTTACTGCAAAAAACAAGTAGTTGGACTCCATCACCGGCCACATAGAGCGCATCACTTTCCAAAACGCCGACAACGGCTACACCGTCGCCCGTTTGCAGGAAGGGGGCAAAGCCGAACTGACCACGATCGTCGGTACGATGACCTCCGTGCAGGTAGGCGAGACACTGCGCTGTCATGGCTTTTGGAAAAATGACCCAAAGTTCGGTTTTCAGTTTGTGGTGCAGGATTACCAAGTGACCCAGCCAGCCACCATTCGGGGCATTGAAAAATACCTATCGAGCGGCATGATCAAAGGTGTCGGCAAACATTTCGCCGAGCAGATCGTCAAAAAATACGGTGAAAAAACGCTCGATATTATTGACCAGACACCAGACATTTTACGGGAGGATATTGACGGCATTGGCCCTAAAAGAATCCAAAAATAAAGGAAGGATGGGCCGTGAACAAAAGCTATCCGAGAGGTGATGACCTTCCTCATGGGTTAGCGGCATCAGCCCGACGTATGCCCAAAAGGTTTTCAAAACGTATGGCGACGATAGCATTAAAATAATCAGCGACAACCCCTACCAACTCGCCCGCGACATCTGGGGTATCGGTTTTAAAACGGCGGATCAGACGGCGCAGAAAATGGGCATCAAAAAGAGAGCGACATCCGAATTGATGCTGGGGTGGAATATGCGCTGCACCAGATTTCCGACGACGGGCACACTTGTTTCCCCATTGATAAATTTTTGGAAAAAGCGCAGGAACTGTTGGAGGTGGATGCGAATTTAATTGCGGCACGTTTGGCTAACCTCGAACAGGAAGAAAGGATTATTATTTCTCCGTTAATGATTGAAAATAACCCGACCGTCATGTATGGTTAAATTATTTCATGTTTGTGAAGATGGTATTGAAAAGAAATAAAAAGAATAAATAAAGGCACTTCCAATTTGCGGAGCGTAAAAACAAACGAGGCGATAATTTGGGCGGAAAAAAAATTAAATATCCAATTAGCGAAAACCAAAAACAGGCGGTCGGTAATTTTTTAAAAGAAAAAATACATATTATTACTGGAGGCCCATGAACTGGGAAAAGCACCATCACAAAAGTCATTTTATTAATTTTAAATCAATTAACTTCAAAAGTATTTTTAGCTGCCCCAACGGGCCGGGCGGCCAAACGCATGTCCGAAATCACAGGTATGAAGGCCAGCACCATCCACACCTTGTTGGAGTTTGATTTTTCCGTAAATGGATTTAAAAGAAATAGGGAAAACCCGCTCGACTGCGATTTATTAATTGTGGACGAGGCAAGCATGATCGACACGGTGCTGATGTATAATTTGCTAAAGTAAGGGCTAAACAACTGCCCGTTTAATTTTAGTGGGGCGATGATCAATTGCCGAGCGTGGGAGCGGGAAGTGTTTTAAATGATTTAATTAATTCGGAAAAAATGCCGGTCACAAAATTGACGGAAATATTCCGGCAGGCAGCACATTCTAAAATCATCACCAATGCACATAAAGTAAATATTGGTGAATTTCCCGATATATCAAATGCCAAGGACAGCGACTTTTTTATGGAAGAGGAGGACTCCGAAAAATACCCGACATCATCTGCCAATTGGTCGAGACCCGTTTGCCGAAGGCGCGTACAAATTTGATCCATTTCTGGATATCCGTTTTAAGCCCGATGAACCGGGGAATTATTGGCAACAGGAATTTAAATGAAATTTTACAAAAATTAAACCCAAGTTATGAGCCGTTGATCAAACTTGGGCGCACCCTTCCCACGAGAACGATAAGGTGATGCAGCTCCGCAACAATTACGACCTCGATGTCTTCAACGGCGACGTCGCTATATCCGTCACATCGACCGGGAGGAGCAGAAAATGTGGAAATAGATGGCAGGGACATTGTTTACGACTTTGCCGACCTCGACCAACTGACCCTCGCCTACTCCGTCAGCATCCATAAATACTCACAAGGCAAGCGAATGCCCATGCATCATCATCCCCATCCACACTTCGCATTACATGATGCTGTACGGAATTAATTTATACGGGCATTACGAGAGGGAAAAAATTGGTAATTTTAATTGGGTCAAAAAAGGCGCTTTATATGGCGGTGAAGAATGACAAGGCGGTGGAAGCGGTTTACGGGGTTACTCGAAGTAATGCAGAAATAGTTTGTGTAACTTTGAAATTCCAATATTAAAATTTTATGAAAATCAGTAAAATAAAATTTCCAAATACCACCAGTTCGAGAATTTTGAACTGGATTTGACTTATCCGAAAGGGCATGAGAAAGAAGGGCAACCTTAGATAAGGTTTGTTTTATTGGGCAGAGCGGGACGGGGAAGACGACGATGTTGGAGATGATAGGAACTGCTGTTCTGGATGGCTAATCCAACTATACCTATAAACAATTTTATTCTTGAGAATGGTCACGGAATTCGTTTTCATTTTAACTCAGAAGATGAGAACTTACCATGATTTTACTCAGTGGTGGACAGGCGAGCATGGAAAAGCATTTAGAAATTCCGATTGTTCAAAACCTCCTCATTTTCCAGTAGGTATCGCAATTTTCAACATTAATAACAACGGTAAGGAAAAATAATATTGATGTTGTAGAAGAACCCAACGAAGAATACAAGCAAGGCCATGTGCCAAAGTCAATGCTTACATTTTTAATAATGATATCTTAGGAAAGATTTGGCAAGAATATTACGAAAAAATAAAAGATTATAAAAAAGAATCCATTAACACACGTTTAAGGTTTTTTGAAGAAGAAGAAGGTCAAAAAAAATTTAAAAAATGGAAAGAAGAAAATCCAAATCCGACAGAAAAAACAGCTAATGAATGTCTCAACATTTTATTAAAACAAATTTAATCTTTATTGTCAAAACAGAAATAGACGATGCAGGAGAAAAAGATATTTTACCAATTAAATCAATTAATGACAATTCTATTATTCCATATGAAGAATTAAGTACCGGAACTAAACAAATAATTTATACCGCTTTCCCAATCTACCAACTGCTTGAACTCGACAGCATCGTCCTCATGGACGAACCCGAAAAACTCCCTTACTGACATCCAAAAAGAAATAATAGATTATTATACCTCTTTCGATAAAGAAAAATCGCAATTCTTTTTGCACACACTCGCCAATTATTGCTTCTTTTATCTTTGGGAAATTGTGGAATTTGAAATTTGATGAAAATGGAAAAGTATATCGGGACATATATTATGAGGGGAAAACCATGGACAATTATAAGATTTATCCCCGATATTTAAGGTGGGAAGATATAATAACAAAGGCTTTTGACATGGAAGAAGATAGTAATGCAGCTTTTCGCTCTGTGCTGATGACTGAATACACAATTTAAAAAATCAAATAAAAGAATTAAGAGAAAAAGGAAAATTGGAAAATCCGACAAAAGAAACAAAAAAAGTTGTTGACAAATTTGAAAGAGCTTATGATTTATTAACTGGTAATTGGGCTGTAACAAGACATGGAAAAAACAGACAAAAATTGCGACCGTTCGACTATATATAAAAAGCATGGGAAGAGGACTTAGAAGATAGAAACGTTGCCCATCCAAAATATGAGCATACAAAACAAGAAATGATTATTATGTCGATATTTTAATGCAACTTCATTTTTGCCAAGATGGACTTTGTGCTTACACAGAAATGTGGCTCTGCTCAAAAAACACCTTTAGTTCGAGAAATGGAGTGAGGGTGGAAAAACATACGCCCCAAAACCAAACGACAATATCTATGGACAAGTTGATCATTTTAATTCACCTAAAATCAAAAAAGGTGGTGTCTATCGGCAGAAAAGATTGGCAATGGATAATCTTTTCGTCGCACATGATAAGATCAATAATATAAAAAGAACTAAACCTGTAGATGAAATACTCAAACTTCGGATTCAGAGTCTTACGATCCTTTTATTTTACTTGACTATGATATTTTCACATAAATTCATCCCTTAATAATAACTTGGAAAAAGTGTAACTGAAAGAATACAAATAATGTTAAAAACATTATTATCTTTAGCGATTTCAATATTTGAGTTATATCGAAGGAAAATTGAAACTAATTTTCCTATAAAGAAAAACTGGGAAAGTATTTTTATTGAACAATTCTTTATCAGATTTGAAATGTGTAAACGAAAAGCAGAAAGTGGGGAATTAGTTTTTGAAGACATATTCAATGAAGATATCGTTGAAAAAGACAAAAAGCCTTTGAGGACATTTAATACGCCCTTTCATCTTTCCCTTCCATAAAATCATAAACGCTTTGTTCACCACCCGATTGCCGCCGGGTGTGGGGAAGTTGCCTGTAAAGTACCAATCTCCAAGGTGGTTGGGACAAGCCTTGTGCAGGCCTTCTATACTTTGGTAAATGACTCCTACTTCGGGTTCGATGCCTTCCTCCAATGTGACGAGTTCCGCAATTTTTTTAGAAATATCATCCGCCGAAAAAAGATCGTATAGAGGTTTCACCTCATTGGTAATTTCTTCGGTAAACTTTGGGCAACGCACCGAGCATAGGTCATCCAAGGCTGCTGTTTTCCCATTTTCTTTAACAAAGCGACCAAGGCCTGAAAGTGCCACGAAGTCTTTCATTTTTGACATATATCGATGCCGTAGCAATCAGGGTAACGGATTTGTGGGGCGCTCGACACGATGATGATTTTCTTTGGCCGCAAACGGGCAACAATCCGGATGATGCTGTTGCGGAGCGTATGCCCCGGACGATGCTATCGTCGAGCAGGACAGGTGTTCGCTCGTTGCGGATAAGTCCGTAAGTGACATCATAGCCGTGGGTGACGAGGTTGCCACGGGAGCCATCGTCGGCAATGAAGGTACGGAGCTTGGCGTCTTTGTGCACCGCCTTTTCCACCCGTGGGTCAAGGATATTTTTCAATTTCGGCACTGCTGGGTTGTCTCCCAGTGCTTTTATTTTATCGGCTTTTATGGCAATCATCTTTTTTTCGATGCCTTTCACCATGCCCTCAAAAGCGCTTTCTCAGCGGTGTTGGGCACAAAAAGAGAAAACAGTTTCTTCCAGATTGTAGTCCACCGCTTGGAGAACCTCTCCACAGTTCTTCACCCAATTGTTTGCGTTCCGAATAAATGTCCCTGTCATTTCCCCTTGAAAAATAGATACGCTCGAAAGAGCAGGACTTCGCCTCGCCTTTATCCGTGAATGGAACTCTGCACAGTCCCATTCCGCTTGATAATGAGCACGCTCATAGGTTATTTCTTTGACCTTTGAAAATGGACGTCAAAAGCCGTTTGGATCGGCGGGCGCTCGGAAGTAACGACCACGACCTCGCCATCTTGATAGTAATAAGCCGGCCGGATTCCGTTGGGGTCGCGGAGCACAAAAGCGTCGCCATGCCCAATGATGCCAGCCATCGTGTATCCGCCATCAAATTGCTTGGTGGCTTTTTTCAGGATTTCCGGACATCAAGGTTGTCAAAAATCAGCTCGTTGATTTCTTCGTTGGAGCACCCGTCAGACTTGTAGAAGGCATGCAGGCGTTGTACTTCATTGTCGAGGAAATGGCCGATTTTTTCCATGACAGTAACGGTATCGGTCCTCTCCATGGGATATTGGCCGAAACTCACCAGCTCATCAAATAGCTCATCCACATTGGTGAGGTTAAAATTACCGGCTACGACCAACGTCCGGTTGATCCAATTGCTTTGCGGATGAACGGGTGGCAGTTTTTCACACTGTTCAGACCATGAGTCCCATAGCGTAGGTGGCCAAGGATGAGTTCGCCCATAAACTGGACATTATCTTTTTGCCATTGCACATCCCTGCGCTGTTCTTTGGTCAATTTATTGAAACCGCCATAAACGTCTTTAAAAATGGTTTGGATGGCTTTCTGTCCGTTGCTCCGTTTCCGGTCTATGATCTTGTAGCCTGGCTTTGCCCTGTAGTTTGACGGTAGCTATGCCTGCCCCGTCCTGTCCCCGGTTGCGCTGCTTTTCCATAAGCAGTTGGAGTTTGTTGAGGCCGTAGAGGGTTGTCCCGTATTTATCGAGGTAATGGTCAATTGGTTTGAGCAGGCGGATCAATGCGACACCGCACTCGTGTTTGATGAAGTCACTCATGGACAGTATGCATAGGATGAGGGCTGTTTCGCCGGAGGCCAGCAGAAAGGCCCAGTTTGGGTTCTTTTTTAAGAAGGCACAAATGTAAAGGGAACTATATAACCTCGCAAAATTTATTAGGGCAGCAGATTCCCTGATTGCTTTGGCTTCTGGTTCCAAAATGATATAACTTTGCGGCAAACTTTAACGAACAGTTATTGCAGAAACATGAAAAATCCGAACGGCCAATCTTTTGAACAGTTTGAAAAAGAACTATCCCCTTATTTGAAAACTTTGCAAAAAGCAGCGGAAGTGATTCAAACCCAGGGGGTATCCATTTTTCCCATTTTCGTAATCCATCAACACACAGTGGATATTGGCATAAATATCGTTGATAGGGAGACGGTCAATTGGTCAGTCAATGCTTCTACCTCGAAGAATTTGTTACCAAACAAATCCTTTCCCTGAAAAAGTGGAAGATTTCAAATTGGTCTATAAAAACCACGACGGGGAAATATGCCTGTTTGTCCTGAATGATTTGTGGCAAATTTTGTTTTTTTACCAGTTAAAAAACCTAGAATAGTCGCCTATTTTTCCATTTTCACTTTCTCCCCCCACATTTATCTGGCATCCAAGCATATCGAAATTCGCTGAAATATATCCGTCAATTATTCCAAAAATACAGCCAACGGACGGCTTTAAAACGCATGGGCAGTATTGCGTTTTTTCCTTGAATAAGAAATACCCCTAAAACTCAACGCTTCGGACGCTTAAAACGGCGGCCACTACCGTCATCCCCCTTTCACAATATTGTTTAGAAATATTTAAATTAGGGCGAGTGAAAAATATAAGCTTACATTACGGATTGTTGGCCACTTCGACAATCCCATCTTCTTCTTCTATGGTTGTTACTAACAAAGTATTGCTCATTGAAGACAATCCAGGCGATGCTAAACTGGTCGAAATATTCCTGCTGGAATCGGACTTGCAGCATTGTGAAGTCATCAATAAAGCCACACTTCAAGACGGTTTGGATGCTCTTGAATCGGGGATCGATTTTGCCGCCGTCTTCCTTGATCTGTCACTGCCGGACAGTAGTGGTTTTGAGACGCTGGAAAAACTCATTGCAAGATTTCCCCAAAACAATATCATTGTACTAACGGGCCGCTCTGACAAAGATTTAGGTTTGAAAGCGGTGAAAGCGGGAGCCCAGGACTTCTTGGTGAAGGGTGCTTTCGATGCCGATGAATTGGCCAAGACCCTCCGTTTTTCGATAGAAAGGACCAAGGTTTTGAAAAGATTGGAAGAAACCCAACGCATAGCCAATATCGGCAATTGGGAGTATTTCCCCGATGAGCAACTGTTCGAAGCATCTGATGAAGTTTACCGGATCTTCGGTTGTAGTGTAGCTGAAAAAGACAATGACTTCTTGCTGAACGGGCTGTCGCAAGTACACGTAGCTATTTCTGCAAAAGGCGAGCTGAAAAAGGATTGGAAGATACAAAGGCGCGATGGTTCTTACCGCTACGTTTTCATCCAATGCAATTCCAATCGTTCTGAAGACAACCGGGTCGTTTACCAAGGCATTATCCAGGACATTACCGAGCGCAAACTGGCAGAACAGGAGATGAACAAAAGCCAGGAACGCTATGAGGAAATCTTTACCCAGTCAAAAGATGCCCTTTTTATCTGTACGCTGAACGGGGAAATGATCGACTTCAACCAGTCTACCCTGAAACTTTTTGGCTTTTCCCGGGAGGAATTAACTGAACTAAAGGATGCCCATACTTTGTACCATCCAGTTGAAAGAAAAAACGAATTTTTACTAAAGCTAAAAAGTCAAAAATCGATTAAAGATTACAGCATCAATGTCATCAACAAATTTGGTGACTTAAGAGAATGCATGTTGAGCGCCAACATCATCGAAACGGATGATTTTATTGGTTACAATTGTATTCTTAGGGATGTAACTGAATTGCGGCAGGCCGAAACCATGCGTAAGGCTCGTGACCTCGCCCGCCAAAGTGCCCACATGAAGGAGCAATTTGTGGCTAGCATCAGCCATGAAATGCGGACGCCTATGAACGCTATCTTGGGCATGAGCAACCTACTCCTGCAAATGGGTATTGAAGGGGAAAGCCATAACCTTGTTAAATCCATTAAGCATTCATCAGAAATTTTGCTCGGGGTGGTCAACGACATCCTTGAAATAAGTGAAATCCAAAACGGCAAAGTTGTTTTTACCAATGAGCCCTTCGATTTACATGAGGTCATGGACAACCTCATCAACGTGATGCAGTATAAAGCACAGGAAAAAGATCTGTACTTAGAGGTCATCATGGATGAAGGCATCCCCCGCTATATCAGCGGCGACAAACTGCGATTGAACCAAGTGCTTTACAATCTGGTAGGCAATGCCATTAAATTCACTGATGAAGGTTTCGTAAAAATCTACATTAAGAAATTACACGACATCATTGACAGTGTCCAGCTAAAATTTGTGGTTGAAGACACAGGTATTGGGATACCGGAAGATAAGGTCGATGCAATTTTTGAAACGTTTACGCGCATCCGACAGAAAGACCGGATTTTTGAAGGCACCGGACTTGGGCTCTCTATTTGCAAAAACCTCGTTCAATTGCAAGGTGGGAAAATCGGAGCGACCAGTACGCTTGGAAAAGGGTCTTTTTTCTTCTTTGATCTTATTTTTGAAACAACGGAAAAACCGGAAGACTTACCCGATCCAATTCAAGAATTCATAACCCCATTAGCGGAGAATGCTTCCTTTACCATACTATTAGTTGAGGACCATAAAATGAACCAACTTGTAGCGCGGAAAACTTTGGAACGAAAATGGGAGAATATTCAACTGACAATCGCTGAAAATGGACAAATAGCGGTTGACCTGCTTCGTGAAAAAGATTTTGACTTGGTATTGATGGACATACAAATGCCAGTGATGGACGGATATGAAGCCACGAAATATATCCGGGAACAATTTCCTCCTGAAAAAGCCAATATGCCCATCCTCGCCATGACAGCCCACGCCCACATTTCAAAAGATGAAAAATTCAAAGAATATGGCATGGACGATTATGTTTTAAAACCCTTTGAACCAGAAGACCTTTTCCAAAAAATTGCTAAATACATTAAAAGGTAAAATCATGCACACGACGATGAACCTTACCAACTTGGACTATCTCAAATTAATGGCAGACGGGGACCGAGACATGGAACAGACCATGCTTGAAATGCTGCTTGTTGAACTACCTGAAGAATTTGACAAAATGAAAACTTTGTTTGCCGCAAGCGCTTGGTTGCCGTTGAGCAAAGTAAGCCATAAGATGAAGTCCACCCTTCCTTTTATCGGCAACGATGAACTAACCAGTGCCAATTTAAGAATAGAGCAATTGACCAAGCAGGAAGACCATCCGCCACTTAAAGACGAGATTATAATTATAGAAAACTCGATCCAACAGTTTGGTAATTTATTGCCTGGCGTCATTGAGGAGTTAAACAAAATCTTAAATACTTATTAACCTCCCATCCAACCGATCTATTTCATCTCAAATTTTTCTTTTCCATTTTGTGGTGTTTGCATTTATATCCTACTTGCGTAAACCGCATAACTATTTATTGATTATTGACGACATAAATCATTGCAATAGTTTATCAAATCTGCTGCCTACATTAAATAACACACACCATTTTCTTGCCTATTTAAACCTCGTTTTAAACGCTGTTTTTCCAAATGCCTTTAATAACAAAAATGCTTTTTCGACCTTCCAAGCATTTTGTGATTGTTTTTGCAAATTATGAGCATTGAGCCCTTTAAGCATTAGAACAATTTCTATACTCGCTTATATTTGCATTGGCCGTGTTGCATTCACAAAAACACTTTATGAACAACACATGCATACCATCAAATTGAATAAAATGTGTTCATCTAATATTTATGCAAAATATTTTCCTTCTTTTTTCTGGCTACTATTTGCGCTTGCTTTTTCCTTATCTACCCATGCACAGTCAAACCCAATATTTGAGGCCTACTGCGACGCTAAAGAAGTATTTTTAAATGGGTATTTTGAGATAAAATTCACTTTGAAAAATGCAAACGGCGCCGACTTTTCTGCACCTAATTTTGAAAATTTCACCATATCAGCGGGGCCAAACCGTTCTGAAAGTGTACAAATAATAAATGGACAGGTTTCAAGAGAAGTTGGTTATTCTTTCACCTTAAAAGCAAATAAGGTTGGCACCTTTTCAATAGGCAGTGCGAGTATAAATGCCAATAATAAAATATTGAAATCCCTTCCCGTTTCTATAAAAGTTTTGCCACAAAGCCAAGCTACTGAAAAGGAAAAAGAAAGTACGGGCCAAGCTTACGTACAGATTGAGCCCAATAAAATTGAAGCTTACCCAGGCGAGCAAATATTATTGGATTATAAACTTTACACAACCGTTTCACTTGAAGGCTACGATATAACTGAAGAACCAGATTATAAGGGTTTTTATGTACAAGAACTGCGTAGATTTAATTCGGGCTCCCTTCGTGAAATAGTAAATGGTAAGCAAATGACCACAAAGGTTCTAAGACGGCTAGCCTTATTCCCCCAACAAACGGGACCACTAACCATTCCTTCCGCTCAAATCCAATTGGCCATGGTCGAGGACAACGGCCGGACTGGCTTTTTTTTCAGTAGAAATATTAAACCCCTTTTCATTGCGACAGAACCGGTTAATATATTGATCAAAGAAATACCCAGGCCTTTCCCAAAAGATTTCACGGGAGCTGTAGGCCAGTTTAAGTTTCAAGCATCTATTGAGCATCGTCAAATAACTACCGACGATGCCGTTTCCATTTTAGTTATGATTTCAGGAAATGGTGATATTAAAAGGGTACAACCTCCGCCGCTTATGCTCTCCGATTCATTTGATCTATACCCTCCCAAAATTATTGAAGAAAATATTACAGAGGAAAATGGTACTGTCTTGGGCAGGAAAATTATTGAATATCTCGCTCTCCCTAAACATCAAGGAAATTATTTACTACATCCTACTTTTAGTTATTTCAATACCGAATCAGCAGCATTTGAAAAAGTTAAAGCTGGCCCATTTCCATTATTTGTAAAAAAAGGTTCGGACAAGCACCAAGCCCAATCAAATATACAAAGGGACAATGAAATCTCAGGTGATATTAAGCCTATAAAATTGGAATCTAAATTATCTAAAAAAGGGCTCTTTTTCGTTGACTCTTTTACATTTATAATATTTATGGGTTTTCCTCTATTAGCGTTTATGGGTTTGTTAATTTTTAAAAAATCAAAAATCAAAAATCAAAACCAGTTAAATTTTAAACAAGCTGATAAAATCGCCCTACAAAGATTGTCTACAGCCAAAAACCATTTATTGTCTTCTGCTACCAGAGCTTTTTATGATGAAATTTCAAAAGCTTCTTTAGGATATATTTGCGACAAAATGAATATTCCTTTATCCGAACTTTCTAAAGATAATATGCGGGAGAAATTAGTATCCACGAACATCAGTCCGGCTCAGATTGAAGAGTTCATGAGAATAATCCAAACTTGTGAAACAGCTTTATTTGCTGGCATGGACAACTCTTCAGATATGCAGGTCACCTATGATAACGCCATAAGACTGATCAGTGGCATCGAAGAAGAAATAGAAGCTAGGAACCATGAATCAAAATAAAATAGCCATTACTACCTTTTTCTTATTGAGCGCTCTCAACATAATCGCCGTCTTGGCTCAATGGCAAACCGTTATTTATTTGACCAAGCCACTATTAATGACCTTTCTTGCTTTTTGGTTCTTCATAAATACAAAAGACAACACAACGAAATTCACCAAGTATATTTTTATAGGAATAATTTTTTCATTAGCAGGTGACACATTTCTCTTATTTGTAAATCAGGGCCCTAATTTCTTCTTGTTGGGTTTAGGCAGCTTTTTAATAACTCACATATTTTACATCCTTGCATTTAATAAGTTCCCTAATCTTAACCTTACTAAAGGAATAGTGTCAGATAAAAAGTGGGTATTTATTCTTGTTGTTATATATTTAGTTTCTTTTTTAACCTATTTATGGAATGACTTACCAAGTGCTTTTAAAATAGCAGTCACGATTTATGGTTGTGTTATTTCACTAATGTTAATTAGCGCTGTTAATTTAAGTTGGAGAGTCTCACCTTACCTTTCTATATATATCATTATAGGAGCAATATTGTTTGTTTTCTCTGATTCTGTTATAGCTTTGGATAAATTTAAACCAACGATTATCCCTTCCAATATAATGGGTTTTATTATAATGACCACCTATATTATAGGTCAGTATTTAATTGCCAAAAATTGCATAGAGGCCAATAAAGAAATTCAGAAAATACCCCTTTAACAACTTATTCATACAATCCCCTTATTATTATAAGTTCTCCAAAAAGACACCAACATTCTAAAAGGCATAAGAATACAACTTATTATACTCGCCGCTCCAAAAAAAAGCATTTCACTTTTTACATAATTAGTCATATTCGTTTGGCCATTTAAAGAAAGATGATCAAACATTTCCTCAATTCCTATTTCTTCAGCAATTGCTCTGAAGGCACTAAATTCATCCAATAAAAAAATAAATAAAGGAATGCATAGGATAGCAATTGCGGCTTTCAAAGTTTGCCGATGTGCAATGAAGGTATGTTTTAAGAGAAAAATATAGCGGGAAAAAGTAATGAAAACTAATACAAAAATAGTGTTCGACATCCAGAAAGGGTAATCCTTTTGGGTTGTGTAGATTGGAATAAATAAACCGATAATAATTACTAAGGTGATCATCCACCATATCAATTCGAGTCGGATGTGCAATTTTTTTTGTTTTTCCATATTTATCACTTGATAGAGCCTTTAAAACAAAAAAGCCCGTGGACGGTTGTACCGTCCACGGGCTTTTAAAAGTAAAAAAAAGGGTTGGCGGCGACCTACTCTCCCGGCGAGTGCCAGTACCATCGGCGCTGAGGGGCTTAACTGCTCTGTTCGGGATGGGAAGAGGTGGGCCCCCTCGCTGTGGCCGCCAACTTTTCTTTGGGCCGCACCGGCGGTGCGGCCTGTATCTTCATGACAGGTCGGGAAAACAAGGGCTTCGGGGCCGTCATGCGGCCCTGGCCGCCCACGGCGTGCAGGTGCACGCCCGGCGTTGCACAACTTGAAAAAAACGGAAGCTGTCGGGCAATTAGTACCGCTCGGCTCGAACACATTGCTGTGCTTCCACCTGCGGCCTATCGACGTGGTGGTCTCCCACGGCCCTTCAGTCCTCGCGGACTTGGAACATTCATCTCGGGGCCGGCTTCGCACTTAGATGCTTTCAGCGCTTATCCGTACCGCACATAGCTACCCAGCAATGCGCCTGGCGGCACAACTGGTACACTAGCGGTGCGTCCGTCCCGGTCCTCTCGTACTGGGGACCGCCCCCCTCACTGGTCCCGCGCCCGCCACAGATAGAGACCGAACTGTCTTGCGACGTTCTGAACCCAGCTCGCGTGCCACTTTAATGGGCGAACAGCCCAACCCTTGGGACCTTCTCCAGCCCCAGGATGTGACGAGCCGACATCGAGGTGCCAAACCTCCCCGTCGATGTGAGCTCTTGGGGGAGATCAGCCTGTTATCCCCGGAGTACCTTTTATCCTTTGAGCGATGGCCCTTCCATACAGCGCTACCGGATCACTTGAGCCTGCTTTCGCACCTGATCGAGACGTCTCTCTCTCAGTCAAGCACCCTTATACTCATACGCTCTGCGTACCATTACCAACGGTACTGAGGGTACCTTTGCGAGCCTCCGTTACTCTTTTGGAGGCGACCACCCCAGTCAAACTACCCACCATGCAATGTCTCCCGGCAAGCCGGGATTAGGACCTAAGTACGGGAAGGGTGGTATTTCAACGGCGGCTCCACCACGACTGGCGTCGCCGCTTCATAGCCTCCCACCTATCCTACACATCCCGTACCCAAGCGCAATGCAAAGCTGTAGTAAAGGTTCACGGGGTCTTTTCGTCCCGTGGCGGGTAGCCGGTATCTTCACCGGCACTTCAATTTCACCGGCCCGTGGCCGAGACAGTGTCCAGATCGTTACACCATTCGTGCAGGTCGGAACTTACCCGACAAGGAATTTCGCTACCTTGGACCGATTATAGTTACGGCCGCCGTTTACCGGGGCTTCAGTCAACAGCTTCGCCTTGCGGCTGACTGCCTCCCTTAACCTTCCGGCTCGGGCAGGTGTCAGGCCCTATACTTCCCCTTGCGGGTTGGCAGAGCCCTGTGTTTTTGCTAAACAGTCAGCCTGACCTTTTCACTGCGCCCCGCATCGCTGCGGGGGGCCCTTCTCCCGAAGTTACGGGCCGAATTTGCCTAGTTCCTTAGCCACGGTTCTCCCGAGCGCCTGAGGATGCTCTCCCCGACCACCTGTGTCGGTTTACGGTACGGGCCGTGGGCGCCTGAAGCTTAGGGGCTTTTCCTGGAAGCATGCTTGGGGGCATTGTCACCTCCGCCCGGGGGCTTCGGTGTACTGTCGCGTTTCAGCTCGGGCGGCGGATTTGCCTACCGCCCTCAAAGCCTACGCGCTTCAACGCCCAATTCCGTCTGGGCGCAGCCCTTACGCTCCTTCGTCACCCCATCGCAGCGCACACGGGTGCCGGAATGTTGACCGGCTTTCCATCGGCTTCCCCCTTCGGGTGCGCCTTAGGTCCCGACTGACCCTGTTCTGATTAGCATAGAACGAGGAACCCTTGGTCTTGCGGCGGACAGGTTTCCCACCTGTCTTATCGTTACTCATGCCTACATTTGCTTTTGCGGCCGCTCCACCGCACCTCACGGCACGGCTTCTGCGCCACCGCAATGCTCCCCTACCGACCATTGCTGGTCCCAGGGCTTCGGCGGCGGGCTTGATGCCCGTCCATTTTCCGCGCAGGGGCGCTCGACTAGTGAGCTGTTACGCACTCTTTAAATGGATGGCTGCTTCCAAGCCAACATCCTAGCTGTCTGTGCACCCCCACCTCGTTCGATCAACTTAGCCCGCACTTGGGGGCCTTAGCCGCTGGTCTGGGTTGTTCCCCTCTCGGCGCCGGACCTTTTCACCCGGCGCCTCACTGCCGCTGCCCGGTCAGGGCATTCGGAGTTCGTCAGGGGTTGGTAGGCGGTGAAGCCCCCTAGCCCTATCGGTAGCTCTACCTCCGTGACCGGCTATGCGACGCTGTACCTAAATACATTTCGGGGAGTACGAGCTATCTCCTGGTTTGATTGGCCTTTCACCCCTACCCACAGGTCATCCAAAGATTTTTCAACATCAACTGGTTCGGCCCTCCATCCCGAGACTATCGGGACTTCAGCCTGCCCATGGGTAGATCACCAGGTTTCGCGTCTGCCCCCGCCAACCCTAGCGCCCTGTTAAGGCTCGCTTTCGCTACGCTTCCTGCCCTGAGGGCATTAAGCTCGCTGGCGGGGCGCAACTCGTAGGCTCATTATGCAAAAGGCACGCGGTCACCCCGACTCGTCGGGGCTCCCACCGATTGTAGGCGCATGGTTTCAGGTTCTTTTCACTCCGCTCCGTGCGGTCCTTTTCACCTTTCCCTCACGGTACTGGTCCGCTATCGGTCTCCCAGTGGTATTTAGCCTTGCCGGATGGTGCCGGCGGGTTCAGGCAGGGTTTCTCCGGCCCCGCCCTACTCAGGGTACCGGCCCACAGGCGCTCCGTACGTGTACGGGGCTGTCACCCTCTGCGGCGGTGTTTTCCAAACACCTTCCACTTGGCAACGCCTGCTTGGTGCCGGCCCTACAACCCCCCGCTGCACGCAGCGGGGTTTGGGCTAATCCGCGTTCGCTCGCCACTACTTGCGGAATCACTGTTGTTTTCTTTTCCTCCGGGTACTTAGATGTTTCAGTTCCCCGGGTAGCTGTCCCGGCATGCCGGGACGTTGCCGCTTCACGGCAACGGGTTGCCCCATTCGGACACCTGCGGATCAAGGGCTGTTTGCGCCTCCCCGCAGCTTTTCGCAGCTTACCGCGTCCTTCGTAATCCCTGGGAGCCAAGGCATCCCCCATGCGCCCTTGCTCGCTTCCTTTCCTTGCTGGCCCCGGGGCCTTGCCCCGGGTGCCGGCGGCAGCGCCGCACCCCGTGGTGCGGGCCCGGCTCGCCGACCCTTCTGCTTTTCTTGTTCTCCCAACCTTGTCAATGAACTCTTGCGCAAACGGGCCGCAGCAGCGGCCCGTAGTACGGTGCAGGCACGGCGGGGGCGAACCCGCCAGGCGCCGCCCTTGGCGGCTTGCCCGTGAACCGGCCAACGGCCGGCGTATCTGTGTGGAGGATAAGGGATTCGAACCCTTGACCCCTAGCTTGCAAAGCTAGTGCTCTAGCCAACTGAGCTAATCCCCCCCTAACAGGGGGAAACCCCCAAAATGTAGTCCCGGGCAGACTTGAACTGCCGGCCTCTACATTATCAGTGTAGCGCTCTAACCAGCTGAGCTACGGGACTCTCGCGCCCGCAGCGCCGGGGGCCCCGGCAGGGGCCCGGTGGCCACTGGAACCGATTGGAGGGAAAGAAAGGGCGGCCGGCAAACGCCGGACGGTCTCTTAAAAGGAGGTATTCCAGCCGCACCTTCCGGTACGGCTACCTTGTTACGACTTAGCCCCAGTCACTGGTTTTACCCTTGACAGCTCCCCGTAAGGTCACCGTCTTCAGGCACCCCCGGCTCCCATGGCTTGACGGGCGGTGTGTACAAGGTCCGGGAACGTATTCACCGCGCCATGGCTGATGCGCGATTACTAGCGATTCCAACTTCACGGGGTCGGGTTGCAGACCCCGATCCGAACTGGGACGGGCTTTGTGGGATTGGCTCCGCGTCGCCGCTTCGCTGCCCGTTGTGCCCGCCATTGTAGCACGTGTGTGGCCCTGGGCATAAAGGCCATGATGACTTGACGTCGTCCCCACCTTCCTCGCGGCTTGCGCCGGCAATCTCTCCGAGTCCCCACCTTTACGTGCTGGCAACTGAAGATAGGGGTTGCGCTCGTTGCAGGACTTAACCCAACATCTCACGACACGAGCTGACGACAGCCATGCAGCACCTTGTTTTCGCGCCCCGAAGGGGCCCGCTTTCGCAGGGTGGCGCTCACATTGCTGCCTCAGGTAAGGTTCTCGCGTATCATCGAATTAAACCACATGCTCCACCGCTTGTGCGGACTTCCCGTCAATTCCTTTGAGTTTCATCGTTGCCGACGTACTCCCCAGGTGGTTTACTTAGCGCTTTCGCTTGGACGCACAGCACAATGGCCGTACGTCGAGTAAACATCGTTTAGGGCGTGGACTACCAGGGTATCTAATCCTGTTCGCTCCCCACGCTTTCGTGCCTCAGCGTCAATTGAGCTCTGGCAGGCTGCCTTCGCAATCGGTGTTCTATGGCATATCTAAGCATTTCACCGCTACATGCCACGTTCCGCCCGCCTCGCGCCGATCCGAGCCCGCCAGTATCAAGGGCAGTTCCGCAGTTGAGCTGCGGGATTTCACCCCTGACTTAACGGGCCGCCTACGCACCCTTTAAACCCAGTGATTCCGGATAACGCTCGCACCCTCCGTATTACCGCGGCTGCTGGCACGGAGTTAGCCGGTGCTTCTTCGCAGGGTACCGTCAGGCCCGGATGAATCCGGGCGTTTCTTCCCCTGCAAAAGCAGTTTACAACCCAGAGGGCCGTCGTCCTGCACGCGGGATGGCTGGATCAGGCTCCCGCCCATTGTCCAATATTCCTTACTGCTGCCTCCCGTAGGAGTCGGGTCCGTGTCTCAGTACCCGTGTGGGGGTCCACGCTCTCACGCCCCCTACCGATCGTGGCCTTGGTGGGCCGTTACCCCGCCAACTAGCTAATCGGACGCACGCCCATCCCCGGCCGCCGAAGCTTTGAACAGGGCCCCATGCAGGGCCCCGTTGCCATACGGGATTATTCACAGTTTCCCGTGACTTTCCCCCGGCCGGGGGCAGGTTGCGTACGCGTTACTCACCCGTGCGCCACTCGCCATCTGGTGCAAGCACCAATGCTGCCGTTCGACTTGCATGTATTAAGCCTCCCGCTAGCGTTCATCCTGAGCCAGGATCAAACTCTCCGTGGTAATGATCTTTGGGCCGAAGCCCTGTTCTTACCGCCCAGCTGCACGCCCCGGGGCTCTTGCCCCGGGAACCCGCCGGGCCTCCCTTACTCTTTCCCTCCATCAGTTTCAATGAACTCTTTGATCAGAAAAATTTTCAAAATTGTATTGAAAAAATCACCTGAAAATATCGTTGATGCTCTTAAGCATTAAACTTCTAAAATACCGTTTTTCAAAACGGAGCGCAAAAGTATATTAAGCATTTCTTCTTCCAAAATTATTTCGCAAAAAAAAATCAAAAAAAAAGAAAAAAATTGCGCTATCTAATTTGTCGCTTTGGATTCAAGAGTTAATCTTGGTAGCATCGTTATGCCTCATTTCCAAAGCGGGCGCAAATGTAGACGCGCGTTTTTCTTTTTCCAAATGGTTCTGCATTTTTTTTCAAAAAAATATTTGCATCAAAATATACCTTATATATATGGTGATTTTAACAGGTTTTTTGAATCCGTAAATAATACTTTTGCTCCTCATTTTTGAAACAAACCAATCCTTTATGTCAAATCCAATCAAACAACATAATTTCAGCGCTGGCCCTGCCATCCTTCCTCAGTCCGTTATGAAGGAAGCTGCCCAAGCAGTAAAGAATTTCAATGGCATGGGACTGTCTATTCTGGAAATTTCACATAGAAGTGCAGAATTCGACGCTGTGGCAAAGGAAGCAGAATCCCTGGTAAGGGAAATTGCTGGCCTTGATGACAGTTACGCTGTCCTGTTCTTATCCGGTGGCGCCAGTACTCAATTTTTCATGGCCCCTATGAACCTTTTGGCAGAAAATGAAACTGCTGCCTACTTGGATACGGGGTCATGGTCAAGCAAGGCGATCAAAGAAGCTAAAAATTTTGGGGAGGTAGAAGTTATTGCGTCTAGCAAAGACCGCAATTATGCCTATATACCTAAGAGGTATAAAAAACCCAGTGGTGCGGTCTATCTGCACTTAACCAGTAACAACACTATTTTCGGTACTCAATATCATAAGTTTCCTGATGTAGAGATCCCTTTAATCTGTGATATGTCTTCAGACATGTTCAGCCGACCATTTGACGCCAATAAATTTGGGATGATCTATGCTGGTGCACAGAAAAACCTGGGACCAGCGGGTGTTACATTAGTAATAATAAAGAAAGATTGGGTTGGCAGAACAGGAAGAACGATCCCTAGTATGTTGAATTACCAAACTCATATTGATAATGACTCGATGTACAACACTCCTCCTGTTTTTCCAATTTATGTTTTGATGCTAACGCTGCGCTGGATCAAAGCAAAGGGCGGCTTGGTTGGTGTTGAAAAGGCAAACAAATCGAAGGCGAGGTTGATCTATAAAGAAATTGACGAGAACCCTTGCTTCAAGGGCACGGTAGATACAAAGGATCGCTCCTTGATGAATGTATGTTTCCTACCTACAAGAGATGAGTACACCGCACCATTCCTTGCGATGTGCAAAGAGGCTGGGATCAGTGGTTTAAAAGGACATCGATCTGTTGGTGGATTCCGGGCATCCATTTACAATGCAATGCCTAAGAATAGTGTAAAGGCGCTCGTTGAAGTCATGCAGGCGTTTGCCAAAAAGCATGCTTAATTGCGTTTTATTTCCGTTGTTTATTGAAAATAAAAAGGGCTTGCGACGACCAGTTGCAAGCCCTAATTTTTTTTGGTAATTATCATTTTACCTTTTGCTCGATAAATACCCGCAAATCCTCTAACATCTGCTCCGACATTTTTTCTTTAGTATAATGAGGCATGTAGGCTTTTTTCCCTGGTATGGGAGAGGTCCCATAACGGGCCACTTGGTAAATGGAGTATCTTGTGTAAGTAGAGACATGTTTTTCCAAAAATTCAAACGAAAGGGAAGAATTATCTAAGTTGAAAAAAGAATAGCGCTTCTCTTCATGACAATGGAGGCAACTCAATTCGTAAATAAGCTGACCCGTTTCAGGATCGCCTTGTTGCGAATAGCCCAATTTCCGATCAGAAGGAGGGTCAATAAAAGTGGCAGGAAAGCCCTTCAGGTATTTTGATTCAAGCAGCTGGATGGCAGCAGATTGATCTCCTTTTCCCGAAACGGCTTTTTCAATTTGTGCCAACTCCTCTTCTGACAAGTTGAGATCACCGATTTTCAAACCAATAGTCCACAAATATGATAGTACGCTTTCCATTTCCCAATCCTCTAAGGGCCTTCCTTGGGAGCATTGAGTCGCACAAAGATGGATAGCTTGACGCAGGTCATTGCGTGCTGCATCAACGAGGTCGCCGTATTTTTTTTCATAATCGCCATTATAAAAATGACGCCGATCCACGATCCCGTACAAAGCACTTCCCTGTAAAAAGGGTAATCCTTTTTCACTGACATATTTCAGCCGTTCCAATGGGTCGGTTTCTGCCAAATTTGGTTCATCCCTTTCAACATTATGGCAGGAAGTGCAAACGAAATGCTTACTGACCCGCTCGCTCTTACCGCCGTAAGGACTTTCGGTTCGGCCTTTCAAAACGATGTCCCTCCCCCGATCTACAGATACGTCATTCACATCCGTCCGGGGCAAATGGGGAGCATCTTCAGACCCTAATTTTTTTAGGACTTCTTGCACAGGCATCGCATCTGTAACCACTGGCGGGTTTTCTTTCAAATCCAAATTGGAAAAAAGTAGGATGCAACTCAAAAGTGCTATGATGAAACTAATTTTTTTCATGCTGGTGGCAGTTGGTGCAAATTCTCGGTGGCCAGCCAATGGCAAACACCTTTATTTACAAATTGAATAATCTCGAAATGGTGAAACCGATCCTAAATTCTCCTTCCCGCCAACTACTCACCGTGTATGGGATATAATCGGTAGGCATCAAACCAGTTGAATTGGTTAGGTTCAATTGGAAAACATGACCACCAGTGTCAAATTCGAACCCAATACCAAGTGGCGTATGGTGTTCCACCCTACTATTGTCTGGGCGTTTGACAAAAGGATATGCAACATCTCCAATGATGCCCAAGGTCCTTGTCACTTGGATACGAGTAGCTACCCCAATATAAAAGGTATTGTTACCCTCTCCTGCAGGTACCACATTGCGGTGGGTTAAACCTGAGGAGAACTGCAGCGAAAATTTATCGGAAAACTTGCGGGCGGCAATCGCCACAACATTTTGCACCATCCGGTGAGAAAATGTTTCGAAATAGGTCAAACTGGATGGGTCATCCGATTTTTGAGCGGTCGAAAGCGAAACCATTCCGGCCACAGCCAACGAAATAGGCTTACCCCCTTCCATTTGTTGAAACACTTTGTATTTCATGGAGGCATTCAACAGCTGGCGCAACTGCCCTGCCCCTTTGGAACGGTTAAAACCGACAGTTAGGTTATTCAAAATACCGTATTCAGCGCCAATAGAAACATCTGAAGCGTTTTCCAATCCGTAAAAAGTAGGCCAGCCGCCTGCTCTACCGCCCGCATCACCGAACCGATGGGCAATCCGAACATCTAATTTTCTTTGGGGAAGAGTTTCAACTGATTGGGAATTAATCACCCAGCGATCTTTGAAAGTCTGATAGACACCTTCTTGGGCGATCAGGATTTGGCAGGCCATCAGGGCCAACACCAACAGGAGATTTTTTTTCATAAATCGATTTTTCATAAAATTCATTGTCATGGGATGATTGAAAAGCTGTGCATCATTCTTTGGGATACCCCTCATTTAGCCAACATTCAATGATTTGCAATTCCTCTTCTGTCAAGTCATCTTTTTGCGATTCTGGGTAAATGGAATTGTCTGGTGGCATTCCTAACAGCGGGTCTCGCTCTTTTTCCAAAACCCTATTGCGAAAGGAACCATCATCCAAAATGGAAAGGATGCCGTTGTAGCTTTTATAATTTCCGGGCCCTGTACCTCCAGCCCCATCATGGCAACCAGAATAGGCACAACTTTCATCAATAATGGGTTTCACATTAGTATTATAGGAAGCGATAATATCGTTGCAGAATTCTGGCCTTTCGGGAGGAGGAAGCACATCGTTGGTGCAAGCCATAGCCACTGCCACCAACACAGCAAAATACAAGTAAAAGGTTTTTGAAATCATCGTGCTCAACTGGATATAATTGTTTGTTGAAAATAGCGGCCAAAGGTAGGAAGGAGCAGAATTTCCCCAAAGGCCAAAAAGGCAAGTAAATGTCTGTTGGTCAGTTTTTACCGCGGTGTTAGCAAATATTACGCCTGACATACCCCATCCGCGAACTTTTCAGCCTACCATCTGTATTGATTTTTGTCATAAATGAAATAGCTTTGCGACAAGCTTTGCCGACGGCTTTTCCCAATTGATTCAGGGACTGCCCGTTAGCAAAACTAAAAGTGACAAATCAGTGGTCGCTAACTATTACAAAAGACATTTGAACAAATCTTTTTGGTCATCAGCTTCCAACAGTAACTTGGACGTGTAACCAACCAAAGCCTACCGTTGAAAACTGACGGCTAACAACTAAAAAATAATTATTATGTACCCTGCAGAATTGACAGCGCCTATGGCGCAGGAGCTCGAAAACGTCGGCTTCAAAAGCCTTAAAACATCAGAAGAAGTGGACACCGCTTTGGATGGCACAGAAGGAACGACCCTTTTAGTGGTCAATTCCGTTTGTGGGTGTGCCGCTGCCAATGCCCGCCCAGGCGCCTACTACTCCTTGCAAGGAGATAAAAAACCTGACCACCTGACTACCGTGTTTGCTGGTGTGGACAAGGATGCCACAGAAAAGGCCCGGGAATATTTGCTGCCCTACCCTCCTTCTTCACCTGCCATTGCCCTTTTCAAAGATGGCCGTTTGGTGCATTTTTTGGAGCGGCACCACATTGAAGGCCGCAGTGCTGACATCATTGCCGCTAATTTGCAAATGGCCTACGAAAGATATTGCTAGAAATAGTTCGATGGTTGGATGGTTAGATGGATTTTAACAGCTAACTATTCAACCATCCTACCAATTGGTAAACCCCGAAGCCAATTAGGACTATACCAATAAATTTATTTACCCACTTAGTTATTTGCTCCGATCGGCTCAGTACTTTGTCGCCTAAATAGGCATAGCCCACCAATAATAAAAAAGCACCAGCCATAGCTCCGACCGAAAAAACCAAGACGTGCTCATTATCTTTTTCCAGCCAGCCATTTTCAATCAACAACGTCCCGTAAAATATCCAATAGGGAATGACCATCACATTTAGGGAACTGATGCCCATGCCTTTAATAAACTCATGCCGGCGTTTGGTCAGGGTTTTATTTTCAATGAATTTACTTTTTGTTTTTGCAAAAAACAGAAAATAAATTCCTGCTATAAAAAATACAACTATGGCAATTACTTGAATGGTATTTCCAAATACGCCTCCTTCTTCAAACAACCACGAAAATTTTAATGCAATATATACCTGAAATAATTCCACCAACGCAGCTCCCAACCCCATAAATATTCCTGCCCGGACTCCTTTTTGAATGGCTGTATTGGCCACTGCCATATTTATCATGCCAAATGGCAATGAGCCAATAAAGCTAAGGAACAGGGCTATGAAAAAGGTTATTAGCATTTATAATTTTACAGGTTAATAACTAAAAAATTTTATACGTTTAATGATTTTTGATAATTTGAATATGCTTTCAATCGGGTTATCGCTTCTTTTACTGACATCGCTTTTACTCCTTTCTTTTTTTGTATTTTATAAATTTTGTAAATGATTTTCCAATGGTTAAATATATCTCGGTATTTTTTTAAAAATGGATACGCTGGGTCGTAAATATGGGCAGGTTCAGCACCGATGCCGTTATACTCCATTATTTTAAATCCCTTGCCATTTTTCAAGTCTTCTATTGAGGCGCATTTCAAATCGAAACGGCCATAATAAATATCATCCATTTGACTTGCGACTTCATTAAAAGCAGCAGTCAATTGGTCATCGATATGGTGGTTACCATTCAGGAACATCGTTCCCCGACAATGATTTCCAATCGGCTCCAACTCCAATGTTTCTTGAGGTTTCGGGACTATTTTCAATATTTCTGGAGATTCAATTTCAAATCGTTCTATTTGCAATTTCGCCCGTTCTTTTTGTTCCATCAATTGCCGCACCGTGCTTTGTCCGTCACCAATTACTTTCAGCGTTTCTTTAATACAAATGGAAGTCACTGCCCCCTTTTTTTCTCCGGGCATCCGGTGGTGCATGACGGCTAATTCGACAGGAAAAGAGATAAATTCTTGAATAATAAAATCAATTTTATTTTTATTAAAATAATTAAAAAGCGCTTCTTCATTTTTTATTTTAACTACCAATGTACCCCGCTCCCCGATATTCGGTTTTGCAATGATTGGATAAATTAAATTTAATTCCGTTATTTTATTTTTTATCCAAGAAAAGCCCTGTCCTTTTTTTACAAATATTGTCTTCGGCAAATGGCTTGCTGGAATTCTTTTTAAAATATTATACTTCGATTCCCCCCACATACCGCCCGTTTCAATGACTGGATTTACCGCACTAAAAAAAAATAATTTCCTAGCACGTAAAGCAAACCATAACCAAGTCATCAACAATGGAAAATTTGCCACATACATCGGCCAATATTCCCAATTAGTGAGTTTTATATAAAAGGTAGAGCTTTTTATTTTATCAAAAAAAACAACTGTTTTTTTATCCCTTATTTTTTCTATGACAAGTGAATTGTTTTCCAAGAAATAAATCTTTAGTTTTAATGTGTATCTGCGGCCTATATTCCGATAGGGCAGGAATTAAATTCCCGCCCTATCGGAATATAATTAAATTACTTTTACTTCATCCCCTTTTTTTATTTCTCCACCACTAATTACTTTCGCTGTAATACCACCGTGCCCACGCATTGCATTATAGCCACCGGGGCCAAAATTTTCTTCCATCCGGGAGCACGGGTGGCATAATCCCGTAGTTTCCAAAACCACTCCCCCTATTTTAAATTCTTTGTCCTTTAAAGCCAATAAATTAATCCCAGATACCACAATATTTCTCCGGGTCAGTGCCGGGTCGATCTCTTTTTTTAAAATGCTGCCCACCGCGTCCAAATGTTCTTTCTGGATAAGGGTTACTTGGCGGTTGCGGCTACTTGCGCCATAATGGTCACCAACCAGCCCTTCCTCCTCCGTTGCAACGACCCTCTCCAACGGCATCACTGCGCCCCGCCTTATTGGCCGGATACTGACCCACTCGACTTTTCCCGTTTGTGGGATTTGGTTCATTAATTCTTTTAGATTGCTCAATTGGTAGTGATTAGTTTGTAAGTGATTAGGAAGAACAGGGCATTTATTCGGGCCAACATTTTAACAATAACCGGACAGCACTTTTCCTGCTACACTGACCAGCCTATCCAGCCTGATTTCAAGGCCATCGGGCAAAAGTAGGAACTCTTCGCCATTGCGGGTGAAAATATCTTGAATGACTGTCTCGACGGTAACTTCCGTACCGTCCTCTTTTTTATAAATAATCGGACATGCCGTGCGGCGCATAGCCAGTAGGGTGAGTTCGTCGTAATAGTTGCAGGAAATGGGTTGGTATTTCATTGATAGCATGGAAATGAAAATGAGAAAAATACTATGGTCAAAAACTATTGGAACAAAAACTTCTTTCTGTACTAGGCCGAGTCAATGGTAGCAAATTGAAAAGAATAAAATGCGGAGCAGGATGACCACTGCTTTTTACAACGTTCCAACTGCCTGCCCCGAATTCACTTCGGGGTGCTCCTCTAAGGGTTTCTAAGGGGCGGCGGCGGTTTGAGAAACGCCGCCGCCCCTTAGAAACCCTGAACGGGCCGAGCAGATAGACAGCAAAGGCTTGAACGAACATTCGGCCCGCATGGAAAGACGTTGATTTCTATTCTAATTATTTCCTTTCAATTTGCAGGGTCGACCTTATTTTCATTTTATTTTTTTTCCTCACAGCCCGTACTCCTCAATTTTCCGGTACAGCGTAGCGACCCCGATACCGAGCAGTTCCGCCGCCCTCGTTTTGTTGCCTTTCGTGTAGGCCATCACCTTTCGGATGTGCAATCTTTCCATGGCCGATAATTTCAGGGAATCAGCAGGGTCGCCTGAGTCACCAACAAGAAAATCAAGCGGCAAACAGTCCGGCGTCAGTTGGTTGGCGGAAGCGAGGATGACGGCCCGTTCGATGACATTTTTCATTTCCCGGATATTGCCCTTCCATGCGTGGTTAAGCAGGGCTTTTTGAAAGGTTTCATCCATGCTCGGTTTGGGGCGGCTCATTTTTGCGGAGAACATATCAATGAAATAATCGGCCAGTAAAGGGATGTCGCTCTGCCGCTCCCGGAGTGCGGGCAGGCGGATGCTGAACACAGAGAGCCTGTAAAAAAGGTCGAGGCGGAAATTGCCATTTTCGCTTTCCTCTTGCAGGTTGCGGTTGGTGGCAGCGATGATGCGCACATTGACTTTGGTTTCTTTCGTTTCCCCAACTTTCAGGAACGTACCAGTCTCGATTACCCGCAGCAGTTTGGCTTGTAGGATGAGGTCCATTTCCCCTATTTCATCCAAAAAAATAGTCCCGCTGTTAGCTTCTTCAAATAGGCCAGCCTTGTCTCGAGTTGCGCCAGTAAACGAGCCAGCTTTGTGGCCAAACATTTCCGTTTCCAATAATTCTTTGCCCAATGCACTGCAATTGATGGCGACAAATGGTTTTTGTTTGCGGTTGCTCTCGTAATGGATGGCTTGGGCAAAAACTTCCTTCCCCGTCCCCGTTTCTCCGGTGAGCAATACGGTCGTATCGGTCATGGCGACTTTCTTGGCCATGTCCATGGCATGTTGCATGGGTTTGGATTGGCCGACGATTTTTTCAAAACTAAAGCGCTCACCAACCTGCTCTTCCAGCTCCTGCACCCGGAATTGGAGCAGCGCCTTCTCCACCGCCCGGCTGACGAGCGGGATGATCTTGTTGTTGTCGTCGCCCTTTGTGATGTAGTCAAAAGCGCCGCTTTTGATGGCCGCTACGCTATCGGGGATGGTACCAAAAGCGGTATTCAGAATGACCTCGCTCTGCGGACTGACCTGCTTGAGTTTGGGGACGAGTTCGACGCCATTGGCGTCCGGCAATTTGACATCGCAGATGACGACGTGGATTTTTTCCTGGGCCATCATTTTGAGCCCTTTTTGACCGGTGTCGGCTTTGAACACCTGATAGCCTTCCAATTTGATGATGCGCGCCAAAAGGTTGAGGATGTCGGCTTCGTCGTCTATGATGAGAATGTTGGCTTTCACTTTGTTTTCGTGATTCGTGAATAAGTTAATCGGTGATTAGTTGGGAAAGGGAAAGATAGGTGTTGTTAGGGGAAATTACTTAAGAGGTCGAACACAAAAATCCAGACGGATGTTGACTGAGCGGATGACCTTTTTTGAAATATCGCTTTTCGATAGAATGATTTTTGGGGTAACAAATGTGATATTGTAAAACGTCGGAAGGGTTATTACTGCCGAAAATTGAAAATTAAAATTCCTCGTAAATAAGCCGGAGGTTGCAAAACCTCCTCTACATTCGTTTCATGGCTGCAACCCAACGATAGTAAAGGGCCTAGGTAGAGGAGGTTTTGCAACTTCCAGCCTCCTATCGAAAACGAACTATTAAAAACTTATTTTCGGCAGTATCACCCCTGCCGACGTTAACTTCTCCAAAAAAAGAAACACCCTACCTCACCAAATCAATCCACCCGTCCAACAGCTCTGCCCTTTCTTCCGTGCCGGTGACCCGCTGCTCATAGACTTTGCAGGTGTAATAATAGGTGCCA
>JAWKLX010000079.1:0-20526 GCA_041392505.1 Saprospiraceae bacterium | reverse complement strand
ACTGTCAACTGAAAACTGCCTGTTTATTTCCTTCGCAACGACTTGCCCCGAAATCAAGGACGGCGGAACGCCAGGGCCAGGAGCAGTCAATTGGCCAGTGTAAAAGAGATTGTTGACTTTGTTACTTTTTATTTTAGGCTTTAAAAAAGCAGTTTGTAAAAGGGTATTAGCCAAGCCATACGCATTACCTTTAAATGCGTGGTAGTCAGCCTTGAAATCATTGTGGGCAAATGACCGCTTATAAACCACATGGCTACGGATATCCTGTCCGGTCAATTCTTCCAGCCGCTGCATCACAATGTGATAATATTTTTCTCTTAACTCATCGGTGTCTTTCAGGTCGGGAGCAAGTGGGATCAAAACGAATAGGTTTTCGCAGTTCGCAGGAGCAACACTATCGTCGGTCACCGAAGGTGCGCAGACATAAAACAAGGGGTCGCTTGGCCATGCAGGACTTTCGTAGATTTCGACAGCGTGCTGTTTGAAATTTTTATCAAAAAAGAGGTTGTGGTGCTTGAGGTTTTTCAATTTTTTATCAATGCCCAAATAAAAAAGCAGGCTTGAAGGCGCCATCACCCGTTTGTCCCAATATTGTGGCGAATATTGACGGCTCTTCTCCGGCAATAATTGCTGCTCGATGTGATGGTAATCCGCCCCACCGACAACAATATCCGCCTCATATTCCCCACGCTTGGTGATGACTTTTGTAGCATGCCCATTGGGCACATAGATTTGTTTTACTTCATTACCCAATTCAAATTTCACCCCCATCTCTTCAGCCAATGCTACCATGCCATCAATAATTTTGGACATGCCACCCATCGGATACCAAGTACCCAAAGCCATGTCAGCGTAGTTCATCATGCTGTACAGGGCGGGTGTTTTTTCGGGTGTGGCCCCTAAAAACAATACGGGAAATTCGAGCAACTGGATTAACTTTTCGTTTTTAAACAGTTTCCTTACATGGTTTGAAAGAGACTGGAACATCTGCAATCTGAACAAACTGGCCGCTATGCGCACATCGGCAAATTCCCAAAAAGAGAGGCTTGGCTTATGGACAAATTCCTTCATCCCAACTTCATACTTATACTGCGCTTCAGCGAGGAATTTCCGGAGATTTTGGCTGCTCCCTGGTTCATAATGCTCAAACATTTGTTCGAGCTCAGTCATATTGGCAGGCACGTTCATCAATTCGTTTTGCCCAAAAAAAACACGATAGGAAGGATCTAATCTTTTTAGATCATAATAATCCGATGGCTTTTTACCAAACAGGGAAAAGTAGTCCTCGAACACATCCGGCATCCAATACCAGCTCGGGCCCATATCGAACGTAAAACCTTTTGTTTCAAACTTGCGGGCACGGCCTCCCGGCTGGTCGTTTTTTTCCAAAATGGTTACATCAAACCCTTCTTTGGCCAAGCAGGTAGCCGCCGCAAGACCAGAAAAACCAGAACCGATAACAATAACTTTCTTTGACAAAATCAGGTCAATTAATGAATGATGGAATATTGATTAGCTTGGTATCGTGCGCAACTTGCCTTCCTCATAAACTGATAAAACCGAGCAGCTGCTAATTGGAAGCAAAACAGAGGTAGCATGTTTTTGTTTATCAAAAATCACACAATTCTTAAACAAAAAAAAATAATAGGCCTCTTACAATCTTGGTCTTCATCGAAGAAGAGATGAAAACTATCTTTGACCGTTTTTGAAGATTTAGTTTACCTCGCAACTATCAAACATCAATGGCACTAATAACTTACAAAAGGAAAAAACTGAAAGAAGCTGAAGACTTTGGGTTCGGTACAAAGATAACAGGAAAGAGCTACCGATTGATGGAAAAAAACGGTCAGTACAACGTAAAAACCATTGGCAGGAAAGGCTGGACACTTTACCAAGACTTGGTGGAAATGAGCTGGCCACGGTTTTTTGGCGTAGTCTTTCTCTTCTTTGTTTTGGTAAATAGCCTGTTTGCCCTTTCCCTACTCCTGACCGGCATGGAATGTTTAAGTGGCGTAGAAGACAAAGGAATTTTCCTCAATTTCCTCCAAGCTTGGTTTTTTAGCGTTCAAACATTGACCACCGTGGGCTACGGTTCGGTCAGCCCGATCTGTATTTCTTCCAATTTGGTTGCATCCTTAAATGCCCTAACTGGGCTGCTGACCTTTGCATTAGTGACAGGCCTCTTCTTTGCCCGTTTTTCCAAGCCCATTGCCCAATTTATCTTTAGTAAAAATGCCATTATAGCCCCTTACAAAGATGGGACAGGGTTGATGTTCCGGCTGGCTAACCGCCGCGACAACCAAGTGATCAACATGGAAGCCAAGGTGCTGATGTCTTGGATCGTAGATGATGAGAAGGAGGGACGAAAGCGGAAATTTTCCCAACTCGAATTGGAAATAGATAAAGTAGTGATGCTGCCGTTGAGTTGGACTGTTGTTCATCCAATAACCGAAAAAAGCCCACTGTTTAATTTACATAAAAAAGAACTTGAAGAAAGGGAAGTGGAAATCATCATCCAGATTCACGGGTACGATGAGACTTACTCTCAGCAGGTGTTTGCCAATCAGTCTTATGTAGCGGAGGAGCTGCTCTGTGGTTATAAATTTAAACTGATGTATTATCCGGGCAATGATGGGAAAACAATATTAGACCTCGAAATGATAGATGGATTTGAAAAAGTTGGTGAGTTGTATCAAAACCTAAACTAGTCTAAATCAACAGGGGCTTCTAAAGTAAAGACCCCGGGGCAGAGCACCGGGGCTTCAAACAAACATACTATGAGAAAACAACTTGAAGATTGCTTTTGAGTTAAAAACAGTCTCCAAGAAATATTTTAACAAAGACATATTAATCTTTGTTCGATATTTTAAGATAATTTTCCAAGGCCATCGTCATGGACGGAACGTTTGGTGCTGGTGCTTGGATGTTTAAAAACAGCCCTTCTGCTTCGATAGCCGATGTCGTCGACTTTCCAAACCCAGCGATCCGCGTTACCTTCTGCTTGAAATCAGGAAAATTTTCATACAAGGCTTTAATGTCCAACGGGCTGAAAAAGACGATTACATCATAATATATATCTTTCAAATCGCTCAGGTCACTTGTAACCGTTTGGTACATCATGGCCTGCTTCCACTTAAAACCATTCTCCTCTAAAAAAGCGCCGAAATTGCCTGCGCCAAGATTAGAAGTTGGCAGCAGGAAAGTTTCTTTGTCCTTGTGTTTCATCAGCGCAGGTTTTAGGTCCAAAACAGACCTCACCCCTGCAAAGACTTTCCTTTTCCGGTATACAATGAACTTTTGGAGATAATTGGCCACAGCTTCTGTTTTGCAGAAATACTTAGTGTCCTGCGACATTTTGACCCTCATTTCCTCACAAAGACGAAAAAAATGGTCAATAGCATTTTTACTAGTAAAAATAATGGCAGAAAATTCATCCGGCTTGATCCGTTGTTTACGAAATTCTTTAGCCGTCAAACCTTCCACATGTATAAATGGCCTCCAGTCGATTGTCAGTCCGTATTTAGTTTCGAGGTCATAGTAAGGAGAACGTTCGGGTTTAGGCTGTGACACCAAGATCGTTTTCACTTTTCTGTATGTCTCCTCTATCACTTTACCGTTGATTACGTCCATTCGTAAGAAAAAATTTTTGTTTCTCAACTTAGCTGTTGAATGCATTTATAACACGCCAAGTAGTTTGATTGTGACTAGCAAAGGCGCTAATTCGACGGTGCAAAGATACAAGAAAAAGTGGAATTTGTGCCACGCAAAAAAGCGGTTTGCGATGAACAACCCCCTCAATCCCCTGAAGATGATCGTACCGATGAGCAAGGCAATTGTGAACTTTATTATGAATCCAGTGATACCCGCAGAAGCATAAGCTGCAAATAAAATCAAAGGGGCCAATGCTATCCCTGCGATAATATTGAAAATCATAACTGTGAAATTATACCGACTAACTTCCTTGTCAATGGGGAAAACAAACCGCACAATTCCAAGCAGAATATGCTTGAAAACGTAAAACCCTGCAATCCCACCCATGCACAGAAGCAAAGTGCCCAAGTTGGATTCTGCTATTTTATAACCATAGTATCTAAGTGCCAGAAAAACAAAAATACCGGCGTTAATGAAGAACACAATGTAAAGTATAAAATAGCCGATGGTAACTCCTCCTCCCTGTTCACGCAGCATTTGGCTCAGGATGTTATCATTGAGAAAAGCTTTCCATATTTTTGCAATGAAAATCCGGAAGATTGTGACAACTAAGGTCAGGATGACCATCATGGTCACGATGGTGATAAATAAAAAACGCTGGTACAACACATTTTTTTCCTTGACCGAAAGCGGTTTTTTGGCTTGTTCAACCTGAAATTGGGGAGTATAGCTAGTAGCTGGAGAATTGACACGGGCCGAGAATCTATTAATGTCGAAAGGATTGGAGGAAGCAGATATGGTAATCATACTATCCGGCGAATTGCTTTGGGGTAGCCGGGGGAGAAGGTCGAATGGGCTTGCTGTTTGTTGCGAAATCACAGGCAAAGCTGCAACAAGGAACAACAAAACAATTAGGGCCGGTTTTATAAAAGCAATCAGTTTGTCCATAATCAATAATAGCCTGCAAAGTTAGTTTTTCCGTTTTCGATTTCCCCTATTTAAGGGGACAATTTCAAATTCTGGCTGAACAAGCCTTGAATTCGAGCCCCTGTTAACGGTGTGTTAAGCATTTTTGAATCGGCCAAACAAACTGGACTTTTGTTGTCCATCGATTGGTTTTGCATAATTTGACGTATACTATTTATTTATGGGTAATAAGACCATCATACGTGTCATTGTGTTTGGTACGCTGGCCATCATTGGCATCATTGCCATACAAGCCTACTTGCTGATCAACACATGGAATGTAGAGGAAAAGGAGTTCGAGGAAAACGTTTTTATCGTTTTGCAAAATGTGGCTGACCGGTTCGAGAAAATGGGCAGTTCCCTCCCTGCCTATAACCTCATCAACCAAGTTTCCTCCAATTATTTTGTCGTCAACATCAACGATAATATCCGGGCCGAAGACCTTGAATTTTTCCTCCGCACTGAACTGGAAGCAATGGGCCTTCGGGAAGATTTCGAATATGGCGTTTACAATTGTGAATCCCGTGAAATGGCCTATGGCGATTACATCAGTTACTCCGCAGAAGAGGCCAAACGAGTCGACCTGAAAGAAGATTTCCCAGTAACAGAAGATGAGAACCTCATCTATTATTTTGGGGTGCGCTTCCCCAACCGGGTTTCCCAAATACTCAGCAACATGCGGCTGACCATCATATTTTCTTCCATCCTTTTGGTCACGATCCTTTTTTTCCTCTACTCCATGTTCATTATCATGCAGCAAAAGCGGCTTTCGGAGATGCAGAAAGATTTTATCAACAACATGACGCACGAGTTCAAAACGCCCATTTCCACAATAAAAATTTCATCGGATGTTTTTTTGAAAAGCCCCGAAATAGCGAATAATGAACGGTTGTCCAAATACGCCAAAATCATCCAGGAACAGAACACCCGGCTGAACAACCAAGTGGAAAAAGTGCTGCAACTGGCACGTATCGAAAAAGACAATTTCAAGCTCAACAAGGAAGAAGTAGAATTGCACACCCTGCTCCACAGTATCCTCGAAAGTATCAGGCTACAGGTGGAAAAATCGGGCGGCTGCATTACCGAGGAGCTACTCGCTTCCAACCCTACAATAACTGCCGACAAGCTCCACTTGACCAATATCATCCACAACTTGTTGGACAACGCCATCAAATATTGCCAAGAAAAGCCCACTGTTTCCCTGACAACTTCAGATACGCCCGATGGCCGTTTGAAATTGACCGTGCAGGACCAGGGCATTGGGATTGAAAAAGACAACCTCGGAAAACTGTTCGATAAATTTTACAGAGTACCCACGGGCAACGTGCATAACGTAAAGGGCTTTGGGCTCGGCCTGTTTTATACAAAAAACATTTGCGACGCACACGGGTGGAAAATTTCCGTCGATAGCGAACCTGGACGAGGTACGACCGTATCAATCATCATGTAATCATCGGCCATTGGCCAATCCGCCAAGAACCAAGATAAACACCAATCATGAAAGCTCATTTATTATATGTAGAAGATGACGCCAGCCTTGGCTTCGTCACCCGTGACAACCTCGAACTACAAGGTTATCAGGTGACCCATTTTGAGGATGGCCAGTCAGCCATTGAAGCCATTGAAAACCACCACTTCGACCTGTGTATTTTGGATGTCATGTTGCCGGGCGTGGATGGCTTCACCATTGCTGAAGAAATCCGCAAGTACGACACGCAGGTGCCGATTATTTTCCTAACTGCCAAATCGTTGAAAGAGGATAAGATAAAAGGGTTGAAATTGGGTGCTGACGACTACATTACCAAGCCGTTTAGCATCGAAGAACTGATCCTAAAAATAGAGGTGTTCCTCCGCCGCCGAACCATCGTCGCCCCGAATTCCGCAAAGAATTTCCGCTTCGGCAATTATGAATTCGATTACGACAACCTCGACTTGTCCTACGAAGGAGAGGACACCAAATCCCTTACCCAACGGGAAGCCGACCTGTTAAAACTCTTCCTCGAACAGCCCAACCAAGTCATCAAGCGGTCCGATATACTTGAAAAACTTTGGGGCGAAGATGACTATTTTCTGGGCCGCAGCCTTGATGTTTTTATTTCTCGCTTGCGCAAATATTTGAAAAATGACGAGTCACTGAAAATTGAAAACATCCATGGTGTAGGGTTTCGGTTCAAGATGTAAAGCAAAATTATCTTACCACCTATCCTTCCGCCCCTCTAACCATTCCCACGGATTTTAATTTATCTTAGCGCCGATTGTTCCAAAATGGAAAATCCGCCAGTCTGTTACTGGCTCATTTACAAAAGCTAACATCCAAAATGAAGATCCACCACTCTCCGGCATATTGCCTCTTGTTGTCTTTTTTTCTCCTGATCGGCTGCACAGACGACCCATCCTCACCGACCTCAAAAGACCAGCCTGATACGGACACTTCCGACCAACAATTGCCCTTTGACGAACAAGACGCAGCTGACTTGAACGAGCTGCTGAAACAGTATAACCCACCAGGCAGGGACGTTTGGCAAAAGCCTGAAAAGGTTATTGATAAAATGGGTGACTTGAGCGAAAAAGTAGTGGCCGACCTCGGGGCTGGTTCCGGTGATTTCTTCACCTTTCGGCTCGCCCAGCACGCCAAAAAAGTCATTGCCCTCGAAATCGACCAACAATTGATCGACCTGATCGATAGCGCCAAAATGCTGCAACTCAAACCCGAATACCAAGACCGGCTGGAAACCCGCTTAGTAGAGCCTAACGACTCCAAATTGCAGCCCGGCGAAGCGGACATCATCCTCATCGTCAACACTTTTATTTACATCAAAGACCGGGTCAACTACCTCATGCACTTGCGGGACGTTTTGCCAGAAGGCGGTCAAGTGATTATCGTTGATTTCAAGAAAAAGCGCATCCCCATCAAAAACCCCAAGCAGCATTTCCGGGTAGAACTGTACCAAGTGGAGAATGAATTATTTGAGGCTGGTTTTAATTTAAAAGAATCGGATGACTGTTCGTTGGATTATCAATACATTGTGGTGGCAGAAAAATAAAACAATTTCGGATTTGCGATTTCGGATTTCGGGTCGCAGCAAATTTGCAAACCCAAAATCATTTATATTCACTCAGTCCTATCAAATTCAAACATCATGACAAACAAACTTCTCCTCCCGTTCTTCTTCCTCGCTGTTTTCCTTTTTGTGAAATGCACTGACAGTGCGCCGAAGGAAAATTCGGAAGGCGACAGCATGGCGCAGTTCGCCACCGACACTGCCTTCAAAGATGCCCACGAACGACCCGCCGACATTGGGTTTGAAGGCCAGGGAAAAATGGCCGAGTTCCCTACCCCAGATGGCAAAACGGGCAAAGCCTACGTTTTAAACACCGCCTCCCCGTCCAATAAATACCTCTTCGTCATCCATGAATGGTGGGGCCTCAACGATCAGATCAAGCAGGAGGCAGAACGCTTGTTTGGAGAACTGAAAAACGTCAACGTCATGGCTCTCGACCTGTACGACGGCCAAGTCACCGACGATCCCGACCAAGCTGGAAAGATCATGGGGGCCATCCAGCCCGAACGCTGCGAGGCCATCATCAAGGGTGCTTTGACAAAAGCTGGAACGGATGCTCAAGTGGCCACCATTGGCTGGTGTTTTGGTGGTGGTTGGTCGTTGCGAAGCAGCATCCTTGCTGGCGACGAGGGAGCAGGCTGTGTCATGTACTACGGCATGCCCGTGGAGAAAGCCAATGAACTCGCCCCACTGAAAGCAGACGTGCTGGGTATTTTCGCTAAAAAAGATGGTTGGATCAATGAGAAAGTAATCGGCCAATTTGAAGGGCTCGCCAAGGCAACTGGCAAAAACCTACAAACCCACTGGTTCGATGCCGACCATGCCTTTGCCAACCCAAGCAGCCCCCGCTACAATGAAACGGCAGCCCAAGAAGCCAATGCAATCGCACTGACCTTTTTGAAAGAAAAATTGGGAATGTAAAATGTAAAATGTAAAATGTAGAATGTAGAATATCCAACGTAAAATGCAGAATGGATGCTACCTCATTCCGCATTTTACATTGGATATTTTACATTGGATATTCTACATTTTACATTTTACATTTTCTATTCCACCTTCATCAGTTTCCCTCTGTCCAGCCGAACCTCCCGTTCCCATATTTCATAAAAATAAATCCCTGTCGGCAAGCCATCCAGCCGCACCGTGTTCCACCCCGTTTGCACCGACTGTGTCTTAAGAAGCTGTCCGACCGCATCGTACAGCACCACCTTGGCATCCCTTGGCAGGTAGTCGCTTAGAATGAAGTTCACCCCATCCCGGCAGGGGTTGGGGAAGACGGTGATGGTCACCAGTTCGGCTTCCTCGGCGGTGGAGACCGTTCCGAGTTCAAGCGTTCGGCAAAACGTATGCTCCCCGTTCACATTGCTGACCGTGAGGCAGACCTCATAAGTACCACCCTGCGGGAAAATATGCACGGGGCTGGTGTCCTGTGAGGTGGTGTTGTCGCCGAAATCCCAAGACCACTCGGCTGGCTCGTAATAGCTCAGGTCGGTGAACTCGACCTGCAAAAAATCCAGCGTATCCTGCTCGTACCGGAACTTGGCCATGGGCGTATTGTCGATGCCGAGGGTGTCGCAGGGCGAGCCGTCGAGGGGGCCGAGGCGGTAGTTGGGGAAGTTGGGCATGGAAAACTGGTTCAATGTCGGCAGGTGGAAAGAGTGCTGCCGCACCTGGCAGCCCAGCCCCTTCTTGTCGGGGTACTCGATGACCGTCATAGCCCGCACGGTGATGAAGGGGACATTGATGTATATCTTTCCGTCCGGCGCCAACTGGCCGAGGAAGAACTGGACCGGGGCCAACAGCGTATCGGTGGACAGTGGGATCGCCTCCTCGTACCCGTCGTAAACCGCCACTTCCGTCTTCGTGGAAATAATGTCACTGGCCCAAAGGTCGAACTGAAATATCCTTTGCGGCTCTATCAGGTACAGGAACCTCGAGTTCGGGGAGATGGCCACCCCGCCCGCCCCAATGTTGGAATCAAAAAAATACTGGACATGGTTGCTCAATTCGCCCGTGCAGCGGTCAAAGTCGTAGATATTGAGGTAGTTGACAGTAAAATGTTTGAGCGACAGGTGGACATACTTCGAACCGTCGGGGGAAAACTGGGCCTGCCCCAGACCATCGACCATCGGCACACCTACCTCTTGAACGCCCATGTTGTGGACACCCTCTGGGTCAACCAGGATACGGTAGAACCCGTTCGTGCCATATTGAGGAACCACCGCCCACCAATCTCGGCCATTGGCATGCCGGGTGGCTACGATCTTGCCACCGTCGAGGGTGTCGTTTATAAGAATTTCATTTTTTTTGACAACTGCTCCAAGTCCATTGTTTGCACTTAAGTCAACTTCTGAATAATAAAACGGGTTACAGGTGATCACAGGGGTAGAAGGCAGTTGGACGATGAAAAAACCTTCGTGTAAAATAAAGTAGGCACTTTCATTTTCAGGTCTGGGAAGAACTACAGCACCTTGGATAAGAGACAATCCCTCATTGAATCCTAATGTTCCATTTGGGTTTAACCCATCTCCATTTTCTAATATCTCGTGCTGCCCATTGATTATGGAATTGCCATTAGTATAAAGCTGCAATTCCCCATCTTGATTGCAAATACTCGCATCAGTCATATCAAAGTCAACTCCCCAATACCCAGCACCAACAGTCACAGGCAGTTCATTGAAGTCCATGTAACAACTACCAAAAATGGGGTTGGTATCTATAAACCTGGCATAACCGAACAGCCAGATATGGTCCCCTTTGTCTTGAGCAAAAAGAGACGAAAAGGAGAGGAAAAATAAAACCAATGGACCGAAGGTGATAAAAAAAAGCGGTAACGGTATTTTCATAAAGAGCGGATGATATCCGGTGCGGCCCATAAGGCCGCACCGGACATTGATAAAACCTATTGTAGGATGATCTTACTGGAAAAAATATTTCCCCCAGCTTCCATTACTTGCACGAAATACATACCAGAAACGAGGCATCTATATTTTGCATTTTTCATTCGTCATTTTTCATTTCCACTTCCTCCTTCCCAAAATAAACCCACACCTTCCCTGCCCCCGTTTTCCCAATAACTTGCTCCAATTCCTCTTTCCCTGCATCCCTTAATTTTTTCACCGACCCGAAATGCTTCAACAATTTGGCGGCGGTTTTTTCGCCGACGCCGGGGATGTCTTCGAGTTCGGTTTTGGTAAAATCTTTTGAGCGCTTGTTGCGGTGGAAAGTGATGGCAAAGCGGTGCGCCTCGTTACGGGCTTGCTGGATGAGCTTGAGGCTCTCCGATTTTTTATTGATGTAAAGCGGTACGGAGTCACCGGGAAAAAAGATTTCCTCCAGCCGCTTGGCGATGCCCACGACAGTCACTTTTTCCAAAATGCCCAGCGCTTCGAGGCTCTTCACCGCTGAACTCAGCTGCCCCTTTCCGCCGTCAATAATGATCAATTGGGGCAGTGGCTCGCCCTCCTGCAACAACCGTCGGTAGCGCCGGAAAACGACTTCTTCCATAGAGGCAAAATCGTTCGGCCCCTGAACGGTTTTGATGTTATAATGGCGGTAATCCTTTTTGCTCGGTTTGGCATTTTTAAAAACCACACAAGAAGAGACGGGGTAGCTGCCCTGCATATTGGAGTTGTCGAAACATTCGATGTGGAGGGGTGCGGCGTCCATGTTGAGGTCGCTTTGCAGTGTGCGGAGGATGCGCTCGGCGGGCGTCTGTTTGTTGGTTTTTGAAACTTCTTCCTTCTTTTTTTGCAGGAGGAAAAAGCGGACATTCTTTTCGGAAAGGTCGAGCAGTTTTTTCTTGTCTCCGATTTTGGGAACGGTCAGCGTGATGCTCTCATCCGCCATCGGGATTTCATACGGCAGGATGATTTCCTGAGCGATGCTGTCGAATTTTTGCCGCAGCTCCGGCACCACGAAGGCCAAGAGATCGTGCTCGTCCTCGTCGAGGTTCTTGACCATCTCTTGGGTATAGGTGTTGATGATGGCGCCATTGACCACCTTGATATAGTTGACAAAGGCGTTTTTTTCATCACTCGCAATGGAGAAGACATCCACATCGCGGATCGTCGTGCTGACCACCGTGCTCTTGCTCTGGTAGTCCTCAAAAAAGGTGAATTTTTCTTTGAGCGCCTGCGCTTTCTCAAATTCGAGGTGCTCGGCATGTTTGAGCATCAAGTCCTGAAAATGCCGTTTGACGGGGCCAAAATTGCCTTTGAGGATGTTCTTGATCTGGTCAATTTTTTCGTTGTAATTCTCCTCTGTCTCCAGCCCCTCGCAAGGCCCCTCGCAATTTTTGATATGGTATTCGAGGCACACTTTGAATTTGCCTTTTTCGATGTTTTCGTCGGACAGAAAAAAATTGCACGTGCGCAACGGGAACAACGTTTTGATCAGGTCCAAAATGGTTTTGATCTGCATCCTCGAAGTATAGGGCCCGAAGTAGGTCGAGCCGTCCCGGACGACATTGCGGGTGATGAACACCCTGGGGAACCGCTCGTTTTTGACACATAAATAGCTATAACTTTTCCCATCCTTCAACATCACATTATAAGGAGGTTGCAAGCGCTTGATCAGGGTGCTCTCCAATAGCAGTGCATCGGTCTCCGTTTCGACGATCGTCATTTCGATGCTACGGGCATGTTTGACCATCACCCTCGTCTTGAGGGCCATGCCTTTGGTCGAGCCAAAATAGGACGACAACCGGTTCTTTAAATTTTTGGCTTTGCCGACGTACAGTACGCTCTTTTCCCCATCGAGAAAACGGTAAACGCCCGGATCTTTGGGCCAGGTCGGCATGAGTTCTTTGTAGTCCTTGTCGGTCATAAAAAATGGCTTTTGGTTTTCGCCAAAGAAAATATTTAGATAAAGGTTTGGGGTAAAAATATAGAACTTGTCCCTACTTTAATAAATGGCAGAATTTAGCCATTTGTATCCACCTTGCCCCTTTTACCAAAATAACCGAGGCAAGAAATCGTTCAACCATTTGCCAAAGGTTTAAGCATAAAACCATCTACCCATGTAACCATTCAACCACCTAACCTTTACCTTTGCTTCCATTTTTTAAAATCCTTTTTAGAATGAGATATATCCTTTTTTTGTTTTTGATAGGCCAAGTATCCGCCATTGCCCAAACCACCCAAAACCTGGTCACTTGGATTAGTTTTGACAACCCGGGCTGTGAGATCAGGGATGAATTTGGCAACCCCAATATCGTATTGTTTGTGGACTCAACTTCCTGTATCTGTGGCGCCACTGGCAATGGAAGGTACTTCAGTGGGAGTGACGATTCGAACATCATCCTGACTGGCCCGAGTGTTGATAATGCGATTGGGACCGTTGATTTTACCCTTAGTTTTTATTTCAAACCCAAAAAAGGCAGCACGATAACCGCAACCCCTCAGGTTTTGTTTTCCAAAAGGGATAATTGCGAACAGGATAGCTCTTTTGTGGTAAAATACTTCCCGAACGGCAATCAAATTTCCGTCGAACTTTACCAGGACCAATCCACTTCCACGACGCTGTTTGCCCCCCTACCTAATACTTGTTGGCACCACATTACCATAGTTAGAAAAGGGTCAGAAACCATTCTCTATCACAATGGCATAGAAATTAGAAGGGCGGGCACCATCAACGGCCAGCGGGTAAGCATGACCACCAGTGGGCTCGATAAGATCAATATTGGCAATGATGATTGCATCAATGACACGGGTTTTAAAGGGGCACTTGATGAGATACGCCTTTATAGCAAATCCCTTTCAAGGGAAGAAGTCGAGGACCTTTATTTGTTCCCGGACAACATCGGCAACGGCCTCCGCTTCGATGACTTAAAAGACACGACCATCTTCTTGGGCGGCTCAGTTCCCATCTTTTTGACGGAGACCTGCGCCAGTACCTTTACCTGGACGCCAGCCGCCGGGGTTGATGACCCAAACTTTGCCGAACCTATTATTTCCCCTGACGTGACCACCACTTATATGGTCGAAATGGAGGACAGTCTTTGTACCCAGATTGACTCCATCCAGATCATTGTCATTGACCCTGCTACCGTTCAGTGTGGGGACATATTCCTCCCGACCGCTTTCACCCCCAATGACGATGGGCTCAACGATCGCTTTGGCATCAGCAACCCGTTCTCTACTGGTGAAATATTGGCGTTTGACATTTATGACCGCTGGGGCAATATCGTTTTTTCCACGGTGAATGTCTTGGAAAAATGGGACGGCTCTTATCGGGGGACGCCCGTTAATCCGGGTGTGTTTTTATATAGATTAAGATACCGTTGTGATGGTGTTGAAGAATTGCAGTCGGGCAGTGTGACGGTGATCCGGTAGTTGTTCCGATTTATAAAAAAAACGCCCCCGCAAGGAATTGATCTTTGCGGGGGCGTTTCATTTTAAAGAAACACGAAGTAACACCATTTAATGACGAAAAAAAAGCGGAACATGATGTTTCATGTTCCGCCAATTTGCAACAATGATTTTATTTTAAACGCTGGTTATTTAGCAGTTTCTTTCACCGCAGCCGCATACAGCTTCTTATAATATTCATCTGCCATCCGGTTGGAATCAAAAAATGGGACGACCTCTTTGATGCCATTTTTCACAATGTCCAACCATTTGGAATGATGGTCATAATAGAGCGGCAATATTTCTTCTTCCAAAACGGTCATCAAGTTGATCCGGTCGTATTCATCCACCATTTCCTGTGGTTGGCTGCGGTCGGCCTCCGGCACGACAAAACAGTTGTGGCCATGTTTGGCAAATTCAGGAATCCAGCCGTCCATCGTGGAAAGGTTGACACAACCATTCATTGCGGCGGTCATACCACTCGTCCCCGATGCTTCCCGGGGTACTCGGGGGTTGTTCAGCCAAACGTCGCTACCCTGCTTCAGGGCTTTTGACAAGGCCAGTTCGTAGCCCGTCACCACAGCCACATTGGGATATTGATGAGAAATATTGATGAGTTGGTTAAAGGTGCCGATCGCCTGATGATCCATCGGATAGGGTTTGCCGCCCCAGATTACCTGAATCGGCTGATCCGTATTTTTCATCATTCTTTCAAACCGTCCCCAATCCTTGGTGATGAGATCCGCCCGTTTGTAGCCAGCATAACGGCGGGCCCAAACGACGGTCAGAACATTGGGGTCGAAAATCTTTCCGGTCTGGTCGGCCACTATTTTAAAGAGCTCCTTTTTCAATTCTAACTTCCTGTTCCACAATGCTTTGTTGTTGTCTTTTTCAACGGCTTTATCCAATGTTACCGCGCCAGAAGTATTTTGTTTTGAGAGTTGCTAATGATGATGGGACTGATATCATCATTCTACTCCACATCTCACGGATACCTCCCCATGACGAAACGCCATTAGCCATTCTTGCCAAGCGAAGTGTCAGCCAAAGACTTTGCCGAATGTGCGACTGTAGATATTATGAGCTGGTACCGTCGATGAGCGTCACCAAAGAAGCCCATCTTTTCCAACAAATAAATATCGTGCTTCTCAAGCGTCTGCTTCGACAAAGTGGGTCGTAAAACGAACTAGTTTCGGCGAACTTCTTCCAGCACTCCGAATTTTTTTTTTAAATAGCACTAAAGGCGTCGCAGGCAGGTATGTGCCTCATTTAGGTGATATTAATTGGTGGGTTTGAAACCTGAGGATGGTTTGACTCAACTTACTTCGTCCAACCGTTGGCATGTACCGGGCTATTTTTGCCTCTGGGGTTATTGAGCACACTGGTAAGCAGATCATCTGCGACAAATAATCATTATCTGGATGCTGGTGATAAGTAGAAAATTTTATAAGCCGCCAAAAGTTTCAGGTGCTAAGTACCAAACCTTCACTTTGACCGGGTGGTTGTGGACGGCGAGGTCAAATACGATACCCGTGTCTTCCAAGAAATTGTAGTGCCTTTCCATGAACAACACGTCCATTTCACCATTGCCGCGACGGGTTTGGTCGTAATAACCGTATTTCCATAAAATGCCAATGCCTATCAGGTTCTGTTTCAGGTCATAAGCACTCCGCATGTGAGAGCCTGCAAGATATCCAAGCCCCCCCGAATAGATTTTCAGGGCTTGGTCAATACCGAATTCCATGGAGAAATAGGCAACCTTTTGCTTGTATTTAGGATCAGTTTTATATGGGTGTTTAAATGCTGTAAATTGGGTCATGATTTATTTTTTCGATTTGACAAAAGAAAATCCTGGAGAAGGCCAAGTACAGCGCTGCTATGGATGACCTTATCCTTTAGATTTATCTGTCGCCATTTGAGGGAGTTAAAAAATTTCAGCGGCAAAATTAGTCTTTAGTTGAAATACACCCAATTTTCGCCCATTAATTCAATTTCTTACCTCCACAAACAGTATTGTCGAAACCCTTGGATTGTCAGCGAGTTCTCACCGTCCTTCTTTTCGCCTCCACATACCCTTTAATCTCCAAATTGTTGCCCTCGTTTCGTGGATACGCTCGTCAAATTCGGGGTGGTTAAACTTCCCATGTTGCATATTGACATCTACCAGAAAAACTGAATTTCGCTTTCGATATGGAAATCCATCTTAACGTACTTTCCATTGGCATGAATTGTTTTGAACTTAGATGAAACCTTCCCAATTTTTTATATTGTCATCAAATGCACTTGCAGAAAAAAGGGAAATTCTCCAACGCCTCTATCCTATATTCGGAGTATTTAGAATTATCTGTTCTGACAACATTTCTTGATTTCTATCTCATCGTCAAAAGATAAGGCTTGATTTAAACTCACGGATATTCCCAATTTTATATTTTGAATATTTACTGTCTTTTAAAATAATTTATTCATTGTACCAGCAACTACTTCATCACAAATATACCTTCCGGTTTTGGATGGATTCAAATTCAAATTCAGAATATTTATCGTTAAATTTAAAATCACCTTTACATGACCAACTTCCATCTGTCATCAAAAGTTTGGACAGTCATATTCCCACCCACATTTTTCATTTCCACTTCCGAATATTTATTTTTTATATCGGCAGTGGTTAAATCAAATTTAAAATGATTAAAATCACAATCAAATAATTCCATTTTTTGTAATACCCGCATTTTTGTAAAGCCCTTACTATATTTCATGGAAAGATCAAGGTTTTTGCATATATTTTCAGCTGTTGGTCTCCAATTTTCCACTGAAAGTTCAACGGACAAATCTCCGGGCACTCTTGTCTCGATTGTAATATCTGTATTACTTTTCGAATTTTAATTCATTTAAATTAAATCAATAAAGTAGCAGAAATGGTAAAATCTTTTATCCCTTTTGCTTTGTGCCATCCTTAAACTTAATCGTGCTATTATTATTGACGGTGTTGCACGACTCAATCTGAAAACGGTAGAAAAGATTCACCCTATCCCCTAGCCCTCCAGATTGAATTTTGAAATGGATCAAAAGTTTTATGGCTGAGGTTTTCCTGGTCTTTTTTGCCTTCACTGAAATCGAAGTCAATATGAACTTTGCTGTCAGGTGATTCTTTCACTAAATAGGCCCATTTGAGTGCGTTAAGCATAACAAGTTTTTTTACCATCATAAACACCTTTGTCGTCTTGCTGTCTTCAACCTGCGAAAAAGGGCAACTTGCGACAGAAATAGCAACAAACACAGTGCTTTTGAATATTTTGAAAATAAATCTATCCAGTCAAAAGTTATCGGATAGACAATTCTTGCAGACATAGTGCTCTTTGTTATTAAATTGATTTTTCCAGTTCTTCATGATATTTATTTTGAATCTGATTTGTCTGCTCTTCAAAAATCCTGATTTTTCAATTCATAGTTTCGATCAGTGTTTCGATGGCCCGTTCATCCGGAAACTTGGAAATGTCCATTTTATTTGTTCCGTATTTTGATCAATTGTTTTTATATCGCTTAAAATATCGCCGTACAATAATATTTTATCAATAGATGTTTTCAAAATCAGTTCTTTTTCTTTTTAGAAATAAGCTGCTGCAACTGCATTTCTCTTCCGCCAATCAGGAGATATTTGGCCAGATTTACTCCAGTTTCGTTTTCATGAAAAAACCAAAGCCCCCAGCCGATGAGCGCTAATATGGAAGTCAAATAAGGTGATCTTCCGCGATATTCATTCGTTGGATTTTAGGCACATCGTTATTTTTATTTATTTCGGGGAGAATATTCCTGATGATTTTATCTAATGGCACGAATTCGTCAGTTCATTTTCTTTGCGATGCTCGTTTAGTTTTTTCTAAAATCCATTTATTTATTTTTCTAAAATTAATTCTTGATCAACCGCTTGGCTCTTTTGTACTGTGTTTTAGTTAATCTAGTACTGTAGGTTCCGCCACTCGCATGATTTGCTACCTTCCAGCATATAAAGGTTAAATACCACCCGGCAACCATCTGGCATTTTTTATAGCTTCAGAATATTTTGGATATTAAACGCCCATCTCCTTTCATCAATTTCAGGTTCACTTGTCATGTGTTTATTTTATCCCTTAATTTCCTCAAAAAAATCTTCTTTTGCTGCCGCATAAAAAATTCAAACAAGTGTTTACCGTCACCCTTATCCATGCCCTAAAGTCGATTCGCCCCGAAAATGAATCCAACCGTTGAAAAACTTTTGTGAAAATCTCTTGGGTCACATCTTCCGCATCTTCCGGATTGCCAAACCATCCTGATGACGTGGTATGGTTATTACACCAACATATTTCTTATAAATTACAAATTGAGCTCTGCTGATCGCCTCGTCAGCGCACGACTGACCAATACCTTCTCATCTTGTGGCAAAGCTGGCTTCAATATGGTGTCGGATGTTGTTTCGTTTAGCAAAATCAAGTGGTCTTCAAGTATTTGGTTTTAAAGAAACGGGGAGGCAAGAATAGTTGGAATGAAAGGTAATATTTTTTGAATTACTTTTATACTTTTTCTAAACGACCACTGAAACCAAACGCCTAAAACGTTCTATATGAAAGGGTTACAAAACCATCTTGTTGCTTATTTTGTCCAACACTTTATAACTTGGCTTGGCACACAAATCAAATTCCGGGGAAATGAAATGGTCAGAAAACCTCGGGATTGTTAGCCTACCATCATCAGTTGGGTATCGCCTTATTTGAATACTGCCTGATGGCGTCGGCCAATCGCATTGGTTTCAAAGTGAACGGTGGCCCATTCTCTTTAGGTAGAATTTAAAAAGTGATCCAAGAAATTGTTCACAATTTTTGGTATTCATCATTTTTTCCCTCGTATTTAAACAGAACTGTTCCGCCTCAATCATTTATCGGGGTTCGCTTGTTTGGTGCTGGGCGGTATATTTTGCTTTTAAAATAACGACAGCCACTATATTGTGGCCATTATTTATATTTATAAAAAAGCTGCTATCATGCAAAAGAAATGGACTTATTGGTTTGAAATACCTGCTGCGGATTTTGACCGGGCAAAAATGTTTTATGAAAATATTCGACATGGAAATTACGCAGGTATTCGACGCTGGAGCCTTTAAAATGGGAATTTTTCCCAGGAGGCATGGCTATTGCGCTTATTTGTTGGGGCGGACATTATAAACCTACACACTGGGAACTGTCGGCTATTTTGACGCTAACCCCGACTTAAAAATTATTGAAGACCGGATAGAGGCGCTGGCGGAAAAATCATCCAACTGAAAAAGATTTTCTCCGACCAAGGTTATATGTGTTTGTTCGAGGATTGCGAGGGGAATCGGTTTGGCATGCGGAGCAAACAGTAAATGATTTCCGGCTATATTTTATCCAGCCGAAAATCCAATGTACCAAAACCACCACTGTCAAAATGCTCGATTTCAATTTTATGCTGTCCGCCCAATTCTACCTCTATCTCATCGGTTGCAGGCTCGTGGACGTCCCAATGATTAATTAATAATTGGCCATCTAAAAACAATTTAGCGCCATCGTCGGAAGTAAGCGATATTTTATATTTTCCTTTTTCTATTTCAAATTGTGTTTCGGAAAAAGTAGCGAATTTATCTGCATTTATATTTTCTCCGGGACTTCCCCACCAAGCATAATATAATTCATCCTTATTCTCAGTATAAAGGGGTTTATCATTTTTTAATTGTCTAAATGCCTCGTAATTATTAACAGGGTCTGTACTTTCGTCATAATTATAAAACATTGTCTCCCAATTTAAATTCTTTTCAAATCGCTTAAATTTAAATGGGAAGAGTTTTCCTTTTTTATTAAGATTTCCAAACCGATCAGTAAATGCTTCGCCAATAAATCCCAAATCCAGTGTCAAATACTCTGTGCCTTCTTTTTTTGTGGCAATTAATGTTGCCGGAAACGCACCACTCACCCTGCTCAGTTTCGACCAACCCTCTCCGCCAGTTATTTTATAATTTCCGGTTGGTGGGCCGAGCAATAAAAAATTATACTCGTTACCTTTTATTTCCCGCAGCCATATTGATGGCGATCGAAAATCATACGGCCCCCATTCGTCCACGAGTATGTATTGACGACCCTGAAGTTGGCTATCGGGCAATGCCGTATTCATACCGTCGGCAAGTGGCGGGACACTGTTCTTATTGATTAATTCCTGAAGATTTAAACTTGGTGTTTTATCATTTAATTTAAGATCTTTATTTGGCTTTTCCTCAACCAGTATTTTTTCAAAATCATGATATTTATTATTATCAGAAATTAATATTCTTTCCGAGCTACTTATTTCCAGAGGCACTGCCACTTCCGAAAAAACATTATTGGAAATACCATAATCAATACTGGAAACATCTTTGTTCTGTGCATACCCCCAATCTTCCGGCTGCTTTTCCCGTGCCCATAGCTGAACACCAGTTTCCAAATTTTTAAATTTGTTCCCAATTATGGTATTGT
>JAWKLX010000078.1:0-22091 GCA_041392505.1 Saprospiraceae bacterium | reverse complement strand
AAGCAGATGACCCAATGCCTTTGATCGAGCACAACCATACTCCCTTCGAATTGCTTTTTGATGACGGAAAACTGATTTTAAATGATGGATTTGTATTCGATCCCCTGTCCAAGGTAAAGTCCAATCCTTACCGAAGCCCAGTTTTTAGTTTCGATATTGGTTTATTGGAAAAAGATGAACAAAAACGGGTTTGGTGGGCGTGGGGGAGAGATTTGTATTTTCTGGAAAAACAAACGGGGCAGCCATTTTGGAAGCAAGTGGATATCGGCAATTGGTCGCATGAGCTGACCGTGATGTGCTACGATCCAACCCGTCATTGGATGTGGTTAGGGAACGGCAAACGCTTGGTAGCAATCAATACTACAACAAAGGAATTGGTTGCTGATGCAGCAATTGAAGAGCAGCAATTCCCAGGCATCCATTGTATTTATATTGATGCTGATGGGAAACTTTGGATTGGGGCAGAAACGGGTTTGGTGATTTATGATCCTGCCGATGAGTCTTGGAAAAAATTGACGCAAGCGGACGGCCTGCCCAACGAATATGTCCACGGCATTCAGCCCGAAGGGGATTCTTGCCTTTGGCTGGCCACCAACAAAGGGCTTTCCCGTTTCAGTATCGCTACGAAAGAATTCATCAATTTTTATGAGGAGGACGGTTTGCTGGACAATGAATTTAACCGAGGGTCGAGTTTTACGGCCTCCGATGGCAAAATGTATTTTGGTGGAATACGTGGCTTCATTGCGTTTTACCCAGCAGATGTCATGTCCAAATACCAGCGGCAAAAAGCGAGCGGGAATATTCTGCTGCATGCCATTTCCATCATCGACGAAGAGCAGGATACGGTGATAACAGATTATTTTCATCCAGATGAACCAACGTTAGATATATTTTATAACAACAAAGCCGTCACTTTTGAATTTGGCTTGGTGGACCATCAAAGCACCGGGGCGACCCAATACCGCTACAAATTGGATGGTTACAACCACACTTGGTCCAATCCTTCCCCAAACAACAGGGTGACTTTTAGTAGCCTGCCCAGTGGCGAATACACCTTCCGGGTGGAGGCGCTCAATGCCAAGGGCCAATGGCTGCCCGATGAACTGGCCATTAGGTTGGTGGTGCATCCGCCTTGGTGGGCCACTACGTGGGCATTTTTGGTGTATGCAATGGCGATCGTGGGGATTGCCTTCGGCATTTTTTCGTTTTTGAAAAAACGCTTGGAATTGCAAAATCAATTGTTGAACAAAAAGCAAGAGGCCATCCATCTGAAAGAATTGGACACTTTCAAAAGCCGTTTGTACACCAACCTCACACATGAATTCCGGACTCCATTGACGGTCATGCTCGGCATGGTAGAAAAAGGGAGGTTAGATTTGAGAAACGGGAAAATGGGTGATTCGCAGGCAGGGCAAACCATGCTGTCCAATCTCCAAGTCATCGAGCGAAATGGGGAGCAATTGTTGAGGCTCATCAATCAGCTGTTGGATTTGTCAAAAATGGAGGACGGTGCTTTCAAACTTCAACTCCAGTGCGGAGACGTCGTTTCCTTTCTCCGCTTCCTGATGAACGATTTTGAGGGTATGGCGGAAAGCAAAAACCTAACAATCACATTTAGCACTGATTTGGAGTCGCTCGAATTGGATTTCGACTCTGAACAGTTACAAATGATAATGACCAACCTGCTCTCCAATGCCATAAAATTTACACCGTCAGGTGGGGAGGTAAAGGTGGCAGTCGGCAGTTCGCAGTTGGCAGTAGGCAGTTTTCAGTCGGCAGTCAGTAGATCGGACTGCTCACTGCCAACTGAAAACTGCTCACTGCCAACTGCAGAACTGCCTACTGATAACTGTAACAGACACGGGTATCGGCATTGCAGCAGAAGACTTGCCGCATGTTTTCGACCGTTTTTACCAGGTGGACGCTTCGGCGGCCCGGAAAAATGAAGGGACGGGCATCGGTCTTGCCCATTCGCTCGAACTGGTTAAACTCATGAATGGACAGATAAATGTCGAAAGTGAACCTGGGAATGGGACGGTGTTTACCGTCATGCTGCCGATCGTAAAAGGGGATGCTCCGACTGTTTTGGCAGACAAAAACGAAAAGGCCGTTTGTCCGGTTGCCAAATGTGGATGATTTGCACAAAAGTTTTGACAAAAAATATCGGCAATCGAAACAACCCCGACCTACCCCAACTCCTCATTATCGAAGACAACCCCGATCTGATCATTTACCTGAAAAGTTGCCTCGAAGATTTTTATCAAATAACAGTGGCGACCAACGGCCAATCTGGAATTGAAAAGGCCATCGACCAAATCCCCGATCTGGTCCTCAGCGATGTGATGATGCCCGAAAAGAATGGCTTTGAAGTCGTCGAATTTTTGAAAAACGACGAACGCACCAGCCACATCCCCATCGTTTTGCTGACTGCCAAAACGGATGTTGCTTCTAAAATTACTGGCTTGAAAAGAGGGGCTGACGCCTACCTCCCCAAGCCTTTCTATCGGGAAGAACTGCTGGCCACTCTGGAAATGATGATGGAGAACCGGCGCCGTTTGCAAAAGCATTTTTCTCCAACCAACCTATTGATTCCTCGCTCTGCTGAAAATGGAAATGGGCTGGCAGAAGTCGCCACCGTAGAAGTGGAAACAGAATTTCAACAGGAGCACGTTTTTCTACAAAAAATACGGGCTGTACTGGAGGAAAATTATGCTGATTTCAATTTTGCACTGCCCCAACTTTGCGACGAACTTGGCATGAACCGCTACCAACTTTTCCGTAAAATGAAAGCCATTTCCGATGAGTCCGCTTCCAACTTTATCCGTTCTTTTAGGATGGAAAAAGCCAAGCTACTTTTTGAAACAACTGAACTGAACGTGTCAGAAGTGGCCGATCAGGTAGGGTACAAGGACTTGGCCCATTTCTCAAAATCCTTCTCCAAATCTTTCGGTGTCACGCCCAGCGAATTCCGGAAACAATAAAATAAAAAGCCCTTCCACCAAAAGGCAGAAGGGCAGAATGTCCGGTTAATTTCGGTCTTAAAGCTGCGTCTTATATCGATCGGCCATTAAAGCCGTACATAATGATCTGGTAAAATAGCGCCAGGGTTGGAAGGCGTGATTTTGAACGTGCCATCCCTGAAGTCTGCATCGGTCGATGGCATCGGGTTGCCTTGGAACGCCCCGATGAGGTCGCCGCACTCATCATCACTAAACAACAGGCAGTGAGCCTTGGTGTCAGCATTGAAAGCTGCATTCGAATAATAGATGGTATTGCTGCCGTTGAAACCATTCCTCACCAAAAAGAATCCAACCCTCGTCCCAGCCTTGAAAGTGCCGGGCAGTTTAACTGTATTGCCTGTTTCCAAAGCACCGTCACTACCTACGCCTGAATAATTGGCGAACGCAACCATGCCAACCAGGTCTGCAACAGAAGTTGGTGGACATTCTTCATGATAGAAATAGTAACCAATCGAGTTTTGGAGATCCGTATTTTCCTCAACAAAAGTGATTTTCAAGTTAGTATCTTCCAACAAGTGGATTTCGTGAAAACCCTGTGAAAAAACGCCAGGTAGGTTCGCTTCCACCTCACTGTCAATCGGCAGAAATGCATTCAACCTATCCACCAACGAACTGCAAACCGTCACATCATTGGACAAACATCCAGGCACTCCATCCAAATCAGCATTGCAGATTGGTAGTTTGTCGCCCGGCGTTGCTTTTTTGAGCAGTTTGAAACCACCTTCGCCTTTGGCGATGACGACCCAGCCATTGTCGGCACTGATGAAATTGGCCGAAGCTTCCACCTCGTCCATGTCCCACAAGAAAACACTTGATTCATCTGGTAAAGGGCCATTCATTGGGAAAATGGCGATGCCATCGGCCCCATTGGCGACATACATATAATCTTGGTCGAAGGCAATCCCATTGGCGTTGCCATTGCGGAGAAAAGATTGTGGAGTCGTGTACACCAAGTTATTCCCGCTCAGATCGTAAGCTTTTACCCCTTGGTCACCAGAGGCGACAAACAAGAAATTAGGTTCTCTGGTAGAAAATGCAGCAGATACTTTTCCGTTGTCCGCATCGGCTACATTTTGATGGGAAATCGGGCTGGCGCCATAAAATTTATCCAATTGTGGTGGATCGGCTTCTAGGCTATGAGCATTTGAATAAATACCGCCCGGCCCACTCGTTTGTATCGCTGCTACCTTGTTGTAGCTACCAATGGCCACGCCTTTGGCATTTGGGAAACTCTTCGCAGTGACGACTTCCAGCGTTTCTTTGGAGAGGGTAAATACACCGCCATTTGATTTGCCGGCCGTCACAAAAACATAATCGTCCCTTTCGACGATGGCATTGGCTGAGGCAGCGGCTTCGCCTGCGACGGCTTTGGTCAGTTGGGACAGCCTGAGATGGTTTTCGTCAAACTTGTTGTTCGATTTAAGTTTCAACTCAGCTACCATGGCGCCTTTGCGCTGATCGGCCAAAGCCAACCACATCAGGCGCTCGTTGCCAACTGGGTTGGCTTCGAGTACCACGGCATTGATATCGGCTTGTGGGAAATAGGCCGATCCTTTGTATTTGGGCAGTTTGGCATTGCTGATGTCCCAAACCTCAACGACCCCCTCATAATCAGCGCCTCTCGTGTGATAGGTCACAGCGACTAGATCACCAGATTGAGAAACATGGGTTGCACTCAATAGCTGACCATTGTTTCCCATTAAAGTGGTTACTTCTGCCACTTTTGTCCAGGCGGAATACTTGGTACAGGCATCCCTTTCGAGCGTCGTATCACTGAGCACAATTGTTTCGTTGAGCAAGGTTAGGCGGTCAGATTGTTCGTCTGGACTGGATTGAAATGTTGCAATTTCACTGATGTTTTGAATGACCGTGGGGTCAGTAGGTTCGACAGAATCAACGTCCTTTTTACAAGAGAAAACAATTAGCGCAAGCGCGAAAAAGAGTGATGAAAATTGGGTGAATGAGATGTTCTTCATTAGTTAATGTTTTTTAGATTAATGTAAAAGAGGGATTTTAAAAGGTCTTAAAGCGCTGGGAAAATCTGTTTGGAGTAATCAGTTTAAAAAAAAAGATGGGAGGCTCTTATTTTAAAAATGGGATGTAGGGGATGTTTTTTTTTATCATAAAAACCGTGGGTGAATGTTCCGATATTTTCAACTTACATGCCATTTTGCCAAAAAACACGCATTCTGCACCAATGCACAAATAATGGCGGGTTTTCGCACCGATTTACAAGAAATGCCATGAAACGATTATTGGTAGGTCATAGTAAAATATTGATTATCATTATTTTATAAAAAAAATAAGCTGCTATGTGCAACGAATTGACAAACCTTTGTCACCATTCAACAAGCCTTTTTTTCCGTACAATCACCTTGTTAGATGTGATCGTATGAAGTTTCTTAATCTGAAGCGATTTAAACTTTTATTTTTTAAAGGGAAACGTGTCGGACACTTCGTTAAATAGCCTCCTTAGAGGTAATTAAGCAACGTAGTCTATTGCAGAAGAAAGTGTCCGACACGTTTTTGAGCCAATTTTTTTCGGGCTCGATGCTGTGGCGATCATGTCGCCTCCTCTTTCCGCTGGATCGTCAGCCGCAAAACGGAGCATACGGCAGATTCCACAAAGCGGTCTTTATTGCCGAAAAGGATGCGCCGCCAACTGCCCTCCCGTGGTGTGCCAGTGATGAGCAGGTCGAAAGCGGCGGAGGCTTCGCTTACCAGAGAGGCCGGGCTTTTCCCTTTTATCAAAACCATTTCAGCGGGCGCTTCAAAATGAGCAATTAGGCTTTCGGAGTTGGTTTTTATTTTTTCAAAATCAGCATTTGAAATATCCTCTGGCACGACCCGCATCAGGGTGACAGATGCTCCGTGAAAACGGGCAATGCGGTCGGCGTATAAGATGAAGTTCAAATCATTTTTGTTAGGGTGGGCAGCTACCAAAATACGCCTAACATACCGTACCCCCCGGTCTTTGAATAGGGCAAAATTGCAATCGACGTGCGTCACCAACCACCCGATCGGGTTGCGGACAAAGATGCCTTCCCCGGCCCGTCCGTCCCAACCCATTACCAGCCAGCGGCAATGTGTCTGCTGGCTGATGGTATGGATCGTTTCGACCAGTTCGTGGGTGACGGCGGAATCGAAATCAACATCTAAGGAGCGGTCTTCGGCCATGGCCCGGATTCGCCGGTTGAGGGAAGTGGTCGCTTTGTCGTCATCAAGCAGCGCATCCAGCATGATTTGGTCTGGCACTTCGGTGATGTTGACGACTTGGGTTTTACTGTTTTTGGAAAGGGCGGCGCCCATTTCCGCCAACATTTCCGGCGAACGCTCCTTTCCAAATAGCGGCACTACCACGGGGGCATTTTCGGCGAGTGCACCATCGAGGTTGGCCGCTTTTATTTTTTCATCTTCCCAATTAATAGCCAAGGTTTTGGAGGCGGCATCCTTCCTTTTATACAACATGTACAGAGCGGGTCGGTGGCCATATTGTTTGAGCACCCCGCTCCGGGAGGACTGTTTGTTTCCATAAAAAAGGAAAATCAAGGCGCCGATGATGGTAATCGCTATCAGCGCCAACATTGGCATGAGGCCCAGGTAAATCAGCAGGATGACGCCCGAGACGATTCCTGATAGTTGCACAAACGGATAAAGAGGGGAGCGGAAGGGAGGTTTGTACCATTGTACCCCCGTCTCCCGCAAAACGATAACACTGGCATTGACCGAGATAAACATCATGACCATAAATGCGCTGGCGAGTTTGGCAATTTTCTCAACATCCAAAGTCAGGATGACAACGGCCATGGCCACGCAGGTGATAACAATCGTTGCCACCGGGGTTAAATATTTGGGGTGGACTTTTTTCAATGCTTCAGGTAGCAGGCGGTCGCGGCTCATGGCAAACGGGAAACGGGATGCTGCCAATACCCCAGAATTGGCCATTGAAATCAGCGTTATGACTCCCAAAACCGCTGCTGCGGTGCCCGCAATTTTTCCACCTAAATGTTCGGACAAGGTATAAATCGGCCGGATGTCCTTGCCCAACTCTGCGATCGGGATATTGCCGACTAGTGTGAAAGCCACCGAAACATAAATTAGCGAAACCAAGACCAAAGCAATGAGCATGGCCAAGGGCAAGTTTCGGTTTGGATCTTTTATTTCCTCGGCAATGGCGGCCACTTTGGTCACTCCGGCATACGAAACAAAAACAAAGGCGGTGGTCGCCACCAAGCCGGCATTCCCGTTCAGGAAAGCTGGGGTCAGATTGGCGGGGTCAACGGACGGGACACCAAAAAACAAAACGGCAAGCAATCCCAGGACACTCAGCGTCACGACGAACAACTGTACTTTGCCCACTTTTTTTACCCCAAAAATATTTAACAGCATGATCAGCCCCAGAAAGGAGATGGCCGTCGCTTTCAAAGGCACGTTCGCCAAAACCAATAAATAAGCCCCAAAACCTACCAAGGCAAAGGAGCTTTTTAGCAAGAGGGACAACCACAGGCCAATCCCCGAAATGGTGCCGAATATGGGCCCAAAAGTTCGCTCGATGTAAACATAAGTACCGCCGGAGGTGGGCATTGAAGTCGCTAATTCAGCTTTGGAAAGTGCGGCAGGTAAAACACAAATTGCTGCTAACAAATAGGCGATCCAAACGGAAGGGCCGGTTTTGGCTGCGGCCAAGCCAGGTAAAACAAAAATGCCACTGCCCAGCATCCCACCAATTCCAATGGCTACGACATAGGGTAGGGAAAGACTACGTTCAAGTTTTTTCATAAAGGGTTTCAGTTCGGCACGTCATCATCGGCCACGTTTTCTGCAAAAGGCTAAAGAAACGATTTTTTTTAGGGTTCTTTTAAAAAGAAGAAAAATAAGAATTCGAAATGGCAAGGATGGAAAAGGAGAAATAGCTGGTCTTTGGACTATGTCCACTTTTGTTTCAGATAAAATAAATCAGGTATTTCCCCAACGAAAGTCATTGCGCCAGCAGTTGCGATGTCCCATTTTGCACCAAAACAAAAGGCCGCAACCAGCTTTAAACAAGTTCATCATCCATGCAAATCAAGAGTTGAAATTTAAAAGCAAATGAAAATGTGGAGTTTAAGCTTTTCAAGTTGTTGAAAACTTGGAGAGTCTTTGTCCTAATGCATTGATAATCAACCTTGAAGCCCAGCTCCTGATTTGCATTTTCAAAATATAGAAAGGTTTTTATAAAAAAGAATCATCATGAAAACGCTGAAAAAATTAACGGCGATGGTCTGCTTCCTCATCGGAGTTTTCACTTTCGCAAATGCACAGATCAGCCTCGGCCTGCGGGCAGGCACCAGTTTGGCAACAGCCCATTTTGACAAAGAAAACCTGCTCCCCGATTCGCCAGATTATTATTGGGGCACCACCGCCGGGATCGTAGGGGAGGTGTGTGTTGTGGAGTTTTTTGCACTGCAAACGGAGGTTGGGGTTATCCAAAAGGGCTACAAAATGAACCATCCTTTTAATGCTGGGAATAAAACAATTACCACCCATTTTGATTATTTGGAAATCCCCCTTTTGCTCAAAATGAAGTACGGCAGTGAAACGGTAAAGGGGTTTGTAATGGCTGGTCCCTATTATGCCTATGCTCTCAATGGTAGGGCAAAATTGGCTGGCGAAAAGTCTAACAAAATTGACTTTGACCAGGCCAATATTCAGCGGCACGAGTGGGGAGGTGTTTTTGGGGTGGGCATCGGTGCAGAGGTCGGCCCCGGTACGCTCTTTTTAGATAGCCGTTTTGAAATGGGATTTACCAACCTCGACAATCAGCCCGAAGCCGTCAATACTGGTTGGTACAATCGTGGGTTCAATATCGGCTTGGGCTATATGGTGGCCATCGGGGAAGTGTGGTGATTACCAACGTCAACCTTCAGGGTACAAAAAATAGTGGCCACACTCAACGGTAACCCTGTGGAATCATTTTTGGACTGGTCGCCCAATGCTCAAAAAATTGCTTTTTTCGTATACTGCCTCAGTGGGTAATTTTTATATTTTTTTGTTGGACAAGCGGGTATCCTTTCTGAAATAAAAATGAATGATCCTCAATTAAAAGGGGGAAATATTTATCCCCGTTTTTCGCCTTTTGGCTACAACTGGCATTTGTTCACATTTCCAAATGCTCGCTTTTTTCAAACAACCGATTCAGGAAAATGGGCAGGTTTATATTAAAAATAGGAAAACGGGAATGGAAGAAATGTTGACAGCAAGCGAAACGGAAATCGGAGGAATTAAATGGGATTCGGAGAATAAAATAGCTTATATTATTCGGCGAGGTATTTATTTTTTTTATTGCAAAAAGATTTATCCAATCAAAAAATTGATTCCCTGCTTAAGCGTGAAAAAATGCTGAGATATATTGAATTTTGTGATGGTCAATTATTGGTGGAAGCTTGGGGAGTGCCTTATAATATGATGAAATATTGCCCAATAAATAAGTACAAAAAAAGCGGAATTGGTGTTTGAATGCAACCAATGAATTTGGTATCCTCCGTTTTCGACAGCTGGTTAAAAATTGGTTTGTACAACTTTAAGCAATAATTATTTTTCTTTAAAATTATATTTGCCGAAAATAATTCGGATGCTAAAATATTTCTGTTGGATGTTCAATCCAGCAGCCAATATTTATTAGCTAATGTTTTTTTTCCTGTATTTGATAAGACAGACGATTCCTTTTATCATTGAAATAAAATAAAAAGAAAATAGCAGGTGTTCCACCAATATATTTCAACAAGTAATAAACCGGGAAAGATAAATGGATTTTCCACATGGAAGGTGGAACCATATATGGATAAATTTATTTTTTTCTAAGCAAAGAGAAGCTGGCATCTGGCAATTCAACTCAGCATCAGGTGAAGAAAAATTATTAATTGTAGAAATGGATAAATGGGACGTTGCTATTTGGACAGTTAGTAGGTGATCAAATTATTCAGGTGGACATGCCGCAATAAAAAATGGTGGAGACAAGGTTGCTTTGAAACGAACTATCTGCTCCCCGTCTCTAACGAGAGCAGCCTTTTTCTCTTTTAGTCGTGTGCTAAAGTATGGACATTGAATTAGAAACAATTTCGGAGTGTTTACGTTTTTGTTGTTAAATAGGCAAAAATCATTTTTTTAAATGGTTAAAATGTATTTATTTTGCCATCTAAGATATTTTAATGAAATTCCTTTCCTTGACAGTGGACTTTACAAAATCAGCTTTAATTAGAAAGCTGCACATTATCAAAAGTCCTATTCTAAACTATCATAGTTAAATAAAAACGAGAACCCGTTTTTGAAACCACTGTTCCAAGGCGTTTCACAACAGTTCATTTTCTCTTTTTTGAAATAAAGAGTTTTGTTTATTAAAATAAACTGTCTTATTCCTACAACCGATTTATTAAAATTATCTACTCAAATGTTATTGAAATTCAAGGTGTTCGAGTGTATAATCTTTTTCCAATACTTGCGTAAGCTTTTAAATATTAAGTTCAAGGTCAATTTCAAATGAAGTATTAAAGACAAATTCGCTATTAATTATCCGCTAACTGATTGAAACTACCTATCAAATAAACACAAGAAGTTAAACATTAAATTAACACTGGATAGAAAAACCACTGTGTGCCATTGGTATTGAAAAAGATTCCTCCAGCAGTTCGTCTGAAAGGAGTGTGGAGTAAATATTGGGCAAATTTAAACACAGATACCCTGTCAAGACATTAACCAAAAGAATGACCTATTTTATAACATTAACTAACCAAAATTATCCTGCTGGCCTTCCCATGGTACAGCCGTATTTTTTTAAGTTTCATCACCAAATTTTATACTTATGAATCTACTAAAAACCCAACTTCAAATTCATGGTGGACAGGGGCTCTCCTATCCATACTTGGAAAATGCCTCAATCACCAGACCTAAAAATTCAATTGGAAAATCCAAATTACTTGCCTTGATGCTGGCATTTCTGGGCATTGGCTTCTTTTCCCTTAGCATCCAAGCACAAGATTATTCCAATGATTTTGAAATTAGTGTCACACCTGGCTGGGATGCGTTTGGCGCTGCTTTTACGCCTATCCGGGTTGCATCTGGTACCAATGGTATCACTTCGTCTGGAGGTGCGTTTCACGCAGAAGTGACTGGTAACGCAGCCACTGACTTAGGTGGTTACAAAAGCGTTTTCCCCGCTTGTGGGTTTACGGTTTCACTCGATATGTACTTGGATGTTAGCGGCGGTTTTGCCAATGATACGCGGGTCGATTACATTGCTGCTATCAGTAATACTGTTGGGGCCCATCGGCGTGACTTTGCTTTCAATATTGGATTTTACAACGATGCTTCTGGTCCAGGAGCTAACACCAACCGTTTTGTGATAAGCGCCAGTAACAATGCTGGCCGGGCTAATGCATTTCCTAAAAATCCGGGACGTGCACCTATCGCCATCAGTGCTACTGGATGGTACACCTTTGTTCACCATTACTACGACAGTGGAGGTGGAGTATTGGCCTGTGACTTGGAAATCTACAGCGGAGCAACGCTTGTGAATGGTTGGACATTGAGCGATCCGTCCGACATTATTGGTACTACTGTCGGAGGCAACCGTTATTCTTGGGTGGCTAATAGTGAATTTGCTCTATGGGCGATTGACAATTCATCCAAAGTAGAAAACGGTACCGCTCCTGTGACCAATATCAACACCGGCAACACTTACTGTTCGATCCAAGCAGCGATTAACGATGCGGCTACCCTGGCAGGCCATACCATTGAAGTAGGCCCGGGTACTTACAACGAAAACGTCCTCATCAACAAAAACAACCTGACTCTGCGCTCTACCGACGGCAAAGCGGCCACCACGATCCAAGGTACATTTGCTGCAGGCCTGGGAACAGTCAGTGTAGCCAACGGTACCAACGGCGTTACCATCGGCGAACCGGGCATGGGTTTCACTATAATCGGTTATGATGGGCCAGGCGCTATTGAAACAGCGGCGGTTTACCTGTTGGGAGCACACACGGACATCACCGTCCAATACAATGATATTAGGGCAAATGGCGAGCATGGCTTGCTTTCGAACTTCAATGCAGCCATTGATAATATCATCATCGACAACAACTGTTTCACCGGGCAGACTTTCGTTGGAGCAATGCCGGGGGGCTGTGGTTTCAGTACCCAGTTCAATGCCGGTAACAACGTACCCCGCCAGTTGGTAACAATTGGTGGAGGAGCAGGTGTTACCAACTCCATGAATATTACCTTTACCAATAACCTGATCACAGGCGTCGCTGGCGGATTCAACAATGAAGCTGCTTGTGCGGCGATTGGCCAAGGGAATACATTGGTGACTATTGATGTGATTGGGGCTTTGATTGAGAACAACACCTTTGCTGGAACAACGGCCCGGTTTGGTACCAGCCTCCGGGCCAGGGGGCAGGCCACTACTGTTCAATGTAATACGTTTGACAACGCAGGATTAGGTCTGGCAAATGCCCATATCTTCTTTGGGACTGCTAATCCTTTGACAGGGTCTTTGACCCCTACGCTCGCTGACGTTGCCGCTAAAAACACCTATCCAAATGGCGGGGCTTACCTGACTCCTGACGATCCCACCACGTACCAGATTTACAGGGATTTGGCGCAGGCAACTGCTGCTGCGCAGGCCGGGCAAGTCGCCGTCGATGCGAACAACGCCATCGCCTCCGTGCTGACTATTGGCACGGACACGAAAACGTTTTGCTGGGGCGACCCATCCGTGACAGTAGGTTTGGCAGGCACAGGGGTCAATGTGACCAATACGTTGACAGCCAACGAAAGAGTGGTTTGGGTATTGACGTCCAAACCAGCGAATAGCGATTATACCGTCGGTGACCTTTTCACGGTTGACAACTGCGGCGATCCTTTCAAGAACTACGGTGAACTGGCTGTTGCCAATTCCTCAAAAGTGATCCGGGTGCAGTCCAACTCGCCCGTCAATGGCGCCAATGATCCTATTATTGGGGATTATGTTTTCAATGCTTACATTGAAAATTGCGCATCTGGCTGTATCACCGGAGAGGTTGGACCATTTACCATTACCATCAATTTTCAACCAGAAGCTCCAACCGTTGGTGTGCAAACGAAGGCATTCTGCTATGGCGATCCAGGTGTGACAGTGGGGCTGGCAGGAACGGGCGTCAGCGTTAACCATCCAGATATTGGGGTAGGTATGGGCCAAGACAATGTAGAGCACATCGTTTGGGAATTAACAGCTGTGCCTGCCAACAGTGATTACAATATTGGGGACCAGTTCACTACTGACAACTGTGGCGACCCTTTTAAAAATTACGGTGAATTGGCCGTGGCCAATTATTCCAAAGTAATCCGGGTACAATCGAATGCACCCGTCAACGGTGCCAACCAGCCTATTTACGGAACGTATGAATTCAAGGCATGGGCAGTTACCTGTAACGATGGTTGCCCCAGTGAAATGTTGGAGAATTTCACCATTACCATTTATCCTACTCCTGATGTGGACGACATCATGGATGTTTCGGCTTGCGATACTTATACGCTACCGACCATTACAGGCATGAACCTATCTGGCAATGAGGCCTATTACACTGGAACGGGCGGTACAGGCACGAAGTACTTGGCCGGAGATATGATTACTGCTTCTACGACGCTTTACATCTACGATGAAACGGCTACTACTCCAAACTGCTCAGATGAGGAGAGTTTCATGATCGATATTGTAGAATCTATTACTTCGTTAAACATTGAAGCTAACCCTGCGGGCGATTTGTGTTTGGGAGCAATGGGTGTTCAGTACAATGCCAATGTAGTTGGCGGAACTGGCCCGTTCACCTTTGCATGGTGTGCTTATAATAACGGAACTGGTTCTGGTACTTGTTTCAACGGCTTTAGCGACAATACAGCCCAAAATCCAACCCGGAATTGGGTGGCCTCTACGGGCCCTAAATCAGTAGGCGTGACGGTTTCCCAAGCAGGATGCCCAGACGTTTCTGACTTGTATGCTTTCAATGTGGTAGCCGATCCGGTTGCACCAACCATTGAAAGAGATCCGAATATCGATGATGTATGTGTGGACGAACCATTGACAGTTGTAGTGGTTACACCGGGTAACGGAGGTGCTGGTAATTGTGTGGATGAATACCGTTACTCAACGGACAATGGTGGCACTTGGAGTGCTTGGGGGCCGGCGTTGCCAATGTTCTCAGCTGTATTGGGCACCAATTTGGTGGAAAGCCGCCGCAACTGCGATGGTGGAGGCTGTAACAGCAACGTAAACCAAGTCTCTTGGAATGTGTATCCGCAGCCAACGGTCTTATGTCCTGCTCCAATCACCATCGAATGCAGCGATAGCCAAGATCCAATGGATACAGGTGAGCCATCTGGCAACACCACGCTTTGCTGTACCAACCCGCCGATGATTACCCACATCGATGATATTGTACCTGGAGCATGTGCTGATAGCTACACCATTGAAAGGGAGTTTACCATTACTTATGACTGTGGAATTTCCACCACTTGCAATCAAATCATTACCGTGGAGGACACCACAGACCCTGTGATTACTTGCCCTGGTGATCTAACAGTCGAATGTGATCAAAGCATTGATCCGATGGACACTGGTGAAGCTACTGGTTCTGATAATTGTGATATGGACGTGACCATTACACCTAATGATATTATTGCTGGAGGAAATTGTCCACAGAACTATACTGTTGTCAGAACATGGACGGCAGAGGACAACTGTGGTCATACGGCAACCTGCGATCAATTGATCACTGTCCAAGACACCCAAGGGCCGATCATGACTTGCAATGATTTGACTGTAACTCCCGGTGCTAATGGGGAATACACTTTGACTCAAGCAGAAATTGATGGCCTGACTGCTGGTACAACTGACAATTGCGGGATGGTAACGTTCGATGTCCCACAAATTCGTTTTACCTGTGCCGATGAAGGCGACAACATGATTACGATCACTGGTACAGACGAGTGTGGCAACTCAAATACCTGTGTCTCAACCATCACCGTCAACCCATTCTTGACCATCGATGGTTGTGTCGCTACTGATGAAACATGCGAAGGTTACGCCGACGGTACCATCGTTATTTCCGCCACTGCGCTTGCTGGACAGGTCATGTACTCTGTTGATGGAGGGGCTACCTTCCAACTGAGCGGCAACTTCAACAACCTGTCCCCAGGCACTTACAACATTGTGGTCAAGGTTTTCGGTATCCCTAATGTTTGTGTAAAAACGGATGTCAAAACAATTTTGGCCGGACCTGCGAAAATGGTTTGGTTCAAGGACATTGACGGCGACGGATACACGGATGGCGTTACCATCACCGACTGTGCTCAGCCTACTGGTTTCATTTTGAACCCATTGGTGGGTGTTGACTGTGATGACTACGAAGCGGCTATCAACCCTGGAGCACTGGAAATTTGCGATGGCCTGGACAATGATTGCGATGGAAATTTATTGCCAGAAGAAATGGATGCTGATAACGATGGCTACATGATCTGTGAAGGTGATTGCGACGACAACAACCCCAGTGTCAACCCCGGCGCAACGGAAGTTTGTGATGGAGTTGATAATAACTGCAATGGCATGGTGGATGAAGGAATGGCAGAGGCTTATGTGGGTAATGTCGCCTTTACTACCCAAGCACAATTGGACGCCTGGTCTTCCTGCTACAGTAGTATCATCGGGAGCGTTTCCATTATGGGGGCAGGTATTACCGATCTGAGTCCATTGGAAAATATAGCCAGTATCACCGGCAACTTGAGTATTCAAAGTACTGGTCTTACCAATTTGAATGGCTTGGGTGGTTTGAATTCAGTTGGAGGTACTTTGACTATCTATTTCAATAGTAACTTGGTATCACTGAACGGCTTGGAATCACTGGCCTTTGTGGGTGGTGCTTTCAACATGTACTATAACTTCCAACTGTCTGATTGTTGCGCCATTTATGACCTGATCAATGGCGGTGTTTCTGGTCCGATTATCATCTTCTTCAACAAAGTGGGCTGTAACTCTGCGGCTGAAATCAACGCCAATTGTGCGCCCTCGCCTCTTGTTGGTGGAAATAACAACGGCCAAGTTTTGGGACATGCCTACTCTCAGCAGACAATTGCCCAGGAAGTTGCCATTTTCCCGAACCCAACCAATGGTGCATTTACTGTTGTAGTTCCAGAAAACCTGAGCACAGGTGTGCTTACTTTGATGGACATCCACGGAAGGATGCTATTGAGCCAAAAATTGATGGACGGCCAATCAATTTATCAATTCGAAAGAGGCCAACTCCCATCAGGCATTTACTTGATCGTAGTGAAAGACGCCAACCAGACGCTTGAGGCCAAGCGGTTGGTGATTGAATAGTAAAACAGGATTGAACACAGATTGAACTGATTGAACAGATTTACGCTGATTTTAATCTGCGAAAATCTGTTCGATCAGTTCATTCAGCGTTCAATCCTTTCTATTCGAAAATAAAAAACCTTGCTGAGGCTATCTCAGCAAGGTTTTTTATTATAAATCATGAACTTAAAAAAGCTTATAAAATCCTACTCCACCAACAATTTCCCTTTCGTCCTGCCTTGCTCCGAAACCACTTCCCATAAATAAGCCCCTTTTGCCAATCCATTCAAAGCAAAAACGGCATCCCCTTTCCCCTTTTTTTGCCAAACCATTTTCCCTTCCGCATTGAACAATCGGAACGAATAAGGTAGTCGGCTATCCGTTTTAATATGTAGTATTTCATTTTCAGAGATAGGGTTGGGAAAAACATTCCATTCATTCGGCAGAGCGTTCACCATGACGGAACGGATGGCAGAGTAGGCCTCTTGGCCACCGTGGTCTATTTGCCGCAGGCGGTAAAAATTTTCGCCCCGGAAAGGTTTTTCATCCACTGATTGGTAGCTCTTGACGCCGCTCAGCGGGTGCGCCGATATTTTTTTAAAATATTGAAAATCAGTACCATCAGTGCTTTTTTCGATGATAAAATGGGAAACATTTGGCGTTTGCTGCACTGTCCAGTAAAGGCGAACAGTCTGGTTGGGTTGCAAAGCTGCCCGGAAATCTTCCCACTCAACCGGTGTCGCATCTTCTTGTAAAATGACATACTGACCAAAGAAATTCAAATCAGTCGGCGACTCAAAAGTAATGGCCCCGTCAGTACCCGTTGTTAGCGCATCACCCATGTCGATTGGGCCCCACCAAGAATCACCATCATCGAATGCATGGCGGTTGTACAGGCTGTAGTCGCTGGCCACGGTTGTGCCGGGAGCGATAGGCCCATAACCTTCAAAACGGATGGATGCAGGTCGGTCGAAAATTTGATTTTCCCCATAATTGTTGATGACCCAATAAGATTGGCTATGCGGCGAGGCATTTGGCAATTGGTCTGGAGAAAGGTCGATGCGGGAAACAACCACCTCGCCATCCGGCCAGATTTGGTCGGTTTCAAAAACCATTTCCACACCCGTTTCCCCAAAAACATAATTACCTGCATTGTCAATGGTCAAGCGGTGGCTGACCCCTCCGCCCAGAGGGGCAGTCGAAGTGGCACGTGCGGCCGAATTGGCCAATGACAAATGGCGCACGCCAGTCCGGTCGAGTACTTGACCGTCCATTTCATTGAACTGATAGTAGCTTACCAGATTGGGCTGATCGGCGGGTATTTTGGTCAGGTGCATCAGTTCCCGTACCTCCGCCTGTGTCAGGGCTTTATCCCACACCGTCACCTCGTCAATCAATCCCGTGAATCGCCGTTCATTGCTGTTAGGGTCCCAGCCAATAAGCAGTGGTGTATCGAATGCCTCAACAGCATGTGTAGCCGTGTTGGTAGTGCCGACACCGTTCATATAAATGGTCGCAGCATTGGGTGTGACGACGAGGGCCACATGGGTCCAAGTATCGGACGGAACACTCGTGCCAGAATCCCACGCCCATTGCGATCCGTCCCAGTGGTAGCTGAGTTTCAGGCCCGTATCAAAGCCAATGCCTGTCACCGTCGAGCCGCCCCGGAAAAACACAAAAACGGCCCGGTCTTTCTGCACCGCCGCTGCTTTCACCCAACAGGTGATCGTGACCGTATTGGAATTAAGGTCGAGATTGCCGAGCGCTGCGGCATGGCCTTCCCCATCGAGGCTAAGGGCATTACCGGGAATGTGCTCGGCGTCGCAGGCGGCATTAACGGTCAAGTCTATTGTTTTGGTAAAACTGCCGTTCAGTGTCATGGTGGCGGTATAGGTGCCCGCATTTCCAAATACCACTTTAGGATTGCGGATATTGGTTGCGCTGACAAATTGTGGTGTGGGATCAAACGACCATTCCCACGTAGCGCCGTTGTGATCGATCATGCTGTAATCGTCAAAATAGAAAGTATCACGTGCGCAATTGGCGGTCAGTTTATCCACCGTAGGTTGCACGATGGCCGTGGTCGGCGTTTCATAAAAATCGGATTGCCAGATCCCCCGGCCATAAGTTGCGATGCGTACTTTTTGTTTGGCATAAAACGGCACGAGGCGGTTCACGGAAGCCCGTGCGGGCAGCCCATCCGAACAGGGCAGCCAGTCCATTTCGCTTTCACTTTTGTAAAAAACGCCAAGGTTGGTCGCAAGGTAAAGGCCACCGTCTGTTCCACCAATGTGAAGCAGCTGTTCGATATGGTGGCCATTTAAAACGGAGGAGGTCAGGTTGCCCCAAGTGTTGCCGCCGTCGGTGCTTTCAAAGATTTTATTGCCGTTGTTGCCGCCCCTGTTCCAAGCCAGCCAGAGGTGGTTTTCATCCAACGGGTCGAGGGCGATGAATGCCCCTTTGACCGCCTCGGGTGGGTTGTTGGTTTGGGTGAAATTTTGCCCGCCATCAATTGATTTCCAAATATTGGAAACGTTGTTGTTTTGCACTAAATAAACTACTTCTGGATTGCTGCGGCTGACTTCGATGCCCGTAACAATAGCGGTTGGGTCATTTCCAAAAGTGGTCAGTGTCGTCCAGGAAATGCCCCCGTCGAGGGATTTTTGCAAAGTATTTTCATTGCCAATAAAGAGGTGGTTGTAACAACGTGGATCCGGCTCAATCTCCGAAGTATTTTCATTGTTGCCCGCATAGCCCTCATTGGGGTAGGTGGTAAAACTGAAACCCGAAGTTGGCCCATTTACCGTGAGCGGTAAAATTTTCGGACTAATGTCAGAGTGCATGACCTTTCGGCCACCAGCAGGATGGACGTAGCCCGTAGTTGATTCCGCTCCGCCCAAACGAATGAAATCGCCATCGGTGTAAGTTCCATAAATGGTTGCCGTATTACCGTTGTGATAGCGGCCACCCGTCATCACATCTTAGTTCCAGCCTCATTCGAAGCCCCAAAAATCGGAGCCAGCGATGCCCCCTGCTTTCGACTCATGGTTATTGAAATCGGTGGTGTATTTGTTCAGCCCACCATCGGAACTGACCCACACATTGTTTCCCACGATGTCAATATCCTGAATGTCAGGATGTTGCCAGCCGGGGCCACCACCGTAGCCGCCCCACCGCTCAAAGGTAGCGCCGCCGTTTTCCGATTTAAATAAGTTCAAAAAGCCAACGAGAAAAAGATCGGGATTGGAATCGGAAGCATCGAGGGCGAGGTTGTAAAAACCCTGGTTGTACTCCGAGCCTGCATTTGGATAACGCTGTGCATCATTGAACCAGAAGGTAGTGAGACAGGTATGGTTGCCTGCATACGGGCCACCGGGGCCGCCGTTGGCATTGGCGTTGGGTAAGGTCCATGATTCTCCAGCATCGTCGGAGCGATAAATGCCGAGGAAATTGTTGTCGTTCACACCGTCGTTGTAGTCGCCGATCAGGACGGCATAGAGGCGATTAGGGTCAGCGTTGGTGACGGCCAGGCGGGCACCATTGTCGGCGTTATCGGAAGTGGAATTGGCGGTGGGGTCAATCCAGCCATTGGATTTTTTCTCCCACGTTTCACCCTTATCAACTGATTTGAAGAACTCACAAATTTTGGTCGATGGGTTGGTTTTTAGTAAAAAAACAGTGTTCGGATCATCGGTCTTGATCTCCATGTCCCAACATTTTTCTGTGAAATCCTGTGACCAAGTATTGCCCCCATCGGTAGAGCGGTGGAGGCCTTTTTCGGTAGCCAACAACACAATGTTGGGGTCTTCAGGGTTGATGGAAATATCATTGACCCGCATGTCCGTCAGGTTAAGGGAAAGCTCCCATGTGTTGCCGCCATCGGTTGTTTTGTAAACATTGTTGCGTTCACCAACGAATGCAGTGTTGGGGTCAGAGGGATGGACTTTGATGGCACGGATGCCATCTAAATTTAGTTCGTGGGAAATAGGCGACCAGCTTTCCGCCCCGTCCGTGCTCTTGAAAACGAGGCCATTTTCAGTGCCCGCATACATCGTGTTTGGATCGGAAACAGACTGGTCGAAACAGTAAATGTTGACCTGCCACGACACTTCAAAATTATCGCCTTCGGCAAAGGTGCGGAATGGGCCAAGTGGCTGCCAATCTATTCCTCTTGTTCCATTTTTTTCTTTGATAGTCAACCAATTGCGAAAATAGTTGGCCTGTTCCTCCGGTGTTGGCGGCGACCAAAACCCCTCTGGGGAAACATCGCTGCCGATGGCCCTGCGCCAGTGTTTGTAAAACTGGGTGTGGTAGGTTTTTGCGGTCGGGTGTTCTTTGCGCCAAAGTTGGTAGCCCTGATCCACGTGGTGGACGTTTGGCTGCGCCGAGTACATTACCTGCGCCCATGATGGGGCCGCGGCGATGTCGGCGGGGGAGGGTAGGGGGCGCTCGGTTTGGGCGGTTGATTTGTTAATTGATAACAAAAGAAAACAGGCTAAAAGCACAAGGCGAGTACAGCTTACGATCATAAATTGAGTTTTTGTTTTGAAATAGCAGACAAAGGTGGGGAATCGAAGAAGATTTTCCGTCCTCAACGTAAAAGATAAAATATTTTTAATCCAAGCTAGATTTGAAAAAAATAGTGACAAGGAAGGAATGGCCATGAATGGATTAATCAATGAAGTGATTTAAACTTTTTTCATTGAGGAAGATTTGGCTCAAAAACGTGTCGGACACTTTCTTTTGCAATAGACTACGTTGCTTAATTTCCTCTAAGGAGGCTATTTAACGAAGTGTCCGACACGTTTTCCCTTTAAAAAATAAAAGTTTAAATAACCCTTGCTTAAACTAAACCTCCCCTTCCAACGACAACCGGATCAATTCCCCTTTGCTATTAATATTTAACGCCCGGTAGATGTGCATGATGTGCGTCCGCACCGTGTCGATGGAAATATCAAGCTGGGCAGCTATCATTTTGTAGCTCAGGCCATCGACGATACACTGCACTATTTCCAATTGGCGATCAGTTAAGACGGTGTTTACCTTCTTCGGTTTTGGGGCAAAATATTCAACGACTTTACGGGCAATGGAAGGTGACATATACGACCCGCCCCGGCTCACCGTCATTACAGCCTCTTTGATGTTGACAAGTGAAGTTTGCTTGGTCAGATAAGAACAGGCGCCAGCGCAGAGGGCAGCGAAAATTTTATCACTATCCTCAAAAGTCGTGAGCATAATGATGTTGATGGCTGGCAAAAGGTCTCGGATAGCTGGGATGCCTGAAATACCCGACATGCCCGGCAATTGGATGTCGAGTAGCAAGATATCGAGCGTAGGTGGGTCCGCTACCGCCAGCATTTGGCAGAAGCTTTCGACGGAGTTGGCACAGACTTGCAAGTCAAACTGCGGGCTGTTACCGAAATAAGCTTGTAGGCTTTCCATGACGATTGGGTCGTCTTCTACGATGGCAAGGTTGATTATTTCCATGGAACAAAGGTAATCGGGATAGCGTAACAGCGGTATCACATTTTGATGTTAGGAAAGTTCGTAAAACGGTCTAACTTCCCACCCTAAATAATGTGTAACAAAAATTTCTTTGAAAGTTCTTTGTTGCAAGTGGGCCGGAAAAATCCACTCAGCTTTGAGGCGGCAGACTGCTCGGCCCAAAGGGATTTTCAAGGGGGAAACGTGGCTCTGCCACG
>JAWKLX010000077.1:0-22174 GCA_041392505.1 Saprospiraceae bacterium | reverse complement strand
AACTCCCGTTCCTCGTCATCTTGTTCGTAAAAATAATAGGGCAATAAGGCATCCAAGCCGATACCAAAAGTAGAAATTAGCATTTCATCGACGCTAATTTCACGGGATAGGATACCGGAAGTCCCGATGCGGATAAAATCCAAGCTGGTCAATTCATCTTTGACTAAACGGGTTTTTAAGTCAATATTGACGAGGGCATCCAGTTCATTCATCACGATGTCAATATTGTCCGTACCGATGCCGGTCGAGAGAACGGTGATCCGTTTTTTCCCCAACCAACCTGTGTGCGTAACGAATTCCCGTTTTTGTATCCGGTGCTCTATTTTATCAAAGTGCTTCGACACTTTAGGCACCCGATCAGGATCGCCAACTAGGATGATGGTCGGGGCAATATGTTCGGGTCGCAAGTTGAGATGGTAGATGCTACCATCAGGGTTGAGGATGAGTTCAGAAGGTGGTATGGGCTTTTTCATAAAATAAAGGTCAGAAGAGTAGGCTGGTTAAAAAATGACATTTTCCTGTTTTAAAACAAACAACAATCAGCGGCTAACAACTCATAGCTTGCTTATCATTGCGGCTAAAAACAGCATAAAAATATGAAGAACGTATTCCATTTGTCCACTTGCAGCACTTGCCAGCGCATCATCAAAGAATTAGGCGGCTTGGCAGACTTCGAGCAGCAAAACCTGAAAGAGAAAAATATTTCTGCAAAAGACCTGGATTTTCTAAAAAAGAAAGCGGGCTCTTACGAGGCCCTTTTCAGCCGCCGTTCCATGAAATACCGGGCGTGGGGACTGCACGAAAAAGAGCTGGGGGAGGCTGATTACCGCAAATATATTTTGGAAGAGTACACCTTTTTGAAACGCCCGGTCATTGTTGATGGAGAGCATGTTTTCATTGGCAATACCAAAAATGTGGTGGAAGCCGCAAAGGCTCATTTGAAATTGAAATGAATAAATTTCCCACAGAGTTGACAGAAATTTAAATATACTTATTAATTAAGAACTAGTCAAAACACCTAATATAAACCGGAGTGGTGGTGATGGTATTACTTTCATGGCCTTTGCGGTCTTTGATATAAATATCAAAAGTCACTTCATCATAAGGCATCGAAGCCAATACATCCGTGCAGCCCTCCAGATAAAGGGAGTCCGGGAAAATGCAACAACTGGTAAACAGCCGGACGGTGATTTCACCCTTTAATCCTGAATCGCCAAACTCTGGTACAAACGGGATTCGGAACTCATTTTCAAAATTATTCCTCGAATCAATGACCACCAATTGCAGGCTGTCTTCATCGCCGATATCGCCGTCGCCGTCTGTAAAAGAGAATTTGACAAAGGTGGTATCGTTAAAAAAACTGCCCCGTTGGAGGGTGTCTTTCGACATACTCAAAAACTCAATAGCAGGCGTGTCAGGGTATTCTGGCGGCGAAGCGCAGGCCGCTACCAGCACTGCAAAAAGTACGAAAAGGGAATTTTTTTTAAGGAAATTGGAAATGGTGCAGTAGGTCATACATTTTAATTTTGGATTGGAAATCAGGGTCTAATCATTATTCAAACAATCTATAACGCCGATGTTTCAAAATTAGCCGAATTTTACAAAAACATCAAAGGTAGTGTTCATTCAAATCTGTCGGCAAAGTTGTATAATTGGTTTAAAGAAAAATTTGCCGAAACCGGTTTGTATTTTCATTTCGATCGTTATTCTCAGATGTCATACGAACAGCAACGCATAAATATTTTACAACGCCTGTCTTCCATTGCAAAAGAAGATTTTGAGGGGCTAACAATGGACATATTCCGTTTCCAAGCCCAGTACAATGAAGTTTATGCCACCTACATCTCCTTCTTAAATATTGATAGCCAATCGATTAGCGCTGTTCAAGAGATTCCTTTTCTTCCCATCCAGTTTTTCAAAAACTACTCCATAAAGACTGGGCAATGGCCAACTGCCACCACCTTTTCCAGCAGTGGTACGACCGGCGATGCTACCAGTCTTCACCACGTCCGGGATTTGGATTTTTACAAAACGAATACAGAAAATGGGTTCAGCACTTTTTACGGGCCACCCTCCGACTATTGCGTTTTAGCCTTGCTGCCTTCCTATTTGGAACGAACTGGCTCATCGCTGATTTACATGGCCGACCATTTTATTCGTTTGTCCAAACACCCCAAAAGTGGCTTTTTTTTGAACGATACGGCAGAGTTGCTAGCTGTACTGAACAGCGGCTAAGAGGCGTTCCTACCCTGTTGTTGGGGGTTTCTTTTTGCCCTGCTCGATCTGGCAGAAAGCTACGCCATTGATTTACAAGACGTTATCATCATGGAAACGGGTGGCATGAAAGGTCGGCGAAAAGAATTGACAAGGGCGGAACTTCATACATTTTTAAAAACCAGCTTTCAGGTAAAACACATCCATTCAGAATATGGCATGACCGAATTATTCTCCCAAGCCTATTCCAAAGGCGACGGCATTTTCCGTTGCCCACAGACCATGAAGGTGTTGGCCAGGGAAATTACCGACCCGCTTGTTTTGCAAAAAGATGGTAAAACGGGCGTTCTAAACATCATTGATCTGGCCAATTTCGATACCATCAGTTTTATTGCCACCGACGATTTGGGCCGGGTCCATGAGGATGGTTCTTTTGAAGTTTTGGGCCGATTGGACAACAGCGATATTAGAGGGTGCAATCTGCTTTTATAAAAAACCGACTTTGTTACATTTGCACAAATCCAAACAAGCTGCAAACGATCAACCAAGAATCATGGCATCAAGAAAATCGAAAAAGGAAAAAAATATAAACACGCCGAAAGGTAATTCGGTCAGCCCCAAAAACAACAAAAAAAATTTGTACCTAATTGCGTTGATGATTTCCCTGTTCGGGTTTTTACTCTATGCCAACACCTTGACGCACGGATATGTGCTGGATGATTTTTCACAGATAAAAGAAAATTATGTGACCAAGCAGGGCATTGAGGGCATCGCCACCCAATGGACGACCCACGCCCGTTATGGCTATCGGCCAGGCCCCGGCGAATTGTACCGCCCCATCCCCATGACCATGTTTTCTTTGGAATGGGAAATAGCCCCCGACTCACCTGGATTTAGCCATTTTATCAATGTTTTATTATACGCCCTAACGGGCGGGATTTTGTTTTTAACATTGGCTAAAATTTGGAGAAATAAATCCATACTCTTGCCCTTATTGACGACCTTATTTTTCATGGCTCACCCAGTACACGTTGAGGTCGTGGCCAACATAAAAAGCCGGGATGAAATCGTCATGTTTTTAATGTGCATTTTAACCTTGAATTTTATTTGGCGTTTTTTGGAAAAAGAAAATTTCAAGTGGCTGGGAGCTGCCTGTTGCACTTATTTAATTGCATTATTTTCCAAAGAAAATGCCGTTACTTTTCTCGCCATATTTCCACTTTTTATTTATTTTTTTTCTGATAAAAAATTAGGTAAAACATTAATCTGGATGACTCCGTTTGTGGTATTGGCTGGAATGTTTGTATTTATCAGAAGTAACGTAATCGGCGCCTTCGGTTCTCCCGGTGATATATCAGTTTTGGATAATTTATTAGCGGGCGCCGACGATACTGCAACAAAACTGGCCACGGCCTTCTTATTATTAGGGAAATACCTGCGGACACTGGTGTTTCCGCATCCTTTGGGCAGTGATTTTGGGTACAATCAAATCCCCCTTACTGGGTTCGGTGATTGGAGGGTTTTATTGTCTGTGGCGATCTGGTTTGCACTCGGAATATTTGCGGTTTTGAAATTGGGAAAAAAGAATTTATGGTCGTTTATTATTTTATTTTTCCTAATAAATTTTTCCATTTCCTCTAATTTAATCATCACAATCGGCACCAGCTTTGGCGATCGGTTATTATATGCTGCTTCCCCTGCTTTTGCAATGGCCTTGGCTTTATTTTTAATTAAAATTTTTAAAGGAGATGAATTATTAAAAAATAACAAATTCAGCTTCTCCGATATTTTTCAAAATAAAAAAATATGGGGCGTTGCTGCCGTTATCTTATTTCTATATTCAGCTAAAACAATAACGAGAAACCAAGATTGGGAAAGCAGTTTTACCTTGTATGAAAAAGATATTGAAGCGGCCCCCAACTCCGCCAAATTGAACTACCATTACGGGCTTGAATTGGTCAAAAAAGGGAACGACGCCAGCACACCAGAAGAAAAAAAATCGTGGTACGAAAAAGCCAAATTCCGCTTTTCCAAAGCCGCTGAAATCTACGATAAATACCACGACGCTTATGCCCAATTGGGTCTTGCCTATTACCGGGAGAAAAATTTCCCCAAGGCACTGGAATATTACAATCTTGCCCTGAAATACCGCTCGCAATTCCCGCTTGTACACAGCAACATGGGCACTCTATATTCGGAAATGGGCGACAACGTAAAAGCTAAAGAGTTGTATGAAAAAGCGGTGCAAGAAGATCCCCGCATGGTAGATGCCCTCCGCAACCTCGGTGCAATCAACGCTATGCAAGGCAATTTTACTGAAGCCATAAAATGGTTTGCACAAGGTTTGGAATACGACCCAGAGAACGCTACCCTGAACCGCTACTTGGGGTCGGCTTACCGCGATTCGGGACAGCCAGAAAAAGGGCAGCCATTTTTGCAAAAGGCAGATCGTTTGGAAAGAGGGAAATGACAATGAAGAATGGTAAATGGTAAATGGTAAATGGTAAATGGTAAATGGTAAATGGTAAATTTAATCCAAGTATTGTCCATTGTCCATTGTAATTCATTTTTTTTCTCCGATTTTGTTCATCCTTTCTGTCAAGTGCTGCACAATGTGGAACTCACTAAGGAACGCCCGGGCCACTGCTCTGATAATGGTGTAAAAAGGAATAGCGAGCACCATACCCATCACCCCATTGAGTTGGGCGCCCATGAGCACGACAATGAAAATTTCGAGTGGGTGAGCCAAAATGCTGCTGGAAAAAATGTAGGGTTGGAGGACATAATTGTCGAGCATTTGCGCTGCAAAAAAAACGCAAATGACCTTGATGATTAGCGGCAGCATCTGGGTGTAAAAATCGAGATCGAGGCCAGAGGAGATGGTAAAAATGATCCCAAACGCCATTCCGATAATCGGACCGATGTAGGGGATGAGATTCAGGAGGGCAGCGAAAACACCGATTAATAGGGCGTTTTTCACTCCTAAAATAGACAAGGCGAGCGTCACAAAAGTAGCTACGACCAGCATCTGCAGCAGGAGTCCACGGAAGTAGCGGCTCAGCATGATGGCAACATCCGAGATGGCTTTGTGCACCTGCGAATCGTATTGTGGTGGCATGATGGCGGCCAAAAAACTAACAAACAACCCCTGCTCTTTTAGAAAGAAAAAAGTAATAAAAACGACCGAAACCAACCCCACCAATAGGTTACTCACAACAGAAACGGTTTGACCAAAATATTGGCCGATAAATGCCGGTTCTAAGTAGTGGGATAGATTTTCCTGCAACTGCTGATCGAGCGGCACATCTGCTTGCACCAAACCATATTTGGATAAAGTGACCTGTAAATGACTCAGCGGTTCCTGCAATGCCACTGCTATTTGGGCGTAGTCGACGCCCGCCAAATTGTTGACTTGCTGAACAATAGGCGGCACAAACAAACGAATGAGTAGAAATATGACCAAGAAAAAAGTAACCAGTGTCAGCACCGCCGCCAAGTTCGGTCCAGCTTGAAATTTCCAGATTTTTAGTTTGCTCTGAAAAAATTTCACCAAAGGCTGACCGATCATGGAAAGCACCCAAGCGATGCAGACATAGGCAACGATGTCTGTGAAAAAATAGACGAGCGAAGCCATGATCAACAGGCTGATAATGAGGGTGATGGTTCGGCTGGATAATTTCATAAAATGGGTTGATTCCTAATTTTTTTCAAATGTAATAAGAAGTCGTTTTACATGGAACATATCCTTTACGGATCGGTTATTCAATTAAAAAAAACTGTATTTTTGTTTAAAATCATTTCATCATGGGAGATTCAGCAGCATTATCGGATAAGCAAAATAATCATTTGAAAGTTGTCAAGAGTTTTGACGACCTGATGGGCGGCAACACCTTTGCGATGTTAGGGGAGCAAACTATTTTATTTAAAAATGAGAAGGGCGAACATGTATTGTTCAAAATAGACCCAAAAGTAAAATATACCGCAAATGATTTTTTGAAATTGCCAGAGGGCGCTCCTTTTGAACTACTCAACGGAAAACTTATCAATATGCCATCACCATTTGACCAACACCAAAGCATTGCTGCAAATATTCATTTAATATTAGGCCATTACATTAAAAAAAATAAATTAGGAACTTTACGATTTGCTCCATTGGATGTTCATTTGGACGAAGACAACATTGTTCAACCGGATTTATTATTTATAGCAAATGATAGAAAAAACATCATTAATAAATGGGTAATCGGAGCTCCAGACGTCGTCATTGAAATATTTTCTAACTCTACTAAAAAGAAGGATAAAAACGCAAAATTCAAACTCTATCAAAAACACGGTGTCCTTGAATATTGGCTGGTAGATCCTGAAATAAAATCGGTAGAAATTTATATTCTAAAAAGCAAAAAATTTATTTTAAAAGATAAATATTCGGAAGGCGAGAAATTAAAATCAGATATAATTAAAGGATTTGAGATGGTAACTAATGAAATTTTTGAAACGGAAAATTAAAATTCATTCCACTTTTTCTAATTCTGCTTTTTCCTGTTTATTCTGCAAATCCGCATTTACGATCAAAGCCATACATAAAAAGAAAAACGATCCGACTTTATCTGTCTCCACCACATCGTTCATCAATAATAACCCATCAATTACAACTGAAGTCAAAATGGCCATCATCACAATCCGGCGGCGGCCCACGGAAAAGGTTTGGTGATAGACTTTTTCCCCTTTTAATAATACCACATAAGTGTTAAAGCCGAAAACATCCAATGCCTGCTCCACGGCTGTCATCAATAACAATGGATGCCGGAAAGCTCTTTGTTTTTCGCACTTAAGTTGTAAATGCAAATAGCGTACCCTTTATAATACTTCAATAAAAGTGCGGTAAAACCTAAAATGGTTTATCAGCTGCCATGTGTCCACCAGCGACCCATCAGTAAACCACGTTCCATCGTTGACGTCTGCCTGGTGGTCGCACTGAGCAGGTCATCAAAATCATCGTGAAAGTAGGTAATGGTTTTGTAGACTGGGCAACTGTCGGGTAATTATTATTCTCTGACATTCAAATAAATAGAACCAATAAAATAGTCATACCAACTGTTTGACGCATTTATGACAAAATGGTTCGAACCAAAGAGCCATGACCAAAGTAATATATGCAACCAAGATTGGCAAGAAAATTGGATACCCGATTAAATCAGCACCGCAGCAGCGTCAAAAAAGCCATTTCCCCGACCATTTTGAGTATAATGACGGGCGAAATAAACAGTAGTAAAAACACCGTCGCATTGCAAGCATGGGCCACTTTATTTCTATAAAAGTGCCATCGCAGTATTGACTAAGCTGAAACCCACGCTGGCATGTTTCATCATCATAAAATATCGTTATACCGACGGTAATAAAACACACCAAATTAATATCACCGTCTTTTTCAGTCCGCATTAAAGGTGCGGCCAGAAAAAAGAAAGTGGTAACGTACCATATTTTTGCCGAAAAATTTAAAGAAATAATAAATGTTTCTGAAGTCATAACGGTCAAAAACATCCAACATAAATGCAGCAATAATAAAAGAGTAATTGGGTGTTTTATAAAACCCCGGCGACATAGGCCATATTTTTAATACATACAAAAATAAATCCCCATTGGCAAAATACCATAGGTTCGGTCATATCGGTCACCATGCCATTGGGCGACACACTTCGACGTAAGTGGTATAAAGCATAAATAATAAAAAGAATATTTTTTTAAAATCTACAACTGCTACATAAGCAAAATAATAATGCGGCTGGCACTGCTACTAAAAAATACCAATTACCAGCAACGAGAGCAAACTAATAACTGTGAGAGCACAGTAATGCCGAATATTTTGTCTGTTGGTCGGTGATTGACGATAATTGTCCGGATATTGGGGAATTAAGGTATTGGGAATTAATTCCCCAGCCGTAATCCCCCAATACCCGCGCATATATCCAAGAATTTTTTTTTAATCAACATCTTTGTAAGTGTCCAAAATGAGGACACCAATTGCGCTAAGCCTTAGTGCAGCCATCACGGAGGCGACAACGATTAATGATCGTTAGGACGCTGATTTTATATTCGGCACTGGCGCTATGAAACAACATGACCGTTGGGAATTCGGTATCGTAAGCGGCTTTGATCTGTTTATATTTCTCTTGGTCCTCGGCTAAATTTCACTGGTCTGCTCTTTGTATCATTTATAACCTCCTTTGCTTCATCCTGGTTAAGAGGTGTCTAACCGCTCAGTTCATTTAGGATTTCATTTTCATACCCTTTGATGGATGCCTGTAAATTGCGGACAAGTCCATACCTGCTGAGGATGTTTTGGCTTCAATTTTGCCTGCAGTTGTACAACTTGAATTCCGCCTTGGCCAACAATTCCGATAACTTTCACTTGTGATGGTGTTATAAACGCCGTATTGTTCGGACATTGCAGACGTTGGTTCAACAACTATCCGGTTGGTCCTTGGCGGACAAAATTAACACAATCATCAGTCAACAGCTGCGCCACAGCTCCTCTTCACCAACCTGCTGCGCCAGGCGGCAATAATCGGGCATTGGCCATTTCCACCGCCATTTCTTTGTCCTGGTCTTTCCATCGTTCGACGCATCATATTTGGTTTTACACATCGTAATGCTTGTTGAATTTATCACGGAATACGCCCCTAACGGATGATCTGGGTCAATGTCATTTAGCGCTCGTACAACTTAATTTATCGACCACTTGTAACTGACCAAATCCCCGATTCGGCAGTGGTCTAATCCGTTCGGTGTCATTACCTACACGTCGTAATAATCGGGTGCGGTACTCGAATTCCCGAAGATGGCCTCCGGTGTCGCCAAATCGGGACTGGCGGCATAAAAGGTAGTGGTGGATTTATAGTAAACTGGAAGAACCAACACGGTGATGATGGCCCCAATGGCCGTAGCCAAACAGGTGTAAATGATGTATTTTTTCCACTTGAAAACCGTCTCTACGACGCCAAGCAGATTATCTTTATGCTGCATAGAAGTTTAGGTTCATTGATCCATGGTTTCATTGATCCAAGGTTGCATGGTTTCATTGATCCATGAAGTTTCAAATTCGGCGGCAAAAGTAAAGAGTTTCGACACTTAGGCAAGGCCCTCCTTCTTTTTCGCCAGATCAAATAGGACTTTAAGATTGATTAATCGGAAAAGAAACGCCAAGAAACTGCCAGCCAAGATACAGGAGGAAAATTTTAGCACCCAACTAAAGTCCGGCAACTGACTGATTTGCCGACAGGCTAAAACTGTCAAGGCCATGAAACCTATTATTTTGAATGTTTGACGCAAGGTAAATGGCAATCGCAACTCTTTTTTAGCCAGCAACATCATGCCCAACAACACAAACGTCTGGGTCGCAAAAGCGGCAAAGGCAGCCCCCGTGGCTTCCATTATCGGGATCAGCAGCAGGTTCAGACCAACATTTACAACGATGCCCAATAGAAACAGGCGGTTCATTTTTCGTAAGCTGTCATTTGCCGTCAGGAGGGTACTATAAATAAAAACACCGCTGAACGGGACCAACGTCAAAATGAGGTAGCCCATCGTTTCGCCATAATACGCCACGTTTCCTTCATGAACCGATAAGGGATACATCAGTTCCATGATTTCATTTTGAAAAAAGAAGCAAGCCACCGCCAAAGTTACCGTCCCGGCCCAAACCAATTGCAGGCTCAGCCGGAGCAGGGATGGGATTTCAGGTTTCGTGGCAGGACTTCCCAACAACCGGGAAAACATCGGCAAAAGCAGCCCCGCAAACAAGTACCCCACCATATTAAAGGCATCGAGCAATCGGTAGGAAGCGGCATACACACCGGCATGGTAGCGGCCATCCGGCAGCATCCACTCCAAGATGACTATGTCGAGCCGTGTGTAGGCAGTCATCAGGAAAACAGCCAAGGCAAAAGGGAAGGATTTTTTTAAAATGACCAACAAAAAAGGAAAGTTTGGCCGCCACCTCAATTTGATTTTCACCCTTCTGTAAATAAGGATAAAAGCGATTGCAGCGGTCAACCCCCAGGCAATGTTTTGTGCATGCACGAACCATTTTATGTTAAATTTTTCGCCTGCGGCAAATGGATTGGCCCACAGCAAAATGGCACAGAGGCCAATCAAAAAAACCTTATCCAAGGTGGAAATGAAACTATCCATCCGGTACATGCTCAGCCCCGAAATATTGGACCGGAGGTAGGCTACTAAGGAGATTAGCGCATGGTTGAGCGCTACAAAAAAGAGCAGGTAAAAAACGCCCATTTCAAAGCCCCGAAAAAAGGCCGCTACAAATACGATACTTACATAAAATACTGACAACCAAATTTTTAACAAAAAAATATGGGGGAAATATTTACCCACCAGCTGCGGGTGTTGGGCGATTGTCCGGTTGTTGAAATAGTGGATGCCAAAGTCATTGACCATGAAAAACAGGAAAGCAAAACTGAACAGCGTCGCATACAGCCCATACGTCTCAGCCCCAACCCGATCCTGGATCACCCGCTCAATGCCAAACACATAGAACGGCTTGATGAGCAGGTTCACCAAGACGAGGAAAATGGCGTTGAGGAGGAATTCTCGGTTCATGTTGAGTTGGCAGTTTTAGCCTTGGAATCAGGGGGCAAAGAACGCTTAAATTTTAGGAAAAGGGATAATCTGCCGGGCTGCACGTTTAAGAATGTTTCCTTACCTTTGGAAAAAAATCACCAAATGTTCGTTCCCCATTTTTTAATAAAAGCCTTGGAAATAAAAAGCGATGACATCATCATCGAGTCGGAGGATCTAAAGACCATTGAAATTTCTTTCAAACGGCCATTGACTGACGACGAGCTGTGGGAAATCGGTCGGCAAAACCCCGATTATAAAATTGAACAAGACAAAAACGGAAAACTGCACATTATGGCTCCAGTAGGATTTAACGGCGGATACTTTGAAGGCGAAACCTTTGGCGAATTAAGAAATTGGCAAAAGGTAATCAAAAAAGGAAAAACTTTTAGCCCTTCGACTGGCTTCAAACTCCCCGACGGCTCCACCCACGCTGCCGATGGCGCTTGGGTCAGCGACGAAAAAATAGCAAAACTGACTGCCGATCAGCGTAAAAAGTTCGCCCCAATTGTCCCCGATTTTGTGATTGAAGTACGTTCTGAGAGCGATACCCTTAAAGCTCTGAAAAGTAAGATGAAAACCGTTTGGATCAAAAACGGCGTCAGGTTGGCTTGGTTGATCGACCCCTTGAAACAGAAGGCCTACATCTATCGCCAAGATGGGTCGACAGCAGAAGTCAAAGATTTTGAACAAAAAATGTCTGGTGAGGATGTCTGCCCCGGTTTTGAATTTGATCTTAGTTTACTAAAACTTTAAATCCCGCACCACCAAACTCAACGTCCGCTCATCCTGCCATTTTTCCTCCTCAATTTTATAGGCGATATGAAACGGCTTTTTCGATTTTATTTTCGAAAAATGTTCGCCCATGCCAAAGGCAATGCCCTGCACGGGCACGGAGTCGTTTTGTTTCACTGCCACCCTCACGTGGTCACCTTTCAACAATCGGGAATGGCCAGAATCAAACACATTTTTGGTCGCAAAAACGGGGCTGCGGTTGCCTGGCCCAAACGGGGCAAATTGTCTTAAAATATTCCAAAATTTGAAATCAATATCCTTTAAAGCAAGCACGGCCGATAGTTTCAGTTCGGGCACGAGCATTTCTTCATCGATTTGTTCACCAACTATTTTTTCAAAACGTTCTTGAAAAGAGGGCACGTTCTCAATCGGTAAAGTCATGCCCGCCGCATGGTCATGGCCACCGAAATTGGTGAGCAGGTCGCTACATTCCTTGATCGCATCATAAATGGAAAAACCCGCAACCGATCTCGCCGAGCCCGTCGCCATACCGTTCGATTGGGTGAGCAAAATGGTGGGTCGGTGGTAGTGCTCCACCATCCTCGCTGCGGCAATCCCCACGACGCCTTTGTGCCAATGTTCGTCAAACAGCAGGATACTTTTGCGCTCCTGATAAGCAGGCATTTCCTCAAATTTCTTTTTGGCTTCCCGCAAGATGTGGAGGTCGTGCTCTTTCCGCAATTCGTTTTGGTGATGGAGCAAACGGGCGAACTTGGCGGCTTCCGTTTCATCGGTGGTCAACAATAATTTTACCGCCAACTTGGCATCGTCCAATCGCCCGGCAGCATTGATCATCGGCGCGAGACCAAACACAATATCACTGATAGCCAATGGTTTAGAGCGGCGGCTCTTTTCAATCAACGCCTGCAACCCCAGCCGTCCGGTTTCGCTTAATCTTTCCAAACCAAAAAACGCCAGCGTCCGGTTTTCCCCGGTCATGGGCACAATGTCTGCGGCAATGCTCAGCACCAAAATATCGAGCAAATCAAATAGTCCAGCTTCTGGCAAATCATTTTTTTGGGTAAACGCCTGCGCCAATTTGAACACCACGCCACAGCCGCTCAGCCCCTTGTATGGGTACAAACAATCCGGCCGCATCGGGTCGAGGATGGCCACAGCTTTAGGTAATTCGGGTCCCGGCAAATGGTGGTCGCAGATAATAAAATCTATGCCCAGCGAATTAGCATAAGCTACTTTTTCCACTGCCCTGATTCCGCAGTCCATTGCTATGACAAGGGAACAATCATTTGCGGCAGCGTAATCCACTCCCTGCCGACTAACGCCATAGCCTTCCGAGTAGCGGTTGGGGATGTAAAAATCCAACCGATCGTAGTGGGCCGCCAAAAAAGAATACAGCAAAGCCACACAAGTCGTCCCGTCCACATCATAATCACCATACAGCAGTATTTTTTCTTTTTGGGAAATGGCCCGTTCGATCCGCTCCACCGCTTTATCCATGTCCTCCATCAAAAAAGGATCGTGGAGTTGGGTGAGGTCGGGCCGGAAGAAGGTTTTGGCCTGATCGAATGTAGTGATGCCCCTTTGCACGAGCAGGCGGCAAAGGACGGGATTGATGTGTAAAACTTCTTGTAGGTGATTGACGGCTGCCTCGTCGGCAGGGAGCAGGGTCCAGCGTTTTCTCATGTCTTGGAGTGTTTTTGATGTAGAGGTGAAGGTAGGGAAAAAACGTTAGAGAATGTTTTTCAGGTCGTCCAAAAAATTAGTGTGAGATGGGATTATTACACGGAGAGGCACGGAGAAGTCACAGAGAGACACCGCAAAGTTGTTATGAGCGACGTGGAGACAATTGAGGAGAAACACAGCTTTTTGTTCAAAAATAAAAATGTCAAAACTGACTTTGTGAAGCTCCGAGCCTCCACTGTGTCTCTCCGTGTAATAGCTTGTATTATTCCACAGAGGAGGCTCGGAGCTTCACAAAGTTTATTTTCTAATTTTTTACAGGTTTTTCGTTTAATGAAATTTTAGAGATGAGAGGTAGCCCTTTATTTGGAAAATGAAGTCTCTCGTTGCCACGTCTGCGTCCGAAAAAACGGCCCTAAATACCCCCTTACTTTTAAAACATCCTTCCCATCCAGCCATATTTTACAGCGGTAGCTGCTGCCATTTTCTGGGTCCAAAATTTCGCCGCCAGAACAGACATCGTCGTCTTCCTTCATGTTGGACATAATGACCAGGCCATTTATTTTTTTGCCGTGCCGATAATCGTCTTTGGGGCATTCGGTGCAAACGGGGTCGGGGTCTTCATGCGGTTCCAGGTATAATTTGACCACTTTCCCATTTATCGTCCCATCCGAATTTTTGTAAATATGGACGATGCTTTTGGTTTCGCCGCTATTGTCGTCAATGGTTTTCCAATAACCCGTGACGTCTTGGGAAAATGCAGCTATTGATAGTAGGGAAAATGCAAAATTGATAAAAAAGGATTTCATCATGGCTTGATTAAATTTTAAAGGGAAATAATTGTTGTGGGCAGATCAATCCAAAACCGTACCTCCTCCTTCCAAATTTCAGGTTCAAAGATCAATTCATCACCCCATTTAGCAATCCAACCAACTCTTCATAATTGTCCAATTCACCCAATTTGATCTGCTGTTTTTCTTGGTTGTAAATCAGGGTAAAAGGAATAGCCCCGTCCCAGGCGGTACTCACTTTGTCGATCCACTCATTGTAGTCCATGTCGGCCAAGGCCACGACCGACCGTTCCAATTTCCGCTCCTCCACAAAAGGGATCAGTTTTGATTTGATCTGTTTGGGGAAATCCATGCTTACCAGCAAAATTTTCACCGGCTGGTCTTTATAGGCCGGGATCAACTGCTCGAACCAAGGTAATTCCGCCACGCAGGGTTTGCACCAGGTCGCCCAAAAATTGACCACATAGGTGGTATCGTTTTGTTGGCGGAGGTGGTGCTCGAATTCATTGAATGTCATATAAACGGGAAAAGGGACGACTTCCTGGACAGACGTGGATTCTTTCACTTGTACTTTTTCCGCAGTTATGGGCGACTGATTGTCAGTGCTTTGGGAGGCACAACTAACCAAACTTACGAAAGCGAAAATGGCGATTAATTGATTCATTGATAAAAAATTTTACTGATCGGATTTTTTTCATTGCAAAACAAAATCCTTCAAAGCCTCAGCAATTTTCCGGTCATTGGAAAGGCGGGGAACTTTGTTTTGGCCACCTAATTTCCCTACCGACTTCATGTAATTACGAAAGGCGTCTTTTTGCAAGGGCTTAACTTTCAAGGGTTGCAGGATATTGCCCTTGATGAGATCCGCATAATAAATGTTTTGGTGGATCATTTGTTCGTCCAAGCGTCGGGCAAATTGGCTCAAATTATCAGGGATTTTATCAAATTCTACCAACCACTCGTGGTAAGGCAAACCGCCTTCCTGCGGCGAAACTTGGGGTGCAACGGTGAATTCAACGATGTGCTCATTCAAATCTTTGGAGACGGCGAGCATGGCTTCATCCACCTCTTTTCCGATCACATGTTCGCTAAAAGCCGATATGAAATGTTTTACCCGCCCGGTGACGATGATGCGGTAGGGATTCAAGGAAACGAATTCCACCGTATCGCCAATTATTGTAACTCCAAAGACCAGCAGTTGTGCTGAGCAGGATGGCATAGTTGACCCCCATTTCCACATCTTTCAAACTCAGCCGCGTTGGATGCTCATTGAATACTTCATCCGCTGGGACAAACTCAAAGAAGATCCCAGATTTTACATTTAACAAAAGTCCCCGATCATCTGGCTGATCCTGAAAAGCAATAAAACCTTCGCTCGCCGGGTAGGTCTCCAAAGTGTCTAGTTTTTTGCCGACCAGCGATTCGAGGCTGGCCCGGTAGGGTTCAAAATTGACTCCGCCGTAAACGAACATCGAATAATTGGGGAAAATGTCCTTGACATACTTTTTGCCGCTCCGCTCCAACAATCTTTCATAATACATCTGCACCCAAGGCGGTATGCCGCTGATCAGCGTCATGTCTTCTTGCAGAGTCTCGGTTACGATGGCTTCCAATTTTTCCTCCCATTCTTCCAGGCAATTGGTTTTGAAACTTGGCATTTGGCTGGTGCGCAACCAGGCCGGTATTTCATGATTGACGATGCCCGATAAACGACCCGTCGGGATATTCCCAGTTAGCTCAAGAATTGGGCTGCCAGAAAGAAAGATCAATTTCCCTTCGGCCCAATCTGCCTTTCCAGTTTTAGCCACATGGTTGAACAACGCTTTCCGAGCCGTACCAAAATGGTTGGGCATACTGTCGGCGGTGAGGGGGATGTATTTCACGCCCGAGGTTGTCCCGGAGGTTTTGGCAAAATATTTTGGGCGACCCGGCCACAGCACGTCTTGCCCCCCTTTTTTGATCAATTCGATCCAAGGTTTGATAGCTTCATAGTCGCGGATCGACACCTGCGATTTGAAATCTTCGAAAGTCTTAATTTTATTAAAACCATGCTCCTGTCCAAAAGCTGTTTTTCCTCCTTTTTTGATCAGGTGTTGGAAAACAGATTCTTGTGCGGTGAGGGCTTCGGCGCTCCAACGCGCAATGCTGCGGGCGGTGCGCTTAGCGATGGGTTTGAGCAGTCTGGATTTGAAGGACACTATTAATGGTAAATGATGAGTGGTGAAAGGTAAATGGGCGGGCAAAGATAGGGAAGCTACCTAAAATGGGCTGTTTATAAAAACCCTTACCTACTACTTCGGTAACTGGATGGTAAAAGTCGTCCCTTCATCAATGCCTGATTTTTTTACGAAAATTTTGCCTGAGTGGTAGTCTTCTATAATCCTTTTGGCCAAAGAAAGGCCAAGCCCCCAACCTCTTTTCTTGGTGGAGTAGCCCGGTTGGAAAACGGTCTTCAATTTATTGGCCGGAATGCCGTGGCCGGTATCGCTGAGGTCGAGGTAAACGTATCTCTCGTCTTCGTAAACTTCCGCACTGATTTTGCCCTCGTTGCCCATCGCATCGAGGGAATTGCGGAGGAGGTTTTCCACTACCCAAACAAACAGATGAGCGTTGATCTTGACCATCAGCGGAGGTTGGTTGGGCGCGGGAAAATCGAACACTACTTTTCGGGGTGCCCGGCGCTGCATGTAGGCCCGAATCTCTTCCACGTGGTCGTAAATATTGGCCACTTCCAGTTCAGGGGCAGAACCAATTTTTGAAAAACGGTCGGCCACGAGGTTGAGGCGGTCAATGTCCTTATCGAGTTCGTTGAGTATTTCCTCGACTTCTTCGTCCCCTTCTTTGATCATCCGCAGGTGCTCGATCCAGGCGACCATGCCAGAGATGGGAGTCCCCATTTGGTGGGCAGTTTCTTTGGCCATACCCGCCCAGACCCGGTTTTGCTCGGAGCGGCGGGAGTTGTTGAAGGCGATGTAGCCGAAAGTGATAAATGCAGCAATGAGGATGAATTGGACAAATGGGTAGAAAGTAAGCAGGGTAAGTATTTGGGAGTTTTCAAAATACAGTTTCACATCACCAAAAAATTCTGTTTCGATAATTTTTGGTTCAATGCCCTTTTTTTCAAACTCTTCTATTTTTCTTTTTAAAAAAACCAGGTTTGTATCATTTTCCTCTCCATAATTTCTACCCTCCATGTACCCCTCTTCCATGACAAGAATCAATGGGATATTGGTATTGTCCTGAAAAAAAGTATGTTGGAAAGTAAAATCGCACTGGGCTCCATCGGGGTCGTGGTTGCCTGCGGTGTATTCATACGCCAATTCCAGTTTCTCCGCTTTTTTCCTTTCTTCATCTGCCAGTTGATCCGTCAAGTATTTTGTATAAAACAAGGAAACGGCCACGATCACCAGCCCTGCAATAGCTAAATAAATTTTCCACCTTGATTTCTGTTTGTAGATGTCCATACTGGAAATGTGAGAACGTCGACTGCTCTAAAGATAATTACGCTTGCCGTCGTTGTATCCCGCTGATTGCGGATTGTTTTTAACAAAGAAAAGTAAAGTTTAATATTTTCCCTAAAAAACGGAGCGGCACGGGGAAAATTTCCCGTGCCGCTCCGTTTTGCAAACTCGCACACTGCCACGTTTTTTTTTAAACGTTCAGATAGCTCATCAAGGCATCATAACGTTCCTGTAAAGATTCGAGGTATTCCTCTTCATTGAACGATGCTTTTATCTCATAACCAAAACGCTCGAAAGCTTTGAGGATGGTATGAATGTCTTGGCGGTTGATTTTCAAAGTGACTTCGACAATGGAAGAGTCTGGATAGGATGTGACGAAAGTGCTGAGGATCAGGGCATTCTCAGCCTCAACCAATCGTGCGATTTCTGCCAATGAGTAGTTTTTGGCATGAAACTCCAGAACGACGATGCTCCCTGATTCACTAAAAGCTGCCGTTTTCGCAAAATAGTTCAGCACATCTTCGAGCGATCATGCCCATATAATTGCCATCCTCATCAATAACTGGAATCACGGTCAGTTGCTGGTCAGCAAGCAGGCGCATCACTTCGTACAGGTGGTCATTCTTTTTTACGTAAGGCTTTTTTAAGGACAGTTCGTACGAACCGATCGGTTCGTGAATGTTGTGAACCAAGATGTCATCTTCTCCGATGAGTCCGAGTAGTTGTCGGTCATTGACAATGGGCAGGTGGCGCACATTGAAGTTTTCCATTACTTCCAAAGAATACTTTCCAGTATCGGAAGTTTGTAGCGGGAGGACGGCTGAAGTTATAAGGTTTTCTGCTATCATCTCAGTGTTTGAGTTAGTTCCTGCAATTATAACGGATTTGGCGACCTTTCCGCTACGCTGGATCATTTAAAGTTTTCGTAAAAACTTTCCAAGGTCATTTTGCAAAATCCCCGCCAAAGGGACAAAAGCACATGGCGCTGGGGAGTTAAATAGTCGGATACGAGATCAATAGCAAAGACGGATAAACCCTTTCTTTTTACCAAAAATTAAATCCTTTTGCCATAATCCTTCGACCTAAATTTTATCCTAATAATTTTTTCTTCTGCTGTTCAAATTCCAATTCTGTGAGCAAACCATTTTGCCGCAAGTCGCCTAATTTTTTTAACTGGTCGAGCAGGTCTGGTTGCGTACTTAATAAATCATCTTCCTTTTTTCCATCGGTTGAAGTTTTTTGCCGCAGCCGAAAACCGTTTTCCTCAAAATCTTCGAATTCTGGTTGGATGCGAAGGTACGCCAAACCGTGATGATTTTTGATTTTATCAAAATCTTTGAAACCGTTTGCAACTGCTAAGTCAAGGTGGTAGAATGCAAGATCTTTCTTTTCCGTGAGTGAATAGGCGCAAGCTATGTTGAAATGGGTAGCGATGTCGTTGGGGGAAAGGTCTAGAGATTTTTTGAAATCACCAATAGCCCCGGCATAATCAAATTCTTTAAATTTTTCGACACCACTTTTTTTAAATGGATTATGTCGGCCGGAAGTGCTTTTAGCCTTCCTAAGGTTCTGGTGTTCCGTTCGTTTCCTATTGCGTTCTTCCCGTTGGTCCCGTCGAGCCGCTTCGCGTTCTTGCCGAGCGTTATGTTGTGAGGTTTGCGGCGTGGCGTTGTATTTTTCATCAAACAATCTTTGATCCATCGCAAAAAAAGTAATGGCGTCAATGATTGAAATCAAGAGGATCAAAGGAACCCACAGAAACTTAAACAGCAACCCGACAAACGGCAACCTCCCACCCCACATCATGATGCCAGATCCTATGGTATATAAAAAGCCCCGATCATTTTCTCCGAGGTAATACCGGTGAACCCCTAACCAGCCGAAAAACAAGGCCAGTATCCCAGCTACGTGTTTATCTCTTTTTTTTTGCATGCAACGATATATACAAGGGAAAAGTAAATGGTATAAAACAATTTGCACTTGCTTTAACGCTCCATTTCCCCAATCAATGTCAAAAATAACAGCAACGAATTTAAACAGTTGCAGACCGCCTGAGTTGAAGCTTTTCGATAGGAGAAGGACTTTCGAGGATGAAGGGGACTGGTTTAAAATTTGACGAGGGTACAAAAACTATTAAAAAATCTTGCAGGTCAGGACTGTAAAGTCATCATCAAATTTCCGTTTCCCTTTAAACAGCTCCAGCTCATCCATCATTTTGTCGTTAAACTCTTTGGCCGACAACCGATAGTTCTCCAAAACAAATTGGGCGCTGTACTCCTCATCCACAAACTCCCCGTCTTCGTTCCGCAATTCGATCAAGCCGTCTGTAAACAGTAAGACGAGCGCCTCCTGCCCAACGGTTACCTTCCCTTCCTCGACAAAAGGAATTTCATCGAATGCACCAAGTACGGTACAGCCTTTATCCAGACGGATCACTTCATCGTTCATGGCCAAGGCAGGTGGGTTGTGACCCGCATTTACATAAATCAACTCACGGGTATTTTTGTCGTATTGGGCAACAAAAAACGTCAGAAACTTATCCCCTTTGGTGATGCGCAACACATTTTCATTGAGCGCATGTATCAATTCTGTTAGGGTCGTTTCGGGCTGCAACAGTGTATGGAACGTACCTTCCAAATTGGACATGAGCAACGCCGCAACGACGCCTTTTTCCAGAAATATCGGCTATGCAGAAAGTAATGCGCCCGTCACCATGTTCCACAAAATCAAAATAATCGCCCCGACGTTCATACTACGGCAGGTAAATGCTCGCCAGTTCGTAATAAAAGAGTTTTTTGGTAAATTTTTGGGGATCAACATGTGCTGCATTTCAGAAGCCAGTTCCAACTCAGCGGAGGCGTTCCTGCTCCAATTGCTGCTTGAACAAGCGTTTATTTTCGATCGCAACGGCAATGATGTTGGTGATGGTGGTGATGAATTGCACCTTGCTGTACATATCATCGTTTTCATCAAACCCTCGATAAAGACATAAGCCAAATGGGTGTCCTTGTGCTTCTGAGGATGACAACATCAAAATTTTTGACAAAAGGGTGGTCGTTGTCGAGCAGGTTGTTCAGGCGGGTAAACTTGGCAAGCTGATCGCTGATGTCCATCTCCAACAGTTCATTGCTCAGTCCAATGTGGGCGGTACATTCCCATTTGTTTCTTTTCCGGAAATAGAGCGCCATTTTCTTGACCCCCATTTCCCAACTGAGGAAAGAGGAATACATTTCAAACAGGCCCGTCATCTTCACGTTGTTGTTGATGGCCTGGGTGATATTTAGCAAACGGTTGACCTGCAATTGTTTAAGGTTCAGGTCCCGTTCCAATTGCTCTATAGTACTTAATCGTTTTTTTACGGTATTGGAAACCATCTTTCTTGGACTATGCTTTAATCGGTTTCTTAAATGCTGCTTTGATCAAAAAAACAACATTCAGCAAGTTTAAATACAGCAGATCAATGCAATTTTGCACTTATCATTTCACTACAATTCCAAAAACATCAACTTTCGGTAAAGTTAGAAATTGAAAGCTAATCTTTTTCATATTTGTAATTTTCTTAAAAAATTGTTGACAATAGTTTAGTCGTTCGATTAAAAATTGTCACTTTTCCATTTTTCCAAACAAAATCCACAAATGATAAAAACCAACTTTCAAGGAGCTAACATTGCCTCCTATCCTTTTGGCGAAGGAAAGGAGGGCATTCCCGTTGTTCTTTTGCATGGGTTCTGTGAGGACAGCCGTATGTGGGACGAATGGCTCCCCCTCCTCCCAAGTTACCGACGATACCTTTGTATCGACCTGCCCGGGTTTGGCAATTCTGAACTGCTGGAAACTACGACCATCGAGACCATGGCAGATGCGGTGGCTGCTGTTTTGAAAGATAACAACATCGAAAAATGTGTGCTGTTGGGCCATTCGATGGGGGGATACGTGGCATGTGCCTTCGCCAAAAAATATGGCAACCAATTGGCTGGTCTCTGCATGTTTCACTCCCACCCTTTCGCAGATTCGGAGGAGAAAAAAGAAGGCCGTTTGAAAGGCATAGAATTTATCAAAACCAACGGCCACATCCTTTTCGTCCGCCAGTTGATCCCCAAACTGTTCAACTATGATTTTTCAAAAGGATACCAGGCTGAAGTCAACCGCCTAATTTACCATGCCACGAAATACGCCCCAGAAGCCATCATCGCCTCGTTGCATGCCATGCGAAACCGCCCCGATCTTTCGGAGGTTTTAGCCAATATTAAGTGCCCAGTGCTGTTCTTTATCGGCAAAAAAGATGCTGCCATCCCCTTGGATGTCAGTTTGGCCCAGACCCATCTGCCGAGCATTGCCGACATCCAAATCTATTCGGATGTTGGACACATGGGCATGTTCAAATCCCCTCGAAAAACCGCCAAAGCGTTCAAAGAATTTTTACAAATGGTAAATGGAGATCGGTAAATGTCAATAGCATTGTCCATTGTCCATTGTCCATTGTCCATTGTCCATTATATGAAATCCATGCTTTTTGCTGCCGGCCTCGGCATCCGCTTACGGCCTTTGACCAATGACCGCCCCAAAGCAATGGTCGAGCTAAAAGGGAAACCATTGCTGCAATGGTCGATTGAGCGATTGATCGCGGCGGGCAGCCGG
>JAWKLX010000076.1:0-23092 GCA_041392505.1 Saprospiraceae bacterium | reverse complement strand
GTCGGGCAGGTGCCAGAAGCGTTGTCCACGTATTCGTATTTTACGATGGCACAGTTATCGGAGGCGACACCGCCTTCGGCGGTAAATTCAGCTTCCGTAATCGTCGCAGGTGCTGCCGAATACGGCAGCGCAGTCAGGCCGCCGTTCAGTATGTCCGCCGTGCCGCAGCCGTCAACATTAATTGTGGGCGGACAGGTGGTGATGGATGGAGGTGTGGTGTCCGTAAACGTGAAGGTCTGGGTGCAGGTGGCCGTCAAACCACACGCATCGGTCGCCGTCCACGTCCTTTCAACTACCCATAAATTAGGACAGTTAGCAGGGCTTGGTCCGGTGATCACGTCCTGGTAGGTCAGGGTTGGCGTGCCACAGTTGTCCGAAGCCGTAGGCATGCCGAAAACGGCAGGTGCGATGCTCGGGTCCTGCGGGGTATTAGGTCCGACGGCGGCGGTGCTGAAACCAGCCGGCCACTCGATCGGTGCAGGGTCGGCCGGGCAATTGGCAAGTGTCGGTGGTGTCGTATCCGTGAACGTGAACGTTTGGACACAGTTGCCTGTCAAACCACAAACATCGGTCACCGTCCACGTCCTTTCTACAATCCACAAATTAGGGCAGTTGCCCGGTGTTGGCCCGGTGATCACATCCTGGTAACCAACGTTCACCACCGCACAGTTGTCGGAGTAAACAATGTTTGGATAATTGGATGGATCTATACTTGGGTCTTGCGGTGTATTTGGCCCAACTGGCGTTGTGTTGAAACCAACTGGCCACTCGATGGGTGCAGGGTCGGGCGAACAGGTATTGACAACAGGTGGGGTCGTATCCGTGAAAGTGAAGGTCTGCACGCAGGTGGCGGGCATACCGCACCGGTCCACCACCGTCCACGTCCTTTCAACCACCCATAAATTGGGACAGTTGGCAGGGGTTGGCCCCGTGATAACGTCCTGGTACATGAGCCCCGGCTCACAGGCAGAGCAGATTTCCACTGAGGCCTGGATGGTCTGTGTTGCACAGATATTGTCGATGTCGCCATCGGTGTCGATGCTAAAGCTGAGCGTCCCGTCGGCCGCATAGGTGTTGTAGGCCGCCACGGGGATGCACATGGTGGAATAGGCACCGGCAAGGTTGCAGTCACCGTTCGAGTTGCCGTTCCGGCCGATGATGTTGCCGCCCTCGTCACGGATGTTGCTCTGTTCGAAGTTGACGCCACCGATGTCGGCGATCATGTGCACGGTCACGCAAACCTCGTGCACACAGGTAACGGTGGGCGGGATGGGCGCCACGCCGTTGACCACAAAGTTGGTGCTGATGAGGCCGAGGGCATCGTAGTTCAGGTTGGTCACCGGGCCTGCAATGGTTGTGCAGTTGGTGGGCACCTCACCGAGGCCGCAACCGTCACTGGCCATCGGCATGCCGGTAATGGCAGGGTCGATGCTCGGGTCTTGTGGGGTGTTTGCCCCAACAGGGGTTGTATTGAAACCAACCGCCCATTCGATGGTCTGGTCCGGTGGGCATACGATGTCCGGTGGTGTGTTATCTTCTATCGTAATGGTCTGGTTACAGGTGGGCGTGTAGCCACAATCGGTATAATCAACTGTAAATGTACGGGTGATGACCTCCACAACCGGACACATGCCCGGCGCACTGGCATCGGTGTGCGTGATATTTGGTGCCACCGTGCAGCAGGAACTGGTCGGTGTCGTCGGGTTGCCCGTGTCCACCGGGTCAATGCCCGACCCACATTCTACGGTCATGTCGGCAGGGCAGGCGATCACTGGGAACGGCTCTTTTACCGTGATGGTAAACGGCCCTGCTGCCGCAGAAATACAGTCAAGGGAACAGTCTTTCAGGTAGGCCCTGAAAACATAGTCACCGACGATCGGGTCGCCCATGTTGTTCATGACGCTTACATCGTCCACCCGGACCACTTTGCTACTGTTGGCAATACGGATCTCACCATCAAATACCAGGTTGGTGCTAGGGCCATTGCAGTCGTCGTTGAGGAACCCGGGTGTCAGGTCACTGTTGGCAGGGGCGGAAACGAGTTCCCAGACGATGCGTTCGTTCGCTGCCAAGGTATTGCTCACGTTGACACCGGTACCGGCCAGGCCGACCGTGATGTTTGGGTCGCCGTGGCAGAACATCTTCATGTCCTGATCAGGCGTCGGGGCGGCAGGTTTTACCACGTTGAATACATACAAATCAGATATGTCTGGGCAGCCAGCTTGCGAGACCGTGACCCTTACGGATTTTGCCCCGGTGGAAGAGGTCCAGTTACGGGTCGGGTTTTGGGCGGTATTGTCATTGAAACCATTGAAACACGTGCCGCTGCCCGTGCCGTTGTTGTAGGCACACCAGGCAAAGGTGTTGGTCGGCGCACCGTCCGTGACCACGGCATTGTACTGCACGCCCATTGTCCCGAGGCAGATGTCACCGGATGGATTGGCACTGATCGATACGGATGATGGGCAGCAGGTAATGGTCGTAATACTCACATCGTCGGATGAAATGGGGCATGGGCCGTTTGAGATGGACCAGCGCAGGATCACCGTGCCGTTGGCGGGCAGGTTGGACACTGTGGTGGTTGGGCTGGTGGCGTCAGAAAAAGTGACTGATCCCGGGCCTGCCACCTGTGACCACGAACCCGTACCCACACTTGGTGTATTTGCCGCCATCGTTGCATCGTCCCCGTTGCACACCATTGTCTGGTCGGCGCCGGCAGCGGCAGCGGTCGGGTTATCGAAAAGTTGAATCGTCACGTCATCGAAGGAAGTGGCACACGGGGTGTTCGAGATCGTCCACTGGAGCACATAGGTTGTTTCCACTGTACCTGTAAAAGATGAAGTTGGGTCACTGGCATTGCCAAACATGCCACCTGCCCCAGATATGACTGACCACATGCCCATACCTACCGTTGGTGTGTTTCCGGCAAGGAAAGTGGAGTTACCGCAGACGTCCTGGTTCGCTCCCGCGTTGGCGGGCGTCGGGTTGCCAACAAATGTTATGTCAACATCGTCGGTCGATGCGGGGCATGTGGGGTTTGCGATGGTCCAGCGCAGGGTGTAGGTCACCCCGACCGTCCCGCTGAACATCGAAGTTGGGTCGGTGGCATTGGCAAACACGCCGTTGCCATCCCCGGCAACCTCCGACCAGGAGCCGGACCCGACAGTCGGGGTGTTGGCAGCGAGGTTGGTGGAGTTGCCGCAAATAGCATTTGCCCCAGTTTGGTCTGGCCCAGCATTGGCGGGCGTGGGATCATTTACCCCAAAACCAGAAATTAAAAACGTATATGGATCTTCGTCCGCATCATCACTTCTGATAGTGACATTGCAATTTTTTGTACCGAAAGAAGTTGGATGGAACTCAATGGTGAAGGTTGCAACCCCACCAGCCGCAATCGTTCCACCATTTGTAAGATCAGTGGTGATTGAAAAATCAGTGGTATTACTTATGGACAATGCATCAGGGCCTAACGTAAGCACGCCGCCCCCATTATTTTCTGCCCGGTAGGTATGGCTAAACGTACCGCCTGTTACGCATTCATCCCCAAAGTCAGTACCTAAAGGCACACTAATCACAGTCGAACCATTAGTAATATCAGCGTCATCGGCATTGTTCCTCACATCCAATTCTGGAACAGCAGGAGAACAATCAGGGCCACCAACGGTAATAGTACCGCAAGCACCGCCTTGCGGCCCGGCTATCCAAGTAAAATCACCACTACAAGGAGGCGTAGGTGTATTTTCTGCTATGACAAATAGTACATCACCCGCATTAATTATTTCCCACTGACTTCCCGACCACCTAATAAATAAGGAGGTAGCTCCACCAAGGGCTTGGTATTCTGGTTTGCCATTTACAATATTTCCTGTCTGGTCAAATGTTTGAGAACCAACACAAATGTCTCCAGTGGTGGTGATCAACGTATTTTGAGCAGGGTCATCCAAGGTGATCGTCTGTGTGCATTGCTTGGTTGCAGGACAATCATCCATCACTGTAAACGTCCGAGTCACTGTTTTTGGGCAATTGCCCACCACAGCATCTTGGTAAGTTATCGATGTGATATTGTTTGTGGTGGAAATCGTTCCACCTTCGGTTGTAAACTGTCCCTGCGTAATCATTGCGGCACCAGCTGAAAATGCCAAAGCTGAAGTCGGTTGAATATCTGCTAAATCACAGCTCACTTGAGAAAATGCCGCCGGGCAAGCAGTAATCATTAAATCACAAGCTGGTGGTGCAGTGGAAGAACAATCGGCACCAGCAACAGTGATGGTCCCACATGCACCTCCAGCAGGGCCAGCTGACCAAGCAAAATTGGCACTACATGGAGGAGTGGGTGTATCAGTGGTATTTACAAAGAAAACATCTCCAGTATTATCATTTACAATTTGCCATTCGGTAAGACTCCACCTTATAAACAAATGACTGGCGCCGCCGAGCGCTTGATATTCGGGTTTGCCGTTCACCATTACACCAGTTTGATCAAAAGTCTGAGCCCCGATACATATATCACCAGAAGTGGTAATGGTCGTATGGTTGGCTGGATCGCTCAGGGTGATGGTTTGGTTACAGGAGGCAACATCTGGACAATCATCATTGAGTGTGAAAGTCCGGGTCACTGTTTTAGGACAATTACCCACTACTGCATCCTGATAAGTAATTGAGGTAATGGTATTTGAAGTAGTGAAAGCACCACCCTCTGTTGTAAACTGTCCTGAGGTAATAACAGTAGCCCCAGGTGAATGCGCCAACGCAGAGGTTGGAGTGATATCCGCTAAATCACAGCTTACAACAGAAAAATCTGCCGGACAGGTGGTGATAGTGAGGTCGCATACCGCCGCAGGTGCAGCAGCACAATCTGCACCAGATACAGTCAGGGGAAAGCCAAAGGTCCCTCCACATCCGACTGTATTTTCTGTCCATGGGTCACAAGTACCACAAGAGCTACATGGGGGTGTATCCGCATTGGTAGTATTGTAATGGTAAACTTCTGCCGTATTACCATTCAGGATTTCCCAACGGAACCAGACCACCTCATGAATAATTGAGTGGCTGAGACAGCCTGATATTCCGGCTTTCCGTTCTCTGTATTACCAGTAGCGTTAAAGGTTTGGGGAGATGAGCATAAATCACCAGAAGTAGTGATCTGTGCCTCGATGCTCCAAAAAGCAAACATCATTAAAAAAAAAGAGTAAATACTTTTTCATTTTAAATAATTTAGATTTTGTCATTTGAGTCGGTTTTGTCAGAGGCCAGCCTAACTTGGTATCATGCCAGACAAGGAGGCATACTTCGTAAGCATGACGTTTTTATTGTTGATTCCTTTTTAAGGAGAAAATACATTTAGCAGTAACAGGGTTAGTTTTAAGGATGGGGGCAACAGGTCTCTCATTTGCCATTAGATAAATTCGTTGCCGATTTTTCAATAGTTTCATTCGATCAAATCTGATTTTACAATGATTGTTTGAACAGAAATTTCATAAGGCAAGCAAAATTTGTCCAGTATATGATTGTAGAAAATCACAAAAACACTTTTAATGGTTGGAGTGAAAACTCATCTAAAAAAATAGGGATTGAGGCATTTAAATCGGCAGGGAAAGGTTCAAAGTGAGTGGATTTTCAAAACTGGTGCAAGGTATAACTATTTGGATAATTATCATTAGTTATTCTTGATAATTATCTTCCCTTTAGTGCCTTATAAGGTTGATCTTGGAAAGGCCCAAAGGTTACCATTCTCCAAAGAAAAAATATTTTGGAAATTGATAGTTGCATTTTCTCCATGGAGGTAACTATGTTCGGTAGAATCCTATTTTTGCGCAAACATCACAAACAGCCAACTCAACAACATAGTCCATTATGATCCTTGAGAACTATCAAACATTACGCTTACAATTCCGCAGTCTTTCTTTGTTGGATAAAGAGCCACTTTTGGCATTCTTTAACGACCCACAGGCAACAGCTTATTTATCAATCGATTCAGAAGATGTCAATAATTATGCTAATGTTTGGATCGAACGGCAGTTGAAACGCTACAAATCTATAGGAGTTGGACTATGTGCTATCGAATTAAGGGGAACAGGCGAGTTCGTTGGGCAATGCGGACTCGTCCGGCAATTTGTCGATGGCATCCCAAAATGGGAAGTCGGATACCATTTGCTGCCGCGTTATTGGGGAAATGGATACGCCACAGAAGCTGCCATGGCGTGCCGTGATTTTTGTTTTGAAAACGAAATGGCAGAAACGCTCATCTCGATAGTTGACCCACTAAACGTACGATCCATAACAGTAGCCAAAAGAAATGGCATGTGTTTTTGGAAGGAAACCATATTCAAAGATGTACCCGTTCATGTCTATAAAATTAGGAGGGAAGATTGGGAAAAATTGGTTGAATAAATTTTTTAAAGAACGCTCCACTGGAAAAATTCACTTAATATTTGTTCCAAAAAGTGGTAACCTTTTGCAAATCCTGATATGAATAATTGACCTTCAACATAGGTTCATTTTAGGGGCAAGAACGTCTATGAGTTTATTTTATTGAAAAATTTTTTAATTAGGAATATATTTCTAAATTGCCGAAATTATTGAATTCTTGAGTTAAGCCCTCATAATTCATCACGTTTTTTCTCCTTTAAAAAACATCCAACTCCCTATCTAAACCAAACAGTTGTAATCAACTAAATTACCATAGTTGTTTTTCGTGATCGAATTTTAGAATTAAAGACGAGCAATCCAATTAGGGGCTAAAATTAAATGACCATCATATCAGATAATTTAATTCAAGAGTTGGATTATCTAATAAAAGTTAAGAACTCACTCGAATAGTTAATTGCGAGCCAAATGAAACTAACTTCACTGCGTCCCATCTTAATTTCTTCTCCAGTTCGGCGATCTGGCACTACGCTACTACAGAGGTTATTATGCTCCGCATCGAACACACTTATATATGGTGAGACTTGCGCCAACGAACTCTTTATGGGTTCTAATTTGCTCCTGAACAAACAATTACTCTTGCAGGCTTCAAAGGCTGCACACAATAGACAATTGAAAGCCGTGCTTGACGGCGTAGTGAACGATTGGATTCCAGACCTTATGCCAGAAATCGATGGCTATTTGCAAGTTCATCAAAATGCTTTTTTTTCGATTGTCAACTACTTTGAAGATTTTGCCAAATCACAAGGCAGGCCTATTTGGGGGGTAAAACTGCCAGAGTGGAATCCTGCCAATCTTGTTCAATTGCATAAAATGCTACCTAAAAGCAAAATTATATACCTGCATCGCAATTTGGAGGACTGTGTCCGCTCTGCCCGTTCTATGGACATGGTCATTAACGAACAGGAAATTTACCAGTTTTGCCAAGTCTGGAAACAGGCTGGAGATTTTGCTAAACAACAGCTAAAAGGTGATGGTTGCCTACACTTGAATTACGAAGACTTGGTTGAATTTCCGGCTAAAACCATTGCTGAGATCGAGGGATTTACCGAAGCCGAAAACATCGACCGTTCAATAATGCAAGAAAAAATCAATACCTATTCAGACGATCCTAAATTGGCCATAAATGAAGATTATCTCAAACCTTCTTCTTTGACCGACGCGGAATTGGAATTGATTGCAGCTTTTTCAAATCAAACAGTAACGGTTTGCTAAAGCAATCTATTGAAATCACGAAAAAAACAAAGCATATAGGTCTTTGCATAAATTAAGGTGGTTGTGAAAAAGGGAAGAAATATCGCTTCTTTCAATCACAATTATTTCTGACACTCGCTTATTCAAAGATTTTATTTTTTAACCCGGTTTGTATAAAAACAAACTATCAAACAATTTACATATGGAAGGAATGATAGGAGAAATCCGTTTGTTCGGCGGAACTTTCGCTCCCAGAACCTGGGCCTTTTGTGATGGACAACTACTGTCCATTGCACAAAATACGGCCTTGTTTTCTATCCTTGGCACCACCTATGGTGGGGACGGCCGCACAACTTTTGGACTCCCTGACTTGAGAGGCCGAACAGCGATCGGCCAAGGCACTGGCCCTGGATTATCACCAAGACCTTTGGGACAAAAAGGCGGTGTACCAACAAGCACTTTGACCCAAGCCAGCATGCCATCGCACAACCACTTAGTTGCGAATGTCGAGACCAGTTTACAATTGGGCGCTGGTGCAGCTGGCACTACGACAGGTGCAGGAAACTCGCTCGCAGCGGCTTCTTCCAGTAACATTTATGCTACTGTTGACCCCAACCCTGCAGCGCAACTAAAGGCCGGGTCGGTTTCTACTAATGTAACCATTGGCCAAACTGGCAGCGGAACACCATTTGACAACATGAACCCTTACCTAACACTTAGGTATGTCATCTGCTTACAAGGAATTTTTCCATCTCGGAATTAATCTTCCTTTATTTAAACCACCATTTGATTAACATTAAAACATTAAAATATGACACCAACATTAGGAGAAATCCGCATGTTCGGCGGAAATTTCGCCCCAAGGAGCTGGGCTTTGTGCGATGGTCAGTTATTGCCCATTAGCCAAAACCAAGCTCTTTTTTCGATCTTAGGCACCACTTATGGTGGCGACGGCCGCACCACTTTTGCATTACCAGATTTGAGAGGCCGTGTACCAATCAGTGCAGGCCAAGGACCGGGCTTACCAAACCATAGCCAAGGTCAGAGATCTGGTTCCGCCACAACCACTTTGAGCTCTGCCAATCTGCCGCCACATACGCACATCCCCACTTCCTCTGGCAGTTTTTCTTTAGGGGCTGGGGCCGCATCAACTACTACGGGAGCGGGCAACTCACTGGCTGCTGCCTCCTCTATCAATATATTTTCAACGGCTGATCCAACTCCAGCCGCCAGCTTGAGAGGTACTCCAATCAGCGGTACAGTTAATGTATCACCAAACGGGGGAAGTCAGTCGTTCAACAACTATTCCCCGTACCAAGTCGTCAATTATATCATTTGTTTACAAGGGGTTTTTCCTTCTAGGAACTAAGTCAAGCTTGTTTAAAATGATGATTGAACCCTTTATTCATTAACAATAAAATATACAAAAATATGGAAGGAATGATAGGAGAAATCCGCATGTTCGGCGGAAATTTTGCTCCCAGATCCTGGGCACTCTGCCAAGGCCAATTGCTTGCAATCAGCGGCAATGAGGCACTATTTTCAATTTTAGGCACCACTTATGGTGGGGATGGCCGTACCACCTTTGCCTTACCTGATTTAAGGGGAAGAGCAGCTGTACATGCTGGTACCGGTCCTGGTTTGCCAACCAAGACCCTTGGAGCAAGGTCAGGGAATGAAGAAACCACTCTTTCAGTTCTCAACTTACCATCGCATACTCATGCTGGCGATATGACTGGAACGGTGGCATTAGGTGCTGGCGCAGCTGGTACAACGACAGGTGCTGGCAATTCATTGGCAGCTGCCGCAGCGGCCAATGTTTTTATTGCAGCGGATCCTAATGCGGCAGCGGTGCTGCGGGGAAACCCGGTTGCAGTTAATGTAACTTTGGCAAATACTGGCAACAACCAGGCTTTTACCAATATGATGCCCTACCAAGTAGTCAATTATATCATTGCCCTTCAAGGCATATTTCCTTCTCGGAATTGACATAAAAAACTTTCCCGGTTGGCATGTAAATTCTTCAATTGCCACCGGGAAAGTTCTCTTTAAAACCCTATTCTTTTGGTAAAATTTAGCCAGCTATTACTGTCAAAGTAGGTTTCTTGTGGTTTAATTTGTGTTTTGGAAACCTATGTTATAGTGCAAACACAAAAATCTAATAACGGATCAGTCGAACGAACAATAGCAAATATGGCTGATTTGGCTGATTGTAGTTGAAATTTGTACCTTTCCTCCTTCAAAAAATAAAATCCATTTTCCACAACTACATTTTTTATGACTTTGCAGACGAATACAAGTTTACAGCCCTTGAAAACATTACCTGAACGTCAATCTTGGTGGGAGTCGCTGTCAGAACAATGGAAAATGGCATTTAATGAAGCCACCTTAAACAAAGGTGCCATAACCGACATGCCGGACGAAGAGGGGTTTGAATGGATTTTAGAATCGCCTAATTTTAGATTTGCCGGGCCCCGTGCATTTCATCCGAACATGAGTTTTGCCCTGACCGATCTTACAGGACTAAAATCCATGCACCAAGCAACCATGATCTCGGCGACTTTTCATGAAATTACATCTATCCAACCCATTTCAGACCTGAAAAACTTGACGGCACTTTTTCTTGACAACAACAAAATGCAAAACATCAATGGTGTTGAAAATTTTGAGTTGTTAACGACTTTGGTTGTATCTTTCAATGAAATAGATTCTCTTTTACCAGTCAAAGACTTGAAACACTTAGAAACCCTTCAAATTGCGGACAATAAGCTACGTTCATTCGAGGGGTTACACGAGGGAAATACAGAAAATTTAAATCAATTCATTGGCCTTCCAAATAGAGTTTCACAGACAGAAATAGACCGTTTGCAAAATGAACTGAGGGTAAGGGTTCTTAAAGGATAACCACCATCAAACTCTCGTACTCCAAAGCGCTTGCAGTTACTATTTTTAATATACCATAGATTCAAAACTCCTTTATTAAGAATCCAATGGAATTCGGTCTGCTATTTGTTTAATCGACAGTCATTCTGATTGAGAACAGAGTTCAACGGAAAAAAGTAAAAGTTTTTACAATTCCTTTACGAAGCTTTGTACCTTGCTGACCTTTCCTAAACCAATCCAGTTAACTTAATTACATTAATCCCAACTTTCCTTACTTATCGTGAGAAAATAATTCACGTAAAGTCAATTCCTCAAACCGGCTACTTTTTCCTATTTAATCAAAATTCAAAACAATTTGAAACTAATTATAATCTAAATGAAAAGAAGAATATTTATTTCCACAGCTGGACTGGCCGGCACCTTTATTTCCAGCGGACTTGCCTCCACAAGTTCTCTTTTGACCCCAACAGCCCCATGGCATTTTAATGATGAATTAGATGGAGCTTTTGTTGAAGCATTGGATGTTTTTGCCAATCAAATTAAAGGCATTCAGCATGATCTTCATAGCAACAAGCTTGTAAGAAACCTTGTGACACCCAAAAAGGTCATTTCACAAGATTTAAATAACAAAGTTTTCATTTATGAAAACTTTGCATCAAACCAGATAAGTATTTCCAGAAAAAATGGGGAAATCGTGGTGAAAATTTCAGAATGCTTATAGAAGGGGTTTTAGACATTTATTAGCAAAATTTCAGAATGATTTTCTTTTAAGAAAACCTGAAAGTTAATTGCTGTAAATACCTTCCCTAACAATTAACTTTGAATTAAAAACAAACCTATTACTTGATGTAATTCTATAAATTAATTTAATGAATCCAATCAAGTGGCAACATTGAAATGCCTAAACATGAAAGATATATAAATTGAATAATTTTTTAATTTAATTATTATGTAATTCTAATGTTGGAATCGAAAAATATAAAAAACAAATCTGTCTAAAACTAAATAAGAAAACACTTTGTTCTGTGTCCCATATTCTTCCAAAAATCAACATAAATCCCTTTTATTTACTGATTTTCAATTATTTAGGAGAAAAATTTTGGAAGTCAAAATATTTATTTGATTTATCCTAAAGATATTAAATCATTATATTTTCATAAAGTACTGATTTTCAGTAAAAAGAAATTTATTATCTGAGTTACATTGTGTATTTAACAACATTTTTTTACCTTTACCAACAGTTTTAATTATTAGCCTCTAAGTAAAAATTTATTATTAAGATTAAAATGCCTTTAACCCTTTGGAAACTAATTCTTATGTGAATTTGACGAGGTTCTACATACTGATTTTCACCTCATTTCTATTCTATTCACATATTGATATACGGGAAAAAATACAAAAATTAAATATGGAGCGTCGCTAGGTTTGACTAGTGGCAAATGGAGCAAAATCTACGAACATCTAAAGTATTGATGTGTCGAGAAATAGGTGCGTGTTTTCCATTTAAAATGTTAGATGCATTAGCACAATTGCTACGTGCTCCCGAATAGTTAAATTGAAATAAAACCAACGAAAAATGAAAAAGGCTTTTAATTCAAAACCCCGGTTAACAAGTCTCTACCCTTCAATGCCTTGTTCTTCTGCGCTTTTGAAATTTACTTTTGAGCTTTTATTTGGATCGGTACTACTTCGATCCTCGCTCTTAAGAAATCTATATGGGTTGCTTGCAAATAAATATCAGCAATCCCAATATAATCACAAAACCTTGTTTCGGTATTTTAAGATATGGACAAAAAAAAGGAACGCTACTTCCAAGTGGATAATAGCGCCCCCAAATAGTTAAATTAAAAACGCCGCAAGTTAAGTATAGTTAGTCAAATAGCCAAAATAATTTACTCACTTGTGGATAATGATAATTTGCAGTACTATTCTTAGTAGAAGCGGATTTCTATATAATTCAAACAATCGAAAGAGTTGAACCCTATCTAACTATTAAAGAAAATTATAGGAATTGCTGATAAGCTATAAAGCTAAAGTTGACAGACAAATGAAAAAAGGCCCTGGGTTTTTACTCCCAGGGCCTTTTTTCATCCAAGTATTTTTCCTAGTACAATTATCTGGTTATCCACCGTCACTCTGTACCTCTAACACTTTAATTTCTACCCTCTGATTCTTAGCTCTGCCCTCTTCTGTTGAGTTTGTTGCAATGGGGTTTCGTTTGCCATAACCCTTGTAACGCAACTGACTGGCAGGAATGCCCTTGTCCACTAAATATTGAGCAACGGATTTTGCTCGTTCTGTTGAGAGTTTATCACAATACTCATGGGAAGGCACCCCATTGGTATGTCCACCTACCTCAATCACAATATTGGCATTTTCTACTAAAAATTCATACAACTCATCAACTGTAGGTATAGAGGTTGGATCCATATTGGTGCTATCTGGCTGAAAATAGATTCGGTTCAAATTTATCGTCGATCCCGTTCTTAAATTATCAGACGACAGTTCAGGAATGATACGAACTTTTGTTTCTAAGGATAGTTCAGCAGAACAGCCATTAGCATCTACGACCGTTACGGTGTGCCCCCCGCCAGCAAGAGCCTCCGCTGTAGCAGAGGTTTCACCATTGTCCCACTTGTATCTATAATTTGAATCTTCACCAACAATTGCTGTTCCGCCGGTTGCCCTGACAGTAGCGCGGCCATTTGTTGTTTCTTCGGTCGTAGTTGGCCTGTTTTTCACCAACGTGATTTCCAGTGGCTGCGGTTCAATTAATTCGATACTACCAGTAGAAGTTTGACCTGTAATATCAGTAACGGTGATAGCATAGCGGCCAGGGCCTAAATTAGAAGGGCTATCACCATTCACACCGCTCTGACTCCAAACATACGTAAATGGGGCTTTCCCCCCTTCGATCTCAACTTTGAGAGCCCCGTCGCTACCACCTGTACATTTTACCTCACTGGTTTTTTGAACACGAACTGAAAGCGGTAGAATATTTTCAGAGACATCCACTATCGCGACGCCTTCGCAACCTGCTGCATCGGTTGCGGTAACAGTGTGCTGCCCAGGTGCTAATTTCATGGCTGTTTTTGTGGATTCCCCGTTATCCCAAGAATACGAAAAATTCCCTGTACCTCCAGAAGTAGTAACTGTTGCTTTTGCATCTTGGTTGCCCGTGGAGGCAGGTGCATCCACTTTCGCAGCGATCATAACAGCTTGCGGCTCCAGAATTTTATATTTAGCCGTCGCCGTATTGCCAACGGCATCGGTAACCGTTACCTCGTATTGATCAGCAGAAAGTCCAGTTGGCTTTTCTCCTGAAACATTAGGCGAATTCCATTTTAAAGAAAATGGCCCCTTTCCACCAGAAATTTCCGTTTCCAAAGCCGCCGTTTTATCGCCAGCGCATTTTATTTCGCTTGTTTGCGAAATGCTGATATTCAATTCAAGGATATTCTCGGTAATATTTATTGAGGTTGTTTCGACACAACCATTTATATCGGTGACAGAAACCGTATGTTCTCCCGGTCCAAGTTTCACAGCGTCTTTATCCGATTCGCCATTGCTCCACTTGTAGGACAAATCTCCCGTACCACCACTGGCCTTGGCAGTAGCCTTTCCATCTGAATTTCCCGTGCTGGCTGGTGATTTCACGGACGCTGCCAAAGAAATGGCCTTCGGTTCTTTGATCTGAACATTATCTGACGCAGTCGCACCTGTAACATCAGTGACCGTAACTTCATAGTTGCCGGCCCCTAATCCTGAAACCATAGCTTCAACACCTCCCCCACTCCATGAATATTGGTATGGGCCTTTGCCGCCTTGGACACTTGCTTCCAGCGAACCATCCTTTCCCTCAGCGCATTTCACATCACTTTTTTGAGAAATGCTAACAGTCAACGGCAAAATATTTTCTGTAATAGTCAACCTAGCAATGGTTTCACAACCAACTCCATCCAATACGGTAACAGAATGTTCGGCTGGCCCTAATTTGATAGCCTGTTGAGTAGTTTCGCCGTTACTCCATTTGTATTTGTACGAACCAGTGCCCCCCGTAATTTCCACTGTCGCCTTTCCATCCGAATTACCTGTACTTGCCGGAGCGTTGACTTTTGCCGTAGCCATTAATGCAGTAGGCTCTTTGATGGATATTTCAGCCGTAGCAGTTTGGCCACTGGCATCGCTAACCGTAACACTATAGTTTCCTGCGGCAAGTCCTTTTACCGTTTCGCCTGAAAAACTACTATCACTCCATTTGAAGTTAAAAGGGGATTTGCCACCTGTTGCTTCAGCTTTAATTTCCGCAGATTTTGCACCTGCACAATCAATATTTTTAGTTTGTGAAACTTTGACATTCAAACCTGCTATTTCCTTACCAATGGTTATCCGGCCCACCGCCGTGCAACCATTTTTATCCGTAACAGTTACTAAATGTTCCCCCTCTTCCAACTTGAAAGCGGTAGCAGCTTTTTCCCCAGAATCCCACTGATACGAATAGCCAGGTTTGCCCCCACTTACATTAACCGTCGCAGAGCCATCTGCGGCACCATCAGGACTGGACTGCTTGCCCTGTTTCAATTCCAAAACCAAATTAGGGTCGTCCAAAAAAGCGATGGCCGTGTTGCTTTTACCTTTACTATCAGTTACGGTCACGGTGTATTCACCGGGGCCAAGGTTACTGGGATTTGCGCCCTGTAGGTTGTTGATCCATTTATAGGAATAAGGTTCTTCTCCTCCGGAAACGACAACTTTCAAACGCCCATCATTAGCTACTCCACCACAGCTGATGTTTTTTTCAACATCGATAGCGACATAAAGTGTCGAAACTTTTTGGATCAAATAAAGCCCTTTGTCATTAGTCCCAATCCACACCCCGTTGTCATTATCGACAGCCACGCAATAAACATCCTGACTCGTAAAGCCAATGGCTGGCCCGAATACGGTAGCCTCTTCGGTGGCGGGGTCGTAGCGGGCAACTATTTCCGAAACTACCCATAAAAGACCATCTTTATCAAAAGCAATATCAGCCACATCACCTTCCGTCAATTCTTCGTCAATGTCAATTGGATTCCAACTGCCACGGGAATTCACTTTCCACAGTAAATTATCGCCCATCGTCCAAACATCCGTCCCGTTTTGGGCATAAGCACTAAATGAGAAGCCTTTTTCTTTGACATCCCATTTCCCGTTCTCCAATAAAAAAGTCCCGCCATAAGTACCTACCCAAAGGCGTCCCTGGCTGTCGAGCAACATGGTATTTACCTGATCGGAAGGGATTTTTGAATTGCCAGTGTGGTGCCGTTTTACCAAACGCAAAGCAGGATTTGTTTTAAACTCAAACAACCCGGACTCTTGTGTACCGACCCAGAGTTCATCTTTTGCGACATTATAGGTGGCAGTTGTGATGCGGTCGCTCTTGCTTTTTATGGCTTGCCCCTTGTCGCCCATTTGTGTGATAAGATCCTCCAGAGGCAAGCGGAGGTCGTAATTGCCATCATGCGTTTGCAATAATGACCATTGCTCTTTTTGCAGGTCAATTGCCGAGCCTTGCTCTGGTGAAAACACTTGGAACAAACCATTGAGATTGCCAACCCATTTTTGATTGTCGGCATCCACAAAAACATTGGTAACTGGTGTTGAACGATCTACGGCCTTGGTTCGAATCACTTCCATTTTTTGGGAGAACAATGGAGAGGCAAGCAATAAAAAAAGGGAAATTTGAAAAGTATTTTTTAAGGACATTTTTAGTTTTATAGTAAATGAAATTTGAAAGTTAGTTTTTGGGAAATCAAAAAATCAAATGTTCACAATCGCTGTTTCCCAAAAAACTATAAGACGTTTTTACAAGCATTAAATTTTACAAGTAGGTGCAAAGTTGAGTGATTCGCTGTTTTTTCGTAAATAATAACCCGATGAATAAAAAAATGGCAATTTGCGGGCGGGTCGCATTTATTTTACATGGAATTTGAACGGGTATTAAATGACCTTTCTTGATATTGCCACAAAAGGATATTATTCCGTCAAATTTTTGAACTGAGAAAAGTCTGTTGTTAACTTGCAGGCGAATATTTAAAAGATTAAATGAAATACACGGTCGCATCTATCTTCATCTTTCTCTTGCTCGCCAGCATCCTTTCCGCTCAATCCCATTATTTTCAACAATACTCGGTCGGTGAAGGCCTCCCCCAATCACAAGTGTATGCCTTGCATCAAGACCAAAAAGGCTATCTCTGGCTCGGCACACAAGGTGGTGGGCTGGCCCGATTTGATGGAACGACCTTCGTAAATTTTACCGAACAAGACGGGCTCACCGACAACTATATCCACGCAATTATTGAAGATGCGGAAGGCCAACTGTGGATCGGCACGAACCGGGGAGTAAGCCTCTTTGATGGGTCTGGTTTTCAGCAATTTACGCCCCAAGGCAATAAGATTCATGCCATTCAAGACTTAGCGATCGACCAGAATGGGCGCCTGTGGGCTGCCTCTTTAAGCGGTATTTATTTTTTGGACGATGACCGGGTTTTGCAAAAAGAAAAGAAAAGCAACATTGTTTTTGGCAGATTGTACGCTACCCTACTTGATAGCCAAAACCGCCTGTGGATGGCGGGCGAAAAGGGCATTTTTCTATTTAATGAAAACACCGATAAATGGCAAAAAGCTTGGAGCGACAACGCCGAAGTACTCGACCTCGTGGAAACTCCCGATGGCCAGATTTGGGCGGCAGCCTTTAATTATGGGTTGGTCAAATTTGATGGCAAAAATTGGAATTTGGAAGCTGATACCAACTTGCCAAGCGTCCGTTTACAATGCCTTTGGCCAGCACCTAACGGGGCAGTATGGGTCGGAACACAAACCGTTGGGGTATTTATTTATGATCAAATAACCAACCTCAAAACAGGTGAAAAAGAGCCACAAATAACCAGTTTAAGAACCTCAGATGGACTGTGCAACAACAGCATCCGGGCCATCACTAATGACCGTTGGGGCAATGTTTGGCTGGGGACTTCCGGCAGTGGCGTCTGTAAATATGGCGGGCAGGAATTCGAGCACCTCACTCGCCAGAATGGATTGCAAAGCGACTTCATTTATGCTTTGTCCAACGATACGTCAGGAGGGCTTTGGTTGTCGGCAGGTGACAAAGGGGTGAGTTTTTTCAAAGAAAATAACTTCACCCATTTTGGCAGGGACAGCGGTTTTTTGAATGTTAAATGCCGGGCCATACACCAAGACCTAACTGGTCAGGTTTGGATCGGAACGGAACGCTGGGGGTTGGCCACTTTTTACTTTACCAGCGATTCAATCCCGGAACGGAAATTTGTTTTTTTCGACCGGGAAGAACACGGCCTTGCTGGCAATTACATTCGGGACATCACCTCCAATACACAGTATGAAATATGGGTGGCAGCAACCGATGGCGGCTTGTCACAATTCAGCTATCCAGACAGTGTAACGGGAAAAATTTTAATCAAAAATTACGGTATTCAAGAGGGGCTGTCCGATCCAAATGTACATGCCATCCATTTTGATAAATGGGGACGGCTGTGGGTCGGCACCAGGAATCGGGGGCTCGGGACGGTCTTTAAGGAGCGGGTAGAAATGCTCGGCCCAGCGTCCAAAGCCTCAAATATTTTTATCCGCTGCATAGCGGAGGATGACAAGGGAAATTTGTGGATTGGCACTGATGACAGAGGGCTGGGTGTGGCCGCTATTTATCAAGATACGCTGCCCGTTTTTAGTTTTTTTGGAAAAAAAGAAGGTTTGGCTTCCGCTAATATTTATTTGTTGCAATTTGATGAATTTGGTCAATTATGGGCTGGCTCCGACCGAGGGGTCGATAAAATAAAATTCGATGCTTCCGGCAATATTTTAAACATAAAAAATTATGGCTTGGCCGAGGGGTTTAAAGGGGTCGAAACCTGCCAACAAGCCTCCGTTATGGACGCAGAAGGCAGTCTTTGGTTTGGTACGGTTAATGGTCTCATGCGCCACCGGCCGCAAATGGATACCGGCAAAGTCGTAAAACCGCTGGTTCATTTTACCAGCATCAATTTATTTTATGAACCATTGGCCAAAACTGCATTCGGCCAATTTTATGATAAAAATATTGGCATCAAGAAAGGCGCTGTTTTTCCGTATAATCAAAATCATTTAGGGTTTGAATTTTTTGCACCGAATTTCCCTAATCCGGAAAAAACATTTTATTCCTGGCAATTAATTGGTTCGGAAGAAAATTGGTCCCCTTTTTCCAAACGGAACGAAGTCAGTTATTCCAATTTGCCATCGGGTGAATACACTTTCCAAGTCCGGGCAAAAAACGAACAAGATATAATTGGGGAGGTATTAAAAACGAGTTTTACCATCCAACCTCCCTTTTGGGAAACCTGGTGGTTTAGGATTTCCACTGGGTCAATTTTTATTTTATTAATTGGCACTTTATTTTGGCTGCGCATCCGGCAAGTCCGCAAAAAAGCGGCGTTGGAAAAAGCGCAATTGGAAATGCAAAACCATTTATTGCAATTGGAACAAAAAGCGAGGCAATTGCAGATGAACCCCCATTTTATTTTTAATGCATTAAATTCCATTCAAAGTTTAGTGGCCAGAAAAGACTTTGATGGCTCCCGTTCTTATATTTTAAAATTCGGAAAATTAATGCGGGCAGTGCTGGACAATTCCAGAAAAGCATCCATTCCTTTGGAAAAAGAAATCGACACTTTGCAAAAATATTTGGAAATGGAACAGTTTTGCCGGGACGGGAATTTTGATTTTTCTATCAATGCAAACGACATTGAAAATGACGAATTGGAAATCCCCCCAATGCTCCTACAACCGTTTGTGGAAAATGCTATCCTGCACGGAGTCGCCCCTTTAAAAGACCGCCGAGGAATGATTGAAATTAATTTTTCGGAAAAAAGAAACACCCTGCAAGTGGAAATAAAAGATAATGGCGTCGGTATTAATCAATCACCAAATTCGGAAACCGAAAAGAAGACAAAAACATCGGCGGGCATTGCAGTAACGAGGGAAAGGATTAAAATATTAAATGGACATTTGGAAATAAAAAACAATATAAAAAATGGGACTCTGGTTCATTTAGAAATTCCTATTTAATGGGTGTATTTCAAAACTTCGGTGTGCGCTGACTTCCCCAACTGGGGATTGAGGGGCAATGCAGAGGAAAGACCGAAGTTTTGAAATACACCCTATTTAATCATTATGAAAAAAATAAAAACAGTAATTATTGACGACAACCCGCACGCCATCCTCGGCCTGAAAGAAGATATTGCCCGTTGGTTTTCTGACCTTGAAATTATTGGAGAAGCAGACGGTGTGGTTGCCGGCGCAAAAATATTGCGGCAAACGAAACCAGACCTTTTATTATTGGATATTCAAATGGGGGACGGCACAGGTTTCGATTTGTTAGAAATAGTGCCCGACCTGAATTTTCAATTAATTTTCACCACTGCCCATGACGAGCATGCCCTGCGGGCATTTCGCTTTGCAGCTGTGGACTATTTGCTGAAACCCATTGATCCCGAAGAATTAAAAACAGCCATTGAAAAGGCGAAAAAAAATATTGGCGCATTGGCCAGCCATCCACAACAATTACCTGTATTACAAGAGCATTTCCAAGAAAATAATAAACCCGCTACGATCGCTTTCCACACTGCCGAAAAAATTCAAATCGCTAAATTGGAGGAAATATTCAGGATGGAAGCCAGTGGTAATTACACCCAAGTATTTTTTAAAAACAAGGAAAAATTATTGTTGACCAAAACACTGAAAGAATTCTCCCAATTATTAGAACCATCTGGTTTTCTGAGGGCTCACCAATCTCATTTAATCAATATGATTTTCATCAAAGAATTTGTAAAAACGGACGGTGGGTATATTGTAATGGTGGATGGGTCAAGAGTTCCAGTATCGGTACGGAAAAGAGCAGAAGTAGTGGCAAAAATTGAAGCCCTTTAATTCAAGAATTAATTAAGTTCTAAATAAAAAAACCTGATAGATACTTAAACCTATCAGGTACATGTTTTAATCTTAAAATAAATTTTATTTCTGTAATTTCAAATTAATTTAATCAAGCTTTATCCATGCTAAATTTCTCCCACCCTCTTAACCAAGTATGATCACATACGATGCTGCCATTTGGTTGCGCAGATACATATTTTCCATGAATGCCTTTTAAGCCATATTTTCCATCGGCCGTTTTTTCCAATTCGAATTTTTCCCAGCTCCGCAGCCAGTCCCGATTGCATTCCAATCTACCATCTGGTTGTGCCGACAAATATTTGCCATGGTATGATTTTAAGCCATATTTACCATCTGTTGTTTTATCCAGCGTGAATTTTTCCCAACCTCGCAGCCAATCCCGATTGCATTCCATCGTACCGTTTGGTTGAGCTGACATATATTTTCCATGAATGGATTTGAAACCAAATATTTTGTGTTCTGGAACAGGAACAATTAATTTCGGCTTTCTATCCTGCTCAAAATACTGGAATATATCCCCATGGACGTGCTGGTGCTCCCGAGCTTGCTGCCAAATTTTCACATCCCCGATTTCACCTTTGAAAAAGCGGCCTTTATGGTAGCCCATGCCTATGCATACATGGTCACTTGGTAGAATATAATCAAATTTCAAAGTATTGGTATCTCCTATTTGTACGCCATCAATGATAAGCTTCGAAGCACCAGATTTAATGATGGCTGCAGCATGCCTCCATTTTGCATTGTCAATTTCCGGTATCACTGGCAGCACAACAGTTCCTTTGTTGGTGAAGCAAGCAATATTACCCGCATTGAAAACTTGGAAATGAATAAATGATTCATTATCGCTGGAAAGGATCGCTTGAAAATCTCCAGTTGAACCACTGCTTTTAAACCATGCCTCAACGGTAAGTTCGGAGCTGCCCCCCCAAGTACTTGGTAGCACAATACCATCGCTATTACCATTGAATGAATAGCCCAGTGCATGATGGTAATGGTCGCCATGTTGCGAATGAATGGAATGAAATTCTAAAGGAAGAGTTGCCATGTTAAATTGTTTATTGGTTTTAAAAATAACTACCCAGCAAAAAGCTGCAAGCTATTTAATTAAAAAATGATTTCGTTAAAAGTAATGATTCTTACCTACCTATTTTGAGTAGAAATAAACACGATTATTTCTTGATAATTGATGAAGAACTACTAAGTCTTGATAGGTGAATAATTGAAGGCGGAATTGAAATAAGCAGTAAGATACGATGAACGCGGAAATAATTGAATTTAAAGGGAATAAAGTTTAAATATTTTATGAGTACCTGAGCTTCTTTTCGACTCTGATTTTTATGATGATTAAGGTCATTTATGATTCTAAAAATTGATTTTTTAAAACATAATAAACCATAACAATCATAATAATCAGCGTCGAAAAAACTCATCTTTTACAACAACTTCAATTACACTATTAATTTTTACCCACTCACTTTTGGTGCCTCCAACAGTTTAAAAAACTGATCCAGTTTTGGAGTGATTACAATTTCCGTCCGACGATTTAAACTACGTCCTTCCGAGGTGGTATTATCCGCTTTGGGTGCATATTCAGATCGACCAGCAGCGGTCAGCCGGGCCGGGTCGACATAATGGCTTTTCTCCAAGTATCGTACAACAGCCGTAGCCCGCTTTACGCTCAAGTCCCAATTGTCAGCAACACATGAATTGGTAATTGGAACATCGTCTGTGTGACCTTCGACAACCACATCAAGGTCTTTATGGTCGTTGATGACAGCGGCTATTTTGCCCAGAACCTCCTGCGCCCTAGCATTGATTGTCGAGCTGCCCGATTGGAACAACAATTTATCTGAAATGGAAACGTGTACGAGCCCTCCCCGGACTTCAACAAACACATCTTCATCGTTGATGTCGATAAGCGACCGCTTGAGGTTCATGACCAGGGCCAAATTGAGTGAGTCCTTGGACTGCATTTTGGTCGTCAGGTTTTGAATGAAACCGTATTGTTGGGACAGCGACCTCAAGGATTCGTTAATACTTTCCGCCCCTGTTTTGCTAATAATAGAAAGGTCGGCCATGCGGTCAAGCAAGCCACCATTGGTCGTTTCCAAATTGGCGATCTGCCCTTGCAATAAAGCCACCTCCTGCTTTTTGAGCTCGAGCTGGCTTTCCAAGGTTTTTATTTTTTCTTTGTTGCAAGATGTGAGCAGCAACAAGAGAAACATGGAACTTAAAACCGATAGTTTTTTCATGATTATGTTTTAGTGATTAGAAGATTGGCGATTCGAAGAAAATACATCAACGTAGCTGAGTTAACTTTTTATTTTAATTTTCCTCGTATTCTCATTTTTAATTGTAAGTTTTAAAACCAGATATGGTTCATTTTTACCATGGAATGAGTGCTAAAAGACAGTCTAATTTCATTCCTTTTTTTTTTATGTAAGGCAAGGATTACCTTTACTAAACAAACCAACCACCTTTTAATATGCCATTGCTTCGACTCTATACTTATTTTGCTCTTGCTGGGTTGATTTCTTTCTTCCCCTTTAGCGATTTCACTTTTTTTACGAAAAGCAATGATACCCATTTT
>JAWKLX010000075.1:0-25361 GCA_041392505.1 Saprospiraceae bacterium | reverse complement strand
ATTATGTGGAATATCCAGCTTGACAGAAAAAGGCATCTCCTATTTATTTTTAATTCAAACAGTTAATCCGCCGAGAAATAATGGAATCCGTAATAGCCCGAATTCAACAAATAATTGGGGAAGTCCCAAAAAAAATAAAGCAATTTTCTCCTGAGGAAATGGCTTATAAGCCGACCACAATTAAATGGTCAAAAAAAGAAATATTGGGTCATTTGTGTGATTCAGCTTTGCATAATTGGCAGCGGTTTTTAAACATCCAAATGCAAGATGGAAAATTTATAGTAGATTCTTATCCACAAGATAAATTAGTGCAATTGAACAATTATAAAAATTTGCCAACAGGACAAATTGTAGCTTTATGGAAAAATATGAACAGGCAGATTATTGCCGCCATAAAAAATATCCCTTCGGCAAATTATGTTCATCCTGTTCAATTGCCGAATGGAGAAATAAAAGATTTAAAATTTTTAATTGAAGATTATTTGATCCATTTAGAACATCATTTAAATCAAATTTTCAACAATGATATTTCTCCTCAATTACCAGCCAATTGGAGCTTAAATGTGAAAGAAGCATTAAATAAGTTGGCTGCCCATTCAGAAGGGAAACCATATATTACATTATTGGAAAATAACGAAATGTATGTCGAAATATACCAGCCAAATAAAGTAGACCTGCAAACGCCACACGACCAAGATGAAATATATGTAGTCATCAGCGGAAGCGGGATGTTTTATAATAATGGAGAAAGGAAGGCTTTTCAAGAGGGGGATTTAATATTTGTTCAAGCGGGGATCGAGCATCGATTTGAAAATTTTACCGAAGATTTTAAAACATGGGTTATTTTTTATTGATCGGGAGTGGGATTAATTTTTATAAAAAAAAACTTAACTTACCTTTTCAAAAACAGAATTAACCATGGATATTAAATCATATTTTTATATCATACTTCCCCTCGGACTAATATTCCTCAATTTTAAATTGCCACCTCCCCATTTTGACGACGGCCTCGTTGCTCATTATACTTTCAATAAATGTGATATAAAAGATATAACGGGTAATAATCCGGATGGAGTAATGATGGGTGATCCAGGATGCCATTGCGGAGTAGAGGGCAATGCTTTGTTCTTTGACGGGATCAATGACTATGTGGAATTTCCGGGCATTGTAAACCGCCATTTTAATACGACCGATTTTACCGTTAGCTTTTATTTTAAACCTAATAAATATAGTGTTTTTAGGCAAAGCCTTTTATCTAAAAGGGATAGTTGCAATGAGTACAACATGCTTGATTTTCAATTAGATATAAATGGGCGGATCGTAAAAACCGATCTTTATGAAACACCGGAAAAATTTTTTCGGGACATTTCACCTGAACTCCCCGAATCTGATTGGGTACATTTTGCATTAGTCAGAAAAGGCATTTATGCCTATACTTTTATCAATGGCGAATTGCGGCAAGAAAGCCGCCGTTGCAGTGGGGTAGATATTGGTAATGAAGTAGTGTTATCATTTTCTAACAGCCCCTGCTTGTCTTCCGGTCGCACTGTCCGATTTAAAGGTGGGCTTGATGAACTCCGCATCTACGATCATGCTCTGACAGATGAGGAAATAGCTCAATTATATGCCCTTCATCCAGTTGAGATGGCTGAGGTCGACTGCATAACTTTTATTCCTGAAAATGATTTAGATAGATTGGAAAGCGCCTACCTTTGCAGTAATTATTAATTGTAAAAAAATCATTAAAACATGTTTGGAGACTTATTGGGAAATATGCAACAGCAGCAGGAAGAAATGGCTGCAAAATTAGAGGCAATCGTCGTTGAGGCAGAGGCAGGTGGGGGCGCAGTAAAAGTAAAATCAACAGCTTCCCGTAAAATTTTAAATATTTCAATTGATAAAGAAAAGCTCGATTGGGATGATGTCGAAATGGTGGAAGATCTTGTGTTGACAGCCATTAATAATGTACTGGAAAAAGCGGCTATAAAAGAAGCGGCTGAATCTCAGAAATTAATTTCGCAAATGATGCCACCCGGTCTGGGTGGTCTCAGCGATTTATTTGGCAAATAAATTCAGAGAATATAACTGGAATTTTTCAGCTATTTAATGAGGTTATTTTCCATTAAAAAATCGAAGTATTTTTTGGGCATAACAACATAGGTGATTGCTAAAAAAAAAACGGAGAAAATGCAAGTGGCGCATTTTCTCCGTTTTTTTTAATAAAATCAATTTATTTTATTTTAAGTTGAATTTCGTCCCAAGTTGCAGGGAGGTCGTATATATTTTATCCTTGTTGGTGCCGATACCGCCGGACATCATGAAATGTTGGTAATTAGGCTGGAAAAAAATGGTCCATTTGGGGGACAAATAGTACTCTGCGCCCAAGCCGATATTGGCTGACATGTAGAAATTCTTTTGGAGGTTACCGCCATCCAATAGCCCATTCGGAAAATCTTTTTGCTGTTTGATGCTCTTGGTTTCATCGGGTGAGCTTCCGCGGTTTGAGCCATTGTTCTCCTCATTTGCATTTAACGCTTCTTTTTCAACATCAAACTCGTAAATGGTCGAAGTGACAAAATGGGCAGACACCCCCCCTGAGGCATAAAAGCGCCATTTACCCTTGTTCTTGAAATGGTAAAGTGCGTTGAGTGGAACTTGGAAAATATCAAGCTGAATGCCGTTGAAATCTTCTTTTATGTAAAAATTAAGCGTTTCAAAAATAAAGATTGGTGTGTTGGGGATGTACCTTTTGAAAGAGTAGATGCCACCAGTTTGGTACTCCCACCGATTTCTTTTCCAGCTTACATTCACACCACCGCCATAGCCACTGGCCAAAGTTTCGTTATATCCGGTTTTGACAGGTTCTCCAAAAACACTAATTTGATCAGGTGGGGTCGTCACATAATTGATGTCGGTGGTTGTAAAAATACTGAAACGCAGATCACTTTTCTTTTTAGGTGGTTTAGCTTGAATTGTGGGTATTTCCCAAGCAAAATTTGAATTGACTTTTTCGATAGGCAGGGTGGCGACAACGTCTAAGTCAGCTTGTTTTTTCTTGGCCAAAAATTGCTGCTGTTTGATTTTCCGTTCAGTAATTTCTTCAACCCGTGCTACCGATTCGGAAGGGGCTGGTTGGGGCTTTATTTCTTTTGTTGGTAGAATATTGATTGGAAGCCCCGTCCATTTTGAAATAGAACGTTGAAAGCCATCATTTGAGGCTAAGCTATGATCCTTTAAAACATGGGCAGGGTCGACGCTACTAACGGAAGGGATCAGTGCATGACCTGATTTAGTAGGTTTTAACAGATGGTGCCTCGTTTCTATGTCGGCAGAAGTGGTTCCGTTTATATTATTATTTTCTTTAAGGGCATTAAGTTGAGTCGAGATCGATGCAATAGTTTCGATAGAAGGGGTGGCCTGTTGTTGTCTTGATTCGGTCAGCAACTCAGATGATGGATCGCTTTGTAGCCACCCTTCCATCAAAGGCATGAAACGGATTACGGTCAATAAAAGCAAAGCCATTACGGCCATCTCGGCCACTTTAAAACGATAAAGTTGGTGCCGGATAGAGAATTCCTCTTCGAGTCGTCTGGCCATGAGAGCCCAATGATGGTCTTCATATGGGACTTGTAAGTTGTGGAGTTTGTCGTAGGCTATGCTGTCAATGTGGGCCTCGGTCTCAATGGCTTCGGCAGTTTCATTAGCGTCAAGCACTTTTTCAAAAGCATCCCAACTACTGGGGGGTATCGAGGTGCCGATACCTTCAAGGCGGGTTTTAAAGAAATCGTCAACCGCTTGCTGGGCCTCAAAATCCATGCGGTGGGCCAACATGTCCCAACTGTTCGAGTCGTAACCAGCTTCAAGGTTTTCCAATTTCGCCTTGATCACTTCGTCAATATGCTTATTTGGTCTCATTCAATATCATGTTCTTGGCCGTCAATTTCGCCTGTAGCTTGATTCTGGCTTTTACGAGATTGGATCGTGATGTACTCTCCGTGATGCCGAGAAGGTCTGCGATTTCTTTATGCGAATAACCTTCAAGGATGTACAAGTTGAAAACTGCCCGGTAGGCAGGTGAAAGCTCTTGGATGGCTTCCAAGATTTCTTGTTCTGACATTTGGCTCAAAGCATCTGCGTCGCTACTGCTGACACTGTAAGCCGTTTCGATGTCGTCGGTTCGGCGACGTACCATCTTGCGGTAGTAATCGATGGCCGTATTGACCATAATCCGTCGTATCCAAGAATAGAGAGAAGTGCCGGGCTCATATTTGTTCAGGTTTTTGAAAACTTTGATGAACCCTTCGTGGAGGATGTCAAGAGCCTCGTCTTGGCTGCCGGCATAGCGTAGGCAAACGCCCATCATTTTGGGGTAATGCTCCTCATAAAGCATTTTTTGTGCCCAACGCTCTTTGCGGATGCACGCCGTGATAAGATCCTGTTCTTGATAACCGTATGGTATTGCGATGTCCATTCAGTTGTTGATTTCTACGAGCTTCCTCCAGCCCAGTTGTTTTGCGTAGTTTTCAAACGAAGGGTGACTGGGGAATGCTGCTTATGATTAAGGATGAAATGGCGAAAGCCAAAGTTTAGAGAGTTTGAAGGGGAAAGATAACCAGATTTGTGCAAAATCATGGTAATAGGGGTGACAAATGTTGTGCGGGCAGTCAATCTAACCTGTTCTTTAAGCCCGAAAATATTAGTTTGTTTTCCAGATGTGACACCTTCCAATATTGGGTTTTTAAAATACGACGGATGGCGTTCAATTCGGATGAAGTTGGAACTCTCCGAGTATTTAATTGTCGTTTTTTTTAATTTACTCCAATCCTCATCGAATCCGCAAAATGTAATTTATTGAGCCTTCTTGTTGATCGTGAAATTGAAGTCATTTTTCATTATTTTAGGCGCATTTTGGCAGTCGTCAAATGATGCTGATTAACTTCATGCCCATCCTTGATATTACTCACAACAAATCTCTATATCGACTATCACCTTTGTAAGGTCATACCCACCTCAGAAGCAAAGAAGAAATTCCCTAACTAATCTCCTTCTTCTATGAACAAGCCATTATTCTCCTTCGTATTTTTTTCCTTGATTACTGGACTCCTTTTTGCACAAGCACCGACCGGGCTCAAGGGCACGGGGTATCGAACGACCGTGCATTTACAATGGGACGATTACACTGTTTTTGAAGCAGTAGGATTTAATGTTTACCGTAGCACAATCAGCGGCAGTTATGGTGCACCGACCAGGCAGGTCGGCGCTTACAACGAATGCACTGATTACAATCTTGATCCGTCTTCAACCTATTTTTATAAAATATCAGCCTTCGATGGGGCGGGCAATGAAAGCCCATTGTCTACTGAAATTACTGTCGCCACTGATGACCACAACTATACTATTGTGGCCAGCCTCGACCTGCTGATCCCAATCTACACAGGCGGCATGACGGCTACCGCACCGGATGAAATTAAAGCGAGCTTGGAACACGCTCGGCAATTTTTCTTCCGCAATACTTTTGGCCAGCTCAACCTAAATTATCATTATTGGATCATCCCCGGTTATCCGCCTTTCAATAGCATTGGGCAAGCAACGTTGTCAACTATCGAAGCCGACTTGCTGGCCAGAGGTATTCAGCCAAGCCAATATGATGCTGTCCATACCATGGCTTTGCAGCTCAATGGTTTCTTTGGCGGTGCTTGGTATTTTGGTGGGCAGACTGCGGGGAGCATGGGTTATGACTGGACGCATTACGACCCGGCCAATCACTATACCCAGGGTAATTCGTGGTTGTTTACGCATGAATTTGGCCACGCACTCGACCTGGTCATCGCGTATGGCAGCGGATACCCTGAAATGTTGTTCAACCATTTTGGAGACAATTACCCACTACCTGCTTCGATCGGCGTTTTTGATGCAGGGTCGGGCTATGATGGTATGGCTATGATCCTTCGGTTGTTCCCGCACCACTTGGATTATGATGCACCTTGGGACGGCTATTTTGAAGTAGTGGACAACGATGGCGATGGCATGGCCGACAACGATCCACGGGTGCCGATGGACGAAATCCGGTTTGGTTCGAGCCCAAATTTGACGGATACAGATAACGATGGATTGGCCGATCTGGCAGAGTACTTTGCTGGCACCCAATCGAGTGCTGACCCGACAAATCCCGATACAGATAACGATGGTTTGGCAGATGGTAATGATGTTTATCCAGTTTCCAATTTTGCGGAGCTAAATGAAAAAACCAGTGGTACAGTTGTCGTTGATGGAGTGATGGGCGCAGCTGAGGGTTGGCATCCGATGGTTTCCGAACCGTTCTTCTCGATGATCCCCGGCGCTATGCTAAACATGTTTACCACTTGGGACGACAACAATTTTTACTTCACTTTTCAGAGTAACCAACAATTAAAATACTTCTTGCAAATGGATGCCAGTGGGAAAGACGGTGTCCACCAATCTGATGTTCGTTTCCCCGGAGGGAATTACGCCAATTTGAATGAAAAATCCTGGGGGACAGCTACTTTGAGACGGCAGAACTCGTTATCCGCTCCGACGGGGCGCAGGTTTATTTGAAGGGACAGCCCATCGCTGGCTCTCAAGTTTCGACAACGTTTTCCAGTGGGATTTACACGACAGAAATCCGTTTGCCCCAAAATATCGGCCCCGGCTATGGCTGGGTTTATACTGCTCCGGGCACACCGACGATTGCTGTGCAATCCTTTCATGAAGGGGACATCATCGGCATTGATTTAACCGCCATTCCCCTCTCGGAAGCAAATGGGAATGTGGCTGCCGAATGGTTTGGTTATTACACAAAAAAGAACATCATTCTGATGAATGACTTCCTGCATTTTTATGATATGGAATTGGTTGCAGGGGCCACACCGCCAAGCGACTACTGTAATGCCTACAGCAATTTCCCTTGGGAGGATTGGATTGCCCATGTGAAAGTTGGTTCGATTGATAATGCATCTGGGAAAACTCCATATTCCAACTTTACCAACCTATCGGCAGATTTGTCGGCTGGTAGCTCGCCCAGTGTTTCACTCACCACGGGCTACAGCTATTTCACTTGGGATGAATACTGGCGGGTTTGGATCGATTTCAATCAGGACGGTGATTTTACTGATAATGGCGAGATGGCCTTTTCCGGTATCTTAAACGCCCCTCCCAATGGAACTCAGTCGGCCATACTAAATGGCAACTTGATCATTCCTGCGAATGCGATGATGGGTACGACCCGGATGCGGGTTGCCATGAAACGGGGGGGCTTCCCTACGCCTTGCGAAAACCTTCCTTTTGGTGAAATAGAAGACTATACGGTTAATATTATTCCGGGTATGGTAGGGGTAGCCGACTTGGAATTGAGCGCTGCTGCTAATCCGACGACCATTAGTTCGGGCTATGTTCATTTTCAAATAACCCTCACCAACCAAGGGCCAGCCGCAGCCAATAATGTCTCGGTGAAACATGCCAAAAGCGGCAATTTTTTTAGCTACAATAACCTAACGACCACTATTGGCAGCTTTAACCAAATGACAGGTATTTGGAGTATTACTAATGTCCCTGCTGGGGCGACTCACACCCTCGAATTCGATGGGCTAATAGTGGATATGATTTCTTTGCAAACTGATTTTTTTGAAGTGATTGCCTCTTCTGCCGATGATCCCGACAGTACCCCCAATAATGACCTTGGGGCCAAAACACCTGATGAGGATGATGAAGCTACTGTGATCCTTTTCCCGTCTGTTGTGGCCGATTTGTTGGTGGCCAATGTGAACGCACCCTCTTCTTCCAATGCTGGCGATAGCTTTGATGTCCATTTTGATTTGAAAAATGCAGGCACGCAACCTGCTTCCAACAGCGTTCAAGCGGTTTTCCTTTCCAGCGACAACCAATGGGGTACGGGCGATAGTCAAGTGGGCATATCCAGCATAGTTACCGTCGGGCCGAATACTACTGTTCCACAAACCATTTCAGCGACTATTTCAGCGGGGACTTTAGCGGGCAATTATTACTTGCTAATTGTCGCCGATGTGAACAACGATATTTTAGAATCAAATGAAGACAATAATATCGCTGTGGTCCCGATCCAGATTGAAACCGGAACGCCCGGCACTTATTGCAACTCTTACTCAGAATTCCCGTGGGAAGATTGGATTTCAAGAGTCGAAGTGGCCAATCTTGTCAATACTTCTGGTAAATCCTACTACTCCGATTTTACTGCCAAAACGGCCAACGTGAATGCAGGCCAGTCTTATCCAGTAAAATTAGGTACTGGCTACAGCTATTTCACATGGGATGAATATTGGCGGATTTGGATAGATTTCAACAAGGACGGCGATTTTATCGATGCAGGCGAAATGGTTTTTTCCGATAAATTAAATGCACCGCCCAATGGCACCCCCAAGGCGATGTTGAATGGGACTATTGCCATCCCTTCCAATGTGCCAACAGGTACAACAAGAATGCGGGTTTCGATGAAACGGAACGCCTTCGCTACGCCTTGTGAAATACTAACTTTCGGCGAAGTGGAGGATTACACGGTTAACATCGAAAACGGCTCGAATTGTACCATTGATTACGCCACTTCAAACACTTTCTGCCAAGACAACGGCACGCCGAACGATCCCGCCGACGATACCTTTACCTTCGACATTTTGGTGGTTGGAACTGGCGTTAGCCAAAGTTGGATTATGACCTGGAATGGCGGCTCGACCACTGGTACTTTTACTGTTCCGAAAACAGTTGGCCCGTTCTCGATTGCTGCTTTCCAAAATGGGTTGAACTTCAAGATAGCGGACAACCTTGATCCCAATTGCTCAATTTTGGGCATCGTCTTCCCGCCACAGCCTTGCTCTACGGTCCTGCCCGATTGTGGTTTTTCAAAAAACTATTCGGAAGGGGAATCCTTCACGGGCTTTTTTGCGGAGCAAAATGGTTCCAGCTACCGGGTGTTTGGTTCAGCGGGAAATTCAGTCATTAAACTGAACACCGATTTGGATGGAAATGTGACCTCTTCCGATATCGGCCCATCTTATGGGACGGCCCTGCGAGATGGTAATTTCCTTTCCGCTTCGTTGGTCGGTATGTCAGTTCAATTGACCAAGAAAAACCCTCTCGGCAACGTCATCTGGTCAAATACTTACCCAGTGCCCAACGCTGTTTCAATAGGGTTGGGCAATGTACTGGAAACGCCTGCTGGTGATCTGGTAGTGGTGGGTTCCTGGAGTGCAACGCCGCCTCCTTCCCAGCATAAAATTTTCGCACTGAAAACCAATAGCACTGGCGTGCAACAATGGTTGACCTCTTCCGATTTCAATGAGCCGACTTCGATCCCATTGGACGTGAATTTGGTAAGATATACCATTTCGGGCGGCTATCTGATTTCCATTTTGGATCACTCCAGTGAGCAAAAGTATCTCGGTAAACTTTCGCCTAATGGGACGCTGATTTTAGAAAAACTCATCGGAGGGTTTTTTACCGATTTTGGGGCTGCGGACGAAAGTGCCAATGGACGGATCATGTACAGCTATGTCTCCCGGCCTGCGGGCGGCCCCGGCTACAATCATGTTGGCTTTACAGTGATTGATGCGTCTGGCAATTATCTCTGGGGTGCCGATGGCGAAACGATTGCTGGACTGATCTCCAACCCGGGATTTATCAACTTCAGCAAACCAAAAGTGACCCTCACTACTGACGGTGGTTTCGCTGTTTCTTTCAACGGCCCAACAGATGGTTTTTACTTGGCGAAACTGGACGCTGATGGCAACATCGTTTGGAACCAGAATGCGACGGCGCTCGACATTTTAGTGCCGAATGCGAACTTCTTGACAGAAGCCTCTGATGGTGGGGTTTTATTGACTGGCCAACAAGATGGGAAACTTTGGCTCATGAAAACGGATGCTCAAGGTGGTATTTGTGGGCCACAGCCTCCCGGTGATTATTGCCTGCCATATAGCAATTTCCCTTGGGAAGATTGGATCGCCAAGGTGTCGCTGAATACACTGGGTAATTCTTCTGGCAAATCGCCTTACAGTGATTTTACGGCCATTAATACCACGTTGGAAAAAGGGATGGATTACCTCATTCAATTAACGACTGGGTATAGTTATTTCACGTGGGATGAATATTGGTCGGTTTGGATAGATTTGAACCACGATAATTTATTTACCCAAAACGAATTATTATTTTCGGAAATAATGACGGCGCCAGCCAATGGCACTAATTCAAAAATAATTTCTGGAAATATTAGCATACCTGCAACTGCTAAAAATGGGGCGACCCGGATGCGGGTCATTATGAAACGGGAAGCCTTTGCCGATCCTTGTGAAAATATTCCTTTCGGTGAAATTGAAGATTATACGGTCAATATTATTGACAATATAATAAGCCCAAGTCTGGGAGACCGTGCATCGAATATTTCATTTAAAGCGGTGCTGGAAAAGACTTGGGTGAATTTATATAGTGTATTTAAATTGCCTGAAAATACTGTGCATATTGAAGTTGAAAAATCGGCTGATGATATTTCTTTTGATTTATTTAAAACCATTAATGAAGAAAAAGAAAAAAATCAGTCGCATTTAATTTCAGCCATTGATGAGCATCCTTTTGATGGCTTGAATTATTACCGTTTGTTATTTATTTTGGGAAATGGCGAAGAAATTTATGGCCCTGTAGAAATGGTTAATTTTAATCAGCCGTTGGATTTTACCCTCTTCCCAAATCCAGCTTCTTCCGAATTATTTGTTTATTTAAATGAAATAAATAATGGTGAAATAAAATGGAAAATAAATGATGCATTCGGACGGCAATTAAAATCAGAAAATATTAATCAAAATGGTGGAACCACTTACCGAATTAATATAAATGATTTTAAACCGGGCATGTATTATTTGTTTGTGGAACAGACAGGAAGAAAAGCAGTAGGGAAAAAGTTTGTAGTAGCGAGATAAAGGGAGTAAATAGTTTTGAGTGATAGAGGTGACGAACTGTGTTCGCTGCCTCTATCATTTTAAGCCCAATTCAGATGCCATTTAAAAAACTAAAATGGTGCACATTTTTAAAAATATCCAGTGCCTCCGGGTTATTCGTTAAACAACTCCAATTCCCTACCTTTGCGCCCCAATTTCAAAAAAAATGAGTTTAAAGCAAGAAATAGAAAAGCGCAAAACCTTTGGTATCATCTCGCACCCGGATGCTGGGAAAACCACTTTGACGGAAAAACTCCTCCTCTTTGGAGGGGCCATCCAAACTGCGGGTGCAGTGAAGTCCAATAAGATCAAGCGCTCAACGGTCTCCGATTTTATGGAGATTGAAAAACAGCGGGGAATTTCGGTAGCCACTTCGGTCATGGCCTTTGAGTACCGGGACAAAAAGATCAATATCCTTGATACGCCCGGTCACCAGGATTTTGCGGAGGACACCTACCGTACCCTGACTGCGGTGGACAGCGCTATCGTGGTGATTGATGTGGCCAAAGGAGTGGAAACGCAGACTGAAAAACTTGTCAGTGTTTGCCGCAGGCGCAGTACTCCGATTATCGTTTTCATCAACAAATGCGACCGTGAAGGCCAAGACCCATTTACGTTGCTCGACGAATTGGAGCAAAAACTCAACCTCATCGTCCGGCCATTGAGCTGGCCGGTGGGCATGGGCGGGACGTTCCAAGGAGTTTACAGTTTGTATGAAAAGAAACTGGTGCTGTTCCGGCCTCACGGCAAACAAGCCACGGACGAGGTGATCGAATTCAACGATCTTGAAAGCGATGAACTTGAAAAACGCATTGGCGAACGGGCCGCTAAAACCCTGCGGGAGGAAGTGAATATGGTGGAAGAAATTTATCCCGCATTCAATAAACAGGACTACATGGACGGCTTGTTGTCGCCCGTTTTTTTTGGCTCTGCCGTCAACAACTTCGGAGTACGGGAACTACTCGACTGTTTCGTGGACATTGCTCCGACGCCCCTGCCACGGAAGACGGAGGAGCGGGAAGTGAAGCCATTGGAAGACAAATTCACGGGGTTTGTTTTTAAAATACACGCCAACATTGATCCTCGACACCGTGACCGGATCGCTTTCCTGCGCATCTGTTCTGGCAAATTTGAACGCAACACTAATTACCTCCACGTGCGGCAGGGCAAGAACATGCGTTTCTCCAATCCGACGAGTTTCATGGCGTCGAAAAAGGAAATTGTGGACGAGGCGTTCCCCGGCGATGTGGTCGGCTTGTACGATACAGGAAATTTTAAAATCGGAGATACATTGACGGAAGGGGAGGAGCTGCATTTCACGGGCATTCCTAGTTTTTCCCCTGAGCAATTTCGCTATGTGGAAAATGCCGACCCGATGAAATCGAAGCAATTGGCCAAAGGTCTGGAACAGCTTATGGACGAGGGGGTAGCGCAGCTTTTTATCAAAGAAAACAATGGCCGAAAAATCATCGGCACAGTGGGCGCCCTGCAATTTGAGGTAATCCAATACCGCCTTGAGCATGAATACGGCGCCAAGTGCCGCTACGAACCAACCAATATGCACAAAGCCTGTTGGGTGACTTGCGACGATAAAGCGGCTTTGAAAGATTTTGAATCCCGCCGGAAAAAAGACCTGGCACGTGACAAGCATGGCAACCTCGTCTTCCTGGCGGAAAGTTCTTGGGCCTTGAAAATGGCGCAGGACAACCACCCAAAAGTGGAATTCCATTTTACCAGTGATATGAGGAAGGGGAAATAGGGCGTTCGACAGCTATTCGTTTGGCAGTCCATTTTGGACAATAAAAAAGCCTTGCAGTATTCATTTGAACTGCAAGGCTTTTTTGTTGTAGGCGAAATATGGATTTAGTTAAAAAACCATCTGTTGGTTGCCTTTATAAAGGGCTACGATCAAAATGACAAACAGTAAGAAGTAGATGATAAACCACATCATGAATTTGCCTTTTTTACCTTCATTTTCGATATGATCAGACATAATTATATTTTTTAGTGAACAGTAGTTTTGTTTGCGCTGCAAAAGTACGTTTGGCCTCCCTCTTTTCCAAACGCTTAGTGATTAGTTGCTTAGTAGTTGGGTGATTCGTGAATAGTTAAGGGCAATGGGCTAAATTTGCCGATCGTTAAATCATTTGACTTGGGGAAAATAGCCCACAAGGCTACAGCCGTTTTGCAAACCTATCACTAATCAACTAATTACTAATCAACCACCATGCGAGTCGTTATCCAAAGAGTATCCGAAGCCTCTGTCACTATTGAAGGAAAAATAAACGCTTCCATCGGTCAGGGGCTGTTGATCTTGTTGGGCATCGAAAATGCCGATGGGCAGGAGGACATTGATTGGCTCTCAAAAAAAATCAGCCAGCTGCGGATTTTTGGGGATGAGGAAGGGAAGATGAACCTATCGGTGCAAGATGTCGGAGGGGCGATGATCGTGGTCAGCCAGTTCACCTTGCATGCGAGCACCAAAAAAGGTAACCGCCCCTCCTATATCACGGCGGCGAGGCCGGAAGTGGCCATTCCATTGTATGAGAAATTTGTGGAAACACTGCGGGAGGTATCTGGACTGGAAGTCGGCACAGGTGAATTTGGGGCGGATATGAAGGTGCGATTGCTGAATGACGGACCGGTGACGATCGTGATGGATACGAAATTGAAGGAGTGAATAGAGTTCACAGTCTTCAGTCCGCAGTTCGTCAGTCTGTCAAAAATGGTGGGGTAGGGACAACTTCTAACTAAAAAGGTGCTTTGGAAACATTCCCAAAGCACCTTTTTTATCACTCAAAAATTCCCAACCTACCAATCTGCCGACTGCCGAACTGAAGACTGAGAACTGAGAACTGAGAACTGAAAACTCACTTCCCCGCTGCCTTTGCTACAATCTTCTCCAGTTCGTCTTCATCACCTGGCACATAACCGTTGTGTTCGTAAACGATCTGGCCACCTTTAGCGACCACTGTTTGTGGGATGGTTTGGAAGTTGAAAGCATTACGCATCGCTTCCTCATTGCCGGCAAAAATGACATATTCCCATCCTTTGGTCTCAACGATGCCGGGTACTTTGGGGAGGGCACGTTGGTTGTCGATGGTGATGGCGATCAATTCTACGTTATAATCCGTCTGCCAATCTTGATAGTAGTCAGAGATGGCATCAAGTTCTTTTTTACAAGGAGAACACCAGGTGGCCCAAAAGTCAATGATGTACACTTTATTCTCATCGGAAGCGAATTCTTTCAGATCATAGGTTTGTCCATCAAGCGTTTTTACGGTGACACTCGGAATAGATTTTTGGCCAAAAGCTCCGATGGTACAGAACAAAGTGGCTAAAACTAAAAATGTCAGTTGCTTCATATTTTCATGTTTTGAATGGTGAAAAATTATTTTATGCTAAATCGGAATCACTACCTTTGACTCGCAAAATCCGGCAAGCGGCCACAAAGGTATTTTTTAAACCTATCATTTACATCATGGCCGACTGAAATTAACCTGCCATTAACGAGCATTTATCAAAATAAAACGAAATCAATTTTCTGTATGAAGATTCAAAAATTACTGAATTCCATATTTGTGACGAGTTGTTTGCTGTTAGTCACTTGGTCGGCCACATTCTCGCAAGAGGGGGCAAGAATTTCCGGCAATTTGGAACTCAACGCTAACTTTTTTGTCCGTGATTCGAGCATCAATGCTTTCAACACACCTCAGTACGACCGTCAGCTTTATGGCGCTGATGCTTGGCTGAACATGAACTACAATTACAAGGGGTTTGACGTGGGTGTCCGTTTTGACATGTTCCAAAATTCTTACCTCCTCAACCCTTCTGATTCTTATACAGCGCAGGGCGTCGGGAATTGGTACGTGCAAAAATCCATCAATAAGCTGGGCATCACGGGCGGTTATTTTTATGACATCATCGGCAGTGGCATTATTTTCCGGGCATACGAATCGCGCCCGTTGGCCATTGACCAAGCCCTGTATGGCATCCGTTTGACTTACGATTTTAGTGACAACTGGCGATTGAAAGGGTTTACGGGGCGTCAGAAGAAACAGTTCGATTTGTATGAGAGCAATTTCAGGGGAGCTTCGATCGATGGCTTTGTCAGTATAGATTCTTCAAAAGTGACATTGGCGCCAGGCTTTGGGGTCGTCAGCCGTACCTTGGACGATAATACCATGAATAACTTAGTTGCAACCTTGAATACGTACAGAGGGCCGACCTACGACCCAAACGGGGTGCTCATTGATAAAGGGGATATTTTTACACCGAAATACAGCACTTACGCTTTTTCAGTTTACAATACCTTGACAGCAGGGCCATTTAGCTGGTACGTGGAAGGGGCTTATAAAACAAAAGATGTGTTGAACGATCCATTAGAGCCAAGGGAAACGATTTCGGGGGATACGATCATTGGCCGTTTTGTCCAAAAAACAGGAACAGTATTGTACACCAGTATCAGTTATGCTAAAAATGGTCTTGGTATTACTTTGGAAGGGAAACAGACCAAGAACTTTGATTTCCGTACTAGGCCACAGGCTGAAGGGATACAAGGGCTGGTACACTTTCTGCCGCCGACTACCCGGGTAAACACTTACCGTATGTTGGCGCGTTATGCATATAACATTCAGTTTATTGGAGAGACAGCCGTGCAAGCGGACATCAGATATCGTTTTAATAAGAGCCTGACCGTGAACGTGAATTTTTCTAACATCGGTGACCGCAACAGCAAGGAGCTTTACCGGGAAGGGTACTTAGAATTTTATTATAAATATCAGCGCAAATGGACATTGACTGCGGGGGCACAATACCAAGAGTACAACCAAGATGTACTGCAAGGAAAACCAGGCGTGCCTTTTGTCACGTCTTTCACCCCCTATTTTGATTTTTTGTATAAAATGACCAAGAAAAATTCCATCCGATTCGAAGGTCAGTATATGTCGTTAGAGGAGGTAAAAGGAGTACTGGGCGATTATGGTAACTGGGCGTTCGGCTTGGTCGAATACAGCATTGCGCCAAATTGGACGTTTACATTGTCTGATATGTACAACATCAAGCCAGGGAAGCTTTCCCCTGAGGATACGTCAACTGGCAAAAAAGAAAAAAAGCATTACCCGCGTTTTGACATTTATTACAGCTACAAAACCAACAGGTTTTCCCTCTCTTACGTAAAGCAAGTAGAGGGGATTGTCTGTTCGGGTGGCATATGCCGCTTGGAGCCAGCTTTCAGTGGTGTGAAAGTTTCTGTTAATTCAACATTCTAACATGTAGGCCCGCTTTCAGTGATCAGACTGGCCACTGAAAATTGGCATAAAACAAAATATCATGAATCGTTTATTATTCTTTTTGACCTTGATCGTTTTTTCTTTCTCTGCCTGTGAGGAAATCCCACCGCTCGTAACTGGTTCAACGCCAGGTAATACCGGGCCAACGCCTCCATCTGATCAATTGAGACAGGTCGTCATTGAGGAATTTACTGGTGTGGCCTGCGTTCAGTGCCCGTCTGGCAGTGCGATTATCAGGGATTTGGTAGCGATTCACGGCCAACAGCTGATCGCCATTTCCATCCATTCTTCTGAAAATTTTTCGGTCACTACTCCTCACAACCAGTATGACTTTAGAACGGTGGAAGGTGACGCTCTCAATAATTATTTGGGAGGGCCACTCGGCTTTCCCTCGGCAGTTGTCAATAGGAAGCTTTTTGATGGCCGGTCAAGTTTGCAGTTGGGAAAAAATGAATGGCCGGGCTTTGTGGCGGAAGAAAAAGCCATCCGCCCAAAGTTAAATTGAGCATTGAACGACATTTAATGCCGCCAACCGCGGGCCTCTATTGAAGTGACCATTTTTGTCGAGGAAACGATCACTGATCCCAACGTCAACCTTAGCCTCATTTTCACCGAAGACGACATCGTTGACTACCAGATCACGCCGAGCGGCCCAGTGGACGACTATAAACATGAGCATGTATTCCGCAGCATGGCTACTCCTTATGACGGCCAGCCCTTAACGGAAAGTTTGACGATTGGTGGGCAGATCACGAAATCGTTTAATTACACCATTCCTGCCGAGTGGAAGGAAAATAAGGTAAATGTCATAGCAATGGTGAGTTTGGCTGGCGCCGGAAGGATGTTTTGCAAGCGCATAAAGTCCATTTGATAGAATAGAGATTATGTTGAAATTGGAAATGGAAAAATTAGAATACATTTAGGTTCGATAATCAACTGGTTGGCTATTTCATAGTTCCAATTTCTAAATTTCAGTAAAGTTTAAAGATTTATATCAAAATGAAATGATGAAGTATTGTCTGTTCTATTTGTCCCTGATTGCTCTTTTGTTTTCTGCATGTGTGGAAATCCCACCTGTAGTCACTGGTCTCGGACCAGGTGGTAACAGGCCAACGCCCCCATGGTCAATTAAGGCAAGTACTGATGGAAGAGTTTACGGGAGTTGGTTGTGTTAAATGCCCAGCTGGCAGTGCCGTCATCAAAGATTTGATCGGCATACATGGCGAGCAATTGATTGCTATATCCATTCATTCTTCCGGCGGTTTTTCTGTACCAAGGCCTCAAAACCAGTACGATTTTAGGACAACAGAAGGGGACGCCCTCAATGATTATTTGGGTGGGCCGCTTGGGTTTCCCTCGGCGGTTATTAACAGAAAACCTTTCGGAGGTAGCTCCAGTTTGCAAGTAGGCAGAAATGAATGGGCTGGGCATATTGATGAAGAAAAGGCAATCGCCCCAAAAGTCAAATTGGATATTGAAACGGAATTTGATGATGCCACTCGGAATGCGACCATTGACGTGACCATCTTTGTCGAGGAAACGATCACCGACCCAGATGTCAACCTCAGCCTCATTTTCACCGAAGATGATATTGTCGATTTTCAGGATTCTGATAACGGCCCAATTCTCGATTATCATCATGAGCACGTACTGCGCGGCATGGCGACTCCCTATGATGGCCAACCTCTGACGGAAGATTTAACAGTAGGGGAAAAGATCACCAAATCATTTAATTATCAGATACCAACGGAGTGGAAGCAAAATAATGTCAATGTTATTGCGGTGGTCAGTTTAACTGGAACGAGAAAGGATGTGCTGCAAGCACATAAAGTCCATTTGGTGGAATAAGGAAGTCAGAATGAACAACTTCATCGAACTTTCTTTTCAATATAAAGTCCACGCCATTATGGAATTTTGGTAAAAACAAAATCAAACCGAGGACACATTTTAAATCGATAGCTTTTGAAATTGCTGTTTAGTAACATGAAAGAATAACTTCCCATTTGGACGGTCTCTTTTGCCCTTATTTTTTCTTTAAAATCAGTCGCATCAACAATACTCCTTCTTTAAAGAAAATCTAAGACCAAAATAAACTCGTCGAAATGACGAACTTATTTTTCATCGTTACTTAAATAAAACGGCCACCCTTCACTTGATTTGTCGGCCAATTGCTCTTTTTTCAAACCGAGAATCGCTGCCGACCAAGCCGACGTATTCAGAAAATGAAAACATGTTGCTCTTCTTTTCTTAAATGATCCTGTTAATGAAATTATCCTCGTTTTATTTTTTCGCAGTTAGTGTATTGTTGTTGGCTGCAAGTTGCCAAACCGATGAATTGGCGAATTCATCCATTGTTTCGGGTGAAGCGGAGTTTGCCATCCCTTTAGGTAAATCAACCACTACGGTTGAAGAACTTTTAGACGGCTTCGATGAAAATACGGTTGTAGAAATTGGCGCCGACAACATCATTCACCTAATTTATACGGGTGATGTGCTGACCCAATACGCAGCTGAATATTTGCAGGACGCTGCCCTTTCCATTCCAAAATACATCCCGATCGTTGACTCGAATCACATGGTTTTGCCCTTCTCTTCCCCCGAAGTGTTGGAAGTTGATAAGGCGATTTATAAAACCGGTACAGTGAGTGTGGGGGTGCAGTCAACCGATTATGTCGGGCCAGTGAAATTGCAGGTCTCCCTACCACAGGTTTTTAAAAATGGTGTTCCGTTTGTGATCGAGACAACCTTCCAATCACCGCTTACAGGCCCCATCGCTGGTTTTGGGCAGGAACTACCGAATACGGCTGTCGATATGGCGGGCTACGAGTTGATCCCCGAAAATGGTCAAATTGAAGTCGAATATTTGGCGATCACTGATAATGGGGCAGGGGATACGATCCTCTTGGATGTAGTGGCTCTGATAAGTGTCGACATTTATTTTTCCTATTTTGAAGGCTACTTAGGCAACGAAGTTTTTAATGGGGGAAGGGACACGATCCAGATCGACTTTTTTGAAAACTGGACCCAGGGCGATGTGTTTTTTGAAGACCCTGTCATAACGATTAACATTGTCAATTCCTTCGGTGTGCCGACCCGTTCGGTCATTGACACGTTCGACATCCTCACAGCCGATCAACAGCGTATCCCTCTGAGGAGCGAGTACATAAGTACGGTCAATGGGATTGATTTTCCCTACCCGCTGATCGAAGGTGACTCCGCAACGTTGACTTTTGATTTTGATAAATCCAACTCCAATATTGATACAGTTTTGAGCTCCCGACCGATTGCCTTGGACTACAAAGTGGATGCCCGGATGAACCCCGATACCAATGCTACTTTGCGGGGCTTTATTTCGGAGGAAAGTTTTTATAAAATACAAGTGGAAGTGGACCTACCCCTGCATGGAAGGGCTTCTGGGTTTGGGGTGACGGATGAGTTTAACATTGATCTTTCCGGTTATGGGGATGTGTTGGAAGCAGAATTTAAGGTGGTAGCTGAAAATGAAACTCCTTTGGATATCGTTGGGCAGGCCTATTTCCTCGATGGAACTGGCGCTATTCTTGACTCGCTCTTTGACGCAGGCGCATCCACGATCGTCGGCGCTGCCCTAGTTGATCTTGACGGCAACGTCATCTCCCCCACTACAGAAATCTCCTTTGCTACCTTTGATGCAGCTCGTTTTGACAGTGTCAGGGTGGCTGAAAAGATTTTTATCGAAGCTTTCTTTTCTACTACCAATGAAGGCCAACAGTCTGTAAAAGCCTTGGCAGGGCAGCAAGCCGAAATCAGGATGGGACTCAAATTGAAAACGCAGTGATGTGAAGATTTAAATAAAAAACAGCGTTCAATTCTTTGTAACTGGTATTGCTTTGTCATCGAATGCAGAGAAGAATGTTTTTATTTTAATTTTCCTTACTCCTTGTCTCACTACTCATTCAACAAGAAAAAATGTTTAGGAACCTTTTATCTGCTCTTCCATTTCTACTTCTCACTGCCCCTGTTTTTGCCCAACAGGAGCTTGGTCTGCATTTTCTTCGGGACGTTTGGCAGGCCAACGAAACCAACCCAGCTATCGTCCGCGACAAAGGCGGTGTGTTCCGTTTGCCTGGCCTATACAATGGCCTGGCCTTCGACGGACCTTCTTACAGCCAACTTGTCACAAGAGTTGATGGCGAACCCGTCATTGACGTCAATACCGTCATTAATCATTTGAACGATGAAAATGTCCTCAAAAATGATTTTGAGCTCCAAACCCTTGGCTTTGCTATTAAAGTGAAAAAGAATTGGGTGGTGAGCTTTGGGCACTCCGTGAAATACCACGCATTTTTCAAATACCCAAAAGAGCTGGCCCAGGTCGCCTATCAGGGCAACGCTCAGTTCATTGGGGAAACCGTGGACATCGGGAACGAGATTCAACTGTCCGGTTTTCATTCGGTTGATCTGGGGGCTGCTTATAAAATGAAGGCTTGGACCTTTGGGGCTAAGGCCAAATTCCTGAGCGGCTTTGTGGACATGACCACCGACCCCAAGCACCGCTCTGTCAACCTTTACACCGATCCAGACATCTACCAAATCACCTTGGAAGGTGACTATATTTTAAACACTTCCAATGCGCTTGAATACCGCTCTTATGATGATTTCGATTTCGATTTGAATTTCGGAACATTCACCGCCGATAAGTTTTTCGATGGCAACACTGGCTGGGCATTTGACCTTGGTCTCCGTTACGAGACAGACAAATGGGATGTAGCTGCCAGCGCCCTCAACCTCGGCAACGGCATCACTTGGAAAACACGGGTAACCAATTACATCATCCAAGATGCTTATGAATACAATGGCCTTGATTTCTCTGGGGCATTGACAGGCGGAGACTCTCCGAACCTAGAGGCAACCCTTGATTCATTGGAACAGATTTTCCAGCCAGTAGAAGCAGAAAATGCTTATTCCAACAACGTTCCTCGCCGGATTTATATCAGCGGCTTGTACAAGGCCACTGAAAAATTGCAGGTCGGGGCAGTCTTTTTTAATGAAGAGTTTAGGGCGTGCCCCGCAGCGTTTTTGGGTGCACACCAATTACGACCTGGCCAAGTGGTTCAATGTCGGTCTGACCTATTCAGCCACCGGAAATTCTTATGACAATCTTGGAATGAGCCTCATGTTGCACGGTAAAGGATACCAATTGTTCACGGTATCAGATAATGTCATTGACATCATCAATCCGACGCAAGGCAATGCCTTTGCCATCCGGCTCGGCGGGAATTTGTTTTTCTAAATACTTTTTGTCAAACGCTATTCTTTCAATATTTTCTGAAAATAACAGCCCCGGTGGAAATCCTTTCTCTGCCGGGGCTGTTTCGTTAGTCATCTTTGGGCAGCCAAGTGTCAACTGCCGTTGGCCGTCTGCCGTTTACCGTTGTACCTTTGCCACCGCATGAAATCTTCCTTACATACGATCCAACAACCTATCGAAAAGGAACTTGACCAATTCGAGACGCACTTCCGGGAGGCGATGAAAAGCCACGTCCCCCTGCTCGATCGTATCATGTACTACATCGTCCGGCGCAAAGGGAAGCAGGTTCGGCCGATGTTTGTTTTTTTGAGTGCCAAATTATGTGGTGAAATAAATGAAGCGACTTTTATCGGAGCCTCCCTCGTGGAGTTGCTCCATACCGCCTCCCTCGTCCACGACGACGTGGTGGATGATTCTTATGAACGCCGTGGCTTCTTCTCAATCAATGCCCTTTGGAAAAACAAAGTGGCGGTATTGGTTGGCGACTATTTGTTGGCGCAGGGGCTTTTATTGGCATTGAAAAACAAGGAGTTTCGTCAACTGGAAATCCTCTCCGAAGCAGTGAAAGCCATGAGCGAAGGGGAGTTGCTACAACTCGAAAAAGCCCGTCGGCTCGACATCAAAGAATCCATTTATTACGATGTGATCCGTCAAAAAACAGCCTCCCTCATTGCCGCTTCCTGCAGTGCTGGTGCGGCTTCTGTTACCAAAGACGAGGAAGTGATTGAACGGATGCGCCTGTTCGGTGAGTACATTGGTATTGCCTTCCAAATCAAGGACGACCTCTTCGATTTCGGCACCGACGATGTGGGCAAGCCGCTTGGCATTGATATTCAGGAAAAAAAATTGACCCTGCCCCTTATCTACGCTTTGGACAATGCCCCTAAAAGCAACAAAAAACATATCATCCGGCTCATCAAAAAATACAGCGACCGCCCAGAGAAGGTTAGAGAGGTTATTGATTTTGTCAATCAGAGTGGTGGCCTCGAATATGCCCAAAAAGCAATGGAAGAATACTCGAAAAAAGCGTTTGAAATATTGCACACCTTTCCTAATTCTCCCGCCCGGCAATCATTAGAAGACTTGGTCATATTTGTGACACAACGGAAAAAATGATTATTCGTCATAAGCTCTCCAATACTTTAAATATCCAATATATTTGTGTCGATGAAACTACCGAACAAAGTATACCCATATCTCCTGTTCTGGATTGTTCTGAATTTAATCCAAGCATTTTTTTCAGAACTGATTCACGACGAAGCCTATTATTGGTTTTATTCTACAAAATTGGATTGGGGGTATTTCGATCACCCACCGGCTATCGCTTTTTTTATAAAAATAGGTTATGCTATTTTTGAAAATGAGCTGGGCGTCCGATTGGCCATCGTTCTTATGAGTACAGCCACATTGTGGTTGATATGGAAAACAATAAATGGAAATAACCCGGCATTGTTTTTCGCTTTGGTTTTTAGTACGGCGATTATTCATGTTGGTGGGTTCATCGCAGTGCCAGATATTCCACTTGTTTTTTTTACTGCATTTTATTTTTATTTTTTTAAAAAATATTTGGAAAAAGACAGTTGGTTGAATGCGCTAATTATTTCATTTGCGGTTATAGGCATGGCATATAGTAAGTATCAAGGTGCATTGGTCGTTATATTTTCCATATTGCCCAATTTAAAATTATTAAAACGACCCAGCCTTTGGTTGATTCCAGTATTGACATTACTCGCCTATATTCCGCATTTTAATTGGCAGGTCGTGCATGAATTTCCCACCTTCCGTTACCAATTCCTCGACCGTTCGAATGTGCCTTATAAAATCGAATTTTTCTTTAATTATATTTTAGGTCAATTATTGATTTTTGGCCCACTCATCGGTCTAATTTTATTTCCTGCTGCTGTAAAATATAAAACGGGCAATGATTTTGAAAAAACCATGAAGTGGTGTTTTTACGGCTTTTTTGGTTTCTTTTTGCTACAAAGTACCCGTGGCCGTATCGAACCCAATTGGACGGTGATGGCTGCCATACCGATGTTTTATTTTGGCTATCATTATTTAATTAATCATGAAAAACTAAAAACACGGGCATTAAAATTACTCGTGCCGAGTTTCATGCTAATAATGATTTTTCGGATTTATATGATGGTGGATTTATTACCAGAAGGTTTGGTGAAAAGGGATGAGTTCCACGGTTGGAAAAATTGGGCAACCATGATCTCCGAAAAAGCGGGCGACCTTCCTGTGGTCTTTCACAATACTTTTCAAAAGCCTTCTAAATATATGTTCTATACGGGGAAATTTGCACACTCGGCCAATGCCGTAAATTATGCGGGAAAAGAATACGACCTGCGGGTTGACCTCGAAGAAAAAATACAAGGCAAAACCGTTTTCGAAATCCATGATCAAGGGAAAGACACCTTGGATACCGGCTCAACTGGCATTTTAAATTATGACATAACACCTGATTACCGCTATTACAACAGGGTCAAATTAAGGATCCCACAACAGACTTATGAAGTGCCCCTTGACACCGTTTTGGAGATTCCGATTAAGATGGAAAACCCCACTGACAAGGATATTGATTTTTCTGTCCACCCACCTGGTGAAGTAAGTATCGAATATTGTCTCTTTTGGTATGGCGTACCCAAACATTGTCAACCCGCTACCGAAAGTTTTCCAGTTAAGAAAATAAAAGCAGGGGAAAGCATTGATTTAAAGGCGAAAATAAAAACACCGCCCGAAGACGGGGATCACTGGCGTTTCAGGTTGGCTATTAAAACAAAGGGTTTTTATGGGCGTAATAGTAATTCGACCTTGTATAAAATAATTGATTGACGAATAAAATGAAAAATAGTCTTTATGCTCTGATTTTATTTTTTTTTATTCCAAATATATTATTCACCCAAAATAATATATCAAAATGGCTTTCTCCCCAAAGTGACCAAAAGCACCACTTTACTTTCCAGTATTTTCGGATCGACCGAAAACAAATAAGTGACGGAACTGAGGTGAAATTGAACACTAATTTTGATTATCTGAATATCTTTGATAATAGCCAACGCTTTGCCCCCGATGAGCCATCCTCTTTTTCTTCGTTGGAATATACTTTTCTAAAAAAACAATTCCCGAATAAAACTGGTTACCAATTTGCGGCGGGCATCTACCGCAACCATATCAAAGGTGATTTTTTGTTGAAGGATTATGTTGTGCATTTTGGAAGAGGCAATAGCCAAGTAGGGCTGGCTGCTTCGACAAATGTATGGGTGCAGGTTTTAAATAAATTTGAATTAGCTTTTTCTTTCCAATTTGGTGCGGGGCCACAATTTACCAAACTGACCGCCAACGAAAATAAAGTAACTCCAGAAAAATGGGGTGGAAGAGGTTGGGGGGCGACGTCCAATATTGGGCTGTGGGCAAACAGCCCAATATTTTTTAAAAGATTTGCTTTTGGTGTTGGTGCGGTATATAATTATACCTATTCTAAATATGGATCTTTTGAAATAGAAAATGAGAATAGTGGAGAGGTCGTAAAATATGAGAAGGTTCATTTTACAGCGGTCAGTAATAAACCAAAACCGACTGTGTTATTTAAATATTATTTCTATAAATTGAATAATCCCCAATAAATGAAGTCTACGAAAAAAAATACCTTTTTATTTTTTTTGTTGTTTGCAATTTTAAATATCGCTACCACTGCTGAAATAAATGCACAGATAGGATCCGAAAAAGCTCGTGCCCACAAAAAACGTATCTATGCCTATTGGGGCTGGAATCGGGGATATTTCACAAAATCAGACATTC
>JAWKLX010000074.1:0-25559 GCA_041392505.1 Saprospiraceae bacterium | reverse complement strand
AATTGGTCATTCAAACCCCTTTCGGCGATTCGGGCCACACCACCTTTTTTATTTCCAATGAAAAAGATTATGAAAAATATGCCGCCGAAATTGAAAAAGAAAAAGAGGTGAAAATCATGAAGCGGATCAATTGCCGCGGCTCGGCTATCGAGGCTTGTGTGACCCGGCACGGCACCATCGTTGCGCCCCTCATGACCGAATTGGTCGGGTTCAAAGAATTGACACCCTACCGGGGCGGTTGGTGCGGCAATGAAATTTTCCCCGAAGCGTTCACGGCGGACATACGGAAAAAGGCAACAAAATATACCCAACAGTTTGGCGACCAACTGAGGGAAGAGGGATATAAAGGTTATTTTGAGTTGGATTTTTTAATTGACCAAGATGACCAGAGTATTTATCTTGGCGAGCTGAACCCGCGCATCACTGGGGCCAGTTCTATTACCAACCATGCGGTATTTGCGCTGGCGGATGCGCCCCTGTTTATTTTCCATATTTTGGAATGGATGGACCGGGATTATGAGCTGGACGTGGACGAGATCAACCGCCGCTGGAATGATGAAGAGAATGTCGATAGTTGGAGCCAGTTGGTGGTCAAGCACACCGAAGACACCATTGAATATGTGACCGAAGCTCCCCGGTCGGGCATCTGGAAAATACAGGCAGACGATACTATTTTGTTCGACCGGATGGACACCCACCGTCGCCACGTTGAGCTGGAAGAGGAAGCTTTTTTCCTTCGGATAACCCGGAAAGGCGACTACCTGTACGAGGGGGCTGATATGGGGATTTTGGTTATGCGTGGACGGTTGATGACCAATAATTTTCAACTGACAGCAAGGGCGAAAAAATGGATCAGTGCGATCCGTGCCAATTATAAGTCCATCCCGTCGGCACAGCCGGAAGCCATTGAAGAAAAGATCGCCGACAGCGGTGGATTCAAGGTATTGTAGAGTTATTTAGAGGGAAGTTTTGGGGGCATTTCATGCGTAGCCTCCTGCCCCTCGACTTGATTTTAAATGCACCAAACCTATTGCAGCGAAGTATAGATCAGCATCCATGCAACTACATTTCCAAGCTATTTCAGAGCCTACGAAACCAGGTTTAAAGTGGCAAAAAAGCTTTAACCTGTACTGGCCGGCTTACCGAACTTGGTTGGCCGCAAAAGGTGTATCTTATGTGACCGATTTAAAGACCGCACAGGATGCACTTAAATATTATATGCCGGAAATGTTGCCCACTTACGAGCGGCTCTGCAAGCTGACCAATGCCGACAAACTGGCGGCCCGCTTCCTCACAGGTTACCAACCCCCCGCTTTCATAAGTGGTTGCTCCCAAGCCGTGTTGACGGAGGGGGTAGTGCAGTTGGTGCGTAATTATGACTATCACCCCAATCTCATCGAAGGGGCGCAGTTGCTCACTGCTTGGAACGGTAAAAAAGTCATCGGGACCAGTGATTGCTTGTCGGGTTTGTTGGACGGCATGAACGAAGATGGGCTGGCTGTTTCCCTCACTTTGGGGGGCGCAAAGAAGTCGGTCAAGGCTTTGGCATCCCGTTCATTTTGCGCTATGTTTTGGAGTTTTGTAGCAATGTGGAAGAAGCCGTTGAGGCATTGGTTCGGGTGCCTTCCCACATGTCCTACAACGTGACGGTACTCGATAAAACGGGGGCTTTCAAAACGGTGCAGTTAGCGCCCGACAAAGCCCCCATGGTAACGGATGCGGACTTTACCACCAATCACCAGGGCAAGGTTGACTGGCCCGAAAATGCATTGTTTAACCGGACTGTTGAACGGGCAGCGTTTTTGGAAAACTGGTTGTCGGAAAATGAGCACGATCCCGAAAAACTGGCAGATGCTTTTTTGCGGCGGCCTCTTTACAACACCCATTTTGCCGAAGGTTTTGGAACGCTTTACACGGTCGATTACCGCCCCGTGGAAGGCACGGTGCAGCTGCGTTGGCCGCAGCATGCGGTGCTGCAAAGTTTCGATGATTTTCAAGAGCAATACCAACTCATCACATTCGACCAACCGCTACCTGCCATTGCTCCCAAGTCCGTGCCTGCCTTGGAACAGGAAATGGCAAGTGTTGCTCAAGTGCAGCAACCGCCTGCCAATGGAAAGGCTGTTGAACAAAAAGGCTGGCAGGGCGATTTCCCTACAAACGCTGAGGAACAAACCAGCATTTTGAAAAAGGAAAAACATGCAAAATCACTTCGTCAAACCATCCTTCGCCGAGGGCAAATCTCTTGGGAAATATTGGCTGATTATTGGGCGAATGTTGGAAAAAAATACTGGGAAAAATGGCGGAAGTGAAGCCTGCGCTGAATTTGTTTCTATGAAACGACCTACTGGCAAAACAGAAGTTTGGACTAAAAATATTTTAATCATGAATTTAAAAAATAAATCCCTCCTCCGAAATAAATCCTATCTCAATGGAAAATGGACCGCCGCCAATGACGGCAAAACCTTTCCTGTCACCAATCCCTACGACGGCTCGCACATCGGTGACGTACCAGACATGGGTGCTGTGGAAACCAAAGCAGCTATTGAAGCCGCCGCCGCTGCCTTCCCCGCTTGGCGGGATAAAACAGCCGCCGAGCGGGCCGATATTTTAAAAAAATGGTATGCCCTGCAAATGGAAAACATTGACGACCTCGCCGTGCTGCTCACCACGGAACAGGGAAAGCCACTGGCTGAAGCCAAAGGCGAAATCCGCTACGGAGCGTCCTTCGTAGAATGGTTCGCTGAAGAGGCAAGACGGGTTTATGGCGATGTCATTCCCGGTCACGGAAAAGGGTTGCGGATCATGGCCATCCGGCAGCCCATCGGGGTGGCAGCGGCCATCACGCCGTGGAATTTCCCCAACGCCATGATTACCCGAAAAGTGGCCCCAGCGTTGGCCGCTGGCTGTACTGTAGTCATCAAACCAGCCGAGGATACGCCGCTTTCGGCGCTGGCATTGGCGGTGTTGGCAGAAGAGGCGGGATTCCCGCCGGGCGTGTTGAATATCGTTACGACCCAGCAACCTGCGGCGGTCGGAAAAGAGTTGACTGGCAACCCATTGGTGCGGAAACTTTCGTTTACCGGCTCTACCGAAATCGGCAAGTTGCTCATGGCGCAAAGTGCTGACACGGTGAAAAAACTATCGCTGGAATTGGGCGGCAACGCCCCGTTCATCGTCTTCGACGATGCCGACTTAGATGCAGCTGTGGCGGGTGCCATTGCCTCCAAATACCGCAACGCCGGACAAACTTGCGTTTGCGCCAACCGCCTGTATGCTCAGGCAGGGATTTATGAAAAATTTACCAAAAAACTGGCCGAGGCGGCCAGCCAATTAGGCGTTGGGAACGGGATGGACAAAGGGGTGGAAATAGGCCCGCTTATCAACGCAGAGGCGATGGAAAAAGTGGAGCGCCTGTTGAAAGATGCTACCACAAAAGGTGCTCATGTGCTGACAGGTGGCCAGCGGAAAACCATTGCAGGGAACGGCTCTTTTTACGAACCCACCGTGCTGACGGGCGTGTTACCCAGTATGGACATCAGTTCGGAAGAAATATTTGGCCCCATCGCCCCGGTCATTAAATTCGAGACGGAAGAGGAAGTCATCCGCTTGGCCAACGATACGCCGTTTGGGTTGGCCTCCTATTTTTATGGACGGGATTACGCCCGCATCTGGCGGGTCGCCGAGGCGTTGGAATATGGGATGGTCGGGATCAATACGGGCATGATTTCCACGGCGGTTGCCCCATTTGGCGGCATCAAACAAAGTGGCTTCGGACGTGAAGGCTCGAAGTACGGCATGGATGATTTTTTGGTCATGAAATATTTGTGCTGGGGTGGGGTAGAGTAGAGCATTTTTTACATTTTCAAAAAAATAGATTGGTAAGTGGAGTGACCCACGGATTTTCCCAAGTCTTTGTGATGAATAATAACCAACCATTCAATTCATCAAATTTAATCCGTGTTTAAAAAATGAAAAACCGAGAGGAACAGACCCAAGAATTGAAAAACCAAATTGTAGACCTGAGATCCCTACGTGGCCAACTGTTGACGCAGGTGGGTGACCTGACGGTGCGGTCAAATCTGGCCCAGTTTTATGACCTGCTCAACCCAACTAATGTCCCCAACTAAACCCCTTTTTGAATCAAATACAGTGCTATGCGGCAGATTGGTAAAATATTGATTTGATTAAATTATTGTAAAATCCCCTTTCAGTAGAATTAATACTGAAAGGGGATTTTTTAATGGCTGTATTTTGCTTTTAATTTGTCGCTTGTTATTTAATCTGAGTTACGGTGTATCGGTTCAAAGGTGCATCGATGAACAGGACACGGGTGTTTGGCAACCGAAATACCTTAATACCGAAATACCGTTGAACCGAATACCATTTAAATGCTATTCAACGCAACTTGAATTAATTAATAACGCGTAAAACCATTCATTATGTACTGGCTTTTAATATCCATTTTTGTTCTGGGTTATCTGTTCATTGCACTTGAACACAATGTCAAAATCGACAAGGCCGCATCCGCCATCTTGACGGGCGTTCTGTGTTGGACGGTCTTACTTTTTGGGAGGGATACCTTGCTGGGGGGGCATCCTGAAATGGCTGGTCACTTGGATGAGGCCGCTCATTTCCTTGACCGAACCTTGCTCGAACATGTGGGCGAAATCGCAGAGATATTATTTTTCTTGTTGGCCGCCATGACCGTGGTGGAGTTGATCGATGCCCACAAAGGCTTCCAAGTGGTGACGGATAGGATCACGACTACCAGTCGCATCAAATTGCTCTGGATAATTTGTACGATCACCTTTTTCTTTTCGGCAGCCCTTGACAACCTCACGACGGCCATCGTTATGGCGGCTTTATTGAAAAAGCTCATTGCGGGGAAAGAGGATTTATGGTTTTACGGAGGCCTGGTCGTCATTGCCGCCAATGCTGGCGGGGCCTGGTCGCCCATCGGCGACGTCACGACCATCATGTTGTGGATCGGCGGGCAGATCACTGCGAGCAAAATCGTATTGGCCGTTTTTCTCCCCAGTCTGCTCTGTCTGTTGGTGCCATTGGCTTTCCTAACCTTGAAGATGAAAGGGGAAGTGGAGCGCCCAGTTGTTTTAAAGGGGGATAACGCCCATCACCACGAGGTGTCCAGTTTTGAGCAAAAATTCATTTTTTGGTTTGGCGTAGGTGGCTTGTTGTTTGTGCCCGTTTTTAAAAATTTCTCCCATTTGCCTCCGTTTATGGGCATGCTGTTGAGCCTTGGCGTACTTTGGGTAGTGACGGAGGTTATCCACCGCGACAAGCACCACGAATCCAAAGCTGGGCTTTCCGTCGCAGGCGTCATTCGCAAGATAGACACACCGAGCATCCTATTCTTTTTGGGCATCCTGCTGGCGGTGGCCAGCCTGCAAACGGCGGGTCATTTAACCGATTTGGCCAATCTACTCGATAAGACGTTTGCGGATATTTACCTCGTCAATATTTTCATTGGCCTCCTCTCCTCGGTGGTAGATAATGTGCCGCTGGTAGCTGGGGCAATGGGGATGTACTCGCTGGAAACCTATCCGCAGGACCATTCCTTTTGGGAATTATTGGCCTACTGTGCTGGTACGGGCGGGAGCGCTTTGATTATTGGTTCGGCAGCGGGGGTCGCCATTATGGGCTTGTTGAAAATTGACTTTATCTGGTATTTAAAAAAGATAACCTGGCTGGCATTGCTGGGATATTTTTCAGGGGTGTTGGTTATGTATTTGATCAGGTAAGTGAATAAAGACTATTAGGGAATTAGAAATTTGGAAATTAGAAATTAAGAAATTGATAATCAGTTACTTAATTTTCCGATTTCTAATTTTAGCATAAAGTCAAATGTGCATTTAAGAAAAAACAAACCAGTTACAGGATATGAAGAAACGGACCATCGAAGAATTTTACCAAGTCCAAACCAAGTACATTGAAGAGCTGTACCTGCTCCAAGTCGAACTCCTCAAATTGCAGAAATACATCCATGACCAAAATAAACGCCTGGCCCTTGTTTTTGAGGGACGGGATACTGCTGGGAAAGGGGCTGCCATTTTCCGTTTCACCCAATTCCTCAACCCTCGGGAATACACGGTGGTTGCCCTCGGCAAACCAACTGACATTGAAAGGGGGCAATGGTATTTTCAACGGTACATTCGGGAATTGCCAAATCCTGGGGAAATCGTTTTTTTCGACCGTAGTTGGTACAACCGGGCCGTGGTCGAACCGGTTATGGGTTTTTGCACCCCAAAGCAATACGAGCTGTTCATGCAGCAAGTGACCGGGCTGGAAAAAATGATGGTGGACGACGGTATCATCCTCGTGAAATTTTGGTTTTCCATTGATATGATCGAACAAAAAGCACGCATCAAACAGCGCATCGAAAGCCCGTTGAAAGGCTGGAAAGTCAGTCCGGTCGATCTGGCGGCGCAACAGCATTGGGATGATTTTACCCGGTATAAAAACAACATGTTCGAACGCACTCATACCGAGCACGCACCTTGGACCATCGTGCGGGCCAGCGCCCGGGAAGAGAGCCGGATACAAGCGATGCGGCATGTACTCTCCATCATCGATTACCCGGAAAAGTCAGATAAATTGTTGCCGCCTGATAAGGATAAATTGTTTGCTTGGGGCGAGGAGGAAATATACCACAGTGATAAAAAATAAAAGGCAGTGCGCTTGATAGAATTATGAGTGACCAATTTTTCTTTTCCGGTCATTCATTAGATTTTTGGGACAAAATGAAATTATGGAGATTCATAAGATACTTAATACTGAACTTATAAAATTCGGCGATAATACTATTAGTGTTTATCATATATTAATGGCGATCATGGTGCTTATTGGGGCTAGGTTGCTGATCCTGTTCATCCGGAGAACTATCCTTAACCGGTTTTTCAGAAAAAGGAATGTGGACGTCGGTAGGCAGTACACGATCGTAACCCTCCTTAAATATGTGATCTACACCATGGCCGTTTTAGGTGCAATGCAAGTGCTTGGTATCCAATTGTCGGTGCTCTTGGGTGGAGCAGCAGCTCTGTTGGTGGGCATTGGTTTGGGGCTGCAACAAACTTTCAATGACTTGGTGTCGGGCATTATCCTGTTGTCGGAAGGGACGGTTGAAGTGGGCGACATTCTGTCCATTGACGGGACAATTGGAACGGTCTCCAGCATTGGGATCAGGACTTCAAAAGTGGAAACGAGGGATGAAATTTCCATCATTATCCCCAATTCTAAACTGGTGGTCAACAACGTCATCAACCTCAGCCACAACAAGAATCCCACCCGTTTTCAAGTAAAGGTCGGGGTGGCCTACGCCTCCGATGTGGAATTGGTAACGGCCCTGTTGTTGCAAGCTGCCAAGAGCCATAAAGATGTTTTGAAAAGACCCGAACCACGGGTGCAGTTCAAAGATTTTGGCAATTCATCGCTGGATTTTGAACTCCATTTTTACACCAACCAATTTCTCCGGATCGAATTTATCAAAAGCGACATCCGCTTCAAGATCGCTGAACTTTTCCGGAAAAACGGGGTGGAAATACCGTTCCCCCAACAAGATGTTTGGCTGCGCAATGCCGTTAATGTAAACTCTCCTTCAATGGAATCCAAGGAGCCGGAGTAGATGGTTATTCTGCCCTAAAGCAGTAATTTTTAGCCTCATAAATTGATATCTAATATTTAAGCTTTAGTTCTTTTTTAAACACATAGACACATAAGAAAACATAGGGAGCAACCGCCTTTGGCGGTTGGTACACTACTCATGTGAGCCTATGTGCCTATGTGTTTAAAAAAATAAACTTATGCTATTCAAAAATGATTGCCTTTCAATTTGCTTCCCTAAAAACTACTCCCTTTCTAAAGAAAATGCATTGATTTAGATCGGGAAAATTACTCCCCGCCTATTGACCTAAATCATTGAAAGACAGTAACGGGAATTTTACCTTACTTGTAGTTCATTAAAACAACCTGTCATGAACGAGCAAATAAAAAATACTTTTATTGATTTTTGGGAAATGATGATCGGCATGTTGCCCAAACTGCTGGCGGCCCTTGTTATCTTTTTAGTGTTCTTTTTGATCGGCCATTTTTTATATAAAATATTCAGCAAAAAATTTGCGGAAAAATGGCAGGAGACCATTGTTACCAAGTTCTTGGCCAACGTGGCGAAGTGGGCATTCTACCTGATCGGACTGATTGCGGCAGTGGACATTTTAGGGTTTAGTGGGATCATGAGCAGCTTGATTGCTGGGGCAGGAGTGACGGCTATTATTTTGGGTTTTGCCTTTAAAGATATTGGTGAAAATTTTCTGGCGGGACTGCTGTTGGCGGTCAATCGGCCCTTCCGCATCGGCAACATTATCGAGGTAGGCGGCTTTAAAGGGACCGTGAAAGGGATGGACATGCGCACGACCCATATCCGCAACATCGAAGGAAAAGATATTTTTATCCCCAACGCCATGATCGTTAAAAATGCCGTGGTCAATTACACCAGGGATGGGCTGCTCCGCCAACAATTCATGATCGGGCTGGACGTGCCGTCCGATGTGCCGAAGGCCAAGGCTTTGATTATGAATTACTTGGACAGCGAGCCGGATGTTTTGAAAAAACCGGCGCCCAATGTGCTGGTCACTGATATTGGGGAATTCACGATCGACATCCAAGTGCTGTTTTGGGTGGATGTTTTAAAAGGAAAAAACCAATCGCCTTCCTATCTTGGCTTCACGATCCGCAGCCAGATCATCCAAGAAGTGAAAGACCTGCTGCTCACCAATGGGTTCAACCTGCCTTCGCAGGTATTGGAGCACAAATTATACAAAGAGCCTTTAGAAGTAAATGTAAATCGGCCAGAGAGTGAACATTAAAGTATCATTGCTTTTTAGTAACTATGCTGCCACCTGTTCAGACTTGTGCATTTACTTGAGGCTGTCTCACAAGATGTGGATTTTAATTTTGACGCTGATCATTATGATTTAAGAATGAAATTTTTAAAGATCATAAATGATCTTAATTGTCATAATAATCAGCGTCAAAAGGACTTTAAAACAGCCTCAAGTAAATGAAGTAGTAAAGTATACGCCGCCAATAGCATTGCAACAAACGAACGAAAATGACCAACGCCAATTCCTATTTACTTCCTTTTGAAAACCTGCTGGACGAGACTATCCAACAGGCATGGGCCGTCAAAGACATAAGCGGCCATTTGTCCGCTTTAACCGTGGGGGCAGGGGAATTAGTGGAAGCTGCCATCAAGGTTGGGGAGGACAGTTTCGGGCAGTTGGCGCCCAAAATGGGGCGCACCCAAGCTGAAGAAAAATTGCCGAATTATATCATTGATTTTATCTGGGCCGACCGGGTGAAATCTTTTTTTATTTTATGGCGGGATGTGCTGTTCCAGCAGCAGAAGGCGCATATTTTATGGTTGGATCATAAAATAACAGAGGCCGCTGTCGAAGACCTGCAAAGGCAATCAAAAGAAGTGGTGGAGGCCGCTGCCGCAGAAATAAAAAATGTGGTGGAACGGGAAACTTCCATTTTGAAAAAAAATAAAAACAGCGCTAAAAAAAATATCACCAAATGGGAGCAGCAACAAAACCCGTGGCCTATTTACAAAAACCAATTGGAGAAATTGGCGGAACAATGCCAGCATTTGGATCAACAATTTGAACAAATAAAAACGCTCTCAGAGAATTTTCATTTCATAAAAAAAACAGCAGAAGAAGAGATAACGTGGTGCAAAAACGAGATCAGCGAAATCAAGCAAACCGCTCAAAACACGATTGCTTATATCGCTGAAAATTTGGAAAGTAAGCTTAGCAGGATTCCTCCCTATCTGCAAGAGGCGGAAACCAAAATAAATGTTCGCAATCACCTCAACGATTTCACGGAAATCTATGAAAAAGAATTGGAGGCCCTCCAGGGTAAGACAGAGGTGCCTGTTTCGATCGATGGAGGTATTTTACAGTACAAAGAAATCAATATCAAGAGAAGCGCCCGACAGTGGCTGGAGTCGGAAATACTGCCCCTGTTTTATGAAATATGGGAGTTGACCGACAATGTAAGTTACGGCATGAAAATGTCGCTCGTCAACATCCGCAACCGGGTCATTTTGGCTACCAATGAAAATAAAGACGGCGCAAAAGACGCTGGAAGTATAGCAGATATCAGCCAGCCTTTGAACACCTTTTTAATCAAGGCAGATGGATGGGGGAAAAACTTGCAGGAACTGGAACGAATGATCGGGGAACGGCTATCGGCACAGTTCAAAATTTCCAATTTATATGACCTGTCCGGCGAATTTCTGCCGGTTTCGCTTGAATATACCATCAACCGATTTGGCATAGACCGCAACGAGTTGATAGAAAAAGCCAGGGAATGGTTGGGGCGTCTGACAGGAAGGGTCGCACAAATAAAAACCACCGTGGCACAGGAGGAAATACTGAGCGATTCGGAGCGGGTGGTCAGATATGTGCAGTCCCGCAAAGGGGATGAGAACAATAACCAATACGCCAGTATTTTCCTCACCAAAGGCTACCTCGGCGAGTCGTTTTGGGTGGGCCGTGCCAATGAAATCCGTCATTTGGAAAATGTCATTGGGCAATGGCGGTTGGGCTACCGGGGGGCGGTCGTGTTGAGCGGTATCCGTTTTTGTGGCAAATCCCTTTTTGGTGAAATAATCGCCAACCGTTTTTTCCCTGAACAGACCATCCGGCTTTCCCCGAATACGACTTTGAAGGTACAGGGCCGGACATTGGAAACAGGATACGACCTCGGTAAAGCACTTGATTTTATCCGGAAACATACCCTGAACGAACGCCCATTGGTTTGGATAGACGACCTTGAAATTTGGAGTGACGAGGCGTTTTCGTTGCAGACCAATGTCCGCCATTTAAAAAAGCATATCGACAATTATTCCGATCAATTGTTTTACATGGTCTCGATGAGCAATTGGGTGAAATCTCATCTGGACCGCATCTTCGACATCAGCAAAATTTTCCAAACGGAAATACGCCTCGACCGCATGGGACAGGACGAAATCCGGAAAGCCATTTTGATCAGACATGGCGCTACCCATAAAACTTTGGTGGACGGGAAGGGGGAGGAGATCAACCCCAAACTATTCGATAAGCTGATTTCAAATATCTATCGATCGGTCGGAGGCAATATTGGTGATGCGCTCAACCAATGGGCATTTTCCACTGCGAAAATAGACGATGAAAGAGTGTTCCACCAATATTCGGCCACCCAAGATTTTCCAGATTTCCTAAACCCGGACAGGGCTGTTTTGTTGGCTGCCATTTTGATGGAAAAAAGGACAAATGAATACCGTTTGCGGAAAATGTTCGGCCCTTCTTTTCAGGAAAAATATGGCAGTATCTTAAAACGCCTGCTCAGCGTCGGCCTCCTGTCCCGGCAGCTCGATGGTTGGCTGGAATTAAATGAAGTGGCCGCCAACGAAATTGCCCGCAGGCTGGAGCGCAAGGATTATTTAAAATTTAATTGAAAATTGAAAATTGAAAATTGAAAATGTTTGAGTTAATTGTCCATTATCCATTTTCAATTATCCATTAAAAAATATGGAACCATTACAATACAATTGGGGCGACTGGCTGACCACTGCAATGGGTCTGGCTGCGCTGTATTTTGCCTTGCGGTTTTTTGACCGGCGATTGGTAAGAACCCCATTTTTTGGTAGATACCAAGGACAAGTACAGCGAATCATTAAAACGGTTTTGCTGGTTTATGAGCCGATAGTTTTGTTGGTGTTGGGGGTGGGGTTCGTATTTATCAACCCGCTATTTCATGGGTTGGGATTGGGCATTGTTTTATTGGCTGGGTTTGCCCATTTGAGGGATTATTTGAGCGGACGAGTAGTTCAGTTTGATAAAAATATTAAGATGGGGACGCGATTAAGTACGGGGGAATTAAATGGTTTTATTGCAAAAATGGGGCGATTGGGTTTGCGGCTTGCCAACAATAAAGGCCTGCATTATATCAATTATTCCAAATTATTAGCCGATGGTTATTTATTGCATTCGGGCGAGCAGATTGGGGGTTATTACCGCTTGAAAATTTCTCCCAAAACAACAAGTGATAAAATCCCATCCGGCGAAAAAATAATGGATATGTTGATTGCCGCCCCTTACCTTGATTGGGAGCATAAACCAGATTTTCATTTTTCGCAAAAAGAGCCTAATCAATTAAACGCCCGGGTTTCGGTAAAAGAAGAAGACCATTTACACGATCTTATTTTATTGATCGGTGAATGGGGCTATCATACCGAAATTGTAAAAAAATAATGGTTCTTTGATAAATCCCGTGGAGCAGAAAAACAAGGAGAGATGGAGGTAAAAAAATAAAAAATTTTCAATTTTTTATTTTTTTACCTCCATCTCTATCAGGTTTTTAAGTGAGTGGAAATTTTGAAAAAATTTCCACTCACTTAAAAACCTGATTATTTGATCCGTTCCATGCTATTTGTCAAAGTACGAAAATAATTATTTACGGACTGGTAAAGCCCAAAGTCAAAGGGCGAAATAATAGCTTAGGGTGAAGCCCTAAATTATTTTAGGAGAACACAATTTAAATAAATTTTACAATGGAAATATTATCATCATATAACCTGATTATTGAAGCATCGATCATTATTATTTTGTCTTTTGTTTTTGGGGAAATTTCCCGCAAGACAAATATCCCATCGGTGCTGATGCTGATCCTGTTGGGTATTTTATTGAAATTAGGTATGGATGCCTTGAGCATTGGGGAAATTGATTTTTTTCCGGTTCTGGAAGTGCTTGGAATTGTTGGGTTAATTATGATTGTATTGGAAGCAGCTCTGGAGTTAGAGCTAAAAAAAGAAAAATATATTCCGATTGCTAAAGCGATGGTTATAGCATTGATCGGCCTGTTATTATCTGCGTGGGCGGCAGCGTTTATTTTACAACAATTTATCCCAGGCATGCCCATCGAAAAAGCATGGCTATATGCAACCCCCCTTTCCATTTTGTCCAGTGCGATTATCATCCCCAGTGTTTCGGGATTAAAAGAAACCAAAAAAGAATTCCATATTTACGAAAGTACTTTTTCGGATATATTGGGGATCATGCTCTTTTATTTTTTGACGGCACAAATGGAATCTACCGCCGAACATTCGAATGGCTTGGCGGGGTTCGGCGTCAATGTTTTATTGACAGTGGCTCTTTCGTTGGTGGCGAGTTATATGATTGTATTTATTTTCCAAAATATCAGGAGTCATACCAAGCTGTTTTTATTAATTGCCGTTTTATTATTGCTATATGCGGTTGGCAAACAAATGCACTTGTCTTCGCTGATTATTATTTTGGTTTTTGGGTTGCTCATTGCCAATATGAAATTGTTTTTCAGAGGCAAATTGGGGGAATGGCTGCACTTGGAAAAAGCCAACCATATTTATGAAGGGCTGCATGTGGTGACAATGGAAACGGCATTTGTGGTGCGGACTTTTTTCTTTGTTATTTTTGGAATCACCATTGTTTTAAAATCATTGGCCGATTGGAATGTGGCCATTGTCAGCCTATTAATAATCCTTTCCATTTATGCGATCCGTTTTGTGATCTTACGGCTGTTTATCGGGTCTGACATTATCCCACAATTATTTGTTGCGCCCCGTGGACTAATTACTATTTTGTTATTTTATGCCATTCCCAAAAGCGCACAAGTGGAAGGGTTCGAACCGGGTATTTTATTGTTCATTATTATCGGGACAAGTTTAATTATGACCAGGGCGATGGTCTATGATAAAAACCGTTCGGGTCAGGCCATTAAAAAAGCAAAGGAAACCCCGATCGGTGTGGAAAGGTGGAAGGCGACCGACTGTTAATATGGATGGGAATTAAATTGAAAAATTAATGTGGGGCTTTTTTGAAAAATTATAACTTGATTCATCACAGCTTGAATTGCCATTACTTAAGTAGCAATCGCTTAATTAACACTTCCCTTACTCTGAAATATCCGCCCCAGTACTTCCTCACAAGTAACTCGCCCCGATCGGCAATTTCTCCTTTCCGATATGCACCAAATTCCCTTCCAATACACTTACTTTTTCAATGGCTACGATGTAAGATTTATGGATGCGGATGAAACGGTCGGCTGGCAGTTCAGTCTCCAGGCTTTTCAGCGAATTAAGCGACAGGATGCGGCCACTGGGGGTGTAATAGGCCACGTATTCCCGCATGCTTTGGATGAAATTAATATCGTCGTATTTGATGCGATGAATCCGGTGTTCGGCTTTTACCAAAATAAAATCCTTGGCATCGGTGGGCGTATTGGTAGCTGCTGATTTTAGTTGCATCATTTCATTGGCCTTATTGACGGCCTGCACAAACCGATCAAAACCAAAGGGTTTTAACAGATAATCAATCACATCAAGGGAGTAGCCTTCGATGGCGTAGTCGGGATAGGCAGTAGTGAAAATGACGAGGGGCTTTTGTTTGAGGCTGCGGAGAAATTCGATGCCGGTCAGCCCCGGCATTTGGATGTCGAGGAAGAGCAGGTCAACGGGTTCTTCCTGCATGATCTGGATGGCTTCCATCGGGTCTTTGCACTGCCCGACCAGTTCGAGGTTGGGCAATCGACTGATGTAATTCTCGAGCAAGGTGCGGGCGAGTTCTTCGTCGTCTATGACTAAGCAGCGGGTTTTCATGGTTTTACTGATTCATGGTTTCACTGTTTCATGGCTGCTTTAACCATGAAACCATGAAACTATAACACTTGCAATTTCAAACAAACACGGAATTCCCCTGCTAGTTGCTGGATGTCCAATTCGTGCTGGTTTGGATACATGAGTTCGAGTTGGCGGCGTACGTTTTCGAGGCCGATGCCGCCCACTTTGTCTTTGGTAAATTCCTCTTTGGATAATGAGTTTTCCACCTTAAAAACAACATGATCGTCAAAGGTTGTCAGGTCGATTTTGATCCATCCATTTTCCAAATCCTCAATACGGCTGTGCTTGAAGGCATTCTCGATAAACGGGACAAACAACATGGGAGCTACCTCCAAATTGGGACGGCTTTCATCAAGGTGTACGTCCACGTTGAGGCCGCGGCTATCTTTGAGCAGGTGGAGGTCAATAAAATGTTTGAGGTAAGTGATCTCCTTACCCAGAGTGACCGTTTCTGCTTTGCAATCGTACAGCATGTAGCGCAGCATGCCCGATAACTTCAACAGATTGTCTGGGGTCTTGTCCGATTTGATGACGGACAAGGTGTAGATATTGTTGAGGGCGTTGAACAAGAAATGCGGGTTGAACTGCGACTTGAGGAATTTCATTTCCGACTCCAATTTTTCATTCCTGAAATCAGCCGCTTCCTTGGTTTTTTTGTTGGCAAAATTGGCAATCTCGATCAGGGCACTGCTGGCGAAAACAGTGATATAGGGCGTGAGGTTGCTGATCATTTTCATGAACTGCATAGAGGAGTTGAGGGGCGGCCTGTTTCCCCTATTGGGTGCTGTACGGTGAAAATATTGCTCCCAAGGGGTGGCGTCCCATTCATCCAAAAAGGTAATAAATATCACGAGGGCCGCTCCGGCCAAAATGTAGGGAAGTTGTTTTTTAGCTAGGTAGAGTTTGGGGAAAAGGAATTCGACATTGATTAAAACAATCAACACCGTACCGCAGAAAACAATCATGCCGTGGTAGTAGTAGCGTTCGTAATTTTCCGCCACCCCGCCCGCCAGCAAGAAAGGGATCGCAATCCACAGCAGCCCCCAAAAGAGGATCTGCAGCCAGGTCCGTTTGCTTGGTAACCATTTCATGGTGCAAAGTTGGGAAAATCCAATTGATTGTTCCATTTAAATCAATGAACGCAAGGGAAATACCCATCAGGGAATGAGAAATCTGGAAGCTGGTAAATCAGGGCATCTTTCGGGAAAGTACTGCTACCGCATTTTTATCTAAAAATCCTTTTTCGAAGCTACTCTTTTGATCCCCCAAACTGGGATGCCCACCCAGAATAACAGCATCATTAATGCGGCAACAATTCCCATTGTACCGCCCAAAAATTTCTGGAAAACCGCTCCCGTGTATCCCATCAGTGCGGAGATGTCCAATTTTAACAAAATCAGAATCCTTGATAAATCGATCGGGTTGAAGAGGGAAGCGCCCATTGCAAAACCCTCAATTGGGTAATCGCTGAAAAGTGCCAGCAATAATAGAAAAATACCATCATAGGCAACCGCCAATAATAGCCACACCAATATGCCAAGTCCAAACCCTTTGATGCGGTTTTCATTTTTTAATGCAATGAAAAATGCAATGGCGGAAAAAATAAAGGACAGGAAAATACCCACCAATATTACTGTCGAAAAATTGAATATTTCGCCAGAGGCGAAAATGCCGAACAAAATAAACGGCACACCAACCCCCACCAATAAACTCACTGAAAGTGACAAGGCGACGCCCAAATACTGACCCCAAAAAATGCTCGTTCGTTGGATGGGCTGTGCCAGTAGCAGTTCCGTAAATTCCCTTGAATTATAATAATACATGATGCTGAACATGGTGGCGATCAAAGGCACCAACACAAGGATGACGTTCATCAAACTTATCGTCACTTTCGACAGGTCATTGCTCAACCACAACAAGGCCAATGTGAACAGTAAATAAAAAGCGCAATAGACAAACGTCCAACGGCTGCGGATGAGGTCGGAAAAACTGTATTTGAGTATTTTGTGCATGGTTGATTCGTGATTAGTTAATTGGTGATCAGGGATGAAGGCATCGTTGCATTTTGAGCAATCAATTACAGCCCTCAATGGCCTCATTTTTAATTCTCATCGGCCAGCATTCTTGTCACAGGAAAAGAGATTGGTTCCATATCCGTCATCCCTACGGCTTTCCCATTCTGCTGTAGCATCATCGCCGCAATGGCCTTCTCCAGAGAAGGTTCTTGGTGCTGTTGTTTTAATGCCCGTAGGCTTCCCTTGAAATGGATGTGCCCTTCCAGCAAGAAGATAATGTCGTCGGCAATTTCCTCCACAAAACCCATGATATGGGTCGTGATGAGGATGGTTTTGCCTCGCTGTTTTTCCGCTTCAATCAGTTCTTTCAAATGGAGCATTGCTACCGGGTCGAGGCCAGATGTCGGCTCGTCGAGCACCAAGTAGGGGTTGTCGTACATGAAGGCCAATACAAGGTTGATCTTTTGCCTGGTGCCGCCAGAGAGATTGCAGAGGCGCTTATTCAAATGGGGCGCCAAGTCAAATAACTGGATCAGTTCCTCGTCATTAGCGCTGCCCTTACGCAAGTCTTTCACCATGCTGAACAGCTCCCTTGGGGTGAGGTTTTCAGGAAAACGGGCAATCTGTGGCAGGTAATTCAACCGCTCGCGATAAGCCCACTGGCCACCAATATTTTCGCCATCCATACAGATGCACCCACTGTCGGGTATGACCATGCCGAGCAGGCATTTGATCAGGGTCGTTTTACCCGAACCATTGGGGCCCAGTACAGCCGTAATGCCGGGTTTGTCGAAGTGCAGGTCAATGCCCTTGAGGACTTCGTTTTTCCCAAATTTTTTGCGGAGGTGTTGGATCGAGATCATGCTAAACGGTTGACGGTTGACGGTTGACGGTTGACGGTTGACGGTGGAACGGGCATGCCGTCCACCGTCCTACCGTTAACCGTCCACCGTAAATTTCTTCATCGCCGGGCGGTTGTCCACCACATTTTCTGGTGTGAAAACCGGGCTTACTTTTTCAGAAAAATTAATAATGTCAACAAATAAACTACGGAGTAGCACCAAGGCTTCGGGGGTTTCATTGACCACATAATTGAACAGTTTGACCGGACGGTAAGGTACATCGCCGGTACCATCCCTATCGAGGTCGTAGCCGCTGTAATCGCTCCAATAGTTGCCGTCAAAAACATTGTTGTTAGCGTTGTTTTTTAGGGACAGTTCAAAAGTGTTGGAGAGGAAATTGTTCCCGCTCACTGTGTTGTCAAGACAGCCTCCGGAGATTTTGAGGGCCCAGCCATTCCGGATAAAATCATTTTGTAAATAATTAATGCGGGTGGATCCCTCCACATAAATGCCTATGGTGTTTTCCCGGAAAACATTGTGCTTGATGTCGGCATCGTAGATTTCTTTCAGCAGCATACCGTAGCTCGCTTTGCCCCAATTGTATTCAAAGACATTTTCCAGCATATTTATTTTTTTGGAAAACATGACCGCTACGCCTGCCCCGTTCCTGCGGAAAGTATTGTTCAGGTAATCATCATTATTGGAAAACATGAAGTGCAGACCATACCGTAGATTGTCTTCGCTGGTGTTGGCTTGGATCACGCTGTTGTCCACGAATTCGAGGTAAATGCCATCCCGGTGATTTCGGACGAGGTTGCCTTCAATTTTCACCCGTTTGCAATACCAAAGGTGGATGGCGTTGCCGGACGAAGACTCCTGTACCGCTTCCCCTGTAACCTCATTGCCAGTGATCAAGCCATCACTTGAGTGTTCGAGATAGATGCCGAAGAAAGTGTTGAGCAGTCGGTTATTTTGGATGGTGAAATGTTGCGCCTTCTTCACCCGGATACCCGCCCGGTCTTCCAGATAGCTGGTGCCCACATTTTTGATGACAAAACCTTCCACCGTAACGCCGCTGGCCGTGATGGTCAAAATCTCAGTTTGGCCTTCCCCATCCAATACGGGGTGGCCCAAACCTTTTAGGCTCAAAGTTTTATCTACAATAATTTTCCCTTCCCGATAGGTGCCTTGATGCACCAATATTTCATCACCGTCCTTCGCCTCCACAATGGCAGACGACACCGTGCTGCACTCGCAGGTCGGGCAGACTTCGATGGTGTTGGCGAAAACCAAGCACCACAGAAAATTTAGGATAATTGATAGGAAAAAGGTTCGCATTGAAAATTTATTAAATTTAAAAACTGCCCACTGCCAACTGCCAACTGCCAACTGCCGACTGCCAACTGCCGACTGCCGACTGTACTCACTGCGGCGGCAGCATCACCTTGTCCACCACGTGCACTACGCCATTTGAAGCTTGCACGGTTCCTAATATCTTCGCACCGCCGACCGTCCAGGTATCCCCATCTTTTTTCACATCCACATAATGGCCGCTGGCTTGGTAGAGCTTCATGCCATCCTTCAATAAGTCGCCCTGGTAATTGCCGGGGGAAGCATGGAACTTGATGATGGTCGCCAGTTTCGATTTGTTTTCTGGTTTCAACAAGTCTTCCACCGTGCCTGCTGGCAGGGCGTCGAATGCTGCATTGGTCGGTGAAAAACAGTCAATGGCCCAGCATTGACCAATACGTTTTCCAAGTTGGCTGCTTGCACCATAGCTACCAACGTGGTGTGGTCTTTTGAGCCAATAGCGATCTGCAATACATTTTTGGAGGACTCGTCGTCTGCGACTGCGGCTTGGCCTTTGACTGGTGTTGCAGCTGCTGTCGTGGCGTTATTGGTAACTGCGTTTTGGCTGTCTCCACCACAGGAGTAGATTGCCATCAGGGCCGACAATATGATTGCTAACTGATAAAATGTTTTCATGATGTAATTTTTATTGATGAAAAATTGGCTTGTTTCTTACTTGTTGAAAAAAGGTTGATGTAGCCCTTCCGAAAGCATGGGGTTTCAAACCCCATGCTTTCGGAAGGGTGGAACCAATTGATGGATTAGCGATTCCCCACCGATTTCACGATTCCATTTTCTTTCAAGTACACCTGCACCTCACCCCAATCGAACACTTCCCCGCCTTTGGCTTTTTGCATTTCCAACGCGGCCGATTTTTCTCGGAAAGCGGTCAGGTAGGCACCCATCGGACTGGGCAGTTTTTTGGAAATAAGGTAGTGGCACGTTTTGGCGTCGATCAGTTCTTTGGGCGAGTGGTAGCCATTGACCAAAAGAAAAGCGAACGACTTATTTTGCTGCTGTTCCGTGAAATTGGCGAGACACTCGATGGCATCGAATCGGTACACCTTGCCTTTCGAGGTGACCGCCTCTGCGCCATGTTGCGCATCCACGATTGTCATTTTGCAAAAATCACACGCATCCGAACCATACTCAATCGGCTTAGGCGATGGTCGACAGGCGGTGAGCAGCAGTATTAGCGGCAGCAGTTTTTTCATGTTTTTTATCAAATTTTGATTTTAGCCACCAAGCTGCAAAGGCCAAGAAAATGGACAGCCCAGCCAAGTACCCACTGATGTGAGGCATGGAGATGGCCGTGAAATTCAAGATCAATTTGGAGCCAATGAGTGGCGGCTGGAAAGATGCCCCAGGGATTTTGATCGGGGCTGTAGCGCTTAGGCTGTGCCCGTAATCATATTCCCATAAATAGAAATCGTAAATGCCTGCCGCTGCCAGCAACACCATCAAAATGCCCCAGGCCAAGAACAGTTGGCGCCTGTTGGAAAACGCTGCCCCCAACCCCAATACCACCATGCCGACAATGATGTAGGGGAAATATTTCAGCTCCGGAATGGCATCCGGCTCAATGTATTTCATGCCCACATAGTGGTTTAGGATATTGATGTTTTGGATGGTACTTTTCGATTCGCCACCAATCTTGTTGATCCAGATGTGCATCGTTACACCTTGCGGATATTGCGGTGCGATCAAAGTGATTCGCCACATGGGGAAGAGAAACAGTGTCAGCAAACCCAGCGCAGCGAGGGTCATAAAAAGCCTCCCCCAACCCCTCCAAAGGAGGGGAGACAAGGCGTCGTTATTCTTCAATTTATATTTCATATTTTATGTTTCAAATTAACAACAGTGTGTCTCCCTCCCCTTCGGTGAGGGTCGGTGAGGGGCTACTGTACAGGTTCTTCTTCGCCCAAACTCCATTTCAGCGCAATGCTGGAAGACTGCGGGGAGACACGGATATACCCCTGCATTTCTTGGTGAAGGGCGGAACAGAAGTCGGTGCAGTAGAAAGGATAAACCCCTTCAGCGGTAGGTTCCCAGAGCATCGTTTCCGTTTGTCCGGGCATCACGAGCAACTCGGCAGTGTTGGCGCCCATCACGGCAAGGCCGTGCGGTACGTCCCAATCCTGTTCGAGGTTGGTCAGGTGAATGTAAACCTTGTCCCCAACCTTGACCCCTTCGATGTTGTCGGGAGCGAAGTGGCTGCGGATAGAAGTCATGTAAATGTGGACGGTATTGCCCTGTCTTTCAACCCGTGTATCCTTTTCGCCGAGCGCTTTGAATGGGTGCTCGTTTTCTTCGATGGCATAAAATTTCTTTACGTTCGGCGTTATTCGGTCAGCAGAAATCCCTTGTGCGTAGTGCGGTTCACCAATGGTCGGGAAGTCGAGCAAGAGCTTCATTTTGTCACCGGAAATGTCATAAAGTTGGGCGGCGTGGCAAAGCTCAGGGCCCGTTGGCAAGTAGCGGTCTTTGGTGATTTTGTTGAGGGCGACGAGGTATTTGCCCTGTGGCTTTTTAGAGTCGCCACCGGGTATCATCAAGTGGCCGATAGAATAAAAAGTGGCCGCTTTGTCGAGCACTTCCCAAGTGCCGACCCTCCATTTTACCACTTCGCTGGTGATAAAGAATGAAGTATAGGCATTGCCATTGGCGTCAAATTCAGTGTGGAGCGGGCCGAGGCCAGCATCTTTTACTACACCAGCGACGACTTCGTCAAATTTCAAAACGGGGATGCCTGCAATGGTCGTTTCAAACGAACCTGCCTCAATGGCTGCGATCATTTTGGTAAAGGAGTGGACGGTCAGGTCAGCGGAGAGTTTGCCATTGCCAATGATGTATTCTCCCGTTGGGTCAACGTCCACGCCGTGCGGCGATTTTGGCGTTGGGAGGAAATAGACCAGGCCGGGGCAGTCTGCTGGCGTTAGTACCTTAACCGTTTTCATCATGGTAGAAGTGGCAGAGTGTGTTTTTTCATTATAAACGTTGTGCGCATAGTTGGCGGGTACTTCTTTGAATTTGCCTTGTGCCAAATATTCCTCTGCTTTTTTCCAATTGACAGCAGCAATGAAGTCCTTGTCGTTTTGCGAAGCACTGACCTCCAAAAGGGAGTTTTTCTCTTCCGTATTATAAGTGGTAAAAAACGTCCAGCCATGCGAGTTGCCTTTGCCAGAGTGAGCCAAGTCGTAGTCGAAAGCTGGCAGCAGGACTTGAAAGGCAATGTCCATTTCCCCTTCTTTGCCGATTTTCACATAAGTCAACATGCCCTTGAAGTTTTCTGCATAGCTGTTGATGGCTACGTCACTCTGTGGGTAAGGCACACCGAAACGGGTGCCGGCCACCACGTATTCTGTGTTTTCCGTCGTAAAAGGTGAGCTGTGGTTGCCGCCAGAATTTGGTATCTCAATGATCTCGGCAGTCTCGAATGTGGTCAGGTCAATACGGGCGATCCGGGGGGTGTTGTTGCCATTGATAAAAATCCAACGGCCGTCCGTTTCGCCTTTGGTCTGCGAAAGTTCGGGGTGGTGGGCATCGTCCCATGGCACAAACCCATGTGAAGTGTTGAGCATGGGTTTGGTTTCTTCATTGAAGCCATAACCCTTTTCTGGATCGACCGAAAAGACGGGGATGACTTTAAACTGGCGGCCCGATGGCAAGCCATAGACACTTATTTGACCGCTGAAGCCACCGGACATAAAAGCGTAAAATTCATCGTACTCACCCGGTGCCACATAAACTTGTGAGGCGGCATCGTTGCCCAATGCGCCTTGTGACCCTTGGTTGGTAGCTCCCTCATTGCCGCAGCTGGTTAAGAAAAATAACCCAGTGACAGCCAGTAAAAAACAGATGAACGGCAATATGCCATGATGACTCTTCATAGTTGATTTTTTTTTTAGTAGCTCGGATTTCCCAACCTGAGAAGTTGTAGGAACTAATTTTTTCCAGATTTGGAAATTCGAGCCGCAGCTTATAGATAACAGTTTATAAAAGAATAAAAGACATTTTTATCTTTATTTTGCAAATGTCGTGCGGACATAAAAGTCCAATGATGAGGAATGTCATTTTTGTGAAGTGATTTTTGTCACAGAGATAAAATACCAGTAAAATTAGGTTTGCACCAGTTTTTATAAAAAAATAATTGCAAAATTGATTATTATAAAAACGTGTTGGTTGGAATTTGGAAAATAATTAAAAGAAGATATTTTTGTCTTTTAATGATTTTTATTAAAAATTAAACCCAAATAAATGTTCTCCAAAACCTGTCAATATGCTATTAGGGCTGTACTGTATTTGGCGGTTCACACCAGCGACAAAAATGCTGGCGTGAACGAATTGGCTGAAGCCTTGAACGCCCCCAAACACTTTCTCGCTAAAATCTTGCAGCAGTTGTCGAAGCACGGATTGGTTTCCTCCATCAAAGGACCGAATGGCGGCTTTTTTATGGGCGAAAAAAACTTAAAAGCAACCCTTGAAGACATAATTCTTTGCATTGACGGTCCCGATGTTTTTACCGGCTGTGTCATGGGGCTACCTCAATGCTCAGGAGAAAACCCATGCCCTTTGCACGTGCAGGCAAACGCCTATCGGCAAGGGCTACAGTTTCATTTAAAATACCAATCCATTGGCGAAATGGCCGTGATGGTAGAGCGCCAGGGATTGAATTTATAGTTGACCAGTGATTGGTGATTAGACCGCTTTTCCCCGGAAGCTATTCTCTGATCAACTGATCACTAATCACCATCTTAAAACATCTTTTCACATGAAAAAATCACTCGTTTTTATGCTGATGGCCATGCTTGCTATGGCCTGTGCCGACAACAGTACCAACAATTCATCAGATGCCCCCCCGCCCAAAAGTATGGTTGCTGATGAACCCACTGCCGATCCCAAAGGCATTGGCGAAGTCAAGAACGTGGAGCTAAACGATCCGCTCAACGCAGAGATGGTCGCCCGTGGCCAAAATATTTATGATATGAAATGTGCAGCCTGCCACAAACTCACTGATCAACGGGTCGTTGGCCCAGGTTGGAAAGGGGTCACCACTCGACGCACTCCGGAATGGATTATGAACATGACCCTCAATGTGGATGTGATGCTGGAAAAAGACCCAGCCGCAAGGGACCTGCTCAAGCAGTGTTTGGTCCGCATGCCGAACCAAAACCTTTCTATGGAGGATTCTCGCGACGTACTAGAATTTATGTTGGAAAATGATAAGAAATGAATTGCGGTATTATGGTATTTAGGTATTATGATATTGCGGTATTCAAGGCTACAACACCCTAATACCTCAATACCCTAATACCCTAATACCTCAATACCTCAATACCAGTTTCCCTAATGGATAATCATCAATCACCAACCAAAACTTGGCTCCGGATTGCCCTCCTAAATTTTCTCTTGGCTGCCATTATGGGGGCACTCATGCGATTTGCCTTTGTGGAAGAAGTCCGTTGGATGGAATATCGATTCATGGTACATGGGCATTCCCATACCGCTATGCTTGGCTGGATTTATTTAGCATTATATGCGCTTTTAATCCATTATTTTTTACCAAAAGAAAAGCAGGAGGCTATATTTTATAAAAGGCTTTTTTGGTTGACGGAAATAACGGTTGTGGGCATGGCTGTGGCATTTCCGATTCAGGGATATGCGGGTTTTTCTATTTTCTTTTCGAGCCTCCACCAATTTGCTTCCTATTTATTTATGTGGCGTTTTTTAAAAGATGCGAGGGAATTAAATAAAGGGAAATATTCTTTTCGGTTAGTGCAATCGGCCCTGTGGTTTATGGTGTTGTCCACGATGGCCATCTGGTGCATGCCCATTTTGATGGTGAATAATATGCAGGGATCAGCGGTATATTATGCGGCAGTACAGTTTTATTTGCATTTTCAATTTAATGGGTGGGTGATATTTGCCATCTTGGGTTTATTTTTCAAAATGACGGAATTCCATCGGCTGCCTATTTCCGAAAAAAATACCAACCGCTTTTATTATTTATTATTAATTTCTTGCTTCTTGACTTATGTGTTGGCCGTGACGTGGAGTACGCCGCTACCCATTTTGTTTTGGATCAATAGTGCAGGCGTGGCTTTGCAATTATTGGCGCTTATTTATTTTGCGCTTATTTATAAAAATTTGCGTCCTTTTTTAAAAGGGCATTTTTCAGGCTGGGTTCGCCATTTATTTTTATTGGCTTTAATTTCTTTTTTTGTAAAAATAATTATTCAGACAGCGGTCATCGTCCCACAAATAGGGGTAGTGGCTTATACCATCCGGAATTTTGTTTTAGGGTTTATCCATTTATTATTGCTCGGCATGGCCAGTTGTTTTTTACTGGGTTTTGCGGCACAAGAAAATTTGATTTCCCTTTTTTCTAAAACAGCAAAAAACGGGTTGGCCATTTTAATGGTCGGTATTATTCTGTCCGAATTTATTTTATTTGGGCAGGGGCTTTTATTGTGGGGTGAAATGGGTTTTTTGCCTGCTTATTATAATTTAATTTTTGGCGTTTCGGTGCTGATGCCGATCGGGTTAATCATATTGGTTTATTCGCAGCTTTTTCAAACACAGCCGTAAAAGGGCGATATACATCCACTTACGGTGAAACACTAAATACCGTGT
>JAWKLX010000073.1:0-26588 GCA_041392505.1 Saprospiraceae bacterium | reverse complement strand
CATGGTCGGGTCGTTGGGTTGGAAATCGGAAATCTCAAAAACCCCTTCCCCCCACCGGGAGAAAACCTTGAACGCACTGATGTTGCTGACCACACCGGGGTCGCTGAACACCATAAAAACATCATTGATGCCATCACCATTTGGGCTGAACGAGTTGGGGATGTAAACCCCGCGTTCCTTACGCACCGCAACCAACACATCGGCGCTGGCCTCACAACCCTTTTCATCGGCAATGGTCAGGTAGTAGGTCGTCGTATTTAATGGAGAAGCCAGTGGGGTGGGGCAGTCAAAACAGCTCAAAGTAGAGTCCGGTGTCCAATTATAAGTCAGTGTCGAACCAATGGGCGTCAATGGATATAATATAACCGTTTCGCCCAATCCGATGCTGATATTGTCCTGAAATCCGACGACGACATCGCTGGCTACATCCAATATGATATTGGCAATGGAATCGCAGCCGTTCATGCCGACATAAGTTTCGGAATAGGTGCCCGCAGCGGAAATAAGTTGTCCAAAAATCAGGGCCGATTCGCCCTCGCACACTTCAATGGTTTCAAAGGACTCCACAAATGGGATCGGGTCGAGTGCCGAGACCGTCAAGATGGAATCACAACCGATGGCATTGGTCAAGATGAAATCCTGGCTGGTGCCGGGCGTTATTTCTGTTCCATTGTAGAAAAGGGTTTCCCCTTCGCAGCCTTGTAGGGAGATTTGATTGGTGGTAGCGTTTAACTCATTTACCGTAACCGTCACGACCGAATCGCAGCCGTTGGCTGCTTGCAGCACTACGTCGCTGACCGTTCCTGCCAATAATTGCTGGCCATGATAGGCAACGGATTCGCCAGTGCAGGCTGCTAGTTGGTCTACTCCTGTTTGGGGAAATAGCTCAATAACCGTTACGGTCAAAATAGAATCACAACCTTGGGAGGAAGTGAAATTGAAATCTGTCACGCTGCCCGCCATCAATTGTTGGCCGTTGAAAGACACGGTCGAGCCAGTACAAGCGGAAAATTCAAGGCTGCCTGTCAGCACCGCAACTTCATCCACCGTCACCGTGATGACCGAATCGCACCCATCAACAGTGGTTAGGTTGAAATCAGTAACCGTTCCCGGATCTAATACTTGGCCGTTGTAAGTGACCGTTGAGCCAGTGCAGGCTTGCAAATTTACCGGAATGGCATAGGTCTCTAATTCCGTGACAGTGACCGTGACCAGCGAATCACAGCCCGCCGCAGTTACTAAGTTGAAGTCAGTAACCGTACCGGCCAGTGCCTGTCCGTTGAAGGTGGCCGTCGAACCGGTGAGCGAACAGTCTGGTTGTGCCACCCAACATATCCGATTCACTCACGGTGACCGTCACTATGGAATCGCAGCCCGCTGCAGAGGTGAAGGTAAAACTATGACTGTCTTTGAGCCAATTGCTGGTTGTTGTAAGTAATGAAAGTATTGGCGCAAAGTTTCGAATTCCAGTTCTTCATAAATGGTTTTTGACCTCGGTTACGGTCACGGCAATGACCGAATCACAACCGTTTACAGTCATCAAATTAAAATTAAGCGTCGTGCCCGGAGGCAGGTCAACGCCGTTGAAAGTGACCGTAGAACCAGTGCAAGCTTGTAAACTGAGCGGGTAGGCATAGGTCGGATATTCCTCCACCGTTACCGTCAATATGGAATCGCAACCGAGGGAAGAGACAAAGGTAAAATCAGTCGTACTTCCTGCGGCCAGTTGTTGGCTGTTGAAATTTACCGTTTCGCCTGCACAGGCGGGCAAGGTTAATGTCGCTGTCACATCAGAGACTTCTTCCACTGTTACCGTCATGATTGAGTCACATCCATCTGAGGAAACAAGTAAGACATCTGTAGTTGTGTTGGCGAAAAGTTCTATCCCGTTGTACATAATGGACGAACCGGTACATGCCTCCAAAGTGAGGGGAAGAGTATAAGTGACCAACTCTTCCACGGTTACCGTTACCACCGAATCACAACCTTGGGCTGTGGTAAAATTAAAGTCCATCGTAGTGCCCGCCGGAACAGCCGTATTGTTAAACATGGCCGACTGACCAGCGCAAGCAGACAGGGCAACCTCTTCTTCGATAATGGCCACTTCGTTTACCGTCACCGTTACAATTGAATCGCAACCAAGAGCGGTGACAAAATTGAAATCAGTCACCGTGCCAGGCATCAGTTGCGTATTGTTGTAAGTAGCCGTCGTGCCAGTGCAGGTTTCCAATTCTATGGCAGTGGCAAAATTGGATAGTTCCTCGACGGTGACCGTGACGGTCGAATCACAGCCATTGATGGTGGTCAGGTCGAAAACAGTAACGCTGCCCGGGGCCAAATTTTGCCCGTTATACGGTATGGTTGTACCCGTGCAGGTTTGCAATAGGACAGGGATGTCATAAGTAGGGTAGCCAACTACCGTTACGGTCACCACCGAGTCGCAACCATTGATGGCTGTAAAGGGAAAATCCTCCACATCGCCCGGTGATAAAGCGGTGTTTTCATACATCACCGTTGAGCCGTTGCAGGCAGATAGCTGAAGTGGCATGGCGTAATTGGTGAGTTCCAAAACGGTTACCGTCACCACTGAGTCGCAGCCATTGGCAGCGGTAAAAGTAAATTCTTCCACATCGCCCGGAGAGAGCGTTGTATTTTCATAAACAATCGTAGTGCCCTCGCAAGCGGAGAGTTCGAGCGGAACTTCAACTGCTGGTATTTCTTCTACCGTAACGATGACCACTGAGTCGCAGCCGACTATGTTTTCCAAAGTGAAGGTGCTCATCGTGCCCGCAGCCAGCGGGATATTATTAAATAAAACAGTTTCCCCTTCGCATGCCCCCAGCAAGACTTGTGTGGTATCCCGGCCAGCAATCATCACCGTTACCGTGTCGAGTGCTACGCCACAATTGCTCGATGCGAGTACAATGTATTCAGTCGTGGCAGTCGGACTTACCGTGATGTTTGCGCCGCTGATGTTGCCCGGTAGCCATTCCACCACATCGGCGTTCATGGGAGTGCTTTCCAGTTCAATTGATTCGCCGTCGCATATTGTTTCGACCTCGTTGGTGATTTCGACCGAAGGGGAAGGGGTCAGGTTCACCACGATCATCACGCTTTCGTCACCACATACGTTTGAGGCGGTAGCCGTATAAATAGCAGGCGATGTGGTTGGGTTTTGCGAAAAAACATTCCCAACGCCCCCGCCGGGATCCCAGGTGACAATGTCCTCATACATCGGCGTGACTTCCATAATAACGGGGAAACCTTCACATGCTTCGATGTCTTCTTGGATGGCTTCGATGGTTGGCAGAGGCATTACCTCCACAATAATGGTTATTTCAAATTCAGCACAAGCATTGCTGGCCGTTACGGTGTACTCGGTGGTTTCCGTTGGGGCGACAATGACACTTTCTCCCATTAGGTTACCGGGCTGCCAGGTAATGTTATCGGTATAAACATTAGGTATCACAGATATTTCAGTTGGGATACCCGGGCAGATTGGGAAAATGAGGCCCGGTTCAATAGAAGGCTCGAAACAAGGGAAAGGCTGCGCATAGTTAGGAGGGTTGGCTGCACAGCCATTATTGGGGCAGGTGTTGGCTTCTTGTCCGCCACCATTCCATGCTACCCCCTGAGAACCCAACACTATGGTAACATTAAACATTTCATCGTTTGTCAAACTACCAGGTTCGGCATCTACAAAAGGGATGGTCGGAAAGCTCCCAAGAGGGTCGCCCCAAGTGACCATTGTGCCGGCAATCATAGCATTCAGGGTTGTACCATTATTACTGGTCAAGCTTGGCGGGGAAACACTGACGATCGGGACATCGGTATTCCAAAAGAAACCCCAAGTGCTGCCGCAATCGGTGGTAAAATCGCCAGCCACCATAATGGTCAGGTCGACCGTGAAGGTTCCATCCCCATTGTCGGTGTAACTGTTGACGACGAAACCGGAGGTGTCACAAGCGGAAAGCGATCCGGGGCTGAGCAGCCACACAATAGCAATCAATAGCGAAGACCATCCTTTTTTTGCAGAAAGAATCCCTTTGCGTAAAGAGTAATAAGACGACATATTAAACGGAAGTTTTTAGTGTTAAACCTAACAGATTTTACGTATGTGCTAATTTTTCGAGACCTAACAGGAGAGGTTAATTAGGAGTGCGATGGCCGAAGGTAGGGGTTTTGTGGAAATGCAAAGGTAAGATGCCAAGATGTTTTTGGAAAATAGCGATGCGGTAGTGTTTAGTGGGCGTCATTGTGAGGTTTGTTGGGGGCGGGAACCTCATTTCCAAATAAAAAAGCCGCCCGCCGGAAAATCCAGCGGGCGGCCCGTTTTATCTCAAAAAAAGCAAATTATTTGAAGATGTAGCGAACACCAAAACGCATTCTCCAGCGAGAGCTGAAATCGTTGATGTCGAAACGGTCTTTGCCGAGGCGGTCATCATCGAAAGAGAACAATGGCGTTGTACCATCGGCAGCATATCCTTCGAAGTCAAGGAGTTGGTAGGCGAAAGGATTGTTGTAAACCACGCCCCAATCTTTGTTCAACAAATTGGTGAAGTTGAAAATATCGAAAGAAAGCTGGAGGGTATGGTTTTTACCACCCAAATCCATGCTGAAGTCCTGTAAGATACGCAAGTCGATCTGTGACTCGAACGGCGTACGGGAACGGTTTTGCTCAGCGTAGCCACCGCGGTTTTCGCTCAAGTAGTCATCTTCGGAAATGAATTTGTCCAAAGCATCCCATTGTGCTTGTGCAGTTGCTGCATCAGCAAAATTGATTTCTGACTGGTCAGCAGGAATCCAAATCAAGCTCCTTTCCCGGCCAGTGTTGCCAAATTCGTTGTTGACGTTACGACCATCTCTGGCGCCACGGCCATAAACGTAGCTATAAGGTGAGCCAGATTCCCCTTCGTAGAAGAGAGAAATAGTCGTGACAACATTTTTAGCTTCGTTCCATTTCAATTTGTAGTTCAAGCCCATGATGACCCGGTGGCCAAGAGCAAAATCAGAAACACCGAAGGCGGCGTCGTTCCGGCCGTCAACACTGAAAGCACCCCTCCATTGAGAAGAGTTTTGAGAAGATGTACCTTCAAAAATGGCTTTAGCATTACCGTAAGTCCAAGCAGCAAAAGCACCAAGGCCAAAGGCGAAATCCTTTTTCAAAGAAGCCGTTACGTTGTAAGTATAACCTTTGTTGGTGTTGGATCCAAGGTAAATATCGCCATAAGAACCGTCAAGTGGTCGACGGAAGAAAACAGGTCTGTCGTCGCCACCGCTATTGGTCCAGTTGAAGTCTACCGTTGGGTCGGAGTTGATGTTTTGGTAATAAATGTTGTTCAGTGTTTTGGTGAACAAACCTTCTACACTCGCTTCCCAACCCTTTCCAAAGGCTTTGTCAACTGCCAAGCTGGTACGGAATACTTGTGGGTATTTGAAATCTTCGGCAAACAAGTCAATCTGACCGGATGGCTTACCAATTTCTTGGCTGTACTGCTTGAAAGGATCGGCGATGAATGGAACTTGCTCATTAGCTGGGTCGATGTCACGTGCATTGATACCACCTACGGTGATGCCGTTGTTGGTGTACATACCACCTGGCCAAACGAATGGAATACGGCTGGTGAAGATGCCCAAACCACCCCGAAGGATCGTACGTGCATCGCCAGTCAAGTCATAGTTGAAACCAAGACGGGGAGACCACATGAGCTGGGCCTTTGGTGCTTGGCCTGCAGCTGCGCCCTGAAGGTCGTAGTATGGGCTAATTTTCTGTAATGTCGTGTCAAAATTAGGAACAGCGGAAGGGTCGTCCAAAAGCATTGGGACGTCGATACGGACACCATAAGTCAAGGTGAAGCGATCGTTGACATTCCACTCATCCTGAGCGTACAGACCAATCTGCAAGGCGTTGAAATCTGCGGCAGCGGCAGAACCATCGCCTGTTTTATCATCCACCCCTGAGAAGGAACGGAAGTAGTTGCTTGCTGGTGCTCCACTCAAGAAATCATTAACAGAGTCGAATTCGTAAACGCCATAGTTCTGGCGGATGAACAAGTTGTAGAAGCTGCTGAACTCGTTGTGTGTTCCAAAGGTCAACGTGTGCGCACCTTTGTACAATTTGAAGTTGTTCGTCAATGTGAAAAGCTTTTGCTCCAAAGCGTTGGCTGTGGAGAATTGCTCGCTACCGATATTGATCGTACCGTCACCGTCATCAATGATCAGGTAAGGGAAATCCCCACCGATTGGATCGCGGTCGTCGTTTACATTTGTAAAACCAATAATCAAATTGTTGGATGCTTTTGTGCCGAACATAGAGTTCAGTTCAAGTGCCGTAGAGTTCGTAGTAGAGGGGAAGTACACACCATTGTTAGCGTAGTTGATAACGGTGCTGCTGCTGTTGAACTGCTGTGTTTGCTCTGCTTTGGTGTACTGGTGGCGGAGGGTAAGGCGGTGGGATTCGTTGAGGTTGAAATCCAACTTTCCAAACAGCCTGGTTCCTTCGAGTTTGTTTTCCTTGCCCAAGAAGGTACCTGGGTCGTAACCATAGGTATTGTTCAAGGTGGAACGGAGATTTTCGAGGTCGGCTTGGGTAGAGTTGCCGCGGTAAATGCCGAAGTCATAAGGGCTTGGCGTTACGTCGTCCTGCAATTCAGCGTTGACGAAAAAGAACAATTTGTCCTTGATGAGCGGGCCGCTAAGCGAAAGACCATACAATTTATTGTTGAACTCAGCCAGTCTTTCCCGGTCGCCATCAGCGATGCCTGCCCGTTCAGCAAAAGCGCCATTTTCTTTACCAGCTAACTTCTGGTTTTGGATGAAATAGTAAGCAGTTCCTTCCAAATTGTTGGTTCCGCTCTTAGTAACGGCATTGATACCACCACCAGCAAAACCACCCAAGGTTACATCGTAAGGAGACAGAACAACTTGGATCTGGTCGATCGCATCGATAGAGATCGGCGCAATACCAGTCTGACCACCGTTCGTTCCGTTATCGGCCAAACCGAATACGTCGTTGTTCACAGCCCCATCAATATAAATGGCGTTGTAACGGTTGTTCATCCCCGCGATGGAAAACCCACCACCAAAAGTTGTTTTGGCTTGAGGGGTCAGCCTCGTGAAATCATTGAGGTTCCGGTTCAGGGTAGGCAACAAATTGATGTCCTCTTCCGTGATCTGCGTAGATGTCCCGGTGTTTTGGCCAGGGATAATGGAAGTAGCCACGATTTCGACACCTGCCAAAACGGTAGCACTTTCAGATAAGGTGAAATCTTGTTTCTGGTTTTCACCCAACCTCAGATAAATATCGTCCTTCACATCGTCGGCATAGCCCGTGTAGGAGACGGTGATTTTGTAAGGCCCGCCAACACGCATACCTGGGATACGGTACGAACCATCCAATTCGGAAACAGTGCCGTAAGTTGTTCCAGAAGGAACGTGCACAGCCATAATGTTTGCTCCAATCAGTGCTTCGTTTGCATCGTCAATGACCGTTCCGCGCAGGCTACTGGTCGTTGATCCTTGGCCAAAAGCTGCCAAGCTCATAACTGCTAAAACCAAACTGAGTAATACTTTTTTCATCAGTGGAGTATTTTGATTAAAAAATAAAGGTTGAAAAAATATGATTAAAGCCAATAGCTGTTCGCTAAAGGATTTCTTGAATTATAGTGTCGAAAAAAAAGGTGGTTTAAAGAAATAAAAGCATCCCCGTCTTACAGACGGGCCATTAAGGCGTGGTAAAATGGTATTGGATATTGAACGGGTAGCCTCTGAAGGAAAGTGGTGTATAGTGTTTTATCCATATCGCAAATTTTTAAAAGGCGCTTCTCCAGTCTGAGGGATGTTGAACCGAATGTTATCGGCCAAATACTTTATTTGAAAAGTGTTTACTATAACCGTTTTTAAATAAAGTATTATGCTGAAAAGCACGGTCGAATTTGCCGTTTGTTTTTCATTTTCGCTGCGAAGGTAGGGACTAATGATGGGTTGACAAAGAAAAAGGGTTAAGAGGTGGTTAATTTTTTGTAAAAGGAAAACATGGCGGAAAAGCCTGATCCGACAGATGTTTTGCGAGGTTTTGAAGGGGTGAAATATATGCCCGTTTTTGGCGGGAAAAACCAAGCGTTCCCCTTTTTTTATTCTATTTATCCAGCAATAAAATTTAATGGCTTCAGCTCGTTTTTTTCAAAACGATCTGCTCTCCCAATTTCGCTATAAACATACTGAAAAGCTCTTTGACCGCAGCGTACTGTTCTGGGTAAAATTTCAATTGCTTGATGCTAAGAGTGACGTTGAATGTCAGCACACCGGGCTGCTGGTCATTGACGGCGTAAATAAACATCCCGCCCTTGTTGGGCAAAACGACCCGCATGCTCTCCGGGGTCTCGTCCAAAGCGTACCCTTCTGGCAAATGGATTTTGATGTTGTGCTGTTCTCGGATGCTATAGGGGAAATCTATCGGGTAATTTCTTGCTTCCAATTTGAAAGGGTTTTCACTAAAACCTGCATAAACGATCGGGGAAAAATAAATGAAATCCCCCACGGCCTGTGCTGCTTGGTTGATGGTAAAATGCACGGTGTCGGTGAAGGTTGGGTCTGGCACGGACACGTTTGTTGCGGTTGCTGATGCTACTTCCACCTCGGCAAACTTCTCATTCAGCCGCTTCGTCCAATGCTTGCCGTCCGGGGATTCGAGGTAATGCCTCCGTTCGGGGATGGCATTGTACCCTCGGTACATCCCGATCATTTTACCCGTAAAATTGCCATCTTCCGATAGGGTCAGTTCCGAAAAATAGGCATCCACACTTTCGCTCGGTGCGTTGATGTCTATCCAACCATTTTCGAGGTGCCATCCTCGACTGTTGAGCGCTTCCACATCAGGATAACCCATCGGCCGGAGGGGTTCGGTAGCATCGAGGAAAACGGGGGCGCCATCGATTTCCGCCAATATTAATAAGTGGTCAAATTGGTCGAGGATGGGGTAATCTTCATACATTTTGCCATGCGAGCGGGTGCTGGTCAGTACAGGGCCTGCCGTCAAACCAGCCTCCCTCAGGAGCACCAACAGCATGAGATTGATTTGCGCACTGTTACCGCTTCCTTTTTCAAAAAGTTCCTTGATCTTTTCGGCTCCTCCGTAAATGGAGTGTCGCCCGTTCCAACTTATTTTTTTGCTGATAAAATCATAGGCAAAAGCCGCTTTCTCTTGTTGGGTAGGTAACCCTGCCAAGATGGGGGACAGTTCTTCGGTAATGTCTTTGTAGTAGCCTTTTTTTAAATAATGGTGGCCGAAATACTCGGAGTTTTCCAGCTCCTTGCGGAGGTTTACCCAAGTGTTGGTCACTTTTTCCAAGCGGCCGTCGTAGTGCCGAATATCCGATAATTGGAACCTGATCCGGGCCAAGTAATCACTCATTGAAGTGATGTACGATTCTTCTTTCATTGCAGGCGCATTTTCAAAAATAAAAATGCCCGGTTGGATGGTGCAAGTCCCGTTTCGACCCTGCAAGACAGTCAAGTCTTTTTCTTCCTTCACTTTGTCCATACCTTCATTGCCCTGAAAAAAATAGTTGTAGCCCAATCGGTCAGGAATCCCGACCCGGAGTTCGCTGCGGCGTACGGGGATTTCTTCCTGAAAAAACCAGTCTTCGGGTTCGTAATAATTGGTTGAATTTATATAGTAGGCATATTCGATCACACAGCCTACGGCCATTTTGGGGAAAGTGAATTTTGCTTTCGACCAATATTCATTGATCTCTTCTATAAAAATATCATTTTTGTTGAGTCGCTCGAAATTGCCGTTCGGAAAATGAATGGTCGCTTGGTCAAAAAAGAACTGCTCCTTTTTCTTATAGCTGTAAAACGGGATGGCTACATCCCCATATTCAAAGCCATTTTTATTTAAAATTTTAATCCGGCGGTGGCGGGCTTTCCGCACCAATACCTCCTCGTTGATGGAAATATCCACCGTCTCGTAATCGCACAAGACAACTGCTTCGGCAGAGGTATCCTGCTCGTAAACGGTCATGGTCAAGTCTTCTTTAGGGATCTGTCCAAACTGGATCGGTGGAGCTTTTATCGTTTGGCAAAAGAGTGGATAGGAAAATGATAGGAGTAGTAGAAGAGCTGGAAAGCGCATAGATTGATTTTTTGATATTAAATAATGGAGCGAAGTTAAGGAAATAGGCCCTAAAAGAAGAAATTTAAGTTGTGCCCGTCTTCCTTTTCCGACAGGGCGGGAATTTATGGTAGAACATTAAAAATTAATATTATGCGCCTGAAAATGCGGAGCAGCATGTCTCCAGCACTTTGAAGCGCTCCAACAGCCTGCCCCGAACTTGTTTGGGGTAGCCCAGTAAGCGGAGGCGTCGTCCCGATGCATCGGGACGACGCCGCCCTTTAAAACCTTGGAGGGCCGAGCAGGATGAAAAATCAATGCTTGGATGTCCATTCGGCCCGCATGGTATAGAGTTTAATTAGGCGATGCCATTTGGTTCAAATTATTAATTTTCAATGTTCGGGGCTACAATTCCCGCCCTGTCGGAAAAGGACAATCCCACCCTATTCGTCCCTCACGAGCAAAGGCACTTTCATGGCCCGCAAAGCGGCAGGAAAAGAGGCGATAAAACCAATGACCAAGACAATGACCATTACGGCAATCAGGTCAAAAAATCGCATGCTAATAGGATAAGCATCCACCACAAAACCTTCGGGGATCGGGACAATACCAAATGCTTTTTGGACTACATACAGGGTGATGGAAACGAAGAAACCTATCAACAGCCCTAACCCACAAAGCAACAACCCCTCGTTGAGGAAAACATTGCGGATGGTACGGTCAGTGGCGCCCATGCTTTTTAGTATGGCGATGTCCTGTTTTTTCTCCAAAACAATCATCCACAAAGAGCCGATCATGTTGAAGGCGACCAATACCAGCGTGAGGCTGAGGATGGCAAAGCTGAGCCATTTTTCGATATTCATCAGTTTGAGGAAAGAGGCGTCTTGTTCGTAGCGGTCTTTGACCAAAAAGTCTTGACCCATGATTCGCCGCATGTCTGCAATGGCCGCATCTGTATCGGCACCTGGAACGAGGTGGATTTCCAATGCACTTACCTCATCATAAGCTCCCAGTAGCTCCTGGGCAAAATCGATGGAGACAATAATATACTGGCTATCGAAATCCTGTTGGATGCGGAAGGTGCCGACAGGGTAGGCAAACCTGCGTTTGAACAGCTCTTCCATTGCTGTCACCTTTTTTCGTTTGGCCATATACACATTGAGCGTCTCGAACGGGTCATCAATATCCACTTGCAGTTTGTTCCGCATGCCGCCGCCCAAAATGGCGAAATAACGATCGCCTTGTTTCAACGCATAACCACCTTCAAAAATGCTGGAATCCAGCCCTGTCACCTCTTTGTAAAGACTGTCCACGCCTTTGAGCACGCCAAAATCCTGGCTTTCCCGATACGTGAAAAATGCCACCTCTTCTATTGTTTCAGAAACAGCTTTCACCGATGGGAGTGCCCTTATTTGAGCTACTTTTTCCGGGTCAGGGACAAAGGTTTTGCCTTCGGCAACGATTATTTTTACATCAGGGTTGAACCGGCTGAAAAGCCCCAAGATCAAATCTTCAAAACCATTGAACACACTCAGCACCAGCACCAACGCTGCCGTGCCAATACTGATGCCCAACACCGAGATGCCCGTGATGAGGTTGATGGCATTCGTGGATTTTTTGGCGAACAAATAACGCCGGGCTATTTTTAATGGAAGGTTCAAATGAGCAATGGTTGAAGGCAGACGGTCAGCAAAAAGAGCCAATTGTTGGCCACTTTACTGCCTGCCATTTTTTTGCAAAGCTATCAAATTATTCTGTGGTGTGGTCAATTGCGAAGGGTTGGGCAATTCACATCATCAGCTTCAGTTGGGATGTTTCCCATTTTGTCCAAATTGTCCAATCAAACGGTAAAATCCTGCATTTCTCCGATACCCCTCCCGCCTGAACTTTGTGCTGTCAATTTTCATCAATGAATTTTTCGAATCAGCAGTTATAGACTATTGGCCGTGCCAATAGCTAACCGCTGGTTTCATTTCAAAATCTTCGATTATTATGGATTTAAAAGCAAAATTATCAGCACTCGACAACATGATTGTCAATGGGCAGATCCTCGAATCTGTTGAAATTTTTTTCCACCCCAACGTCGTCACGATGGAAGGGAATGAGGGGAAAATTGAAGGCAAGCCGAATAAAATCGAGCATTTAAAGAGCTTCTTTTCCACCATTTCGGCTGTGAACGGTATCACCTTGCATAGCCAGTCAGTGGGGGATGGCGTTACCATGTCCGAATTCACTTTCGACCTCCAGCAATCGGATGGGAATCACATCCTTTGGAATGAAGTGCTACGACGCCAATGGCAGGACGGTCTCGTAATCAACGAACGGTATTACACAGCTTAACCGCTGGGAATTTTGACCGACAGCATCCTCGAAAAATTATTACAAGACACTGCGTATTTTAATTCATCTTTTTGAAGGCTAATGGCCTGCGGCTCCAAGCTGACGGCCAACAGCCATTCAAACTAACCAAATTAATTGTCATGAATTTCAAATCATTCTTTTTTAGTGTTCTCCTCTTGGGGGCAACTTTTACTACTTTTTCGCAAAGCATCGCTTTTAACACGGACGATACCAAAATTGCGCTGGATGGGTATAGCCCTGTATCATATATTGATCTCAATTTGGCCCAACGGGGCAGCAAAGAGTTCAAGAGTACCTACGATGGCATCCATTATTACTTTACCAGTGCAGAACAGAAAGCGGTATTCGATGCCAAGCCTGCCAAGTACATACCCCAATATGGCGGGTATTGCGCAACTGGCATTGCAGTAGCTGGCAAGTTTAGGACCGACCCAAATAAATATTTGGTTCGGGATGGTAAACTTTATATGTTCCTTTACAATGTAGAAGTAGATGCGCTGCAACTTTGGCTGGATGACGAAAAGGGTATGTCCGAAAAAGCAGAGGCGAATTGGAAAAAAATGAAGTATGTAAAATAGAAAAAGGTTGGGTATTGGGGAATTAGGGTATTTATTAATTATCATGTCTGACGGTTAATACCCAATACCCAATACCCAATGCCCAATACCTCAATACAAATTAAAATGGCCAATCAGCCTCATCCCGCTTCCCAGTCCATGCAGCTGTTTAACAGCATTTCTGGGGCGCTTGATTTTAAGGTGGATTATATTGATAAAAAAGGAGTCGGTGAACGGTTTTCTACTGATCGGTTTGTACAATGTCAGGAATATAATATTATCTGGTTACTCAATGGGAAAGGACAATATCAGGTGGATTTTCAACAATATTATTTGGAAAATGATGTAATGATTTTCCTGACACCTGGACAATATTTTTATGGTGAAAATGGGGGTTTTGAAATAATTAAATATTCTTTTCAACAGCAATTTTTTTGCGTAAAAGAATATAACCCTCAAACCCTCTGCAACGGCGTATTATTCAACCATGTTTATGCTGTGGCGTTGATTAAAATTGGTGAGCAGGAAAATGAACTGTTTTCAAAAATAAATAAAAAAATATGGGCTGCATTTTCTGATTCTTTTTTGGCTGATAAAATTACCATAAAAAAATTACTGGCTGAATTTCTTTCATCAGCGGTGCAAGTCTGGTTGGCGCAATCGCCTTTTAACCCCAATATGACAGAAGAAGAAACGGATTTGTTATTTGCTTTTCGACGGGCTTTGGAAGAGAATTTTATGACTAAAAAGAAAATGCCTGAATATGCAGCATTGGTTGGGGTTTCAGAGAAAAAAATTCAGCGGCTCGTTAAAAATAGGATCAATAAAAAACTGTCGGAACTGATTGCCCATCGGCAATTGGTTGAAGCAAAAAGACAGTTGTATTTTACAGGAAAATCAAACAAGGAAATAGCCTATTATATCGGGTTTGACGACCCTTCTTATTTCAATCGTTTTTTTAAGAAAAATACAGGATTGACGCCCGAACAGTTTCGGGAAAAATATGATGTTTTATATTTAGACAATATTCTTTCTGAATTAAAATCATTAATTGATAATTATTTCGAAAAGGAACATGCGGTTTCTTTTTATGCAGAAAAAATGTGCCTCACTTCCCGTACATTAAGCAATATGGTGAAAAAGGTTTCGGATAAAACGGTCAGTGATTTTATTAAATTAAGGTTGACGTTGGAAGCCAAACGGTTGCTTCTTTTTTCTGAAAAAACAATTAAAGAAATAGCGTGGGAATTGGGCTTCGATGAAGCGTCCCATTTTAGTCATTTTTTTAAATCAGCAACTGATGTGTCGCCTGAAACCTATCGGATACATCGGATGTCGAAAGGGAGAACGGATGATTCGGTTTTAGAAAAAGAAGTTGGGTTGCAAAATTGGGATCAATTAAATTAAATGATGGATCAACTAATCAATGACGCTTTAAATTGCAAAATATGCGAGGCCCACTTGCCGTATGCTCCACGGCCAGTTTTTAGTGTCCATCCTATTGCCAAAATTTTGATCGTAGGCCAGGCGCCGGGCAGAAAAGTAAATGAAAGCGGCATCCCATGGGCCGATGCAAGTGGCCAACGCCTGCGGAATTGGCTGGGCGTTGAAGCAATAACATTTTATGATCCAACCATTTTTTCTCTGCTGCCAATGGGGTTCTGTTTTCCCGGAACTGGAAAATCGGGTGACCTTCCTCCCCGCCCGGAATGTGCACCTAAATGGCATGACCTATTCATCCGGATGATGTCGGAAATAAAATTGACTTTGTTATTCGGTCAATATGCACAAGAAAGATATTTAGGGAAAAGTAAGAAAAAGACTTTGACGGAAACCGTCCGGCATTGGAAAGAATACGCTCCACAATATTTGCCACTACCACACCCTTCCCCAAGGAATCAGTTGTGGGAGCGGAAAAATCTTTGGTTTGGGGAGGAGGTGTTGCCTTTTTTGAAGGAGGCAGTTAATAGGGTTATTTCTCAATAAGAAACTATTTAGCGATACTTTATAGTATATGAGAAATGCGGAGCAGTATGTTCATCGCTTCTTCTGAACTTCCCAACGTGCTCCTCTGTTATAAGATGGCACCGGTTCTGGTGAACCAGTGCCGCCCCTTATAATCTCCCAGAGGGCCGAGCAGTATGATGAAAAAGCTCAACAAATGCATCGGCCCGCATGATATAACGCTAATAAATAGCTCTAACCAACTATTGAGACTTTCAGGCTCGGCAAGACGTATCCTTGTGTTGAAAACTATACAAAATATATTAACCTGCCTATCATATTGCCTTTTTTCGAGGACAATAAAACCGATATAGTTGCTCTACAAACTTGATTTCATTTTTAATTTTCAATCAACCTCCCTTCCTCCTTTCAACTTATCCTGCAGTTCATGCAAGGTTTCCCAGTCGCCTTTGACGGCCAGTGCAGCCTGCTCGGGCCAGGTTGTTGGGTCGTGGATGCGGTAACGGCTGCCTGCGGCGAAAAGGATTTCCCGGAGGTTTTTTTCATCCGCCTCTGCAAGAGCGGCTAAGTCGGCAATGCCATTTTCCTTCAGCAGTTTTTCGATTTTTGGGCCAATGCCCTCCACGGTTTTGAGGTCATCCATATTTTTAACGAGGACGGCGGAAGGTTTTAGGGCCTCTGGTGCTTCTGCTTTAATTGCCATCAGGCGGGCAGCTTGGCCAACCCAGTCATCCCGTTCAATGCGGCCGGGGAAGAACTCGATGGCGGTGGTCACCTTCTCGATCATGTCAGCATCAAATCGGCTGATCTGCTCATAAGTATAAAGGCCCAATGCGTTCAGCTTTTTTTCCAAAAAAGAACCGATGCCTTTAATGCGGGTCAGGTCATCTTTATCGGCTTCCGTTGCGGCAGGCAAGGTTGTCCCAATGGCAGCCAACACTGCATCCCGGGCAGACAAGGCGGAAAGGGTAACCGACTCGCCTTTGTCTATCTCAGCCTTGTCTGGAGTGGCAGCAAATATGGTGTTGTCTTCCTCCGCTGCGACAACCGCCGCTGCTGTGTTGATTTCTACCCGCTCGGCTTGGTCCAATTGGGTTTGCAGGTCGATATTGGCCGCTTCCAAGTGGCTGACTTTCTCTTCCAGTTCTTTGAGCCGGGCAAGGGTTGCTTCGCTGTCGCCGCTGTCGCTACTGGCATTACCGATAGCATATGTCAGGTCGGCGTTCATGGCTTTCAATCCAATGATCTGATTGTTCAAATCCTCGATGGTTGTTTGGTAGGAACTGGCGGAGGCTTGGGCCTTGACAGTGCTTTCCAAAGCGGCATCCAAGTCGGATTGCCACCTGTCTTTATCGGCTTCCAAGGACTTGGCAATAGCAATGGCTTCGGTGGCTTCCCGTTGTGCTTTCACGTAGTCAGCATCTTTCAATTCCATCTCTTCCTTCAACTCAGCGTACTGTGCCAACAGGTCGTCGTGGCTTTTTTTCCATTGTTCAGCTTCCTTTTTATAACGTTTGGCTTCTCCGCCCCACAAAAGCCAAGCGGTGATAAAGCCGATGAGAAAACTACCCAACGCCACAAACAGGATGAAGAGACTGTCTGGGCCTAAAAATTCTGTAAAGAAGTTATCCATAATTTTAATGGTAAAAGGTGAATGGTAAATGGAAAATGAACCCATTTAGCATTTGACGATTATTCTAAAACACTGTCAATGATTTTAAAATTGACCCGTCGGTTCTTCTGGCGCCCATCAGGGTTGTCGGAACCATCGGGTTTGGAATTGGGGGCGACGGGTTGCAACTCCCCCATGGAGGAAGTTTTGATTTCCGCTTTTACGCCCAACTCCCGGAAATACTGTGCTGCACTTTCTGCCCTTTTCAGTCCGAGGTTGTAATTATACTTTTCGGTGTCAATGCTATCCGTGTGGCCAATGATGGAAAGCATTTTTTCCGTGTTGATGGCCAAATAGTTTTTCACCGAATCGGCATAAAGAATGCAAGCCTCGCCGGGTTTAAAGTCCGCTGAACCGAAAGCGAAATTGGCATCGGAAAAGGTATTGTCCTCAAATCGGTACTCGAGTTTTTCATAATTATCCGGCCTTTCCGACTGGAGGGCAAAAGACATAGGTTCGGCCATTTTACTGCCGCTGGCCATTTCGTAATCGATGGAAATGCGCTTTTCATCAATGCCCAATTTTTCCAATTGCAGTTCAATAAAGGCGGCCCGTGCGATGCCGATGTTTTCGAACATACCTGCATTGGCTGTTTTTTCGCTTTCCAAAAAACGGCCCGTCAGTGTGATTTTGCGGTCGGGGTTTTGCTTCAGGTAGGCCGCTATTTTTTCTAAAAAAATCTGATTGTTGGGAGAAATATCAGCTTCTATGGAATCGGCCTGGAAGCCGAATTGCTCGTAGCCCTGCAAAATGGTTTGGTCGCCATCCTTGAATGAAAGCGTCATGGGACGGGTCTCTACTGGTTGGTCGCCGCATTGATGCTTTATTTCACAAACGTAAAACCAACGGGTAGACAAAGCAAAGACAAGGAATACTAGGAAGCCGAAGGTAAATACTCTCATAGTTGTTCTTTTTAACGGTGAACGCAATTCTTTGGGGGGGGGCGATAATGGTCAATTGCTTTCCCCAAGCTCACATCGGGAGTTGCAAATGATCCCGACAAAATTATTCATCCTGCATAAGCCGTTGACGGTCAAAGGTATTTAATTCGTTGGATTGTGCAAAAAAAGTGATGGTCGAAGTTATACAGGCATTTTGAGGGGTAAATGCGCACCAACTTTCCAGTGAATATTTCCTTAAAAAACATAAAAAGACAATTCCTTTTCTAAAATCCATTACCTATCTTTGCACCCCTTTTCAAAAAAGTTCTTTAAAATGAACGTTTTAGACCAGTTCTCGATCCCGGTTTCGGGACTAAGCAATGGTCTCCACGGGTATGAATTCAGCATCGACAAAGATTTTTTCGACGCCTTTGAAGAATCGCCCATCGAAGAAGGTTCTGTCCAAGTCCACTTCGACTTCGACAAACGGGAAGACATGTACGTCCTCTTGTTTTCTTTCGAGGGAGAAGTACAAGTGACTTGCGACCGTTGCCTCGACCCATTTTCCTTGCCGATCGAAGATCGGCAAAGTCTTTTGGTCAAATTTGACGACGAGCCTTGGGAAGATGCAGATGTGGTGTTTATTCAAAAAGGCACTCAAATGCTGAACGTGGCCAAGTACATTTACGAGTTTATCAACCTCGCTGTACCCATGACCAAAACCCACGACGACGCTGGAGAAGATTGCAACCCTGACATGCTCAAATATTTGGAACAACCAGAAGAGGAGGAAGCTGAAGAGCCAAATCCCAACCCGTTCCTAGATGCATTGAAGGATTTTAACATTGAAAATTGAATTTTAGGTGGTTAGGTGGTTAGATGGTTAGATGGTTTTTTGAAACCATGCAGCCATGCAATCAACCTACCATGAAACCATTAATATTTTAGTAAAATGGCAAATCCAAGGACAAGGACTTCGAAGCGCCGGAAACGTGCCCGTCGTACCCATTACAAAGCTACTGCTCCAAACGTAGCTACCTGTTCCGTAACTGGCGAAGCCCACATGATGCACCGTGCCTACTACGATGATGAAGGCAATATGCGTTACCGTGGTCGCGTCCTCGTAAAAGCGGAGGTAGAAGACGAATAGATAGTTCTTAGCCGACTGTACGACAGTCGGCCAATTGATACTTCTGGTATGAAAGTATGGAAGCTCCCATCGCAGCAAAAGAGATGAGGGGCTTCTTGTGTTTCAGTTGCTTTGGTAATTTCTTGTCAAGGCAAAATGAGTTGTCGCTGATGTTATAGCGCTCGCTGGAACTTTACTTTATTACTGATTGTAACACCAAGGTAAATATTCACCAATATGAAACAGATCATTTCTACCAACAAGGCTCCCGGCGCCATCGGCCCTTACAACCAAGCCGTCATTCACAACGGAGTGCTTTATGCTTCTGGCCAAATACCCATCAACCCTGCAACAGGCGAACTCGTAGAGGGTAGCATTGAAGAAGAAACCCATCAGGTTTTGAAAAATGTAGGTGGCATCCTCGAAGCCGCCGGCTGTACTTTTGAAGATGTTCTCAAAGCTAGTGTATTTGTGAAAGACATGAACCAATATTCACAGATCAATGCCGTGTATGCGGAGTATTTCCACCCTGACACGGCCCCGGCGAGGGAACTGGTAGAAGTGGCGAACTTGCCTAAATTCGTGAATATCGAAATATCGGTAATTGCCGCAGTAAAATAATGCAGTTTGCAAAATGAAGAATGCAGAGTGGATGCCCATTCTGCATTCTTCATTTTACATTCCTCATTAGGGGTGCTAAGAGAAATTTTGACGCTTGTTTTTCGACACTGATAACACTGATTTTTGTGATTTTTTATGACAAGCAGCCGCCTCCGGCGGCATAAATCAATCATAAGAATCATAAAAATCAGCGGCATAAAAAATCTCTTGACACTCCTAATTCCTCATTTTGAATTATGAAAAAAACAGTCCTTTCCTGCATCCAGCCCACGGGAGATATGCACCTCGGCAACTACTTCGGTGCAGTCAAAAATTGGGTAGACCTCCAATCGGAATACACCTGTTATTATGGTGTGGTGGATTATCATGCGATGACCATGCCCTATCAACCTAAAAAATTGAAGGAAAATACATGGGAACTGCTCCTCAACTTGATGGCTGTCGGGGTGAATGTAGAAAACCTGTTCATTCAATCATTGGTACCAGAGCATACCGAGTTGTCTTGGATTTTCAACTGTTTTTCTTCTTATGGACAGGTGAGCCGGATGACGCAGTTCAAGGACAAAAGTTCGCAGAGTGAGGAAAAGGCGGAGGGTTTCATATCCACGGGGTTGTTCACTTATCCCGTTTTGCAAGCAGCTGATATATTGATCTATAAAGCTGATTATGTGCCAGTTGGGAAGGATCAAGACCAGCACCTCGAACTATCCCGCAACATCGCCCAACGGTTCAACAATTTGGTCGGAAAGGACTTTTTTGTCCTGCCTAAAACCCTCCATACCGAAACGCCCAGTATCCGCTCCACTGCCGATCCCAGCCGCAAAATGAGCAAAAGTGCTGGTGAAAAGCATTACATCAATGTGTTTGCCGATGAAGCCCGCATCCGCAAACAGGTCAAATCAGCGGTGACAGACACTGGCGATACCGCAGAAGGGGAAATGAGCGCTGGCGTTGCCAACCTTTTCAGCTTGCTCAAAGCAGCTGGCAAAACGGAGGCGCACACTGCGCTGATGGAGGATTTTAACAACAACGCCCTGCGCTACGTTGATTTGAAAACCACCGTCGCCGATGCCCTTGTCGAGCTGACTGCTGCTTTCCGGGAGCGTAAAGCCGAACTCAGCGCCAATAAAAAAGAAGTGAAAAACCAGATCAAAGCTTCCTCCGCAGAGATCCGCAAAGTGGCGCAGGAGACGATCCGGGAAGTCAAGGAGCTGTCGGGGCTGTCGAATGTCAGGTTTTAATTTGGTATTAGGATATTGAGGTATTATGGTATTACCTTTCAATATCCTAATACCCTAATATTTAATACCATTCCAAACCGACTCGCCATAAAAGTAAAGCCCGCTGCCGAGCGGAATATCCGCCAGGGGCATCCTTGGGTGTTTGAAGGTAGTATCGTAAAACAAAGTGGAGCTGGAAATGCTGGCGACTTGGCCATTATCTTTGATCAAAAAAAAGACAAACTACTTGCCGTTGGGTTATATGACCCGGCCTCTCCCATTCGTATCAAATTGATTTCCTTCGGAAAACCCGCCAAACTGGACAAAGATTGGTTTTTAGAAAAAATCAAATCCGCTCATGCCCTCCGCCGATCGTTACTGGAAACGGACACCAATAGCTACCGATTGATTTTTGGGGAAAACGACGGCTTGCCCGGCCTCATTGTCGATGTTTACGATGGCGTTCTGGTGGTCAAATTATACTCGCCGATCTGGTTGCCTTATTGGGAAATACTCTATCCAGTTTTAGTGGAAATCAGTGGTTGTGAAACGCTGGTGCTGCGGCTGAGCCGCCTTTTACAAGAGGATAAAAATTTGGCGTTTCATGATGGTCAAATCATCCACGGAGAGCTGGCCAGCGAAGAAATCATTTTCAAAGAGCACGGTCTGCGTTTTTCCGCCAATGTCGTAAAAGGCCATAAAACAGGTTTTTTTCTTGACCACCGCCACAACCGTAAAAGGGTAGGGGAGTTGGCAAAAGGCAAATCCGTCCTCGACATTTTTGCCTATGCAGGTGGCTTTTCGGTCCATGCACTTGCTGGCGGGGCAGCTTCCGTTACCAGTCTCGACATCAGTGCACAGGCATTGGTCATGGCAGGGAAAAATGTTTCCCTCAACCCCCATCAAGGTAAGCACTTAACTATGGCAGTAGATGCCTTCGAAGGTATGGCCGAACTCCACAGCGCCGGCCAAACGTTTGACTTGGTAGTGGTAGACCCACCGTCTTTTGCCAAACGGGAAAGCGAAGTGGCAGGTGCGTTGCACAGCTATGCCCGACTGGCTCGGTTGGCCGTGCCGTTGGTGACGCCCGGAGGCGTTTTACTAATGGCTTCGTGTTCGAGCCGAGTGAATGCGGATAAATTTTTCGAAATAATAGAAAAAGAAATCGCACAACAGGGAAGGCGTTTTAAATTATTGGAAAAAACGTTTCATGATGTGGATCACCCAATTGGATTCAAGGAAGGGGCTTATTTGAAAGCAGCGTATTATGAACTTGAATAATTGTTTTATATTGACGGTAATGATTCTCAATTTTATTTAGCGGCTATTTTTCCACCAATCATATATATCCTGGATAGAATTTTTTAAAGGTCGGACTTGATAATTCAATTCTTTTTTTGCCAATTCTGAAGAATAGTTTCGATTGGCATTTTTAATAATGGCTAAAGATTCGGCAGTATAAAGCGGGGTTTGTTTTGAAAATAATTGGGCCATTTTTATAAATGGCAATCCCAAAGAAGCCAAACCGATCGGCAAAATAAATCGGGGTGATCTTACCCCCGATATTTCCTCGCATAAAGAAGCTACTTTTTTAAATTCGGCAAAATTACCAGCCAATAAATACCTGCGGCTGGGTGCACCATTTTCTAAAATAAATATAGCGGCATTTATTACGTCCCGTACATCCACCCAATCAAAACCACCTTTTATTAACGCTGGCATTTTTCCCGTAAATAATTTAATAAATAATTCGCCCGTTCTGGCATTAAAATAATCATGTGGGCCGATCACCCCGGTTGGGTTGAGGATATAGGCGTCAAGTCCCTGTTCGATACCTTTAATTATTTCTAATTCACCCAGTGCTTTGGAATAATCATAACTAAAAGATTGGCTGTCGGCATACGGGCTATTTTCGTTGACCACTGGCGATAAATGGTTGTATTTTAAGGCGTGCACCGAACTAAAATGAACCAGTTTTTTTATTTTATTTTTTAAACATGCCGAAACCACTGAGCGTGTTCCTTCGACATTGGTTTTCATCACCGAACCGTCTGGGTCGCCGTCAATGGAAATCACCCCTGCCAAATGGACAACCGCGTCCATTCCCGAAAATGCATTAATTAAAAAAGGCGTATTTAAAATATCGCCCTGCTTTTTTTCAAGAGCAAGGCCGTCCAGTATTTTTATTTTTTCTGGATTCCGATAAATAATATTTAATTGGTAACCCTGCTTTATCAACGCATGCACCATATTTATCCCAATATGACCAGTAACTCCGGTAACAGCTATTTTCATTAATCAATTTAAGTTGCGGTGTATCGGTCTAAAGGTGTAATGATGTACCGGATTAGGATGTTTGGTAATCGAAATACCTTGAAACCGAAATACCGTTGAACCGAAGTAATATTAAATTACTCTCCATCGCAATTTGGGTTAATTAATTTTGTTTCGGCACTTTATTAAATCAAAAAAGGGATCACCGCTTTTCTGTTTTTAGGGTAGTCTTCAAAATGTTGGAGATACCATTTGTGGTGGCTCATCGCCCTGGGGATTAAATTGGCCGCAGTCCAAACTGCAAAACCAACTGCGGCAATATTCCAACATAAAATAGCAAAACCGATCCATTCCAATATTTCCCCGAACAGATTTGGACAGGAAATGTATTTAAATAACCCTCCCCGTGGAATCACATATTTCTGGCCGCCCGGTTTTCGTAATTGCAATAAATAATTGTCTGTATTTATATTGATAAAAGCGCCAACAATAAATAATAAAAAGCCAAAAATAAATGGTGGGCTGAAAAACCAGTCAAAGGAATAAACCGGGCCAACCGTCCCTAAATAATAACCATTGGACCAACCATTCATAGAATTAAAAGTAATAGCGAACAAAACAATTAATACTGGTATTTTTTTGCCCGAGGTCTTAGTGCGGAATGGATAAATAATACTTCGGTTAATGTAATGCAATAGCCATAAAGAAAAGAAAACCCACATTGGCCAACTTTTTTCATTTGGTCCATTTAAGAAAAAAAAGGAAAAACAAAGCGGTGATATAATTTCCATCAAAAACCACCCCCAACGGTTGTCCATAAGCCACCCCCATTTTTTATTCGTATGACGGCCATAAGGAGCCGTGACCCACCAAAATTGAATGGGAAAAAGAATCACCGCCAAAGCGATCCATATATATAGTAGGCAATTGAAAGTAGGTAATGTCATTACAAGTTTTTTTTTTTGATAGGGTGTAATGTGGGGATGAAAATTGCATTGCAAATTAAAAAACAAAAGGGAATTAAATGCCTTAATTTAAAAAGTAGGTAATCCTAAATTTTTTATTTTGCCGATCAATCTGATTTTTTTCAAAAAAATACAAAATGACTTTCGACCAATATAAAATATCCCTGCAAAATGACTCTCCACCAACTCCTTGCTCTGATCTTTTAAAATCTTTGTGGTACGACGGAAAAGGCAATTGGGAAGCCTCCCACAATATTGCGCAGGACGTGGATTCCCGAGATGGATATTGGGTGCACGCCTATCTCCACCGCAAGGAAGGCGACCGTTGGAATGCGGGATATTGGTACCGACAGGCAGGGCAGTCCATGCCAGAATATGGAATAGAGAAAGAGTGGGAAGAACTGGTGAGGTATTTTATTAAAAATCAATAAAAATGAAAAAAGTCTACTGAGGGGCCGCCCAATAATTATTTTATTCCGGTCGCTTAATTTTTATTAGCACTCACTTTTTCCAAATAAATACCGCGCAAATCCCACTACCATCAGGCCGATCACGGGTAATACTTGCGGCTCATTTCCATAGGGTAAATTCTCCACGCTATTTAAGGAGGAAAAAGAATTGGGTAAAATACTTTTGGTAAATTCCACCACTTCTTCGCCTTTGCTGTTAGCCCTTCTTGATAATACTTGTTGCCATGGCCACACCCGATTTAATGAGCCAATTAAAAAGCCGGTTAAAATGGAAAGTGTCAAATATTTATGGTGGTGAAATGCCCAATTTAAAAACTTGGAAAAAGACAAAATACCCATGATGCACCCCAGTGCAAAAACGGCCACGATTGGGATGTCCAATGTTTTTACGCCTGTCAATACCGTCCCATACATGCCCAATAATAATAAAATAAAACTCCCCGAAAGTCCCGGTAATAAAAAGGCGCAAATCGCAATCATGCCACAAATAAAAATAAACCACAGCGCATCGTTTCCATTGGCAGGGGAGGCGATGGTGATATAATAAGCAACCGCTGTTCCGATCAATAATGCAATAATATTGACGGCATTCCACTTCGGTATTTGTTGGCCAACATAAATAGCAGAGGCGACAATTAACCCAAAGAAAAAAGCCCACAATAAAACGGGTTCAGTCTCGATTAAATGGGTGACAATTTTTACAAATAATAAAATACTGACGAACATGCCGCCAGCCAATGCCACTAAAAAATTGCCATCAATTTTTTCCCAAGCACCTTTGATGCCTTCCGTTTTTAATGTTTTTAAAAGCGAAAGATCAAACGATTGCAAGGCTTCAATAAAACGCTCATAAATCCCTGTAATAAAAGCAATCGTGCCGCCCGAAACGCCGGGGATGATTTCGGCAATGCCCATCGCCATGCCCTTTAGGAAAATAGGCAAGTAATTTTTTAAGGGGAATTTGTTTAAGTTGTTACTCATGTTTTTCTGATTATTTTTTCCGTAATTTTTTCAGTCGGTTTTTTTTTTAGAATTTATTTTTAATGATGAAGCGATTTAAACTTTTATTTTTTAAAGGGAAAACGTGTCGGACACTTCGATAAATAGCCTCCTTAGAGGAAATTAAGCAACGTAGTCTATTGCAGAAGAAAGTGTCCGACACGTTTTTGAGCCAAATCTTCCTCAATGAAAAAAGTTTAAATCACTTCGATGAATTCTTAAAAGGTTATTTATTGATTTGGTAATCAATTGTTTTCGTCCCAATTAAATCTCCCCACACATTGATCATCGTCGTCGGGTAATCCCAAAAACGATCGACCATAATGTACAGTCCTAAATAATAGTCCCCATTTTCCAATCCCAATAAATTAATCACCATCGTCATCATAATGATGCCGCCGGAAGGAATACCCGCCGTGCCTGAAGAGGATAAAATCACAAAAATAAAAATCAATAATTGCTGATCGAATGAAACGTGCATGCCTGCCATTGTGACGAATAGCATCGCCAATAATGCCTGGTACAGCGCTGATCCATCCATATTTAAAGTGGCGCCCAACGGCAGCACGAAATTGGCGGCCTGCTTGCTGACCCCGCTGTTTTCTTCCAACACTTTGGTGGAAACGGGCAAGGTGGCAGAACTCGATGCGGTTGAGAATGCAACGATCAATGCCTGTTTGGCTTCCATGAAAAATGTCCACGGATTGTATTTCCCGAATATTTTTAAAATGAGCGGCAAAGAAATGCAAGAGTGAATAAAAAGGCCAATCGCCACAGCCATGAAAAAATTGGTCAGGCTGGCAAACATCTCCATATCGAAACCGGAAATGGTTGTCCAGACCAAGCTGAAAATACCCAATGGCGCCAATTTTAATATCCATCCCACCAGAATGATGATCGCCTCATAGACCGTGTCTGCCAATTCCACCAACTGCGCTTTTTTATTAGCGGCCATGGTGGTCACTGCCATGCCAAGCATGATTGCAAAAACGACGATGTGGAGAATTTCCCCGTTGGCAAGGGAAGCGAATATATTGCTGGGAAATATTTTTTGGATGAGGCTAAAGTCCGTGCTGGCGTTAGTCGTGTCGGTCACGTCCACATTACCAGAAAAAATAAAAATATTGGCCATGACCAATCCCGTCAGGACGGCGAGGGCGGTGGTGGACAAATAGTATAAAAACGTTTTCGCCCCCAATTGCCGGAGGGTCGCTAAAGATGGCAATTTGGCAATGGCCAAAAAAAGCGAAACCATGATAATGGGCAAAATCAGCATTTTCAAAAGTGTCAAAAATACATCCCCGAGGAATTTAAAATAGGAGGAATAATCGGGCAGGAATATCCCAAACACGATGCCCAT
>JAWKLX010000072.1:0-26698 GCA_041392505.1 Saprospiraceae bacterium | reverse complement strand
TATCTTTTGGCTCCAACTTAATTTAATCCATCAGGCCAACAAAAACAATTCTTGCGAATTGCAAAAAATGGAATGAAAAAATTAATCAGCCTATTATTTATTGCCCTATCATTTATCCTTCATGCGGAAGAACTGCCTTTTTTTGAAATAAACTGCAACCTTAGAAATGCTGACTATATATTGAAAGGTAAAATATTAGATGAGCAAGGAAAGATTGCAATCCTGTACGACTACTCGCAAGAAAAAATCCAAGAAAAAGAGATCATTATTGAGGAGTTTGGTTCTCCTAAAAATTTTGCCATTGATAAGTTTTACAACTCATTAATTGGTCATACAATAATCATATTTGTCAAGTTTGATAGCGTTGAACAAAAATTAAAGCCAGCTTGGTGGGGATGGGAATTATCCACCTTATGGAAGGAAGGGGAATCACTAAAAAGCGTTATTCAACCTGAAAACCCTGGCGGCTGGGAATTAATGGCATTTTACAACGACCTAACCGAGTTAGAAATTCAAATTAGTAATTGGGATATTTTCAACAAAACGTTCTGGAGTTTTAAGAATTACGATGACAACAAGAGCAGGGTTGATTATTTATACACGATTTTTAAATGGCACCCATTTAAGGCGGAAATAATTCGGGAGATTAATAAGGAGAAAGAAATAGCTGCGAAATACTTGAAAAATTTAATCTGGGATTTATCTCGACAACGATTACCTACAAAAGCGGAAATTTGTGAATGCGGCTGGATAGACTGGGAAGAAAATGTTTACTTAGAACTGTTTTCTGCTTTTAAAGAAACGGTTGGGATTAATTATCAAAAAGAATTTTCTGACTTTATCAGTTCTTTGAAAAATATGCTTGATCACATGAAATATAAAAGATCGGAAGATATTAACGAGCGATTTATTATTGAATTCCTAAATTTTATGAATATAAACCCGGTTAAAAACTGGGAAGAAGAAAAAGAAATATTGCGAGAAATCGCAGCTAATAATTCGGATTATTACAATGATATGTTTGCATACGAACTAATGGAAAAGTTGAAATAAATACCAGTTCAATAATGCCATCCCTCCGTAAAGTTTCTGCCAAAAGCCCTACGCTCCCCTACCCTACACTTTCCCTTTTGTTGTTTTTCAAAAAAAGTAAAAACTCAATTACCCGGACATTTCGCAGCAATATTAAACCTGAAAATCTTACCTTCGGCCAATATTATCTGCCCCGCCGAAAACCCATTTGTTTTCAAATATTCCACTGACAATATAAAATTCGATTTACATGAAACGGATAACCAACCTTATTTTATTCACCACAATTTCTATGACGTTTTGGCAATGCTCGAAACCGGAAGAGACAATGGTAACCTCACCTGACGGGGAGGTTGCTATTCACTTTAATTTGAGTAATACAGGTGAGCCGATGTATTCAGTTGACTTTAAAAACCAGCCAGTCATCAAACCATCTAAAATGGGTTTTGAACTGCTCGGCCAGCCTGCCTTGACAACGGGCTTTGAGGTGGTCCATGCGGAAAACGATTCTTTTTCCGAAGAGTGGGAAATGCAGTGGGGGGAACAGCGCATCGTCCAAAATAATTACAATCAACTAAAGGTGACTTTGGTGGAAAAGAATGACCCCAAACGCTCTTTAATCATTCACTACAAGGCATACAACGATGGGATAGGTTTTCGCTATGAATTTCCCGAACAAAGTGGTGTAGATACCTTATTCATTACGGAGGAACGAACCGAGTTTAACTTAGCCGGAGACCATACCGCTTATTGGATCCCTGGCGATTGGGATATTTATGAACACCTTTATCACAAATGCAAGGTCAGCGAAATTGATGCGATTAAATACAGAAACCACCCCGATCTGGCGCAAACGTTTATCCCTGAAAACGCCGTCAATACCCCGGTCACGATGAAGACCAAAGAAGGTCTGTATTTAAGTTTTCATGAAGCGAACCTGACGGACTACGCCGGGATGACGCTCAAAGTAAACACATCGGATTTATCATTGGTCAGCAATCTGGTTGGTTCGGAAAGAACGGATTACAAAGTAAAAAGGGCTTTGCCTTTTAATACGCCCTGGCGGACGATTCAAATCAGTGAAACCGCAGGCGGGTTGATTGATTCTCGACTTATTGTCAATTTAAACGAACCCAACAAATTGGGTGACATCCCGTGGTTTCAGCCGATGAAATACGTGGGCATTTGGTGGGAAATGCACCTCGGACTTTCCACTTGGGACTACGAACAGTCCCAAAGCATGACTTCTTTTGTTGGTGGGGATGTTGGAAAAGCCATACACGGCGCAACGACAGAAAATGCCAAGCGCTACATTGATTTTGCAGCGGCAAATGGGATCAAGGGCTTACTGATCGAAGGTTGGTACACGGGCTGGGACCATTGGATCGGGTTCGAGGACCGGGAAGGCGTTTTTGATTTTGTCACAGAATACCCTGATTATGATTTAACGGAAGTAGTTAGGTATGGAAAAGAAAAGGGCGTCGAACTCATTATGCACCACGAAACGTCTGCAGCGCCGAGAACCTACGAACAACAATTGGACACTGCCTATAACCTGATGCAGTCCTTGGGCATTCATTCTGTCAAAACCGGCTATGTGGGTAAAATTATTCCCAAAGGCGAATATCACCACGGCCAATGGATGGTAAACCATTACCGCAAAGTAGTGGAACATGCCGCTAAACACCAGGTCGCCGTCAATGCGCACGAACCAATCAAGGCGACGGGTATCAGAAGAACATACCCCAATGTGATTGCGAGGGAAGGGCTCCGTGGGCAGGAATGGAATGCCTGGGCAAGTGACGGCGGAAACCCTCCCGAACACCTTTCCGTAGTGGCTTTTACCAGAATGCTGGCCGGCCCTATTGACTTTACACCGGGGGTTTTTGAATTGACTTTAAAGCCCAAGCCCAACAATAAGGTCAACACGACCCTTGCCCACCAATTGGCACTTTATGTAGTGATTTATAGCCCCATTCAAATGGCCTGCGACCTTCCGCAAAATTATGAGGGACACCCTGCTTTCCAGTTCATCAGGGATGTGGGGGTGAATTGGGAACGCTCTATCACCTTGGACGGCGAACCCGGCGACTTTGTCGTCATCGCCCGCGAAGAACGGGAAACAGGTAATTGGTTTGTCGGGGGCATCACTGATGAAAATGAGCGGGACGTTTCCATCAATTTCGATTTTCTGCCCGAAGGGGCAACTTTCAAAGCTCTAATTTACCAGGATGGAAAACAGGCTCATTTTGAAAAAAATCCCGGTGATTATGCCATCGAAACAGCCAGCATTCAAAAAGGAGATGTGCAAACATTTCATTTGGCTGCGGGCGGCGGAGTGGCTATTAGTTTGATGAAAGAGTAAAGCGAGCTTTAAATACCAAAACAAAATGAACGGGTTGTATTTCAAAATTTCGGTCAACGTACTGGAGATCTCCTGATCGCCAGCCACCGAACTGTAGTTCGGCGATATGTTGACCGAAATTTTGAAATACACCCAATAAACGATACGACCAATTTCTCGCAATTGGAAGAGTCAAACTGCTATAAGTTTTTAAAACAAAAAGCATGAATATAAAAGCAATTTTAACGATCTTGATTATCACATTGATTTCTTGCGCTCATCAAAAAGAACCACAAGTGGCCAATCCTAATCCCATAATTGGCACGTGGGAATTAATTTCCTCGACGACCATTCAGGGGGATAGCTTTGAACAAACCGATTTAACCGATAAAAAAATGATTAAAATTATCAATGAAACTCATTTTGCCTTTCTCAATCACGACATTAATCAAGAGGCCGATTCATTGAATTATTTTGTATCCGGCGGGGGCAAATATGAATTGACGGGAAATCAATACACTGAGTTTTTGGAATATTGCAATTACAGGGAATGGGAAGGAAATAAATTTGAATTTACCGTAGAAATTCATGGCGACACATTGACCCAAGAAGGCATTGAGAAAATTGAAGAACTTAGTGTTGACCGAAAAATTATTGAAACCTATTTAAAAACTAAAAATTAATTGTCCCCACCCCAAGTGAATTGGTATGGGTAAAATTATTTATCCGTAGTGAATAAATGGAAGCAGTCCCTTTAGAATCAGTTGAGACGAAGACCAATTATTTGGAAAGTGTCTTCCATTTTCTTCGAGAATTAGGAATAGGCTGTTGTATTTCTGAGGAAAATTTTGATTCCTTTTTACAAGGGGTTAGAATTGAAAATGGTGGATTAAAAATCAATCTTAAAAATTTACTGTGCATTGGGGATATTCTTCACGAAGCAGGGCATCTCGCTTGTCTGCCTTCCGACCTTCGGGCAAAAGCAAATGACAATATTGAAACGTCCTTGGGGCCTGATCATACTTATGAATTAGGAGCGATCATGTGGTCTGTTGCGGCAGCCATGCATTTGAGAATACCGCTTACAGAAATATTTCACAAGGATGCTTACCGTGGAGACGGGCAGTGGTTATTGGAACAATATTCTACCAATAATTATTTGGGTCTAAATTTATTGCAATGGATGGGATTGGTCGCATATGATAATGAAGTGGACGGAATAAACATGCTGCCTTTTCCTGCGATGCTGCGTTGGACCAGACTGTAAATTATAAAATTGATCTATGTACAGGACAAATCTTGACAATCTATCTTTATCAATGCGGAGCAGGATAATAGGTGTTTCAAATCAACCTACCCAAGTGCTCCTCAAAGGGATTTTAAAGGGGGAAACGGATTTTCAATCCGTTTCCCCCTTTAAAATCCCCTCAGGGGCACGTTGGAAACTTACAAAAAGCTGGGATGATGCTGCCCCGCATTGAATAAATTTATTTTTGTCCTGTACTCAGAAAATTGATTTAATTCTAAAATTAAAATTCACTCATACAATGTTCGGCATCATCAACTTTACCGCCTTTTTATTCGCAGGAATATTACTCAACCTCACACCTGGTGCCGATACTTTGTATATTTTGGGTAGAAGTATCGCCAATGGCAAAAATGCTGGGATTCTGTCAGCATTAGGCATTTCTACTGGTTCCTTGATACATACAATGTTGGCAGCGTTGGGGCTATCTGTTTTATTATCAGAATCACAAATTGCCTTTAACATGGTCAAATTCATTGGGGCAGCTTATTTATTTTATTTAGGCATCCGAGCTTTTTGTACATCCAATAAAAATGATTCGACAATTGAAAAAAATAATGCACCACAAAAACATAGTCAAATTTATTTATCGGGGATTTTGACAAACTTATTAAACCCGAAAGTAGCCTTGTTTTATTTAGCATTTTTGCCTCAATTTATTGACCCTAATTATACCAATCCTTTTATATCATTTATTTTATTAGGGTTGATATTCACAACCACGGGTACAATCTGGTGTTTGGCATTAGCTATTTATGCGGCCAATTTCTCTAAAAAAATCAGAGCAAATAATAAAATCAAAATATGGCTGGACCGTATAACTGGTTTGGTGTTTATATCTTTAGGGATAAAATTAGCGCTTAACGAAAAATAAAATAGGAATTTATGGAAACTCCAACCTGCCCCATTTGCGACAGGGAACTGGGCAACAAAAACATTTCAAAACATCATTTAATTCCCAAATCAAAAGGTGGGAAGCATACCGACACGATTGACCTGCATAATATTTGCCATCAAAAAATCCATTCTGTTTTTACGGAAAAAGAATTAAAAGATCATTTTAATACCATTGAAAAAATACGGGAGCACGAGGAAATTCAGAAATTCATAAAATGGGTCGCCAAGCAAGACCCCGCTTTTTATCAAGGCAACCGAACTTCTAACCGGAAGAAGGAGAAAAAAGCAAGTTACTAAAGTTTTACAACGCAGGAAAAAATTGGTGGAGTAGTTATGAATTGTTAGTCCGATTGCTTCGTACATTACCGGAATAAATATTTCGGTATATAGTGGAAACATAAAAAGTATTTAAACATGATTATTAAAGCAGCAATATCCGACCACTTAATTTTATCCAAAATAACCAAAGCCTCCAAAGCCCATTGGGGTTACAGCAAGGAACAAATGGAAATATGGGACGAAGAATTAACGATTAAACCGGATTATATTAAGGAGAATATTGTTTTTAAATTAATGGAAAACGACGAAGCAATTGGCTATTATTCTTTGGAAAAGAAATCAGAGAAATTGGTAAAATTGGAAAACCTATTTATCCTTCCCGAATTTATTGGGCAAGGTTTCGGGGAATATTTAATGGATCACGCTTTTTTGAAAGCAGAAGAACTTGGATATGAAGAAATGACATTAGATAGTGATCCAAACGCTTATTTATTTTATGAAAAATTGGGGTTTGAAATAATCGGCCAAAAAGAAACATCGATTAAAGACAGATATTTACCTATCATGAAAATTTCATTAAATTCCTAACGCTCTTTTCGCAAAGTCACCACCGTCACCTCCGGCCAAATCCCTACCCTTCCGGCAAAACCTAAAAAGCCAAACCCTCGGTTCACATATAAATAGCGATCATTTTCTTGGTACAGCCCCGCCCATCGGGGATAACGTAATTTGACCGGGCTCCATTTCCAGCCGAATAATTCGATGCCCATTTGCATGCCGTGGGTATGACCCGAAAAGGTCAGATTTATTTTATTGGAATTATTTTTTACTTCGTGTTCCCAGTGACTGGGATCGTGGGATAGCAATATTTTAAACATATTAGAAGGGAGGCCCGTTAGCGCTTTATTTAAATCCCCCCGTTTACCAAAACCGATGCCCCAATTTTCAATACCCACCAGTGCTATTTTTTCCCCATTTTTTTCTAAAAAAATATGTTCGTCCAATAATAAACGGAAACCTATCTTTTGGTGGTTGTCTAACAGGCGTTGCATATTCGCCAATTTTGCTTCCTTGGATGGCCACGCAACATAATCCCCATAATCGTGGTTGCCAAGAATGGAATATTGGCCGTAAGGTGCTTTAATTTTTTTGAAAAGATCGATCCAAGGTTCTATTTCCGTAGCAGCATTGTTGACTAAATCCCCAGTAAAAACAAATAAATCAGATTGTTGGGCATTGATGAGGTCGATGCCTTTGGCAACTTCTTTTTTATTGTGAAAACCTCCGGAATGCACATCCGATATTTGGGTGATGGTAAAACCGTCAAAATCAGCTGGCAAGTCCTTGAAAAATATTTCGTGCCGATGAACCGTGTAGCGGTATTTGCCTTTGGTGATGCCATATATAAAAGCAAAAAAGGGAATAGCTGCCAAGGATGTAGCCAGCGCACTTTTAAACAATTCGGGGTTTGCAATAAATTCATCATTTTTATTTTCCCAAAATAAAAATTGAATTCCTTTAATCAATAATTCCGATAATTCACCAAATAACAAGCCTATTAAAAAAATTAATTTCGTAATAAATAAAGAAATAAAAAGGCTTCCCAAAGTAGCAGTGGTAAAACTATGTCTACCAATAAAAAAAATGCTGGCAAATAAAAGGATAGGCAAACCAATATTCACCGACCAATAAAATTGTTGGCCTATTTTTCCTAAATTATTTAATTCTAAAAGGGGGAGCATATTTTGCAAGACTGACCAATCCAACAAAACAAATAAACTGAGCACAATAGCTAATGAAAATAAGGCTCCGATTCGCATATTACAATTTTATTATTGACAGCCTTCAAGCTGTGCAGCAAAAAAAAGGAGATGCCTTTTTGCAAAGCATCTCTTTTTCGTTTCATTTTTTCAGGTGTTGGAACAAGAAAAAATGGCATTTGTTCTAATGGCTGAAATATTCAGCTCAAAACCAATCGGGTGAACGGCCAAAAATCAAACCCAGCTACAAACAATGCCGGCCATAATCGAGATGGTCACCATCCAATAGCCCACATTGATCAAAATGTACTTCCAACCTTTGCGCTCAAACAGGGCGTTTGTGCCCATGATGGGCAGGACAAACAGGATGGATGTGAGAATCCCATGCACTACCCCGTGGGTAAATGTCCGGTGAAGCCCATCATATTTTGCATGGAAATCAGCCAGAAAGATGGCCTCCTCACTACCCGCTGCGGGCATTTCGCCGTTTACGACAAAAATACCATCAATACCGTTTTGGTGAATGGCCAGCACGTTCATGTAAATGGCCAATAAAAAGCTCAGGAGGAAGGAGACCCCAAAAATGACGGCCATATTACCGCTTTTGATTTTTTCTTCTGTCATGCCAGAAGCCTTCATCCAAGCATTGCCAAACAATTTAGGGTTGTACCATAAAAACCCAATTAGCATTGGGACAAGTGCAGCGACCAAGACCGCAATAAAATTGAATGCCATAGTTAATAAGTTTAGTAAATTGGTGAAAAATGAATTATGTTAGCTTGAAGGTAATAAAATTATTTGTTTTTAATAAAAACAAATAATTTTATTGACAAGCCTTTTCATCCTTTTTCTGGTTTTGTAATAAACTTTCTTGCTAACCGCTACGTGAGGGTATGGATTTTTAAATGGCAAGGCGGATGGACTTTCATGCCTGCCTTACTTAAAGAATTTCAGGGGAAGAAAATCGGCTTTGCCGATTTTCTTCCCCTGATTTTCGACGGCGGTGGCAGCTTCGCTGCCACCGCCGTCGAAAAAATGTAATAATCTGATTACCAGATTTATAGAGTGGGCTCTAATTTTGAAAAATTTTCACCTCACTTAAAACCCTGATTATTTGATCCGTTCCACGCTATTTGTCAAAGAACGACACAAATCAACAAAATCAAATTTGAGATTTACCCCCGCAACCTTTTGCAAGTAGGCTATGTACTGTTTATTTGCAAATCTTATGTCAACTTACTTCATGCATTTCTAACATCCAATTAATAAAAAATGAAAAAAAGGATACCTGCCATCATCTTATTGGCATTCAGCCTATTGGCCATTCTTTCCATCCCTGCCTGTAAAAAAGAACATTTGCCCGATGAAACCATCTATTTTCAGGAGGACATTTTCCCCGTAATTGTTACCAGTTGCACCCAAAGCGGCTGCCACAACGCCACCGACCGGGAGCAGGGTTATGACCTGACCAATTACCAAGGCATCTTGGAAATTGTCAAACCGGGCGATTATAAAGGGAGCGAACTTTATAAATCTTTGGTCAAGCCACTTGGCTACATGCCGGAAAATGCCGACCGCCTATCAGACGATGTTATCACTTCTATTGCTTTGTGGATCGAACAAGGGGCATTAGATAATTCCTCTGGTGGTTCGGGCTGCAATACGGACAATGTCACTTACGGCAACACCGTAACCACCATTATTGCGACTTGGTGTTACGCTTGCCACGCAGGAAGCAACCCCGTTGGTTTGATCCGGCTGGATTCGTATGCGGCTGTAAAAGCAGCGGTCAATGATGGGAAATTGCTCGGCACCATCCGCCATGACGCTGGTTTCAAGGCCATGCCCGACGGAGGCGGCAAATTGCCGGATTGCGACATTGAACAGATTGAAAAATGGGTGAATGACGGTGCACTTGATAATTGAAATGGGTTTGCCGGCTGCTTTCAACTAAAATTTTGCAACGCCGTAAGTTCAATGGCGACTTTCACGAACCTAACAACCACAAATACTTTACAATGAAAAAATATCTTTCCTCCATTATATTTCTGTTTTTCTCTTTCCTTTCTTTTGCCCAAAACGAGGGCAGCATGCTCGACCTCTTGGGCGAAGAAGAAACCATTGATTATGCCCAACATGCGTTCAAATCACCACGGGTCATCAATTCGCACAGCATGGAAATGTTGGCGGCAGGCGCCTTGGATTTCCGCATCCTGCACCGCTTTGGCGACATTTCGGGAGGTGCTTATGAACTGTTTGGCCTCGACAATGCAACCATGCGGATGGGTTTTGATTATGGCCTGACGAAAAATGCGACCATTGGTATCGGGCGGAGTACCCGCAACAAAGAATTCGATGCTTTTGTGAAATACCGGATCCTGCACCAGAGCACTGGCAAAAAGGAGACCCCCGTTTCTCTGATTTGGGTCAGTGGCCTGACCTACAACACTTTGCGTACCCCTTTCCCGGGAGAGGAAGTCAATGCCAGCCGTCGGACAGCCTATTACCACCAAGTGATCGTTGGACGGAAATTTTCCGAAAAATTTACTCTTCAATTGGCCCCGTTCCTTGTCTACCGGAATTTTACCAACAACAGCCTTGACCCCAATGCCCTGTACGGGACGGAAATTGGGGCCCGGTATAAATTGAGCAACCGCGTTGCTGCAGTTGCTGACTATTCACTTGCCTTCAACCGCTTTCCAGGCGTATTGGCCCGCAACCCGTTGTCGATTGGTTTTGATATTGAAACAGGTGGGCACGTTTTCCAATTGCATTTCTCCAATGCTGTCGGCATGAACGAACGTTCCTTTATCAGCGACCCCAACCGGGATTGGTTCAAGGGAGAAATCATGTTTGGGTTCAATTTGTCAAGGGTGTTTCAGATCAATAAAAATATTTGATTTTCACTTTGTGAAAATCAAACCATAGGGATTCACCCCATGCGATATGATTCCGCCCTTTCAGGGTTTTGGGCCCAATACATCCCTGAAAGGGCGGATTTTTTCAATGTAGGGTAATGCCCCACCCGCATTCAAATAATTTTGTCAAATTGCTATAAGATCATATATCTCATCCATTTTTAGAACCTTGTAACCACACCCCAAAAAAAGCAACATATTTAAGTATTTCCCGTTAATAGCCCACCTCCATTATTTCAACAAAAAAGTCATTACCTAATTATCTTTGCCGCACAATGAACTAATCGCGCAAAAACACCTATCCACCATCCTATTTCTAATTAGTTTTGCCGTTTAATATCCGCTGGTAACACATGCTGTGCTGGATCAAAATTCTCAAAATAGAAAAATGTTATACCGATTATTCCCATTTACTATCCTACTAATGATGGCATCCGCCATTTTCGGCCAAACACCACAAAACATTTCATTTGAAAAAGCCCAATTGGTGTCAGGTTTAGAAAAGGCTTTTGCCTGCGCAGACCAAAATGCAGGGACCATTGAAATCACCAATTTTCAAGGACAAAGCAATGACACTCAGCCAGATACGATATACCTATGTGAAGGGGACATGATTGACATCGTCCACAATGGCGATTTCGACCTGTCAGGCGACCCCAATCCGGCGACTGCTCCGGGGGTCACTTATCTTTGGCTGTCCTGTCCTCCAACCGTAACTGGGCCCGATTTGGATGCGGTGATTATGGAAAGCTGCATTTTCATGGGACCTCCCGCACCGACCAATAATTTCTACGTCGAGGGTGGCGGCACTGCCAATGGGGACGTCAATTATACTAATTTGGGAACGCTGCAGGATTTTTATAACAATGGTGACCCATTGTTACTGTTTTTTGCGCCCATTACCATTGACAGGTTTTCCGGCAGGCAATATGAAAATGATCCGATTACCATGCAATCTGGCCCTTGCGTAAATGTTAGCGTGGATGAAGCGTTCGGTATCGTATTTTTAAACAGAATTGAAATCCTCAATATCAACAACAACGCTGGCGCCAGCGGTTGTAGCGGCCAGGCAGAGGTGATTGGCGGGCTACCAGAATTTGACAACAGCAGTTACGAAATAACTATTACGCTGCAGGGCAACCCGGATATTAAAGGAACAGTGACCAATAACGGCCCCATCACACACGGCGACATCATCAATTTCGATGTACCTATTCCGGGCATTTATGACATCCAAATTGAGGATGGCAAAAGTTGTGGTGCAGTAGAAGAAGTCAGCATGATCTCTTGTGTGAACATGACTCAAAGCATCAGCAGTGCAGTGGGGGCTCCTGGCGAAAATATTTGTTTGGACGTGACGGTAGAAGGTGGTTTCATGGATATTCAGGCCATGCAATATGCCGTTACTTTCGATCCGTCGATTTTATCTTTTACATCAGTAGAAAACATATCACCACTGCTGCCCAATTTCAACCAATCTGCCTTTAGTTTTACCAATGACACGTTGCGGGTTTCATGGTTTCAAACCATCGGTGGGACTACCGTTCCCGATGGTACAGTATTGTTCCAAATCTGCTTTGACATAATTGGGCCAGACGGCGCCTGTACCGATGTGCCTTTTGTTGAAATAGGGCCGATAACGGATATTGAAATCATCGATGCCAATGGCAATGAAATTGGTTTCAATGGGATCCCAGGTGAGGTTTGTGTAATCAATTCGGCGATACAAACGGAGATTGTCCCCACTGACGTTTCCTGTTCTGGGGGGATGGACGGAGGATTCACCATAACCGTATCCGGTGGAACACCTCCCTACAGCGTCACTTGGCAAAACTCGCTGGGAGGTCCAATTGGTGGCCCAAGCGTCATCAATGTGAACGGAGACCTTCTCCCTGTCTCCAACCTATCAGAAGGCATTTATAACATCACCATCGTTGATAGTTCAAGCCCTGCAATTACATCTATCCAACAGGTCGAAATTGGTGGCCCACCGATGCTCAACCTGTTGTTCTCTGCAATCAGAGTATATGTGGCGATGTGGGGGCTCTTACCGCAACCCTGATCTACGATAGTGTTGTAGTCAACAACCCTACGTTAAACTATTCATTCTTATGGTCAAATATGGCCACCACACCAACGGTCAGTGGCCTTACTTCTGGCAATTATGGCTTGACCGTTACGGACAACAACACCGGGTGTACTGTATCGGGAAATACATTCCTACCGCAGCCGGCAGTTTTAATGGTTACAGTTCAGGTCGATTCTGCAACTTGTACCGGCATTCCTGACGGGGTCATCAATGTGACCGTATCGGGCGGTACTCCTGACATTAATGGCAATTATTCGATTGTGTTAGGGCCCTCCTCCGTAACCAACACCGCTGCCAGTTTGATGGCTGAATCGGGAAATTACATGCTGACCGTTACGGATGCGAATGGTTGTTCTTATCAGGAAAATATATTTCTACCTGCGATCAAAATTTTGTCTATTTCCCCAACCATTGAAAATGCAGAATGCAACGGAGAGTGCAATGGATCAATTCTCGCTATCGGAACTACCGATGGAGCAGGTGGGGTTATGCCTGCCATTCCTTACACCTTTACTTGGTCAGGTACACCAAATCCCCCCCCTTCCATGGATCAACCTACCACCTCAACGATTAGCAATCTTTGTGTTGGCACTTATTCCGTCATCATGATGGATACCGACGGCTGCCAAGTGGACTCCACTTTTGAAATAATCCAGCCTTCGCCGATGGATGTGACAGTAGTGAATGTGACCAATGAATCCTGCCAACCGGGCATGGATGGTAGCATTACTCTTGCGGTTGCTGGTGGCACTTATCCCTACACTTACGAATGGCCTGCTGGCGTCTCCTCTACAGACTCAATTGCCACGGGTCTTACCGCCGGCATGTATGATATTACGGTAAGAGATTTTGAAGGATGTTTTACGGACATCACAGTCGTTGTAAATGTCCCTACCCCACCGACGGTGCTGACATTAGACGACGATATGATCGATTGTTTTTCTGGTTCAGATGGTGTTTTAACGGTCAACTCCAACCCCGCCAATGTCAATGTTAGCTGGTCCAATGGTGAATTGACACCGACGATTACCGGCTTGACACCGGGAGAGTATATCGTTACCCTGACAGACCTAAACCAATGTACGACCATTGATACCGCTTATGTTACTTCCCCTCCCCCGATGGTAGTGGATAGTATTATTACGGTCAGTCCAACTTGTGTAGGAGAGGATGATGGTTTTATAAATATTTTTGTTTCGGGAGGTACTGCACCTTATTCTTTTAGCTGGTCAGACCCGGCTTTGCCGCTTGCCCAAACAGTCGAGAATGCGCAGGCTGGTATTAACACCGTGGTTGTAACCGATGCCAACAACTGCCAGCCGCCTTTGACCCAAGAAATAGATTTGGCTCCGCCCCCATCCATCGTTGGCACTTTTAGCAATATCGGTACGGTCAGTTGCCCTCCGGGTACAGGTCAATCTTGCGACGGGGTGGCAACGGTGAGTGCCAATTACAGTGATATGACCGCTGGCACTTTCAACTTTACCTGGATTGGTTCTGGGGAAATGACCAACAATTCCTCCATCAGTACTGCTACTCAACTTTGCGCTGGTACCCAACAGGTCATTGTGGCTGATTTGGCATGTGTCGATACCTTCGATGTAGAGATTCTTTCCCCCAACCCCTTTCAAGTGAATGATACATTGCAAAATGTTTCTTGTAATGGTCTATCCGATGGATCTGTCATTCTTTTTCCTTCAGGTGCAACCGGGCCTTATTCCATCTTTTGGGACATTGGCGTTTCCGGGCCAGCTTTAACAGGCATGTCAGTTGCGGGGAACCCTTATACGGCAGTAATTACTGATTCAAAAAATTGCGTTTTCACCTATCAGGTCAACGTTATTGAACCAGACCCTTTAATTCTAATCTTAGATGATACAGAAACCAATAATGTAGACTGCAATGGAGGTAGCAATGGGATGATCTCCGTCTATCCGCAAGGCGGCACGCTGATGCCCTCAACTGGCATAACCTACTTGTGGCAAAATAATGTGGCCCCTATTAATGCTGACTTTGCCGATAATTTGTCTGCGGGCGACTATTCAGTTACGGTAGTGGATGTCAATGGCTGCGAAGCGGAACTGACACACACCATCACGGAGCCAGCCCCAATTGATTTCCTCATTAGTGGCATTCCTGAAATTGATTGTTTTGGGGGATATACCAGCATCGCCATAGATTCTGCATGGGGGGGCAATGGAGTATTACGGTTCTCGGTCGATGGCAGCCCTCCGGTACCAGTGGCTTCTGGACAACCCATTAGTGGGATTGTTGCCGGAGATCATACGGTTTCGGTAATTGACGACAAAGGCTGTAAAGAAAGTCAGACCATCAATATCAGCCAACCCATTGAGATCATCGTTGATTTTGTACCCAACATAGTGGAGATTGACTTAGGAGATTCACTCAGTGTACTTGATCCGATCATTGTCTCTTCGGTTCCGATCGATTCCTTTTTATGGTCTCCACCAGATCAGTTATCGTGTACAGATTGTAAAAACCCCAGAGTGAACCCATTGGATGACCAACTCTACACCCTGACGGTCATTGACATCAATGGCTGTACAGGGACAGGCTCCGTCCTCGTCGACCTCGACCGCAACCGGAATGTTTTTATCCCGAATATTTTTTCCCCAAATGGCGACGGCATCAATGATGACTTTAAAGTCTTTACGGGGCCGGGCGTTGCTGCCATCAACTTTGTCCGTATCTACGACCGCTGGGGCGAACTCATCCATGAAGTCCTCGACCCCATCCCAAGCCCCGACGGTACAGCTGGTTGGGATGGCTATTTCAGAGGTGATAAAATGAACCCTGCCGTTTTCTTATATTTGATAGAAGTCGAATTTTTAGATGGGCAGGTACTTGTTTATCGAGGGGATATTGCTTTGATACATTAATATCACTTGCCCTTTTACGAGAAGCTGACGTCGGCAGGGTTATGGACCCTGCCGAAAATAAATTTCTCGCCTTTATATTTTAAACCCGTTAATTTATGGCAGTGACTCAGATGTAAGGCTGAATTTTCCAAGCTATCTTCATCGACCCCCGACCCCTAAAGGGGGAGTATGTTTTTCGATTTTATAATAAGCTGACAATCAATGACAAATCAGTACTCCCCTTTAGGGGTCGGGGGTCGATGCAAAGAGAGAGTACAGCCTTACATTTGACACACCGCTTAATTTTTACCAAGTACCTATGCCTTATGATTTTAAATAAAATGACTTCCCTTTTTCTTTCCTTTTTGGTCATCGCTTTTTTTGCCTGTGGCTCAGACAACAGCAATCAGCGCATCATTGGACAATGGCAAGGTGTCTCCTGGCACGTACAAGGCCAACCTTCAGGAAGAGACGCCGCGGACGTAAGCTTTGAATTCAACGCCGACAATACTTATTCCGCCGCATTTGGCCAACAAAAAGAAACGGGGGTGTTCGATTTGACCGACAATAAACTGTACACCACTGCGACTGGCCAAGCAAAAAAAATGGTCGAAATCCACTTGCCAACCTTGGATACGATGGTCATGGACATGAACCGGGCGGGCACTATGGAGGAATTGATTTTAGTAAAAAAATAGGCGGGCAAAATGGATTTCAAGGATACTTTCTCCAACAGTCCCACCACTCTCTTCGAATTGGGAGAAAAAACCCGGCAACTGATCATCTCTCTCCATCCACAAATAGTTGAAACTTGCCACGGAGGTGCTACTGTCAAAATGGCTTCTTATAGCATCGGGCGACCAGACAATGTGGTGGCCGTAATCAGTCCTGGCAAAGACCATTGCAAATTGTATTTGCACCACTGCGATAAAATTGAGAGCAGCGGTATCAAACTGGAAGGCAAGGGCAAGCATGCCAAGCATGTCAAGCTTTTTTCAAAGGAAGATTTTGATGGGGAAATTTTCAGGCCAATACTTGAGCAGATAGTGGAGATTGCTTTAAGGAAAATATGATTTGGCAAAACTAACCTGCCTTGTCTTCTCGATTTAACCTGCTGACCACGATAAATTTTCTTTGCGTCCTTGAGTTCCCCCTTGAATCCCTGTCTTTATAAAATTTGTGCTTACTTTTGTTGAATAAATGCTACTCGAAATTGGCTTATTTCACCAACTTTGCTTCAAGCATTTAATAGAAAATTACTGAATGAAAACGATGGTGCCAATCCCAAAATTGGGCACAGCTCAATCAGGTTCTCCCAAGTCAATGAGCGACAGAAAAAAGAGAGACCATCCGTCCATCCTTTTCCAAAGTAAGTTTTCCATTTTTTTCTTTTGTTGAAATTAGAAACACGGTTACCTTCCTTACGTAAGGAAGCCCCATGAAACAATCTTTTCTTCGTTTCATACATGTATTACAAGTCTGAAATCTTCCCGGTTTCAGACCATTTTTGATTGTTAATTGCCTCTAAATATTTGCTCGTGAAGAACCTAATGAATACAAACAATGAGATTGTCTCCCGCCAAAATTTATCCCTGCTGTCGGATAATTTTTCTGACAATTTTACTCCTCTCCTGCCCTTCCAAGAAGTACCAGAAATACTGGACTCCTTTGTAGAAATCATCATCCAAGGACGAATCATTGACGAATTTGGGCTTCCCTTGTCGGGAGTGTTGGTGGAAATGTGGCATCCCTTACACTTTGGGTATTTCGGGGTAGAATATGGACCTGCTTTTGCGCCAACAGATCCAGATGAACAAGGGTGGGCCTGCACCATCACCGATGAACAAGGAGTCTTTTGTTTCAAAACGGAAAAAAGGCCCAGCATCTTGGGTTTCCCTTCCGCTTCCATTGATCTAAAAGTAACGGACGAGCATGCCAATGTTTCGCTGGCCAAATTGTATCTTGATGAAAACATTAGTAACCCAACTGATCCTTATTTGATGGATATGGAAATGGAAGAAAGGACTCAGTTTATTGGGCAGGAAAAAGATGGTGTATATATGTTTGACATTCAACTTTGAAATCTCCAAAGTGATAAATCGCAAAATAAAAACGGGCTGCCTAAATGTTTGGGCAACCCGTTTTTATTGATAAATGGAGTGGATAAATCTGTCCTCTAAACCAATCACCCATTCAAATCCACCTTCGCCCCTCCTTTGATTTCTTCCACAATTTCCGGGTTCAATAAGGTTGAAACGTCGCCCAGGCTTGAAACATCGCCCGAGGCCACCTTCCTCAAAATCCGTCGCATGATCTTACCAGAACGGGTTTTCGGAAGGCCCGAAACGATCTGAATCTCATCGGGTTTGGCAATGGGCCCGATCACTCTGGTAACCACATCCCGTATTTCTTTGATAAAGAGTGCTTCGTCGGCCACCGGTTTTTGTGGGATGACATAGGCATAAATCCCTTGCCCCTTGATCTCATGCGGATAACCAACCACGGCAGATTCGACCACATTTTCATGTTCATTGATGGCATTTTCCACCTCGGCTGTACCCATCCGGTGACCGGACACATTGATCACATCATCTACCCGGCCAATGATCCGATACCTACCGTCCTCGTCCCGGCGAGCACCATCCCCAGTGAAATACAGGTTTTCGTACAGTGAAAAATAAACTTGTCGGCAGCGCTCATGATCGCCATAAGTGGTGCGGAGCATGGAGGGCCAAGGGAATTTTATGCAGAGCAAACCTTCCACCCCGTTCCCTTTTACTTCATTGCCGTCAGGGTCTACCAAAAGAAGCTGAACCCCGGGCATTGGGTAGGAGGCAAAACAAGGTTTGGTATCGGTGATGCCGGGCAGGGGACTGATCAAAATTCCACCCGTTTCGGTCTGCCACCAAGTGTCAACAATTGGGCATTTGCCTTTTCCAACCTTTCTGTTGTACCAGTTCCAAGCCTCTTCATTGATCGGTTCTCCCACCGAACCAATGACCTTCAACGAGCTGAGGTCATATTTCTCCACCCATTCGTCGCCTTGCGCCATGAGTGCCCGGATAGCAGTCGGGGCGGTGTAAAACTGGTTGACTTGGTGCTTGTCGCAAACCTCCCAGAACCGGCCCGCATCGGGATAAGTCGGTACACCCTCAAACATCACAGTCGTTGCACCAGCGAGTAACGGCCCGTAGACAATGTAGCTGTGTCCGGTGATCAGCAGATGTCAGCGGTACACCAATAAATATCGCCGTCCTCGTATTGGAACACATTTTTAAAAGTAAAACAGGTGTAAACCATGTACCCTCCAATTGTATGCACAACCCCTTTGGGTTTGCCGGTTGAACCAGACGTATAAAGGATGAACAGCATGTCCTCACTGTCCATTTCTTCCGCTTCGCAAACGCTGGGTTGATCGTACAATGCCTCGTGCCACCAAACGTCAAGGTCTTTGTTCCAAGCAATGTCACCGCCGCTGTTCCGATGTACCAAGACCGTTTTGACACTATCGCAACCCATCGCAATAGCCTCGTCCACAACTTGTTTTACTGGAATATTTTTAGCCCCTCTGGCATTAAAATCCGAGCAGATAACCATGTTGCATGAGGCGTCTTTGATCCGGTCGGCCAATGCTGAGGCAGAAAATCCCGCAAACACTACCGAGTGAACAGCCCCAATGCGGGCGCAAGCCAAAATGCCAATGGCCAGTTCTGGTACCATCGGCATGTAAAAGCAGACCCGGTCGCCTTTTTTGATGCCCAAAGATTTTAGCGCATTGGCGGTCCGGCATACTTCCGCATGCAATTCTCTATAAGTGTAAGTCACGGCTTTCCGATCCGGGTCATTGGGTTCCCAAAGAATGGCTGTTTGGTCACCACGGGTTTCGAGATGCCGATCCAAACAGTTCTCGGTGATGTTGAGTTTTCCACCAATGAACCATTTTACATTGGGCGTTTTAAATTCCCATTCGAGCGTTTTGTCCCATTTTTTCCGCCAGGTAAATGTATTGGCCTGCTCATCCCAGAAAGCTTCCGGGTGTTCCACGCTGCGTTGATAAGCCGCTTTGTATTCGGCGAGAGATTTTATTTGAAGTGTCATGTGCTACTATTTTTGTTTAAAAATTTCTTTCCTTTTCGGCCAGTAAATGTATCCCATCATTTACCATAAATGGGTGACAAGCGTCATTTTTTACCAGTGAGGTTCCTTCAGGATTACCGATCTAATGTCCCTACTTTAAAAGTGTATCGAATGTAAGACTGAGAAATTTTATCCTATAAACGTCGGCAGGGTTTCGAAACCCTATTAATTACCCACAGAATAACTCGTTGAAAATAAGCGGGAAAACATCTACCATCTTGTAACCCCTGATTTCAATCAGGGGTGTTCAGGTGTCCCTGCCCTACATCTATCATCTTTTCAGAACATCAGATCTGCCTGTAAATGTTGATGTTTTGTAAAGATGATAGATGCGTGAGGGACATTCAGGATGCCCGCCGTTAAAACGGCGGGTTACTATATGATAGATGTTGGCCTCACACCTATTCTGTAGGTAATGGATAGGGTTTTAAACCCTGCCGGCGTTAGCTTTTTCAAAATCGCAATTGAGGTTTGAATTTTAGCAGCCGATACACCACCCTCTAAATTAGCATATCAATGACCACTTGCAGCCTTAGCCCCACGGGGTATCCGAATGTCTTCCACCAAGTGCTGGATGGAATCTGGCGGTGGCGGGGTCAGCAGCGAAACGATTAGAGCTACGATAAAGTTGAAAAGCATCCCCAATGTGCCGATACCTTCTGGACTGATACCAAACCAATAACTTTCCGGCTTACCGCCACCATATTTAAAATACCAAATATAGACACCAGTGAAAACCAGCCCGGTAATCATCCCAGCTATCGCACCTTGCATATTCATGCGTTTGCTAAAAATTCCCAGCAAAATAGCGGGGAAAAAGGAAGCCGCCGCCAAACCAAATGCCCAGGCAACCACCTGCGCCACAAACCCCGGCGGGTTGATGCCGAAATAACCAGCAACGACGACTGCCACTGCGATGGCAATGCGTACTGCAGACTCGTTTTTTCCGGAAATATCGGGCCGCAGCCATTTTCAAAACATCATGGGAAATGGAAGTGGAAATGACCAGCAACAAACCGGCAGCTGTGGACAAAGCAGCCGCCAGACCACCTGCCACCACCAGCGCAATAACCCAAGCGGGCAACTTGGCGATCTCTGGGTTTGCCAAGACCATGATGTCCCGGTCAACGATCAATTCATTGCCGTTCCAGCCTTTTTCACTGGCTACCGAAGCAACGTACTCGGCATTTTTATCATTGTAATATTGGATTTTGCCATCGGCATTTTTGTCTTCAAATTTCAACAAACCCGTTTTTTCCCAATTCCCAAACCAGGCAGGCATTTCTGCATAAGGCTGGTCATTGACCGTATTCACCAAATTCGTCCGGGCAAACGCTGCTATGGCAGGCGCCGTGGTATAAAGCAAGGCAATAAAAACCAGTGCATAGCCAGCCGATTTTCGGGCGTCCGATACTTTCGGTACGGTGAAAAAACGCACGATCACATGCGGTAATCCTGCCGTGCCGAGCATCAAAGCAGCCGTTACGAAAAAGAGGTCGACTTTGCCCTTATGGGACGTGGTGTATTCCATAAATCCCAGATCGGTCGATAGCGCATCCAATTTGGCAAGCAAGTAACTGCCATCGGCCATCGTGCCGCCCAAGCCAATCTGCGGGATCGGATTGCCGACCATTTCGATGGAAATAAAAATAGCAGGCACCATGTAGGCAAAAATCAACACACAATACTGCGCCACTTGCGTATAAGTGATGCCTTTCATGCCCCCCAAAACGGCATAGAAAAACACGATGCCGACCCCAATCACCACGCCCCATTCAAAGGGTACTTCGAGGAACCGGGAAAAGGCAATCCCTACCCCTTTCATTTGGCCGACCACATAAGTAAAGGATACGAACAATGCACAGACCACTGCCACTATGCGGGCTGTTTGGGAATAATAGCGTTCTCCTATAAAATCAGGCACCGTGAATTTCCCAAACTTTCGAAGGTAAGGGGCCAGCAGCAACGCCAGCAAAACATAACCGCCTGTCCAGCCCATCAGGAACTGCCCCCCCTGGTAACCCATAAATGATATCAGCCCAGCCATGGAAATAAAGGAAGCTGCCGACATCCAATCTGCCGCCGTGGCCATGCCATTGACGAGCGGGGATACGCCGCCACCCGCTACATAAAACTCTGAAGTAGAACCCGCCCTCGACCAAATGGCCACCCCAATGTACAAGGCGAATGTGATCCCAACGATGATTAATGTCCAGGTTTGAACACCCATATTTGTTTGTTTTGATTTGTTATGATGGCTTCATGGTTTCATGGATTCATGGTTTCACTGTCACATGGTTTCATGGCTTTAACCATGAAACCATGAAGCAATGAAACCATGAATCCATGAAGCAATGAAACCATGAAACCATGAAACCATGAAGCAATGAAACCATGAAACCATGAAGCAATGAAACCATGAAACCATGAAACCATGAAGCAATGAATCCTCACTCCTCATCCACTTCATACTCCTTATCTAACTTGTTCATTAGTAGGACATAAATGAAAATCAAGGCGACAAAGACATAGATTGCGCCCTGTTGGGCAAACCAGAAACCCAGTTTGAAACCGCCGATCTGGAAGTTGTTAAGGGTATCGGCAAACAGGATTCCGCAGCCGTAGGAAACCAAGAACCAAATGGCCAACAAGAAAGCCAAATAGCGCAGGTTTCTGTTCCAATATGCTTGCAGGTTTTTATTAGACATGGCTGGTTGCTTTTTGATTTTGCATAAATATTTGGCGGTATAACAAATGTAGGGCTGACCAACCAGTCCCGTAGGGACGGCACTTTTTAGCGAGGGATGTGAATCCCTCGACAATCAAGGGGTTTACACCCCTCGCTATGGGATGTCGTCCCTATGGGACTCAAACAGCAGCAGCCTTACATCTGATACACTGCTAAATATTTTAGGAGAAATAATTTTGAGAGTAATATGAAGATTGAATGAACTTGAGCCAAACGCTTTAATATATTGATGAGCCAAAGCCTAAATTTTACGCTTCCCCATAAATTTAACCAACAAAAAAAGGCATTGTCCTACCTTTGGAGCGTACCTAAATTACAACAGATGAACAACGTCATCCCTACCCGTATCTACGGTTTCCTAAAAGAATACCCACCTTTCTCCATGTTGACCAAAGAGGAACTATTGGAGCTTTCCGAAAATGTGATTGTTAAATACGTGCAGCCCGGATCGGTCATTTTCAAGCAAGATTCCCCGATCGAGCCATATATCTATATCGTTGTCAACGGAGCCATCCATTTGGTGAGGGAAGAAGATGACGAAGCGGTGCTGGTTGACGAATGCGACGAAGGGGATGTTTTGGGGGTCGGTCCGCTCTTGGCAGGTATAAGTTACGGACTCACGGCCAAGGCACAAGAGGAGACGCTCCTCTATGCGCTCCAAATCGAAGGCCACCCCTTTCTTGCAGCGCTATCCGCAGATGGGTTGGTATTTTGCCAAAAGTTTTGCCTCGGGCACCAGAAACCCTGAAGCCGAAACGGACAAAGGCCGTATTTTTCTGGAGCAAAACCAATTTATGGATGGCCCCTATAAATTGGTGGAAATACAATCCATTGAGCATAGTAAAAAAGCCCGTGACCTGCACCACAGCCACGACGGTTCGAGATGCAGCGCTGATCATGCGGCAGCAGCGAGTGGGGTCTATCATTGTTGTAAATCAATTATCCCACCCAGTTGGCATCCTCACCGATCGTGATCTGCGAAATAAAGTGGTAACTGGTGAATTTGGCTTGGAGACAAAAGTATCGGCCATCATGAGCCAGCCCGTGGTGACCATTCATCCCCAACTGACCGTAGCCGATGTCCAGATTTTTATGATGAAATATGGCATCCACCACCTTTGTTTGACGGAGGATGGCAGCCCCAATTCAAAGGTGGTCGGCATCATTTCGGAACATGACCTCTTGGTCATTCAGGGAAACAATCCAGCTATTTTTATTAGGGAAATTAGGCGCTGTGAAAATGGAAAAGACCTGCGGGCCGTCAGGGAGCGGGCGGAAGTTTTGCTTCGCAAATATTTATTGCAGGAGGTCTCCATCCAGTTTATTTGCAACATGATGACGGAGATCAACGATGCCCTCATCACCCGGGCCATCCAGCTTTGTGAAGCGGAAATGGCCACTGAATACGGCGCAGCCCCCAATGTGAAATGGGCTTGGTTGGCCCTTGGTAGCGAAGGCCGAGAAGAACAACTTTTGCGCACAGATCAAGACAATGCACTAGTCTTCGAAGATGTACCTAAAAGTGAAGTGGCCAAGGTCAAACACTATTTTTTGACTTTAGCCAAAAAGATAACCGACCTGCTAAATCTCTGTGGATTTGATTACTGCCCCGGCGACATGATGGCCAGCAATCCCAAGTGGTGCCTCTCCTTGTCGGATTGGAAAAAACAGTTTTCGGATTGGATTTATGAACCGACGGGCATGAACATCCTGTTCTGCAATATTTTTTTCGATTACCGACCTATTTATGGGGAAAAAGCACTGGGCGAAGCCCTGTCCCGACATATTTTCGACAGCTCAGAAGGCTATACTTTTTTCTTGGCGATGCTGGCTAGGGATGCCCTCAAACAGCCGCCCCCGTTGACTTTCTTCCGCAATTTTGTAGTAGAAAAGGGAGGCGAGCATAAGGATGAATTTGACATCAAAGGCCGGGCAATGATGCCCTTGGCCGATGCCGCCCGGGTATTGATTTTGGAAGCCAAACAACCGGGCATCACCAACACCTTCCTACGTTTTGATTTTTTGGCTAAAAAAGAACCCCAAAACAAGGAACTGTACGAGCAAGCCGCCGAAGCCTATGAAATGCTTGTCCGCTACCGGGCCTTGCAAGGACTGAAAAACAAAAACAGTGGCCGCTATTTCAAGCCATCCGAACTATCCAAAATGGGCCGCCTCAACCTGCGCAATAGTTTCCGGCCCATTGGCGACTTACAGGACTTGCTGAAAATCCGGTTCCAATTGAACTTGATTTAATGTCCATTATCAATTGTCCAATAAAAAATGTTCTTCTTAAAAAAAAACAAGCCCAATTTTCAAGCGCCTGAGTACCAAGCGTACCTCGCCCATTTCAGCAAAAAACTGGATTTGTATAAACCAGTTAGCGGGGCTCGCTTTGTAGTGTTGGACACCGAGACGACTGGGCTGGATGTCAAGAACGACCGGATTCTTTCGTTGGCAGCATTGGAAATAAATGGTGCCAATATTTCCGTAAAAAACCGATTGGAATGTTTTGTGAAACAGGATGCGTACCAACCAAAAGAGAGTATTGCGGTGCATGGTATTTTACCAAACCAAACTTCACAAGGGATCAGCGAAAAAGAAATGCTGACTGCTTTGTTGGCGTTTTTGGGAAATGCCATTCTTGTGGGTCATCACATCAGCTTTGACATTGCCATAATAAACGAATGCATGTTGCGGGAAATGGGCGGCCCTTTGAAAAATACGGTACTGGATACAGGCCGCTTGGCTCGCCGCCTCGAAGACCCGTTCAACATCAAGCATTTGAACCAAAAGGAATATTCTTTGGACAGCCTGTGTCAGAAATACCAGATCGAAATGGGCAAACGCCACACCGCAGCGGGCGATGCCTTTATCACGGCTTTGTTGTTTTTGAAATTGTTAGGGCGACTGGAGCAGAAGGGAGTGAAAACATTGAAGGATTTGCTGCGGTAATTATTTTGAGGAGATCTTTCCAATGACTTATCTCATCCCTGCCTTTTTTTCTAAAAACTACTTTTGCGGCCAAATCAAAATCCTTTAAAATATGGCCAGTAAAAAGGTAGAATTAATGGCGCCAGCCGGCAATTTTGAATCTATGACCGCCGCCATCCAAGGCGGGGCCGATGCCGTTTATTTTGGCATTGAGCAACTGAACATGCGGGCCCGGGCTACCATGAATTTTACGCTCGACGACTTGGAGGCCGTCTCCAACCTTTGCCAAAAACATAACGTCAAATCCTATATTACGCTCAATACCATTCTCTACGATCATGACCTGAGTTTGATGAAAAGGATCGTGGATGAAGCTATCAAGCACCGCATTTCTGCCGTTATCGCTTCCGACCAAGCGGTGATCAATTATGCTTCTTCGAAGGGTATGCCTGTTCATATTTCTACCCAAGTGAATATCTCCAACATCGAAACAGTCAAGTTTTATGCGCACTTCGCCGACGTGATGGTCTTGGCCAGGGAGCTGAGCATGTTGCAGATGAAAGAAATCACCCGAGCAATCGAGGAAGAGCAAATCAAGGGACCTTCGGGCAAATTGGTACGCATCGAAGTATTTGCACACGGAGCGTTGTGCATGGCCATTTCTGGCAAATGTTATTTGAGCCTGCACACCCACAATTCATCGGCTAACCGGGGAGTATGCATCCAAAATTGCCGCCGGCAGTATGACGTGAAAGATCGGGATGAAGGCCACGCCTTCCACATCGAAAACGAGTACATCCTATCGCCCAAAGACCTCAACACCCTGCCCTTCCTCGACCAATTGCTCGAAACAGGCATTGATGTGCTGAAAATTGAAGGGCGGGCCCGAGCCCCCGAATATGTGAAAACCGTGACCAAGGCCTACCGGAAAGCCATTGATGCTGTGCATGCTGGGTCTTTCAATCAGGAAAAGGTCGATGGCTGGATGACGGAAGTGGAAAAGGTTTACAACCGAGGTTTTTGGGGCGGTTATTATTTGGGTAAAAAATTGGGTGAGTGGTCGGACACCTATGGTTCGAAGGCCACGACCAAAAAAGTTTACCTCGGCAAAAGCGTCCATTTTTTCCCAAATATAAAAGTGGGAGAATTTAAAATCGAAAGCCATAGACTGAATAAAGGGGACAACCTCTTGGTCACTGGCCCTACCACAGGCGTCCTCGAATTTACGGCAGAGGAAATCCGGGTGGATGAAAAATCGGTGGCCACGGCTGAGCGGGGCGTTTCCTGCTCCATAAAAGTACCAGACAAAATAAGGCCGTCCGATAAGTTGTATAAAATTGTAGAGGCGTAAATTCTTTAAGGTTACTCTCTCCCAAG
>JAWKLX010000071.1:0-28089 GCA_041392505.1 Saprospiraceae bacterium | reverse complement strand
TAAACTATTGAAAAAAAACCTGCCGGGCCCATTTACTTTTATTTTAAAGTCCAGTAATGCTGTTCCCAAATTATTAAAAAATAAAAAAAGGACCATTGGGGTACGCATCCCAAAAAACAATATTGTAAGTGATTTAATTGCTGCATTAAACCGTCCATTATTATCCATTTCATTAAAAAACAATAATGAGGATGAATACCTAACCGACCCCCAGCTTATTTATGATCGTTATGGCAAACTGGTGGATGCGGTGGTGGATGGCGGTGAAGGAGGTTTGACACCTTCCGCTTTAATTGACTGCACCGTTAATCCGTACGAGATTATTAGGGAGGGCGAAGGAGAGATTATACTTTAATTGGGTGTTTTTATAATTTGGAATTAAATACACTCAATTTACCATTTTATATTTCTCAATCGATTTTATTTAAACAAAAAACCACCATTTCATAATAGCCTTTTTTTGAATTATATTTTGCTTTAAAAGCTCTTTGTTTTTGAAAATTATTCTTTTCCAATAATTTTATCGATCCAACATTTCCAGATTGTGTAAACGCCTCCAATTGGTTGATTTTTAAAATATTAAAAGCATAATTAATTACTGACTGCAAAGCCTCATCCATGATTCCTTTCCCTTGATAATTTGCATTTAATTCATAACCAACTTCAGCTTTTTTATAATCGTCTGAGAAATCCCAGAGACAAATAGTCCCTATCATTTTTCGTTCTTCTTTTAATGTAATAGCCCAATAAACACAGTCATTTTTTTCCACAAATTCATTCCTTACATTTATATATTCTATGATGTCATTGATATTTTCAAAAGAAGGCTGATCAATATATTTTCGATTGTCTGCATCTGCCAACATAGCATACAGCTCTGGCTCATCAAACAATTCCATTTTCCGTAAAATCAGTCTATCTGAATACAAAATAGGGAACGGATTATTATTGGGCTTTGCCATTGATTATTTTTAGTAAGATTAAACTAATGAATTAAATTCAATAATAAATAATTGGGGTTTTGCATTTAATTTATTTTTCAAAGCGGTCATTATTAATTCAAATATGCTGACTATCCAAAAAATAATTTAACGATCAAAAAACCATTCAAATTTAACTTCCCCGTTATCCAAAAACCCTATTTCCGTCCATCCGATTTTTCTGTAAAAACCCACCGCACGAGTCCCAGAACTGGTGGACAGCCAAACGGATGCTATATTTTGTGTAGCAGCCCATTCCATCATAAGGTCATGCAATTTTTTTCCAATGCCCCGACTTTCATATTCCGGCAATAAAAACAAGGCCCAGATATTTTGGGCGTGCAAGTCGATAATGCTAAAACCAATAATTTTTCCATCTATTTCACAAACCCATCCCCTACCCCGTTCTTCAATCATCTCTCGATAATCGTCCTCCGTTATTCTGGTCGGATCAGAAAGGATGTTTTCCCGAACGGATGTCCTCACGTGGTGGAGGCCGGGGTAATCTTTTATCGTAGCTATTCGGAAATTCATTTGTTCTTTAATAAAAAAAGAAACAAAGTTACACAACCATTTAGACTGGGATTGTCATCTTTCTTGGGTCATGATCGAAAGTGATAACTTTGCATCAATACAAAAATCATTTACGAAAGCGAATGCCCTTATTTATAAGATCACTTCCTTCTTTTATCCTATTCCCCTTCTGCTCAGGATTGAACAAACTCCTCTTATCTCCAAAAAAGAAGATTATTTCAACTCTGTACCTTTTCTTTTTATTCTTTTTTTTAATGCTGATACACAACAGTTGTGCTCCCGACAAGCCGATACCTCCACCCCCAACAGAAATATCAATCAATGACAAACAAGTTTGGGTGTATAAACACCAAGCCAGAGAAGGCCCAGAATACACCGTTTTTTCAACCGAAAAACCTGTCAATAAAGGTAAACTACCCGCAAATTTTTTGGCCATCCGCCATCGTAAACGAGAACACTGGACGTGCCTTTTAAAATGGGAAGGTGATGTCCTTTGGTTTTACACACCCTCCTCCCGTTCGTTTGCTTCGCACAACTCAGATAACGGGAAAACCCAATGGACGATCATCGAGGAAAAGGACTACAATTATTTTTTTGAGGAAGATAAAGAAAGCGGCTACATTCGTTTTTCCAGTCATTGCGGCGAGCCTGGCATCTATTGCCTCGATGCGGAGGAGATGGTCATTGGGCAATAAAAAAGCAGGCGGGGCGAACCCCACCTGCTCAAAAGGCATCATAAAAATCTTATTAATTAATGAGTAACATCATCTTGGTTGCGGTGTGGCCTGGTGTATCCAACCGGTAGTAGAACAGGCCAGATTCCGGCAGGGAAACCCGGTTCAGCTTTATTTCATTAAAACCTTTCTGGTAATTTCCTTCAACGATTTTAACCGTTCTGCCAGACACATCCGTGACCGTCAAAGTGGCAAAAGTTGCCTCTGATAAGCGGAAGCCGATGATGGTCGTTTCGCTAAATGGATTGGGGACGTTTTGCAACAATTCGAACCCACCGGCAGGGTCTTCCACAACGGCCAATTGCACATCCATTATTTCCCCTTCATCATTGTAAGCCTCGGCTGGCGTGTATTTGTTAGATAAGCGAATTGCCTGTTGCAATTGCCCCGAACCAATAGCTTTGAATTCCAACAATACCAAAGGTTCATCTGGTAACCACGTACTTTGGTGATCGTTCCAACTCACAGTCAAAAAGCCTTCATCGACAAATCGGTAACCGAAATGACCCGCATCTGTCAGGCATGGTTTGGCGGTTCTAAATTCAAGCATAGCAGGATCAAAAAATAGTGTGAATTGAAAACCGGAGGCCCTAAAATCTTCGGTTGACAAAGGAATTATGACCGTTTCGCCTTCGGCAAAAAGCCGGTTTTGGGTCTGCATGACCAACGGTGCACCTAATGATCGATCTTCATTTCCTCCCAGTACATTCGCTTGGACACTTCCATTCACATCCCCGATTTTAATGGCAACAAAATCTGCATCGAGCACATTCTCAGGGATGTTGTTAAAATTGATGACTTCAGGGAACGGATTCGCCCATGGGTTAAACGGATTAGAGAAAATGAAATCTTTCGGCACAAACCGCCAGGAGGTGTTGTTGGGGAAATTGTCATTGACATGCAGTATCAATTTCCGAATTTCCACTAAATCAAAAGTTGTAACCGCCCCGGAATGATTGGCATCCGCTGCAATGATTTTATAAGGAGAATCGAGTAGCTGCGATCCCAAAATATGCCTGCTTATCAATACCAAATCATAGGTCGTCACTCCGTTTCTATGATCGTCGTCTTTGAAAGGGGCGACGGTCAGGTCGTTCCCCATCGGCAAATTGTTGAATTCAAATCCACCCGTCTGATCCGTCATCCAATTACTCGTGTTTTGGCCGTTGAGATTGACGTTGACTTCCTCAACCGGTACGCCATTTTCAGTATCGATGAACCCGTTGATGTGAACCACCAAAGTATCGTCCAAACAAGTATTGGTATCGGCCTGAACCGTTACAAGCGTTTTACAAAAATCCTGATTACCATTAGCATCTGTCACCCAGACTTCCACCGAGTCGCCGGGAACATCATAACAGAAAAAGGTCGTGTCGGTAAAAGTCGTGTCCGGTGAAAAGGAGAAGGTTATATTGGAACAATTATCAAAACTACCATCATCCAGCAAGGCGGCGTTGAGCGAAACCATTGGTGGCAAGGTGTTCATAATCACAACGATAAAGCCATCTTTACAAAAAACTGTTGGTGCTTTATCATCAGCCAATTCTATGGTTGTACTGCAAGAAGTTTGGTTGTTGCAGTTATCGGTAGCGGTATAAGTTACGTTGTAAATACCGGGCGGTACATTAGTATATGGACCGAACCCGAACCCATTCGGAATGTTTGTAGAAACCGTGACCGAAATGGAAGGACTACAATCCATGATGGTACCGCTCAAAGTCGGCAACATCACCACACCTGTGCAGGAGGCAGCTGTTATATCAACTTCAGGTATATCACAACCCGTTGTGAAAACAGGGTCAGTCACATCTTCCACCTTCATCACCTGCTGATAGGTAATATAACCATCCCAAGGATCGGAATCGGGGTCGGTGTCGGGACCAAACTGCAGGGTAGCCATGCTGTTGTTTGGCTTGCTGAGCAAATTCCAACTATCCCTAAAAGTTCGTCCGTCACAATCACCATCCCCATCTAAATCGCAAGCGGGGAAGCTGAGCCCCAATCCGAATTCGGGCGCTTCCACAACTTCCTGATCCACATCTGACCCAACTACGCACCAGTTGATGACTGCCCAAGTCCTAACTATTTTAAAACAAGCATCCGGCACCACCGTCAGTGTATCATCTTTGAAAGAAATGGCGATCATTTCACACGACTCATTGAAAATTTCCGGTTCTCCGAAATCAGGAAGCGTATTTCCACAAGTAGTTTGGATGTCGGCGGGAAATTCAACCACCCAGTCGGAGGTGTGTTCCACCCTGATGTTTTGGACACATTGCTGGGAAGTGAGCCCGTTGGGATCGGTTGCCACCCACGTACGCAGCAACACGCCTTCGAGGCATTGTGTCAGGTTTCTACTAAAGCCTTTTGTTAAAGTCAAACTGCAGTTGTCATAGAATGTTGGTGCTCCAAAGTCGGCATTGAGAAGGTCGTTTTGTGCCGACGGGCTGCCGTTCAGGGCAGACAGTTGTGTTTCATATTTCGTCGCGTAGGTGTCGCAGTCAATGGATTGGTTGGCGGGGCAATTGACCAACTGAGGTCCCAGTTTGTCATTAACATTAACGACTACCATGCAGTCATTAAAATTGTTGTTGCAATCAAAAACCCGCATCACGACCATTTGAGGGCCCGCCCCCACATCATTGCAACAGAAAGTGACGGATGGGCCAAAAATTGTATCGTCTTCGCCGTCGTTGCATGGGTCTTCCATCCGACGAACCTCAAAGCGGTCGATGCAACAATTGTCTTTGCTGCCATCATCAAAGGTAGCAGCAAACACCTCCGCCTCGCCATTGGTAGAGATGCTGACATCGGTGATTTCATCGCAAACCACGACAGGGGTTTGGTTGTCCACAACTTTGATTTGCACTATTGTCGAACCAACATTTCCACAAGCATCTGTCACTCGGTATTCGATCAGGCGTGCCCATCGGCAAGCCCGGACTTGGGATGAACCCACCCATACTACCATCAGGAACAATGTATTCCGCTGCCCCAACAGGGGTAATTATCTGGATCGAAAATGGGCTGTTATTGCAGTTGTCCGTCACATTGGCTGGAGGAGGCAAGAAGCCTCTCGACACACACGGGAATGGATAAGTCCCACTTTCAGTTGCGTTTACTTCAAAAGGTGCCATCGTCACGACTGGTGGTTTTTTGTCCTCTATCTTAATGACCTGCACGTTGTCGTTTCCTTGCGAGTCCATGGTGATCACGCTGCCTGTACACCAATCAATGACCGTCCAAGTGCGGATAATTTTAAAACTCGTACCACACAAGCCTACTATTTCACTGTTTTGTAAAACGTTATAACCGCAAACACCTCCAGTATACGCCACCACACCCGATCCGGTATTTTGTAAAACAGAAGCTGAAGTATTTTCGGCCACATCTATGTCATTATCCATTGGATTTGAATCAGTTATGGACGGGTGCAAAATGGTCGGGTTTGTGATGTTTGGGTAACTATTATACTGCTCACAATGCCAAGACACATCTTTTGGAAAAGCAATTGGCTGGCGTTCCTGATGGATCACAACGATACATTGGCTGATGGCAGGGTTGCCCATATTGTCAATGCCAGTATAAGTCCTTCGAGTTCGGTAAATGCCATCGTCGCAGATATCATTGTCAATAACCTGTTCGCCAACGAAAGTGACCGTTGGGTTGGGGTCGCAATTGTCGATCAAAACTGGAGTGGTTGCACCGGGCGAATTGAGCGCACAAGAAACCTGAAAGGGGGCAGTAGGACAGTCAAATGTTGGCCCCAATTTGTCCTTGAGAACAATGTATCCCCAACACACATTATTATGCACTTTCTCCTTGATTTTCACCGTCAATGTCTGATTGACGTAACTTCCATCAATTTCATGGATATTAACGGTTGAAGGGTCGAGGTCGGGCACATCAATGCCGAAGGCTGTTTTCACAGAGAAAACTTCATAGTAAGTGCCAAGTGGCAACAAGTCGTTGTCAGTGCAATCTTCTTCCTCCCCTTCCAGAACCATGTCAGGGGTCAAATTGGCGACGCAATTTTGATTTAGGGAAACTTGAACGAGGTCGTTGCAAGACAGACCGCCGCTCATATCATCAAAGCAATTAGTCAGAGGTGTAGGGTCGTTCGATGTACCAGTATCGCCGGGGAAACCATTGTTGTTGCTTTGCGGAACCAATCCTGAATCGGACAAGTCATGAACAATCACAGGCACACCAGCAACGCCGTCCCCTGTTCCTGCCCCATCAACTTGCAGCCTTAAAATAGTGGGGGCACCGGGCGCATCAGGATTTACTTCAATGCGGTATTGGAGGATAAATAACTCTCCGGGGTGCAGTAATCCCCCACCGTTCAATAGGTCATTTGTACCATTGTATGCTGGATTAGGGCTTGGGTTGGTTGTAGCGGTACTGCTGTTCCATTTATGCTGGTTGCCAATATTTGCGGAGCACTGGTTACATTCACAAAAGCACTTCCCATTTGGCCAATCGTAGTTAAATTTTCAATTAAACTTAAATCCGTAAGGTCAACGCTTCCAACGTTTTGTGCCAAAACCTGAAGGATTACGTCGAAGTGGCCGGGTGTGCCACTGGTGGCATAATCGACGCCAGCAACATGTTGCGCCACCCTGATGGCTGGTAAATAAAGAAAGAGCGGGTCGTCATCGCAATCAGTATCGCCGGGATACCCAAAATTGGTGCTTTCGACAATTGTACCTCCATCTGAATCGTCATATACCGCAATCATATTCCCATCCAATCCCATGCCGATGCCAGCGACCCGAGCCGAGTTTATCAAAGGATAAACAAGCCCCATTAAATCAGGATCCATTTCCAATTTGAAATCAACAGTAACTTGTTGGTTAGGCAAAAGCATACCGTCCATACCATCAAAAATATTTGGAAAAACGCCAAGGGTTGGGTTGGTTGCAGCGCTCGAACTGATAATTATCGGCAATTGCACCAAGGCAATTAAACTATTTCCCAAAACCAAATCAATATCGTCTTCCAAACCAATATTCGATAGCGGAATATTGCCAGTATTTTTTAGTTTCAAACGAAAGGTCACATCCAAATTTCCGGGGACATTACTGGCAGCAGGTGTAACTCCAGCGATCTCCTTTACTAAGCCAATACCCGGTAAGTTTACAGGATACGGGTCGCTGTGCGTTCCAGCATCACCAACAAATCCTGAGTTTTTGCTTTCCGGCGTTAATCCTCCGTCAGAAAAATCAAAGGCCAAAAGTTCCCCAACATGACAGCCTGGCAGTGGAGTAAGGTTTGGAAACAAACCTCTTGCACTTGCTTGCACTTGGTTCAATAATGGCATTGGAGCGCCCGCTGCATTCGGGTCCAAAAGCACTCGCATTTCTACAGTCAAAAAATCATTTCTGGAAAACGTAACGGTCAGGTCGGCAAAAATTTCTGGATCAGTTGCCGTTCCGGTAAAGGCATTATTGATGGAAGGAGTCGGCGCAAAATTGGCATTTGTCACAACTGGCGGATTTACCAAAACCACAAATGCATCCCCAAAATTGGCTTCCAAATCCTGTATGACCGACAATTGGTCCAGCATGGTGTTACCCGTGTTTTGGATGTGCGTGACCAATGTGACCTCAACCAAACCTGACGCATCGCATGAGGGGTGAAAATCATAATCTTTCGCTGAAACACTGGTATTGATCGCTGGAATATAAAGCAACAAAGGGTCAACAATATCGGGGTCGTTTTGATCTCCTGGGACACCTGTTGGAGCATCAGATGTTGCCGTTACATGACTTCCGTTGGGATCAATCCCATAGGCAAAGCCTTGATTAACAACGAGATCGTATTGTTCCAGTTCATTGGGATCAACTTCAATAGTGACATCTAAAATCATCGTTTCACCCGGCTCCATCAGACCCGAAACTGCATCAAATATTTGGATGGCGTTTTGCCCATCGTAGGCTGGGTTGAAGTTGGGGTTATTGGATAAATTATTCCCTGGAGCAAATTCAAACCCTACAAAACCTGCATAAGCATTACCGGGAATGAAATCTCTGAAATCCTCTTCCAATTGGAGGTTCGTCAATTTATTTGTGCTGATATTTTGCAATGTCAGACGGAAGGTAACATCCATATTTCCTGGCTCTCCACTTGACGCTTGCTGAACGCATCTTGTTTCCTTTTCAAATGAAAGGTTGTCTCTAATATTAGTTGGAACAACCGGATTATCAGGGTGTGCCAAAGCCCATGGATCATCGGTCAGAAACCGTTCAACATCACATAGAAAAATGGTAAATGGCTCACGACCATAATGGCCTTGTCCCATACCAGTTCTAAAATATTCAACACAAACTTGATCAATGTTATTTCCGTTTGAATGAGCATTCCACCATATACCATATTGATAATCGCCATTGGCGACAAATTGGATTTCAAAAGTCCCGTTTCCGGTTAGAAAAGCTTGGTCAATAGGTCCCTGTAAGCCGCCACTCAATAGTACCGGATTTCCTCCCAAGGACGCCGTCACCCGAACATGTTCTCCATCAGTAAAGAACTGATGCTCCCGAGAATTGACCTCAAATGGGACTGGGGATGAGAAATCAAAGCAATATTTCGATCCTGATTCAGTGCCTGACTCACGGCCATTGTTGAAACTGGTCAACCCCCATCTGTTGGGAAAACGGTTGTTGATATTTAACGGATTCGGTGAGTTGGGAGCTCCAGTCACACTGATGTCTACCAATATGTCTGCATTTCCGGCATCTCTGAATCCAGTTTCAAAACCGACAACATTGGTATTGGGGTCATTGTCATTCAATTTGGATCTATCCGCAGCAGATAATCTGTTCCATCGGGTTATGGGTTTGGAAACATTGCAAGCCATCGAAATTGCGGTCGTTTCGGGGCTTTCGGTAGGTTTGCTTTCACTTAAAAAGGAAGTGAAAAGGGGGATGCCCAACAGGAGCACAAAAGTGGTACTCCAAAACGGGGCAAACGGTTTTTGACGATACTTCTCTTTGTTCATGAGAAATGGAAAAATGTTGGGAGCAGGGAAGGAAGTATATGAAAACCGGAGATGGGAAAACAAATCGAGGGTGTTCGCACGGATTTAATTGTTTTATCAAATCCAGTGATGGGTGAACTAACGGGGACAGAAAGTTCACACCAAGGAAAATAATTTGTTTCGATCATTCCATTGACCGTGGAAAATCAATCAAACGCTTTGGCAAATTATCATCTGTCCCAGCTATAGGTCAGTGGTCTGTTTACCAAAGAATTTTCAATTGAAAATAACACGAAGCCAGCCTTTTCATTACACACAGGTTTGCACAATTGAGAACGTATTGATCTGTCTGGAATAGCAATTAAAGGCAAACCCTAACCTTACACATACTCTTTGTTAGAAAATGAAACATTTAAGGCATCGCTGAGGTCAATGCCGGGAATAATCGGTAACGGGATGTTTAAAAGTGTAGGCAGTGTTGAAGGGATTTGGGTGTAACTACCTACTTTCAGTTTACATTAAAATAAATACTAATATTATGCCAATTTAATATATGTAAATTACTTACAAAAAGAAAAAGCCCTTGGCGAACAATCACCAAGGGCTTTCTAACCTATTGATAAAAAGGCTTTTATGCAGCCTTGAATTTCTTGATAGCTTCGGTCAAACGAGGCACCACCTCAAATAAGTCTCCCACAACGCCATAATCAGCGGCTTTGAAAAATGGGGCTTCAGGGTCTTTATTAATGACAACAATGACCTTTGATTGGTTGACACCAGCCAAATGTTGTATGGCGCCAGAGATACCAATGGCAAAATAAAGATTTGGCTTGATAGCCACTCCGGTCTGTCCAACATGCTCGTGATGAGGCCGCCAACCAGTATCCGCAACTGGGCGTGAACAAGCAGTCGTTGCTCCAAGCGTAGTTGCCAACTCTTCAATGATTCCCCAATTTTCTGGCCCCTTCATACCACGGCCAGCAGAAACTACCAGTTCCGCCTCGGGCAGTGGTGCCACGTCGCTATTTTGCAAACTAACTTCAAGCACTTTAACTTTTGGTGCAGGCACATCCACTTGTAGTGATCCAACAGCTACCGAAGATCCTGTAATTTCTGGTGGGATTTCATTACCCGCCAAGGAAATAATTTTTACGTCCGAAGTGATTGCATATTCCGCCGTAGCTTTTCCGGAAAATACACCTTTGCTCACTTTCAAAGTGTTGCCGTCGACTACTGGGACTGTTTTAGCACCTGCAACGGAACCTGCATTTAAGCGGGCAGCCAGCCGGCCAGCAATTGATTTGCCGGTGGCGGTATGACTTAAAATGATCACATTTGCCTCGAGATTCTGTGCAGCATTGGCGATTGCAGCTGCATAGACTTGGCTATCGAAATTTGACAAATAGTCATTATTAATATTGTAAACTTTTGAAGCACCATACTGACCGAGTTGATCGGCTTCTTCTACTTTTCCCAAGGTTAAGGCAACACACTCAGTACCGAGAACTTGGGCTGTTTTGTAGCCATAAGTAACTGCCTCTAAAGCAGTTTTTTTCAAATGGCCATTTATTGATTCTGCAAAGACTAATACCATTTTTTCAGAAGTTAAAAGTTGATTGTTGGCCGTTGGTTGCAAAATCGCAACTAGCAAACACAATCAACAAATTAAATAATTTTTGCTTCCTCATGAAGCAACCTCACTAGCTCATCCATATTTTCTGGATCAACCAATTTCACCCCAGTTTTAGCCGGAGGCAAGGAAAATTGCACAGGAACGGCATGATCGGGGAAGTCTACTGGTTCAACCACTGCAAATGGTTTTTGCTTAGCCTTCATGATTCCCATCATATTTGGGATGCGCTGTTCTGCCATCCCCTTGGCTGCACTAACTACGAATGGGGTTTCAACTTGTGATCTTTCGAGGCCACCTTCGATGTCCCTTTCCAGCGTGGCCACATTGCCTTCTATTTCCAATTTATTGGCAAAAGAAATAAAAGGCAGATCAAGGAATTCAGCAACCATTGCCCCTACTTCCGAACCATTATAGTCTATGCTTTCTTTTCCACAGAAAATAATATCATAATTTTCAGATTTGGCATGTTCGGCAATCTGCTTGGCAATGAACAATGAACTTTTTGGATTGGCATTTACACGCACAGCATTGGTTGCACCAATGGCCAAGCCCTTGCGGATCGTCTGATCGTTGCTGGCATCACCGACATTGATAACGGTGACAGTTCCGCCATTTTTTTCCATCAACTCAACGGCCCGTACTAAGGCATACCATTCATCATAAGGGTTCATGATGTAGGTAACACCAGCCGAGTTGAACTCCGCCCCATCTGCAGTAAAGGAAATCTTTGCAGTGGTGTCGGGTGTTTTACTCACACAAACAAGCAATTTCATATAGGTATTTTTGATTTTGGATGTCTTTGGCGAAGGGAATATTTGGTTAGGAATGATTCAAGTTCCCTGCACCATTAAATTTTTGCGGCGCAAATATAAGTTGAACGGAAAGAAAGGGAAAGCGGTTTCAGCGAAAATTCGCTAATCCCGGCTTTATTAAAAGGCGTTTTTAAAATATAAAAATGGATTTTGCCGTTCAAAAGACTCTATAAATTTGCAATTAAAATAATTTGATTCACCCCAATCGTTGTATTGAAAACGTTTTAAACACATCACTTAATTTCACGAACTTTTTCATGAAAAAATCATTCATCGTCTTTTCCATTTTCTGCATTTCCCAAACCCTTCCAGCCCAAACAAACAAAATAAGTCCAGATGATCTACCAATCATGGAGCAATTGGAAGATACTTTAGGGCTTCTTGGATTTCTCATTATTAATGATTCTTTGCCGGAGCATCGTTTTGGCGCAACAAAAAAAATGATCCCGACTTTAGTTAAAGCGCTGAAAATCAAGAACTCATTTAGTTATCCCTTCGAACAGCTTCGGACGGTTTCTATCCTCTACCCGCCAGATAGTACTTTCCGGGTTTTTACCTGGCAGTTATACGTTGATGTGGACGATTATCGCTACTACGGCGCAATCCAGATGAATACGTCTGAGTTAAAACTGTTCCCACTCATTGACAGATCCCGCCAAGTGGAGTCTGAGGAATATGACATACTTTCCCCCGACCAATGGTATGGGGCACTATATTATAATATCAAACAGTTCGATACCCCAAATGGTAAGGACTATCTCTTGTTCGGATTTAATGGCTACAGTCTTTTTAACAAAAAGAAATTAATCGATGTGTTGCATTTTGAAAATGGTAATGCCCAATTCGGCGCTCCTGTTTTTATCCAAGAAGATTCTGAAACGGGGGCGCAAACCATTCGCAACCGCATCGTAAAAGAATATTCGGCAGAGGGTACTTTTCAAATGAATTACGATGCGACGTTTGAAAAAATCATTTTCGATCATTTAGTAGAAATGGGCGGCAGTTATAACCAAGGTTTGGCAGCAGTTCCGGATGGCACTTACGAAGGATATATTTTAAAAGATGGAAAATGGGTTTGGGAGGAAAAAGTTTTTCATGAAATATTAGAGGAAGCTCCTCGCCCCGAACCGATTTTAGATGGAAGGAAATTGGATATTTTTGGCAAGAGCAACTAAGTGAGTAAATCGAAAAAAAAAAACGGCGTCATGGATTTGGATTAAGCGGCGCCGTTTTTGTCTGAAAATGGCTTTTATTAAATCATTCTTGATGCCACCAGCCCAATCTTTTTCTGTCATTTGAGGTTGTACATCATCGTGGTAAGATAAAGCTTCCGTCCAAGAACGAGTAGGCAGGCTGGATTTAGCGTGTCGAACCCGTCGCCATTATCCCAATTACTGATTTGAGCAATGACCGCTTTTTCAATTCTGTTACCTGCTTTATTGAAAGCTTTTGCCATTCTTAGTCTTCCGGAAGGAATAGTCGTTTTGAAAATGGGCGTTTGACTGTCAAACTCGAATAAAGCTCCATTTGGATTAAAAGCACTCCTTCCTTGGTATTTACTTTTGGAAAAAACTCAATGTGAAAGCTTTGCTTTCATGTGCCATTTGTAAACTTGGCGAGCGAAAATATTCCATCCCGTTGACCAATGCGGCATTAGCTGCTTCGATTGATCAGCGTCAAATTTTTTCGCCCTTGGCGCTTACCTGCAAAGAGTTTGATCCAGGGCATAGTTCTGTTTTTATTGCAGCCCTTTCGATATTCCAAACTGAGCGTCCTTATTTTCAATTGTGGTTGGTTGTTTTCCCCACCACTTTGGACGAATGCAGTAAGGTCGTAAAATTTGTTGTAACGCCCGTTGTACAAAACATTTGAGTTGCCTTTTACCATAAAAATAGAAGGAGTGTAAGTCACTTCTTTGGGAGCACCATTGCTGGCGTCTACGACCCTTAATTGCAGTCCATTTTGCTTCGCAATTTTCTTAACTTCTGGTAGTGCATGTCTTTTGAAATCTTGCGATATGGAGCGGCCTTCTTGAACAAAAACGACAAGCTGCCCATTGTCCTGCGCTTCCACCGTGCTGATTAGCCCCATTAGGCCAGACAAGATTAAACTGATGAGTACTTTCATGATTAAGTAGTTTTTTTAACGTCGGTTTGTGAATACAGAGCTATCAGCAGCATACGCTTTCCTATATACCAAATTGATATAGAATAGGTTATGCAGCCAAAGGCCAAAAGCAAATCAGTAAAATGTAGTTATATGGGAATTTAGGTTTAACAATAGCCTGAGATCAGGCAGGGTCGATTAGGAGTTAGTCAAACGACTTATTAAACCATTTGAGTATATGAAGGTTCGACCCTCTATTGCAAAATTTCGTAACAGCAATAGCAATGGGTAGAATGGAATTTCTTTCGCAGCGCTAAGATGGCAAAATTCTTTCCAAAACATAAAATTTTTTAATATTTTTTATAAAAATAAATTGCTATGTATTCATATTCGAGGGAAATCCCTTTGTTTAACATGAAAATGAAGAAGTTGTAAAACCTGAAGAAGATACTCTTTTTAATTAGGCTAATCAAAAGTCAAAAAATTAATTTTCTTCAGATCCATTCATTTAACGTAATCCATTAAATTTTGCTCTCCCCATAGTTTCTTATTAAAAAATAAAAACTATGTAGACGCAACTAATTAGCTTTGCCATTTTCATCATTACCATCTAAACAAAAACGAAACCTACTATGTCATTTCAAATAAAACGGTTTTGGATTACTGAAGATTTGCTTCCTCCGGTATTGGAAGCCTTGGCGTACGAATTTGCCTCCCAAGGTGCAAAACTAGTCCTTTCATCCCACAAAGAAGGTGGAAAAGTCGCCAAAGGCTGCAATGGAAGGGTAATTCTAATTCAAACCCTTGATCTTGCTGAGCACGAAGTCCTACCCGGTATTGTTACATCTGTTTTAAGTAAAGTCGGAAAAGTTGATATATTAGTTAACAATGCCGGTATTTCCCAGCGGGCATTGGTAAAAGATGCGCTGTTTGAGGTTGATAAAAAAATGATACAAATCAACTTATTAGGAACAATCGCTTTGAGTAAAGCACTGTTACCCCATTTTCTACAAAACCAAAATGGACACTTTGTAGTCATCAGCAGTTTGATGGGAAAATTTGCAGCGCCTCTGCGTTCTAGTTATGCAGCAGCCAAACATGGACTTCATGGTTTTTTTGATGTATTGCGGGCGGAGACCTTTAAACAGAATATTAAGGTAACGATCGTCTGTCCTGGATTCATAAAGACGGACATTAGCAAAAACGCCTTGACGGCGAGTGGGCAAAAACAAGGAACTATGGATGATGCTACCGATAAGGGGATGACACCAGAAAATTTGGCAAAAAAGATTTTAAAAGCAGTGCGAAAGGAAAAAGAGGAAGTTGTTTTCGGCGGTACGGAAATACTTGCTGTATATATAAAGCGGTTCTTTCCATCCCTTCTTTCCAAGATTATACGTTCGGCCAAGGTCACTTAAATATTTAGTTTCCTTGAATCGAGTCAATATCAAAGAAAAGCCTAAAATCAATTCTCTAAAAAATCCCTTAATTGGAACCATTCGCTTTTTTCTTGGCCAGCTCAGCCTCAAGCGCTTTAATCTCCTGTTCTAATTTAGTCCGTTTTTCTGTCAGATCCGCAAGCTTTGCTTCCTCCTCTTTTTGCTTCTGCCGCTGCTGTTCGATTTGAACAGAAACATCCTCTTTTACTTTTGTGATCTGGGCAGTGGCTTGCTGACGAGCCTCGTAGATTGCATCAGTGGACTCTTCTTTCACTTTGTTTATTTCAGCTGTTGATTCCTTGCGGGCAGCGTCCAATTCGGTAGCATATTCGGCTTTTTTATCGGCTGTCTCCTTCCGGATTTTGGCTATTTCTTCCATCGAAGCCTTTCGCTCTTTATCCAAATCCTCCCTTGCTTTTGCCTCAGCTTCAGCTACTTGCTTTGAATATTGGAGAATCATTGCATTGGCTTGTTCTTGGGCTTGTGCCACTTGTTTTTTGGCCAGTGATTCAGCTTCAGCAACTTCGGCAGCCAATTCTCCGAGTTTTTTCTGCTTCTCTTCAGTAGCATTTGCAATGGCTTCTTGAGCTTGCTTTTGAGTTGATGCTACCTCTTTCGCAGCGGTTTCCTTTGCTGTTGCAATTTTTTCAGCCGCTTCTTGACGAGCGTTCAATACATCCAAGGCTATGGTTTCTTTTTGTTTAGCAGCGGTTTCTCTGGCCTTTTTAATTTCGTTGGCTGATTGCTCACGGGCTGCAGCTATTTCCTTGCCAGCGGTTTCACGGGCATTGGCAACTTCTTCTGCCAATTTTTGACGCTCATTAGCTGCATTTTCACGGGCCGCCTTGACAGCATTTGCTTCATCTTGCCGAATTTGAGATATATTTTCTGAGGCGCTACGCTTAGCTTCGGATATTTGGTTAGCAGATTCTTGAGTGGCCAAAGCTGCTTTTTCCTTAGCCGCTGCAATTTCTTTGGCGGCATTCTCCCTTGCATTTGCGATTTCTTTGGCGGCATTCTCCTTGGCAGTTACCACTTCTCCAGTTGAAGCCTCCTTTGTTTGAGATTCTTTAGCACGTGCATCAGCAATCGCTTTGGCAGCTTCTTCCTGGATTTGCTTAATCCGATCTTGTGCTGTGGTTTGTGCACTGGCAACTTCTGAGGCATAGTCCTTTTTGGCTGTTTCTGAATTACTAATCGCCTCCTTGACTTTTTGAGATGCCTGCTCTTGTGCCTTAGCTATTTCCTCAGCGGCTTTTTTCCTTGCCTCTGCTACTTCATCAGCGCTTTGCTGTTTGACAACTTGCTCCTTAGCCTTGGCTTCCTCAATCGACTTTGCTACTTCTTCCTGAATTTTGGCTATCTCTGCTTTTGCTTTTTCTCTGGCAGCTGCCACTTCCTCGGCGATTCTTTCCTTTTCTTTGGCTGCATTGTCCCGAGCAGTAGCAACTACGGTGGCCTCTTCTTGTGCAATCTCACTTATTTTAGCAGCTGCGTTTTCTTTAGCTTGTCTCACCAATTCAGCAGATTTAGCCCGCTCTTCATCAGCAGCCTTTCTTGCCATGGCAACCTGTTGCGCTACCTCCTCTTTAGTTTTAGCTATTTCTACTTGAGCATTAGCTTTTTCTTGCGCTACTTGTTGTTGGGTAAGATTTATTTCTTCTGCGGCCTGTTTCCTGGCTGAAGATACTTCCAATGCCGCCACCTCTTTTTGCCGGGCTTTATCTTCTTCCATAGTGGCGATTTCGGAAGCATTTTTTTCTCTTAGCATGGATAATTCTTCAGCCGCTTTCCTTTTAGCGGCAGCGACTTCTTCAGCAGCTTTTCCCTTTTCGAGTACAGCCATTTCCCTGATCTTTGCGATCTCATTAGCCGTTTCCTCTTTGACTTGAAGAATTTGTTCCGAGGCAGTCTTTTTGGTAGTTATCACCTCGTCGGAGGTACGGTTTTTTTCACTTTTTGCTTGAATGCGAGCCTCTTCGATCACCTTTGCACTTTCTTCTCTAATCCGTAAAATTTCCGAAGAAGAATTTTCACGGGCACTGGCTATTTCATCGGCATATTGGAGTTTGGCCATTTCCATATTTTCTTTAATCCGCTTGATCTCGTCTTCGGCCTTCTTTCTGGCATCAGCGACAGCCTCCGCTGATTCCATCTTTGCTTTTTGCAACTCCTCATTGGCCTTTTCTCGGGCTTGGGCAACATTCGTATGGATGTTTTCCACCTCTCCAGATGCTTTTTTACGGGTCTCAGCAACTATTGCGGCCGATTCCTGTTGAGCAGCTGCAATTTCTTCTTGGGAGCGTTTTCTTGCTTCTAAAACCTCTTGAGCGAATTTGGTCTTTTCCGCCTGCCCCTTTTCTTTGGCAAAATTAATTTCTTCTTGAATTTGAGCTTTGTACTGTTCCAATCGATCATTCTCCGCTTTGATTTCGTCTCTAACTCGTTGCTTTGTTAGTCTCAGTTCTTCATAAAGTTCAGCCAACTCAGTATCATTTAATTCACTAATATCTGCGACTTTTTTTACGCCTCCACCTTGTGTACCCTCACCTCCACCATTGACAGCTGCAGAAGTGGTCCTACTGACTGCACCTCCAGAAGTTAGAATAGCACCAGCCAAAGCAATATCATTGATTTTGGATTTATCTAATTTACTTTCAAAACAAGAAGCCATCTTTTTAAAAGACGCCTGCCTATTGCCATTTACTGTAAATTTCAACATCTGATTCTTAACGTTATTCTTTATGAATAACACTTCCATATCACTTTGGGCAAACCATTCTAAAGCTGCCAAATTTATCTCAAGGGTGTTTTGATGTACTGGAGTTCCGCCATCCCTGACCATTTCTCCCATTGCAACAAACCGATAACTACGTCGATTCTTAGCATTATCTATAAATATCAATTCATCGTTCTGGTTAAACATCTCCCCACCTTTTGAATAAACCTTAGCAACTAAGGTGTTATTCTCAATCCTAAAATCAATACTATATGTATAAGTCCCCCTCACAACTATAGTTTGAGGGTATGATTCCAACACTTGTGTACCACTAATGATTTTATCTTCCTTGATTAGTTCGGCGCACTGAGAATGAACAAATTGTGGCAGGCATGCTACAATGGCGAACACACAATAAAATAGGTAATGTTTCATGCAATGAAATTTTAAGTCCAAGATAGCAGTTTTCCTTAGGTTAGCAAACAAAAGAGGTGTTTTGGTAGGCAAGTGTTCATTTTCTACCTGCCAACAAATAAAGAATGGCCATCCTCACTGCAACGCCATTTTCAACTTGTTGTAATATAATGGAGTGTTCGGAGTCTGCAACATCGCTGGTCAATTCGACCCCTCGGTTTATCGGGCCCGGATGCATGATGATTACTTTTTTGTTCAATGAATCCAACAACTCTTTGTCGATACCGAAGTATTGGGAATATTCTCTTAGGGATGGGAAATATTTTATGTCCTGCCGTTCTAATTGGATGCGAAGCACATTGGCCACATCGCACCATTCTAAGGTTTTTCTAACATCATAAGCTACTTCAACACCTAATTGAGGGAGGTATTTAGGAATCAAAGTCGGGGGGCCACAAACCCGTACATTGGCCCCTAATTTCTTCAAACAAAAAATATTGCTGAGGGCAACCCTCGAATGGGTGATGTCCCCAAATATAGCTATGTTTTTACCTTGAAAATCCCCTAATTGCTCCCTTATCGAAAACGCATCGAGCAAGGCCTGCGTTGGGTGTTCGTGAGTGCCATCACCGGCATTGATGATATTGGCATCGATGTGTTTGGACAAAAATTGAGGGGCACCGGGAGCAGGATGGCGCATCACGACCATGTCCACTTTCATGGATAAAACATTGTTGACGGTATCAAGCAACGTTTCACCTTTTTTTACCGAAGAAGCTGAGGCTGAGAAATTTACAATGTCAGCGGACAATCTTTTTTCCGCCAGTTCAAACGAAATGCGGGTACGGGTAGAGTTTTCAAAAAACATATTAGCCACCGTAATATCCCTGAGGGAAGGCACTTTCTTTATTGGCCGATTGATAACTTCCTTGAAATTGTCGGCTGTTTCAAATATCAGGTGAAGGTCTGCCTCTGTGAGGTATTTGATGCCTAAAAGGTGCTTTGTACTTAGTTGTTGTGCTGACATTGAATTTAGAGAATTGTGATTGATGAATAGTGGATATTCCTAAACTTCCCACCAATCACCCGTCGCTAATTTTCTTTATGCGGAAATAACAATACCTGGTCTTTTCCATCTGGTTTAAGCCATTCCACCTTCACATAGGCCTCATCTAACGCATCCACCTGCATGCCGATGTAGTCTGCTTTGATGGGCAGATCACGGTTGAATCGCCTATCGATAAGAGCCAAAAGTTCCACTTTTTGGGGCCGCCCATAATGCTGTAAGGAGGTCATCGCTGCCTGTACGGTTCGTCCTGTGTATAGGACATCATCCACCAGAATGACGTGTTTATCTTCGACAATAAAATCCATTTCAGTCACACTGGCACGTAAAGGTTTTTCCCGTTGACGAAAATCGTCTCGGTAAAAAGTGATGTCCAGTTTCCCATACTCAATTTTTGGAACTCCTGTGATCGCCATTAAGCGTTGATGGATCCGATCGGCGAGGGCAACGCCCCTAGGTTGGATGCCAATGATGCAAGTATCTTGGAAGGTGTCGTGGTTTTCAATCAATTGATGGCAAAGGCGATCGATCGTCAGTGCAAAACGCGCAGGTTTCATTATGATTCGTCCTTTGTTCATAGGCGCAAAAGTAGTAGACCGCAAGCAGATGGAGATAGGCAGCCACGATTTTTTTTTAAAGAAGTGATTTAAACTTTTTTCATTGAGGAAGATTTGGCTCAAAAACGTGTCGGACACTTTCTTCTGCAATAGACTACGTTACTTAATATCCTCTAAGGTGGCTATTTAACGAAGTGTCCGACACGTTTTCCCTTTAAAAAATAAAAGTTTAAATCGCTTCAAACATTAAATTAACTGGAAGTAATTTGGTAGGATCATTTTTATAATTCAAAGTAAACCGGCCAATTCACCTGAACCCTAACTGGTGTACCTCTTTGTTTGCCCGGCTCCCAATTAGGCATTTGTTTTATTACTCGCAAAGCTTCCTCCCCACACCCCATTCCAATGTCTCTGGTAATTTCTGCACATAAAATACTACCATCAGTTTCGACGATAAAGGAGATCACAACCATTCCTTCCAGCCCTGCCATTGATGCTTGGACAGGGTATTCTAAATTCTCTTCGATAAAGGCAGTTAGTTTTTCATCGGAACATGCCTGTTTTTCGGCCTTACTAGAAATGCCCTCACATCCGGGGAAGGCCGGCATGTCCTCAACTACTTTAAATATTTCAACGACATCACAAGGGGCAACATCTGTTTTCTCTTTTTTGCAGGAAAAGCAGAGAGCCATGAGAAAAATAAGGAGAAGCGATTTCATAAAAATTAGATTAGTTGGGTTGATAAAAACGTTGCAAAACGTTGGGTTCGAAAATACTATCAAACGGCAATAATAAAGCTTACACACTGTACTTCTCCACAAATGCTTTCATCTCATCCACCAATACAGGTGAACCGATGGCGATCGTTTCACGCTGGTGCAAGCTTTTAGGTTCGATGTCCAAAATTCGGTTTAACGAGCAGCTGATCGCCCTTCCGCCAGCTTGTTCAACGATGAAAGCCAATGGGTTGCACTCATAAAGTAACCGGAGTTTTCCCAAAGGGTACTTCCTCGTGTTTGGGTAAAGGAAAATGCCGCCTTGAAATAATATACGGTGAATATCTGACACCATCGAGCCGATGTACCGCAGCCCAAAATTGGAATCGGAGCAATGGTCAATGTACCGCCGCATTTCCACATCAAACTTCAAATAATAACCTTGGTTTACTGAATAAAAATTTCCTTTTTCGGGGATTTTTATTGCCTGATGCGAAAGGCAAAATTCGCCGATTGTTGGGTCGAGGGTGAAGCCATTCACTCCATTTCCAGTCGTATAAACAAGGATGGTCGAGGTGCCATATAGAACGTAACCTGCCGCTACCAGCTCACTTCCTTTTTGAAGAAAATCTTCCTTAGTACAAGGCCCAGCTGGATCACTTTTTCTGCGGTAAATGCCAAAGATGGTACCTACCGAAACATTGACATCAATATTGGACGAGCCGTCCAACGGATCCATGACGACAAGGTATTTGCTTACTTTTCCATCAACGGGAGGGATGGGGATAAATTCCTCATTTTCTTCGGATGCTATACCTGCACATTCGCCGCTATTTTTCAGGCACTCGATCAGCTTTTCATTAGCGTACAAATCCATTTTTTGTACGGTATCGCCATGAAGGTTTTCATTGCCGGCAGCCCCCAAAATATTGAGCAGGCCCGCCTTATTCACTTCCCGGTTGACGATTTTGGCAGCAACCCCTATATCGCGGAGCAGCCCCGTAAGTTCGCCAGTGGCCAAGGAATGTTCTTTCTGACGTCGGATGATGAACTCATCCAACGTTACAATTCGGTTTTGCATTGGTTAGGTATTAATGATGAATGGTGAACGGTGAGCGGTGAATGGTGAATAATTTACCATTTACCACTCACCGTTCACCATTAATTAAAATCTGGTTTCCAAATAATGCGGCAACATTGCCCGCCACGTTGGCCAGTCATGGCGCATGTCAGGCCCCCAAATATCCAGCTCGTGAGGAATGCCTTTGCTACTTAAGACTTCCGAGAACCTCTGGGAAGCCTCGGGGCTTTCATAAGCACCCGAACCCGTTAGGATGTGAATATGATTGGCGTGTCGTAGGCGGGGCAAGAAATAATCATCATTCATATTGGGAAGGTACGCAATAGGAGAATTAAAATAGACGTCCTCATCGTAATACCCATCAGTATAAGTCTGTAGATCATATACCCCACTCATGGCAATTACCCCGTTCAGCAGATCAGGGCGCTTAAAATAGAGGTTGGCAGAATGCAAAGCACCCAAGGAAGCGCCTGTTACATAGATCGGCGTCACGGAACTTGTGTGCGTTTTGATGAAAGGCACTACCTCCTTGTACACATATTCATTGAATTGTTGATGCCGGATACTCTTGTGGCGGGGGTGCATGTTTTTATTGAGCCAGCTTTCAGAGTTGATGCTGTTGATAGAAAAAACTTTAAATTTTCCTGAATTGATAGGCCCGCTGATCGCATCGATGAGTTGAAAACGTTCGTACTCTAAAAAATCAGCTGCAGCTGTTGGAAGCATTAATAAGGCATGCCCATAGTTACCGTACATGGCAATTTCCATGTTTTTGTTCAGTGAAGGGCTATACCAGTGGTGAATTTCACGGTGCATGTAAATGTTTGTTTATGGTTTTGGTTTTGCTGTTTGTGGATTTAAGTTTTGCCTCAGATTTTTTTCTAAAAACAAAGTCAACAAAATACCCTTCAAACCAGAAAACCCTCAACCGAATAAGCGGCACAAAGATATTTTTATAATTTCGCCTGCCCAAATAAACTGGGGAGTATTGCAACAGATTATTGGCAACTGGTTTTTGCAAAAAAGATGAATTCAACTTAAAAATGGGCAATGATTCGCCCTTGGATTTAACCAATTGCTCATTCATCTGTTACTTCAACTTAATTATTCTTTCAATCCAGCTTAAACTCTTCAGGCACAACTCCCGAAAACCATTTCAGATACATGCGTCACCTATCCTACCTCAATAAGTTTTTCCTAAAATATCGGCTCAGGTTTGGGTTGGGAGTGTTGTTTATTTTCATCTCCAATTACTTTCAATCGTTGCAACCTCAGGTCATCCGACAAGCTTTGGATATGGTGATCGAAAATATTGCCTTGTACCGGATGTATGACGGGTTTGATTTGCAGAAACAGGCATTCCAGCATTTTGGTAAAGTGCTGTTGTTTTTTGGGATGGTCGTTTTAGTGTTGGCTTTATTAATGGGAATTTTTCTGTTTATGGTCCGACAGACGATCATCGTTATGTCGCGACTGATCGAATATGATATCCGAAAAGAAATTTTTGCCCACTATGAAAACCTCCACCAAGCATTTTATAAAAGAAATAGCACGGGCGACATGATGGCCCGGATCGTCGAAGATGTTTCTAAAGTGAGAAATTACCTCGGGCCTGCCATTTTATATGGTATCAATCTAATTACCCTTTTTGGATTGGTAATCTATTCGATGATAAAGGTCAGTCCAGTCTTGACTCTGTATTGCTTGGCCCCATTGCCCATCTTGTCGCTATCGATTTATTACGTCAGTTACCTCATCCATCGGCACAGTGCTAAAATCCAACAGCAATTGTCCACCATGACCAGTATCACGCAAGAGGTGTATTCAGGAATTCGGGTTGTAAAATCGTACGTGCAAGAACAGCCCATGAATAATTTTTTTGAGAAAGAGACTCAAATTTATATGGACCGGTCACTCGATTTGGCCAGGGTCAATGCATTGTTTCACCCAACCATGATTGTTTTGATCGGTCTGAGCACGATCATAACTGTTTATTTTGGCGGTATACAAGTGGCCAAGGGCAACATCACGACCGGGAATATCGCTGAGTTCATTATTTATGTCAACATGCTGACGTGGCCAGTAACCGCTTTAGGTTGGATCAGTTCCATCATTCAGCAAGCCTCCGCTTCGCAAAAACGGATCAATGAATTTTTGAGCATCGAGCCAGCCATTAAAACTCCAGTAGCAGCGGTTAAAAGTTTGGGTAAAATTAAGGGTGATATTGCTTTTGAAAACGTCAGCTTTACTTATCCAGATACTGGCACCAAAGCACTAAAAAAGATTAGCTTTTCCATTAAGGCAGGTCAAAAATTAGCCATCATTGGTAGAACGGGCAGCGGTAAAACAACCATTGGTGAATTGCTCATCAGATTGTACGATATAGATAGTGGTAGTATAAAAGTGGATGGAAAGGATGTACGAGAACATGATCTTTCCACTTTACGCACAGGGATCGGATATGTGCCGCAAGACGTTTTTCTGTTTTCCGATACCATCTCCAATAATGTCCGTTTTGGAAAAATGGATGCGACACAACAAGAAGTAGAAGAGTTCACTTCTTATGCGGCCATCCATCAAGAATTGGCAGAATTGCCTGAAGGTTATGACACCATGGTGGGCGAACGTGGGGTTACTCTTTCTGGTGGTCAAAAACAACGGATGTCGATCGCTCGAGCCCTCATAAAAAGACCTGATGTAGTCGTTTTGGACGATTGCCTGAGCGCCGTGGATACCAATACTGAAAAGGTAATTTTGGGATACCTTCGGGACAATCTTGCAGACAAGACAGCGATCATCATCACCCATCGAATATACTCGCTGTTGAACTTTGACAAGATCATCGTTTTGGACGATGGAGAGATCATCGAGGAGGGTACACATGAGGAGTTGTTAAGCAGAGATGGATACTATCGAGAGCAATATGAAAAACAGACTATGGAAGAATCGCTCGATGAAAAATCCAACCTTTAACTTCCTATTTCACTGGCTTCCAGCCACAATTTTTCTAAAAAACCCGCCACAATTTTGATATTTCAATCAATTAACTACTTTTGTCATGTTTAAGGCTTGTTGCGATATTATATTCATTTGAACAGGCATTATTTCATTCACCAAATACTCTTTAAACAAGTGGAAAAAGACAGAAGATTTGAGAGCGTATATTCAAAAAAAGTTAGAGCAGGAAAACGCAGAACCTACTTCTTCGATGTACGCAGAACGAAAGGAGACGACTTCTACCTTACGCTGACGGAAAGCACCAAAAAATTTCATGGTAACGGTTATGAGCGTCATAAAATCTTTCTTTATAAAGAAGATTTCAACCGTTTCAAGGAAGGTTTAGATGAAGTTATTGACTACATCAAAACTGAGTTGATGCCTGAATACGATTATGAAGAATTTGATCGTCGCCAGGCCGAATGGGAAGAAAGAAGAGCTGCCGAAGATGAAGAAGGTGGCGGCGGCGGAAATCATGGTGACAATGATGGAGAAATCGAGGAAGAAGACGATATGACTTGGTAATTTCACCAATATCTCCAACCTCTTAGGTCGTAATTTACAATTGTATTATAACAAGGCACTTTCCACACTTAATCTGCCTTTTGTATTCATTCCGAATAGGACGAAGCTATTTATAAAATGGCTTCGTCTTGTGTTTTTTGACCAATCTACAATTGGCCTCTGAGTCCCAATTCTATCACCTCCAGTTTTTGCACTTTCCCATTTTCAATTTCAAAACGCATCGCAGTACGCATTCTGTGAAAACCTTCTTTGCCAGATGCCCCTGGATTTAAATGCAAAATTCCTAACTGTTTATCGTGCATCACTTTTAAAATATGAGAATGGCCGCAAATGAAAAGCCCAGGTGGGTCTGATTGAATAATTGGCCTAACCCGTTGATTATATTTGCCTGGATAACCTCCGATATGGGTAATAAGGACATCCAAACCAGCACATTCAAAACGGATATTTTCTGGATATCGACGTCTGATTTCCTGTCCATCAATATTTCCAAAAACAGCTCTAAAAGGCTTGAATGCTTCTAAACGGTCAGCGACTAAAGGGTTGCCAATATCACCAGCATGCCATATTTCATCACAATGTTGAAAATGTGTCAAGAGCGTTTCATCCAAATAACTATGGGTGTCGGACATTAGGCCGATTTTCTTCATAAAATTTTAGAATTGAAAGGAGTTTTCCGAGCCTTGTCAGTAATCCACAGCAACAGGCGTTGCCTTAAATTTCTTGCCCAATACTGCAATCAGATTGTCAATTTCTGCTTGGCGAGAAGTAGGCACCTCTACCCCAACCCGGTGAAGGCCGCCTTTCCTTTTTGTCACCGCTATATAGCCTGCTTTTTCCAAATCACGGGCAAACTTCTGTGCATTTTCCCAACTACCGAAACTGTGGATTACGATAAAAATGGAAGCAGCTGCGGGGGGGGCTTCGATCTTTTTCTCTTCTTCTTTTGGTTGCTCATCTGTTGGTTGCTCATCTGTTGGATCAGAACCTACGGAGGGGGTGTTTTCATTCTGATCATCAATATTGGTTAGACCAGAATCATCATTTTCAGGAATTTCCTTCTCTACCTCAACTTTTGGTTTCACATTAACCCGTTCTTGAGGTACGTCAGCCGGTTCATCGCCACACCCTTTTAGCCACATGAATAAACTGAGCGCCAGTAGGATGGCAGCCAAAATGATCAGGGTCGGCAAAACCCTTTCGGCCCAGCTAATTCCTGTTGTTTGGGGTTTAGCAACACTCGTAGGTTTATTGAATATAGGTAAGGATTTGGGATTTTCAGGGGCAGTTGTTTCAGTATTTTTATTTCTAACAATAGGATTGAACTTCACAGTCGGCAGACCAAAAGAATTCAACTCGAAGTTCGTGCTGTCAGGCATGAAGCGAATCTTCTGTTCATAGTCTTTATAAAGTCTACCAATTTCAGGTAAGTCAACAATTTCTCTTGCTTCCAGGGACTCGTTAATGCCAGCGACATAATTTTCAATCGCAATCTTAGCCTCTTGAGCTGTTACAACATTGCTTTGCTGAACATGATGAACCAACACGCCATCATCTATAACCAAATTGGTATTGAATTCCAGTTTACGGGAAGGCGGTTGAACAGCCCCCTGCACATAGTCTACAGCAGAGGCAACAGGAGTAGAGATGAACCCTCCGAGACCGGGTAAAATCACCGTATTATGTTCGAACAAAAGTTCCTTAATTGCTTTGACAACGTCTATATTCATGCGGTAAAAATAGTAAGATATTCTTTTGTTAGGTGGTTTCTATGTTCTAAAGTTAAAAGCTGATTTGTCTTAATACCCATTTAAATTAGGGCAAAATCCAAACAATAAAACCAACTCTCCAAAGAACTATATTTTTGCTTAATTTTCCCGTTCATAAAAAACACAACGCAAAATTAGTTAAAAATAAATCTAATTGTAAATTGTTGTAAATCAGTTTTTTACTATGAAAAAATCGCTGTTTATAGCGTTCGTCGTTCTGCTCTTCAGTTTTGCGATGATAGCACAGGAAGGATATTATCAAAAATTTAATTTCACAAAGTCCGATACGTTGAGAGGGATGCTTTCTAAAGAGCGTGCCTGTTATGATGTGACCTATTACGACTTAAATATTGCGGTCGACATCCAAAAGCAGTTTATCAAGGGATTCGTTGATATTCATTTTAAGGCAGTGGAGGAATTTGATGCCATGCAAATAGATTTATATCGGAACATGGAAATCAGCGAGATAACGGTGAATGATTATCCCTTAACGTTCAACCGGATTTATGATGCCGTTTTTATACATTTTCCATTAAAAATAAAAAAGGGGGAAAATACTTCTGTCCGTGTTTACTACGAAGGGTTCCCTACCGCTGCGAACAACCCGCCGTGGGATGGTGGCTTTGTTTGGGAAGTAGACCAGCAGGTCCGACCTTGGGTCGGCGTTGCCTGCGAAGGGGATGGCGCCAGCCTTTGGTGGCCTAATAAAGATCACCTTTCCGATGAGCCTGATAGTATGTCCATCCGGGTAGCCGTACCCGACGGACTGACTTGCGTTTCCAATGGCAACCTTCGGGAAACAAAACCCTTTTACCCCGGCTATACACTCTGGGATTGGTTTGTTTCTTATCCAATCAACAACTATAATGTGAGCATTAATATTGGTCATTATGCCAATTTCAAAGACACCTACGTTGCTATGGACGGTGATTCTCTCGAACTTGACTATTATGTGCTTGACTATAATCTGGAAAAAGCCAAAATTCATTTTGAGCAGGTAAAACCCATGCTCAGGTGTTATGAAA
>JAWKLX010000070.1:0-28356 GCA_041392505.1 Saprospiraceae bacterium | reverse complement strand
AATATAGTTCTTGATCAGGAATTGCTGGAATTTAGCAAATATCTATTTCGATAAATGAAAAAACATGTCATTGCCCCTGTTTTGAAAAGCTGGCACTTTTGTAGCATAAAACAATGCAGCGTTTTAAGAACAACACAAAAACTAAAAATTAAAGGGCTAATGTGCTGATTGTCAATCTGGTTTCACTCACTCGTTCGCCCATTCAAACGTTCACTCTCCCCCCGCCTTTGAACGCAAACATGACTACCATGAGAAAGATTTTTATTAAAGGCTTGGTTTTGCTCCCCTTTTTACTTTTTACATTTCAAAATATTTTTGGACAAGGTTTTTTGCAAACCTATGATGCTGATGCAAATGATTCTTACCTAGCGGCGAAAGCGATTGATGATGGCTATTTAGTTGCTTCGAAGAATGAGATCATCCGAACAGATACTTTGGGTATTATGATCTGGTCAAAGCCTTTGGAATTACCGGCTGAGGAAGTTGCCTTTACAGACAGCGCAATTGTAACCTTTAGATTTGAGTTTGGTTCCAATGGCTATTGGAGCTACTATGATTTTAATGGAGACCTACTTTGGACAGATTCGACCGATTCTGTGGTTTTCGATTACGCTGGAAGCAAGATATTATGCCCATCAGATGATGGAAATGTGACCTTGATAGCCAGCATTTACGAGAATACCAGAAGGATATATGCTGAAAAAAGAGATGAGGATGGGGTTGTCCTTTTTCAAAAGGCAGTGACAGTGGATAGTGCCCTCATGAAATATGTCCCTTACGCTGCTATTTCTCTATTTGACGGAGGCACCCTTATTGTGGGGTCGTTTACATTTTCTGGCATCTCAGAAATGTTTCTGATGCGGTTAGATGAAGAGGCCAATATTGTTTGGACAAAAAAATGGGACAGTGAGGAATTGTTTTCATTAGGCTCTAGTTCGATTTCCATGAAGGAGTCAGCAGAAGGCGATTTTATAGTATTAGGAGGGGGGGCTATCAATTCTGGGTTTTCCTCAAAAGTAATCAAGTTTAGCGGAGAAGGCGACATAATTTGGGAAGCGGGATTTCAGGGTTATTTACCGAATTCTTCTTTGGCAAATAAGTTAGACATTTTACCGTCAGGTAATATTGTTTTTGTATCCCTACCATCGCCATTTCAAAACCAGACTAAAGGTAGTAGGCTCATTATGATAGATAGCGAAGGTCAGCTACTATGGGCAAAGGAATTAAAATATATCCAGTATGGAGCTATTGGCGAAAAAATCATTGAATTACAACATGTAGGTGGCAATCAGCTATTGATGGGTGGTTCGTTTAGAAATGGGGCAAATAATAATTTTATGCTTGTTAAAACGGACACATTCGGAAACGTGTACCCACATTTTTTTACAGGGCAAGTATTTCAAGATTATTCGAATGACTGTCTGTTTGATGTTGATGAAGAAGGCTGTAGAAACGTAAATATTAGAATATCCAATGTGGATAGCGACTTCGTTACAACAACCGATGAACAGGGCTATTTTGCCATTCACCTCCCAGAAGGAGATTATCAGGTGTCAGTCCAAAGTATTGATTATTGGAAAACTTGTGATCCATTTAATACAATTTCAATAACCAACAACTTAGATACAACATTTTTGAATATCCCTGTTCAGCCCGAGTTCTTCTGTCCCCTGCTATCAGTGGACATCTCGACGCCTTTTCTAAGGCTTTGCAGCCCCAATTCTTACTTTATCCACTACTGCAACCAAGGTACCATACCCGCCGAAAACGCCACTATTGAAATCCAACTCGCTGATAGCCTGCACTTTATTCATGCCACTGCTCCATTGCTTTCCCAAAACGGCCAAACCCTAACCTTCGACCTCGGAACAGTGGACGTCTTCGAGTGCAACAGTTTCCGCATTGATTTTCAAGTGACGTGCGACGAAGAATTTTTTGGTCAAACCCAATGCACCGAGGCCCACATTTACCCCGATCAACCTTGCAATATTAGTTACACTGGCCCGGATATCCATGCTACTGGTTTTTGCCAAAACGATACCATCCATTTTAACATCATCAACGAAGGCGAAGACATGCAGTCGCCCCAACAGTACATCGTCATCGAGGACAACATCATCCTGATGACCGACGATTTCCAACTTTTGCAAGGGGAATCCAGAATGTCGACTGTTGCTGCGACCAATGGTGCGACCTATTACTTGATAGCTGCGCAAGACCCGAACCTGCCAACCATTTTGGGCAACCCAATCGCTACGGCGGTGGTGGAGGGCTGCGTTGGGGAAGTGAACGAAGGGGCGTTCAGCCAATTCCCAGAAAACGATGGTGAGCCATGGATTTCCATCGACTGCCATCCAATTGTCGCCTCCTTCGACCCCAACGACAAAACCGCCTTTCCCTCAGGCTGGACAGAAGACCACCTCATCGAGGCCCGCACCGACCTCGAATACCTGATCCGCTTCCAGAACACCGGCACCGACACCGCTTTCAAAGTGGTTATCGTGGACACGCTCTCTCAGTTCCTTGACCCGTCAACGATCCGTCCCGGTGCCGGCAGCCACCCCTTTTCTTTTGACCTGACCGGGCAAGGGGTGGCCACTTTTACCTTTGACAACATCCTGTTGCCGGACAGCACCACCAATGAGGCTGCCTCGCACGGCTTTGTCAAATTCAGCATTTCGCAAAAGCCTGATAATGCTATCGGCACCCGCATCGAAAATACGGCCTACATTTATTTCGATTACAACTCCGCCGTGCAGACGAACACCGTTTTCCATACCATTGGTGAACCGTGGGTGCAGGTGGTGAACGGTTCGTTGGAGGTGTTCGAAACGGGTGTGCAGGTGGCTGTTTTCCCCAACCCTTGTTACCAATCTGCCACTTTTGGTATTGATGGTTTGATAGGTAGTCATTCCGTTTTGCAATTGTCTGACATTAATGGGAGAACCATTTTCCAGACAAAAATGGTGGGTGGAAAAGCTACTTTTGAAAGAGGGGAGTGGCCAGCCGGGATTTATTTTTTCAGTGTCAGAGAAAATGAAAAAGTAATAGCTACGGGGAAATTGATGGTTCGATAATTCGGTTCTGATTTTTTCAAAAGCTAACTTTTTCAGTTATTTACGATTCAAACCTACCTTGTGCAAATGATTTTCCTGTTAATGAAAATAATTGCAGAAAAATGATCGACCGCTAATTCTAAAAAGCAAGCCATGAGATTGAAGACACTTCGCCCCTCTTTTTTATTCCTCAGCCTATTTATTGGAGGGTTATTTTTCATTGGCTGCGACAAAAAAGAAAAGGAATCAATTCTAATATCAGATGAATCTTCGGAGGTGATTGAAACGCTTTCCAACAACGTGTTGGTTGCACAGCTTAGTGGCTTATACGCCATGTCTGAAAGCATGCTTCAAATTGCGGGAATCCTTCATGGCTCGCCAAACTCGGAGGGCGATTTGAGTACGGCTAAAAATGTTTGGGTAAACACCCGGGAAAACTGGAAAATCGCCGAGGGTTTCCCCTTTGGGCCCGGTGAAACGAAAGGGCTTAATGTGGCACTGGACAGTTGGCCCGTTGACCGGGTTGCCCTCGCAGCCATTTTAGTGGGGAACGATGAATTAACTGTTTCATTTGTTGAAGGCCAAAGCGACAACTTAAAAGGATTTCACGCCATTGAATTTTTACTTTGGGGGGAAGATGGGAACAAAAAAGCCATTGATTTTACCCCTCGGGAATTAGACTATTTGGTGTCTGTCAGTGAAGTGTTCAATAAGGACGCAGAGGATCTTTACCAATCTTGGCACGCAAGCCATGAGAACTATGTGGCCAACCTGCTAAATGCAGGGGAAAGTGGAAGTGTTTATGAAAGTAAAAGAGCAGTTTTGGAGGATTTTGCAGAAGGTATTGTTCAGTTGGCCAACGAAATGGCCGATAATAAAATAGGTACTCCATTATCAGCGGAGGATCACTTGGCGGGGGAAAGCCCTTACAGCGATAATACAACGCGTGATTTATTTGATAATATCATCAGCATCCAATTGTTTTATGAAGGGATATGGGACGATGGTTTAGCAGTGATTGTCAAGTCGGTTGATGGAGGTTTGGACAGTCGTGTCAGGGCTGAAATCGAGGCAGCCAAGGCTGCGATTGAAGCGATTCCAGATAGTTTTAATGAAGCCGTTGGTGTGGGCAGCCCTAATCGGACGACTGTTGTAAATGCACAAACTGCTCTCCTAAAATTGGCTGGGTCTTTACAAGAAGTGAAAGATTTGATTGCGGATTTGTAGGCAAAAGGTCACAGCTTTTTCAATACCGCCAACGTCTTGCTGATTTCCTCCTCCGTCGTATAAACGGCCATCCCCATCCTCGTGACGCCGCCCCTCTCCAGCAACCCTAGTACTTCGGTGGAACGAATCGCATAAAAATGGCCATCCCAAGCGCAGATGTTTGCTGCGGCCAATTGTTGACAAACCTCGGTGGCAGTTTTGCCTTCCACGGTAAAACTAATCGTCGGTGCTCGTTCGGGAATATTTTCAGGGCCATAGACCGTGACGTTTTTCAACGCCTGCAAGCCTTCATAGAGTTGGGAAAAACAGGCCTTTTCCCTTTTTTGGATGTGGGCCATGCCCGTCAATATTTTTTTCCGAAATTCTTTTCCTTTTCCCAAGCTGGCGATAAAATCTACGGCTGCTGCCACCCCGGCCATTGCCGCAAAATTGGGTGTACCCGTTTCAATTTTATAAGGGGCTTGTTGAGGGGCAGTCCGAAGGTTGTTGGTGGACAACCGGTCCAGCAGACCGGGTTTTGAGTAAAGAATGCCGACGTGCGGGCCGTAAAATTTGTATGCCGAACAGAGCAAAAAATCGCAGCCGATGGCCTGCACATTGATGGGCAAATGCGGGGCATAGTGTACGGCATCGATCAGTAGCCATGCGCCCACGGCATGCGTCCATTTTCGCACTAGGGCCACGTTGTTTACCGTACCGAAAATGTTGGAAGCATAGCCCATTGCTACCAACCGGGTGCGTTCGTTTATTTTGTTTTCAAAATCTTCATAATCCAACGTGCCATCGGGTAGCAGTCCAACCTCCCGCACTGTGACCCCATTGCTCCGCAATGCCAACCACGGCGCCCGGTTGGCTTCGTGGTCGAGTTGGGTGATGAGCACTTCATCGCCTGGTTGCAAGGCCCAGGCAATGGCGTGGCTCAGCGCAAAATTCAGCGTGGTCATGTTGGCACCAAGGGAAATGCATTCTGGCCCGTTAGCGCCGAGGAAGTCCGCCAATTTTTGCCGCAGGCCATCCATCATTTCATCTGTTTCGTGCGTGGTAAGGAAGTGGCCGTGAGCGTTGGCGTTGGAAGTTTGGTAGTAGTTGCTGATAGCCTCTATGACCGACTGCGGTACTTGCGTGCCCGCCGGGCCGTCCAAGAAAATAAGGGGTTGCCGATTGACTTTTCGCTGGAGAATGGGGAATTGGCTGCGGATGGATTGGTCGGTCATTTTGTTTTGTTTTTTGAAATGCTAAATTATTCTGAAATTGGAAATTAGAAATTAGAAATTAGAAATTAGAAATTAGAAATTAAGAAATTAAGAAATTAAGAAATTAAGAAATTGATAATCAGGGGTTTAATTTCCAATTTCCAATTTCCAATTTCCCAATTTCCCAATTTCCAATTTCCCAATTTCCCAATTTCCCAATTTCAATTAAACGCTAATCTACCACTCTAAACTCCAAATAATTCCCCCCCAGTTCATCGGAGATGCGGATCGCAATTTTGTAATAACCCGGCTCCAACCATTCGCCATCAGGTGCTGACTCCGTGCCGCAAATGCCCCGGCAGGCGGAGGAGGTGAAATATCGTTCGCCGTCAATATCGCCGACTGCTTCGACCAGTGCGAAACCGTATTGTTGGCCAAGTTCGTCGTATTGAAAATAATCCGTCTTTTTTCCCTTGCCCACATCGCCAACGGATGCCCGGCTGACGAGGAGGTTCTCAATGTTTTTACCTGTCTTATTTTCAAATTTCACCATGACATATTCGGTAGGGGGAAGGTCTTCTTTGTCGCAGGCCAAAAAGAACAGAGGTAGGAGGAATGCTAAAAGGAAATATTTTTTCATGTGAATTTTTTAGTTGCTCAACTGAACAGCCATTTTAACGCATGGTTCATCATTTGTTGGTTAGGCAAGCAGCTAAAAGCAATGACAATGTCTGGGTTTGGACATTATCCAAAAAGCTGTCCCAATTGCTTCAAATCAACATTGCCGCCCGAGAGCAGGATGCCTACTTTTTGACCAGTAAATTGACCTTTCTCTTTCAGCAGGGCTGCCAAAGGCACAGCGCCGGACGGCTCAACCACGATTTTCATCCGCTCCATCAGCAACCGCAAAGCATCGACGATCTCCTGTTCTTCCACAAGGATGATGCGTTCCATGTATTGGCTCAAAACGGCAAAAGTCTTATCGCCCAAATTGGTACGGAGGCCATCTGCGATGGTGTTGGGAGCCGTTTGCAAAAATATTTTACCAGTTTCCAATGATCGCCAGGCATCGTCGGCACCGTGAGGTTCAGCGCCGATGACTTTTGTTTTTGGGGAAAACAAGTGAGCGGCCAAGGCAGCCCCCGACGACAATCCGCCGCCGCCTACCGGGGGGATCAACACATCCAAATCGGGAACTTCTTCTATCAATTCCATGGTCGCAGTGCCTTGTCCGGCGATGACGTCCCAGTCGTTGTAGGGGTGGAGGAATGTTGCCCCAGTCCGAACCATTACTTCCTGCACGGTATCTTCCCGCGCTTGTAGGGTAGGGATGCATTCGGTAATCTCGCCTCCATAATCCCTGACCGCCGCTTTTTTTACTTCTGGTGAATTAGAGGGCATGACGATGTATGCTTTTACGCCCATTTTCTTTGCGGCGAGGGAAACCGCTTGTGCGAAGTTTCCCGAGGAATGGGTGGCGACCCCTTTGGCTCGTTGTTCATCGGTCAATTGCAAAATGGCGTTGGCAGCGCCCCGCATTTTGAAGGCGCCCATTTTTTGGAAATTCTCGCATTTGAAATAGACCTCTGCTCCGCTCATCCGGTTGATGGTTTCGCTGGTCAGGACAGGAGTGCGGTGGATGTAGGGCAGGATGCGTTGGTGGGTATGGAGGAAATCTTGTGCGGTGAGGTTCATTGATTCATGGATTCATGGATTCATGGTTTCATGGATTCACTGTTTCATTGATTCACTGTTTCATTGATTCATGGTTTCATTGTTTTTAGGGCAATAACAATGAAACCATGAAACCAGTGAATTTTACTTCGACATTTCGTACAACTTGTCCAAATTGGGAGAAAGGATCACCTCGGTGCGGCGGTTGCGGGCCTTGCCTTCGGCAGTGGTGTTGGGGACGATTGGGTGGTGCATCCCTTTGCCGGCAGCGGTGATGCGATTGGGCATAACACCATTGATAGCCAATAATTTAGCCACCTCAACGGCCCGGGTCAGAGCTGAGTTTGAGGTTGTAATCGACAGCACCGGTATTGTCGGTATGGCCTTCCACGATGATGTCGATGTCGGGGTTGGCGGCCAAGGCCTGCGCTAATTGCCGGATGGCATTTTGTCCCTCGACATCAGGCGTTGCGCTGCCCTTGGCGAAGAGCAATTGATGGCTCATCGTCACGTAGATTTTACCATTTTTCTCACTGACGCTGAGTTGGGAGTCGTCGAAACCACGCAGGGCGCTGTTGAGGCTGAGGCGCATATTGGCCATTTGTGCATCTTTTTCAGCGAGCATCCGCTCCAGTTCTGCGACCCGCTCTTCTCTTGATTGCAGGTCGTAAGTGGTTACGCCGATTTGGTCCTCCATGCCTTTCAGCTGGCGGTCGCGCAGATAGAGTTCGTCTTCCACATTGGCCAACTGTTCTTCCATGACTGAACGGGTGGAAGAATATTCTGTGAGAAGCTTGGCATTTTCGTTGGCCGTTTCGTCGTAGCGGGTTTCGAGGAGCTTTTTGGCCTCAGCGATTTTGTCTTTTTCCAATTTCTCCTGTGCCAATATTTCATTGACTTTGCGGAGCTGGTTTTCCGCTACCCGGAGTTTGCGTTCCAACTCTTGGTTTTCGACCTCAATGGCTTTGTTGCTTTCAAATTGGGCCTTGTAATGGTCACGGGCGGTCACCATATCGTTGTATTTCTGGGTAGACACGCAGCTGCTAAGAGCTACGGCCAATAATGTACATGCGATCAGTAAGTTCTTGATTCTCATTGAATAATGATTTTGGTTTGATGCTGCAAAGATAAACTTTTAGGGGATTGTGTGCATAGGCGCACTTGGGGCCTTATCTTTTCGGGGTTAGGTCGAAATAAAAGGCGACCGATGAGTTCATTTCTAAGCCCCCTCTTTGGTTCTTTAATAAAGTTAAAGGAAGGGCATACGTTACTCGGTCTCCCATTTTGTAGGTCAACCTTGCCGAGAGTGACAGCCCCCAAAGGAATGGGTTTTTGACGGTTAACTCATCTTCATTTTTATTGGTGGTAAAATATTTTTGAAAAAGACCACCCCCAACTTCTATCGCTGTTTTGCCAATTTGATGTTGGTAAAACAACCTTTCCTGTGCCGTCATTAGCAATAAATTGACCAAACGAAAATCAGCGCTTTTATCATGCCCATAAATGGCCGTTCCTGTATGTTGGGAAAGGCTCATTTCCCAATGGTATTTTTTCTGCCAAGGGTTTTGCCAAGAAAATGTTTGCCAAGAACGGGCGATGTAACTCTTTGACTGCCAGACCTCCGATGATGGATGCTCCACTGTTTCGTAAATGTATAAATCAGGGGCAACACTTGGCGCCAACTGCACAGGCACTGACCAGAGTGGTTGCGCTTGGGGGAAATCGACTTCCACAGAAATAATTTCCGAAGGGCAGCCATTTCCATCAAAAACTTGGATTTGATAAATGCCGACTGCTAAATTTTCAATAGTAAAATTATTGAACAGGGATTGCTGGTTGAAAACGCCGTCCACAAAAACATCAAAGGGTGGCAAGTGACTGGGATCATCGATTTGTGCCTCGATACTCCCATCGTTGGCAGAAGGGGCAGAAGGTGAATTGATTTGGATTATTTCAATGAAAAAGGGACTACATGGGGCAGGCTGGATGGTGATGATTTGCTCGCAAGTGCTGCTATTGCCACAATCATCCGCTACCGTCCAGGTTCGGATCAGGTTGCCTTCGCAATTGACCACGTCACTATCATCATCCGAAAAAGTAGGCTGGAGACCAGTAAGCGTACAGTTGTCCGATACGGTAGGAAACCCGGTAATTATTGGATCATTTGGGTCGGTGCAGGATACGGTGATTGTTGGCGGGCATTCTATCGTTGGTGGGGTCTGATCGACCACCGAGATGGTTTGGGTGCAGGATTGCTGGTTACCACAGTCGTCGGATGCTGACCAAGTTCGGATGAGGTCGCCCGTTCCGTTGCAGCCTGTCAGGCCGCTGTCATCGTCAACACGGCTTAGGGAAATGTTCGACCCGCAATCATCCGAGGCAGTTGCTGTTCCGGTTATGGAAGGATCAGTGCTGGTTTGGCATTCCACCGTTGTATTGGGTGGGCAGGTAATGGTAGGCGGGGTTTCGTCAGCAATAGTGATGGTTTGGGTACAACTTTTTTGCAAGCCACAATCGTCTGTAGCAGTCCAAGTACGCAATAGGTTGCCCGTGCCATTGCAGCCTGTCAAATCGCTGGTATCGTCCGCAAAATTGATGGAAGGAGTAGAGGTACAGTTATCATCAGCCGAGGCTGAACCAGTTACAGCAGGGTCGGTATTTCCCCCACAAAAAATAGACGCAGCCGGAGGGCAGGAGATATTCGGCGGTGTCGCATCATTTACTATGGTAATGATTTGCGTGCATTGGCTACTATTTCCCGAAGGGTCAATGGCAGTAAAAATGCGCAAAAGCACGCCTGTATTGCTGCAACCCGTAAGGCCAGAAGCATCATCCGAAAAGGAAATATCCACTTCATTGCCAGCACAAAGATCAGTGGCAGTGGCCGTTCCGGTAGTGTTTGTCCCGGTGTCGCTGCCGCAGGTGAGTGATTGGTCGGGTGGACAGGTAATAGTTGGGGCTTGGGCATCGGATACGTTAATCTGAACTGTTCCCGTGGCATTTCTTCCATCCTGATCGGTAATCGAATAGGAAAAGGAAATACTATTGTCGGCAATGTTATCAACTTGCAAGGCGCTTCCATCGATGATGGTGACATTCACATTTGCCGGAGGCGAGACCGATGTGATGGAAATCCCTTCTCCGGTATCATTTGCCAATGCGTTGACGATTGTACTCATTTGGCCACAAAAAACGGACACCGTTAGCCATTGGTAGCGACAGGTGGGTTCGTGACGGGCGGCGTACTACCTCCATCGTCGCCCTGGGTGATAATATAAGTAACAACCCCTGCCCCAACGACCCCTGCCCCGACAGGTATCCAAGGAAACTTTTTGTCATTTTTCAAAACGGCAGCCAGCCCCGGTTTCATGCGTTCCCCGGTCAGGGAAATGTTGTCCCAGGGTGGTAAGATGGTAGCGACGGCTGTATTGTCGCAGCTCATGGACAGGCAACCAAAAGTCCCTTCGGGAACGAGAATCCGTGAACCCTGTTCAGGCGGCGTGATCTCCGACAACGTTTTGCGGCAGCATTCTTTCAGGCGCAGGGCCACCATTTCCCGGATCAAATCATTGGCCATTTGGCGCTGTTCAGGGGTGGTCAAATTGTCCATCACCGGGGCAGATTCCCGAACGAAATATTCGACCGTTCCCGCAAAACCTTTGCTGTTATACAGGCTAAGAATGTGCTCGCAGCGGTGCTCGCTGATGCCTCGCAGAGCGTCTTTCATTTGCCCCTTGGCGATGTTGAGGATGGCTTCCACGGCAGCGGTGTACCCTTCGACCAAATAGGTGAAATAGGCGGCAATGGCTTGTAGTACTGGAAATTTATCGGCTATTTCATTGATGCCGTCGCTGACCAAGGACATGAGATTGCCAAATTTTTCTGCGTTCGATTGGGCGGATTGGTCAGCGTTGAACAGGGAAACGACTTTCCTCAATTGCTCCGCCATGCCTTTAAATTTGTCATACTTTTCCAGAGCGCCGATGGCCGATTCCAAATGCCCCTGCACTTCGCTCATGAATTTTTCCAAAGCGGCGTTGGAGAAATTGCCTTTCTCCAACAAATCCATGGACTGGTCAATTTTCCCGCTCAAATCCTCCAACTCACCTTTTAAGGCCATCAATTGTTCATCAACATCTGGCCCGTTCGGGTCTTCCAAGAGGGTCAATATTTCAATGCAATCCGTTTTTCGCCGCAGGCGGATCATTTCTTGTCGGCGGGCATTGGCTTCAGCCCGCATGGCCTGCTCTTGGTCTTTGGCAGCTTGAAGGGCATTTCGGTAAGCAGCACTGCGGTTTTTTCGGATGGTCTTTCGGATTTGTCCGGGGATTTTTGGCCACCAATTGCAATTGAGTTCAGCGAAAGAATAATCACCTTGCCGCATGCCATCCTCTGCCTCGTTGAGCAAATTTTCCAATTCATTGATCTCACTTTCCGCTTCCGAATAATCACCGGGTTGGCTGTTTTTAGCTGCTGCCAATTCCGACCTCAGAGCCTCCACTTGGCCTCGCAGACGGTTGACACATTCTTCCGTAGCGAGGCGGCTTTCAGCCAAATCTGCCAATTCGCCAGCTTTTTCCGCATGCTGCTCGGCATCCCGCCAACGGCCTCTGCGCAAAGCATCCTCGGCATCGCCGAGTTCTTCACAGGCTTCGTCCGCAGCTTGGTGCGACCCCGAGCCAACCTCCCCATGATACCCTTCCAATTGATCGCCAATAGGGCACATTTTCGAAGAAATGCGGTCGCAGCTATCCCTAGCGGCCTGCATTTTGGCCAATTCCTGACAGCGACGATCCTGTTGCCGCAGGCAGTCGTTATAGGCCGTTTGGGCATTTTCCAATTCCCGTTCAGCGGCAGCAAAAGCCGCCTCTGCCCGTTGTACAGCACTGATTAGATTTTGGCGTTGATTGGCTAAATCCTTCCGCCGGGCTTCCATTTGCTCAATGCTGCCACTGGCTTGTTCGACCGCTTGTTGAGCCGCTTGAAAATTATTCAGGGCCTTTCGGGTTGCCCGCCCATCGGCCGCTTGGGACATGCGGTTGCGGATTTGTGCCCGTGCCTCCGCCTCCTGCGCTTCCTTCGAACCTGGGCTGGCGGCGTTCCGCTCGCCGAATACGCCGGGGTAGATTTCTAAATATTGTTGCTCCTTGCCCGCTACTTCGGCTGCGCTGTAAAAATGACCGGGGACGCCCTGATTGCTCCGGTAAAGGTCTTTTAAGGCATCGATCAGTGCAGCAGTGGCATCATCCAATTCAGCAAATGCTTTTTGCGCCTGGCCGATCTGATAGGGTAGGCCATCGAGTTCAGCTTTGTATTGTGCATCCCAATTTGCCAGATCGTTCTGCGCATTTTCCAATTTTTGTTGGGCATCGGCGAGCGAATTTTCGGCTGCATCGACACGAGCCGCTTCTCTGCTGCAAGCATTGTCATCACATGCGCGGGTCAGCTCCTCCACCCTTCGGGCATATTCTTCACAAGGGGTACGGGCAGTGGTGGATTGGGCATTTACCAAATGGTAGCCTGGCAAAAACAATAAGAGGGTAAATATTTTAGCTATAGCGTAGGTTGATGTTTTCATTTTGCAGATTTTTTTGAAAAATCAATTACAAGGAAGCACGGTCTTCATCGCCCTGGCCGCAGCTTGCTCCATATCTTTTTGCACTTTTTCTTTAAAACCCTTGGGCAGTTTTGTTTGGTGGCTGGGAAGGGCATTTATTTTATCGGTGGTCTCTTTCATCACATCGCCCAGCAGGTTTTCAAAAACATTGATCCAAACTCTGGACATCATGGCATCTTGGGATGAAACCGTGACGTCTACATATTTATCGTAAAATATTCCGTTGGGGCATTCGCAAATGGCGATGACGTAATATCCATTAAAACTTTCCAAGGTGGCCGTCGCAGAGCCATGCCCGGTATCAATGATCCCTTCTCCTGTTGCACCAGCATAGGAGGCTGAATTTCCTTCCGTTTTCAAAGTGATCGTTCCGCTGGTGGTATGGCTTATCGTGGATTGTTGGCAAAAAACACCACCGCCTTTCACGGCTTCTTCCTTGGATTCAAACTCTTCTCTTTTGTAACGGACTCCGCTGGCAGCACTGGCTTTCCCTTTGATGTCATCCACCCAAATTTGCAAAGCCCCTTCTGCCAAAGCGTAAGTATTGGTCTTGATGGGCGACCAATCGATGGGGCTGTCCACCTTGTCCAAAATTTCGCTTTCAACTTTATCGGCGGGATCGAAATCATCCCCTTCGACGAGTATTTCGGCGAGCCAGTCTTCGAGAGTATCATCTGGCTCCTCCTCTTCCTCCCCCGTTTTGATGGATTCCAAGAGCTCCTCCAAGGTCTGCTCTGCTTCCTCTTCGGATTTGCCTTCCAGCTCTTTTCCCAGTTTCTTCAATTCCTCTTTGATCAATTCTTTGGCTTTGTCTTTCGCCATGTCCTTGGCTTTTTCCTTGAGGTATTTGCCCAATTTTTTGAAAGTGCCTTTACCTTTCTTGATAGCGATGTCGATCGCAATTTCACCCACAAAGTTGACTACTTTGAGCGCTTCGACACTGCCCAAGGTCTGATCCATACCTGCGGCAGCCCTGACTTTGGCGACGTTAATTCCGATGAGGGTTGATTTACAATCATCGCCTATTTCATGGGTCAGCGTCACAGTATGGGTACCGTCTGCTTTCGTTTCGATAGGTTCGGTAGTCCAAGCAGAATGCTGTGGGTTTTGTAGGTCCACCCCAAAAGCGGTGGCATTGGCGCGGCTGGCGACGATGTGGGAAACATAATAACTCCAAGCTGAGGCGGGCAACTCCGGAGTAGTGAATTCGACATCAACGGTATCCGATCCATTGGCCTCGGAAACCATACCAGCGACTTTTTCAATGGCCGCCTTGAATGCTTCTCTCACCTCCTCGTTTTTCTCTTTTGTACCAGTATCTGCAATGGCATAGTCCAAGTCTTCTCCCGAATCGTTTACTTCCTCGGTTAGAGAACAGGTGCTTGAAATTTGCTCCACGGGGATTTTTGGTTTGTTCTCGCTCGGCACCTTGCTACTGGAAGTCGTCCCAACTGGTTTTTTCAACACTTTTGCCTCCACTCCGGTCGCCATGAACACGTTCCAAAAATCGGCAACACCGCCGTCCACTTTTTCTTTTTCTTCTTTGGGCAATGACTTCACGGAGGTGCCTGTTGCGTTTTGGTATTGCTGGTAAACGTTTTCCTTAAAGTCTGCTTCCTCGTAGGGCTTTCCAGTCAATGCCCCCGCATAAATCCAAACGGTTTGCTGTAGGACCGCTTCATTCTCTTTGGCAGGATCGGGTGAAAAAGGCGTCGTGAAATTGGGATCTTGCTGGATGTTGGTCACCGCATTTTCAATTTCCTGTACGGCCTTTACCAACATTGGGGCAACCTTGGTTGGATTCTTATTTGGGTCTATCGTTCCGTCGACTGGGATGTTGGTGCCCGGCCAAACTGGTTTGATGGCGGGGGCATCATCTGGTTTTACCGGCGTGAAAACGTTTGAAGAAATGATGTTGCCGATCAAATTCCTGGAAAATGGCGGAGCAGGTGCATGAGTAGCCATGACCACCTTTGGCTTGTCTCCCGGAAATTTGGGATTGGCAGATGTTCCTGCTACTTCCCCCACAGGAATCCAATCAGTTATACGCATATCCACTCCTGACGGTACTGGCGGGGCTTGAACGTCTGTGCAATAGCCATCCACGGGCAAAGCGATCGTCGCTCCAGCGAGTACTTCCGGCCAGCCGGGGATGCGGCCGACATAACTTTGGAATTGGCCGACAGAAGGGATGTAAACTGTTTGTGGAAGTACCTCAACCGTATTTTCAGCGTTGTTTTGGAAAAAGATGGTGGCAATGTGTCCCGTTGTGCGGCCAGTGCCTTTGGCGCTTAGATATGTTTGCGCCTGCGCAAATTGGGCCATTAAAACGATAGGGATGCAGAAAAATAGATTTGCTTTCATACCATTTGGTTTGATGATGAAGGAAGAAAAGCAATTAGGTGTTTACCCGGTATGATGTGGATTTAAAGATGAGCCATTTGTTGGAAGGAGAGATAGTGCTCAGGTAGAAAAACCTGCTACTGACAAATGTAAAATATGTTGGTCAGAGTATCAATTTATATGGAAGGTTTTGCGGTTGCGGGGATTTATTTAGCCTGATTATTTCGGGGCAAGGCCAATAATCGTTTCGTAGTACAATTTTCAAGGAAGCAATCAGATTGAGGATTCTTGATTAAAGTCCAATAAGTCACCCGTTTTACAAACTACCTGTGCCAAATCGCCGTTCTTTAGAGGTGTAAGAATTTATCATGAAATTCGAAATGCTCAGTTTGTTGTGTTTGGGCATTTTGGAGAAAACGATTTAACCCTTTATCCCTCTAACCATTTTCTCTATTTTTCTTTTATTTTGGAACAAAATTATGAGTAGTAAGGCATTCTGCCTTTTAAGTCAAAATAGCACCGCATGAAAAAACCACTCTACCGCCTCTTTTCTCTGTTCGTTCTAATGCAATTTGCAATGGCTGCTTTTGCCACCCACAACCGGGCGGGTGAAATCGTCGTCGAGCAGATTGGGGGCTGTACCAGCAACACCGTCCGGGCAACAGTTTATACGTGGACGAAGGCCAGTAGCTTTGCTGCGGACAGGGACTCTGTGACGATTTGTTGGGGCGACAATGGGCCGTGCGACATCGTGCCCCGTGCCAATGGAAATGGGCAACAGTTGCCGAATGATGTTAAGTACAATTTTTATGTGGCCGAGCATACTTATGATGGGCCAGGCCGATACATTGTTTCGATGACTGACCCCAACCGAAATGGCGGTATTTTAAACGTCAACCCTCCCGGTTCTGAAAATGTCCAGTTTCATCTGCAAACGACTTTCACCCTTTTCAGCGGCCAGAGCCAGGGTTGCAACAGCTCGCCTTTTTTATTGAACCCACCCATTGATTATGCATGCAGTGGGGAGTTGTTTGCCCACAATCCCGGAGCTTACGATGTGGACGGAGATAGCCTTTCTTATGAGCTCATCGTGCCGTTACAAGATGTGAATACCCCAGTGCCCAATTACATTTGGCCACCCAATGTGCAAAACCAGGGAGGCAGCTTGACCATCAATGCGGTAACAGGGACGCTGGAATGGTTTGTCCCTACCACCTTGGGCGAATACAACATTGCCATCATCATCATTTCTTGGCGAAACGGTATGGCCATCGATACTACGGTTCGGGACATCCAGGTGATCGTTTATGACTGCGACGACAACCATGCACCAGAAATTCAGGCGCCAGTCGAAATCTGTGTCATTGCAGGGGAGGTCGTCCAATTCAATGTTGTAGCAACGGACCCCGACGTTGGGGATCAAATCAAATTGTCGGCCTTAGGGGCACCTTTTGGCTTGGCGGTCAGTCCCGCTGATAATGAGGAAGATTGGAGGCCAATAGGTAATCCATCGGCGACTTATGAAGATCAACCCGTGGAGAAAATATTCCGATGGCAAACGGTGTGCGAACATATTTCTGACCTCCACTATACGGTCGTTTTCAAAGCTGAGGATGACTATTTTTTACAGCCCGTTGATAATTCGACAGGTTTGGCATCGATCAAGGCTGTTCGGATAAAAGTAGTCGGCCCTCCTCCGCTCGATGTGCAAGCGGAACCGAGTTCCGACCGCATCACGGTAAGTTGGGAACTTCCCTACATGTGTGAAGATGCTGCGGATGATTTTTTCCTAAGTTTTTCAGTTTGGCGAAAAGAAGGCAATGACAACTTTATTGTTGATAAATGCCGACCGGGATTGGATGGCGCCGGTTATACTTGGTTGGGGAATACCCGTGCACAAATGAATGGCCGCTACCAATGGGTGGATATGGACGTGGAGCGTGGGCGTACTTATTGCTACCGCATCCTCGCCCGCTTTGCTAAAAGAACAGACACGGGACAGGCTTACAATATTGTTGAAAGTTTGGCATCCGATAAGGTTTGTGTGCAGCTCAGCCGCGAAGTGCCGCTCATCACCAAGGTGAGCATTGACGAAACTTCCACTGCCGATGGCCAAATCCAAGTAGAATGGATCAAGCCAGTTGCGGAAGACCTCGACACCTTGCTGAACCCGCCGCCTTACAAAATAGAACTGATCCGCACCCAAGGTTTGCAAGGTGGAGGCTCGGACATTATCAATACCTTTTTTGCGCAGAGCTATACCGATCTGGATAACATCAATGCTCATTTGGACAACTCGCCCAATACCAACACGCAGGACAGTCCTTATACGTATGAACTGGCTTTTTATGTAAACAACGAACCAGCTCCGCTGGGGTTTTCGCCGAGTACGTCTTCTGTTTTTTTGGAAATAGCACCCACTGACAACCAAAATAACCTGTCTTGGAAATTTGATGTCCCCTGGGTCAATTATGAATATGATATTTTTCGCCAAAACAACTTGGGAGGCTGGGATTCTCTCACGACAGTTCAGGATACTTTTTATGCCGATACTGGGTTGCTCAACGGAAAGGAATACTGTTATTATATCCGGGCTTATGGCTCCTATGGCATCCAAGGAGTGCCGGCTCCGCTCATCAATTTGTCACAAGAGGCATGTGCTGTCCCTATTGATAATGTAGCGCCTTGCCCGCCCGAATTGATAGTGACAAATATTTGTGATGAAAACCGTACCTGCGAAGAGGGGGAAATACTGGAAAATTATCTCTCCTGGATCAACCCTATGGAGCTTTGTGAAGAGACGGACGATGTGGTGGGTTACAATATTTACTTTTCCCCAACCAATGAAGGCGACTTGCTGCTGATCGGCGCCATTGATGATTCTGGTACCGTTACTTATGAGCATCAACCCGACCGGGGCATAGCAGGTTGTTATGCGGTCACAGCACTTGATACATTTGCCAATGAAAGCGTTTTCAGCAATATCTTTTGCGTGGACAACTGCCCTAATTATTCCTTGCCCAACACTTTTACGCCCAATGGTGACGGCCGCAACGATTTTTATATGCCTTACCCATTTTGCTTTATTGAAAATGTCGAATTCAACATTTTCAACCGCTGGGGGCAATTGGTCTACGAGACCCGTGACCCCAATATCAATTGGTCTGGCGAAAACATGAGCGGGCAAGAACTTCCTGCCGGTACTTATTATTACACCTGCAAGGTCTTTGAGCAACGGGTCACTGGGATCGTGGAAGCCCCGGATTTGCTGAACGGGTACATCGATTTGATCAGGTAAGTACATTTCGGATTTCAGATGTGGGATTTCGGGAACGGCAATTTATAGAATATCATGTACTTGCCTCTGAGTTGGAACCTAATCTGATTTTCAAACAGTGCTAAATACATGCGTTAGTTATTGGTCAATGTTGAACTTTTGGCGGCGACTAACAATTAGCTGTTTAGAATTATTGCTATGAAAAATAACCTCCGCTATCTCGCCATTCCAGCACTTTTGTTTTTGCTAAACAACCCGCTTTTGGCCACGCACAACCGTGCTGGCGAAATTGTCATTCAACAGATCAACGATTGTGTGGGCAACGAAATTAGGTGTATCGTAACGGTATATACCAAGACGAGCAGTGCCCCCGCAGTGGATCGGCCCGAGTTGGAAATCTTTTGGGGCGATGGTTTGAGTGACGTGGTGCCGCGTGAAAGCGGGGCGGCCGGGGTGCCGATTGGCAATGATGTTTCTATCAACAGATATATCGCAACGCATGTCTACCCCGGCCCGGGGCATTACCGGGTTTCGATGTCCGATCCCAAGCGAAATGAGGGGGTCATCAATGTAAACCCTCCCAATGGTTCGAGCAATGTGGATTTTTATATCGAAACTGCTTTTACCCTTTTCGATGGGCAAACCCAAGGCTGCAACAGCACTCCACAATTGACCAACTATCCTATTGGTTATGCATGCGTGGGAGAAATCTATACCCACAATCCCGGTGCTTTTGACCCCGATACCGATAGCCTTTCTTACGAATTGATCGTACCTCAACAGGCGGAAAATACGCCTGTTCCACTTTATTCATTTCCCAATAACATTACCGGCAGTTCTGGAAATTCCACTTTTAGCATCGACCCTTTTGATGGTACTGTTACTTGGAATGCTCCAGAAATAAAGGGGGAATACAACTTTGCATTTATTATCATCAGTTGGCGGGACGGCGTCCCGATTGACACGACCATCCGCGACATGCAGGTCGTTGTAGAGGATTGTGATGACAATTTAGCGCCCGTCATTGAAACCATCGATGAAATATGCGTCATCGCTGGCGACTTGATCGAATTCAAGGTGACCGCCACCGATCCCAACCCTGGGGATATGGTGAAATTATCGGCAGCGGGTGCACCTTTTCTTTTGGATATTAGCCCCGCATCGGACTACGAAAATTGGCGCCCATTTGGCAACCCCTCAGCCGTACATGAAAACCAACCAGTTGAAAAAACCTTTCGCTGGCAGACCACCTGCGAGCACATTTCTGACCAATACTACATCGTCGTTTTTACTGCAGAAGATGACTATTTTTTGGATAACAATTCAGGCGGGCTGACTTCCTCCAAAACGGTTCTGATTAAAGTGGTCGGCCCACCTCCGCTAGATGTGCAGGCCGAGGCGAGTTCTGCGGAAATTACGGTCACCTGGGAGCTGCCTTATTTCTGTGAAAATGCAGCCGATGATTTTTTCCTCAGTTTTTCGGTGTGGCGGAAAGAAGGCGATGGTATCGACCTTGATTCGTGCACCACTGGCTTGGAAGGGACGGGCTATGTGAGGCTGGCCAATACGCTAAATGAAATGAATGGCCGCTATTTTTACCTAGATAAAGACGTGGAACGTGGCCGAACTTATTGCTACCGCATTCTTGCCAATTTTGCGAAGCGGACCGTGAGCGGGCAACCATACAATCGAGTGGAGAGCCTTACCTCCGATAAGGTTTGCATCCAGCTCAGTCGGGATGTCCCTTTGTTGACCCATGTCACGGTCAACGAAACAGCATCAGCCAATGGTGAAGTTGAAATACGTTGGGTAAAACCAATGGCCGAAGACTTGGACACCCTGCTCAACCCCGGCCCTTACCGCTATGAATTGTCACGGGCAGTCGGCCTGCGCGATGGCAATTTTCAACCTATTGCTTCTTTCTCCAGTCCTACTTTTTATCAGCTTTCGCAAAACCAGTTCATCGATCAAACTGCCGACTTGAACACGAAGGGCGAGCCGCACCACTATCGCTTGGCCTTTTTTGTCAACAACGAAACTGAGCCGCTCGGCTATGCCGCCGATGCGTCTTCTGTTTTTTTGGAAATAAACCCTACCGACAACCGCAACGATCTGCATTGGAAATTCGATGTGCCGTGGACCAATGAAGAGTATGATGTCTTCCGCTGGAACGGCACGGATTGGGACTTGATAGCAGCCGCCGTAAGGGACACTTTTTATCAGGATGGCGGCTTGGTCAACGGCAGAGAATATTGTTACTATGTGCAAGCTTCCGGTTCTTATGGCTTGGCTGGAGTGCCGGAACCGCTCATCAATTTGTCGCAGGAAGCTTGTGCCGTTCCGATCGATGATGTGCCACCTTGCCCACCTGCACTGGAGGTGAACAATATCTGTGACAGGATGGAACGTTGCGACGAGGCTGCCGATTTGGAAAATGCGCTAAACTGGAGTAATCCCATCCTAACCTGTGAAGAGACCGATGATGTGGTCAGCTACAATATTTATTTTTCCGCATTAGAAGGTGGTGATTTTGTTTTGTTGGAAAATGTCGAAGGCCCTGACGAAACCGATTATTTCCACTCGCCCGACCGGGGGCTGGCTGGCTGCTATGCGGTTACGGCATTGGATACTTTTGCCAACGAAAGCATTTTTAGCAACATCATCTGCGTGGACAATTGCCCTAATTATTCCCTCCCCAACACCTTTACACCCAATGGCGATGGGGCCAACGACGTGTTCATCCCTTACCCATTTTGTTTTATTGAAAACATCGAATTCAGCATATTCAACCGCTGGGGACAATTGGTTTTTGAAACCCGTGACCCCAACATCAATTGGGCAGGTGAAAACCTAAAAGGCAAAGAACTTCCCGCTGGCACCTATTATTACACCTGCAAAGTCTATGAGCAACGGGTCACCGGCACTGAAGAAAGGGCAGAGCTGTTGGACGGGTGGATTGATTTGGTGAGGTAGGGTGTTTCTTTTTTTGGAGAAGTTAACGCCGGCAGGGTTGATACTGCCGAAAATAAGTTTTTAATAATTCGTTTTCGCTAGGAGGCCGGAGGTTGCAAAACCTCCTCTACCTAGGCCCTTTACTATCGTTGGGTTGTAGCCATGAAACGAATGTAGAGGAGGTTTTGCAACCTCCGGCTTATTTACGAGAAATATTAATCTTCAATTTGCGGGGCTATAATTCCCCGCCTAACGGAAAGCCCGTTGGAGGCCAACTAAACATATTCTTTTTTACTGACTACTTTAGCGGCCTAAAAATCAAGGTGCTATTATGCCGAATAAAAATTCTCCACTTCTTCCTATTTACATCACCGTGTTTTTGGACATGTTGGGTATCGGCATCATCATTCCGGTCATTCCGGCTCTGTTTTTCGAGGGGTCGGATTTCTTTGCGCCCGACATCACCCGCGAGTACCGATCGGTCATGTATGGGTTGTTGATCGCCTCCTATCCGTTTATGCAGTTTTTTGGGGCGCCTCTGTTGGGTTCTTTATCTGACCGGTACGGCCGGAAGCCTTTGCTGACCGCGTCGTTGACGGGGACCATGTTTGGTTATATGCTGTTCGCCTATGCAATTGGTTCGGGCAATATTTTCCTGTTGTTTTTTAGCCGTATGATCCCCGGTTTTTTAGGGGGCAATATTGCTATCGTTTACTCTGCCATTGCCGATGTGAGCGATGAAAAGGACAAGACCAAAAATTTCGGGATTGTGGGGATGATGTTCGGTCTGGGCTTTATCCTTGGGCCAACCCTTGGAGGGATCATGGCGGACGAGACGGTGCTGAGCTGGTTCACCCCTGCGACTCCATTTATATTTACCTCGTTGCTTACCTTCCTGAATGTTCTGTTGGTACGGTACAATTTTAAGGAGACGCTGCCCGCCCTGCAAGAAGGCAGCGAGGTAGTTGTTGCATCCAATGAAAAGGCCATTTCTTGGGGCAGCTTGTTCAAAGGTTTTCGGAACATCGGGACTTCTTTCCGGGACAAAAAGCTCCGCACCATTTTTACGGTCGTTTTATTGCTTTCAATTGGTTTCAGTTTTTATACGCAGTTTTTCTCCGTCCTGTTGATTGAAAAATTCACGTATTCTGAAAAAGACATCGGTTTCCTTTTCGGATGGATCGGGCTCTGGTTGGTTTTTACGCAGGGGGTTATCGTCCGCAAATTGGTAAAAGTGCTGCCCGCCATCAATGCCCCCGCATTTTCCCTTTTGTCACAAAGCCTATTTGTTGGTCTGGTGTTGCTTCCCGCCAAGGATTTTTGGTTTTATATCATAAATCCATTTATCGCCATTTCCCATGGCATCACTTCACCCAATCTGACGACGGTGGTGTCTATGCAGGCGGGCAAAGAGCGGCAGGGTGAGGTCATGGGCATCAACCAATCCATGTTATCCTTGGGGCAAATCATTCCGCCATTGGTCGGAGGCTACCTGAATGCCCTGAGTGTTGGGCTGCCAGTGCTATTTGGGGGCATTACGCTTTTCTTGGCTTGGGTGGTGTTTGTGTTTATTTTTAGGAGAGGGGGAAGGCGAGATTAGGGCTTCGTCTCTCAGTGCTTCACCCTAAGTTGATTGATGCCGCCCTTTCAGGGTTTTGGTATTTTAAGGCCGTCTTCTTTTTCTACAACTGATTCATTCATTCATTCATTCATTCATTCATTCGCCCATTCACTCATTCAGCATTTCCACCACGCGTTCTGCTAAATTGAAATTGGTACTCGAAGAAAGGCGCACCCGTTTTAGAGGGGCATCCCATGTTTTGGCATACGCTGCCCAGACGTGGTAATGGCTATTCGCATCCTGCTCGCAATACACGCCGATGGACATTTGTAAGTCGCCACCCATGAGCTCTAAAATTTTGCGCTCGACATTTGACACGGCTGCTGTTTCTGGGCGGTGCAACTGTTTGAGCAAACGCCGGATTTCCAAATCTGTCTCACAACATTGGTACGCTAAAATGCCTTGAGCCGGGGCAGGTATGAATTCCCTTGGATTGAACTTTAGGACAAATAAATCGGACACATCCAAACCCAAAGAGTTAATGTTTTCCCCGGCTAAAATGATCGCATCAAAATTTCCTAGGCGGAGATTTTCGAGACAGTCCGATTCATTTCCCGTCATTTCCTTAAAAACAACATCGGGTCGAAAATCGAACATCTGTGCTTTGCGACGGGTGGAAGAGACCCCCACTGTCGCTTTTTCTTTTAAGGAAAAAAGTTGATCGTCGGCTAGGTCATTTTTGCGCATAAGCAGCCACTCGGCGGGTGATTCCCGCTTAGAAACACCAGCCAGAACCAGCCCGTTTGGTTGTGCGGTTGGCAAGTCTTGCAGGGTGCGCACGGCAAAATCCACCTCTCCACGGAGAAGCGCCACTTCTATTTCAGTGGTTAATAGGTCTCCGTCATTTGGTTTATCGAAAGGAAAATGTTTGGCTTTATCGCCTTTGGAATGAAAGGTAGTTAGCTCAGCTTCCACGCCAAGGTTGGATAATTGTTGCAGGGTATGGTTGGCATGGTACAAGGCCAGTTCATTGTGATGAGTGCCTATTTTTATCTTTTTCAAAAAAAACTAAGTAAAGGTTGAAGATATATTTTCAGGGGCAAAAGTAGAACATAAAAAGCAAGGATTTACTAAACTGAAAGTTGGGTTAAAAAATGTTCGGCTTCTCCATGCTCTTAGGCACTAGAGAAGCCAATAATATTTCTAAATTCATCGCACTGCTTCATAACAATAAGCATTCTGATAGGTAGCAGTGAGCACCAGCGGCTTTTGGCCTGCCCCGCCGGGATAGACGGCCACTTCTTTGAAAGCTTCCCCATCAGGACTGTCTATATTCCAAATGATTTTTCCATTGGCCATGTCAACGGCCATGAGGTTGCCGTTGCCGCCACTTGAAAAATAGAGTATACCGTTCAGGTGTGACATTTTGCTGGTAGTTCCAAGGCCTTCATAATCTTGCATCCAGATGACTGCACCTGTATATAGATCAAGACAATATAAGGCAACAGCCTCTGCCATTGCATATATGCGACTTTCATGAACTAGGAAACCTCCATAAGTAAAATTACCGCCGCAGTCATAGGCCCAGATGCTGTCACCTGTCCACAGGTCATTGGCGCAGATGTGGTAGCCTACGCTGGTGACGACGATGTCGTCCTTTAAAACCGGGAAGCCAGTCACAATATTCCTTAGATGCCTCGGCAGTATCTGTTTTTCGGTGTATTCCCATTTTTCATCGGTACGGTTGTAGAGGGCAAGGAAGGGAATAGCAATCCAGTGTTCAGCGAATTTGGCATAGCTGCTTAAAAAGTAACTTTTTCCATTGGCCTCAAACAGGTTTCCACCTCCTGACCGTATGCCTATTTTTCCAGCATTGTCGATGATCTCGAAAGTAGGCATTGGCAGAGGATGCCGTACTCCTGTAAAAATATCTCCAACATAGTCATAGTCAACAGTATAGCCCAAGGTATCTGGGCCTTCTGTTCCTGTTGACAAAAACTCTTTGCCTGTACCAGTCAAGTAAGTTTGAAAAGGTTGATCTGCTTCATTTTTCCACATTGTTTGCCCATTTCCCATATCTATACAATATGAACGTGGGCCGTTTTGAAAAATCAATATATTATCATGATAATATGGCCATGTCAGACTTAGAAAAATCTCATTTTGATCCTTTCCTATATAGTCCCCCCATTCCCATTTGGTTTCACCAGTAAATATGTCCAAGGCTGCTAATTTGGCATTGGCCTCAAAATGGGTGGCAGTAATAAACTTGTCCTGAAAAATTGGCAATTGGATGGGGCCCGACCAAATCCATTGATTGTTGGTTAAAGGCTTTTTCCAAAGATGGCTTTTTTTAATGACCGCTCCAGTATTGTCCTTAGTTTCTAAATTATCTTTTTTGCAACCATAAAATGACAATAAAAAAAAGACCAAGGATATAAATAATTTATTCATGATGATTTATTTAAATTTTTAATATAGGCGAGGCTAAAATTTTAGCCTCGCCTAAACTTACCAGAAATTACCTTGGAGGAATATTAAAAAAGCTATTTGGCTCATTAAAAATCATATTGAAATTATTAAACATGCTTGGATGGTTAAGTCAGCGATTCTCGGTTTGAAAAAAGAGTAATACGATTTATTCCAATGCAGGCATATCGACCTGTCTTTGTTTGACAATAAACCGATAAATGGCGTTCATTGACATAGCTGGTAAGAAGTAAAATACGCTCCTGACTTTTTCCCACAACCCTTTGAAAGACTTGCACACCTCTTTTGCCGCCTGAAAATCTTTATCCAGATGTTGTGCTATCTGGTCGACCAGAAAGGCCAGAAAGGTCAGGATGGCAAAATTAGTGGCCAGGTATTTTTTGCCGTGACCATAGTTATGGCCCAAATGGTAACCTTGGTTTTTCAAGGTGTTGAAAGTCTCATTTTCGATTTTCCATCTCGAACGTGCCACTGCTATCAGCTCTTTCAAATTGTCAGCGGTGATGTAGATATCGGTGATCCAGGTACTAAAGAAAACCTGCTTGCCTGTTTCTTTATCCACTTCGGCGTACTCAAAATAATTGGTCTGAACATCCTGATTTTGTCCATTGAGTACGAGCCCGTTCGAAAAGCCTGCCGTACAGATTGTTTTTCCGTCCATCCATTGCAAGGTTTGCAGTCCGCCATTTTTGCGAAGTCTTTGTACCTGTATATCGACATAGGTTTCCCCTTTGGTGCCAATGATATAGCGCATGTCCTCACGGGACAAAGCCTTAATATGTGGGCCGTTGGCATACAATGCGTCAAAAACGGCAATGATCCCCTCTTCGGGCAGCATCTGCCGGACCTGGGGGATAATGCGCTTCGAGGCGTTCAACTCGCAGTCGTTTTTGGTACTGCCGTCCTGCTTTACGATGGCCTCACAGGCAACAGGAAATACAGTGGGTTGACCGGGACATACCGCCACTGCACCGAGCAGTTGATGATAAAAAGACTGTTTTCCGTTGCGATGGTTTTTGATCAGGCATTGCGGGCAGCCTTTTTTACCAGAGCAATAATGTCCTGTACCATCGACTGAGACTACAATGTGCTGCCCCAATACTTTACGTTCTTCGAACACGCCCCGCTTACGCAGTTGATCCAGTGGGGCTTTGAACTGCAGCTGAAGTTCCGCCGGGCTTACCTCATCGAGCCCTTCACGCAATGCCGTATCACCCGGAAGACTTCCGATCCCGTAGATTCGGCGAAGGTTCTCTTCCCGTACTGGGTATTGTTCCCGAAATAGAGCCAATGAAGGGTCTTTCAGAGAAAACATTGCAAAGCCGGTAGTCAGTAAATCTGACAAGGTATAGGAATTGTTATTACGGCGATGATCAGTAATTTGGTCAAAGCCTTTTCTTACCAGTTGTATCAATTTGTCTATCATCCAACTTTTTGGACGAAATGTACCGGTTTTTCAAGTTTTAAATCGAATGAAAATTTTCAACATAAATCTTTTTTCAAACCGAGAATCGCTGTGGTTAAGTACTTCAATATGATTAACCTCTTCATTTCTGAAAGTTGCAAAGGCCGTTCCTGTTGTCTGTTCTGATTCCAGAATGAGGCCATCGTAAGGTGCTTCCGAATTGTCTACCGGCACATAAAAAGTTGACTGAACCGTTTCTGTACAATCTGGATCGTTCAGGATGTCATTGATCTGATTGAAAATCATAGCTAATTGAACAGCATTGTCTGCTTCGTTTTGTCCATTTGAAGATAGTGCGGTCTCTTGTTGGTATAATTGATTCAACAAGTCCTGACAAGCCTGGGTTGTTTGGTTATAGGTGGTGGTTTGTGGTATATATTGTACGCCGATCAGATCCTCCCACCCGAGTTCAATACCTGATTCAATAAGGTTTTTGGCGTCTTTGACTTTACCAGCAGCATCGAAAAGGCGAGATGCCGCCTTTACTCGAAATGGGTTTTGGGCGAGAGTTAACACCCCTTTGGTGTTCAACCAAGTTTGAACTTGGTTGAGAGTTGATCTGGCATCATCCAATTCCTCAAATAAACACTCATCATCAATAGGGTCTGTATCTGCAAGCGGGCTGTTCCAAACCCGTGACTCATCAGAGCAGCCCATACGGAAGAGTTCTTTGTCTTTTTCGAAGCCATGTACTTCTATACGAGGCAAAACACTGGGGAAGTTATTAATGCCTGTCATAAAACCGTTTGTCGGGTCAAGGTCGTTGAAGATATCTTGAAGAGCTGGGTCGTATATTTGATCAAAAGAACTACTAATTTGAGCCTCTATTTCTTCATTGCTTGGGATGATATCCCCCTCTAATAGCGAGATATTTACGTTGACGCCAACTATGGATAACAGGTCGGGAATAAAACTTGCCACTCCATTCCAAAGTCCCACAACTATATCTACGACGTTCAACTCAAATGCCATGTGGTCTCTTATTTCACTCAATGCAGTCGCAATCGTAGTACTGATATGGGTCAAAAACGCTTCTGCCCTACCATCGTTCACTGCACGCGCAACAGAAGCTCCTTGATTCGGGCTGTGTACTGTTATCACTCCACCGACTTCGTTCCCCCCGTCACCTCAAAGTTACGACAAATCACACCGCCAAGGCTGTGGCCAATTCCAATATTCTGAGGTTGCGGGTTGCTAATGTTTATACTATTTGTTATGTTGTCAATGCTGCCTGTAGTAGGATAAAATAATCTATTACTGTTCATTTTTCTACTGCCTTGGAATTCTTCAGCGTAATTCCTCCAATGGGATGAGAACCCATTGAAGCCATGCAGCCAGTAAACATTACGGTCTTGAGCATTTGTTTGACATACAACAAAAAATGCTATGAAAAGAATGAATAGAGATTTTATTTTGTTTTTCATTATTTTGATTTTTAGTAACGGTGAAAAAATAACTTCACCATTTGGACGGATTTACCGAAGTAAAATCGGCACAGGCT
>JAWKLX010000007.1:0-251760 GCA_041392505.1 Saprospiraceae bacterium | reverse complement strand
ACTGGCCATTCGTTTTTCATAATTCCCAGTACCACTGGAATTGACTCCCACATAAAGGAGAAGCATAGCCGCTGCAGCAGCGGCAGCGGCTATCCAGAACGACAACCGCCTGTAAGTAGGGGTACGATCTTTTGGCAAAGATTGAAATTTACTATACAAGGCGTTGAAATCCTTATGCTTGGCGATGTCTTCTTTCGTCAAGCGTTTTGGATTCATTTGTATATTGTATCTCTTTCTCATATTTGGTTAAGTTTTAAAGTTTTCCGAAGCAGTGCTTGAATCTTTTTTTAGATTAAAAATCCGTCAATAAGTAGTGTTCAAAGACTAATTTGCTTATCAAATTGATCTTACTCCACAGATCATGGGCATTATTTTTTAGAATGTTGGGAGTTTTTGATCATAATTTTTTTCAATCGTTCCAAGACCCTATAAGTGCGGACTTTGGCGTTGCTTTCTGTAATGTCGAGTAAATCTGCAACTTCTTTAAATGGTCTTTGCTCAAAAAAACGGAGCTCAATAATTTCGAGATCCCCTTCTTTCAACTCATCCAAAGATTGAGCGAGAACAGCACGGAACGGGGCAAGGTCATCGGTATCCATTTCGTCGAGCATTGAGTTGAGACTGTAATCTTCAATGCTCACTACCCTACTCTTTTTCGTTTGACGGTAATGCTGCGCTACCTCATTGCTGGCAATCCTAAACAACCAGGCAGAAAACGGTACCCCCTGAAAAGAATATCCTTCCAGCCGTTGCATAGCTTTGAGAAAAACCTTTGAGCAAATATCTGCACAGAGGTCTTCGTCTAATGTCCGTTTATAAATGAATTGAAAGATTTGTTCAAAATAGCGGTTGTAGAGCGGTTTAAACAAAGCAGGATCTTTTTGGGCGGCTTGAATTTCCGTCCATTCAAGGTCAATAGCTTCCGCTGAAACAGTACGTCGAAAGGTATTCATTAGCCCTTCAGTTTTTACAAGGGTACGACTTATTTGCAAATTTGTTGACATCTGTTGCAATTAGCTACCCTAAAACGGGCTTGTTGCAGTTCAGTAAAAAGGAGATAGGGCCATCCATCGATTGTGTATTTAATTAGGCTTTACCAGGAGTATTTTTCAACGAATCTCAATCAACTGAATTGATAGGCGTGTCTTTTAGATGGCCCTTTCCTTTCTCCGAATTACCATGAATTTGTCACGGTACGCCTTTATTAATGCAACATGATTTAGAAAGAAACACTTTGGGAACATTTTTTTTCAGCAAGTCCAACAATTTTATTAAGTACGACGTGTTGATTAAACGGGTAATTTTAGGTGTAAGATTTTTTCGATAGTTTTTGCCAAAAAATCCATGCATAGCCTTGCTACGGATTTATTTTTTGGTGAAAAATAGCGGAAAAAGATACGCTTAAAATACATGTTTAATTAGCACGTCGTACTTAACGGACTTTAACTGGATAGAATAGCCCTTCCAAAAAGAGATGGCGGGTATTTTGCGATTTCCAAAATAGTAATACAAATAAGGATGAAATTACCTGTTTGGCATCTTTATAGTTGATAGTTAGGATTCGATTAAATTATAAAACTCTCCCCCCTGCTATCCCTCCCTTTTTTATTTAAACAGTTGAACATGCACACCTATTTCACCCGCATTACTTACCTTTTTTTCCTGTTGTGTTTATCCATAAAACCACATGCTCAGCATATATGCGGATTCGACGAACTGCATCAAGAAATGGCTGATCATGATACTGCTTATGCAAACAATATCAAATCCATTGAAAAAATAATTCAATCAAGAATTAAGGCTAATCGATCTTTAAACAAATCCGCTGAGGAAGTTTACACCATTCCAGTGGTCGTGCATGTCGTCTATACTGACCTCGATGCGCCAAATAACATTTCCGATGAACAGATTTTTAGCGGTATCAATAGGTTAAGTGAAATATTTGCGAATAGTGACAATACCAGTATAAATGCCAATATCCAATTCCAATTGGCAAGCCGAACACCTGATTGTGAACCAACTTCTGGAATTATTAGAGTTGATGGATCGGGTTTAGACAAATATGTTGACCACGGCATTGATATTGAGGCAAATGACACCGATGGGATCGGAGCGAGCAGGTTAGGCGTTTTGAACCTGAGTCGTTGGAATCCAGAAAACTACCTGAATATTTGGGTCGTCAATGAAATAAATAATAATGATGGCGGATCGGGCATTCAGGCATTTGCTACTTTGCCAGGAACACACATGTTATATGATGGCGTGGTGGTTTTATTTAATTCATTTGGGTATGATTACGATCAGTGTAATTGTTTTGAGCTAAAGTCTTATACCGATGAAAATAAAGTTTTGGCACACGAAATTGGACACTATTTAAACTTATACCACACATTTGAAGGGGATTCAGGAGGGCTTTCCTGTCCATCAACAATTGGTGAAAATGGAGACAAGGTCGCTGACACACCTGCACATATTAGAACATATAACTGTCTGACAACAAACAACTATTGTTACCCTCCGACAGACCCTTTTTACGACATTGATAAGGTCATTCACAATTACATGGGATATGCACCCGAAAGTTGTCAATATGAATTTACACAAGGGCAAGTTGAAAGAATGCGGGCTTGTTTAGAAACAACACGGGCCAATTTGGTTTTGTCGCAAGGCATATTTCCCATTACAAATTCAGAACCGGCGATCGCTTGTTTACCCCAATCTACGCAAGGTATTTCTGCTGAATATGGAATGGGGATTATTTCCGTACAAATAGGAAATTTAATAGTAGGGTCAGGGTCTACTTTTCAAGATGGCGGCTATTTGAATAACTGGTGCGCAACGGCTATATTTGAACGAAATACCCAATATGATATCAATATTTCCACTTTCGGATATTACAACGAAGACTTAAAAGTTTACATCGATTATGATAACAGCGGATCTTTCGAAAACGAGGAATTGGTATTTTCCTCTTCCAATAACACAAACCATATTGGCACTTTCACAATCCCTGAAAATGCCGTAACCAATGCCTCCCTGCGTACCAGAATCATTTCCGATCATTTCCAATATAATATCACAACTGCCTGTTATCCACCAACTTATGGGCAAGTTGAAGATTATTCCATTTTCATAAAACAAGACGAAGCTCCAATTATTGAGAGAGGAAATGCCCTCCAATTAGATGGAACGGATGATTGCCTGTTTACCAATTTTACAGCTGACCCTTTGTCCGAATCATTCACTTATGAATTTTGGTGCAAGCCACAAGGCGACCCCAAGGTTTGCCAAGTAATATTCGACCGAACACCCCAAAATTTTAGTACCTACAATTTCATGGCACTGTGGCACGGCCGCATTTTTGTTTTTTTCGGCAAAGAAATGTTATTGATGAACGCAGCCCCTGTTTCCTATAATGAATGGCACCACGTAGCATATACTTTTGATGGGGAGATGCACCGATTGTATTTAAATGGGGTGCTTGCCGGAGCTAACTCTCTGTCCAACATAACGGCCAATGTTGCCAAATTGCACATTGGTGCTTTCTTCAATAATTATTTACACTTTGCCGGACAAATAGATGAACTCCGATTGTGGAAAGAAGCAAGAACCGGACAGCAAATCAGGGAGAATATGAACCTAACCAATAAAATACTGGATAGCGAGGGTTTAACTTATTTCCATTTTAATGACACAATTCAAGACAGTCTATTACTTGATTTTTCCAAAAATGAAAATGCAATATTAAAAGGAAACCCTTCGCTCGTCAATTCTACGGTAAATACCGGCGGCGCAGGAGACAACCTCACTCTATCCAATATCATTACAAACCAATCAATCGATGCAGCCACTGTTGATGCCACCCTGCTTTTTTCGATAATTGATAGTGTTGCAGAATTTACGATCACTAAACAAGAATTCAGCGTTAATACTTTGGATGGAATAAACGATGAAATTATCAACGCTAACAAAACATGGGTTTTTGCCTCTTCTTCTAAGAAGCCTTTCCAGTTTTCTATCACTTTGGGGTTTGATGAAAACACTTTTTTCGTTCCAAATTTCCAACCTTATAAATTGTACCACAGAGGATTAGGCAGCGACGGGCCTTGGGAATTATCGGATGCCCAACCAACAGCAATCACTACTTCCTCTATAACCTTTTCGGGTATAACCAAAGAGGGACAGTACATTGTAGCTAAATAACGTAAACTAACGCTAGGGCAGGATTGGCTTTCGCTAATCCTGCCTTCAAAAGTCAGGGGGAAAAATCGGCTTTGCCAATTTCTTCCCCCTGATTTTTTTCGATGGCGGTGGCAGCAAAAAAATGTAATAATCTGATTGCCAGTTTGATAGAGTGGGTTCTAATCCATACCTCACGTTAAACTAATAATTGGTAACGGTACGGCAAATACGTCAACTTTTATGTCTCTACAATTGACAGAATCAGAATCTGAGGAATTGACCTTCTTGTCACAGATTTCAGCAACAAAAATTGGACTTTCTATCGGCTAAAAGTTTTCCACAAAAGTCAACTACGCTATTCGTGCAAGTAGGATTTGCCCCCCCTTTGCTATCTTTGCTCAAAAACAAACTCACCTTGGCAAGAAAAAGTCAAACAATCGTAAAAGGTCAGAAAACAAAGGAGAAATCAGGAAAGGTAACTCCTTTGATGCAGCAGTATTTTAAAAATGAAAGCCAAGCACCCGGATGCTATTCTACTTTTCCGGGTTGGCGATTTTTACGAAACATTTAGCGAAGATGCCGTGAAGGCTGCCAAAGCACTTACCATAACGCTGACCAGCCGCAACAACGGAGGCAGTGATATTGAACTCGCAGGATTCCCTTACCATTCTTTAAATACTTATCTGCCAAGGCTCGTACGGGCCGGCTACCGGGTAGCGATTTGCGAGCAATTGGAAAAACCTTCGCCAGAAAAAAAGATTGTAAAAAGAGGTATTACAGAAGTAGTCACACCAGGCGTTACGATAGATGAAAACTTGCTCGAACACAAGTCAAACAATTTTTTAGCAGCGGTTTATTTTGGAAAAAAAGGCCAATGTGGGGTTTCTTTCCTCGATATTTCAACGGGTGAATTTATGGTGTCAGAGGGCGATTTATCCTACATAGATAAATTGTTGCAAGGCTTCAATCCTTCAGAAGTGATTTTTGCCAAAGGCAAATCAGATTTTTTTGAAGCAGAGTTTGGCAGCCGGTTTTACACGTTTACGCTCGATGAATGGGTCTTTTCGGAGGATTATGCCCGTGAGAAATTATTAGATCATTTTGAGGTCAATTCCCTCAAAGGGTTTGGGGTGGAAAAATTGGAGTTGGCGCAGATCGCCGCCGGGGCAACCCTTCATTACATTGCTACCACGGAAAACAAAAACCTCCAGCACATCACCACCATCAGCCGCATCCATCAGGAAAAATATGTCTGGCTCGATCGGTTTACCATCAAAAACCTGGAGTTGGCCTATAGCCAAAATGAAGGGGGCATACCCTTGATTTCTGTTTTGGACAAAACCGTTTCCCCGATGGGCGGCAGGCTTTTGAAAAAATGGGTGCTGCTTCCGTTGACTTCTTTAAAAGAAATCGAAAACCGCCACGACACGGTTGAATTTTTTCTAAAAAACAAACCTGTCTCCGAGGAACTCTCTTCCTACATCCGCCAAATGGGAGACCTTGAACGCCTTATTTCCCGCGTGCCTTTGGGCAAAATTCAACCACGGGAAATCGTTCAATTGAGAAAAGCACTGGAAGTCACGGCCCCTCTCAAAACACTACTTGCTGCCTCTGGTCATGCCTACTTGGAAAAATTGGCCGACAGCCTCAACCCTTGCCAAGTTTTACAAACTACCATCAAAAAGCAAATTGTCGATGAACCACCCGCTCTTATTTCCAAAGGTGGAGTGATTGCCGATGGCTTCCATGAGGAACTGGACGATCTGCGAAATACAATCCGAAACAGCAAGGAACTATTGGTGGATATCCAGCAAGTTGAAGCTGAACGCACAGGCATAGACAGCCTAAAAATTGGGTTCAATAACGTGTTCGGGTATTTCCTTGAAGTGACCAATAAGTACAAAGAAAAAGGACTCATACCGGACAACTGGGTGCGCAAACAAACGCTCACCAACTGCGAACGGTACATCACCGACGACCTCAAGAAACTGGAAACCAAAATTTTGGGAGCCGAAGACAGGATACAGGAACTGGAAGTCCAAATCTATGACCAGTTGGTTCTTTTTATGGCTGACTACATCCAGCCCATCCAGCACAATGCAGCTGTGATCGCAAGAGTCGATTGTTTGCTGGGGTTTTCAGAAGTTGCCGAGCAATACCATTATACCCGGCCCGTACTCGACAATAGTTATGTCATTGATATAAAAAATGGGCGTCACCCAGTGATCGAACAGGGCTTACCGCTCGGTGAAACCTATGTACCGAACGACGTTTTTCTCGATAATGAAGAACAACAGGTCATTGTTATCACTGGCCCCAATATGTCTGGTAAATCTGCCTTGCTCCGACAAACGGCTTTGATTAGTTTGATGGCGCAAATGGGGAGTTATGTGCCTGCCCAATCTGCCCATTTGGGACTGATCGATAAAGTGTTTACACGGGTAGGTGCTTCTGATAATTTATCCGGCGGGGAAAGTACGTTTATGGTTGAGATGAATGAAACAGCTAGCATCATGAACAACCTTTCCGATCGCAGTCTGATTTTGTTGGATGAGATCGGAAGGGGTACCAGTACGTACGATGGGATTTCCATTGCTTGGTCGATTGCTGAATACTTACACGGCTATAAAGGCTTGAAACCCAAGACTTTGTTCGCTACTCATTATCACGAATTGAATGAATTGGCCAATAAATTTCCCAGGATTAAAAATTTTAATGTAGCCGTAAAAGAAATTGGGCAAAAGGTGGTTTTCCTTCGGAAATTAATACCTGGCGGAAGCCAACACAGTTTTGGGATTCATGTGGCCAAAATGGCGGGCATGCCCAAAAGCATTGTTGAAAGAGCCAATGAAATTTTGGCCCAGTTGGAAGCCAACCACATCGAAGCACCCGTTGGGGAAAATGATACGGTAAAAAGCAAAAAGGCAGACACTTCGGGCATTGAGGCGATGAACTATCAACTGAGCATCTTCGAAACGTTTGACCCAAATGTCGGCCGCATCAAAGAAATATTACTGGATATGGACGTGAACGGCATGACCCCTGTTGAATGTCTTTTAAAACTCAATGAATTAAAGGCATTGGCAGAAGAAAGTGCTTAAAAAAGGTCAGATTATGACCTCTCAAATAAACATGAAAATAGATATACTCGCCATTAGCGTACACCCTGACGACGTAGAATTGAGTGCCAGCGGCACCTTGTTGAAACATATCGCAATGGGCAAAACCGTTGGGTTACTTGACCTGACAAGGGGCGAATTGGGCACACGGGGGACTGCCGAAATCAGAGACCAAGAAGCTGCCAACGCTGCTGAAAAAATGGGTGCACTTTTCCGCAAAAACACCCGCATGGCCGATGGTTTTTTCGATTATTCAAAAGAAAACATTTTAAAAATCATTGAAATTGTCCGTTGGTGCCAACCAGAAATCGTCTTAGCCAATGCTTTGGATGACCGCCATCCCGATCATGGTCGGGCAGCCAAATTAACCTCTGACGCATGCTATCTTGCTGGGCTTGCAAAAATTTCCACTCAGGATGAAAACGGCCAACCCCAAAAACATTGGCGGCCCAAAGCTTTATATCACTATATTCAAGACCAAAATTTAACACCTGATTTTGTGATAGATATTACTCCATTTATGGAAGAAAAAATGGAATTAATATTGACTTTCCGTTCTCAATTTTTTTTGACAGATTCAGAAGAATACAAAGAAGAATTAAACACGCCAATTTCAGGGAAAGATTTTATGGATTTTATGCGGGCAAAAAACCGCTCGTTTGGCAGGTCGATTCAAGTAGAGTATGCGGAAGGTTTTAATAGGAGCAGAATATTTGGGGTCAATAATTTATTTGATCTGATTTAATTAAGGCATTTTAATTAAAATTTTGCCCCTCCAATTAATATTTCCCCTCCATCCTTTCCACATATTGAACCTCGCCCAATCTAAATTTAATGGGGAATTTTGCGGCTTTTTCCAATTTCAATTCGAGCCGACAGAAAGTCGCAAGATCATTGCAATCAAAGGCAATTTCGGTTAAATCTACTTGGTTTAAATTATTAACAGCAGCATTTTTTAATTGATGAAATTCACTATTAAATAAAATTGAAACGGCAGGAATAGAAAAATAATTAAGGCTTTTTGTTTTTAATAATTCTTTATTTAATCGGACGCCAATGGCATTTTGAGAATATGCATTTTCCCACACTGAAATAAATAAAACCAGTAATGATATTTTAATAATTAAATTCATCCAATGGCACATTTTCCGGCTTGAAAAAAAATATACAGCCAAACAAGGCCTTTAATTAAAAAAAACATAAAACCGACCACACCAATTTTTTTTAGCCAGGCCTTGAGGGATTTTTTTTGTTTTTTAATTTCTTCCACTTTTTGTTCCTGTTTTTGCATTAAATTTAATTATGTCTGAATAACCCCAACATTAAATTTCTCCACCGGTGCATTTGATGCCATTTCTATTCCTTTTGAAATCCATTCTCTCGTCCTTATCGGGTCAATAATGGCATCCACCCAAAGCCGTGCAGCAGCATAGTAAGGAGTGGTTTGTTCATCATAACGGTTTTTTATTTTTTCAAACATTTCTTTTTCATCTTCTTCCAACAGTTCTTGGCCTTTGGCTTTTAAGCTTGACTTTTCAATTTGCAATAAAGTTTCAGCCGCTTGCGCCCCACCCATAACCGCAATTTTTGCCGTAGGCCAAGCTACAATCAGCCTTGGGTCGTACGCTTTGCCACACATGGCATAATTGCCGGCCCCGTAAGAATTTCCCATGACAATACTGAATTTGGGAACAGTGGAATTAGCGACTGCATTGACCATTTTTGCCCCGTCCTTTATGATACCGCCATGTTCGGATCGGCTACCTACCATAAACCCAGTTACATCGTGCAAAAAAACAAGGGGGATTTTTTTCTGGTTGCAATTCATAATGAATCTGCTCGCTTTATCCGCCGAATCGGAATAAATAACGCCCCCAAATTGCATTTCGCCTTTTGCCGATTTTGTCACTTTGCGGTCATTGGCAACAATGCCCACTGACCAACCATCGATTCGGGCATAGGCGCAAATGATCGTTTTGCCAAAATCTTCTTTGTAGTAGGTCAGCTCCGAATTGTCAACGATCCTTTCCAAAACATCAACCATGCTATATGGTTTTGCCGGATTGGTAGGTTTTATTTGATAAATTTCTTTAGCGGAATATTTTGGAGGGACAGGTTCGGCCCGGTCAAACCCCGCCTTATCAAAATGCCCAATTTTATCAACCAGGTCCCTAATCTTATCCAAGCATTCCTGGTCATTTTTCACCTTATAGTCGCATACTCCTGAAATTTCAGTTTGGGTGACAGCACCTCCCAGCGTTTCCTTATCTACCGTTTCCCCGATGGCCGCTTTCACCAAATAGGGGCCGGCTAAAAAGATACTCCCATTACCTTCCACGATCAAGGATTCATCAGACATAATAGGCAAATACGCCCCCCCTGCCACGCAGCTCCCCATGATCGCTGCGATTTGCGGAATGCCCATGGATGACATTTTTGCATTGTTTCGAAACATCCGGCCAAAATGTTCTTTATCTGGAAATATCTCATCTTGCATGGGTAAAAAGACCCCTGCACTGTCTACCAAATAAATGATCGGCAGTCGGTTTTCCATAGCAATCTCCTGTGCCCGCAAATTCTTTTTTCCCGTTATCGGAAACCAAGCGCCTGCCTTGACGGTCGCATCGTTGGCAACAATGACACATTGTCGCCCTTTAACTTTTCCAATACCCACAACTACCCCACCCGCGGGGCAGCCGCCATGCTCCTCGTACATGCCAAATCCAGCAAACTCTCCGATCTCCAGCCAATTGTCACCGTCGTCAACTAAATAATTGACGCGTTCCCTCGCACTCATTTTACCTTTTGCATGTAGCCGCTCAATTTTTTTTGTACCTCCTCCCAATCTTAGTTTAACCAAACGGTGGTTAAGTTTGGAAAGGAGCATTTTCATATCATCCTCATTCTTGTTTTTTTCTATATCCATCACGGTGGTTTTACGAAAGCTCAAAATGGATTTTTTGAAGCGAGCGGAAAGGTAAAAAATGTGGATAAATTAACTGGTATTGCATATCAGCTATTTCATTAAAGCCATTTTCTAAAAGTTGATACTAATTGTAACGTGAGGTATAGTTTGGAGTTTTGAATAAATAAAAAAGCCTAATGACGTTAATCATTAGGCTTTTTTATTCAATTAAACTGGATCACCTCACTTCAAAAGTGTAATAATATTCACCGGGGTAATTTTCATAAAACCCTTCGAGATAGACCTCACTCCCCCGTTTTTTCTTTAGCTCATTAATAACTTCCTGTACGGAGGAAACCCGTACCCCTTCCACTTTTGTAATGATGTAACCGGGGTCCATCTCTGTCTTTTCGATGATGCTCCCGACTTCGATATTTTCAACATAAACCCCTGATACCCTGAGCTTTCGCTTTTCATCAGGTGTAAGGTCCCTCAATTCAAAACCATGTTGGTTTAATAAATCTTTTCCCGTTTTTCGGCTCGCAAACGTAGATGTTTGGTTTTTGTCTTTTAGCGTAACGTCAGCTTTGAAACGTTTGCCTTCTCTGATATACTCAAGTGAAATCGTAGTGCCAGGGTGAAATCGGCCGACCTGTTCTTGCAATTCAGGGATGGTGGCAATTTTTACCTTATTGATGCCGACTATAACGTCCCCACTTTTCAAGCCCGCATCTTCCGCACCACCGTCCGGTGTGACCCCACTAATAAAAACACCTTCGACTTTTGGCAAACCTAATTCTTTGGCATTTTGGTCATTTACTGGGCCAATCCGAATGCCCAAAAGCCCCCGATGAACTTCCCCAAAGTCACGCAGATCTTTAATGACCTTTTGTACCAAGGTAGATGGGATGGCAAAGGAATAGCCTTCATATTTTCCAGAACGGGTTATGATGGCAGTATTAATACCTACCAATTCCCCATTCGTATTGACTAAGGCCCCGCCGCTGTTGCCAGGGTTAACTGCCGCATCGGTTTGGATAAATGATTCAATTGTATATTCTCCTTCCAATATGTCAATGCTTCTCCCTTTGGCACTCACAATACCGGCGGTGACGGTAGATTCTAAATTAAAGGGGTTACCCACTGCCATGACCCATTCCCCAACTGCCAAGGAATCGGAATTGCCAAATTCGAGGTAAGGCAATCCTTTTTGATCGATTTTCAATAATGCCAGATCAGTAGATGGGTCGGTGGCGATCAATTTGGCTTCATATTCCCGCCTATCGTTTAAAGTCACTTCATATTTATTCCCATCCTCTATCACATGGTTGTTGGTCACGATAAACCCGTCGCCGGAAACAATGACCCCAGAACCCGAAGAGGCACCGTAAGAACCTGAGCCCCACCAAGAGTAGTTGGAATTTTCAACCGCCCGGATATTAACTACGGCAGGTGTTACCCTTGCTGCTGCAGAGGTAAAATCTGTTGGTGAAGAGGAAAGAAAGGTACGTTGGATATTACCAGAAAAGGGGTCGCTCCAATCAAGATTGGTGTAGACAGCGGATCCATCTGTTCCATCTGCATAAACTATTTGTGGCCCTTCTATTTGCTTATAAACGAAAATCGCCAAGAAAGCGCTAAGCAGCGAAGAAAGTACAATGGGAATTATATTTTTCATAGAAACCGGATTTACTGGAATGTTGTAAAAAGCTCCTTTTGAAGAGGGAATGTCAAAACGGATTATGCTCTTTTTTAGTATTAACAAAAGAAAAATATTGGAACGCCTAAAATAACGAATTCTTTGGGAGGTAGGTTATACTTTTTTCAATATTTGATGTTAATGTTTTTTAAAACATTCCATTGTGTCAGTTCGAATTTAGGGAAGTAAATCGATAAGGTTTTTAGTTACTAATTTTACACCAAAAAATAGTCAAAAGCATGTTGAAAATACCATTTAGTAAATACCAAGGGACTGGAAACGATTTTGTAATCATCGACAACCGCACCGCTGTTTATCTAACCCGAAAGGATACCGAAAGAATAAAGACTATTTGCGACCGTAAATTTGGCATTGGGGCTGACGGCTTGATTTTACTCCAAGACAAAAAAGGGTATGATTTCGAAATGGTTTATTTCAATGCTGATGGCCGGGAAAGTACCATGTGTGGCAATGGCGGGAGATGTATTGCTGCCTTTGCAAAAAAGTTGGGGATTGTAAGCGAGAGCGGACATTTTTGGGCCATTGACGGTGAACATGAAGCTCTGTTTCAGCAAAACAATTGGGTCGATTTAAAAATGAATGACGTGCAAGAAATCGAAATGGGCGAGGATTATTTCATTCTAAATACCGGCTCCCCACATTATGTCATTATGGTCGAAGATTTGAGCGACATCAACGTTTTTGAAAACGGCCAAGCGATCCTCTATTCCGACCGCTTCCGCAAGGAGGGCATCAACGTGAACTTTGTGGAAAAAACAGCGAATGGCATTATCGTCGCTACCTATGAAAGAGGAGTCGAAGATGAAACCCTCTCCTGTGGCACTGGTGTTACTGCCGCTGCCATCGCTTCCCATATTGCAGGTAACGGATTGAAAAACAATCAGATAGCCATCTCAACAAAAGGTGGCGAATTGACTGTAAAATTGGAAAAGGAAAACGGGATTTTCAAAAATATTTGGCTTTGTGGCCCAGCGGTCAATGTTTTTGACGGGGAGTATTTCGCCAAATAAAATTCGATAAAAGTACTTAATAGTTTTTTCGCAACTTGATCGTGATAGGTTTTACCTCATGTTACTTTTCGGAAACAACCTTTTTCAATGCTTTTATAAAAGCATTATTCGCTGCTTTTGTCCCGATCGTCACCCGAACACAACCGGGCGCTCCAAAACTACCGATTGGGCGAACCATCACTCCTTCCAGCAACATTTTTGCCTCAAAATCAAATTCATCTATATCAGGTTTTAGCATGATAAAATTACCTTGGGATTTCCAATATTGGATTCCGATTTTATCCAATTTTGGGTAGAGTCGCTCCCGCTCTGATTTTACCAATGACGTGGTTTTTTTCACAAATTCTTTATCCTCCAAGGCTGCGATCGCAGCATTCATCGTTGGTTTGTTTATCAAAAATGGTTTGCTGAGCCTTCTGATATAATTTGCAATTTCAGGGGTCGAATATCCGTACCCCGCCCTGATTGCAGCCAATCCATAAGTTTTGGAAAAGCTGTTGACTGCAATTATTTTTTTTCCAGCCAAAACATACGGCAAGGCAGTCGTGTAATTTTTTGCATCCGCAAAATGATAGTACACCTCATCCAAGACAACCACCACGTGATCGGGAATTTTTTCAAAAAGTTCATCCAAGTCTTGTTTAGGGATAAATGTCCCAGTTGGGTTATTTGGGGAGGTCAAAAACAACAACCTCGTTTTGTTATTGATCGCTTTTAAAATACCGGCTACATCCAAACTATAATCAGGGTTTTTCAAAGGCACATCCACGATTTTGGCACCTTGCCACTCAGAAAACATGATATATGGCATGAAGCAAGGATTGGAAACGATGCACTCCAGGCCTTCCCCTAAAAATGCCCGGATGATATGTTCGATCACTTCTGAGCCAGAATTGGCAGCGATAAAATGCTCTGGGCCAAGTTGTTTTTTGTAAAATTTGGAAAGCGCTTCTTGCAGGCGAGCGGTAGTTCGATCAGGGTATTGATTGATATCTTGTAGTGATTTTCGGAAAGCTTTTTTCGCTTTGGGGGAAGTACCGAGCAGGTTTTCGTTGGAGGAAAGTTTGTAGATTTTTTTGGCGTTGGACTTTATTTCGCCGAGTGTTTTCCCACCTGTATATCCTGCATTTCCCAAAAGATAGGGTTTGAAAATATCAATCTGATTTGTTTGGTCAGGCATAATTAATTTGGTTTAGCAGTAAAAATGAATGGCGGCAAATGTCTGCAATGTTTTGAGAAATGTAGAATGGATAGGTACAAAAAAAGGGGGCATTTTTTCAAATGCCCCCAGTTGCGTTTTTTTAATTTAATATTTGCTTTTTTTCACTTCAATTTATCGGAACACGGCGTTTTAAATTTAATCGAGTTTGTAAACTTCATCCTAATTATTTTAAAATAGTTACATCTCCACGAATGATATCACCACTGGCAATATCGAGCCGTAAGATATAATAATAGGTAGCAGCTGGTAAATCGTTGCCTGCATCATTCTTACCTGACCAATCATTCAAATAAGGCTTGGCCTGATAAACAATGTCGCCCCAACGGTTGAAAATGATGATTTCGTTATTGGGGTATTCTTCAGTTGTATTGAGCAGTTCATCGAAAACCAATTCATCGTTCACGCCATCACCATTGGGCGTGATTCCGTTGGGTGCTTCGCCGCAGTTATCGGCATCGTCCGGTAAAACTTCGATCGACAAAGTAGCTTTCTGGCAAAGTTCCGGGCAATCAATATTGCAAAGCTCATATTCAATTTCAATGACACCAATAAAGCACCTTTCTTTGGTAAATGTGATAGTCCCGTTATCCGTGAAACTAACCTCACCGATCAGGTCTTGGGTCAGTACATTAAACAACGTTTGCGATGGGTTGTAGCTGTCATTTTCCAAAACATTTACCGAAATAATGCCTCCCAAGCCAGCAGCCAAAATAGCGTTATCATCTTTAGGCGCAGGGATGGATTGGTCAATGTCGATAGAAATTTGAGCCGTAGAATAGTTGATGCAACTGCCCAATGACAATGTCCAATTAAAAATATTTGCCCCCTCACCCAAACCTGTAACCAAGGTCGTCTCGGCTTGCGGATTTTCCACAATGGCTCCAGTTGAAGAGGTCCAAATCCCTGTTGTACCGGTTGGCAAATTTCCTAAAAGCATCGCCTCCACGGCACATGGGTCATGGTCAAAACTTGCCTCCGCTGGGCTGCTTCCGCTGGTTGCTTGGGAAATGATAACCGAAGAAACAGCTTGGCATTGGTTGTCTGGGTTAGTAACCGTCAAGGTATAAGTCCCGGCTTCTGTCACTTGAATCGTTATTCCACTACCAGCGATCATACCTTGTTCATTTTCCCACAAGTAATTCATACCAGGGTCGGAACCGCTGCCATCCAAAGTGATTGCACTGCCATCGCAGGGGATTTCAGCAGCAGCACCAGCATCGGCAGTAGGCAAATTGAGATTCCCTTCGATGGTATGAGTCGCTGTGCCCATACATCCCAGTACGTCCGTAACTGTCAACTGATAAACACCTTCTGGAACATTGACTTGAACTAAAGTTTCTTGTCCAGCTGGTATTTCTCCAGAAATTGCCTCCCATAAATAGGAAACATTCTGCGTGGAATTGGCTGCCGATAAAACGACATTTGGAACAGCACAATCTACCGCTGTATCGCCTTCAATCACGGCTGTAGGCAGTACCGGAGCTTCAATTACTACAAAGGCAGTACTGCTACATTTGTTGGCATTGGAAGTGACGGTTAGCGTATAAGTGCCGGGGACCACAATCGTAGGAGTTAGAGTTGTATTGTCATTTATCGGATCGTTGGTAGCACTTGACCACTGCACAGTTATATCTGTGATATCTGAAGTTCCTATTAATTCCAACTCGTCCTCCGAACAAGGAAAAATAGCATTATCACCTGCACTGATGACAGGTTCATCTAAATCTGGCACCACTATAATCGAATCCATGCCAAGACATCCTGTGGTTGGGTCTTGCACAGTCATGTAATAAGTACCGGGACAATCCATGGTAGGTGTCAGTGTATTACTTTGATTTATACAACCTAACATGCCCGGACCGCTCCACTGAATCAATACGTTTTGATTGCTATTGGTAAAAGTTCCTTCTAAAGTAACTCCACCGTCACAGCCAATTGTTGTGTCGCTACCAGCTTCCACTGGGATTGGCTGGTTTTGCGCTTCTATTTCTATTGGAAATTCAGATGTACAATCATTCTGTGTGTTGGTCACCACCAATTGATACATGCCCGGTTCTGTCACGTCAATAATCAGAGCATTACCTGCTGAACTACCGCTTGGAGAAATCCAATCATAAGTGAAAATTGCCCCAACAGAAGACCCTGTGCCATCTAATGTAGCTGTGTCAACTTCACAAGTAATGGCTCCATCCAAGGCGGCCATTGCAATGGGGTCTTGTTTGTTATTTTCAACCATAACCTCAGAAGAGGACATACAACCATTGGTGGTGTCCACCACTTCGAGGGTATAAAGGCCAGGTTCGGTTATCGTTTGCAAAAGGTCATTACCTAAAGCCAAATTGGTGGGATCGAGCCAAGTATATTCAAAATCAGTACCTTGAGAAGAACCTGAACCATCTAAGGTGATCTCACCCACCGAGCAAGTCAGCATGGTGTCCAAACCAGCATTGGCGATTGGCTTCAAGGTGTCTCCTTCAATAATTATTTCATCAATCGCTGAACACCCATTTAAGGTATCGGTGACTATCAACTGATAAGTACCCGGAGCACAGGCGTCAGCGGTCATTTGATTGACCGGACCGCAAATTTCACCATTTCCCAAAGGTTGCCATAAGTAGGTAGCGTTGTCAGTAGTCGAATTTTTTCCATCCAAGATCACCTCATCATCATTGCAACCCAAGATGCCATCTTCACCCGCATCAGCCATGGGGAGAACTCGGCCTTCATCAATATAAATGGAATCTGTTTCTTCACAACCCGTAGTTGCGTGATAAAACCGCAAATAATACCAAGCGGGTTCGGTTACCATTGGTTGCATCGAATTTTCAGAGCCAGGGACGATATTCCCACCAGGTCCAGCTATCCATTCATACAAAAAGATAGATTGCGTTTCACCTCCATCGATCGAGAGGGTATCATCTGCACAGGTTATAAGATTGGGCAGCGTATCAACAATCTGCGGATTTGGTTTGATAGCCTGAGAAATATAAACAGTATCTTTTACCACACAGCTTGGAGAATTTTGAGTAACAGTCAATTCATAATAAGACCCACCAATCACAGTTGGAGTCATTGTCGTTGCCCCTGCAGTTATAAAACCAGGAAAACTTCCCGGCAAAACCAGATTTTTCCATGAATATGTAACACCTGATTGAGTAGAACCTGTCCCGTTCAAATTCAAAGATAAAACCCCACCTAAACAAGAAAAGGAGGTATCCACGCCAGCATCAGCAATCGGAGCAGCGGGACTTAGGACAACCTGAAAATCCAATTTAACAATGAGCGATGGGTTGTCTGCATCCGTAACAGTTACTGCATAAAATCCAGGCCCTAAGCCATTTTGATCTTCGATGCCTTGAATGACGCCCGGGCCAGACCAATTGTAGTCATAGTTTCCAGAACCACCAGTCATGTTAATATCAATGCTGCCGTTTGGATTGGATGAACAATCAACTTCAGTAACATTCGTGCTCACCACAGAAAGGAAACTTTGATTAACACAGACTGATCCTGCTGTAGCCTGCAAGTTTAAGTTTGCAACCCCTGTCAAGGCAGAATTAACGACATAGGGTACCGTCCAGTCATCTACCCTTACCCCGCTGCAATCACCAGGGTTGCCGATGATGGTGAAATGTAAACGGTAAATGGCTGTTCCATCAGGGATGGTTACACCGTTAATATTGTTGGTCCTCCAATTGACGTACATCTGGCCATTATCGATGGCAGGAGCAGAGGTGTTAAAATGGGTATTATTAAAATTTGGAATCGCCCCAGTTGAGACAAGACTGTCAAATTGGATAATGTCATTTTTCCAACTAAAAGAATGTTGAAGCCTTTTTAGCTGCAAGAAATTCTCGACCGTTACATCGACAAATACATGCTGCCCCGGCGTGCCATATACATCAGATACAGCTATCGCAAACTCGAACGGGTTCAGTACGCATACTTCGCCTTGCTGACCATTGAGGCCGACGTTTGTTCCACTTGATTGAACGGTTTGGATATCGACAGGAATAAAATTTTCGGTAAACTCAATCACGGAACAAGTATCTGGATCGCCAATAATATCAAAGCAAACTTGAAAAATACTCGTACCATCAGGCACACTTGCAGCGGCGCCTGCATCCCATGCAACCCCCAAATTACCCTGAGTCAATGTCTGGCTTTCCAAGAAATTGAAAGGTCCCATTGCTGGGAGGTTAAAATTCTGCACACCAGTGTAAGCAAGAATTGTCGGTTCCCAAGAGATATTATAATAGGTCTTGGTTATATCCGAAAAATCTTGGGTTGTGATATCAATACAGACATTTTCGCCAGGGTTTAACTCTGCTGAAGAAGCGATCAAAGTTGGGCTATCCAATTCACAAATAGAGACCAGACCATTGTCGTTATTGATCCCTACGTTAACCACCTGACCACCAAACAAATCCACTAATATTGGATTTACAACAGAAATAGTTGAATTGGTACCACCCGGCCCGATGGCCCTGAAATGCAGCCTCATCAACCTTTCCCCATCAAACATATCGCATCCAAAATTCCCCCCGTTCCAATCAACCTCAATCTTTCCTTGCGAAGGAAATGTGTTAAGGGTACTTGGTGAATCGAACTGAAAACAAGGTTCGTTTGTATCGTTGGGAGGGAAGGAAATCCCATCGTTGGAAGTATTTAACAGCTGGATTATCGACGGATTCCACTTCAAACCAAATTGAAGTTTCACTACATCTTCAAAATTGCCAGCAGTAATGTCTACAGTAAATGTTTCACCTGGACAAACATTTTTATCTTCAATATTTAGGTTGATACCATTGGGATTAAAACATTTAACAGAAACTTCGCCCGCATTATCAAGCAAGCCAATGTTTGTCCCATTTGTCCCAACAGTTATCCCATCAATTATCTCCACAGGTTCGTCACCATTATCATCGATATAAACCAGCGAACTTTGGCCGCAACTCCCCAATATTTTAAAGCATAATTGCAAAATTTGAGTGCCATCAGACACCGTTACCGGCCCTCCCACGGCATTCCAAGAAACTACTCCTAATCCAGCACTTGCCGAAAAATTCCCTGGGCCAAAAGCAGGTAGGCCGCTGGTTACTGCGTTTGTGAATTGGAGGACATTGGGATTCCAAAAAATGTAATATTGAGTGGAAACAAGATTGTCAAAATCCTCGACAGTAAAGTCTAAGCAGACCGTTTCACCTTGAAAACCGTCTGCCGAAGAAATATTTACCCGTAAGGGATCTGTACCTATGGAAAGAAACCCATCGAAAGTAAAGCCTTCCTGAGGCATGATATTCTGGCAATTGGAATTATATCTTTTCACCTCTATATCCACAGGTTCGTCCGTTATTTCAATAGGGGTGTGATTGCCGTAAATACCAGTAGCCGTAAAACAAATTTCAAACAAGGTCTGATCATCTGGCCACAGAGTTACATTGAGGTTAGGATCGGTCACATTGCATGGTTGCCCGTTTGTCCAATCAAAAGTCAAATAGCCTTCATCATCAAAAATTTCAAAGTCCGTTAGGTCCAATTGGGTTAAACCACTGTTTAAGCTACCAGGTGTGATGAATGCGTCTGATAGAACACCGGGGTCCCATTGGACTGTAAAACTGGTACTTAATATAAAGGAGAAGTCTCTTGTTTTTACGTCGTAACAAACCTGATCTCCTTGATCAACTAATTGAAATTCTGGGCTGATGTAAAATGTTGGCTGTGCCCAAGCGAATTGGGAAAGAAAAATAAAAGAGAGTAAAAAAAGAAAGGATATGTTCTTCATGATGTAATTGAGTTTGGGATATTCTCGAATAAAGTTTGGAAACCGCTTACATGACAACTGATCAATGACGACTAATTAGTCATTGGTCATAAGTCATTAACTATTGGTTGTCAATGGAGTAAGAAATGTTGATTTCATGGGCCCCACCGGTGTACGGGCCGAATGAACTGAATGAGTAATCGTAACCGTAGCCAATTCTTATCGTGTTGTCAAAACCAAGGTTTTCCCCCAACAAAAAGCCGCCCTCTAAGTGCATGCTTTGCGCTGTTGAACCTCCTAAGCCTAACCAGAAGTTTTGGGCCATTTGGTAGCGTAAATTTATATCAACATTTATCGGCGTATTGGGAACATATTTTACCCAAACGGAAGGCTCTAAAAATCCATCATCTTTGAAGAATTTATAAAGCCCAACGGTCATGTAATAGTGCTGTAATCGTTGGGTTGAAAACTCGCCATTTTTGTTTTGAAATGCCAAATCCAAACCTAAAACCTGAGGAATGGAAATACCACCATAGAGGTAATCTTCATCGAAAAAACCACCATCCAACATAGTATAGGCAAACACTCCTACCCCAACGTCCGGGTTGATTTGATTAACATCTTGTCCGTCAAGAACATCACCGCTTTGCCGTAGTCTGATTTCCGAGGAATTGACCCGATATTGGACTGCACCAAAAGAAAGCCCAACTGAAATTCCACTGAAATATGGGTCTTCGGATAACAGTCCTCCAAACCTCCCGTAAATACCCGTGAATCCGGTTGGCCCGGTTTGGTCATTTATGATATAACCACCTGATAATAAGCTAACTGCACCTCCGGTCGGGTAAAGATATTCTCCGCGCAAAACGGAAGTCTTCGGCGAACCTTCGAAGTCTTGCCACTGCACCCTGTGCGAAAGGCCAAAGCTTAAATTTTGATGGTAGGAAAGGAAATTATTTCCGACGGCTGCCGGATTGATGATCGTTTGATTTTCCCTGTATTGTGTAAAAAGGGACAATTGTTGGGAAGAAACTTTAGTGACTGTACCTATCAAAAGGCACACCACCAACATTAATGGTAATCTGTTCATGGGACATGTAAAGTTTTGGTCGGGCCAAAGTTAGCAAGATTTGTTGACCTCCAACCATCTCACAGCAAAAAAATTATAATTTGTGTAAATTTTTAAGCAAATCAAATTTTCCAACTGAGGTTTGCTCTTAGCGTTGCTTTGGATGTAATCGAATTTAAATATTAATTTTTTACATACTATTTTTATACCAAAAGGAATACAGACTTTTGGTAGGGCATAAAAAAATGTCACTGAAGCAAGCTGCTTGTCTAAAACCAACTGGATTTTTTAGAGCTGCTTCTCCTGGTTGATGTTTTTATGCCCAAGGCACCAAGTAACCCACGGGTCAATTCCCTTGCTACCGTTCTTCCTATTTGCCGGGTAGTTGTACTGGTCAATACTTTCTCAATAGCACTTTTTTCTTGTCGGGTGGATGCTCTTCCTTTCTCCCGTTGACCCTTTAATTCAGCCTGATGCTCTTCTTCTTGGAAGCGCTCAATCTTCTTGTTTAAAATTTCGTAAGCACTATCCCGGTCAATAACCTCATTGTATTTTTTCACAAGTACTGAGCGGTCGATTATGTTTTCAATTTCTTTATCAGTCAGGATGTCCATCCGGGACTGCGGCGCCCTTAGTAAGGCATGGACCAAAGGAGTTGGAATACCTTTTTCGTTTAGGGTGGTAATAAATGCTTCTCCGATTCCTAATTCAGTTAACAGGGTTTCTACTTGATAATGCTCGGTCATCGGGTAATTCTGGGCGGTCAATTTTATTGCTTTCCTATCCTTTGCCGTAAATGCCCGCAGGGCATGCTGTATTTTTAAACCCAACTGCCCAAGCACGGCATCTGGAACATCGGTTGGGTTTTGTGTAACAAAGAAAATTCCGATCCCTTTTGAGCGGATCAATTTAACGATGGCTTCAATCTGATCCATCAGCGCGGAAGAAGCATTTTCAAAAACCAAATGTGCCTCATCAATAAAAATGACCAATTTCGGAGCATCCATGTCCCCTTCCTCTGGAAAGGAGGCATAAATTTCGGCCAGCATTTGCAGCATGAAGGTAGAAAACAACTTAGGTTTATCTTGGATGTCCGTTAGCCTTACTATCGAAATGATTCCTTTCCCGTTTTCATCCAACCGACAAAGATCATCAACTTCAAAAGATCGTTCTCCAAAAAACACTTCTGCCCCCTGCTGTTCCAGTTCCACTATTTTCCTCATGATCGCTCCAACAGATGTGGTAGAGACCGTTCCATATTCTTTTTTGAAATCGTCCTTTCCTTCACCAGTGATGAATTGGAGTACTTTCTTTAGATCTTTCAAATCAATCAAGGCCCATTTATTATCATCACAATATTTGAAAACTACCGCCAAAACACCTGATTGAGTTTCCGATAAATCCAGGATTTTTGAGAGCAATATCGGCCCAAACTCCGTAACCGTTGCTCTCAACCTCGCCCCTGGTTCATCAGACAAAGTGAGAAATTCGACTGGGCTGCCAGAAGCCGTAAAAGGGATTCCAATATTTGCGTGGCGCTCCTCAATTTTCGGGTGCCCGGCGCTTGGGACTGCTACACCACTAAGGTCACCTTTTATATCCATCATCAGTACGGGGACACTTTTGGCAGATAATTGCTCAGCGATTATTTGTAATGTTTTGGTCTTTCCTGAACCCGTGGCACCTGCGATCAGTCCATGGCGGTTCATCATTTTCAAAGGTATTTTTACCAAGCAATTTGGTATTGGCGATTTATCGTAAATGGCCCCGCCCAAAACAATTGAATCCCCTTTGAAAGTATAACCACTAGTGATTTCCTGAATGAATTGATCTTTGTTTGACATAATTGATTAAAAATGAATATGATAATTTGTTAGACTTATCTGCACACCTTTTAGGGATCATTGAATGTTCCATTCTTTCACCCGTATTTCGTATTTTTTCTCATTCATTTGCCAGAGTTTAACATCATAATCTGCTTCTAAACTTTCTTCTATTGGATTAGACATCAATTCGGGAAAAAAGTCAATTCCGGTGATGTCCTCCACTTTGTCAATGGAAGTTGCAAAATATTCTAGCCGCTCATTGGAAACTTCATTAGGAATAATAAACGCAATGGCCTTTTTTTCTGGATCACGTAGGTCAAGGAGTATCCGATAATAAGCATCTGGAACAGCAACTTGGTTTTCCCCGATCCAAAACCTCACTTGGTCGTAGATGATTGGCCCCGTAACCACGTATAAATGCTTGAATTTTTTTGCCCAATCCCGGGTGAGCTCCTCCAATTCCCTCCAAATACCTTTATTAAACCCAGGGATCTGGGGCGACATATTGCTCATGAAAAATGTTTCGGACATGGCCTCTTCCGAAAAAGCCATGTCTGCTGCGGCTACTAAATGTCCTCGGTCATATTTAGTTCTACGATAGTCATTGGGGTCAGCACTACCTGTTTCAACCAAAGGGTCTGGGCGGAAATCGTTGGTCCGGTTGACCCAAGGCATTTTTAACCGATCTGCCGTTAATTCAAAAGCGACCCATTCTGCCTGTTCATAATTTTCATTGTAAGACAAGGCGTAATACTTGTGTCGGATTAATTGGCCACGGTTCAAAGTTGGTAAATAAAAAATGCTGTCCAACCCGTTTTCCTCTAAATTTTCAACATCTGCTATTACAGGTTCGGCAGATGTATTTTCGGTGTTGGAGGTTTTATTGAAAAAAAAATAAAGCGCACCCAAAATAATCGAGAACAGGCCGACTTTAGCAATCATACCACTGCTTTCAGCAGCTCTTTTTTTATCGTGATTGGTGCGAAGTTTTGCCATTAAATTTTTTGGTAGTTGTTGAAATTCTGTTTTTTGTTCCTTTTTTTCTAAATGAAAAGCAAATGTATAAAAGTGAAAACGAAAAACGGGAAGCAAGAAAATCCTGCTTCCCGTTTCATTTACATGTTTTGAAACTATCACCTATTATGCGCTAGGCATATTGTTTTTCGTAGTATTTCTGATAGGCGCCCGAAGTTACATTTTTTAGCCATTCCTGATTGGCCAGGTACCATTCTGCCGTTTTCCGCAAACCTTCTTCTGGGTTAATGGTTGGCTCCCAGCCAAGTTCATTTTTCAATTTGCTGGCATCAATTGCATATCGGCGGTCGTGCCCAGGACGGTCTTTTACATAGGTGATCAATTTACGGGATTCGCCTATCGCACGGCCAAGCAAGTCATCCATTACGTCGCAAAGGGTATGCACCAACTCGATGTTTTTCCGCTCATTGTTGCCGCCGATATTATAGGTTTCCCCATTCCGGCCTTGGTGAAATATCAGATCAATAGCCTCGGCATGATCCACGACCCACAGCCAATCCCGAGTGTATTTTCCATCTCCGTAAATGGGCAGCGGCTTATTGTGCTGGATGTTGTTAATGACCAGCGGAATCAGTTTTTCAGGGAATTGATTGGGACCATAATTATTGGAGCAATTGGAAATAACCACTGGCAAATGATAAGTATGGTAGTAGGCCCTGACCAAATGATCGGAAGCTGCCTTCGATGCTGAATATGGCGACCTCGGATCATAGGCGGTCGTTTCCGTAAAAAAACCTGTTTCCCCTAATGAGCCGTAAACTTCATCCGTCGAAACATGGTAGAAACGCTTTCCTGAAAAATCTTCCCAAGCATTTTTGGCGGCATTTAACAAATTCATCGTTCCGACTACATTTGTTTCGATAAATTCCAAAGGATTGGTGATTGACCGATCCACATGAGATTCTGCAGCCAAATGGATAACCCCGTCAAAATCGTATTTTTCAAAAACAGATTGGATGAAGGAAGGATCGGTGATGCACCCCTTGACAAAAGTGTAATTCTGTTTGTCCTCGACATCCGACAGGTTTTCTAAGTTGCCAGCATAAGTGAGTTTGTCCAGATTTACGATCTGATAGTTTGGGTATTTATTTACAAATAACCGCACAAGATGAGAGCCGATAAATCCTGCTCCACCAGTAATTAGGATGGTTTTTTCAAAGTTCATAAAAAGAATATTGTTTTAAACTTTTACTGTTTTTTTGAAATACTCGTAAGTGATCTTCAATCCTTCACTTCTGGAAACCTTTGGTTCCCAGCCCAAAATTTCTTTCGCCTTCGTGATATCTGGCCGACGCTTTTTAGGATCGTCCGTTGGCAGCGGTTTATGGATGATATGGGCTTTTGGATTGTTTACTAGGGCCAAAATTTCATCAGCAAATTCAAGCATGTTCATTTCCGAAGGATTACCAATATTAACGGGCAAATGGTAATCACTCATCAATAACCGGTAAATCCCTTCCACCAAATCATCCACATAACAAAAACTCCGGGTCTGCCTTCCATCGCCAAAAACGGTTAACCCCTCGCCCCTGATCGCTTGCGAGAAAAACGCTGGAAGTACCCTACCATCGTCGACCCGCATCCTTGGGCCATAGGTATTGAAAATACGCACTATTCGAGTTTCAATGCCATGATAAGTATGGTAGCCCATGGTGATCGCCTCTAAAAACCGCTTGGCTTCGTCGTATACACCCCGAGGGCCGATCGGGTTCACGTTCCCCCAATATTCCTCCGTTTGTGGATGGACCAATGGGTCGCCGTAAACCTCAGAAGTGGAAGCTACTAACATCCTTGCTTTTTTAGCTTTCGCAACGCCAAGGATATTATGTGTGCCCAAAGCCCCGACCTTCAAGGTTTGGATGGGCATTTTCAGATAATCAATTGGGCTAGCTGGCGAGGCAAAATGGAGGATATAATGGATGTCTCCCGGCACATGAACATACTTAGTAATGTCGTGGTGGTAAAATTCAAAGTCTTGCCGTGGAAACAAATGTTCGATATTGGCAATATTGCCCGTAAGCAGGTTGTCCATCCCAATTACGTGGAAACCTTCTTTTAGAAACCTGTCGCAAAGGTGGGATCCAATAAATCCAGCTGCGCCGGTAATGAGAACTCTCTTTTTCAAAGGATATTAGTTTTTAAAGGACGTTTGAATAAAGCTTGACGTCTTTAATCAAAGGGCCTGCAATTAATATGTTATTATTTGTAAGGGGAATTTAGACAAACCTAAAACGAGAATTGTGCCGGATAACAATTGAGTAAAAGCGGGTGCAAATATATGGTTATTCTGCCCATAAAAATATTTGGAATAAAATGTTTGCCGATAGAATAATTCATCTAAAATGAAACCCATTTCTAAAAAAAAATGGGCCGCCTAAAAGGCAGCCCTGTTGTTATGCTAAAAAACTATGTAATGAAAAGATTAAAGTTCTCATTGTGATTTAACGACCTTACAAATCTGCTCCTTCAATTTCTGTTGTTGGATGCTCACCAAGTACAAGCCATCAAATTGATCGGATAGATCGATTTCGTATTTCTCAGTTTTTGCAGGTATTTCAAATTCAAAAAGTATCTTTCCAAACGGCGTCAATACTTGTCCAATGGCTGGTTCGTCAGACGACTTTAAAAGTTCTACGATAACCTTTCCATTCGTTGGGTTTGGATACACTTGAGCCAACTGCGTTGGTTCCCGCTGGAAGAGCACATGAGCCATTTCAGAATACCCCATGTTATTATCGGCATCCAATTGTTGGAATAAGATGCGGTAGAAATTTTCCCCAAATCGAGGTTGCCGATCCACAAAATTGTAAGTAGAATTTTCAGTATCGGACTGGCCCATCAGATTGTCAAGGGTTGAAAAAGACTGACCATCTTCAGAACGTTGAACATAGAATACCGTGTTGTCGGTTTTACCTGAAACATTCCAAGCCAATTCAACTTGGTCATTGCCCATTTGGGCGGTGAAGTCGGAAATTGTGACTAAAGGTTTGTTGCCGCAATTGTCAACAACCACCTCAGTGTTTACACTAAAGGAGCAGTTAAAACGGGTTACAGTTAGTTTAACAAACTTTACACCTGGCGTTGCCCATTGTACCGGATTTGCAACTCTTGTATTGGCAGTCGCAGGGTTGGCCCCACCAGAAAACTCCCAAAAATAGGTTGCACCCGCACCCGCAATAGCAGCTTCAAATCGGCCTTCTTCATTTTCACATAAAAAATTTGGTTCATCAATAATCTGAGCAAGTGGGAAGGCAGTTATCACCTTTGCCACCACATTACTCTCGCCGATATAATCATCGCAACCTTGCCTTCTTGCACATCGGATGTAGTAGGTTGATTGGCTGATTGGCCCTGGATTATAATTCGGACTGTTTGAGTTAGGAATTATCGACCAGTTTACATCACCGGGCCCGTTATAAACGGGAATATTGCTCTTCATCCATAGGTATTCGATGTTCCCAAACCCACCGGAGGGGGTTATAATATTAACTATTTCAGAAGGGTCTGCCCCAACACCGCAAAGTTCCTCATCGTACCCGATTACACCACCATCTGTGATGTTGTCGCACTCTTTAAAAATCCCCATGTCAATTGTCAAGTTATCCAATGTAAATGGGAAAACGGTGAATTGATCTGTTATGCCCGTGGCAACATTTGCATCACTATCTTTGGTGTCGTCATTTCCCTGATCTTTTGGAGAAACGATATAGCCGCCCGGAGGAAAGCTTGCCAATGCAAATTCAACCCGATAATCACCAGGGAGTACATCTTCAAACAGATAATTTCCTAATAAATCAGTTACGTCAACGGCGATAATATTGTTAGCTGGCATCTTCCGGAGCCTGACTAAAATACCTTCTACCCCACCCTCATTAAGGCCTTGAATTCCATCGTGGTTTTGATCGTACCAGACTTTATCACCGATGTCGATTTTTTCGTCAAGAATGATCAAACCGCAGTCCCAGCGACTTTCATATTCACCTTGTGAGATGGGGAAGCTCTGTGTGAAACCAGTAGATGGATCGGGATCGCTATCAAGGCCATCGTTTCCAATGTTCTGGTAGGTCAGCACATTGTTTGGCGGCGTTTCAAATTCTAATTTGTAAAAACCTTGGGTTAATCCATCAAAAGCATAGTAACCTGCAGTGTCTGTGACTGTTGTTAAATTGACAGAATCCCCGGTATTGGTTACTCCAGTCAAAAAGACATTGATGCCTTCGACTCCAACCTCCATCGGGTCTTGAATTCCATTTTGGTTTTCATCATCCCAAACGTAATCACCGATTTTTGAGGGTTCGATCAAGGTAATTTGGCCGACTGAAGTACAATTGTTGGCATCAGTTATAGTCACGGTATGGGCGCCGCCTTCCAGACCATTAGCAATCTCACTTGTGCTACCATTACTCCACAAAAATGTATAAGGAGAAACACCACCTGAAGGGAATACTTGCGCACTACCCTCATTTCCTCCATAGGTTAGCACTTGAGATAAAGCTTGAACATTGGCTATCAGTTGTGGCGGAGAATTTATGACGGCTGTATTTACAACCGAACAACCATCTCCATCGGTTACTGTCACAGTATAATTTCCAAAAAAGAGGTCGTTGATCTGAGCAGTTGTTTCTCCATTCGACCAGACAAAATCATAAGGTAAAGTACCATTGATGCCGTTGGCAATAGCGACCCCATTATTTAAAGCATAACAGGTTGCATCAAAAGTTGTGACAGTAGAACTTAATGTGGTTGTAGCAATAATTTGAGTGGACGATACTGTCTCACAGCCGTTTACATCGGTTACAGTCACTCCATAAGTTCCTATTCCAAGATTAAAAATGGCCTGAGTTGATTGGCCAGTCTCCCAAAGTATTGAATATGGTTGAGTACCTCCAGCAGGCACAACAACCCCCACGCCATTTGTATCATCAGTACAAACCACATTCACATTATTAAAGGAAACGGTTAATGGAGTTGGCTCATTGATGTTTAATATAGCCGTTGACAAGCATAAGTTGGCATCGGTAACAGAAATAGTATAAGCCCCCGCTGCCAAATTGTTGATGGAAGCTTGCGTACTTCCAGAAGGGTCGTTCCATTGGTAAGTATAAGGTGCAACTCCTCCAACGACGGTCGCCGTTCCAGCTCCATCTGTCAACCCATTACAGGAGATATGGGTCGGTGTTAAAGTGATTTGCAATTCATCTGGCGCACCTATCTGTACCGAGTTGGACATGGTGCAACCGTTGGCATCCGTCACCGTTACCGAATAAGTACCAGAAGAAACATCATCCAACATTGGCACATTAGGGCTGTTGGGTAGACTCCACTCATATTGGTATATATTGTTGGGAAATGATGTTCCACCCGTAACAATAACCGTAGCAGTCCCATCACTGGAACTAAAACAGGAAGCACTGTCGGCGCTCATTTCCAAATTCATTTCTGTTGGTTCAGAAACCATTCCCGATCCCTCAACCGTACACCCATTTGCATCAGAAACGGTGACTGAATAAGCACCCGCGGCGAGGCCGGTAATCTGAGAGGTGGTCATTCCATTACTCCAAATCACATTGTAATCATTTATGTTTCCATTTACAATTGATACAGCAGCGGTGCCATCATTTGATCCAAAACACAGTGCATCAGTAGTCGCTATTTGCAGGGACACTTGCATGGGCGCCCCAACGGTCTCCGAGCCGATTATGCTACAACCGTTGGCATCAGTAGCCGTTACTGAATAAATACCCATCGATAAATTAATTGCAGTTGATGTAGTCTGGCCGGTGGTGTCGTTCCACAAATAAGTATATGGTGAAACCCCACCAGAAACTTGAGCTGTAGCCGTACCGTCTTCTGAATCACCACACGTGGCATCAGTACTTGTAGTGCTCAACAAAAGCGGATCAGCATCATCTACCACGACCGATGTCGAGCCTGTACATCCCCGTGAATCGGATACTACAACTTGGTAAGAGGATGGAGCAAGAGCTGTAGCAATCATGCTATCTTGCATCAACGGGTCATCCCATTGAAATATGAAAGGGCCTACCCCATTCGGAACGGCGGTGACACTTGCTGTGCCGTCCGTATCACCAACACAAGAAACTGGCGTAGATAAAGTGTTAACTGAAAGTTCTGGCCCATTTTCTAAAGTGAATTCAGCAGAACCAGTACATCCGACAGTATCAGTCACCACCACTTCATAAGTCCCACCAGATAAACCAGTCAAGGTCAGGTTCGTTTCTCCAGGAAACCCTGTCCATTGATATGCATATCCCGGAACGCCACCTGAAATGTTTGAAATAGAAATTTCCCCATTTCCAGCACCTAAACATTCCTCATCCAGACCATCCAAGGTAACTATTATCCCGTCATTGACAATAATTTCAATAATATTGGAAACACCATCATAATCGTAACAGCCGTGCCTTCTTGACAATCTAACAAAATAGGTAGTTTCAGTAAGTGTACCAGGGTCATAGCTTGGTGACGTGGCGCCGTTGATAAATGTCCAATCTGTGTTGGCTGGAGAATAAAGTGTGCCTGTTGTACTCAAGGCCCATTGATATTCCAACGTATTAGTACCGCCAGTTGGGAAAACCACATTGGTTAGGATACTGGCAACAAAAGGACTATCGCAAAGAACTTGGTTGGCAGCAATCGTACCTCCGTCCGTAACATTATCACAACAAATTGCCTCCTTCATGATGATATTACTTTCACCAATATAGTCAGTACAACCTGATCTTCTGGCACACCTACGGTAGTAGGTCGTAACAGAAATTGGGCCTGGGTCATATTCTGGACTAGTAGAACCAATTATCGGATTCCAAAAAGCACCCGGCGACAAAGGGTTATCAGTGGTAAGAATCCAAATGTATTCTAAAGTTCCACTACCGCCAGTTGGAAGGGTTACACTTGTGATCAACGAAGGGTCCCATGTTGGGTTTGGGCATCCGAATTCATCAGCTGCTATTTCTCCTCCATTAGTGATATTGTCGCAAGCGAGATGCTCAGGCATTTCCAATAGTATCCTTCCTCCGGCAAACTCAATGATGTTGGATGAAAAGGCAAATTGGACACAAAGTATTAGTGAAATTGATAAGAAAATGGCCTTGGTTGGCTTTTTCTGGGTACCTAATAAATTAGGTTGGGCCGTTTTGGGAGAATGGTACGCATGTTTTGGTAACATGGCAGAAATCCTCATTGTTGTCTTTTTCAAAACATAGAATTGTTAGGAAACACATACGATTAAACGTCGGCATGTTTCCGGGTTCAAAACATAATTAGCATAGGAATAAAGGAGGGCAGGAAAAGCTGTATTTTCAGCTTAGGAATTCAATGTCAAACGTGCTGTTCAGGTAAGTTTAATGCGAGATGAAAAAGACCCTAAAGCCTTTTCCTTCATTTGTTTATTTCAAATTTTCAAAAACTATACCATTTAAAGAAAAATATAATATGTTTTTGATTCTGGGCTTAATTTACAGGATTTTTGACCCGAAAAAACTAACATTTCATAGAGTCCGATTTATAACCAAAGCCATTATTTTAAACACTAAAGCGCTAAAGATTTCAATTTTTGATGAATGGTATAGACTTGTTTAACCAATGATTCACTTCCATCATTATTAATGACAAAATCAGCATATTTCATTTTTTCTGTTTCAGGCATTTGCTTTTCAATTCTCGAAAGCACTTCTTTTCTCGTTGAATTATCGCGGGCCATAACCCTTTTGATCCTTAACTCATCAGGCGCTGTAACAAGTATTAATCTATCCAAAGATTTGTAGCTCCCACTTTCAATCATCAAAGCAGCCTCTTTGATGGTATAGGGAGTACCAATTTGTGATTGGTGCCATTTCTCTCCATCTTCACGCACGGCTGGATGCACTATACTATTCAAAATTTTTAGCTTATCTGACTCCTTAAATACAACTTTGGCGATATATGACCTGTTGAGTTGTCCATTTTCAAAATAGGATTCTTCGCCTAATAGGTCAATTATTTGCTGTCTCACACTTAGATTTTCCACCATAATATTTTTTGCTCTGTCGTCGGCATAATAGACCGGTATACCAATTGATTCAAATATTTTACAAACGGTAGTCTTACCAGTCCCAATGCCTCCTGTTACCCCTATTTGCAGTGACACCTGCCGTTTTTCGTCTGGAAATTGATCTTTTTTCATGGTACTTTATCGAATGAACAAATAATAATTTAAAGGAACTAATGTCTGCAAGAATAGTCAATTTACATGATTTTTTGCTTTACCTATTTTTATTGTTGGAAATGTATTGGCTTAAATTTTGGAATAACCCGAACACCCCTTCCACACATCCCCCTCCCATATTTTAAGAGCTCCCCTCTCAAATTTTTAATTAACTATGAATAACGAAAATTTTGCGTTTTCCTCATCGGAAGATGGAGGCAAAGCAATTAGAAGAGTATCTGTCCCCTATTATTGGAAAGGTGGAACACCAGGAAATGAAAGGACATGGCATGAACCGATGAACTGGTACAATAGATTTGTACCTGGTTGGTTCGACGTCGTTGTAATAGGTGGTGATTATACTGACTATCATTATTTTCCAATCATTGAAGAGTTTGCCAATGATATAGCTCAATTGATTATTGAAGATGGAGGAAAGTTGACCATTGGTTTGATGGGGAAGCTGTCTATTGATGGCCTTGCCAAAAAAGGGCTTGGCATTTTAAATGAAGGAGAATTAATAATTGATGGTGAATTAACCGTTCACAGAACACTGTTTGCTAGTGTTAGAAACAAAGGAGTGATTTTCAATAACGGATCCTTTGCTATTGACAAAAATGAAAATAATGGGATAATCCATTCCAGTTCAGGGAGGTTTGAAAACCATGGAGAGTTTCTATTTCTTTGATTAACAATGACTTAGCAACATTTTTTCACTTTTTTTCTCCTATCTAAAAATTACCTTGATTTTAAAAAATCCGTTTATTACTTTTGCAGCAAATTACAGGTTACTTAAACCTTTCGGCGAACTTTTTGAGGTCTGCCAAATTTACTTTTTATCTATGTTATTGTTGGTTTGAAATCTTGGCGAATCACGACTTGTTTTCACACCACTCTTAAATTGCCTTAAAATTATGTATTGGACGCTTGATCTCATTAAGCACTTGGAAGACGCACCATTTCCAGCCACCAAACACGAATTAATCGATTATGCCTTACGTACTGGTGCACCAAATGCGGTAGTTGAAAACCTTCAAGACATTGAAGAGGACGATGTTGAATACGAAAGTATTGAGGAAATTTGGCCCGATTATCCAGCTAAAGGAGACTTCCTTTTTAATGAAGATGAATATTGATTAACCCTTTATCAAGATCAGTATTTAGATATAGCTTTAAAAAGGCTTTGCTCAATGAGCAAAGCCTTTTTTCTTTTCCAAAAGCTTTGATATTATGGCTTTGTGGTAACTACTGCTTACATTTGGTAGTCACGGTAGCCAGAAGTTTTAAACAATGAAAAATCTTGCAACAACATTTTTGCAGCTTATAAAAAATCGATGGAAAATTATCGGTAGCATTTTTTTCATTTTGATCGTGCTATTTTGGTGTTCACTCCCCAACCCTTTATTTGACCAGCCAACAAGTTTTGTAATTGAAGCAGCCGATGGACAATTGCTTGGAGCAAGGATTGCCGAAGATGGCCAATGGCGCTTTCCCTCCAATGGAGTAATTGCTGACAAATTTGAAACCGCCATTTTAACATTTGAAGACAATCGTTTTTACTCGCATTGGGGGGTAGATTTTTTAGCCATGGGCCGAGCTATTTTCCAAAATATCAAAAATAAGAGGGTCGTAAGTGGAGGCAGTACTTTATCAATGCAGGTAATCAGGTTGTCCAGAAAAGGAAAACCAAGGACTTTATTACAAAAATTGATTGAAATCATTTTGGCCTTTCGGCTTGAGTTAGGTTATTCAAAAAAAGAAATTCTCTCCTCGTATGCATCTAACGCCCCATTTGGTGGAAATGTAGTTGGCTTAGAGGCAGCCTCTTGGAGATATTTTTGGAAAAAATCAACCATGCTTTCCTGGGCTGAAGCGACCACCTTAGCTGTATTGCCAAATGCCCCTTCCTTTATTCACCCAGGGAAAAATAGAAATGCATTAATAGAAAAGAGGAATAGGTTGTTGCAAAAAATTTATGAAAAAGGTCTGATCGATTCAATTACCCTTGATTTGGCCATTGCAGAACCATTGCCATCAAAACCTTTACCGTTGCCACAAGACGCACCGCATCTCTTAAATTATGTTGCATCCGTTTCTAAAGACAAAAAGGTATATAAAACGACCATTGATTATGGTTTGCAAAAAACGATTAACGAGATAGCAAATCGATATCACCCCACTTTAAGTAATAACGAAATCCATAACCTAGCCATCCTCGTACTTGATGTTGCCACTAAAAAAGTATTAGCCTACGTCGGGAATGCTAAAAATGCCGGTTTCGAACATGGTCAGTCTGTCGACATTATCCAAGCCCCGAGGAGTACTGGCAGTATATTGAAACCCATTTTATACGCTTTGGCACTTCAAGATGGACAAATTCTTCCCAAAAGCTTACTACAAGATATACCAACTTTTTTGAAAGATTACCGCCCAGAAAATTTCTTGAATACTTATGATGGTGTGATTCCCGCTGATCTAGCCCTTTCCAGGTCTCTGAATATTCCATTTGTGCGGTTACTGCAAAGCTATGGCGTTGAAAAATTCCATTTCAACTTAAAAAAATTAGGTATCTCTACCCTATCAAATGGTCCAAACCATTATGGCCTATCTTTAATTTTAGGCGGTTCGGAAGCTACGCTTTGGGATTTAACCAATCTGTACTCAGGAATGGCCTGTCGTTTAAAATATTTTTACAAAAATCAAGGATGGTACAACGAATCAGATTTTGACAAATCCAATTTATCTTGGTTCAATAAAAAATCAGAGCCCCGATTACAAAAAGAAACTGCCTACCTAACTGCAGATGCAATATGGTTGACTTTTGAGGCTATGAAAAAACTGGAACGACCAAATGCTCAAGGCGAATGGGAGCGTTTTGATTTAAAAAATGAGATTGCTTGGAAAACAGGCACTAGCTTTGGATTTAGGGACGCTTGGGCAATAGGAGTAAACCCAAATTTTGCCATTGGTGTTTGGACTGGAAATGCAGACGGTGAGGGCAGACCCGGACTTACCGGAATAAGTGCAGCAGCTCCGATATTATTCGATGTTTTTGACCAATTACCATTTACACCTTGGTTTGATCAACCATTCGATGAAATGAACTTTATTGAAGTTTGCGCAGAAAGTGGTTATCTGCCTAACAAAAATTGCCCTATTGATTCAATTTGGGTGCAAAAGAATACCCTAAATATTCAGCAGTGCCCATATCACCAACTAGTTCATTTAGATGCCACAAATCGTAAACAAGTCAACATTTCTTGTTATCCACATGAGTTGATAATAAATCAGCCATGGTTTGTATTACCACCTACCGAAGAACATTATTACGTGGCCAAACACCCAAATTACAGGCCCTTGCCTGTTTTTTCTGACTCTTGCGAATTGGAAGGAAAACAAAACGAAAACATAATTCAGCTAATATATCCAAATTTTAAGGCGAGAATATTTATGCCGATAGATATCAATGGAGAAAAAAGTAAAACTGTCTTTAAAGCTATTCATAGGAGCAGAAGTGCCTTATTGCACTGGAATATTGATAAAGAATTCATAGGAACAACAAAGGAAATCCATGAAATGGAAATTAATACCGTTGTTGGAAAACATGTCTTAACATTAGTTGATGAACAAGGAAATAGGCTGGAACAGACTTTTGAAATAATTGAGAAAGCAAATTGAAATGAGCAGTTTATTAAAAAATAGAATAACGTCTTTTAAATCATAAAACGACTATTTGGGGCAAAAAAAAACTCCTACATCGGGGGAGGCTAAGGCTGATGTAGGAGCACTAAACATACTATGAGAAAACTACACGGTGCAAATTAAAAGGTTTATTAAGCTAATAAAAAGCTGGTTTTAGGGAACGGTACAGTTATTAATGGGAACGGTCGTTATGACTTAGGATATGGATTCTGGTTAATATGAATTTCGACAGAGGTAAAAAAAATCTACTATAACGCTGAAAACGAACTAATAATACATAGACGATTCATCAATAATATGGCATAACTTTCGTCACTACTAAATTGGACATTTAACTCCTCGTTGAATCTATGAGAAATTATAGGCAATGTGCCATTTGAACTTAAATATTGATTAAAGAGTATGGAGTCAGAATTACGAAGATTTTAAATTTGAATGAGCTAGGAATGGGGAAAAAAAATTCCTACACCCCAGAAGGGAAGAAAAGGTGTAGGAGAATTAAACATACTATGAGAAAACTTGATACAAAGATAAACTTGCATATTTCAAGAAAAAAGCTACATTTACGCAATGGTCAGTTCCATGAGGGAACGGTCGGTTTTTTTTAGGAAACGGTCGGTTTCGTCCAATAAACGGAAAAAATATGTTTAAAAATTAAATTTATTGACCATGTGTAATTTAAAGAGGGAACTTATAATAGGCAGCACTAAACATGCATTTCAATTCAAAATTTTAACTACACAACTTTTCTAACATACTATTAAAAAAGGAGAGAATTCAATCTAAAAAAAAAGTCCTGCACCCCAAAGAGGGAAGATAAGGTGCAGGAAGATTAAACAAACATACTATGAGAAAACTGTCGCAAATATATTTTTTTATTTTTAAATATTAAATTTTTATAAAGGAAAAAAGTTTGAAAATCAGGGGCTAAAGCATAGAGCCGATGACTATGTATTCATAAAAAATCACTTCACTTGAATTTCAAGAATTGGAATTAGAACCTCGACCCTGGTACCAATAGGTTGTCCAGATTCTAAATCTATCAAATCAATTATCTTCACTACATCTTCATTCTCATTTTTATTCTTTTGTAGTATCTCAAGACGTTCTTGAGTAATTTTTGTCCCTAAAGACTTGTGTGATTTTATAGTTCCCCTTACCACTTGCTGTTCCTTTGCCTTTTTCCGTCCAACGCCATCATCTTCTACTATACAAAGAATTGTATCCTCATCTTTTAATTTAAACTCAATCTTGATCAATCCTTTAGATTTAGGCCTGATTCCATGTTCAATCGAATTCTCTACATAAGGCTGTACGATCATAGTTGGCACCCCAAGGATATCCTCTTCTATCTCCTCATCTACTATTATTTTATAAGCTAATTTATTCTCAAATCTTAAATTGACATTGATGTCAAGGTAGTTTTGTAAAAATTCTATTTCCTTCTCAAGAGAAATGATTTCTAAATCTGAATATTCCAAACTTTGCCTCATAAGATGGGCAAATTGTGCAAGGTATTTCGCAGCCAATGAAGGATCACTAGAGGTAATAAAGTTTTGGACTGAATTTAGAGCATTGAATACAAAGTGAGGATTCATTTGAGCCCTCAATGCTTTCAATTGAAGGCCAGTAGCTTGTAATTTATACATTTCCTCTAAATTTTCTTTCCGCTCTGCTTCATACTTTATTTCAAGTTCCCTGATTTCAAAAGCTTTGATCTCATCCATAGCTAACTCTACTGCTTTTTCATAAAACTTTTGATATTCGTATGCATTTTTGAAATCATCATCGTCTGCATAAAAGCCTGCAATATCTTTTAAAATTCCGGCTACCTGATTTTGTTCACCTCCTTTTTGTGCGAACTCTAAAGCGGTGAAATAATGCTTTAATGCTTTCCGTCTTTTGTCTAAACCTTCGAAGGCTTTCGCACGCCACCAATCAATATTCGCTAAATTCTTATCCCGCTTTTCTTTAAATAAAGGATAAGCCCTTTCAAGTAAATTTAATCCTTCTTGAAACAGCCCTTTCCTTAAAAAACAGCTACCTAGATTTGCATAAGCCAAAGCACGAGCTTGTTGGTTTACATCATCAATTACCTTAATTCCAAGTTTAAAATAACTAATTGCGCTTTCAATATCATTAGCAGCCATATAACTATTGCCAACATGCAAATAATGCCATGAAAGTCTTGACCTCATTCTGTATTTCTCACAAAGTTCCACCACCTCCTTGTAAGCTTGAATACTTTTAAATGGTTCGTTGTTAAGTGAATGGATTTTTCCTATTCCACTTTTTATCAGAGTCATGAAATAATAATCTTTTATGGTTAGCAATCTGGCTGAACCATTAAGATCTTGTTCGGCTTCGAAGAAGGATTGGAGTGCTTTTGCCCTATTAGAGTGGTGGAGATGGAGGTAACCCATCCTGCATTTTATATAAGCATCCAGTCTTTTATCTGGAAAAACTTGCAAAAATTTTCGAGCATCCTCCAACTTTTTAGATGCTTCTTCTACCCTTCCAATGTTAATTAAAGTTCCAGTATAATCAATATAGGCTTCAGCCAATTGATTGGCATCTCCTCTTTCATTTAATAAATCTATGGCCTTTTTAAAATGAATAATGGATAAATCGTAGTTATATAATTGATTCTCTACGATCGCAGTGTACAAGTGAAGTTTGAGCTTAAAATCAGGGTTGTCAATTTCCAGTAAAAGCTTTTCTAATTCAGCAAGGTGTTTCTGGGCTTGCTGTATATTTGTAAAGAGGGATTCTGAAACAAGTTGTTCCGACCTTGATAGTTGCTTGAGCCGGACATCGATTATGCCAGTTGTCAATTCCATAATAATGCAGGTACGTATACAGGCTGGCAAATTTCTTAAACAAGGCAAACATCCAAAACTAAAAAGAGATTGTGGTTGTATAACACAATCTCTTCTCAGTATTGTATGAGTAGTAAAGTTCCCCAAAAAAGAAATGGAGAAACAAAACGTGCAGTTAATGTCTAAGGTACCAAATCAATGAGGTAAATCCCCATCACATGGCTTTGGTCCTGACAACCAGGAGAAAAAACCTCGTTTCTTTGTATCAACATTTAAATTATCAGAACCTCCAAGGAATTCGTTCATCCTATTTTTCTGAATTTTGTTGAAATGTTCAAGGTTGTCAATACCGTTTTTGCCTTTGCCTTTGTTGGTAGCCTCCTTCATAGTATAATTTTTTTTAGTAAAAAAGCCCATCATAGTGTTTCCTGTTGAATGACAGACAAGCGCTATGACTCCTCAAAAGAACAAATCTAAGGGTATTTATTGGCTGATAATAGTGTAGTATGCAAAAAAAACAAGAAAAGCCATACATTATTTTTTTACAAATAAATGTATTTCTTAAAGCCAATTAATCCCATGATGCACTTTTGAAATCGCACTTGTCAGGTCATAATGTGTAAGAATTCAGTTTATAAACCTTCTTCCAGCCTACGCATCTGCTCCATAAAAGCAGGGCGTCGCCTCCTGGATACTTCGATTTTTTTTCCATCGTCCATCACAAGGTAACCCCCATCACCTTTGATGAACTTTCTCATATAATTCAGATTGATAACGTGCCGTTTGTGAACACGATAAAAATTCATGCTCTCTAGCATGTCTTCATACGCTTTGATTGTACGGGAAGCAGTGATTCTGTCTCCATTTTGTAGAAAAATATGTGTGTAATTGTCTTCTGCTTCGAACCGAACTATATCTTTGATACTCACGAAATAAATCCCATCAATAGCCGAAATACTCATTTTTTCAAAAGCATTGGTCCCATTCAATTGCTTATTGAAAATTTCCATTCTTTGGTCAATTTTATTGTCCTTTTCTGTCAATTTCACTCGACTGACAGCCTGTACCAACTCATCAGGGTTTATCGGCTTTAATATATAGCCTATCGAACTATATTCACATGCTTTTATAGCATGCTCATTGTATGCAGTTATGAAAATTATCTCAAAATTTATCGGTCTTAGTTCGTCGAGCATCTTAAATACAAGCCCATCGGTAAGACTGATATCAAGAAAAGCAAGGTCGGGTTTGAAATTTGGATCTTCGAATAAGTCAAGACCCTCTTCAACATTAATAGCATCACCTATGACGTTGACTTCTGGACAGTGGGCATCCAGTAAGTTCTTGAGATTGTTCATACTTCTTATCTCGTCCTCAACGATGATGGCATTTATCACAGATGTCTTTTTTGAGCGAACTAGTGTTTCGGTTGGTACATGTAAGACCATAGAAGAATGGGTGTGTTTGTTTAGGGCAAAGTTAATGTCTGCACATTAAAATATAAAACTTTTTGAATAGATATATCGCTGCTGAAAATCACAGACTTATAAGTGGTCAGAATATTTCTATGGAAATTATTTTAATACAAGCTATTACATATTTATAAAACATTAATAATCTTGACAACTTTTTTTTTACCCAAATGAGTATTGAAAATTACCCTAGGTTGATATTTTCACCAGAAAGGTATCCCACTTCTTCCATCGAAAGAATTGCAGACAATCTTCCGATTTCGTTGGATAGCTTTTCCTCTTTTATTTCTCCATGAACGCCCCTTTGGTTTTTACGGTAAGGGTCAAAGCAAATACTGTTAACTCTCACTTTCTCTTTCAAATCAATTGCCATTGCTTTTGTGAGTTGCAACAATGCCATTCTCGAAGTATAATATGAAATGCCCCCTTCTATCTCTTTCTGACTTGACAGGTTTATTATGTTTACAATCGATCCTTTTGATTTTTCAAGTCTATTTAAAAAGAACTTGCACAACATCATTGGTCCAGTTAGATTTACATTGATGGACTGTTGCCATTGCTCCAATTGTACCTCATTCAATCGCCCTTCAAAAACGACTTCCTCATTATTAACCAAGACATTTAAGTTCGGTATAATTTCATCAAATATCTGAGTAAAGCGAATCCGATAATCTGCATTTGAAACAAATTCTTCTAAGTTAAATCTAAATGACCTGTCGCAAATACTTTCATAATCCTCTTTTTTATCCAAACCATACACATAAAACCCCTCTTTTCGGAAGGCTTTTGCTATGGCCATTCCTGATTTATTCATTGCACCAGAAATCAATACGTTTTTTTTCATTTTGATTGAATTAAATCATGTTTATACCAAGTTCACAAATATCGTTAAGAAGTTCTAATAATGAACGCCCCATTTTTCAATATTTGATGCAATATCTTCTACATTACTCCTGTTTTGCATAGAGATAACAAAAATCTGCATGAAACATGTTGATTTACAGGTATTTTGACAAAATTTGCGTTCATTCTATTTCCCTTCTATGAGATTCTGGCTGTTTATTATCATTCTAAATATTTTTCCAAACCTATTAAATAAGGTATTGGGACAGCAAAGTGATCTGTCCTTGATCAACCAGTATATTTCTATTTCTGATAGCTTGGGTGAATTAGGGGATTACAAGAATGCTGTCCTTTTTAGAAAAAAGGCACTAAACCTCCAACAGGTTCAAATCCCCGTGCCTTATGAACAACTAGTTTCAAATTATCGAACATTAGGATATTTCTACCGCCGTTGGGGCCAGTATGAAGAGAGTTTTTTCTTTGAAAAAAAGGCTGTAAGACTGGCTGAATTACAACTTAATGATAAACATCCAGAATTAGCCAAGGCATACAATGGCCTGGGGGGCTATTATTTTGGACGACATCAATATGAGCTGGCGCAGCAATATTTCAATAAAGCACTAAAAATCAGCCTTTCCTCCAATTCTGATGAGATTGGCGATTTTTATAATAATGTGGGTATAGCGCAGCAGGCATTGGGGGATTCCGAGGCGGCCATGGCAACTTATCGGTTGGCTCTTGGTCACAATCTGGTTACGCTCGGTTTTTATAACAAAAAAACCGCAGACAATTTCGACAATCTTGGAACGCTCTATTACAACCTCAATCAATTTGAAAATGCCATTTTACATCTGGATTCGGCAGAGATGATACTAGACAGTCTCTATCCGCCCAATTCTGCAAATTTTGCTGGCTTGTACAACAACAAAGGAGCTGTCTACAATAGCATGGGCAACCATAGATCTGCCTTGGATTATTTGGAAAGAAGCTTAAAAATATACGAAAGGTATGGTAGTGGCAAGCATCCCGAAACGGCTAACATTTATGCCAACATTGGACTATTGTTGCAAGACAAAGGTGATTGGGACAAAGCAATTTCCTATTTTGGAAAAGCCCTCTCGATCAGAGAGTCAAATTTTGGAGCTAACAATCCAAAAGTAGGAAGGACACTATTGTATATGGGCAATTGCTTTTTGGAAAAACTTGATTATGAACGAGCGTTTGAATATTATCAAAAGAGTTTATCTGTTTTTAAAAAACTAAAAAATATTGCTCCCAGTGAGATCGCAGATGTAAGGAATGGGCTTGGCAATTATTACGAAAAAATCGGCAACCTCAATGAAGCGCTCCATCAATACGAAGAAGCACTGAAGATCAATGCCCAGAAGTTAAATACAAATGACCCAGATGTCGCCAATTCTTATGCTCGAATCGGCAAAGTACATCTTGCCAGAAAGGAGTATGAAGAGGCTTATGCATTTTTTGAAAAAGCTAAAAACATAAGGCTAAACATTTACGGGAACAAACATGCTGAAGTAGCTGATGCCTTTGCACTATTGGCCATTGCCTGCCATTTGGATGAGGTATGCTTCGAAGAATTCATATCTCAGGCATATCAAGCGATCAACTTTGATCAAACACAGGAGAATGAATTTGAGAAGGTTTACTCACCCATTGTACTGCTCCGAATTTTCCAGACACATGGATCTTGGCTCTACGATCAATTTTTGAGGAACGAGAAACTGAATTACTTAGAAAGTGCCGATCAAATCCTTGGCAAGGCCATTTCTTTGATCAATTTCATCAAAACATCCTTGGAGCAACCAGGCTCCAGGTTGGCTTTGCAGGATAATTTTTACCTGATTTATGAAAAAGCCATTTTGGTCAAAAACGAATTGAAAGAAGCAACCAACCAAGTCGAATACTGGGAGGAGGCCTTCCAAATCTCGGAGCAAAGCAATGCCATTTTATTGATGGAAGCCATTCGTTCGGTAGACGCCGAACGTTTCGCTGGCATACCAGATAGCTTGTTAGACTTGGAACGGCAATACAAGACCGATCTTTCTTTTTTGGAAAAACTGCGCTTTGAAGAAGAACTAAAAAATGAATCCGGCGACCCCCGAATTTTGAAACAAGTCAACGACCGTATTTTCCAACTTTACGAACGTCAGCACGAGCTTTCCAATTATTTTAAAGAGCACCATGAGGAGTATTTCAAAATGCAATATGAACCAAAAATTGTTTCAATAGAAAAGATCCAAAACCAACTGATTAGGCCCGATCAAACCATGATCTCCTATTTTGTTGGCGAGGATAACCTTTTCGCCTTCGTTGTTTCCAAAAACCAATTTGAATTAATCCACATTGACAAAGATTTCCCATTAGAAATATGGGTCGAGGAATTTAGAAATAGCATTTACAAATTCAATCCCGCAGATTCGAATGCTGCATATCTCAATCAAAAATTGGCTAATATCGGTTATGAATTGTACCAATTAATCTTTGAACCAATTGCTGATAAAATTGCTACCAATTCCCTGATCATTGTCCCCGGTGGTACTCTTGGCTATTTGCCGTTTGATGCCCTGCTCTCAGAACCTACCGAATTTTACAACAATTTTGAATCCTTCAAATTCCTGATCAATAAATACAGCATCAGTTACAGCTATTCTGCGACCCTTTTGGACGAAATGAAAAAGGGCCACCATCGGAAAAGCCCATTTATTGCATTTGCACCAGTTTACTATGGTGATACTTTAAATGTGAGCAGAAGCAACGATCCTTGGAGAGCAGTGCTCGGCCAATTGCGCTTCAATGTGCAAGAAGCAACTCAAATTCATGAAATGATGGGCGGACAACTCTTTTTGGATAGTATGGCTACCGAGGAAAATTTTATGAAATACGCACCAAAAGCGGGCATATTGCATTTGGCCACCCATGGAAAATCTAACGATCAACACGGGGATTATTCCTACCTCGCTTTTTATCAAACAGCTGATAGTATCGAAAATGAATTATTGTTTGTAAAAAATCTCTATAACATGCGGATCCCTGCCTCATTGGTTGTTTTGAGTGCCTGCGAAACGGGAATCGGTGAACTCCAAAGAGGGGAAGGCATCGTCAGCCTGGCCAGGGGATTTTCCTACGCAGGGGCAGCCAGCATCGTGACGACCCTTTGGAGTATCGATGATAATGCGTCGGCCAATATTATGGTAGATTTTTATAAATACATGAAGGAGGGAAAACCAAAAGATGTAGCACTGAGGGAGTCTAAATTAGCCTATATGCAATCCAATATTGGCAACAATCGGATGCACCCACTTTTTTGGGCGGCATTCGTCCCTGTGGGTGACATGGAGTCAATAATCAGTGGTTGGCCCTGGTGGTCTTTTATTATAATCGCTATCGCTTTTGTACCAGTTTTCTGGCTTTACAAAACAAGGGAAATAAAATTTTCTGACAGAAAAATTTTACAAAAAGAATTGTGAGGCTGGGAGGTGAAAATACTGTTTTTCACCTCCCCTCCCCAACTAAGACATCAACGTATCACCCGGTAATTGCCTTGATACCGGGCAACTCCTTCCCTTCCAGCATCTCCAACATCGCACCGCCACCAGTAGAAACAAAACTAACTTCATCAGCCAACCCCATTTGATTGACAGCCGCAACGCTATCACCTCCACCAACCAAGGAGAATGCCCCATTCTTGGTAGCCGCAGCCACTGCTTTAGCAATGGTTTTTGTGCCTTCGGCAAAATTGGACATTTCAAAAACTCCCATTGGGCCGTTCCAAATAATAGTCTTGGAAGCCATAATGACTTTAGAAAATGCTTTTCTTGCCTCCTCGCCAATGTCGAGCCCCATATAGCCGTCAGGCACATCCGCACTCAGGGTATTTTTTAAATTAGCATCATTGCTAAAAGCATCAGCGCAAACACTGTCCACCGGCAAATGAATGCTGACACCTTGTTCCTTGGCCTTTTCCAAAAGCTCTTTGGCCAACTCCAAGCGGTCCTCCTCAAAAAGTGAGTTACCAATATTTCCACCTTGTGCCTTGACAAAAGTATAAGCCATGCCACCACCGATAATGATGTGGTCCACTAATCCAAGGAAACGTTCCAACAAAAGAATTTTATCAGAAACTTTGGCACCGCCCGTGATAGCCGTCAGCGGGCGCTCTGGGTTGCTCAAAACTTTGTTCGCATTTTCGACTTCATTTTTCATCAAAAATCCAAACGTTCGGTTTTCTGGTGAAAAATATTTAGCAACAATGGTTGTCGAAGCATGTGCCCGATGTGCGGTTCCAAAAGCATCATTAACATAAACATCTCCAAGGGCAGCCAATTTTTCGGAAAAAGCCTCATCGCCTTTTTCCTCCTCTTTCTGGAAACGGGTATTTTCCAAAAGCAACACTTCGCCCGGCTTCAAAGAGGCAGCCAATCGAGAGGACTCCTCCCCTACTGTTTGCGAAGAAAATTTCACCTCCAGGCCCAATACTTTTGATAAATGCGGGACTAAGTGACGAAGTGTAAATTTCTCCACATCGACCGAGCCATCTTCTTTCAGTTTTTTTAGGGGCCTGCCCAAGTGCGACATCAATATAACCGAACCTCCATGATTCAATATGTGTTTGATGGTCGGCAATGCCATTTCTATCCGGGTATCATCAGTGATGTTGAAATCCTTGTCGAGTGGCACATTGAAGTCTACACGGACGAGTGCTTTTTTGTTGTTAAAATCAATGGTCATGATAAAAGGTGTTGAATTTTGGCGACCAGCTATTGGGAGACACCAACAGTAAATGGCCAACTACAAATTAAAAAGACACTCCCTCGGCAACAAGGCCGGGCAGTGTCTTCTTTCATACTAATTCAGTCTTTATTTCTTTCCAACCATTTCGGCCAAGTCAGCCAAACGGGCGGAGTAACCTGCTTCATTGTCGTACCAACCAACAACCCGGCAAATTTTACCATTGGATTGAGTCAGTTTCGAGTCAAAGATACAAGAATGTGGGTTTTTCACAATATCACTGGATACAATTGGATCTTCGGTGTATTCAACGATCCCTTTCCAGTCTTTTCCAGCTGCAGCAGCGAAAGCGGCGTTGATTTCTGCCTCGCTCACATTTTTCTTCAAAACACAAGTCAAATCAGTCAGCGAGCCTGTGGCTGTCGGTACCCGGACTGCTTGTGCAACAAATTTTCCTTTCAAATGGGGTACAACTAAAACAACAGCATTAGCTGCACCGGTAGAGGTAGGCACAATGTTTTGGGCGGCCGCACGTGAGCGACGCAAGTCTTTGTGAGGAGCATCCTGGATATTTTGGTCTGAAGTATAGGCGTGGATAGTCGTCATGACAAACTGAGATACACCAAAATTTTTATCCAAAATCATGATAAGTGGCGTCAAGCAGTTGGTTGTGCAGGATGCGTTTGAGACGATGTTGTCAGTTTTTTTGATTTTAGTATGATTGGCACCAATCACGAAAGTAGGAATATCATCCCCTTTTGGTGGGGCAGAAAGGACTACTTTCCTTGCACCTGCGTCCAAGTGCAATTGAGCTTTTTCACGGCTAAGGAAAATGCCAGTGCACTCCAACACAACGTCAACTTTCAGTTTCTTCCAAGGCAATTCAGCTGGGTTGCGGATGGCCGAGCATTGAATCTTTTGACCTTTTATATATAGGTAATCATCATCAGCCTTTACACTGCCTTCAAACTGACCATGCATGGTGTCATATTTGAAAAGGTGGGCAAGGGTGTGATTATCTGTCAAATCGTTGATGGCGACAACTTTAACTCCTTTGTTGTTGAGGAGATTTCTCATTGTCAATCGGCCAATTCGTCCGAAACCATTAATAGCAATTCTGATTGGTGGCATAATAGTACATTGATCTGGAAAATTGGAAAATTAAAAAGTGTCGGTTCGGGTTACCTTATCAGTTGTTTCCCAAAAGGATTTGCTTGCACTTTTTATTTTAACCAATTCCATGTTGGTTGATAGATATGAAGTAATTTATTAAGAATGCGTTGGAACGCAGGTTTTACAGGAAAGTTAAGTGAAGTTTTATTTGGAGCCACAAAAGTATAAAATGAGCAACTCTTTCTGTAATTCTTTTTGTTTGAAAAAAAAATTTAGGGTTGGTGTTGGAAATTTGATTTGAGCATTTATATTTGCACCCGCTTTCAAAGAAAAGCGATTTACATAAAACGTTTGGCCCGTTCGTCTAGGGGTTAGGACGCTGCCCTTTCACGGCGGAAACACGGGTTCAATTCCCGTACGGGCTACAAACTACGCCTGATAATCGTTTGATTATCAGGCTTTTTTGTTTTTATGGGTAACAAATAGGTAACAAATGGTTACAAAAACCTTCGTTTTCATCCTTTGTTAAGCATATCCTCTACTCCTATTATCCGCCTGATCCATCATAAACCCAAACACTTCCTTTGATTTTTCTTTGAAGGTCGGCATGTCATACACTCCTTCCAAATGCGGGTAAAGCTGTTTCATAATATACCGCTCCACATTGATCCTTTGCCGTTGGTTCTTGTGCCAGTCCACCACCAAAACTTTATCTTCTTCTGCTTTTAGCTTTTCCAATAATTCTTTGGAGGCCAATTTCACTTTTTGCTTTTCCTCTTTGGTCAGCTTTTCTTTATAGAGAAGGTCAAATATTTGTAGTTCCTCCTCTGTCAACCCTTCGCTTTGCGCTCTTAGGTCTTCGGCTCTTAGCCTTTCGGCGTATGCTTTCAGTTCAGCAAAGAATAAGTTTACATCACTGGTTTTGGCGTTGTAGCGGTCAATTATTTCTTGTAACCGTTTGGCAAAGTCAATGCGGGTGTTATTCGTTCGGAGCATTCGTTCTAATTGATCTTGTAAAAAGTCTTTGATGTCAACTATCGCCAAATATTTCAATTCTGTCGCTTTGAATTTTTTTTCCACCTCTTCAAAATTTAGGTTTCGTAAATCCAAGGCCGAACCGTGTTTAATGTTATAGCTGATAGCTTTGTCTTTGGCAGCTTCATTATTTGCATCAATACTTTCATCCATCAAAATCCTTGTTCTATCCACCGCTGTATCATAATCACCACCGCCCCCTGTTCGGTTCACAAATTGGCGGAGGTATTCATAAGCCTCTTTGGTGCGTTTGTGCTTTTTAGCCATCTCATTGTCTGGTTGAGTAGCTTGGTAGATGTTTCTGATGGCGTTTTCATGAACATTGAACTCCTTCCTTAGTTCCTCAGTCTTTGATAGGTTATTGGCGAAGAGAGCGAAGTACTTAATTTGCTTGAACTTGCTTTCATTGTCCAATATCAAATCCAACTCACAACCATTTACACTTAAAAATTCTTTCCCTGCCTGAACAGTTTTCTCCAATAAATGGTGGAGCGCCTCTTTGTTGTATGCTGGAATTTCACCTTCCTTTATTTCTTTGTTATGCTTCTTTCCATATTTCTCAAAAGCCTTTTCCAAATTCTCAAAAACACCAAAATAATCAATCACTAAACCACATTCTTTATCCTCTGAAACTCGGTTAGCTCTGGCAATGGTTTGCATAAGCGTATGGTTTTGCATTGGCTTGTCCAAATACAAAGTACTGATGGTTGGGCTATCAAAACCAGTTAGCCATTTGGAACAAAGGAAAACCAATCGGAAAGGGTCATCATCTTTTTGAAAGCGGTCTTTGAGTGTCAATTTTTCATTTCCATATTTTTTATCCATAAAGCTACGATGAGGCTTTATATCCAATCCCTGTTTAGCAAATTTGTCCTCTTCATCCCCCTCTTTGCTTATCACTACAAACATTTCCGTTTCCCTCATGAATTTTAGAATCGCCCGCTTTTCTTCCATTTCTTTGACGGTCAAATCACCTCTGGAAATCTCATTATTTAGTTTCCGTTTCTCTGCTTTCCAATGAGTTTGCACCTTGTCGTACATTTTGACGGTGGTGTATTTATCCACTGATATAACCATTGCTTTGCCTCGGTATTCCCGATAAGGGAAATGCTTTACTATGTCCTCAGCAATTTTGTCCAATCGGGAATCCCGTTTGATGATTTCCAATTCATTGGCATATTTCAATTTTAGCCTTTCTTCCTGTTCAGGTGTTAGATTGTCCTTCTCCACTATTTCAGCCAAATCATCATTGATATAACTGTTGCCCAATTGCACTTCCGGCACTCGATTGTCATAATAGATTGGAACGGTTGCCCCATCTTCCACACTTTGGGCAAAGTTGTATTCGCTCACATATTCCCCGAACCATTCTTTTGTGGTTTCATTGGCATCTAAAAGCGGCGTACCCGTGAAAGCCAAATAATTGGCGTTGGGCATAGCGGTACGCATATTTTGGGCAAACGTGTTGTACTGGGTTCGGTGGGCTTCATCCACCAAAACAATGATGTCCTTCCTATCGGTCAACTTTGGAAATTCTTCCCCTTTTTCTGTTCCGAACTTTTGTATTAAGGTGAAGATGTATTTTTTGTTCCCTTCTCCCAACATCGTTTTTAGATGCTCCCTACTTTGGGCTTTGGCTTCGTCTTTTTCACTTATCACTTCGGCTTTGAGGAAATTCTTAAATATTTGGTCGTCCAAACTATCCCTATCGGTAACTATAACAAAGGTGTAATCACCCGTAAATTTTCTAAACACTTTCATGGCGAAGAAAATCATAGAGTAGCTTTTGCCGCTGCCCTGTGTATGCCAAAACACCCCTAATTTCCCTTCCTTCTTTAACCTGTTTTCAAAAGAGGCAATCCCATTATTAACACCAATATATTGATGGTTCTTTGCTACGATTTTTGCTTTGTTTGAAAAGTAGAAAATGAAGTTTTCCAAAATATCCAACAATCGTTTTTTGTCGCACATGCCCTTTATGAACCGTTCTAAACTAATGCCTTCCTCCTCTGGATCATAAGCCTCCTTTTCATCTTCGATCCGTTTCCATTCGTTAAAATGTTCCCAGGAGGCGGTATAGCTACCAACCTTTGTTGTCTCCCCATTGGATAAAATATTGAAAGCATTGTAATTGAATAAAACGGGGATGTCCCTTTTGTATCGGTAAAGGTTATTGGTGTAAGCGTTTTTAACTTCTACATTGGAGTTTTTCAATTCGATAAATACCAAGGGCAGGCCATTTACATAAACCAGCAAATCAGTCCTGCAAGACTTTTTCCCAATTATAGGTAATTCCTCCACCACCATAAAATGGTTCTTCGTTTGGCGGTGAAAATCAATGTAGATCACCTTTTCGGGCTGCTCGATGCCCTTATCGTCTTTTAACTTAATTGGGAAACCATCTTTCAAAAGTTTGTGAACTTCCTTATTGGCTGCCAAGGCGGTAAGGGATGACCTGTTGCGGGTGATTTCCCGAATGGCCTCCCGAATGGCTTCGTCTTTTTGGTGGGTTGGCAGGTGGTCATTGATGGCCTCCAAAGCGGCCTGCAAACGGTTTCTACTAACTACTTTTTTTTCGTTTAGCCTGCCTAATTTACTATCATCGTACTCACAATACAAGTGCTCATCGTACCGCAATTCCTTTAAAAACAATTGTACTAATTCCTTTTGTATTTCTTCCTCAAATATAAAATTTGCCATAATTATGTATGAATGGGTGTAAGAATATCATTTACTATACTATCTAAAAAACAAGAGCCAAACTAAGAAGTTATCCCAGTTTGGCTCGAAATATAGAAGATTTTTTAATTAATTCTAAGAAGGCGACAACGAAAATGGATTAGAGATGGAATGAAGCCCAAAATAACGCAGTAAGTCCGCCTCATTTGTAGCATCAATGTTATTTTCCCTAATCACTTTTTGCACCTTCGGTTGTTTGGTACTTGGAATGCGTTCAACAAAGAAAGGATACAATTCTTCACTGGCATAGACCTTATCCACATTTGGGAAATCAGTCAATGGTTTGATTGTGGTTTGTTCCTTAAACTCTTTTGAATACTGAAAACTCCAAATACCATCTTCCAGTTTCAACGTACCAACTAACAACCTCCGATATTTGAGTTCAAATATTCGGGTTTCGTCTGTTGGAGTGACCAAATCTTCTTGGTCGTCCGTTTTCCACCGTTTGAGGTACTTAATCATAGGCTTTGATTACAAAGTTTTTGAAGATGTTCAAACCTTTGTTTGAGACATTCAGACATTAATTGATAACGAAGTGGACTATAAAATGTTTTAAACTCTGTGGCTAACAGTTTTAGGATGGATTGTAAATGTACGTTTTTTAACAGTTCATTACAAGTTTTTTTATGCTCAGGATAATGATGGTTGATTAGCTGTATCAGTTCAAAATGATTGATCTCTTCCTTTCCTTCCCATCCATCCCAACCAATTTTAGGGCGTGAAGATCGTATGTATTTTTCTAATGTTGCTTGTTTAATTTTAATATTTTTTTCTTTGCCTTCATAAAATTTGCCCAATATCACTTCTTCACTTCTATTCCAAAACAATCCTCTGGCAGAATCATAGATCGGTGAAAACCTCGGTTCTCGATCTCCTTTGACATTGGTAATAACGCCCCAATTGTAAAAATGTCTGTCGTTGTTCCCCGAAATGGCATCAAAAACCAGTAACCTCACCAAAGAGTTCATTAGCTTAGAATGCTGGTTAGGAAAGGCAAACTTTACAGCCTCATTTGTGAATTGAAAAGTGAAAAGCGCCCTCGACCAATTTAGGTTTTCTATCTCTTGAACAAACCGATCATCATTTTCCACAAGATAAGCGGAATAAATTTGAGCGCCGTGGAACAAACTTTCATCCTCTTTCAGAAAATACCTGCTTAAAAAACGCAACTGTCCATGCACCACCCGCAATTGGGAATAAGCCATTTCCAAACCCAATACCTCCCCAATCCTGTTTAGCAAATATTCAGAAACACTTTCCAACGGATACCATTTGTGGCCTACTTTGGCAATGTGTTTTTCCCATTGTTTGGGGTTGGATTTCTTCGCCGTTCCATATTCATAGACTTGGATAAAATCCTTTGGGGCATCGCCCCCAACATCATCTCTCAAAACTCGGTAATAGTCTTCCCTCAATGGCGGAACACAACCATGTATTTTATCAATAGAAACGCCCCCATTATAGTTTTTGATGAAATGGTTCAATTTCCCGCCACTGGCTGCGTCCTCTGCTTTTTCATCCCTTAGCAAAGCCCAATCCCCGTTTTCAGCAAATCCATATACTTTGACGGGGTTATTTCTTAGACGATATAGTTTATCCACTTTCATTGGCTTGGTTTATACTTTTAGTTGGCCGCTTAGGAGGCGGGGAAGTAGGCGGTTGCGGGTTTGTTGTAGGATTTCATTTTTTGTAGTAAGTGCTTTAATCTGTTCAAAAATAGGAGTAATTAATTTTTCAAATTTTTCAACAATTGATATTGAAGGTAAATCAATGTTTAATCTCATTAAATCTTTTGGATAAACATGTGGCTGTGCAGACCCTTTTTGCAAATTATAAACTTCCTTTTGCCTGACTTTTAACGTTAAGAAAACATAATAAAGGAAAGTAGTCATTTCTGAATCAATATATGAGCAATCAGAAGCCCAAATGTTTTCATAGTAAAGGTTAACAAATCCTGCATTTGCTCCAGATGCACTTATTGTTATTGTTGGAGAAATTGTATTGGCCTCATTGTGAAAATAGGCAGGATTCAAACCACCTGCAATTACAGGGACTTTACCCTCTGTAATTGTATTTCTTGTTATGTTTTTCCCTTTTTTTATTTCAATAAAATTCCCTAATTGTTCTACTCTCCACCCCTCCGGCAAATCATCAACAAACACCACCTCCTCCCAACCCGGAAACCGAAACCTCACAAACCATTCTTTATAAATATTTTGCGCCATCTGCTCTAAAATGGCTATGCGCTTTTGATTGTTTTCGATGAGGTCGTCATAGGTGGAAAGGATGTGGGCTATTTTTTTTTGCGATTCTAAGGAAGGGACATTAACTTTTATGCTTTCAAAAACTCCTTTACTTACATTCTCACGTCCTGACGCCGTACCACTTGATAAATTCTTAACTTTTGGGTTATTGTAAACCATAAGATAGTAGATGAATTTTTTATCGAACTCATTTTCATCTACTACAATTGCGTTTGTCGCTTGATTGGTAAAACTTGGCTCTCTTGTAAGGCAAAGTTTGCCGATAGTGCCAATGGTTACAACAACCGTTGTGTCAATTGGTAATAAATACTTTTTGAATCTTTTATATCCAAGCTCTGAAAATCTTTCTCCCGTTTCATAAACATATCTTTGGTCTGAAACCATATCTGTTGGTTTGATAAAAGTATATTCATCACCATAAAATTTTCTTTGTGTTGTGGGTGGAGTATTGCCAGTTAATATTTCACCTAAATCTTTTATTTTTATTTCTTTCCAATCCATTAAAACACCTCTTTTAAATTAACATTAATCAATTCCTCCAAACTTGCCGCTTCCTTATTCAACTTCAATAAGTGCTGGTGCAATGCCATCATTTCCACTTTAAATTCTTCGGCGGTCAAATTGTCTTCTTCCAGTGCCACTCCCACATATCGCCCCGCATTGAGGGAATAATTTTGTTCTTCGATGTCGGCCAAGTCCGCTATTTTGCAAAGCCCTTCCACATCGGCATAGCCGCCTTTTGGGAATCGCTTTTTATGCCATGCCAAATGGTTTTTAAAATAGCTGATCCGCTCGGAAATAAACTGATGGTGTTCAAAGGCGGCGGTAGCTATTTTTAGTAAGGATTTTACTTTCAGGTCGGAAAAGGTTTTGTCCTTTTTTATTTTCAGGTTGCGCTCCGCAAAGGTGGTGAGGTCACTCAGGGTTTTATAGCCTGCGATTATGTCGCCCTCGTTTATCCCATTTAGTTTTTCAGCAAAAGAAATGGTGGTCGTTTTTTCTTTTCCGTCCTCGTTGGTGGTTTGGGTTTCCACTGTTTGGTCAATGCCTTCTTTTTCCAAAAGTGGGTTAACAGTTTCATACCATTGTTTCAAAGCATCGTGCAAGTCGGCCAAGGTATTTTTCAAATCATTGGTGGCTGCTTCTATGCCGTCAAAAGGTCGGCTCTCGTTTTTGGGGTTTTCGATAGTGCCAATCTCCCAACGTGTGAGGGTATCTTTATACAATTGGATGAGGGCATCGTATTTTTCCTTTTCATCCCTGTATAGCCACACAATCGCCGCTATGTCAAATAATTGACTTTGGGTGAATGTCCGTATAGCTCGGTTTACCTGCGTGTAAATATTTCGGGCATCAATGAAAAGGGTTTTGTCCTTTCGGTGGGCTGGTTTGCCTTTGTCAAAAAACCACAAGGTAATCGGCAAAATGACGGAAAGAAAGAAATTGGAAGAAACGGCCACAATCACATCCACCATTCCTTTTTTAATGATGTTTTCCCGTACCTCCTGTTCCACCCCTCTGGCATCGGAAGCAGAATTGGCCATGACAAAACCCGCCCGTCCTTTTTTGTTCAGTGACGAACCAAAAAGGTTAGCCCATAGGTAATTGGCGTTTCCAATGGTGGTTAGTTTTTGCTTGTTCTTATTGGTGGAAGTGGATTTGGAAGGTTTGGCAGGGAGTCCGTAGAAATTGAAACGGGTGGCATTGGTTACTTTTTCTTCCACCACATCACTAACATTGAAAGGCGGGTTGGCCATTACGTAATCAAATTCACCATGTCCATTTTCATTGATGAATTTATCAATTTCAAAAGGGTCGTCATAGTAGGAATTGACGTTTTTTATATCGCCGTTCAAACCGTTGACGGCCAAGTTCATTTTAGCCAAATCCACCGTGTCGCCTGTCCGTTCCTGTCCATAAATGGAAAGGTTATTTGCTTGGTGCTGATGCCTTTTGATGAATTTGGCCGATTGTACGAACATACCACCGCTCCCACATGACGGGTCAAATATTTTCCCTTTATAGGGTTCTATCACCTCCACAATCAACTTTACAATGGAGGTAGGGGTAAAGAACTGTCCACCTTTCTGGCCTTCTGCCAAAGCGAATTTCCCTAAAAAGTATTCGTAGATTTTACCGAACAAATCGCCCTCTGCATCAACGGGTATTGTAGAAAATTCCTTTAATAATCCAGTCAAAATTTCATCAATAGCTCCTTTAGTATTGTCCCCCAAAGTTGCATATTGCTGTTTAGGAAGTGCATCCTTTAGGTTTTCGTTCCATTCCTCTATACCTTCCATCGCCTCAATAATGGCCTTTTGTAGCGTCTTCGTGCCTTTGCTTTCTTCCTTATACTTTCCTTCCAAAAGATAGCTGTAACGGGATTGTTCGGGCAAATAAAACCCACATTTGGAAATGTAAATGTCTTTAATGGTATGCTCATCATCAAAGGGTTGTATTTCATCATCCACCAAATGTTTGGCCTGTTCAAATTTATTGGAAGCATATTTAAGGAAGATCAAACCCAAAACTGGGGTAGCGTATTCACTTGCCTTTAGTGTGGAGTTTGCCCTTAGACGGTTGGCGGCGTTCCAAAGCCTATCTTCTAAGCCAGTTTCTAAGTCCAAGCCATCAAAAAGGATTTGTTCTAAATCTTGGTCAGTCATGTTTGGTTTCGTGTTTTTGAAATCGGGCGAAATAATACAATATTTCAGACATAGCCTGCAAATTGATCTATCTTTTAGTCCAAATCTGTGTCGATGTGGTGGTCTAAAAGGTATTGCAGTTGGCCGGGGATTTGGTAGCCTGTCAACGGCTCTAAATTATCTAAGCTCAACCAATCGCCTGAAATGAGGTCGTAATCAAAGGTTTTGTAGTTAATCAATGTTTGGCTTTTCTTTGGCCGTGGTGAAGTGCTTTTGCATTAAATTGAAGCCAAACCTATCAAACTCAAACAGTGGCCTTTCATGGCCACAAAAATATTATCCAAAGCGGCGGCGTAAATCATTGAGTGGGATTTTGATTTTCTTGTTTTTCATCAAATCCGGCTCTGTAAAAGCCTCCCATACTTAATAGTTTCCACTAAATCTTTTTCCAAGTTGTCTACCCTTCGTATGTGTTGGGCGTTAATGTGGGCATGTTTTTTTACGTCAAAGTTGCAACCATTCATCCCTTAATATCAAATGCATTTCCTCATTAGGTAGAATGATATGGAAGTGTGGGTTGTAGGTATTCCTGTTTGGGTTGAAATGCATTCCAAGATTTAACACCCATTAGTTTTCGCCTATTCCTCTTTGCCCTCGCTACTTGTATTTTCCTGTTATTCGTTGCATTCCCTTAATCATTCCTGCACCGATCCATTTGAAAATGTTTAGTTGATAGGATTTGATCGCCTTAACTGTCAATGTTAAAAAGTGAGGGTCTTCCCAGCAACTAAGAAAAGGGTAGTATCTGTTTATGATGTCCGCTTCCTATTTGCCAAGCACAAAGGCAAAACCTGTTTTTGCAATATTTCCCATAGATGCGGCCATTTGCTTTTGTTAATTTGGATTGACAATGCCAAGCGTTCAATACTGTTGCGCCCTTTTCAAATCTCCTTTTTCTATAGCTATTTCAACAAGGCAGCAGGTAATGTATTGGGTCATCATTTTACGCTTTGCCCGTCCGCTTAGAGCGTTCAAATCGCTTACATCTGTTCCATATCGCACAATAATTTGAGGTTTTATGCCTCTTAAACAAACATCGTTGTCCCGCTTTGTGCTAATGTATAGATTTTCCCACCCGATGCGGGTTGGGGCTGCTTAAGTTTTTCATTTCCTTTGGTTTTTAGAGGCCACGTAAGTAGCCGCCTCAGCGTCTATTTCAGCCTTAGTTTTGATTGGATTTTGTAAGAGCCATTGATCTATTTCTTCCCTGTCGAAATAGACCATTTTGGAACGGGGTTTATAGCAGGGAATGCCACCTGTTGAGGTGAGTTTATAGAGGTAGGATTTGCTCAGTCCTGTGTAGGCTGCAACCTCATCTAATGTAAGGGCTTTCTTATACCATTGAGATTTGAATAAAATCTCTAAATCGTTGAGTTTGGAAATAATGTTCTCCATTTTCTATGTCTTTGAATGTTAGAAAATGGAATTGGCCAATTCCCTGAATTGCGTTAACAGGGCAAAAATGGGAAGGGAAGGAAAAGAAAAGTCTAAGGGTTTAAGATGCTTAGTGTTCTTAATTTTCGGCCTGCTGCTTAAAAAAGGACTGGATAAGGTCTTTGTCTTTAATATCCATCATTTTCATCCTGCTACTGGCATTTGATAAATTTGATGCTGTTAAAGCCTTGTTTTGTTTGGTAAGGTGCTTTTTTGATCTTTCAATATTCGACACTGTTAGTCCATCAAACATTGGCTGCATTTGGTCAATGATATATCTGATTTGTACGGTTTCACAGTTCCAAAGAATTTTGCTTTTGGTATCGTCCCAATTTTTGGAAAGGGTGTTGATAAAGTCATCTTTGGAAGTTTCGCATTTGATTAGGTCAAATTTATAAAGTTGGTTGTAAAGGTTAGTTAAGTATTCAGGTTGACCTTTAAAGCCAAAGGAGTTAGATAGCTGTGGCTTTCTTTGATCTTCTTCTAAGATTCTCCAATCGGCATAAAAATCTTTTTCGTCTTTGATCCATTGTAGGACTTCAATTTGCAGTTCTTCTGAATGGCCAATGGCTTTAGTAATTCTTTGGTATGTCAGTTTATGTTTGTATTCTAATTCCCTTCTTTTCAATTTCAAAAAGGCTACTTTAGGATGATCTTCTTTTAGCTTATGACTGAAATAATTGAGCATGGTTGCGCTCCAAAGGGACAAATTTTTGATCCACTGGCTATCTGTATAAAGTCTTAGGGTTTCACCATGAAAAAAGTGATTTTGAATCCCCTCACCTACTCGAACATTGCAATTTTCTTGCATATACTTTATTGCTTCATTATCCAAATCAAAAGGCAGGCACTTACACCACATTTTGAATATCTCAAAGCGTTTTAGAAGGCTATTATTAGTGTCTTTGATTCGTTTTATTTCTTGGAAAATATGGTTAACTAACTCGGACAATTTAACATCGTCAACTTCAATTTTTTCTTCTTTGGAATCAGTCTTTTCGGTGCAGATACGAATGATCTTTTGATAAATGCACGTAATCTCTGGAAACCAACCAAAAATGTGCAGGAAGTCCCTGCACAACTGTAATCCATTAGGTTTGTTCAGGTTATTTTGTAAAAACCAGACATACAAAACCAATCCCTCTAAAATGCTTAATGCCCTTTCATCGTCTGACTTATGAACTTCTTTCAGGTGTTTGTAATAACCTGCGTGACGTGGACAACAAAGCGGGAATTTTTCAGCAAATTTAAGTTCAGATGGAAATTCAAATTCTACCTTTACCTTTAAAGGTATTTCAACATAACATGTATTAGTGTTCATAGTCGGCCTGTTAATAAATAATTAGAAATCTAAATCAGGTAAATTGTTGATTGCCTCTGATTTTAGAGAATCAACATAATTGAGATACTTTAGTGTGTGGCGGGTGGAGGTTTGCCCCATACAGTCTGCGACCGTTTTTAGGTTTGCTCCATTTAGAAGTAGTTGAGTTGCAAAGGTATGTCTTCCACAATAAAAACTAATATGTTTTTCCAAACCTGCACGTTTCACCCAATTGATTAATACTTTTCTAATAGCTACATCAGAAGGTAATGATGAAAAAATGAGCGTTTCGGGTTTGGCTATTTCCCCTAACAATTTTTTAGCTACTGGGTGAAGATCGTTTATAATTTGTTCATTGGTTTTCTCACGGTACACTTTCAATTTTCCGTTGTTGACCCGTGACCATGTAAGTTTTCTAATCTCTGCAATTCCCAACCCTGTAAAGCAGGCAAATAGAAAAGCTCGTTTCACTACTTCATTCCCACAAGGTGTTGTTGCCAAGATTTGCAGTTCCTCTTTCGTGAGAATCTCTTTTTTCAATTGCCCTGATGCTTTCTTCACTCTAATATCTTCCGCTGGGTTGGCACTTAAAATTCCTTCCTTTTTGGCTGCTTTTAAAACCCGCTTGAATTTTGTCCAATAGTTCGATGGGGTTTCACCTTTCAAACCATTTTCGGGGTCTTTAAGGAAATCGGCAAACTTTTGACATAAATCAGGAGTAACATGTTTTGCTGGAAACTTCTCTGAATTTACAAGCAGTTTGAATTTATCCAAGGCACATTTCAAAAGCCTTTCATCTTTCCCTTTGTATTCTTTGAGGTACTTTTCGTAAAACAAAATGAAATCTACATTTTTCTTATGCTTCGGAATAAAGCCGTGTTCATTGCTTGACAACTGCAATTCCCTCTTGGCTCTTATACTTTCAGCCAATTGCTTTTTTTCTTTCTTGTCTTCTGAAGTGTCCTTCTTATTGATGTAGATTTTGAGAAACTCATATTGTCGTTCCCCATTACTATAAATATCTAAATAGTAGCTTTTCGCTCCTGATGCTAATGTCTTGTTTCTTAGTTTGACACTCATTGTTATCTCTTTTTGTTACTGTACAAAAGTAACAAATGAGTAACAAAGTAACAACAAACAACATCTAAATAAAGGAATATATTTTGCAAATAACTTTTATAAATAGCTGATTTTCAATTAAAAATACTATATCCTAAAGGATTTAAAACACGGGTTCAATTCCCGTACGGGCTACCAAACAATTTTTCAAAGTCGTTGACAATCAATTGAATGTCAACGGCTTTTTTTTTGCAGTCACTCTATTTGACCCTAAAAAGTTGGCGGTGCTCCTCCGCCAACCTTTTAGAAATCTTCGATCTTTGACAAATTGCGTGGAACAAATCAAATAATCAGGGTTTAAATTGAGTGGAATTTTTTTAAAAATTCCACTCAATTTAAACCCTGATAGGAAGGTAGGTGAAAAAATAAAAAATTGAAAATTTTTTATTTTTTCACCTACCTCTCTCATTTTCTGCTCCACGGGATTTGTCAAAGAAACGGATCTTTTCACTTTCTTCTTTTCTTCCCATTTTGCGCATGTACCGCAGCAATCCCCACCATATCCACAATTTGCCTTACGCTTGCACCTAATTGGAGCACATGAACAGGTTTTTTCAAGCCCAGCAAGATCGGTCCTATTATGTCCAAATTCGCAGTATGGCTTAGTAAGTTGTAAGCGATGTTAGCAGCAGATAGGTTGGGGAAAATCAAAACATTCGCCCGGTGGCCCGCCAATTTTGAGAATGGATAAAATTGTTTCAACACATCCGTATTAAGGGCCATGTGCGCTTGCATTTCACCATCAACAATCCAATTAGGGTGTCGTTGGTGCAAAATGGCGGTAGCTTTCCTCATTAACACAGCTGATTCGCCATCAGGTACTGATCCAAAGTTGGAATAAGTTATTAATGCAATTTTCGGCTCAATATTCAACCCTCTGACTTCCTCTGCAACCAATTCTGTAATATCAGCGATGTCTTCCGAGGTTAAATGATGATTGATAGCGGTATCCGCTAAAAACAAAGGCCCTTGCCGGGTCATCAAAATATGCATACTGGCCACTTTTCGGACACCTTCTTTTGCTCCAATAATTTGCAAGGCAGGACGGACAGTATAAGGATATTTTTTAGCTAATCCTCCAATCATTGCGTCTGCGTCACCCTCCTCAACCATCATTGCTCCATAATAACTTCTGCTGCGCATGATGTCTTTCGATTCCAAAAAGGAATACCCTTTTCGTTTTCTTTTGTCATAAAACTTATTGCTGTAGGCTTGGTAGATTTTTTCCTCTTCCTCATTGGCTGGATTATGAGGATCAATGACTTTCACATCCGGCAACCTTAACTCGTACTCATCAATGAAATTTTGAATTTTTTCCCTGTTACCTAAAAGTATAGGTCGGGCAATTTTTTCCTCCAAAACAACTTGGGCAGCTTTTAATACGGATAAGTTTTCGGCATCGACAAACACAACGCGCTTCACATCCTGTTTGGCTTTCGTCTCTATGATTTTTGAAATGGTATTATCATTTCCCAACCGCAATGCTAAACCTGACTCATAAGCCTCCCAATCGGTAATTGGTTGGTTGGCAACCCCCGTTTCCATGGCCGCTTTGGCTACGGCAGGAGCAACGGTTGTGATCAATCTTGGATCAACGGGTTTGGGGATAATGTAATCTCTGCCAAATTTCAAATTGACATTTCCATAGGCCATATTCACAATGTCGGGCACTGGTTTTTTGGCCAATTCAGCCAAAGCCCGTACCGCTGCCAATTTCATTTCTTCATTGATCTCGGTCGCCCGCACATCCAACGCACCACGGAAAATAAACGGGAAGCCCAGCACATTATTCACCTGGTTAGGATAATCAGAGCGGCCAGTAGCCATGATACAATCTTCCCTGGCGGCTTTTGCATCTTCATAGCTAATTTCTGGCGTGGGGTTGGCCATGGCAAAAATGATGCAGTCATCGGCCATCTTCTTCACCATTTTTTTACTTAAAACATTACCACGGGACAAGCCAATAAAAACGTCGGTACCTTTTAAAATTTCTTCAAGTGAAGTATCTGCCGGAGCTGAACCATTAACGAACTCCGCTTTTTTACCTGTCAATTTTTCTCGGTCAGGATGGATCAAGCCCTGACTATCATACATGAAAATGTTTTCTTTTTTAGCACCTAAAGAGACATATATCCGGGTACAGGAAATTGCCGATGCCCCTGCCCCACTGACGACGATTTTCACCTTTGTAATGTCTTTTCCCACTATTTCCAAAGCATTCAAAAGGGCCGCCCCGCTGATGATGGCCGTCCCGTGTTGGTCGTCGTGCATTACCGGGATGCTCAGTTCTTTTTTTAGCCGTTCTTCTATTTCAAAACAAGCTGGAGCTGAAATATCTTCGAGGTTGATGCCGCCAAACGTTGGTTCCAAAATTTTGACCGTCCGGACAAATTCATCCACATCTTTGGTATCGAGTTCCAAATCAAAACAATCGATGTCTGCATAAATTTTAAACAACAACCCCTTCCCCTCCATGACTGGCTTTCCTGCCTCTGGGCCAATGTCTCCCAATCCAAGCACTGCCGTACCATTGCTGATCACCGCTACCAGATTGCCCTTGGCGGTGTATTTGTAAACGTCATTTTTATCTTCAGCAATGGCCAAGCATGGGTCAGCTACACCGGGGGAATACGCCAAGGAAAGGTCGCGTTGATTGGCTGTTTCTTTGGTCGGTATGACTTCAATCTTTCCCGGACGACCTTTAGAGTGGTACAAAAGAGCCTCTTCTTTCAATGTTTTTTTATCCATTTCTTATTTGATTTTATTCAATTCGATTTAAAGTAATTCAGTGCAAAATGTTTCCAAAAATGACTGTTCATCAGACGTGAGCAATTTTTGGGTGAAAAGTTTTATTAATATTTGACCAAATTTTAAGGCGGGCAAAGAAAAATAAATACATTTGATCCGGCTATTTATTGGCAGAACATTTTCTTTTTGGGAATAACAATTTGTCAAAATGCATGTTTGATTTTCTAAAGTGGAAAGTCAACTATATAGTAAAACTGTAAAACCAATCTTTTCCAAAAGCACAGCCGCAAATCCTCAAGCTGTTGGTTTTCAGCAAATAAGCTTTCCTAACCTCAATAAGTAGCATATAATAAATCATTTCATCTGAATTAAAATATCATGGAACTAAAAATCAATGGAAAAACTCACCAGGTCGAAGCAGAGTCAAGTATGCCCTTGCTTTGGGTTCTTCGGGATGTGTTAAATATGACCGGCACTAAATATGGGTGCGGCGTGGCCTCCTGTGGGGCCTGTACGGTCATGATCGATGGTGTGGCGACCAAAACATGTACCCTGCCTGTTTCTCAAGTGGAAGGAAAAGAAATAAAAACCATTGAAGGCGTAGCACCGAAGGGTAAACTGTCTGCCATACAAAGGGCTTGGATCGACCACCAAGTCCCTCAATGCGGCTATTGCCAATCAGGTATGATCATGGCAGCAGAGGCGTTGTTAGCAACAGTTCCAGAACCGACAGATGAAGAAATTGACAGGGCCATTGATAATATTTGTCGGTGCGGCACTTATCAACGGGTCCGGGCAGCCATTCATACTGCGGCCAAATGGAAGCAGGAAGCGGAAGGCGGCCTCCTCGGTGCAGTGGATTTTGAACCATCCCAGAATTCTTAAATAGAAAAATAAATAACTCAGTCAGCAGGCTGTTTCATAAAAAAATTATCATGGCTACTAATAAAAAAGCAAAAAAAGGCAATTGGACACGGCGGGCATTTATGATCACCGGCGGGGTCGTTGGAGGTGGACTTTTGGTTGGTGTAGGCGGCATGCTCTATGTCAATAAAAAAATAAAAGAGTATTCAGGGGAAGGTTTTGGAGAAGGCAACTCGCTCAATGCCTGGATTCGCATTTCTCCAGATAACAAAATAACAGTAGCTGTCCCAAGGGCCGAAATGGGGCAAGGAGTCTACACTTCGATCCCGATGATTGTAGCGGAGGAGTTGGAAGTTGACATGGATCGCATTGAGGTGGTTCAACCGCAACCAGAGGGGCCTTATGCAAATACTTTTTTGATGACCAACCAAAAGAGGGATTTGAACAAAGGGCTTTCCTTAATGGAGAAAATTGCATCGTTCTTACCAGTTGTTGCGACTGGGGGCAGTACGACCATCAGGGATGGCTACGAAGTTTTGAGGACAGCAGGGGCAACTGCGAGGGTAGCCATCGTCCAAGCAGCGGCCAACCGTTGGGGAGTCCGTGAATCGGATTGTTTAGCAGAAAAAGGTTTTGTCCAAAATTCTATTTCAAAAGAGCGCTTGTCTTATGGTGAATTGGCAGCGGACGCCGCCAATATTGAAATCAAAGAGGTGCCCCCTTTCAAACCAAAGAAGGATTTTAAAATCATCGGCACTTCCGTCAACCGTCTGGACGTACCTGAAAAAGTAATTGGAGCAGCCACTTTTGGGCTGGACGTCCGGCTGGACGGGATGCTTTTTGCCGCCATGCGGCACCGGACTTATTTAAAAGGTGCCATCACCAGCATCAATAATCTGGCAGAAGTGGAGGCCATGCCAGGAGTAAAAAAGATTGTCATGTTACCGGAAGGCCGAGGTGTGGTGGTTGTCGCCGATAATACCTGGCGGGCAAAAAACGCTTCACTTGCACTCGATTTAGAGGAAACGGTTGACCAGACTATCTCATCGGAGGGGATTTCAAAAATGCTGGGAGAAACCATTACTAATGGGCAAATTTCAACACCATTAAGTAAAGGCAGTGTGGAAGAAGTGTTCAACAATAATGATAAAGTAATTGAAGCTAAATACGAGGTGCCATATCTCGCACATGCCTGTATGGAGCCGATCAATTGCACAGTTGTTGTAAATGGGGAAACGGCGGAGGCATGGGCCGGGCATCAAAGTTCCTCCCTGATGAGGGATGCCGTCAATACAGCAACGGGTGTGGCGAAAGATAAGATCAAAACCAACATCACCTACTTGGGCGGAGGTTTTGGCCGCCGATCAGAAATTGACATGGTGCTCAACGCCGCCCATGTAGCCAAAGAAATGCCAGGCACGCCTATTCAATTGGTTTACACTCGGGAAGAATGCATGCGACACGAGATGTACCGCCCGGCTGTTGCCAGCCATTTCAAAGCAAGCGTCAACAACAATGGTGAAATAGATGCTTGGGAAAATAAAATGGCCTTGCAATCAGTCGGCCACAGCTCCATGATGAGGATCATGCCGGCCATGGCCGAAGACCCAAAGAATGATGTTAGCAGTTCGGAAGGTGCTGGCAACTTGCCTTATCATATGAACAACGCAACGGTTTCCTTTGGTCAGGTTGATTTGCCGATTGAGGTTGGTTTTTGGCGCTCGGTGGGCAGTTCTCAAAATGCCTTTTTCACCGAGTCATTTATGGATGAATGCGCAGCTGCTTCCGGCCAAGACCCTTATCAGTTCCGCCGCAGCAAACTAAACGACCATCCCCGATTCATGGCCGTCCTCGACAAAGTTGCTGAAATGAGCAATTGGTCAACACCTTTGCCTGAAGGTAAATTTAGAGGGATCGCTTTACATGAATCGTTTGGTTCTATCGTTGGGCAGGTAGCAGAAATATCGAGAACCGGGGAAAAGGAATTTAAGATTGATAAATTTTACTGCGTCATAGATTGTGGCCAAGTCATCAATCCCGATACGGTCGAAGCACAAATGCAAAGTGGGATCGTCTTCGGCTTATCGGCTGCTTTGTTTGGAGAAATCACTTTTGAAGGTGGCCAAGTCCAACAATTTAATTTCCCCCAATACGAAATGGTCAGGATGAAAACTTCCCCACACGTGGAAGTGCATATCATGGATGTGGATGCTTATCCAGGAGGGGTTGGAGAGCCGGGAACGCCACCAGCCGCACCCGCATTGGCCAATGCGCTTTTTGCAGCTACGGGGGATAGGGTTCGTTCGTTGCCGTTGAGTAAGCATGGGTATTCTTTTGTATGATTTTTTGAAAACAATATTAATAGCACTAAACTGATTATCTCTTTAATATTGATTAATAAATTGTATTAGCAATCAATAATTAAAAAAATCATTAACTAAATAAGAACATTAATGCAATTCTCTTCTCTAAATCAATTTGCTTTTGCATTTATATATTTATTCTTCTGGGTCAATTTAAATTCTCAAATTTGGGAACCATTTGGCGGTGATGACTTTAACCAAGCTTATTATCAAAATGTAAACAATTTGCATGCAACAGTTGACTCATTTGGTGTTATATATGCTATAGCAACAGACATAACTAATGATGGCCGAGCTTTTGTAAGGAAATTTGAAAACGACAAATGGTCAACAGTTGGAAATGATTTTTTATACAATGGTAATTCTCAGTCCCCAAGTATAAATTATTCTAAAAAGGACGGAGGAGTTTATGTAGTTTATGACAACGACGCCTACATATATTTTAAAAAATTTGAACAGAATCAATGGGTCGATTTTGCTCCAAGCATTAACATTGTTTTATACTCAAATTTCTACTTTAGAATCGCAGAAAATGGAGATTTTTTTATTTGCTACCATTATTTATCAGGAGGTAATTCAACCGCATACATCAAAAAGTTAGAAAATAACAATTGGGTATCAATTAACGGTGCTTCCATTTCTAATTTACCTTATATAGAATCATTTGAAGTTGATCATGAAAACGACCTGTTAGTCTCTTATAAATCTCCAATCAATAACGAAACATTCATTGAATTTTTTAATGGTACAGGATGGCAAATTTTAGGGGGTGCACCAGTAACAGATAAAGCTATTTTTTGTTCAGATCTTGCCATAGACAAATTAAATAGACCAATATTTGCATACAAAGGCTGGTTTGACTCATCCGTTACTGTAAAAAAATATCAAAATGGAAATTGGTCGAATGTCGCAACTAATGGAGTGTTAGAAAATATAGCAAGTGAAAAATTATCGATTAATTTTAATGAGGACAATCATTTATATTTAATTGGAGAAGACCTTAATAATTTTTATAAGGCAGCAGTATTTAAGTATGATTGGATTCAATGGTCACGGATAAGCGATTTAAACCTATCGTTTACAGACATTTCCGACCAAGACATTCTATTTAAAAATAACTTACCAGTTGTTTTTTTTAGAAATATTCAGTCAGGGAATACAATTGCTGGGGGCATTGCGACTTTTAAGCAATTTGAAAACAATGAGTGGAATAATATTGGCGGGAGTAGTATAACGCGTGACTTATCCAAAGGAATTGCAGCGGCTTCTAGTAAAGATGGAAGTATTTTCTTTATCGCAAAAGACATGTGGAGCAATACATTGACTAGCACTTGGAGGCTTAATTACGACCAAATAGAAAAACTACCTATCGACAGTATTGAATCCATTAATGGCTATTTTATCCAAGTCGATTCTCTGAACATACCACATGTTGGTTATAACATTGGTGGATATAAAACGGTTTTGGTTAAGAAATATATTAATAACGAATGGGTCAATATTGGTTCTCCCAATGAAATTACTGCGGAAGGCAAATTATTGGACATGCAATTCGATACTGACAACAATTTATTTGTGCTATATTCTGAGGAACCCTCAGGCATACCTAACAACGAAAAATTCAAAATTTATTTAAAAAAGTTCAATAATGGCACTTGGGAATATTATAAAAATGTAAGCAATCATATTGGTAGAAGTTATGACGGCAAAATTAAAATTACTAAGGATGGCACAGCATTCATTATTTATGGAGATTTAGATTCTGGAAATATTACTGTAAAAAAGATTGATGAGGATGGAATGTCATTAGTTGGAAATCAAAATAATTTTAAACCTGGTCAATCTACTTCTATTGATTTGAATTTTTCTGGTGACCCATTTATTGCTTGGCATTGTACAGAAAATGGCCTTAGTTCTGTTTGTGTGTTCAAATTTGAAAACAATGAATGGATCAACTTAACCGAAGAATCTGATTTATTTGCTACCAATATACAAACTGAAATTAATATTAAAATAAACAAGGAAGATGAAACATTTTTATCGTACAAAAAAAAAAGATTGACTCGAATAAGTCCATACTTGAAATTAAAAAATTAAAATCGAATAATAGTTGGGAAAATATTGGCAACTTTTTGCCAACTGCATCAAATGTTCAAAATTTCTCTTTTTTATTTGATTCAGATCAAATGCCAATCTTCATTTACACTACCCAGCCAGGTGGAACATTGACTCCCTATTTGTTCGGACAGGTATTTTCAAAAAGACTCAACTTAAACATATCAAGCACCAATCACATAGAAGACATAAAAGTCTCAACTGTCTATCCCAATCCAACCGGGGACTATTTATTCATAGAAAGTGATAGCCAATTGAAAGGGGTCAAAATTCTTGATCGAATGGGCAACCTTTTAAGAGAGGGATTTCAAAATAATCAAATAGATGTTTCAGAACTGTTGCCAGGAATATACTACCTCCTATTAATCCATGCAGATGGGCAAAAAGAATTAAAGCGAATCGTAAAAATGTAAAAGAACTATCTCTTCACCAGATAGTGAAAGAGTTTGGCTCTTGTTCATTTTTATTTCTAAAGATCGAAAAAAATAAATAATTTTTTAATAATTCAATTTTTTAAAACTTAAATATGTCTAAATACCAAAAGCTGCTGCCGCCTAAAAACTGCACACATCCTCCTTCCCCAAAAATAATTTCGATTTCTCTCCCTTTAAGCAACTGTTCCGTTAACTAATATGTCTTTCGTACGTCTTTCTTTTGTTCACTCCGGCAAGCGCCCGGAATTCTAATCACTTAAATATCACTCGACATGAAAAGATTTTTCCTTTCCGCATTATTCCTTTCCTGTTTCTTTTTAGCTGGAAATATGTTTGCCCAAAGTAATGACAATGCCTCCCAAGGCGTCATCATCATCAAAACTGCTGACGACGATGGGACCATCACTGTCAAAAAGAAAAGATTGGACAAGGGCCAATCGGCAGATGAGTATGTCAAGGAACTTGATTTGAAAGATGCAAAAAACGTAGAAGTTATCATCAGCTCAACTGGCGATGAAAACAGTGTCAGCGGCGAAAACCTATTCCTTTTCAAACATAATGGCAACACGATAAAAATCAATGGTGACGGCGATTGGCAAGAAGCACTGATCGATATGGATTTCGATTTCAGCGACTTACACGAGATTCAGGAGCACCACGGCAACGAGCAAAAAGAAAAAAAGCAAAATGATGTGCTGTTGGGCGTATACCCAGATAGCGGTGAAAAAGGAGTCGTAGTGGACGGCATCGTTGCCGGAAGTGGCGCCGATAAAGCCGGTTTGAAAAAGAACGACATCATGACTGCCATCAACGGTACTTCTATCCGCACGTCTGGCGACCTCCACGACGTCTTGGGGCAATACAAAGTTGATGATGTCATCGTGATCGATGTTTTACGTGAAGGTCAAACCATCGTAGTTTCTTCAACTTTGACTGGCAGGATGGATCATTCTTATCGTAAATCTGAGCGTGACCCATGTAAAGTTTTCTTCGGCATTTACGTTGGCAACTACGGCAATGGCAGGGAAGGCGTTGGTGTTTCCGGCATCATCCCCGGCAATGGCTGGCCAGCCGAGCAAGCTGGTTTGCAAAAGGGCGACCGTATCTTAGCGATCGACGGCATCCCCGTTGGTACTCACAATGAATTGGTAAACGAGCGTGACAAACACGAGCCTGGTCAAGCATTTTCTTTTACCTATATGAGGGATGGACAGGTTTATGAAACAGACGCCCGTTTTAAAGAATGCCCAAAGGATCAAGAAGTGGAAGAGACGACACCTGTTGAAGAAATTGTCCCCGCTCCAGAGGAGTTGGAATTTACAGACAATGCGCTTGAACTTGATGAATTCAACGCCTATCCAAATCCAACTTTTGGTAATTTAAACGTGCGCTTCAGCGGCGAGGCCGTGCCTACCTTGGTGCGCATTGTTGATTCTGCTGGCAAGCTGGTCTTCGAAGAAAACATCAAAAATTTTGATGGCTTCTACAACAAGGAACTCGACATTAGCGGTGGCGCTTTGGGCACCATGATTTTGAGCATTTCCCAGAATGGAAAAACCTTGGCGAAGCCAGTGGTTTTGGTAACGAGAGCGTGACCTTTACTGTAAAACAGTTCTATTTTTCAACCTATTAAGGTTTTGGTATAGAAAAATGGGACGGCAATGTTAATTTGCCGTCCCATTTTCATTTTGATACCTTTACCAATGAATGGTTATGGTTTGAGCTTTGCAATAAATGAAACTGCCTGCAAAATTCTTAAACTAAAATTTAACAAAAGAGAACTCAGATGAATAATTCCATTGTATCCCGAATTTACATTTTGATACTTATTGGTGTTTTGAGCACTGCTGTCAATGCTCAAGAAATCATACCTAAACGGGAATTCAGAGGGGCATGGGTGGCTACGGTCGTCAACATTGACTTCCCTTCCAAACCAGCTTTGGAAAAAGACGTCGTCCTTGAAGAATGGAATGAAACGCTTGATTTTTTAAAAGACGAAGGCATGAACGCAGTTTTTGCGCAGGTCAGGCCAACGGGCGACGCTTTTTACGAGAGCAAGTTGGCACCGTGGTCTAAGTACCTGACAGGGGCATCCGGTAAGTCGCCAAGGGAAGTTTATGACCCGATGGCCATTATGATTGAAGAAGCCCACAACCGCAATATGGAATTCCATGCATGGCTCAATCCCTACCGCGCTTCGATGGATACGATGGCGTTCAATTTAGGAGAACAACATCCTTATCACACCCATCCAGAGTGGTTTGTGCAATATGGTGGGAAATTGTATTTCAACCCTGCCATGCCAGAGGTCAGAAATTATATCACTGAAGTCGTTTTGGAAATAATCATGAAATATGATGTGGACGGCATTCACTTCGATGATTACTTTTATCCCTACCCCGCAGCGGGTGAATTATACCCGGATAGTGAGGATTTTGCAAAATATGGCTATGGTTATTTTAACATTGAGGATTGGAGAAGGAGCAATGTAAATGCGCTTATTTCACAAGTAAGTGAAATGATCAAGACTGTATCACCGCATGTGAAATTTGGTATCAGCCCTTTCGGTGTTTGGAGAAATTCGGCAGTTGATGCAAATGGTTCGAGAACCCAGGCCGGAATTGCCTCCTATGACAATTTGTATGCAGACGTCCTGCTTTGGCTGGAAAAGGGGTGGATTGATTACGTTGCTCCACAAATTTATTGGAATATCGGTTTTCCTGCCGCCGATTATGAATTTCTGTTGGATTGGTGGCACCAACATTCTTTTGGGAAGCACATTTACGTTGGACACGGGGTTTATAAGGTTGGTACAGATGCACAACCTGCTTGGGGCAAGGCCAATCAAATACCATTGCAAGTGGCCATGAACAGGCTTTATCCAAATATCCAAGGCAGCATTTTTTACAATACTAACTCTTTGAGAAAGAACTTGTTGGGCGTGGCCGACTCGCTTCGATTACATTATTATAAATACCCAGCTGTTTGGCCGGAAATGGATTACCTGAAACTACCCACACCTCCTACTCCAAAGTTGGATAAAGCCAAATACAAAAAAGGCAAACTGACCATGAAATGCTCTTTGCCTGAAAACGCACATTACCTCATTGTTTACCGTTTTGAAGATCGGAAGCCAGGTGACTACAACAATCCCGCTAACATTTATCGAATCATGCGCTTGAACGGCGCTAAGTCAATTACCATCGAAGACGATAGCCCACAAAAAGGAAAAGCTATACCTACCCGTTTCATCGGCCAACAGACAGCATACCGAAAGTCTCCTGAGCGACTGGCGTGCCATGGAAATTGGGAATAAGAGAGCGAAAAGGATTAAATGATTTCCCGCTGAGTTCGCAGAGAATCATGGGAAAACTCTGCGAAACTCTGCGTTAACCTCTGCGAACCCTGCGGGAAAATTATTTCGTAATCATTGCTTAGTTGCAAGCCTGTTTTTTCTAAAACTGTTTTTTAATGGCCTTTCCAGAAAATGGTTTTCATCCATTTTCCATCTTTCCTGAAGCCAATAAAAAAATACGGCTACCATTACGCCAATCATACCTCCGACATAAACATCCACAAAAAAATGCTGCACCAAATAGACACGGGAAAGCGCAACTCCTAAAGCAATTAATAGCAGAGGGAAGATGATCCTTTTTTTCGAAGGCAAAACCAAAATCAAAAAACTATAAATCGCAAAAGCCGACATGGTATGCCCAGAAGGAAAGCTGCTGGCACCGGAATGCAATTCCACATTCGGCACTAAAGTCACTTGGTCAAGCAAATTGTTTTTTTGCAAAAAAGCCAGTGGACGGTCGATAGAAAAATAGCTTTTTAAAGCAAAGCTAAAACCCATTACAAAAAAACCGATCAAAGCTATTAACAAGGAATGCCTCAATTTATAAGTCAAAAAAAATAGCACTGCCACAATGTAAACATACCCTTCCCCCAATTTTGTCAAATAGGTAAAAAACAAATTATTGAAGTTGGAACGATGCTGACTTAGGAAATAAATGAGCGCAGGCTTCTCATAATCAAACATATAGATTCCTCCAGCAACTGCCAATAGCAACACTGAAATGAAGAAAATGCGGTTGTTTTTAAGAATGGATTTCATGTTGTTGGTTGAATGCTTGGAGCGCAAAGATGCCACCTTTTGAGTGATTTCATTGCTGGAAACAATTCAGGTGTCACTAAGGATTTAGGATTTCTATTTTACACATGATCGAACGCAGATTAAACAGATTGAACTGGTCTTCGCTGATTTTTGTACTTAAATTAAAAGGTAGCTTTTCTATTGTTACTATAGGATTAGGTAAATGTTTCGCAAACTGTTGATTGTCAGTTTGAAGAAATTCTCTCAACTGTATTTCAATCGGAATTCTAATTTTCCCTTTTTCCTAAAGATCAACTGCAACGGGGTTTCCGCTTTTCCGTAAAATCCCCTTTCTTCGCAATCAAATTTTATTTAATGCAAAATGTTGGAGGTAGAATGCAAATTAATTCACCGTTCAGCATTTACAATTCACCATTAGGAAAATGGAATATTCACCTCGTGACATAGAGAAAAAATGGAAACAGTGGTGGGAGGAGCAACAGGTTTATAAGGTCTCAAATGAGAGCGACCGCCCCAAATATTATGTCTTGGACATGTTCCCCTACCCATCTGGGTCGGGCCTGCATGTTGGCCATCCATTAGGCTATATCGCGTCCGATATTTATGCCCGCTTTAAAAGGATGAAAGGCTACAATGTCCTACATCCAATGGGCTACGATGCATTTGGATTGCCTGCTGAACAATATGCCATTCAAACAGGAGTCCACCCGGCCAAATCCACCGCCGACAACATTGCCCGTTACCGGGACCAATTGGATAAAATCGGTTTCAGTTTCGATTGGAGCCGGGAGGTGCAAACTTCTGACCCAAGCTATTATAAATGGACACAATGGATTTTCCTGCAGCTGTTTAATCATTGGTACGACCAAAAAGCAGAAAAGGCCAGACCGATCGAAGAACTGGTGGCTATTTTTGAAAAAGTGGGAAATGCCAATGCCAACGCTGCCAATTCGCAAGAAGACACATTTACTGGTGACGCATGGAACGCAATGGATGCCAAAGCGCAAAGCGACATCCTGATGAATTATCGGTTGGCTTACCGCAAAACCACCTATGTGTGGTGGTGCGAGGAGTTGGGGACAGTACTCGCCAACGACGAGGTGAAAGACGGCGTGAGCGAAGAGGCGGCCACCCGGTGGAGCGCAAACCTATGTTGCAGTGGTCGTTGCGGATCACCGCCTACGCCCAACGCTTGTTGGACGATTTGCAAGATGTGGACTTTTCCGAGGCCATGAAAAAAATGCAAAGTAACTGGATTGGTCGTTCGGAAGGGGCGCAGATGTTCTTTGATTTGGAAAATGGAAAGGGCCAAATCGAAATCTTCACCACCCGGGCCGATACCATTTTTGGCGCCACTTTCATGGTCTTGGCGCCAGAGCATGACTTGGTAAAAGAAATCACGACGCCTGCCCAGGAAAAAGAAATCAGCGATTATTTGGCTTACGTCAACACCCGTTCCGAAAGGGATCGGATGTCTGAGACCAAAGAGGTTTCCGGTGCCTTCACTGGTGCGTATGCCATCAATCCATTTAACGGTGCCAAAATCCCCGTTTGGATTGCTGAATATGTGTTGAAAGATTATGGTACAGGCGCCATCATGGCCGTTCCCGCTGATGATGAACGGGACAGGCGCTTCGCTGAAAAGTTTGATTTGGAAATCATCGAGATCATCGATAAAAGCATGTACCCCGGTGCCACCATCGAGGACAAAAAAGGCAAAATGATCAACTCCGATTTCCTCAATGGCATGGAGGTCTTGGATGCTATCGAAGCGATTTTGCAAAAAATAGAAACGATGGGCATCGGCACCCGGCAGATCAATTTCCGCTTGCGGGATGCCATTTACAGCCGCCAACGTTACTGGGGCGAGCCGTTCCCCATCGTGTACGATGAGCAGGGCGTAGCCCACGCCATGCCAATCGAAGAATTGCCGCTCGAACTGCCAGAATTGGATGATTTCAAGCCGGCATCTGGTGGACAAGCACCATTAGCAAGAGCAACCGATTGGGTCAATTTACCCAACGGCTGGACGAGGGAAACCGATACGATGCCAGGCTTTGCGGGTTCGTCCTGGTACTTTTTGCGCTACATGGATGCTAATAATGACGAGGCATTTGCCAGTCAAAAAGCATTGAATTATTGGCAGGACGTGGACTTGTACGTGGGTGGCACGGAGCATGCCGTCGGCCATTTAATGTACAGCCGCTTTTGGCATAAGTTCCTGTTTGACAAAGGGTTAGTGCCGACAAAAGAGCCGTATAAGAAACTGTTGAACCAGGGGATGATTCAGGGAGTTGTTGAAAATATTTATTTATTGAAAGAAAAAGTGGACGGCCACAGTAAGTTTATTTGTGCCAAATTGGCCAAAGAAACTGGAACGACGGATTATGTCCAAATTCCAATTTTGGTAGATTATGTCGTCAACTATGGTTCGCCCGAATCGTACTTGAACATCAATGCTATCAAGCAATTGACAGATTGGAGACCCGAATATGCTGATGCTATTTTTGAATGTAAAAATGGTGTTTATCAAAATGGTGTATTTTCTCCAAAAGGCGATGCCACTGACAGTCATTTTTATACTCATTCTGAAGTTGGTAAAATGTCAAAGCGTTGGTATAATGTCATCAACCCTGATGTTGTAGTCGAACAATATGGAGCTGACACCTTCCGCATGTACGAAATGTTCCTCGGCCCAATCGATCAGGCCAAGCCGTGGGACACCAAAGGCATAGATGGCGTTTCTAAATTCTTACGGAAATTGTGGACCTTGTTTTTTGATGCCAATGGAGGATTTCAAGTCAGCGACGATGCACCGACCAAAGCGGAGTTTAAAACGCTCCACACTTGTATCAAAAAAGTGCAGGACGACATTGAGCGCTTTTCCTTCAATACTTGTATTAGTGCTTTTATGATTTGCGTCAATGAATTGCGCAGCCAAAACTGCAACAAGCGGGCAATTTTAGAAGACTTGGTGAAATTGATCGCTCCATTTGCGCCATTTACCGGAGAGGAATTGTGGCACCAACTCGGCCATGAAACGCCGCTTTGTCAGGCCGATGCCCCCGTTTTGGATGAATCACATCTGGTCGAAGATTCCATCCAATACCCGATCAGCATCAATGGTAAAAAACGGGATTTGATTGCTTTCCCCGCCAACGCTTCAAAGGAAGAATTAGAAAAAATGGCGATGGAATTGGATACTGTCCAAAAATGGCTCGAAGGAAAAAGCATCAAAAAAATCATCGTCGTACCCAAACGGATGATTAATATTGTCGTCGGCTAAAAGGACGATTTAGCGTTATAAAAAAAAAAGTCTTGGAATTAATTTCCCAAGACTTTTTTTTATTTAAAAACGGCTGCATTTTACATTTTACATTTTACATTTTACATTCTACATTCTACATTCTACATTCTACATTCTACATTCTACATTCTACATTAAATATACCCCTTCGCCCAGTATGCCACGTACCCCACCCATTCCTTGATCATTATTTCCCAAAAATAAAAACCATTGCGGTCGGGTAAAATAGAATGCTCCGGGTGCCACCGACTTTTCTCACCAATAAAATCAACACTATAAGGCGTAAAAGAAATACCTGCCTTATCGAAACAGGCTTGAGATCGTCGCATGTGAAATGCGGAAGTAATTAATAAGGCGTTTCCTTTAATATTTTTTTCTTGCAAAATCCGCTTAGTAAAAATGGCATTTTCATAAGTATTTCTGGAATCCGGCTCTATGATAATATCCTCTTCCGGCACACCTAATTTAATTAATAAATTAGCGACCATCGGCGCTTCACTTTTTTGGTCTTCCAATAAATCACCAGTCCCACCTGTCAATAATATTTTTTCGATTTTTCCGGTTTGGTATAATTCATAAGTATTAAAAAAGCGGCTGCCCCGCTGACTGAAATTATGTCGATCGTGTGCAGGTAAAATATGACCATTAGAATAGCCGCCCAATAATATCCCAACTTTATAAGGCAATACAATTTCATCGGCTGTAATTGTTTTCACTTCCCATAATCTCATAACCCGGTTAGAAATAAATCGGTTGGTAAAAAACAAGGTCAACACAATCGCCCCAATCAACGCTTTTCTTTTCCTTTCTCTCTTTTTGGAAAACAATGCATATAGCATTAATCCGATCACCCAATTAATTGGTTGGATCAAAAAATAAAGGACTTTGGATAAAATGAAAAACATTTATTTAATGGATAATTGACAATGGACAATGGATAATTTAGGCTACATTAAAAAAATGGGGGTGGAACGGGGTGTGACATTTCCATTAAAAATCTTTGAATTATTTTATCCCCTATTATAATCATAAATGTCAAACCAAATAGAGCTCCATATAAATGTGCAGAATGATTGATGCGGCCACTTCTGTTTCTATCGGCCCAAGAAGAATAAATAATGTAGCCGATTCCAATTAAAAAACCAGGTAAGGGAGGGAAAAGAAACCATTCCCAAGGCCAAAATAAAATATAAGGCATTAGCATACCGGCCACGGCTCCAGATGCGCCTACACTGGAAAAGAAGTCATTATTTTTATATTGAAAAAAAGTCGGCAAGTCAGCAACCAAACCTGACAAAAAAAACAAAAGAATAAAATACAATCTTCCCATATCACCGAACTCGACCATAAACCGACCTTCTACCCGACTACCTATTTGCCATAAAACAAATAAATTAATAAATAAATGAGAATAATCGCCATGCACAAAAATAGAAGTGATCCAACGATAATATTCTTTAAATCGATGCTCAGAATATGGGTGGTGTTTCAGTTTGTGAAACAGTTCTGGCTTTTCAAAAGATTGGTAAGAAACAAGACCAATAACAATGCAAAGGATAATAGTGATTGACATATTTTTTATTAATTGAAAATTGAAAATTGAAATTATTATTTGGAGCTGACCTTTTTACATCAAAACCACGACTTTTAATTTTATAGATTGTACCGTCCACCGTCTACCGTCCACCCTCGACCAAAAAAATCACTCATTATGATAAGGCTCTCCTTTTAAAATACTCATCGCCCGGAATATTTGCTCCAAAAAAAACAAACGGATCATCTGATGAGAAAAAGTCATTTTAGAAAGGGACATTTTTTGGTCGGCACGTTGGTAAACTGTTTCTGAAAAACCATATGCGCCACCCACTAAAAAGATTAATTTTCGGTTGCCCAATTGTAATTTTTGCTCCATAAATTTCGAGAATTGAATAGAGGACATTTCCTTGCCCCGCTCATCGAGCAACACCAAAAAATCCGTGGCATTTAATTTATTTAAAACCGCTTCCCCTTCTTTTATTTTTAATTGTTCCGATGGTAATTTTTTTCCATTTTTTACATCTGGAATTAATACAGATTGAAACGGCAGGTAGCGCTCCAGCCGTTTTTCATAAATTTCCATTCCTGTTTCTAAATAAGGAAAAGAAGTTTTTCCGATGTACCAAAATTCGATTTTCAAATTGGTGATTGGTGATTGGTGATTGGTGATTAGTTTATTAGTGATTAGCTGAAAGGTTGTTTTAAAGATAGAAATGCCTTGCCCAAATATTCTATGAGATCATTAGCTAATAGTGCTTCCTGGCCGATAGATTTTACTGCCAAATCCCCAGCAAGGCCGTGCAAATAAACACCAAATATGGCAGCTTCAAAAGGCTGATACCCACTCGCCAACAATCCAGTAATAATACCAGTCAGCACGTCGCCACTTCCACCCGTTGCCATTCCAGGGTTGCCAGAGCTGTTGAAATGGCAGGACCCATCGGGGCAGGCGATGGCTGTATGAGCACCTTTTAGGATGATGTAAATTCCCAATTCTTTTGCTTTTTCCCGTTGCAAATCATTGCGCTCGAAGTTGTTTTTTGATGTCCCAAACAACCGTTCGAACTCTTTTGGATGGGGCGTCAAAATAGACTGTTTGGGTATTTTATTGAAAAGCGAAGGGTTCGAAGCGATCAGATTCAGCGCATCGGCATCCAAAACAATTGGGGTATCGATTCTATCCAATAAATCTTCTAAAGCATTGGCCGTCAAATTATTAGTACCAATGCCGGGACCAATGCCAAAAGAATTGAATTTCGCCAAATCGCTTGTCACATTAGTGATTACCTCTTCCTCCTCATCTAAAACCACCATCGCCTCCGGAACCACTGTTTGTAAAATTTGATAAGCACATTTTGGGGCATGAATGGTCAGCAAACCAGCCCCGCTGCGAAGGATGGCCTTTGCCGCCAAACAGGCCGCTCCAACTTTTCCAAGACTCCCAGCTACCAACAATGCATGACCGTACGAACCTTTGTGGCTGTATTTTTTCCTTTTCTGTAAAAGAGGTTTTACTGAATCAATATCGGTGAAATAAAATGGTGTGTTCTCTTTTTCAATAAAATCTGGATGCAACCCAATGCTCCCGCACGACCACTCTCCTACCCGATCAGCATTTTCGGGAAAAAGAAAACCCAACTTGGGCATTTCAAAAGAAAAGGTAAAATCAGCCTGCATTGAAATCCCCGTTGTCGGTTGATCTGCAAACATTCCAGAAGGAATGTCAACCGCTACTTTAGTACTTGCCTGGGCATTCAAATAATTGATGAAATCAGCCCAATACCCTTCGATTGGTCGGCTAAGCCCAGAACCAAAAATGGCGTCTACCAATAGGTCATTTTCTCCAAATTTGGGTAGAAGCTGATCTTCCTTAATGTACTCAATAGGGCAACACCTTGCCTGCTTTACCCTTTCTATATTTACTTGAAAATCAGGGCTTTTGGTTGAACCTATTTCTAAAATATGAATCACCACTTCATAGTGATCTTGGCTGAGTAAACGGCCAATAGCCAGGCCATCACCGCCGTTATTGCCGGGGCCACAAAAAATGCAGATCCGTTTATTTCTATCAGGAAAATTATATTTAAACCATTTTACAAAAGCCAAGGAAGCCCGCTCCATGAGGTCGATGGAAGCGATGGGTTCGTGCTCAATTGTGTATTCATCCAAGGCACGTATTTGGTGAGTGTTGAGGATTTTCATTGGGTGGTAAACTTAGGGAATAATGGTATTTTGCACAACATCGGTGATAGGTCCTCAGCTTGGTAAAAAGAAATATCGAAATAAATTGAAATAAAGAAATACATGGAAATAATGAAATACATGGAAATAAAGAAATACATGGAAATAAGTCGAGTGTTTTTGATTGCAAGCAGGGCTTTCTAAGTGTATAACAAATTGCACAACTACACAGGTGATCAGATCGCCTTGAAGGCAGTCCGATCAGTAGACAGTGGACAGCCTTCGATCGGACGGGCGTTGAGCCCATCCGATCGGCGGTTCATAAAGTACATTTTGTAATACACATGGGCTTTCTTAAAAAAATAGAAATTAATTCAATTATCGAAATTGATTGATTTTTTGCAAGGCAGTCGGGGTTTTGAACACCGGACTTTGAAACAGTTTCGCCGTCTCTTCGGAAGTCCGGGGTTCAAAACCCCGGCTACCTTGCAAAATGCATTTATTCCACTTTTAGGAAAAAGCCCCTTATTTGTCAGGGATTAAAATATTTCCATGTATTTCCATGTATTTCCATTGTATTTCCATTGTATTTCCATTGTATTTCCATGTATTTCCACTGTATTTCCATGTATTTCCATTGTATTTCCACCCACTTAATTGCCAAATATTAATTCTTTCCATACCATGTAATGCCTTCTTTTTAAATCACTTTATATACCTTTGGCACATCTGAAATTTCCAACTCAACAATTAAAAACTTTACCATGATGGACTCTTATGAAAACAATTTAAATTTCTTCATCAACGGAGAAAAACACACCCTCGTTGACCCAGACCCAACCCTTTTATTGGTTGATTACCTCCGCTCTCCAAGCGTTGGACTTACCGGAACCAAGTTTGGTTGCGGTGAGGGTGGCTGTGCAGCTTGCACAGTTGTAGAAACAAAACTTGACCCCTTGACCGGAAAAATTTGGGAACGCCCGGTCAATTCCTGTCTCCGCCCCATTGTCACCTTGGATGGGACGGCCATCACCACCACCGAAGGCATTGGCAGTGTTCGGACAGGGCTCAACCCCGTGCAAGAAAGGATTGCGGCTTTCAACGGTTCGCAATGTGGGTATTGTACGCCGGGTTTTGTGATGAACATGTATAGTTTTTTGAAAGAAAACCAGAACCCGACGGAGGAGGAAATTGAAAACCGTTTTGATGGGCATATCTGCCGTTGCACTGGTTTTCGGGCCATCCTGAATGCCATGCACTCTTTTCACGGGGACAAAGAAGCAATCGAAAAGGCGACCCAAGTACCCTTTTCTAACAATTGGTTAGCGGAGCCCCGGGCATTGCATTTTTCAGGAAGTGGACAGGACTATTACAAGCCCCTGACTTTGAAGGACGTCATGAAGATTTTGTCCAAACACAAAGTGACACCGGACAATGTGAAACTGGTCAATGGCAACACCTCAATCGGCATTTATAAAAGGGATGTGTATTTCCCCAAACTCTTAATCGATATTTCCCAAATTCCAGATCTATTTGAAAAAGAAGTCAGGGACGATGGCCTGTACCTCGGCGGTGGCCGAACAATGCAGGATTTATTGGAATTGATTGAAAAGGCGTTGAACTGCGGCGACCATCAAAACGACGCTGGCCTGATTGCCCTGCAAAAACACGTGCACCGAATTGCGGGGACGCAAGTAAGATCCGTAGCCTCCGTCGCTGGCAATACTATGTTGGTCAAAAACAATGAATTCACCGGGACGCCTTTTCCCTCCGACCTGTTTACCTGCCTCACCACGTTGGGCGGTACGGTTACGATTATCAGCCCAGACCACCCCAAGCCCAGAACCTATGGGACATTGAACATGCCGTCGGTGCAGTCATTCGATCATGGTTTTATCATTACGAAAATTTTTATTCCATACTCAAAAACCAATGCGTTGGTACAGACTTATAAAATTTCCCGGCGCTACCAAAATTCACATGCAGTCATCAACGCTGGTTTTGAATTTGAAGTAAAGGAGGGCATCGTTAAAAGAGCCAGAATGGTTTTTGGAGGAGTGGCCAGAATTGCCATCAGAGCGTACACGACCGAACTATTTATCGAAGGCAAAGAATGGACGGAAGCCGTTTTCAAACATTCACTTAGAATACTCCGCCATGAATTAAATGCCCAAATGATCGACATGGCGGACGAAGGGATCAGCAAGGCATTCCGCCTATCGCTGGCCGTTGGTATTTTTCAAAAATATGGTATTTACCTATCGGAAAATATCAACGAACAATTACTACCAGCTGTCGATAAATCAGGCGGTACGAGTTACGACCGGCCCGTCTCTTTTGGGAAGGAAGGATATATTGAAGCACCTTATAATGATGGCGAACAAGTAACCAGCCGTTTTGCCGTGCAAAACCAAGCAAGAGGCCTTTTGCAAACGTCCCTAAAAGCCTCGGATTTTGTTAAGTGGAGAAACATTAAAGAGGAGGCACTTGGTGGCCCAATCAAACAAAATTTGAAGGCCCGTGGCGTAGACCCTGAGCCAACGCAACGATTGGATGAAGGCCCAGCCAGCACTAAAATTTCCGCTTACATCCAGGCAACGGGCGAAGCCAAATATACCCAAGACCTGCCTGGCCCTCCGAATACGCTCCACGCAACTTATGTGTTCAGCACCCGCCAGTTTGCCAAGTTTTCCTATAAAACGATCGGCGGTTTGGACGCCTTGCAGCAAAAATTGAAAGCAGCATTTCCAGATGCCGTCAAGTACATTTCGGTAAAAGATATTCCAGCGGAAGGCAAAATGAGTTCCTTTTTCAAAAACAACAACACCTTTAAAATCGACGACCCGAAATTTGTCTGGGCCAACTACGATCCTGCCTTTGCCAATGAGTACGTTACCGCCTACGGTCAACCCATCGGCGTGGTGGTCACCAAAGACCTCTACACTTCCCGCAATGCCGCCGCTTGGGTCATGGCTCAAATTGACTATGAAGACATTGAAAATGGCAAGGCTTCAACCATTGAAGAAGCATTGGCCTTGCCGCCCAACCAAGGTCAACTGACCTTTTACCCTGGCACTCATCAATCTAAAATGATCCGCCCCGGCAGTGATGAAAACTGGTTGGCTGCGCCAAAACCAGTGGATGGGAAAGTTTTCGCCACTGGCGAACAAAGGACAGGTGCGCAGTATCATTTCTATATGGAAACCCAAGCAACATTGGCTGTTCCTGCCGAAAACGATGAATTGTATCTGTATTCCTCCACGCAGCATTTGGCATCGGTGCAGCAGCAAGTAGCCAATATTTTAGGATTGCCAACCAATAAAGTCGAAGCGGAGGTGATCCGTTTGGGTGGTGGTTTCGGTGGAAAAGAAGTGCGCCCACCCTACCCGGCCATGGCTGCTGCCATCGCAGCCTGGGCTTTGAACAAACCCGTCCGCTTGGCCAATGACCGCAACACGGACATGACCATGCAAGGAACAAGACACCCGTTTAAAGGACAGTACAGCATCGTTGCCGATCAAAATGGAAAAATTGAAAAACTAAAATTGGATTATTGGTCCAATGCGGGCTACTCATTTGACTGTTCTCTACCTGTCATGGACTTAGTCATCTTGAGTGCTGACGGCGCTTATAATGTGCCAACCTTTGGAGCGAATGGCATTGCCTGTCGTACCAATGTCGTCAGCCGTACGGCCTTCCGGTCATTTGGAGTCATCCAGTGCAGTCTCATTCGGGAAAATGCCATTGAGCACATCGCCCATCAATTGGGCCTCCGCCCAGAAGTGGTGCGGGAACGCAATTTTTACAAAGAAGCCAGCGCAACAAATTATGACTTTACGCCCTACGGACAGGCGCTGAAATATTGTCGGCTCAAACAAGTTTGGGATGACCTAAAGGTTGCTGCCAACTTTGATGAGCGCCTCGCAAACGTTCAATCATACAACAAAAACAACCGTTGGCGGAAAAAAGGGATTTCGATGATCCCCATTAAATATGGCATTTCTTACACCTATCGCCCGATGAACCAGGGAGGCGCCTACGTCGTGGTTTTTAGCGATGATGGCACCGTTCTGATCGAACATGGGGGCATCGAAATGGGCCAGGGCATCCATACCAAAATCGCCCAGATCGCTTGTGAGATTTTGGGCATCGACCTGAACCTGATCCGGGTGGGCGTCAGCGATGCAAGCACCGTTCCGAACGCCAGTTCGACGGGCGCTTCCACTGGTACTGACTTGAATGGTGGGGTAGTAAAAAAGTAACTGCCAAAGACATCGAAACCGGCTGATGCAATTTTGCCAAGACAATCCATCTGTGGTCGCCTGGAATTGGAAAACGAATTGGAAAAAAACTGGGGAAAATTGTCAGCAGGTGCCTATTCTGAAAGGATCAATTTATCGGCCCGAGCTTTGTACGCCAGTCCAAAATTGGGAACTTAACCGAATACCCAAAAATCTGGGACAATGGACGATCACCGAAGGCGATCAGGCATTTTATTATTTCCAATTATTGTGTGGCCGTCTCCAGTAGAAATTGATGTGCTGACGGGCGGGTTCAACGTGTCCGGTCCGACCTCTTGTACGATGCGGGTCGCTCCTCCAACCCAGTCATTGATTTTGGCCAAATCGAAGGCGGCTTTGTCCAAGGCATTGGCAACGTCACCACAGAAGAAATTTATTATGCCCCTGACGGGAAACTGATCCCCTATGGCACCTGGAATTATAAACCACCCGCTAGCAAGACCATCCCCGTGGAATTTAATGTCTATCTCTTGAATTACGTGCGGAACAACTATGCGACCGAAACGCCAATGGATCATTATGGCATTCAATCGTCCAAGTCGACCAGGAGGAAACCGCCTTTGGTGCTGGCCAATACCGTTTTCTTCGCCATCGAAGCCACGCCATCCTTGCTGCCCGACAGGACGCGAAGACGCCATGAATGGTTTTGACTGGAATCACCCGCCACGGTGGGCGGATACAGTTGGCTTGCTTGCCGCATTTGGCGAGGACTGGTGCGTGATTTTGATTTGATATAAAAAACAACGTGCATTACTCTTCCGATATAAATGTCCTTTGCCTATTATTTTTCCCAAGGTGTAATGCACGCTGTTTCATTTTCTTTATACATTTGATACATTAAATGCGAAATTAGAGACTGGCGGGATACGCGGAACAGCTCTGGGGATACCGTAGTTGGATGCAATTAACTAAAAAAAATAAAAATGAAAAAGAGCCCTATTTCTTTGGCGATGTTTACTTGCTTGATTTTCCTTTCTGCCGTTTTGTACAGCCAATCAATTGTTGGCAAATGGGATGTTGATATGGGAAATTGCAAAAATGAGTGGAGTATGTTTAAAGATGGTACAGGCAAATTGATGGGTTCATGTACTTCATCCAGGAATGGTAAATGGACATTTAGCAAGAAAGTATTCACTTTTGTTGATGGGTATGGAAGCACATTCAAGGGGGAAGTTGAATGGATAAACGAAAACTATTTTATCCTTACGATAATTGACAACGGTTCTATTTTTGAAAGAGGAATGAAGCGGCATTTTAAAAGGGCAAAAAATGGATTAAATTCCGATGCCCCACCTTCATATAGAGATGCCAACAATTGTAAAACCTGTAAAGGTAAAGGAGTATATACTTGTGGTAATTGTAGCGGCAATGGGTATGGAAATTTTGTAGGACAAGAATGGCATTATGAATATATTAACGGAGAGTACAAAAATGTTTATGGATGGGGAGTCTTTTGGAAGGAGTGTCCAATTTGTCTTGGAACTGGAAAAATTACTTGCCACCATTGATTTACTTTCAAAAATCATCTAAACAATACAAACATGGGCACAATTTTCACAATCTTAACTGTGATAGGGCTGATAACTGTTTTATTTACTGTTATTAAAGGAGAAGTAGATACATCTAATTTCAAAAAAGATAAAGATAGCATTTTTCAAAATTTGCAAAAAAACAGAACAAATATTTTATTGCAAGATAATATTCCGAATGATTGGCAAGAACGGTTGTTTAATACAGGATATGGTGGAGGCAATAAACATTCATTGTACAACATACATCAACGTAACTTTGATTATGAATTAAAAGCTCACTATATAATTGACAATGATACGGCTTTTGGTTTTTGGCATGGTGGAGAAAAGTTAGAGCATGGACCCGCAGCGGTAATGACCTCAAGGTATATGACTATTTTGTTTGTGTATGACAATCAATCGTTGCGTATCAAAATTGGAGATAAAGAAGGCAATTCAATTTCATCGACTATGGCTCTGGAGAATCAAATAAGATATTGTTTTAAGAACGGCGCATTTTTTCATAAAAACAAATTAGATATTTACAATGAACTGAACTCACTAAACCAAATGACAACAAATAAAGATGAAGACTACGAACTTTTTAAACAAGTTTCTAATTTTACTTCCTATGACAAAAAACGAGAACTCCATTTAGATGAAATTTTCTCAATTCAGGATGTAATAAATTTAGAAAGAAATAAAATAATGATAAGAATAAGTCCAAAATATTCTTCAAATATTGACAATTTAAAAAATATACCTGACTATTATTTATTAGTGATTAGGGATGAAATAAATAAGTGTATAGTTGTTAAAACAAAACAACCTAATTTTAATATAAGCCAATTCTTCATGAATTTAAAGCAGGCAATAACTGAAGATAGAAAAAATTAAATCAGCATCCAACACCGCATCTACGCCCATTTGCCCTAAACGGGCAAACGGCGCAGATGCAACCGTTCTGCACAATTGAAATAAAAATAAACCAAATAATGCTATCAACAATATTTATCATAATAGGTGTGATTGCCACTATATCAGTCCTTCTAAAATTTTTCATTCCTCCACAAGATGATTCTTCAAAATCCGCAATTCAAAAAAATCAAGAATTGACTCAAGATAAATTTGATTACTTTTCTCACCAAGGAAAAATCGCTTATCAAAAAAAACAATTTGAACAGGCGATTAAACTGTTTGACTCTGCGTATCAAGCAAAACCGCAAAATGTAATTTTGATTCAAAAGGCTGGATGCTATAGAGAACTCAAGGATTTTGAAAAATGTATGCAAATTTGTAATGCTGTGATTGATGAAGACCAATCTTTTGCAGACGCTTATTTGATGAGAAGTACATGCAATCTGGGCTTAAACAACAAGCGACAAGCAATAGAAGACTTAAGAAAATTTATCGAGATAGAGCCTTCCAAATAAGATGAGATTGAAGCGTTAATTGACGAGATAAAAAGTGAAGAGAATGATACACCTAAATTGAAGGCTTCAGATATTTTTTTATTGGTCAACAAAGCAAGTGGAACTTAGAAAAGTAGGTGAATCGACAAAGCGTGTTGGAGGTATACAAAGAATTAATGCGATTTAAACTATTACTCCAAAATTTATGCTGAAACTATTGAAACTCATATTGAAAAAGCAGAGATTTTTCAACTGCGATACAATGGTATAATATGGGAATCGAAAACCATCCTGAATCGTTAGAATTACTATTAGTGAGATTAAATCTAAATATTAAAATGAAAGATTATAATCAAGCACTTGAAAGCTATAATAAAATTTGTGATTTATCCTCGAAATGAAGTGGAAAAGACTTGAGTACCAAAGGCTCTTTGATTATATCGAAGAAGAAAGAATGAATGAAAGAACGAAACGAATTTCTATAACGAAATAGAATAAAATAAAAAAACTGTGAAGAATAACGCATCTCCCTGTCAACCGCCATTAAGCATGGCGGCTGACAGGGATGCCAACGTTAGAAATCATAACCTCATAATATGGATGGAAATCCTTAAAAAGAACAAATGCTTATTTCTCATAAAAGCCGCTTCATCTTTGTGCATGTTTGGAAAACAGGAGGCAATAGTATCCGAGACTGCCTGAGACCTTACTCTGAAGATTTATATCCTCAAGCAAGTAATCCTTTATTTCAATTAGTACATCTCAGGAGAAGGAAAGGCAAGGCAAACCATTGATAGTTGATCGCAATACATTACCTTTAGCGAGCTCAAAGCTATCATGGGGGCTAAAATTTCAATCAGTATTTCAAATTTGTTTCGTTAGAAATCCTTTTCATTTGGATCTATTGGTCTCATACTACCACTATATCATACAACACGAAAACAATCATCCCCAAAAAAGAATACATTCTGAACTTGAAGAGTTTTGAGGATTATATGTAAAGTGGTCAGAAACACATGAAATGATACACCTTTCTCAAAAGAAAAATTTGTTTATTGAGACGAACAGGGGTAGGAATTGTTAGCAGATTATGTAGGGAGGTATGAATATTTTCAGAACTATATAACGAAATAAGAGGCATTTAGAATTAAACCAAAGCTCTACCCAGTTTAAACATCAGTAACTATAACCACTTCTTAAAATATTATAATTCAACAACGGAAGTAAACTGTTCTCCTGGTCAACGCTTGAAGATTTTAAGGTATTTAATTACTAATTAGATTATAAAAGTAACTCGGTTTACCTACAAATAGAACATCAATACACGAAATGTAAAAGTACGGTTGTGAATAAAGTACTGTTGATAAACCCGTTTTTGGGAACGATATATTTAAATCGATCAGGAAATTGAGCCTTTGGCAAATTCTTGTGTAAACCCTATTTTGGAAAAGAGTCAAAAGCCTCTTTATTTATTTATTAAATTCGAGCATTTAGCGTGAGTTTATCAAAATGCTCCCTTGCGGGGTTTTTCATGTTTTATAGAAATGTTGTTTGATAATTTTTCTTTTACACATAAAATTGTCCCCGATGCATGCCAAAAAGCATGTGCACGAGCTTGTTCCTGACCGCATTCAGGATGAGCATCTTGCTAATTTGAATAAATCAACCCGCAAAATTTTGGGGCTAAGTGGAACTGGCATAGTCGCTAATATTTGGCTGAGGAAACTTAAACACCATTAATTAATGAAAAAATGTACTCTTTCTTCTCGGTAGTATCCAATTACTGGCACAACCAATCTTTTAAAGTTGACTCGGCCAGTCTGTTAGCAAACGAATGGGGTTTGGGTTTGTGGAGTGGACAGCTTTACCTACTTCCACCTGACCTCATGGAAACAAGGTATGGGACTTTGCTTTTTGGGAAATGAAGACAATGCCAATGGCGTCCTGTTTTCGGAGGCAGTCGGCATTAGCGACTTTTTATTCTTACTCTTTCAACGATTCATATCTGGATTGCCAACTGCAGGTGGCGGCACTGTTCAAGACAGTTTTCCTGATGCGATTGGCTGCCTGCTCACTGATGCTGGCCTATGAGCGTTATGGGGTCGCCATGGGTCAAATGGGCGGGGAGATTATATTTTATGGCAATGTGGATGAAGTAAACAGCATTTTTGAAACGGATGCAGGAGGCAGTCCACAAATCTCTATTGTTCAACCTTTACCACAGCAGCTAAACGAGTCACCTGTAACCTCCAATTTAGAGGTAGAAATAGATCCAGATTTTCAACAGCTTGATTCAATTTTCTCCGTATGATTCTATCGTTTACATTGGTTAAGTGCACCATCAAAATGTTTTATGGGGACTTAGGAAAAACGTTGTATTGACGAGGGGATTTTCACAATCTATAACATTATCCTTCAACCTAACTACCGGAGCGTTTATGTCAGTAGGCGTTTCCCGTACGTATTCCTACAATTTTTATCAAAGTGGAAATTTGATTCCAGTGCTTTTACTTTTTTTCCACGGATGCTAATGGTCGCCCACTTTTGATGGGCCAAGCCTGTTTGTCGGCGTTCCGATCTTTACACCAATCAACAGTGCCAATGGGAAACCAGCCGTATTCCTTTGCGATTGAAGGTCAGCCCAAATCCGGTTGTAGATTCATGCCGTGTTTCATTTCAGCTATACAAGCCTGGGCCGGTTGATAGAATTGATTTCAACCAATGGGAAACATGTCTTTGAAAAAAAATGGAATTATCTGGATATTGGCAACCATCAAGTTTCACCACTTTGCCCAGCGACTTGCTAACGGGTCTTTACTTTTGAAAACAACTGCCGCCACGGCCAAGCTGAATTTACAAAGGTGATGATTGAATAAGTTGGCCATTTATAGGAAGCTAAATATTGTACCAATGAAGCGGAGACTTTCCAAGTTTTGAAAACTTGGAAAGTCTAAACATCAATTTTCAGTATCGTTCTTTTTCAACCCCTGATCTGAATTAGCAAGTGAAGCTGCGTTGCAAAAATGCCTGCAACGCAGCTTCTAACGGTCGAGAAAAATCATTCTAAATATGAGCTTCCTTTTATACCCTCAACCGCTTCAACAACCGGATCAATTTCAAATTCAACCCTGTCCCTGCATTGAAAAAAATGCCGTTGATGGAAATCCAGTCCTCTTCCCGTTTTACTTCTTTTAATTTTTTGTAAAAAACCCTTTGTTTGGTTTCGAGCGGCATTTTCCAAAAAATAGCCTCGTTGGTCATGGCGAAACCGTCTTTGCAACTGTTCAAAACAGCGAGGTCGCAAATAAAAAAAAGGGTCTCGCCTTTTTTGGGCTGCAGGAACGAATCCGCAGCATTTTTCAATTTTTTGGCGGGCATGGAAACGAAATTAGTAAAAACGGACTCGTCCTCATTTTCAAAATCAAGGTAGTCAAAGATCATCTGCGATAGATTGATTTTATCCAAGTCCATCCCCTGGTATTTCAACATTGCTTCTGGGTAAACCACCTCGTTCAAGTCTTCGCAAAACCGGACAATAAAATAATCGATCAACTCCTCAAACGCCTGCCGAAGGATCGTGTCTTTTTCCTTTTTCAATTCTTTTGGGTCACCCGTCAAGCCTTGCAGGTATTCAGCCAATTGGCGGATGCGGTAGTCGGCACTGGTCCGGAAATCACTTTTAAAAAATCGGTCGATATAGGCGCCATGCAACGATGGGTGATGCTCTTCCTTTAAGCGCTTTTCAAATGCTAGGCTAAATCGGTCGGCCACTTCCTGTTCCAGACCTTGCTGATGGGTTTGATCGAAAATATCGTTAAAGACCGCCTCTTCTTTTTGGCTGGAAAAAGCAGTGTGGCAGCCGATACAGGCATTGGCCCCCATGTCATTCTCTGCGCCACATGTAGGGCATATAAATGTTTCCTCGATCACCGGGAAGGCACAAGACGGGCAAAAACGGGCGCCTGCTGGCATTTCAGTTTTACATTTTCTGCAAACGGGCATTTAAAAATGATTAGGAGTTAGTTGAAAATAGATGAGCCAAAAAACGTGGAAAATAGCGACACCACGAGTTCGCTCATTGGAATGTGAAATTAAGTTTTCGGTGAAAATAACAAAACTTGCCTCAGGATTTCCACAATTTTGTGAACTGGCTTCCGGATGCGCTGTTTAAAAGCAAACGATTTAAAATAGTAGCATGCCAATAGCCAATATCACCGATTTTTTGGCTTTCAAATCATCACTCTACACTTAACGCAATGTCAAACCGACCTTCTGAAATACGCAATGAATACGACCATAATTTTGCTTTCCACCCTTGGAATGTCATGCTGATGCTGACCTTGATCGCCATCGGTGGGTTGTTCCTCGCAACCTGTGTGGCCTTTATTTACACCCGCATTGAGCACGATGCCCAACCGATCAATATCCCATGGCTTTTCGCTTTCAACACCCTGATTTTATTGGGCAGCAGTTGGACACTACATTCCGCAAAACGGGCGTATCTGGCAGATGATACCAAAAGTTATCAAACCAATTTGCTGATAACTTTGGCCTTGACCCTACTGTTTTTAATCATGCAATTTGTGGCGTGGAAACAACTGTTCGATCAGGACATTTTCCTAAACCCTTCCAATAATGGGGCAAATTACCTCTATTTATTGTCAGGTTTGCACTTCGCCCACGTCCTTGTTGGCCTGCCATTTTTGATCCTTTTTTATAAAGCCGCAAGAACTGAAATGAAGGAGCCAATCACTGTTTTGATTTATTTCTCTGACCCCGAAAAAAGGCTGAAGCTGCGTTTGCTCTCCATTTATTGGCACTTCCTGGATGGGCTGTGGATTTTCCTTGTTTTGTTTTTGCTCGTCAATTTCTTGATCTAATAAGTCGAGAAAAATTATTCGGTTGTTGGAAATAAATGAAAGTTGCGGCGTTTTTTTTAACCAACTAAATCAATCAACATGAAATATTTCCTGGTTATTTTTTCCAGTTTTTTATTTTTTACAGCTTGCCAAACAGATCAGCAAAAACAAGAGGAATTTGTCGGCACCTACGAAGTTTCCATTGAAGCGCCTGATGCCAATCAGGAAATGGAAAAAGCGAGAAAGGACATGAAAAAAGAATTAGCGGATGCCCGCAAAGAACTAAAAAAGGATATGAATGATGCTCGTGAAGAAATAGAAGATGAATTTGGCGAAGACAGCAACTTAGGCAAAGCCATCGGCAGTTTTGTGGAGGGCATGGGCCACTTGGCCAATAGTATGACCGACCTCGGTGAATCGCTCGGTGAAATGGGTATTGAACTGGGAAGTGATATTCTAAATAATGTCCGTTTCAACGCTGACTTCCAAAAAGACGGCGATGTTATTTTTGGCAAAAAACGGGGCATCCGGTTTGGCAGCGACGACCTAAAATGGAAAATTGAAAATGGGAAAATGTTTTTATGGAATGAAAACAAAGAGGAGGAAGACGCAGATGCTTATGAGATAAAAAATATTTCTGATTCAGAAATTGACTTGATAGGTGATGATGTTATTTTTCATTTGGTCAGGCAAGACGAGCAATAATCAATTCCGACAGGCGGTGATTTTTAATCACCGCCTGTCGGAATTGATCACCAAAAATTAACCTCCGGTGTCAGGCCAATATTGAATTTTTCTAAAATATCCACTTGTATTTTATTCGCTAAATTGCGGATTTCAATTCCAGTTGCATTCCCATAATTAACCAGCACCAGCGCTTGTTTTGCATGGCACCCCGCATCGCCGATCCGCTTTCCTTTCCAACCTGCCTTTTCGATGAGCCAACCAGCCGGTATTTTAATTTTCCTGTCCGGCATTTCATAAAAAACAATATCGGGATATTTTTCTTTTAATGGAATAAAATGGCTTGGTTCAATTTCTGGGTTTTTAAAAAAACTACCGGAATTGCCAATTTCTTTTGGGTCGGGCAATTTGCTTTGCCGGATTTCAATGACGGCATTACTTACATCTTTTATGGTTGGATTTTCAATATTGTTATTTTTTAGTAATTCTTTAATCGCTCCATAACTGGTATTTATTTTGGGAAATTTAGACAGTCGAAAAATCACCTTTGAAATAAAATATTTCCCCTTTAATTCATTTTTAAAAATACTGTCACGATAGCCAAACTGGCAGTCCTCTTTATTAAATAATTTTACTTTTCCTGTTGCCAATTCAACCGCTTCCAACTGCTGGAAGACATCAACTATTTCCACTCCATACGCCCCAATATTTTGGATGGGAGCAGCACCAACGCTACCAGGTATTAAAGATAAATTTTCTACTCCACCCCAATTTTTTTCCAAAGTCCATAAAACGAATTCATGCCAGACTTCCCCACCACCTACGGCAACTACCACCTCCTCTTCTGTTTCCGCCATTTTAATAATTCCCTTAATTTCATTTTTTAAAACAATGCCTTTTAAATTATCTGTCAATAATAAATTACTGCCTCCGCCAAGAATATGAATGGGGGAAAAATTGGTTTTTAAAACCAGTTGTAAATCTGCTACAGAATGGATTTCCATAAATCGTTCTGCATTTGTTGACAGCCCGAACGTGTTGAGCTTTTTTAAGCTATGATTCTTTTTTATGACCATTTTTTAAAACAAATGACAAAGGATGAAGAACGGATAAATTCGGTTTGAGTATGTACTTTTACAGCAACATTTGCAAACGTAAACAATTCTGACAATGCAAAAGTCAACCACACATTTCTAACCGAATAATTCAGAAAGGTTATCGTTTGCCATTATTCATTCATCATTATTCAATAAAAAATGTCAGCAAACTTTCAACATTTCTTAAACAAATTTCCAGGGGCCAACCTACCCTTAACTTTAACCGAGGAGGATGCGAGCATCTATAGCACTGAAAATGAGCCAATTCCGCATAAATTGATTGACGAATTTATAATGCCTAATGAACCAGAAGCAAATGAACTCACCGAATTTGTCCCCTGTTTTCGAATAAATGATCTCAAGAATTTCGACGCGGTCGTTTATTGGAGAGCGGGATTGCTGAACTACCAGTACATCATCATGACTTTTGAAAAAGGCGGAAAAACCATTGACCGGAAGGTTTTGGCCGGAACGGTATCCGATGGCAATATCATTGTCCGCTCCGTTGCCCGTATCGATGACGATATGAGTATTTATATCATGAGCGGGCCTTCTAACCGCTCGGACGATCTTTTTGATGCATCCTTGAGCACAACTGTTGAATTGGAATTATTACCGGACGGAAAAATAGTGGAACTGGCGTGAGAATTAATCTGATCGATCATTGAAATAATGTCATTTAACCGAGTCAAATTATATTCAGCGAATGATATTCATTTAAATCCCTTACCAATTATGCAAAGCTTCGAGCAAGAATTAAAAGCATTTTTTAAAATAAATGATATTGGTTTTCAAGACAACTCCAAATCATTTAAACGGTTGGATTTTTCAATTCAATTGGACAATAATTGGAAGTTCCATTTTGACGCCAAAGAAAAAAGGCAATCTTATAATATTTCCAATTGGCACCTGACCAGAGAACAAGAACCTCACACTTTTATTCTTGATGATTTAGCGGCCAGAAAAATATTAGCGTATGGCCCATATTCTGGCATGTTGGTGCGGGATAATATTTTAGGTGGGTATTATTTTTTCAGTGTAGTCGATTTATTTTTAATCCCAAAATCAAGAGTAAACCGACCTATTTTTAAAGAAAAAAAATCGATAAAAGGAAAATGGATCATTGATTTACGACATGGTATTAAATGCGAAAACATAAAGCAGGCAATTGTCTTATTTAAAAAATACATTGACAAAAGAGAAGATTTATTTATGAACATTTTGGAATGCTACGGCGATTATGAAGGAGAGGAAATTGGTGTACGTGGGGAAATCCGAAAAGCAGAATATTGGGATATTGATGTTAAAGAAACGAGGTGATGCTAATTTCGAAGGGCGGCGGTTTTAAACCGCCGCCTTTCGAAGTTAGCAATAATGTAAAAATATTTAATGGGGAAAAACATCAATCGCCATGGCATAGGACTTTCTAAAATTTTCTTCATCCACCCCGGTTGGTATTTTTTCGTCCTGAAAAAAGAAGACCATATTTTCCATGGGCATATTTCCGGTCAAATCATCTTTCGCCATAGGGCAACCACCAAATCCTTTAATGGCTCCATCAAAACGGGTGCAACCACTTTTCCAAGCAGCCTCTATTTTTTCTTTCCAAGAATGCGGTTGGGTATGTAAATGCGCCCCTATTTCAACGCCCTTATTTTTGTATAAAGGAATTAAATTGGAAAATAAATACTCAATGTTTGCTGGGTTGGACACTCCGATGGTGTCAGATAATTGAATGATTCGGATACCCATGGCCACCAATTTATCGACCCATTTTACCACCGTTTCCACATTCCAGGGGTCGCCATAAGGGTTCCCAAAACCCATGCTGATGTAAACGACCATTTCTTTATTTGTCTCGACACAGGTTTTCTGAATGCCCGCTACCCGCTCCAAGGATTCTTCAATGGTTGCGTTGGTATTTCTGATTTGGAAAGTTTCGGAAATAGAAAAAGGGTAACCGAGGTATTTTATTTCTTCAAATTGACTGGCGTCATCAGCACCACGCTGATTGGCGACGATAGCTAGCAATTTCGTTTCCGTATTTGTAAGGTTGAGCAGCGACAAAACTGCAGCTGTATCCCGCATTTGGGGAATGGCTTTGGGGGAGACGAAACTGCCAAAATCAATGGTGTCAAACCCTGTTTTCAATAATTGGTTGATGTAGGCGGCTTTTGTTTCTGTTGGGATGAATTCTTTCAACCCTTGCATCGCATCACGTGGGCATTCTATCAATTTGATCATTTCCGCTAGATTGGTTAAGGATTCGGCAAAGGTAGGTTTTGCAAAGTGAAGGGTAAATGGAAATGCTAAATTTTACAATTGATGATTTCAAAAACTGGATTCCCTTTTAGATGTTTTTTAAAAGGGTTTAGCTTTGCTGCAATCAAAATTTATGCAAAAATGAAAAAGACAATTTGGGTGACCGCAGGTTTTTTATTGTTCATCATCGGCTTCACAGCTTTGGTGTTGAGTTTAGTCGGTATAAAGCTGTCCTATCTCACTTGGATCGACGCCCCCGGAGCTTTGTTTGGCTTTTTAATCCGGATCTTGATGATTATTGGCGGAGTGGTGATTGTTTACATGTCAGTGACAGATTGGCGGAACCAGGAAGACTGATCCTTACAATTGAAAATCGTCAATGGGCAGCGTTATGCCAAACAAGTAGCCAAGGCCATTGTATTTTCCTTTTGAAAAAGAGCTCACCACATCAAAACGGAACAATTTTAAGATACCGAATCCTATTTGGTCAATTCCAAGTGAGCACTCCAAATAATCCTTTTTTTCTGGCGTGTATAAGAAATTGGCGCTTGCGACCATCCCCCACCCTAACCGTTTGATTAGCGGTATTTTATCTAAAATATAGCCTTGAAATTTGTGCTCCCAATGACCTTCCAACCAACTATCGCTGGTGCTGTATTCATAATAAGGCAGCTGCTTAAACGACACCAAAGAAAGCTCCGAATTTCCGATCTGTATTTCGTTTCCTAAAAAATGTTTGTAGTCTTGAAAGAACCGTTTTTTTGTGCTGATAAAAGTCCCGGCCTCCAACCTAAAAGACATTTGACCTATTAGGCCCATCGCAATTTCCCTTTTCTGCAACACTGCGGATATACGGTCAAAATTCACCTCGCTTTTTAAGCCACCTGCTGCCCCTTGTCGAAAAGGTATTCCCCTTCTATAATGCACCCAAAAATCAGGGAATTTGCTACCAATAATATATTTCCGGTCTGGGTAATCAAAATAGCGTTGTCCTGGCCGAAACCTGACGCTGATACCAGCTATTAAAGCTTTACTTCTTTCCAATTCACCTTCCAATAAATGGTCGTTAATTGGAATATTTGGCGCATATTCCCTTTTTTTATTAAAAAAACTATAATCGGAATGATTGACAAGAGGCGACCGATCAGCATATTGCAAAAGCCCAAACAATAAAATACCATTTGCTATTTCACTGCCATGATCTATTCGCAGATATTTTTTATCATAAAGGCGGGCGTAATGCCTTTTACCATATAACGAATAAAGCGAATTTAATAAAATGCTAATTGGCTCTGCTTCATTATACTGGGCTATTTCCTGTCCTCCCATTACTCTTACACGGCTATATTTTTTGGGGTTGTAATTATATTGCAACCTTGCTGCCGCCCTAAATTTTTCCTCTGCAAAACCGTAATTTATTTTTCCGCCAATGGTTATTTTTTTATTATTTAATTTATCAAATGCTTTTTTATAATCTATTCCCAAATGGATATTCCCACCTTGTACTGCATTTAATTGAAAAGTATTTATTGGGGAATCAATAGTAAAAGATCGCTGCTTCCAAGAATTAGAATATGTATACCCAAATAATAAAGCACCGAATTTAAATTTATTATTTTCCCGATCCAAAGAATCTAAAAAAGGCTTGGATTCCCGAACCACTTTTATACTGTCTTTCCGATAATAATCTACCGTTTCCTCATTGGTCAGTGGCACGGGGCGAATTTCCTCCCAATAACTGCTGTCTTTATTATTGGCCCCTTTTTCAACTTTCATGACCTCATTATTAAAGAATTTTTCGCCAAGTTCCGGCGACAAATCATAGTTGGTATAAATGCCCGTAAAATCACCTCCGAATTTAAATCCAAATGCCCCTCCATTCATGGAAAAGGTTCGGGAAAAGACCCGCCAAACATCAGGTTTTTCGACGGGGACATACGTCTGTCGGATCGTGAGGGAATCAAAAAAAGGCATCTGAACCCGATTACCCGTCAGGAAAATATCGGTGCTTTGGATATTCCAAAGATCAGAAACAATGTAGATAAACCCCTGATAAACAGGGTCTTCAGATCGTTTTGGCAGAACAGCAATTTTATTGATCAGCCGCCCTTCTTCATCTACTAAAACACCTTCCAAGCGGTATTTATAATAGCTCATGGCATTTTCGGCGATCGGAGAAATAACGTTGCGGCCATACTGTTTATAATTTTCATACAAGTCAAAATCCATATCTTGGGCACTGTTAAAACTAAACCCATTATCGCTGCCGCTGACCTTGCTGGAGGTCATTATTTCTTTAAATTTATCAGGTTGTTTAAAATATAATTTCGATACAGATTCGGACAAATAAACAATGCCTTGCCGATTCGTATCCAGACTACCTTCCATATCGCCTACATCCTGTCCGAGCAATTTTTCAGGCGCTTTTAAAATTTTCACATTTCCCTTTATGTACACATCACAGGCAAATGACTCCACCTGTTTTTTATAATAATTTCTTTTTTCAATAGCTTTTCTTATAATCGGATAAGCGGGGTCTTCGGCGTTGGCTTTTATTTCAATTTGATTTAATGAAATTGTTTCCTCTTCCAAAACCACATTTATTTCCAAAGAATTATTGTCGTAATTAATATCCATTATTTTTTGCCCAAATCCGATGTATTGGAAAATTAATTGGTAATTCCCTTTTTCCAATTCCAAAAAATATTCGCCGTTTAAATTAGTCGTTGTGCCTTGCGTTGTACCTTGCACATAAACTGATGCGAATGGCAACGGATTGCCGGAAGGATCGGTAACGATTCCTTGTACTTGTGCAGCCAGCATTTTTACAAATAAAAAAAAGAGAAGGGTTGGTAAAAGAGATTTCATTTTTTTGTTAATAAATTTTAATTCTTTTTTTAGGACAAAGACTTTCCAATTTTTAAAACTTGGAAAGTCTAAACCACTCATTTTTTTATTGTTTTAAATTTAAAGACAGGACAAAAATGAAAAATTTTATTCTGACTAAACGGGTTCACCCCCCTGCAAGGGGGACATCGTCGCTGCGAAAGTCCCCCCTTGAGGGGGGCAGGGGGGTGAACCCGCACAAACAAATAATTGAAAATAAGTTTTGTCCTGTACTCAGGTTTTAAATTTAACCCCTTGATTTGCATTCATAATTCATTCAATTACAAAAGTTATTCGCTTCTGATGTCCCAATCTTTCACGGCCTCGATCAAATCAGGGAAAAACAAATTGAACTCCTTTTCATAGAGCGGATAATCCTTCAAAAAGTTGTCCACTGCATTTTCAAAATATTCTGGAAATTGGGTCCTCTTTTCCATGCGTTCGAAGGTAAAACGCAATCCCTCTTCCGTTCCGTATTTGAACAACCAATCGTCGGCAATCATTTTGGGAAGGCGTTGTTGTAAAAATATGGGCATCAGGGAAATGTGGTCTTCCAAAATTGCATAGGTCGATTTGGTAAAATGATGAAAGTCCTCATCGGAATACAGCTTCCAGTTTTTAACCAAGATGTAATCAAAACAAATATCCAGCACCACCGGGGCAAATTTCCCGTGTGCCGGCCGCAACCGAAGCACACTCTTTCTGACTACCGGATGGCCGTCTGTATAAGAATCAATCTTTCGATGCAAGCGAATACCTTCTTGAATTGGCCTGGGCAGGGCAGCCACCTCCTTGTTTTTGATAAAATCAGCCAAAAAGTTACCCACTATTAGATGTGGCGCATTGCCCGAGAGAAATATATGTGCAAGAAAATTCATCTTATATAAATGGTGAACGGTAATTGTGATTTCGCTTTTAACATATTTAGGCAAAACCTATCTTTGCGCCCGTTTTGAAAAAGCTCGGCAAAACAGATTTATTTAATCAAAAAATTTAGCAGGCAGTAGGGCCGATTTACGTTCTACAACTGTTATCAATCATAAAGTGATATGGCTTTAAAATGTGGCATTGTTGGATTGCCAAACGTCGGAAAATCAACCCTTTTCAACGCATTGACTTCTGCAAAGGCTTTGGCAGCGAATTATCCTTTTGCGACCAAAGACCCCAACGTGGGTATGATCACCGTCCCAGATCCCCGACTCGACAAACTAACTGAATTTGTCAAACCCAAACAGACTGTCCCAACCACTATCGAAATCGTTGACATTGCCGGCTTGATCAAAGGGGCCAGCAAAGGTGAAGGTTTGGGCAACCAATTCCTCGCAAACATAAGGGAAGTAGATGCAATAGTTCATGTTGTCCGTTGCTTCGACGATGGAAATGTGGTGCACGTCGATGGTGGCGTCAACCCAGTGAGAGACAAAGATGTGATTGATACGGAACTGATACTCAAAGATTTGGATACGGTTGAAAAGAGGCTGGACCGCTTGCGTAAACAAGCAAAAACGGCCAAAAAAGAGGATATTGCCAATTTAGAATATGGCGAAAAAATAAAAGCCCACCTCGATCAAGGCAACCCTGCCCGCTCATTGGAATTGGAAGGCGAAGCCGCCGAATTGCTCAAGGATATGTACTTGCTGACGGCCAAACCTATTCTTTATGTCTGCAACGTAGACGAAGAATCAGTCAATGATGGCAATGCCCATACCGCAGCCTTTAAGGAAGCTGTAAAAGACGAACCTGCCGAGGTCATTTTCATCAGCGCTGCCATTGAGGCGGAAATCGCCAATATGGAAACCAAAGAAGAACGGGTAGAATACCTCGAAATGATGGGGCTGTCCGAGCCAGGTGTCAACAAATTGATCCGGGCCTGTTATTCCCTACTACAGCTTATCACCTACTTCACCGCCGGAGAAAAAGAAGTCCGTGCTTGGACGATCCGAAAAGGTTGGAAAGCTCCTAAGGCGGCCAGCGTCATCCATACCGATTTTGAAAAAGGCTTTATCCGGGCAGAGGTCATCAAATACGATGATTTTGTAAAATATGGGTCAGAAGCGGCCATTAAAGAAGCTGGAAAAATGGGCGTCGAAGGCAAGGAATATGTGGTCGGCGACGGGGATGTGATGCACTTCCGCTTCAACGTTTAAATGAAATACAATTGAAATAATGTTGAAATACGGTTGAAATAATCTTGAAATACAGTAGAAATACAATTGAAATAATGTTGAAATACGGCAGAAATACAATTGAAATACGGCAGAAAAAATATTTCTACTATATTTCTACTATATTTCAACATTATTTCAACCGTATTTCAATTGTCCCCTAACGCTTCGATCTTTTTCGCCAATACCTCCCCATGCTTTCTTTTACTTTCGAATGACCATCCCGCAATGTGAGGGGTAAGCACCACGTTGTCAGCTTGTTGCAAATATTTAAAATCTTCCGGTAGCTGGTCCAAACTGAATTTGTCAAAGGATTGATCTTCGTATTCAATAACATCCAGTGCTGCTCCTTTCACTTTACCAGATTTTAAATTTTCTACCAAAGCAGAAGTTTTCAAAACCAAACCGCGGGCGGTGTTGATGATAAATAAGTCTTTTTTAAAATTTTTAATAAAAGCTTCATCCACAAAATGGTAATTGCCCTCCATCATGGGAATATGCAAACTCACGATATCAGCTTCTAAAAATATCTTTTCCAAACTGGCCTCCTCGGCATACTCATCACCATAATTTTCTTTGAACTTGTCGTAGGCCAGCACCTTTACTTCAAACCCAGAAAGGCGCTTGGCAAAAGCTGAACCCATATTTCCATAACCAATAATGCCTACTGTTTTTCCCATCAATTCGAGTCCTCGGTTGGGTTCCCGGTTCCATTGATTATTTTTCACTTCCTCATTGGCCCGGTTTAGGTGGTTGAACAGCATGAGTAGCATTCCGATGGCATGTTCGGCCACAGTGTCCCGGCTTCCTTCTGGAGAGGTCAGTACCCGGATGCCTTTTGATTCGGCATATTCGACAGGGATGTGCTCGATGCCTACACCCTCTCTGGCAATGAATCGCAAATTGGTTGCCTTGTCAATAAAGACTTGGTCGAGCGTCAATCGGCTGCGCATCACAATCCCTTGATAGTTAGGGAGTTTGGCCTCGACGGCTGTTTTGTCGCTGGTCGTATCCAGCTCGCATTGAAAACCGATTTTAGACAAATGTTCTTCCAGTACTGGATGGGCTTTATCGAGGAAAAGTATTTTTTTGGTCATTGTCCTTTTTTATTCTTTGAAGTTTGTTGCCTATCCCACCAGCAGAGATAACCCAACTTGTAAAAATCAAATAAACGAAGACTTGGATTTTTCGACTGCAATTGTTTTTCCAAAACAGGTTGCAAGGCTTTGAAAATCAGGGCAGCCAATGCACTCATCCGCCATTTTTTCAAGTGGACAAAATAGGTCAGCAACTTGGTTTGGATAGCGGTGTTCCGTTTCCAAAGCACGTGCAAATTTTGCAGTCCCAAAGCTGTTTTGTTCAAAAACACCCTTGAAGGCTCCAATCCAAGGTGCTCCAAAGGATTGTCGAGGTGCTTGATTTGGGTTCCATTTTTGGCCAATTGCAGCCCAAACAGTGTGTCTTCGTGCCCGTATTGTTTGAGCGTTTCATCAAAACCAATTTTTTCAAAAACCGCTTTTGGGATCAAAAAATTATTGGTCATGAAACTATGCCAGGGGTGTCGTTTCCGTTCCTCAACGGTTGATTGTTCCCGTTGTTTTCCGTAAGTCCAGTGAAAAATAAAAGACTGGTTGTCAAACGGTTTGGGGCTATAACATCGACCACCATATAATAAGGTGTCCGGCTTCAAGTGATTGAAATAGGTTAGCATAAAATCATCTCGCACCACCTTTGAATCGCAATCCATGAACAATAGATAAGGATTGGAAGCGGCCTTGGCCAAAGCGTTCCTGATGGCAGAGCGACCCAAGTTTTGGGACATTTCCCGATAAATAACTGGGGGCTTGAAATGAGCACGGTGTAATTGCTTAAACCGCTCTTCCGACCCATCATCAAAACAGATCACCTCGTAATCAACGCCCAGTGCTTCACACTGCTGCGACAAGTCATTTACCAACTGCCTGCAATCGAAATTGAAAATGGGAATTAAAATGGAGATCAAGGGAATTTTATGGTTTCAAAAAAAACTGAAAGTACTGTAAGTTGTTAGGAAATAACAATTTTACACGACCAGCAAAACTAAGAATTGATCTGGAAAAGCGTGGAAGGGTCGTATGTTTGCAAAAAATTAAACCAACCATTTGTACAATGCCTGAATCAAACAGCATTTCTACACTATTAAGCAACGAGAAATTAAGCAAAGAATTGAGGGCGATCGCCTCCAAAGTCGCTGATAATCAGCGGATCACAGCGGAAGAAGGCCTGCTGCTTTTTCAACAGGCAGACATTGGCTACTTGGGTACGTTGGCCAATTTCATACGTGAATCAAAACATGGTGACAAAACTTATTTCAACCGCAATTTCCATATTGAACCGACCAACGTGTGTGTCTATGATTGCAAGTTTTGCTCCTATTCCCGGTTAATAAAAAAGCGCTCGGAAGGCTGGGAATACACCATGGAAGACATGCTGGACATTGTGAAAAAATACGACGGGCAGCCCGTCACGGAGGTGCACATTGTCGGCGGTGTACTCCCTCAATATGACCTGGCATTTTACTCGGAGTTGTTTACAAAAATCAAGCAGCATAGGCCAGAATTGCACGTCAAAGCACTGACCCCAGTTGAATACCATTATATTTTCAAAAAAGCCAAAATCGGCTATGCCGAAGGCATGAAATTGATGAAAGAAGCTGGCCTTGATTCAATGCCGGGAGGTGGCGCAGAGATTTTTCATCCTGAGGTTCGGGAAAAAATAGCCAAGGATAAATGCACGGGCGAACAATGGATTCAGATTCATGAAGAATGGCACAAGCTCGGTTGTCGCTCCAATGCCACCATGTTGTATGGGCATATTGAAGAATACCGGCACCGCATCCACCACCTAGATCAATTGCGTCAGCTTCAAGACCGGACGGGTGGATTCCAAACATTTATCCCACTAAAGTTCAGAAATAAAGACAACCAAATGTCCGACATACCTGAGGTCAATGTCTTGGAAGATTTGAAGACTTACGCTGTCAGTCGCATCTATCTTGACAATTTTGACCATGTAAAAGCTTATTGGCCAATGATCAGCCGCAATGTGGCGCAGCTCTTATTGGCCTACGGGGTGGACGATATTGATGGGACAATCGACGATACCACAAAAATTTATAGCATGGCTGGTTCGGAGGAGCAAAACCCGGCAATGAGCACCCGAGAACTGGTCAACCTCATCCGAAATGTGGGCCGCCAACCCATCGAACGGGACACGTTGTACAATGTCGTCAAAGATTTTACAGACGAGGTTTTTGAAGAAGATGTGAAATACAAAGGCTACGTTTCTTTGCCCGTCGTCAATTGATTCACCCAAAGAACCAAAATAATTCTCAACCTTTCAGCATGATTAAAGCAACAGCCGTCAGCTATCTCAACACCAAGCCCTTCTTTATGGCCTCATCAAAAGTGGCTTGCAAAAAGAGATCGACCTGAAATTGGACATCCCTTCCGATTGTGCAAAAAAATTGGTGAATGGCGAGGTGGACATGGGCTTGGTGCCAGTGGCTATTATCCCCGAAATCAAGGATGCGAATATCATTTCCAATTATTGCATCGGAACGGTAGGAACAGTCAAAACTGTCTGTGTTTTTAGTCAATGTCCGATGGAGGAAATGACCCATTTTTACTTGGATTATCACTCCCGCACTTCGGTTGAATTGGTGCAGGTCCTGTTGCGGGAACATTGGCATTTAGCCCCAAAATTGATTCATGCCAAGGAGGGTTTTGAGAAAAAAATCAAAGGGACTGTCGGGGCACTCATCATTGGCGACCGAGCCATCGGGATGGAAGAAAAAAGTAGGTTTGTATATGACTTGGGCGAGGCATGGTTGGCTTATTCTGGCCTCCCTTTTGTTTTTGCCGCTTGGGTTAGCAACAAGCCACTGGAGGAAAGTTTTATCAAAAAATTCGATGCAGCGATGCAGCTCGGCGTGGAAGACATCCCTAACCTTTTGTATATCTTGCCGACACCTGTCAAAGGATTTGATCTGGAGAAATATTTCACCGAAAACATTAGTTACGAACTGGATGAAGATAAACGAAAGGGATCAATTTGTTTTTAAAATTGATGAGCGATTCAACTAAAAGAAATCAATTTACTGAAGACAAAAGCTATTTAGCAGATTCCAGTTTAACTAACTAATCACTTACCAACTAATCAACTAATTACCAATTCATGAGCCAAACAGTCAGAAACCTCGACCCCCAACCCCTCTGGAACAATTTTGCTGACCTAAATGCCGTAAATTTCGTGCCTCCAAAAGGAAGAACGGGTCATTGAGTTCATGATGAATTTTGGCAAAAAACTCGGTTTACCAACCTCAAAAGATGAAGTCGGGAATGTAATCATCAAAAAACCGGCTACCAAAGGGATGGAAGGCAAACTCCATCATTGCACTGCAAAGCTATTTGGACATGGTATACCAAAAAAATGCAGCGACTGCATTTGATTTTGATACCGAGGGCATCAAAATGTTGGTGGAGGGCGATTGGGTAAAGCGACGACGACCTTTGGTGCGGACAATGGAATTGGTTATGGCTTCCATCATGGCACTGCTCGAATCTACTGATATACCTCATCCACCTTGAGGCGCTGTTTACCATTGATGAGGAAACGGGCATGACTGGAGCAATGGGCTCAAGGTGGCCTGCTCCATGCCAAATACATGCTCAATCTCGATACAGAAGATGACCACGAACTTATCCATCGGCTGTGCGGGTGGCGTGGATGTGACGGGCACTGGGAGCTATCCGCAAAAGAAACGCCCAAGGGGTATTCCGCTTTCACAAAATAGGCATTAAAGGACTGATCGACATTCAGGTATGGATATTCATTTGGGACGAGGGCGAACGCCAACAAATTGTTGAATCGCCTTTTGTACTCGGCTATTGCTGCAAAATTTGACCTCTGTATTGCGGAAGATTGATGGTGGTCTGCGGAATGCAATCCCACGTGAGGCTTTTTCAATTATTGTCTTACCGCAAGAACAAGCCGCTGATTTCAAAGCGTTTATAGAAAAAACATCTTCCATTTATAAAGAAGAATACGGAACCACGGATCCGAATTTGCAGGTAGTTTTTGAACCAAATGACGAGCCGCTTTGGGTAATGAAAAAAGGGTTTCAGAGCCAATTTTTACAGGCCATTTATGCGTTGCCAAATGGTATTTATCGCATGAGCCCCGACATCGAAGACCTCGTTCAGACCTCCAACAACCTAGCGAGGATTTTGGTGAAAGAGGGGAAATTTACGGTGATGTGCCTTACCCGCAGTTCGGTTGATTCTGAAAAAACCGACCTCGCCCAGGCCATCCAAGCCGCCTTGCAATTAACGGATGCAAAGGTTAAATTCACGGGGGCATATCCCGGATGGACGCCTAAGCCTACCTCCGAAATTGTCAAATTGATGAGCAAATTATACGTGGAGCAATTTGATAGTCAACCTCACGTCAACGCTTGCCACGCTGGATTGGAATGTGGGATTTTAGGAACTAATTACCCGGATATGGAAATGATTTCTTTCGGGCCAAACATCCGGGGTGCGCATTCACCGGATGAGAAAGTACAGATTAGCTCGGTACAGAAATATTGGGGTTTCTTGCTGGAAACATTGCAGCGGGTATAAATTAGGATATTGAGAAATTAGGAAATTGAGAAACGTCAAATTTGCTGATAATGTCCAGAAAAGTGTGTCAAGAATAAATTCCTAACTTAGAAAAAAATTGGACATTAAGAGAAAAGGGCAAAAAACAGTCAAGACCAAGGGTTTGACTATAAAAAATTCGAAACGGAAGCCTTGGCGGGCCTACAACAGGCAAAGGGCTGATTGGCGAAGACGGGATTTTGCGGGAATTGATGCGCCATTTGGTACAAAGCTCTTTAGAAGGCGAACTACAGCACCATCTAAAGGAAAGCAAATCCAAAGGCGGGGCTGGACCATGAAATGGCCATACTTCAAAAACCATCCAAACCCATGTTGGGCCGATACAGATCCACCCACCACGTGACCGGGGAAGGCGACTTTGAACCCTGGCTTGTCGGCAAGTGGGACAGGAAACTGAACAGTGGGTTCGATGCCCAGACTCGAGCTGTACAGTTTGGGCAACAGTTTGGAGGACATCCAGTTCCATTTGAAACGGATGTACGGGGCCGAACTGAGCACCAGCCAATTGAGCACGATCACGGAACAGGTCAGGGGGATATAGAAAAATGGCAAAACGCCCGTTGCAAAGTTTCTATGATCTCTTTTGTACCTGGATGCCATCCATTTTAAGGTCCGAAAACGGCAGGGTCATCACCAAGGCAATTTACACGGTTTATGGGTGCAGGCCGGATGGGCTCCGTGATGTTTTATGCCTTTATGCGGGGCAGGGTGCAGGAGGGCGCAAAGGGATGGGGGCGTGTATTGGAGCATATCAAAGACTTGGGGTTGAAGACGTACTGTTCTTCTGTGTGGACGGGCTTGGTGGTTTTGAAGAGGCCATTTTGAAGTCTACCCGCAATCTGGTTGTCCAGCGGTGCATCGTGCATATGATCAGAAATTCCCTCAAGTTTGTGGATGATGCGGATATCAAACCCTTGATAAAAGATCTAAAGAAGGTCTACCAAGCTGATACAGAGCCACAGGGACTGGGGGCTTTGAGCGGCTTTGGGCAGGTTTGGGACGGAAATACCCTGAAATTGCAAAGGCATGGCGGAAAAATTCGACAGAGCTCACCGCTTTCTCTTTGGCTTTAATTGGGCTGTCCGCCGAATAATGTACACCACCAATGCCGTAGAGGGCCCATCGATGTTGAGAAAACAACCAAGGCCAAAGGGGCTTTCGTTTCTGAAAAACGCTTTGATGAAGTTGCTGTACCTGACCTTACAGCGAAAAGAAAAGGTCTGGAAAAGGCGGTCCATGCTTACAAAGCCATTCAGAGAAACCTGGCCAGAGAGTTTGGGGACAGGTTTGAAAAGCATGTCAAAAACTAATTTTTTAATGACACACTTTTCTGGACGTTATCAATTTGTTTTTATTCAATTTCCTAATTTCTCAATTCCTCCATCAATCCTCCTCTATTCTTATCACATCCACTCCCATATCCCGCACCATAGCATTAAACGCTGGCAAATCCACTTTTTTTACTTGCTCAAATTTTTCCAACCAACCATCAATTTCAGCCGTCAATTCATTTTTCAAAGCAATTGCTTGTTCGGTCGGCGGATAATCGCCACTCGTCAGTGAGGTGATATGCCCCAGCTTATTGGTCAATTTAATTGGGAAATTCAAAGGGTCTTGGCTGGCTTGATTTTTAGTTTGGTAGAGCGCCTCTTCCACTTCTGTTATGATGGAATCGATGGCTTCCGCTTTTTCAAAAATGGGTTTTAAGCTTTCGTCTTTTTTATCCAGCCGTTTGGTGAATGACTTAATTTGAGTCCGCATATCTTTGATCTGCCCAATAGCTGTATGCGCCTCTGTTATTTTATCCCGAATACTCAGCAGGAAATCAAATTGTTGTTTAAAATCCCGTACAGTTGAAGTTGACCGGGGATCAGCTAAAATTTTGAAATCTTGCTCTTGCACCTCCTCCCCTACAGTCAGTCTAACTTTGTAATCACCGGGAACAGCTTTTGGCCCATTCATACTCGCCCACCATAAAATCATTCCTTTGAAATCCTTGGCATTTTCGTAGCGCATATCCCAATTAAAAGTGTTTGCGCCGGGATCTAATTTTAGCTTGTCGGCCTTTTCTTTGGCCTTGGAGGAAAACTCACGGATCGGTGTTCCATTTGATTCGAGAAATGCCATTTTAACTTCCGTTTCAGCAGTATCTAAACCCGAATAAGGTAATGGATGGTGACCTCACCAGGGTGGTTTTTCCCAGCCCCCTTTAGGTTCTTGATTTGGAAGCCAGGCATACGGTAGCTATCCATCGGTTTGAATAAATGAGATTTTTTTGAAGCCAGAGTATTGTCCAACTGGTGAAGCACCGTCAGATCATCGATTAGCCAAATACTACGGCCTTGGGTCGCTGCAATCAGGTTATCATTTTTCACCGCCAAATCGGTGATCGGGACGATTGGCAGATTCAATTGAAATGTTTTCCAATTCGCCCCATCATCAAAACTGATGTATATGCCGCTTTCGGTCCCAGCATACAACAGCCCCCTTCGTTTTGGGTCGGTGCGGACAACTCTGGTAAAATGATCGGCCTGGATGCCATTCACGATCTTCGACCATGTTTTCCCAAAATCAGTTGTTTTGTATAAATAAGGTTGGTAGTCGCCTGATTTGTACATCGTTGCCGCCAAGTAACACCCGCCATCTTCGAAAGGGCTTGGTTCGATGCTATTTATCATAATCCAATCGGGCATGTCTGGCGGTGTGACATTTTCCCAATTTGTACCTCCGTCCCGGCTAACGTGGACAAGACCATCATCACTTCCCGTCCAGAGTACGCCTGCCCTCCTTGGGCTCTCTCCGCCGCAGCGAAGATGGTACAATAATATTCTACTGCCGTGTTGTCTTTGGTGATTGGTCTACCCGATGGGTCAGAGCCGGAATTGTCATTTCGAGTCAGGTCGGGGCTTATTGCTTGCCAGCTTTGGCCTTCGTTGGTCGTTACATGTAGATGATTGGAGGCGGTGTACAGTTTCTTTGGGTCATGCGGCGAAAAGAAAATGGGATAGTTCCATTGTAACCGGTATTTCATATCCTCCACACCATGCCCCATGGGGTTGTCGGGCCAGACATTGATGGAACGTTGAAAATTTGTGCGGTGATCTTGCCGCTCCAACAATCCACCATAACAGCCACCATAAACGATTTCGTCATCTGTTGGATCAACAGCCAAATGGCCACATTCACAGCCAGCGGTAGTTTCCCAATCATCTTCTCCGATACTCCCGCCTCCAGACCGATGGGCAATTCGGATCGTGCTGTTGTCTTGTTGCGCTGCATAAATCCGATAAGGGAAGTGATTATCAGTCGTCAACCGGTAAAACTGAGCTGTTGGCTGGTTGTGATAAGTCGTCCACGTCTCCCCACCATCATGGCGGCGACTTGTGCGCCACCATCATCGCCAATAATCATTCGTTGTGGGTTTTCCGGCGCAATCCACAAATCGTGGTGGTCGCCGTGCGGAGCGTTTTTGGCCTCAAAAGTTTTCCCTCCGTCTTTGGATTTATGGTATCGAACGTTCATCACATAAACAATGTCTTCATCCGACGGTCAGCATAAATGCGGGTATAATACCAGGCCCGTTGGCGGAGATTTACTTTCATTAATTCGAGACCAAGTCTCGCTCATCCGGAACGGAAAAGCCCGCCATCTTTATTTTCACGAGTGCCTACACCCGCTGAGAATTGACTGGTGAAACAGTGATACCGATAATGCCCAAAGTCCCTTTTGGCATTCCTTTTTTTCATTTAAAGAAACCCACGTCTCTCCGCTGTCCGTACTTTTCCAAAGGCCAGAACCTTCCCCACCGCTCGACAAATCATAAGGTGTCCGCCGAATGCGCCAAGTAGAGGCATATAAAATACGGGGTTGCTTGACTGCGTTTATGGGGGTCACCGCTCTAGCGGTTTCATTGGCGAACAGGGTCTTTTTCCAGGATTTGCCGCCATCGGTACTTTGTAAACGCCCTGGATCAAAGCGTAATCTTTAAACAGGTCGCCTAAAACGGCAGCATACACAATGTTCAGGTTGGTTGGATGAATGCGGATACGGCTGATGTGGACGGCTATTTTCCAAGCCCATTTGTTTCCAAGTTTTACCTGCATCTTCCGTTTTCCAAATACCATAACCGTACGAAACATTTCCCCGGACGGTCTTCTCCCCTCCCCCAACATAAATCACATTTTGGTCGCTTTCCGCCACAGCCACAGACCCAATTGATCCACCAAAAAAATCCATCGGAAATATTTTCCCAAGAACGACCAACACCATCTTGAGTACGCCAACGCCCCGTTCCACCAAAATAAAATAGATTTGGTTTGCCCGACACCAGTCACGGCACAAGAGCGGCCTCCCGAAATGGGCCAATGTTGCGCCACTCCAACGATCCGTACAATGCTTGATCATAAAATGATCGTTTAGCCGGCAAGGATCGCCCGTAGTCTTTTTATTTTTTTGGGAAAACAAAAAGTTAGGGGAAAGGAAAAAGCCAATCAAAATGGCGAGGATGTAATTTTTACGCATAGTAAATGTCGTTGCGCTTGATGCAGTCAACTTTAAGGTTTCTAAAAAACCTTGGATTGAGGGTTATCACAAAGCATCATGCGATCTTGTTGAGAATTTAAATTTTGGGCAAAATAGGGAATCGGATAGAATTATAAGAATCAGAATGTGCAAGAAACAAAAGCAGCAATTTCAAGCTTTCGTGGTAGTTATTTCCCCAAAAAAAAATTGGGGAAACCTCGTTTCTCCAATGAAGGTATTTAATAATTGCTAAATGACGATAATTTCAAAATCAATCTTGAGGGCCATCAAAAAAGTAAATTAACTATGGCTTATCGCTGCCTAAAACTTGATTTATTAAAATTGTGCTCCAACGGATAATTAAAGATTGCGACCGTCTGACGGTAGTATCCCCTACCGGATAGCCGGTCGCTCTTCTGGTGTAATAATATTTGTTAGTTAGATTGCTTACCGAGAATTTCACATTGTAAATGCCCATGAAGCGGTAGGTCAGGTTAAACTGTAATTAAGTAGGACGGCACAACCCCATTGACGCCGTTTGATGAAGTTTTAGTGTTCAGCGCATCGGAGTAAGAATCGGAAACATAACTCAACTGCAAGGTTGCAGAAAGGTTCTTGTAGCTACTGGTTATGTTGCACTGACTAATCCATGTTGGTATATTCTCCCTTCGTTACCTTCTATATCTATATTTTCTGAAGAAACGGCAACAGTGCCATTTGTATATCTCGCATGGTTAAATGCAGTTGAAGTGAACAAGGAAAAATCAAAACCTCCAAAAGACCGATCCGCCGATTCCAATGGGTGCAATTCGATAAAAACTTCCGCACCTTGGTTGGTCAAATCCCTGATGTTGGTTTTGTAAAAATATGTACCTGTATTATCGTTTTGGATCAACGTGCCGATCCGGTTATTGTATCTCAACATAAAGTAGTTGACGTCAAAGCGAAGGAAACCATTCAACGACCCCCTAATCCCGATTTCCGAATTGTTGCCTTTTGCATCTTCCAAATCTGGATTTATTTTATCCAACGCCGTGGCAGGAATTAAATCTGAGTGAAGAACCGGACGGAAATTTTGAGTAAAATTCGCATAGGCATCCACCAACTGATTGACTTCATATTCCAGCCCCACACCAAATAGTGGAAATTTTCGGGTCAATTGGATCGGGATAGATTCGGCAGGAAGGTCTTTAATTGTTCCTGACATATCGGTTTTCACATATTCAAACCGCATCCCCGGTGTCACGGAAAATTTGTCATTTAAGTTAAAAGCATTCTCTGCAAAAAAGGCAAAGTTGTCGGTCTTAAAGGTTAGGTCAATCCTGTAAGGCGAAATCAATGAAAGATCAAAATCTTTGTCTGTTGTTCCTAAACCTTTTTGCTTGCGCAATGTCCGGCTGTTACCGTATCGAACACCTGCGGAAAAATGACTTTTAGATTTCAGTAATTGGTAGCTGTGAAGCATTTTCACTTCTGTCAAGTAACTATGGTAATAATCCCTATCTACTTGGCGTGGATTGTAGCTATTCAGTTCGCTATTAATAGTGTCATTTACGGTTGGTAGTGTGATGAATTGCACGCTGTTTCGCTCGCCAAGAATGGCAGAAGCACGGGCCGAGATAGTAGTATTTTCAGAAGCTTTTATGTTCAAATGCAGCGCAGGCAAATAAATGGTTGGATTGAAATAATTACGGTCTCTATTGGATTGTCGAGGGTCTTCTACAAACATTTCATCAGTCAAACCTGCTGCAAAATGGTTGATGTATTGCATGTGCGACAAACTCGCTTTCAACTCGACTTTTGGTGAAAATTGATAGCCTACAGCAGCGTGCCAAGCATTAAAGTGATAGTCGCTATTTTCCCTCCAGCCATCAGAGCGGCGAAAATCATAATACCCATAATACGTCAACTTGCCAACCTTTCCACCCACGGCATTAAAAGAACTAAAAGCCCAAACGAAACCAACACTTTGCTGAGTCTCGAAAGTGATAGCTCTGGTGGTATCTGGGTCTTTGATGATGTAATTCAACATCCCACCGAATTGTGGACCATATTGCAATGCACCCGAACCTCTCACTATTTCAATCCGTCCAACCGCTTCCATTGGTGGGTTGTAGTGACTTTCCGGATAACCAAATAAATCCGAATTGGTGATGTTCCCATTTTGCTGAACGTTGAATTCCCATGAACGGTGCGGGTTTAACCCTCGGGAGGAAATACCTACTTGATTGCCAGTGCCATCCATTTCCCAAACCATGATGCCCGGTACTTTGGCAAATATTTGACGTGGGCTATTTTCAGTTAAATTAGCATTAGCAGCTTGTAAATTAATGACCTCATTTTTTTTGCCTGAATAAATTGAAGTCCCTTCAAAATCAGGTAAACGCTCAATTTCGCTGCGTTTAACCGCAATCCTGATTTCATCCAGATTAATGGTTTTTAGGGAATCTAATTTTGTTTGCCCATCGGCCCGATTGGTTATCAGAGTCAACGATAGCAAGCAAAACAATAGCATTGAATATTTCATCGAAATTCATTTTGAAAGGGCTTGTGATTCGAACCCTCGCTGTTAAAAAATCTGTTTAAGTCTTTTCAAATAAATCAGACCCCCACCACCTGCCAAATTTCAAATCTTGAAAAATAGCAGGTGGTAGAGGAAATCAGTATTTTTAAAAATCAGCCTTTATATCAATCTGCCCCATCCGATTTGGCAACATCAAGAGTGTAGTTAGCTACATTGATCCCTTGGGTTGTACCCACTGTCGCATCAAAACTCCAGTGGATACCACCGTAAACCCGTGAGATAGCCGCTTCCAAAGCATAATCTCTAAACAACGAACCTTCTTCCGGAAACATATAAGTCATAACTTCGGCCCCAGCCGCTGAAAAAACACTGTGACCAGAAGTATAACTTGGAAAATTTGGTGTCCCTGCGATTGTTTTAAATCCTTCTATTTGGTTGATCGGGCGCGGATAGTGATAATAATATTTGGCATCCCAACAACTGATGCCACCGTCCATCATGGCCATATTTAAATAGGCGAAAACCCTGGCCGTTCGCAGCGGGTTCAGTTTGTATTTGATGGAATACTCTTTGCAGAAGCGGTTCCAATGACCGGGCGGCGTGTACGTGCCGAGGCCATCTTGCCAAAAGTTGGCAATGGCCCGCCATTCGTCCTTCATGTTGTCAGCATAATGCTTGAGGAGTTTTATATCCTCTTCATATTCGGCTGAGCCGGGAGCAGGGGGCACCGGAGGTCTTACTACCTCAACATTTGGTACGCACCACATTTTCACTTTGCTGAATAAAGGTGTAAGACCGACAGGGCGGGGCGGTACTTCAATATTATCCCATTGCCAGCCAAACCTGTCGAAAGCTGCTGCTTTAATAGAATCTGAAACGGGCTTTGGACATTGGGCCTTGCTCATACCATCCGAAGATGCTCTTGCCAAAGCTATTTTTGCAATCTCTTTTCCAATGATTTCGCCAGCTTCAATGTCACTGTCTACATTTAAGCCCGACCATTTTAAACTGGACATTTGCTCCGCTGCCCTTTCTGCCAAGTAATCTTTTTCCAAAGGAAACATGGCTGAAAGAATATCCCGGGATGATGCTGCAATTACCGCCCCGTCTGATGGATAAGATGGAATCCCATTATCAACATAAGCGGCCGGAATAGTCATATCAGTTTGTGAAGGGCTTGGACGATTGTATGTGTATTTGTAATGCCATGCTGTGATAAGTCCATCAAACTGAGCAACTCCCAAGTAAGCCAAGGCCCTAACCGCGTAGGGCGGGTGTGAAAAAGGAAATGAAGGGGGACCATCAGGATTTGCCGGATTTGGCAAAGTATAAGTGCCGTCTTCATTTGGGCCGGGGATGAGATTGTATTTTGCTACTAATTCAAGTGCAATTTCATTCCACCTTAAAATGGGATTGTTTGTCCAATAATCAATGGCCCCCTGTTGTTCTCCGCTCAAATTGGAAGCTTCTGATTTTAGCGAAGCTAATTCATCCAAATAATCACTTGATGTGATATCAGCTGGAACTGGAATAACAATTTGACTGGAGCTGTCGAGCAGAACTGGTTTCCAATTGCCGCCATTTTCATCAATTGATGAAAATAAATAGTCCGTATATTTCGCTTGGGTAGGCAGATCTTTTTCACAAGAAAAAACAAACATCGAACAGAAAACAATACCCACCAAAAATGGCTGTATAATGGATTTATATTTCATAATATTTTTATTTTTATTTAAATGGAATTGAAAATTCCTGTCATTAATTTTTAATGACAAGCAATTATTTCCCTCCTTATTTTAAATTTTAAGTTGATAGGTCAAACCAACACCAAACATGCTTGCTTTACCTGTGTTTCTCCCGTTAATAGTATGAGAAAAATAGGCTAGCGCACCAATCCCTTGAGGTTTATTTAAATAATATTGAGCAGAAATCCCAACTTGGTCAAATGAAACTTTATTGGTTGGTTGAGCGGCATTATAAGGACGAACATCATCACCACTGGTTGATTTTATTCCTAAATAATTAGCTTCTAATTTTAGTGAATTATTCAATAACCAGACACCTGCCACAGCATTATAATTCCATGCGCTGGGTACGTCCATCCACGCAGTATAATAACTACCATTATTATAATAATAGTCCCGCTCCGCTTCTGTTTGTCCCCTATGAAGGTAGGCCAATGCACCACGAACGTAGAACCCTTTTTCCATTTTGTATTGAGCTATTCCTCTAAAGCTAAATTCATTAGCTCCAAAGCCGATACTGTACGGCCGATAATCAGACAAATAGTTGGTCATTGGAGTTGAAAAACCAACTGTTGCCAACAAAGAAAGCGTACCAATATTTAATTGCTTATTAATTATCTGACCTTTTAAAGCAAGGCTCAAATCCTGAAAACCTTTTGCGCCAGCAAAGTATCCCCCGTTTGGTTCGGTTGATTCTGTTTTCACATAAGGTGCTGCAACCAATAGATTTAATTGATCAAAAACCCCAATAGCAATCATTGGCATAACCATATCTCTTTTGACAGTTTCGATTGTACCGTTGGTCCTAAGATATGTGCCTTCCCAATATTCATCGAACCAACTGTGTTCGTAAATTACGGCCAAGCAGGATTCCCGCTGGTTCATCATAATTGCATCAGACGGAGTCTGCGCATGTGAAATGTTTATACCTAAACAGAAAAAGAAAGAAATAAAAAAGGTGAAAATGGTATTTCTATTTTTCATTGAATTAAGTTTAAAAAAGGTAAAAATTAAAATACTTTCAGCCACTTGTATATTGCTAAATAATCAGCACCCCATTGTACACTGACAATGGAGGACTTTGACAAATACCCGAAAGCATTGACTGAAAGACTGTGGATTAATTTAAAATAGTTGTGACAATTATTAATTGTAGATTTCGCCAAGTCAGGATGGCACAAACAATTTAACCTTATTATAAACTATTAAATCTCATCCTTGCAATGCACAAATAGCAGAGCATATCACAATCAAAATGAATGCAATTCACAAGAAGAGCCAGAGTCTTTTCAGCAAATTTTAATTGAGGATTTTTTTTCAAGAAAGGAATTCAGGCCAATTTAGGCGGTGGAGATAGAACAGGAATAAAAGGATATAATAGTGACCTATTTAATGTATGCGGATTGATAATTAATACTTCCCTTGAGAGGTCATTTAATTTCACAACCCAAAAGAAAAAAGGAGAATATAATTTATCATTGAAAGATTTAGTAGTATTAAATGGCTGTTCATCTTCTGATTGGTCTGAATTAATATCACAATCAACAAGGATTGTCCTTGGTGGGTAAGCTATAGTATATGAGCGTTCCTTATTATCAATGGTATCTGTTAAAATAAAAGGAGCGCCATATCCTAATCCCTGTAAAAAATCAGTTTGTTCTTCATCTAAAACTTGAACATCCAAATCCTGTCCAGACTGATCCAATATTTTATCGGCGATAGCTTCTTCCAACTCATTCATCTCTATTTTAACTTCAATTGTATAGCTAATTTCTGTACCAATATAACCAACGACCCTTTGTACGCAGATGGTCAAAAGTAAGAACCAGGCATAGATGCATCTTTTATTATGTATGAAAGTATTCAAGTTCAAAATAAAAAGAGTTAACTACGAGCTAAGGTTTATTTAGTTACGATTAATATTCAGCCTGAAATAGATGAGTACAAAAAAAGGAATTTTTTCAAAAAATTCATAGACTAATTTTTTTTTCAGCATTTAAGGTGAAGCCAATAGAGTCAAACTGCCAGTTTAATTATTAAATGCGCATTATACATTGAAATTGATGATAAGCCAAATCAGCTTTGTTGTCGACCTTTGCCTTAGATTTTGTTTAAATAAAAATAGTAGCCCGGACGAACCACCAACTTGGCAACCATGAAAATACATTTACTCACTTGCTTATTCATTTTTTTTCCATTTAGAAACAAATACCACAGTCCACGACGCCTCTCTCCCCAAACCCAAAAATCGACGAGGTATGGACAAAGTTCCACCTTTAGTTGTATGAGTTAGAAAGGCTTTCTTCTAAAATGCCTAACCTTCAGGAAGTCAAGGGAAATGAGCGAATTTCAACACGAAAGTCGAGGTGTTGAACCTCAGAATTTAGAACAGGAAGTCTCTTCGTTTATACTCCGAGGTTCAAACCCTCGGCTCTCGTTAGAATCCGAAAGATTCTATATCCGAACTTTTTTATATGAGCAAGCCCTGATGGATTTTCTTCTTGGTACAATATTTAAGTAATTTAAGAAGCTGATTGGCTCGAAAAAAAAATGAAAGATTAAAATCATTTTTAATACCAAGCAGTAAACCAACAACCCTTTGCCCAAAAGACATTTAAATATTAAATTTTACAACATATTAAAAATTACCCAAAAAGTGGTAGTATGAAAAACGGTTTCTGGATTCGTTTTTGACTAACACCAAACAACGATTAAAAACAACCAAATTTGATTTAAAGCGCATTGACATAACTCTTAACCAGATTTTGAGAAAAATTTCAAGATTGCAAGGGCTTCAAAAAAACATACTTTGAGAAAATCTTACTGCCCTTGCTCCTCCTTCTTTCCTCTTCTTATTTCCATTTTTTTTAAGACTCAAGAAAAGAACTGTCCGGTCAGCGGGAAACGGTTGATGACGGACGCTATCCAGCAATGGTCAATTTTGATTTGTGAACGTTGAGATCATCAAACATTTCCACGTTTTCACAAACAACTGACTACCTGCTTGTTATCGTCAATCATCAACTGTTGACCGCCCGCCGTACAGACACTCCAATTCTTTAACTAAACCCAATTTCAGTATGAAACCGGCAGTTACTTACCGGGAGTTCAGGAGGCTATCTTATGCACTTACTTTAGTTTTCTGTATCTTCTCTACTCACATTTTTTCACAACCCACACCCGAAATTAACGGGGAAACGACGCCTTGCAAAGGCGAAGTTTATTTGTATTCCACTCCATTTAATGGCAATTCTTGGCTGTGGTCCGTCTCTTCTGGAGGAACAATTATTTCCCCTGTAACCGACAATTCTGTTTACGTACAATGGGATGGCCCAACCAACAGCAGCCAATGGATTCTTGTCCAAGAAGACGATGGCATGAACCCGCCTGTCACCGTACAACAAACCATTAACATCGCCAGTAACGTGCTTTCCTGTGAAAACACTGTTCACGTCTCACTTGATCAAACAGGTGTTGGCACTGTGACACCACAAATGTTGCTTGATGGTAATTATTTGTCCTACGGAAATTTTCAGGTGACGTTGTCCTTGGCTAATGGCGTTTCCCTCGGTGATGTGGTAACCTGCGGTAATATCGGCCAGACCGTTATTGGTCGGGTCACTGATGGTTGTACCGGAAATTCATGCTGGTCAAATATTAAAGTAGAAGACAAAAAAGCACCCGTTTGGCAATGTCCTACTTCACCAGTTGATATTGCCTGCGATACAGATATTGATAACTATCCGCATCCAACTGTAGAAGATAACTGCGATAATGATCCGCTAATCTCTTTGACTGGTATTCAAATTGACAACAGCGACATTTGCCAGGGTGTGACCATTATCAGAAATTGGATTGCTTCCGATGACCATGACAATGAGTCCTATTGCACTCAGGTTTTGCAGATTTCCCCCGATCAAGAAGTAATGTTTCCTGATGATAAAATTTGGCAATGCAATCAGTATGCTGTTTACCCAAATATTACGGATCCAACAGCTTATGACTCAACGTCTTTTGCCACAACTGGTTCAGGTGTGCCGTTGGGTGCAACGGGCCCGTATTGCCCGTACAGTTTCAGCAACCATGATGATACCTTGTTCACTTGTGGCAATGCATTCAAAATCATTCGGACCTGGACAGTCCTAAACTGGTGTACCCAACAAATTGTCACTACCGACATGGCTGGAAACGACAATGAGCAGGTGATCAAAATATTGGACTTGACCAAACCATTGATAAGCGTTCCTCCAATCACTTTGAGAATCACTGAGCCGGGCCCATCCGCCATCGCATGTAGATCCTTAGATTTCATGCCTGCACCAGTCGTTTCAGACGATTGTGGGGGTGTGACGGTTAAAATATACACCGAAGTCGGAGAGGCCGTTTATGCCAATGGAGTGGATGGAAAGGAAGGCGGCTATGTGCCCAGCCCAGGCCTTGGCCTTGGCCCACATACGATTACTTATGTGGCCATTGATGACTGCGGCAACGAACGGGAATTGCTCATCACAGCCAATGTAATCGATGACGAAGCACCTATCGCTATTTGCGATGAAATCACCAGTGCCAGTCTTGACCAATTTGGAAACACCTTAATTTTCGCTGAAACATTCAACGATGGCAGTTACGACAATTGCTGTATTGGTGATATGTTGGTGAAGAAAATGGGGCAACCCGATTCCTATTTCGCTCCAGCACTACCGCTTGATTGCAGTGAAGAAATCGTCAATGTAGTTTTCCGGGTATTCGACTGTTTTGATAATCATGCTGACTGTATGGTCATTGTTGAAGTAGAAGATAAGCTTCCTCCAGTGTGCGTTCCACCAGCCCAAAAAGACATTTCATGCACCGATTTGGCCCCAGATATTACCGACACTTATGTGCAAAGTTTTGGTCAGACACTGACTTACGATAACTGTAATTCAGAAATTGTTGAGCTACCCTACACGGTTGATATCAATGCCTGTGGCGAAGGTCAAATCATCCGCCATTTCAATGCAGTGGACGATTCTGGCAACCAGTCCTTAGGCGCCTGTGAGCAGCATATTTATGTGCACGCCGTCTCTGATTGGTTGATAAATTTTCCACCAAACTGGACGGGTGAATGTGGCGACTCGATTACTGCGATTGACTTGGTGTTCGGTGAATTTGGTTGTGAGCAGTTGGCCTACACTTATTCTGACCAATATTTCGCCATTTCCAATGACAGCGCATGTTTCAAAATTGTCCGTACTTGGGAAGTGATCAACTGGTGTACTTACGATAATGACCTTGACCCAATCATTGTCCCAACGGAGGAATTTGGCGTGCTGGTCAATGAAGATACGTACAACAATTTCGGCCACTACGTTTATCAGCAAATCATTAAAATCCACGATACACGTCCGCCGGTTCTTTCCACTCCGTTTACTTATAATTTTTGCACCACCGATGCCGATTGCGTGAATGGGAATGCATTTTTACCAATCCAAATCGATGGGGAGTGCTCTACGGATATGGACATTATCCACTTGATCGATTTGAATAAAAATGGTTTTTACGAAATAAACGGGACTGGCTTTTTCGATGGTCAGTTGCCAATCGGTGTTCACAACATCCGGTACATCGTTGAAGATGGCTGCGGCAATGAATCCCAAATAGATTTCGATTTTGAAATTAGGGACTGTAAGCCACCTTCGCCAGTTTGTACGAACGGTTTGATCGTTGAAATCATGCAAACAGGAATGATTGAGGTTTGTGCGGAAAGCTTACTGGAGTATGCCATTGACAATTGTCCCGGCACTATGAAAGTTTCCTTTTCTCCAAACGTGATGGAAGCTTGCGATACTTTCTTCTGCGATGATATTGGACAAATTCCAGTTGAAATTTGGGTAACAGATGCTGCTGGCAACCAAGACTATTGCGAAAACTACATTGTTTTACAGGACAATATGGATGTATGTGGTGGTGGGCAACCACTGGTTGGGTTCATCAATACTTTCAACAACGACGAGCCTGTGGAAGGTGTAGCTGTTTATTTGTCGAACACATCGATGAATGAGATGTACATGACCCCCGGCACCGGAATGTTTGAATTCATGGATTTGCCAATCGGCCAAGATTACTCGATCACCCCTGAGAAGGATGACGATTTTCTAAATGGCGTGACGACGTATGATTTGGTATTGATTTCAAGGCACATTCTGGCTATCGAACCACTCGATTCTCCATATAAAATGATCGCAGCTGACATCAATAATTCACAGAGCATTACCACGTTTGACTTGGTTTCTTTGCGAAAAGTGATCCTGTACATCAACGATGTTTTCCCAAACAACAGCTCTTGGAGGTTCGTGGATAAGAATTACACATTCCCTGTTCCGAACAACCCTTGGGCAGAAGTTTTCCCAGAGGTCATCAACATCAACAACATGCTGACCTCCGTAAATGATGCTGATTTCAAAGCAATCAAAATTGGGGACATCAACGGTTCGGCGACCCCCAATAACAACTTTGGCAACGGAAGCACCGATGATCGGGATGGAGAAACATTGATGTTCAGTACGGATAAACGATTGGTGGAAGCAGGTGAAAACATTGAGGTCATTTTTAGCGCCAAGGATTTTGTAGATGTCTACGGATTCCAATTTACCATCGATTACGATGTCAATAAATTGTCTTTCCAGCACATTAACAATACAGAGTTAATGCATGATGAAAATTATGGTTTGGCACTATTGAATGATGGTGCGATCACTGCGCTCTGGTACGAAACGAGCATGTTTACGCTCACTGATGGCACGCCGATTATTTCCCTCCAATTTGAGGTGAAAAAATCCTGTCAGTTGAGTGAAGTCATTAACATCAGTTCGAGATATACCATGGCCGCAGCCTACGTGGGCGAAGAAATGAACGAGTGGGAAATTGGACTTGAATTCGATGAAAGTTTGACAGCCGTTTATGGCCAACAAGTGGAAGGGTTCAATTTGTACCAAAACGTCCCGAACCCATTTTCTGACAAAACAACCATTGGGTTTGATTTGCCAATTGCTGGACAAGCCAAACTGACGATTTTGGATAGCAGCGGCAGGATATTGAGGGAAATCGAAGGTAACTACCCCAATGGTTACAGTTCCGTATTGATAGACAGCAAAGGTTTGCCGAACACGGGTATCCTTTTCTACAAAATCGAATCAGCTGGCCTAACTGCCGTGCGTCAAATGACGCTTGCAAAATGATAGATCAATTCTAAAGATAGATAGATTTGGAGTAAAGTTTAGCCGTCCCCTTCGGGGGGCGGTTTTTCTTTTTTAGAAAAATGTTAAATGGTAAATCAAACAGGGCATTTATTTATGTGGTAAAAGAATTTCCAAATAGTGAATGTATATTTTAGAATGAAATTACATTTGCCACTTCTCTAAAATAAATCGATTACCAAATGGTTATTTCCGTACATAAAAGCCCAACGCATACCATGAGCAAACCCGCCCAAACAAGTATAAAATTATTGGCAGGATTGGGAGTGGAGGGGGATGCACATAATGGGGTTACTGTAAAACACCGATCAAGGGTAAAAGCAGATCCGACCCAACCTAATCTTAGGCAAGTGCATTTAATTCACTCTGAATTACACGATAAATTAAAAGAACAGGGCTTTGATGTGCAACCAGGCCAAATGGGGGAAAACATTACCACAAAAGGGATCGATTTATTGGATTTACCAAAAGGAACAAAGTTGCATTTAGGTGCAGAGGCAATTATTGAAATTACAGGATTGCGAAATCCTTGCGTCCAATTGGATGGCATTCAGCAAGGATTAATGAAAGCGGTTTTAGATAAGGACGCCGAAGGAAATTTAATAAGAAAAGCTGGAATCATGGCCATTGTAATAAAGGGCGGAGATGTATTTCCTAACGATCCGATCAAAATCGAAATGCCAGAAGGTGATCCAATTCCCTTGCAAAAAGTATAACCCAATAAATGGTATTTAGTAGCATTACTTTCCTTTTATATTTTCTCCCCATATTTTTAATATGCTACCATCTGATTTCCCCAAAATTTAAAAATATTGCAGTTTTAATTTTTAGTATTTTTTTTTACGCATGGGGTGCCCCAAAATTTATCTTCGTTTTATTGGCTTCGACTTATCTTGATTTTTATTTAGTGAAATGGATGCACCTTGCACCTGAATTTAAAAAAAAGAAAGCGTTATTAATTCTTTCCATAATATTGAATATTGGACTTTTAGCATTTTTTAAATACGCTAATTTTTTTATCGAGAATATTAATAGTATACTTTCAGAGTTGGGTTCTGCACCAATTAAATGGGTAGAAATCGCCCTACCCATTGGCATTTCATTTTATACCTTTCAAACCCTCACTTATTCGATAGATGTATACCGGGGAATACACGCACCTTTAAAAAAGGTTAGCGATTATATGCTTTATATTATCATGTTCCCCCAGTTGATTGCTGGGCCGATTGTCCGGTTTAACGAAATTGCCGATCAAATAACTTTCAGGGAGGAAAAGGCTTTTGATAAATTATCAGGGTTTTATCGGTTCTGCATTGGCTTGGCCAAAAAGGTACTGATCGCCAATGTATTAGGGGAAACAGCCGACCAATTAATTGCACTTTCGCCGGACGACATGACTTCAGCTACTGCATGGATGGGAATAATGGCTTATGCTTTTCAGATCTATTTTGATTTTTCCGGTTACTCAGATATGGCCATAGGTTTGGGTAAAATGATGGGTTTTCATTTCCCCGAAAATTTCAACAACCCTTACACTGCAAAGAGCATCACTGATTTTTGGAGGAAATGGCACATCACCTTAGGGACTTGGATGCGGGATTATTTATACATTCCGCTGGGCGGCAACCGGGTTGCAACAACCAGGAAACTTTATTTTAATTTATGGTTGGTTTTTTTAATCTCCGGGCTTTGGCACGGAGCGGCTTGGAATTTTGTTTTATGGGGCGCATTCCATGGCTTTTTTCTGGTGGCAGAAAGATTGTTTTTGTTGAACATTTATAACAAAATTGGGTCTGCTGTCAGTATCGCTATTACCTTTTTAATTACGTTGTGTGGCTGGGTTATTTTCAGAATTGAGGATATGGATCGAATAAAAATTTATTTTGTAAAAATGTTCCATTTTAACTTTTCGAGTTTGGGGGACAAAATTGATAATGAATTCTTAGTTACTTTTATGACAGCTTTTTTATTCTCCTTTTTTGTATTGTTGCCAAAAGGAAAGTTGATTCAAAAGGAATTTTATTCACCCCGCAATTCTGTCAAAAACAATTTGCTGATGTTCTTTTTTTCTTTAGTGCTATTTGTTTTTTGTTTAGGAGCCATTAGTGCAGCCTCTTTCAACCCTTTTATTTATTTCCGATTTTAACCTTGAAATGAAAAATAGCTTATCCAAATATTTATTGATCACTGCATGTACCTTGTTTGCCTTGCCTATGGCACTACAAATACTATCGTTTTCAGGAAATTATTTAGGAGGCCACACTGAAAAAACACCAAAGCCTATTTGGAGTTTAGATGACTGGCTATCTGGCAATTTTCAATCTCAAAGCGAAAAATATTTGTCTGAAAAATATGGGTTACGGACAGCCATGATCCTACTACACAACCAATATCAATTTTCATTTTTCAAAAAAACAAATGTTGTAAGCGTAATTATTGGCAAAGAAAATTATCTGTATGAGGAGGGATATATTGATGCATTTATAGGTAGCGACTCCTTTGATGAGGAGGGCGTTAAGATGAAAGTAAAACGGCTAAATGATGTAAATAATAAATTAAAAGAAATGGGAAAGAAAATAGTGGTCGCACGGGCTGCGGGCAAAGCCAGCTATTTTTCAGAATACATTCCAGATCGATATTTTCCAAAAAGGAAAAAGAACATTATTGACGCTTATAAAAATGCATTGCTAAATAGCCAACTAAATTACATTGATTTTAATGACTGGTTTCGGGAAATGAAAGACACGACCCGTTACCCATTATTTTCAAAAACAGGCATTCATTGGTCAGAATATGGTGTTACGTTGGCCATGGACTCTTTAATTAAATATTTAGAAAAGGTGCAAAATGTCGACCTGCCTGATTTGAAAATTACCAGCATAAAAACAAATCAAAAAGCATCGAACAGCGACAAGGATATTGAGAAGTCCATGAATTTAATTTTCGACATTGAAAATGGCAATTATGCTTATCCTGCATTCGAAATAGACACAACCAACAAAGATAGTTTACATGTTCTGGCTGTTGGGGACAGTTATTATTTATCCATGTACGACAAGGGATTTTCAAATAAAGTATTTGACGAAAGCCAGTTCTTGTATTATGGAAGAATGGTTTATCCAGAAAAAAAAGAGTTGAAAGAATATGATTTAATGGAGATCATAAATAAATACGATGTTTTTTTACTGATGTGCACGGAGTCAAATTTACCTCATTTCCCCTGGGGTTTTCATAGCGGCATGTATGAATTGCTGTGCAAAGAAGACATTGATTTATTTGTTCAAAATCATTTGGAAGAAATTGAGGAAATGGAAGAAAAGATTCGGCAGGACAAAAACTGGTATGACCTTATTGTAAAACAAGCAGAAACGCAAAAAACCAGCATTGAAGAAGAATTGCGAAGAGATGCACTATACATGGTGGAGGCGAGTTATTTGAAATAAAAAAAATAAAATGATCATTCAGACAAACAGATTAATATTAAGGGAATTAAATACCAACGATGCCATAAATTTTTATCGTTTAAATTCCGATCCAGAGGTATTAAAGTACACTGGTGACCGACCTTTTAACAGCGAACGAGCCGCCTTCGACTTTTTAAAAAATTACCCAGCAAATAATTATGAAAAATATAATTGTGGGAGATGGGCGGTGCTATTATCAAACACCAATGAATGGTTGGGATGGTGTGGGTTAAAATATTCTCCCGAAAAAAATGAAACGGATTTAGGTTACCGTTTTTTAAGAGAATATTGGGGAAATGGGTATGCAACCGAGGCCGCTATGGCGAGTATAGATTATGGTTTGAATAAATTAAATTTAAATAAAATAGTGGGGCGGGCAATGAAAGAAAACATTGCTTCTATTATCATTTTAAAAAAAATAGGAATGCAATTTGAAAAAGAATTTTTGATGGACGGAATATATCCCGCTGTTCAGTATTCAATTTTTAAATAAAACAATTATCGACGCCTTCGCCCATCCTGAATACGTTTCGAGTACGGAACATTTATAAAATCCAAATGCCCAGGTTTTACCCGAATATAAAAACTATAAGTATTATAAAATGGCTGCCAAGAAAGCCCCATTTCCCAACAGTGCAGATCACGGGAAAAAGAAAAATCGGGATAGGTTATTTTTTTTGATTGAAAATCATAGCCAAAATTGCCGACTCGAATATTCCAGTTCTTGGTCAATTTAATACTTCCGCTGGAGGAAATAGCATTTGCAGAAATTATGACTGTGTCTTTTTGGAGTGTAGAATTATATTGGCTGCGTACGGTAAAACTATGGTTGATCCGAAAATTTTCTAATAGACTTAATAAATCTTCTTGTGGAGGGCCACCTTCCTTATCATTTTCTTCGGCAACCCGCTGATCGGTATTCACCCCTTTAATTAAATCCCTAATTCGGCCTACTGTTAAATCGGTAGTAATCCCTGCATTCCAATTATCTAATCGAAGTAATTTGCCTTGGGTATCCAACAGCAAATTATTAATCCGTTTTCCAGATTTTGCATCCCTTTCATACGGGTCGAAAGTCATTCCCACACGGAACGTGGTCATACTATTTAAAATACTCGTATTGCCACTTAAATTAACGGTACTCCACCTTAATGAGTCCGCCGCAAAATTATAATTACCACTAACCGAAACGGTCCTAATCAATTTAATGATCTTATCTTTTTCTGTTTTTTTAGAATAAACTTTTGCTTCAAACTGATTACCAAAACTATAATTAAATGTCATCTGGCGGCCCGAGGCGGTCGGCTTTTCAAAACCGGACAACCGATTGGTTTCAAAAATATTATACTGCTCCTCTTCATCCGTACGAAGATCGTTGCGGACTGATTTAAAATAACCCCAATCGGGGTTGGTATAATCTGGTGTGAAATTGAAACCGAATGTAGGAGAAATTACGTGGCGCAACCCTTTTAAATTTCCTCGCTTGAAAAGGATAGTTCCGAATATTTTGGTATTCATACTGATCCCTAAGTTGTATTGTCGGAAGGGAGAAAAACCCATTTTCTCCATATCAATAATTTCACCGTAGCTCGTCGTGTCATAAACCAATTCAAATTCCGTGGAATCAAATTCATTATAAACTGTGTCCACTACAATTTCAGGGGTTGGGTCAAACGATTTTTCAACGGACCTGAAATACCATACTTCCTTGTAAGTGGCATTGGGCGAAAAATTGAAATATTTCAGCAAATTAAAACTGGTAGAAGCGGTCACTTGATGCCGAACGCCGTATTGCGCATCCTTTAAAGTTTGACTGGTAAACAAGGTTGAATCAGTCGCCTCAAATTGGTTTTTTGCCTCCGAAGTATAACGGGTCTGAATTCGTTCATACCATTTTTCGCCGCCCGTTTGCAATTTCCTTTTAAACGGGAAAAGTGCCTGGGTCTGAAAACTCACTGTTGGAAAACTGATCGAAACCTTGTTGGTATTAGTATTTTGCGAATGCCGGAAACTGACACTGAGGTCAAAAGGTTGGTCAAATGTCCGTCGATAGCTCATGTTGGAACTAATGGAGCTCTGCAACTGGGACTGAGCATCCGTCAAATTATTCCGTTGATAGCTACTTGTTTGCACATTGATATTTCCCCCGAAAGTCTGGTAAGGATGCGCTTTGGCCTCTTGGTTGTGCCGCCAATTGATACTGGTAGAAGGTGAGAAAACAGGAAGTCCGTCGACCTCCGAACGTTGATAGGCAAAATCAATTCCCAAACCACCGTTGTATTTGTAGCGCTTTTTATAGCGGGAATCAGCATGGACTCTGAAAGTCCCTTTGAAATAAATATCCCCAGTCAGGGTCAAATCCCAATTATCGTTCATTGGGAAATACCAGCCTACATTGCGCAAGCCAAATCCCCATGCCTCGGAAAATTCGTAATCCCTGGGAAACATCAAACCCGTCCGCTGCCCCTGAGTCATGGGGAAAAAACCAAAAGGCAACCAAAGAGGGGTTGGAATCCCCCCAATTTCAATATTCGAAGGGCCTACGATAGCTACTTTATCCTGCACCAATTTTTGTTTATTACTTCTGATGCCGAAGTGGGGATGTTCCAAATTGCAGGTCGAAAAAATCGCATCTTTATTATAGATCACATTCGATTTTGTGGAGTCGTCGCCCGCTCCGATAAATTTACCTTTAGTCCCCACAATATTCATCCCTTCCTGCATGGTCTGCACATCGTAAATAATGCCCTTGTAAGTTTTTATGTTGTAGGTCAAACGACTGGCTGTCACGTCTTGAGCACCTTGTTTAAAAGTAGGTTTGCCAAACCACTCGCCATTTGCCAATCGTTTCCCCTCTGCTGTCATGGTATTTTTTCCCCAGTCAATGAGAATGTAATTGGCGGTCAAATTCACGTCCCCATAATCCACTTTGGCTTCGCCGTACAAATGGATTTGCTTACTTTTCAAATCGAAAAACATGGAGTCGTTGGAGCTATAATCGATCTGCTTGTCGGGGCCATTGTCCGAGAGTTTTACCTCGTCCCAATTAATCGGTTGAGAGCCAGAAAAAGCAGGTTTGTCAGTTGGAGGAATAGAGTCAGAAGGGGTCTCTACCCTCCCCGGCAAGACTTGGTTTGGAGGCACATTTAATACAGAATCCTTTTTCTCTTGGGCCAACAAACTAAGCCCATGAAAAAACAGGAATGTTAGAATAATATGTACCTTTGCTATCAATTATTATGATTTGGATTAATGTTTGACTAAATGGTAATTATAGGTTTCGATGATGGATTTTCAATTAATTTCCAACCACCCACAACCAGCAACACTCATTGAAAAAGACAACCATCATTTGCTAACAACCATTTTGATATGCCTTCAACCGATACTAAAAACCCTAATTTTCTGACTATGATGAAAGCTCTAATACTGCTATCAACGATTTGGATTGGGCTTACTTCCTTCGATTTGCCAATTGTTAACACGCTGCCAAACAACGACGGCAAATGTATCAAAGACCAAGGGATTTCCACCTTCGATTTATTTCCACCTGATTCCAACGTATTTGTGATTACACCTGAATTTAAGCTCACAGGACCGAGCAGCTATCAGATCAATACGGTGGTGATCGACCCTGGGCATGGTGGTCATGATCCCGGATGCATAGGTCATAGTTCCAGAGAAAAGCACATAGTGTTATCCATTGGGAAATATTTGGCCGCAGGCCTAAAAGCGCAATACCCTAACCTGAATGTTATCATGACTCGTTCAACGGATGTGTTTGTGCCTTTGCACGAACGGGCATCCATTGCTACGGAAAATAAAGCCGATTTGTTTATTTCCTTGCATTGCAATGCATTTTCAAGAACGGCAGCTCAGGGTACGGAAACGTATGTTTTAGGCTTACATGCCACGGAAGAGAATTTGGAGGTAGCCAAAAGGGAAAACGAAGCTATCCTTTTAGAAGACAATTACCAGGAAAATTATGGGTACGACCCCAATTCCCCAGAAGCACATATTATGTTTTCCATGTTCCAAAACGCTTTCTTGGAACAAAGTATCGCATTCGCCGAAAAAGTCCAAGGACAGGCAAAAAACCAGGCAGGCATGAAGGATAGAGGCGTAAAACAAGCTGGATTTTTGGTGCTGCGCTACGCTACTATGCCAAGTGTTTTGGTGGAGACGGGCTATTTGACGAATAGTACTGATGAAGCTTTTCTAATGACCGATGCAGGTCAAATGCAAATGGCTAATGCTATTCAGGATGCCTTTGGTGAATACAAGCGGGAAATGGAACGGACCGTCAACGCCGAAGCCCCAGCAACGGTAGCATTTGTGGAAGTCAAAAAAACCACCCCCGTAACTTATCAACCCCGACCAGAGCCAACACCGTCCAAGGCGGAACCCTCCATAACAAGACAAGAAACTTTTGCCACTCCTTCGATCGATAATCGGATTAAGGAAGAAACTGAAAAAGCAAAAAAACTGGGATTAGAAATTGCACCGCCAACCAACGCAATAGCTACCAACTCAAATACGAATACATCGCCCAAGAAAAATTCGAAAATAGCTCCCAATACACCTGTCCAGGAAAAATTCGAAACAACCCCGGTTGTTGATCCCCCTAAAAAAATTGAACCAGCGGTGGCTACTACCAATAAAACGGTCAGCCAAAACATAGCTACTACCAATGCTACCCAATCAAAGGTTCAATACTGTGTCCAATTGGCAGCCTCCCCCACCATGCTGAATGCCAGTGTGGGAAAATGGACCCGAATCACAGAAACTGTAGAAGTTATTCAAGAAGCTAACCTGTATAAGTATCAAGTTCGTAATTTTGCCACACACCAAGAAGCTGCGAGAGCCATGTCAGGGCTTCGGGCGAAAGGTTTTAGTGATGCTTTCGTCGTGGCCTATAAAGATGGGCAACGAGTAGACCCTAAAACATTGAAGTAACAATAATTCGAAATGGCTTAAACTAATTTACCATCTGTCACATATATTGAAGTCTTGGCTACCTAAATTAGATTCAATAGGTTTCGGTAAATTAATTGACCATGCAATAAAGGACTGTTGAAAACACCTCTCAGCCCTTTATTTTCCAACAAAAAAGAATGCGAAAAGAAACTAAGATTGGCTTATTTGCCATCATTACCATAGCTGCCGCTTTGTGGGGTTACCAATATTTGCGTGGTTTCAACGTACTGGCAAAAAAAACGACCCTGTATGCTATTTACGAAGATGTTTCGGGCCTACGGGTTTCTACCCCGATCCGGATACATGGGTTACAGGTTGGGTTGGTCGCTGATTTTGAACAAGTTGAAAATGACTTGAATAAAATCAAGGTTACCTTCAATTTGGACGATGGCATCAAAGTCCCCAAAAATACCCGAGCAGAATTGGTTAGCGCCAGTCTTATGGGCGGCTCGGAAATCCATTTGAAATACGCTGGAACTTGCGAAGGTTCTGATTGCGCACAGGACGGCGATTACTTGCAAGGCGTTACCCAAAGCCTGATCGGTTCTTTTACATCGCCGGAGGAAATGAAAACCTACATGGAGGAATTGACCCAAGGATTGGGCACGGTGATCGACACCCTAAATGCCCGTCTGGCCAACAGCGAAGAATTGCAAAAAAGTATCACAGATGCCAAAGCCATTTTGGCCAACCTCAACTCAACAACTGGCCGAATCGATCGGCTGATGGCTGGTTCTTCTTCTTCCATTGAGGGTTCTTTGAAAAACGTAGAATCCATCACAGGCAACCTCAAAAATAACAATGAGAAAATAACGGCCATCCTCGATAATGCGGAAAAATTGAGCAATGACCTGAAAGCCATTAACATGGCCGAACTGAGCGGCGATGTGCAAAAAACCATGGCCCAATTACAAACTACTTTGGCCTCTTCCGATAAAGCTATCAATGATTTGGGTGCGCTTTTAAAAAGCCTAAACGAAGGCGGGGAAGGCGCAGTTGCCATGCTGCTCCATGACAAGTCTTTTGCTGACAATCTGCAAAAATCGGTCAAAGACTTGGACTTATTACTGGAAGATGTTCGACTGCACCCAGAGCGCTACCGCCGTATTTTATCCAAAAAGAAAATGCCTTATGAGGCACCTGAAGAGAAAAACTAAGCCGTTTTTTCATTTTAAAACTTAATCATTTTTACGCCTCTTGGCTTGGCCAAAAACCCCTGCAATATCCGCATCACTTCGGGATTGTGCTCCTGCCATTTTATGGCATCTCGAAGTTCTTCTAAATGGCCATTTAACTCGGCTGTTTCTACAAAACCATAGCCTTGATATTCACCATTTTCAACTAAAACCACGCTGTTTTCAGCGGACTCTCTTCCTTTGTCCAAAAGGAAAAAATTGGGTTCGAGAAAATTATTATCCAGTACATTCATCGCTTGCCTAGCCCGTTCATTGTAGCTTTCAACATCCTCTTCACCGATGCACGCCCCATAGCACTGGGATAAATGATAATCAAAACAAGCTCCGCTTTTATTTTCTAGATAACAATGTTTTAGGCATAGTTCATAACTTTTTTGGACGCTTCGTAACCAAGCTTTTGCATTGGCCTGTTTAGGGAAAGAAGCTATAATCTGCAACCCCTTGCTCGTTTTCAAAGTTGTTTTTTTCACCTCAAAACACTGATAACCTTCCTCATTTTCAAAAGCATGTATCACATAAGGGAACTGCCTGACCTTTTGCGCCCGATTAATCTGTGGCATTAATCTTTTGATCTCATGCGATTCCATCAATAAGGCGACCAGCTCACTGCCCGTTATTTCATAGCTCACATCATGAACGGATTGCTGCAGCTTGCGGGCCTTTTCCGTTTTCACTTTAAAATGCTCGGCTACCCGTTTTTTAATATTCAAACTTTTACCCACGTAGACCACATTCCCTTTGTCATCATGGAAATAATAAACCACCAGCTTTCCGGCAGCGAGTGGATTTTTTCCATGGAAAAACTGCTCGGCAGCAGCGATTCTTTGCTAAGAGTTGACCATTTCCCGGATATTTTCCTCGGTATTATTGGATTGTAAAATCCGCTCAAACAAATCTACCGTTGCCATGGTATCGCCCATTGCCGGTGACGTGCGCCAACATTTAGCCCAAAATGTCGGATCAGATTACTAGGGCTATAGGAAGGGAGCCAGGAAATGCCTGTCAGGAAAGCCTTACCGTACAAAAGGTTTTCATTTATAAGTGTAACCTAAACGACGGAATTCTTCTTGGACAAAACTATAATCGAACCGTACATTATGAGCTACGAAAATGGCCCCCTCCGTCATTTGAACAATCTTCTTGGCGACCTCGAAAAACTTAGGGGCATCGGCCACCATTGCATTGGAGATACCTGTCAGCTCCGTTATGCCGTAGGGGATCATCCGTTCGGGGTTGACCAGCGTTTCGTACTGGTCAATTATCTTTTCCCCATCATGCAGGACAATTGCGATCTCGGTAATTTTATCGGTAGTTGCCCGTCCTCCTGTCGTTTCAATATCTATTATGGCAAATAATTTATCCATACTGAAATTTCATTTTACAAAAATAGCTGGCTAATCTTGCCCGTTTTTTAATCAATTTTAAAAGCCAATTTTTCTCAAAAGTGAATTTATTAAAATGTTTATTTCCACTGCTACTTATTTTTCCAACAATTGTTTTTGCACAAAAGGAAACGTCAAGCTTGACCCTTTTGCCAAAAGGTCGATTATTTTCTGAAATCACTTATGACCCAACAGAATCCCAGGCATACGGTTCAATCGTCGCCTTTTGGGAAAATGATGAATTTTCAAAAAACATTTACCTCCCATTTGGGATGGGTTTTTACAAAGGGTTCCTCCGCTGGAATAGAGAAAAACCATTTGAAATTGGGTTTGATTTTTCTGCGCATACTCAATTTGAATGGACGTTTAACAACGGCCGGTCCGAGCGGAACATTCTTAATTCAGATTTCAAAGTAAGCATTATGCTTAATCGGCAATTAAATAACCGCCATTCCTACCGACTGCGTTTTTATCATGTATCCAGTCATTTGGGCGATGATTATATCATCCGAAACCAAGTCACTTCCTTTTTCCCAAACCCCAATAACTACGAGCAGTTGGATTTTACTTGGTCGTCCCAATTTAAGGATGTCCGATATTACGGGGGCCTGGGTTTGGTGGTCCGACCTGAAACAATCCGCAAACGTCTCAGCCTACAAATTGGCACCCAATACGACCATTCATTTTCCTCCAACCAATTGTTTGGCCTAACAGGAGGCATGGACTTAAAATTATTGGAAGAACACGATTTCCACCCGGGTGTGAAAGCCGCTTTTGGCTTTCGAATCGGCAGGGCTGAGAATCACCCTTTGCGTATTGTTGGTGAGTTTTATCGGGGTCATTTACCTTACAGTGCTTTTGAATCAAAACGGGTACAGTGGTTGGGAGCTGGGCTTTATTTTTTGCCCTGATTTCCCAATCGCATACCGGATAAAATTCTATTTTGCAGCTTCCAGCCAAATCATCGGCTTTCTACCAATATGTTTGCAAATGTAAAATATTTTGTTTCATTTGCACATACTTTTGTTTGGTTGCGGTTTTAATTGTGGACAAAAAGGGCAGGAAGCACCTGTTGTGCAGCCAGAAGAAAAAACGGAATTACCAACGCCCTCGACCATTCCACCAAAAATTATGGTTGGCGTAAAGCCAAACCAATCTCTATTTCCCCATTCTAAAGGTAAAAATGTTACTGCAGCTGTAGTCAATCAAGACTTCCGTGATCGATCAAAACCATCTCATCGATTCTTTATTAAATGCTGGCATTTTATTAAAAAATATTTGCACCAAGAACATGGATTTGGAAGGCATGATAGTGAACACGTAAAAGATGGGATAGATATTAAGGAGCACAATTGCCCATCATTTCATTATACAGCAGCAAGGAAAACCTTCAAAGAAGATTTAAAAAATATCGATTTTATTATTTTTGATATTCAAGATGTAGGCAGCCGATTTTGTATATATCTTCCATGTCTATTTAATGGAAGCCTGCCAAAGAAAATAATATCCCATTATTAATTTTGGACAGACTGATCCAAATGGACAATATGTGGATGGCTTGTATTGGAAAAGGCTATGAATCAATGGTTGGTTTGCACCCCGTTCCAGTTGTCCATGGAATGACCGTCAGGGAATATGCCCAAATGGTAAACGGGGAAAATTGATTCACCAAACAATCTAAAATGTAATTTGGAAATAATTAAATGTGCTAATTATGACCACACTTCTTTTTATGATTTACCCATAAAACCCTCGCCGAATTTGCCCAATATGAGGGCTATTTATTTATACCCATCCATTTGTTTTTTTGAAGGCACACAAGTGAGTGTTGGCCGGGGCACAGACAAACAATTTCAAGTAATTGGAGCACCGGGATTCACAAAGAGGGCTTTAATTTACCAGTCCCTAATGCAGGTTCAAATATCCACCACAAGAAAACTAAACTTTGCAATGGCTATGATTTAACAAATATTGATATTGAAAAAATAAAAAACAAAACACCCTTGACCTTAGTTATTTAATTAATTTTTACAATGGTTATGAACCAAAAAATGATTTCTTTTTGAAAACTTTATTTTTTGACAAATTGTGAGCAGTGATAATTTACCTCAAACAATTAATGGCAAGAAAAACAGAAGAAGAAATCAGGGAAACATGGAAAGATGGAATAAATAAATATAAATATCAAAGGAAGAAATATTTGTTGTACAAAGATTTTGAATAACCTAATTACTATTTGGTTAAAAAAGGTTAATTCAAAAAAATCTGATTACTAAACGTTTCCCTTTTCAAACTTGAGCAATCATATACTAACTTCCCTAATAAAACACTTTAAAAATGAAATTATTTCACACATTTTTTTCGCTTTTTCCTATTACTTCAGTGTAACTTCCCAATCAGAAAATAAACAGAGGAAGTTAAACGAATTTGGAATAAATGCTACGAGTTTTTAATTGTTTTTGAGCTTCGCGATAACAAAGCGGGGCTCAACAGCTACCTCCTCACTTACCAAAGTTTAACGAAGACGGTAAAATTTTGCGGTTAGGTGGCAATTTCAGGGCTTTCCAACACAAACAATCCAGATGACGGCAGCAGTAATTTTGATAAAGGACTTCCCGATTAATTGATTTAGATTTTAGGGGGGAACAGAGGCGTCAATTTCCGATTCACAATCGTTGGTGTAAACGCTGGTTTTGATGGAATCACAGGTTATCGTTATAGATCAATCAACACTTCAGTGACAATAAAGTCAACAGTAATAGTTTTTTTATGTGGGGTTGGGCTGATTGCCGGCTTTCAGTTTGCATTATGATCAATGACCGGGTCGGGCTTTTAGCAAACCTCCTTTTTATTTAACCTTTTTTCCGCTATCGACAAAACAAAACCCTGACGGTTCGTTTACCGAAGATACGGACAAACAATCAAATATTGGAGTTGGCACTACCCTATATCAACGTGATTTCTTTGTTCGTTTTTAATCGTAAAAAAATTGACGTATAATAGCATTAATTTATCACTAAACCTTTTCTCTGATGAAAAAATATCGCTTTCCAGCCTATTGTTGATCGCTTTCCTCTCCATTTTTTTAGTTGCCAAAAAGAGGAAATTACCAAAATGGTCGCTTCCCCCAATTTACACCGCTAACTTACGATTATAAGCTGATAAGCGCAGCGGAAGGTACTGTTTCATCAAGCACCTTGAACAGATAAATAGTAAGATTGCCCATACGGAAGAGTCATATTTATGGCCGGCATTTGTCCAACAACAATTCAACTCTTGCTGGTGTATACAAACAAAGCTTAGCATTTGCGGATGGAAAACGCTTTAATTGAAGATTACTTGAAGCAAACAACCCATCATTCATGTGCATCGCCAATGCCATTTCTCAAAACCAATTCTTTTGGGACATTCGGGCCAGCGACCTTGAAAAACAAGTGATGATGCCAATCGAAAACCACATTGAAATGGGCGTCGAACTGCTATCTTCTATTCCTCCAAAATTATCTACCCTCAGCTACTACCCTCCTTTTTGAAGATGCTTTCGGAGATGTCGAAATCACGGAAGACAGAATTTCAAAAGCATTGGCCATATTTTTAAAAAGCATGATTTCAAAAACTCAGAAATTCGATCAAGGGAAACAATTAGACTACTTTTCCCGTTTCGGCGAAGTTATTAGGCAAAAATTGTTTGGGAAAAGCGCTTTTGTAGATCCTGCCATAATAATTCAATTTTAGGAGGGCAGAACTTACTTGTGTGGGTTGGATTTGGTTTACGAAGATAATGGTCGCGGCTGGCGGTAATTTAAAATCCCGTCTTTAATGAACATTGAATTGACGGCATATATGCATGACGGCCGCTTTAATGGCCTCGAAAGTAGTCGATCATTATAATGAGGGGATAAAAAATCATCCAAACTTGGCTTGGCAATTTCAGAGCTAGGTAAGTGTACGTAAACTTGGTTGACTGACTTAGAAAAAAGCGCATAGTCGCTTTTTTGAAAACACTTACGGATGAACAATACATCGCCGATGTAAAATATTCTGATCCGTTTTAAAGAGAAGGTAAAATCATTAATTAAAAAAACACCAGATTGGTTTTCAACCAATCAGGTATTTTTTATTTAGCTGTATTTAAATTCCGATTAATTCAACAACTCATAAATCCCTGCAATCCTTGCCTCCACCTACAGGCGGTTACCATCCCATATTTCTGATTCCTTCTGCGCATTTCATTGAATAATTGAGTGGACAATTTTGCACCCGTGCAGCCAAGCGGGTGACCTAAAGCAATGGCCCCGCCGTTGACATTTACGATTTCAGGGTTCAGATGAGCTTCTTGAATAACGGCCAATGCCTGAGCTGCAAAAGCTTCGTTGAGTTCAATTTGTTGGATGTCGTCCAATTTCAAACCACCCTGTTTCAGGGCTTTCGGAATAGCCGCACATGGCCCGATCCCCATGTACAAAGGTTCAACGCCAGCCACGGAACAACTCACCAATCTGGCGATCGGTTCGAGGTTCAACTGTTTCACCAAATCCTCGCTCATGACCAGGACAAAGGCAGCCCCGTCGGACGTTTGAGAAGAATTGCCAGCGGTAACGATGCCTCCATTTTTAAAAACTGGACGCAGCTTGGACAACGCCTCCACCGTGGTGCTGCGCCGGACGCCTTCGTCCATGGCCACTGTGTGCTGTGATTCTTGCCTTTTGTTATCTTTTACAAAAACCTCCTTGACAGTAACAGGAACGATTTCGTCATTGAATTTCCCCTCATCAATTGCGTTGGCAGCCTTTAAGTGAGATTTGTAGGAAAACTCATCTGATGCTTCCCGGCTGATGCCATATTTTGCGGCTACTGCCTCCGCCGTATTACCCATACCTGTTACGTACTCGGGCGTCGTGCTGGCCACCTTAAAGCTAGGCGACATTTTATAACCCGTCATGGGAATCATGCTCATGCTTTCGGTGCCACCTGCGATGTAGCATTGCCCCATCCCTGCCCTAATTTTTGCGACAGCGATAGAAATAGTCTCAAGTCCTGAGGCGCAATACCGGTTAACGGTCATGCCCGGAACAGATTTCCCCAATGCACGCACAGATATCATCCGGCCAATTTGCAGACCTTGCTCCCCTTCCGGATTGGCACAGCCGACGATTAAATCGTCTACCAAAGCAGGATCAAAACCGGGGGTCTCTTTTATTAAATGCTGAATGACATCCACAGCGAGGTCATCAGAACGATAATTCCTAAATCCACCTTTGCCAGCTTTGCCGACAGCGGAACGATATGCTTTTACAATATATGCTTCCATTATTTTTAGATTAATTTTGATTAGTTAAAGGATTAAACTAATTAATGAAATCTGTTTAATCCGTTTTGCCTGCTTGGATTTTAGTTCCGTAAAGGTTTATTCGTGGTCAACATATGCTGAATTCTTTCGAGCGTTTTCTGCTCACCACAAAGACTCAAAAATGCTTCCCTTTCCAAATCCACCAAATACCGTTCTGAGACTTTTTGCTGACCAGTCAAGTCACCACCACACAGAACCCATGCTATCTTCTTGGCAATTTTGATGTCATGCTCACTGGCATAATTTCCCAATTTCAATTCATTCGCCGCAACATACAGAGACGCTAAACCAGAACGACCCAATACCATAATGTCATCTCTCATAACTGGTTGGACATAGCCATCGGCCAATTCCAAGACTTTGGCCTTCGCCTCTGCGATATTCCGCTGGGTGTTCATCACCACGTGGTCTTTTGTTTTTTGCATGTACCCTAAATTATAGGCCTCATGAGCGGAGGTAGCCACGGAAGCCAAAGCGATGGTTTTAAACCGCTCAATCAATGAAGGCACTTGCACATCACCTGCGAAAAACGAATCGGACAGACGGACCGCAAATTCCTTCGTTCCAGCTCCTCCGGGGATCAAACCCACGCCAACTTCCACCAAGCCGATGTAACTTTCAGCAGCAACTGCCGCTGCATCACAGTGCATCAACGTTTCGCAAGCACCACCAAAAACATAGCCCTGTGTGGCAATTACGACTGGGATGCTGGAAAAACGACAGCGCATGACTGTATCCTGAAATAATTTCACCGCCATGTTCAATTGATCAAAATCCTGCTGGTAGGCCATCATGCCGATCATCATCAAATTGGCGCCAACGGAGAAATTTTTAGCATTATTGCCGATCACTAACCCCTTCCAATCGCCCTCTTCCGCAATACGAATAGATTCTTCCATGCCCCGCAAAACACCTTCTCCAATGGAATTGGCTTTGCTTTGAAATTCAAGACAAAGCACACCATCGCCGATGTCATGCAGAGTTACCTCGGAATTTTTGAAGACGGGCGCCTTTTCCCGGATGGTATCTAAAATGATAAACTCTTCCGTTCCCGGAACGACTTTATAAGTTTTGGAGGATACATCATAATATTTCTGTTGGCCGTTTTCAGTTTTATAAAATGAATCTGCGCCAGCAGCTATCATATCCTTGACCCAATCGGCAATTTTTTCGCCCTGTGCTTCGGCTGCTTCCACCCCTTCTTTCAGGCCGATGATATCCCAGTATTCAAAAGGGCCAAAATCCCAGGCAAAACCCGCCCTCAGGGCATCGTCTATACTATAAAGGTGATCCGCAATTTCAGGAATACGGTTGGAGACGTAGGCGAAAAGCCCGGAGAGGGATTGCTTGATAAGTTGACCGCCTTTGTCATCTGAATGGAAAATTGCCCGGATGCGCTTGCTAACATTTTCTGTTTGTTTGGCAATGCCAAGGCTGGCCAGATTTGTTTTTGGCGGCACTTCATATTCGAGTGTTTCTAAATTCAGAGATAAAATTACCGGACGTCCCTTCTCATCCTTCTCTTTGGTTTTTTTGTAAAAACCTTGGCCTGTTTTATTTCCTAAAAAATTGTTGTCGAGCAAGAATTGATAATATTTCGGAATGCCAAATGCCCCCGCCTGTTCATCATTTGGGCAATTGTCCTTGATACCTTGAATAACTTTTGCTGACGTATCATGCCCTACCAAATCCCCCAAACGGAAAGTCCCGGTTTTGGGTCGGCCAATTGCCGGCCCAGTCAATTTGTCAACGTCGCCAATGGTCAGTCCAAGTTCGGTAGTCAACTGGTAAATTTTTGACATGGCGTAAACCCCTACCCTGTTGGCAATGAAGGCTGGCGTGTCTTTGGCCAAAACTGTTTGCTTGCCCAAATACCTGTCCCCATATTTCATGAAAAACGCAACCACTTCTGGGTCAGTTTCCTGTGTTGGAATAATTTCCAAAAGCCTCATGTACCGGGGCGGGTTGAAAAAATGCGTCCCACAAAAGTTTTTCTTGAAATCATCACTACGCCCTTCCAACATTAAATGGATCGGAATCCCGGAAGTATTGGAAGTGACTAACGTTCCTTTCTTACGGAAATGATCTACCTTTTCAAAGATGATATTTTTGATATCCAAGCGCTCTACCACTACCTCAACGACCCAATCGCAGTCGCTTATTTTTTCAAAATCATCTTCAAAATTGCCCACCTTAATATAGGAGGCAAAATTGGCGTCATACAATGGTGCAGGTTTGGATTTGATAGCAGTTGCCAGGGAATTGGTGGCAATACTGTTTCGCAAAGCTTTATCATTTTTTTTGTCTTCGGGTAAATCTCTTGGAACGATGTCGAGTAAGAGGACTTCCAAACCGATGTTGGCGAAATGACAGGCAATGCCTGATCCCATAACCCCGGAACCAAGAACGGCAACTTTTCTAATTCTTCTCATTGTTTATTAGTGGAATAGTGATGGGTGATTAGTGGTTAGTATTCAAATGGTGTGGATAAAACCACTGATCATTCATCCATATTTGGTTATTGCAAAATTTTAGCGAAAATTCGCTAAATCATGCAAATGTAGGATTTCAGTGATTAAATCAAAACGCTTTAGGACGATCAAATGCTCATTCAGTTATAGTGTAAAAACCAACAGACCCCATATAAAACAAGCCTTTTACCGCCAAAACAGGAATTATAATAAAGCCTTGGTGTACAATTTCCTAACATCCATTTTATTATTTGCTGTGTAAACAATTGATTTTTAGTAAAAAGCAATAACTTTCCGCCCTTTTAACACTTTAACCAAATCCTTTATCGTTTCTACCCATCATAACCCGGGGCTTTTGTTCCGGCCTGGACAAAAAAACCAGGAAGCATACAAGAATAAAAACTGACTTTATGTTCCACAACACCTTGTTTCTCCAAGCCACTGATATTGAACGTACCACCGAAGAGCTATCCGTCCTCCAAATGTTATTTTCAGGAGGTATGATAGGAACTATCATTGTGGCCCTTTTACTGATCCTCTCGATCATTGCCCTCTACATTTTTATTGAGCGCTACCTAACCATCAAAAGATCTGGTCAGGTGGACGAAAATTTTATGAACAACATTAGGGCAAATGTCAGCGCCGGCAATATCCAAGCTGCGCGGGCACTATGTCAAAACACAGACACCCCTGTCGCTCGCATGGTCGAAAAGGGATTAGCTCGAATTGGCAAACCCCTGCGGGACATTGATGCCGCTATTGAAAACGTCGGAAACTTAGAGGTTTTCAAATTAGAGAAAAACCTATCTACGCTGGCAAGTATTGCTGGGGCCGCACCGATGCTTGGCTTCTTGGGTACCGTTACAGGTATGATCCTGGCATTTTTCACGATGGCGCAGGAGACCAACGTTTCCCCTCAATCTTTGGCTGGTGGTATCTATCAAGCATTGATCACAACTGCTGCCGGATTGGTCGTAGGTATTTTTTGCTTTATCGCCTACAACTTGTTGGTTTCAAAAGTGGAAAAAGTCGTTTACCTTATGGAACGCTATACACTGAGTTCATGAATATTTTGCAGAACCAACTGCTTAAATAGTTTTGAGTTTTTGAGTTAGTGAGTTTTGAGTATACTCACTAACTCAAAACTCATAATAACTCCAGCCCCGTGGGTTTAGTAAAAAAAAGAAATAAGACCAGTTCAGAATTTAGCATGGCATCCTTGACGGATGTGATATTTCTATTGTTGATATTTTTGTGCTGACTTCTAAACTGGTAAAAATTGCTCCTTTTGAATTGCCGGAATCGGATTCAAAAACTGTTGCCCAGTAAGTGTAGTTGTTGAAATTGGGAAGACGGTAATTTTAAAATGAACGGGGAGGTAAAATCCATTGGCAGCCTTGAGGCAGCCATCCGTTCGGGCAAACCTGGACTAAGCCCAAAGATTTCTATTGCACCATTGCGGCGTACAAGATATCCCTTACGAAAAGGTAGTCGATGTCATTCGGTTGGCGGGGCGGATGCGGGTCAGGGCCATTCTTGCGACCCAGCCAATTCAAGAGGGTAATACCAATCATTAGACTTTAGTCAATTATAAAATGGGATTAAAAAAGAAAAGTAAAGTTAGCCCAGCATTTAGTATGGCGTCGTTGACCGACATGATCTTCCTTTTGCTGATCTTCTTTATATTGAATTCAGCGGTTGTTGCATTGCCCAGTCACATTAAATCTGAAATTAAGACCCCTTGTAGGACAAAAGTCGAAACCGACTCTAAAAACACCGAACGTTACGGTTAACAAAGACGGTCGGTTTTATTTGGATGGAAAAAGAATCACAGCTTTCGATTTGGAAGATGCATTGGCTAAAAAAGCAAAAAGTTCGGGAGACAAATTGAGCATCACCATTTCCCCCGAACAAAACACCCCGATCAAGCATGTGGCGTTTATCATGAACATTGCCATGAAATATGGAATTGATGCGATTTTGGCGGCAGAGGAGTAGAGACCAAATCCAACTATTCTTTGAGAAAGAGGTTATTAAATTTTGAAACGATTGTGTAAAGTGAAAAAATAAGCATCCCATTGGTGAAGGATGCAATTTGGAAACAGGAGACAAAATTTTCGATTTGTGTTTTCAATTTTTAAGCAAAATCCTTCGTTAACAAAAATTTAAAGTAGTCCAACAGACGTATCAAAACCCCACAATATTTACGTCTGGCAATTACGAACTAAAATCTTTTATCATGAACAACGACGGAACAGAAGATAAAAACAGGCGCACTGGATGGCTTTTCAGTGTCGTATTCCATACTGCACTTATTTTCCTCATGGCTTTCTTTGGCCTTTCCTGGCAAACGCCTCCTCCTGAACCGGGTGGAATTTTGGTCAATCTGGGCATCCCTGACGTTGGTCAGGGTGATGAAAATGCACCTGAGGGGAACCCTCCTCCACCAGTGGAAGAAACCAAACCAGACCCAGTGGAAGAAACTGCCCCGCCAGAGGAATCTGTCCCTGAACCTGTAAAAGAGACCAAGCCAACTCCAACACCAGAAAAAGAGGTCAAGAAAACGGAAGACCCAAATGCCGTGGCGCTCCGCAAAAAACAAGAGGAAGCCAAGAAAAAAGCGGAAGCAGAAGCCAAGGCAAAAGCAGCTGAGGAACGCAAGAAAAAAGAAGCAGCAGAAAAAGCACGTGCTGAGGCAGCAGCCAAGAAGGCAGAGGAAGATCGTAAAAGGAAGGAATTGGAAGCCATGATTTCCGGTGGTCTTGGTGGTGGGAAAGGAGATGGGAAAGGCAACACCGGTACTTCTGGGAATCAAGGTGACCCAAATGGCGATCCAAATGCAGGTGCGCTTTCTGGAATTAGCACTGGTTCAGGTACAGTTGGTGGAGGACTCAGTGGACGTGGATACCAACGCCCCACCCCACCAAAGGATAATTCACAGGCGACGGGGGTCGTGGTGGTCTATGTTTGCGTGGATAAAAACGGGAATGTGATCAGTGCCGAATATACACAGTCAGGCTCGACCACTGCAGATTCCAATTTGAAGAAAATTGCCATTGCCAATGCAAAAAAATATAAGTTCGATAAAGGTGGTGTCGACAAGCAGTGCGGCACCATCCGTTACGACTTCAAAGTGAAATAATCGCAATCCAATACCTTTTTTCTGAAAGGGCGGGCTGTTCAACGACAGACGCCCTTTCGTTTTTCCAAAGCTTCCTATTTTTTTCCACAAAAGCAGTCTAAGTCCACCTGCCTTGTTATCTTTGCTGCCGCTCAGAAAGCTTATCATTCAAATCAAGAGCTACGTGCAAAACCAATTTACAAAATCGCATTTCCCTTTCCATTCCAACCCTGCCAAAACTGGCTCATTCACTGACCAATCATTACCAAATTTTAAAATAAAAGATTGTCAATTGTTAATTGCCAACCTAATCGTACGTAATAGGATTTGCCGCAATGACCAATTTTCAACATCCAATATTGAATAGATGCAACAACAACCTGCAGTTTTATTACTTGAAGACGGAACGGTGTTCCACGGAAAATCAGCCGGAAAAATTGGGACCACGACGGGCGAGGTTTGTTTTAACACTGGGATGACTGGCTATCAGGAAATCTTTACTGACCCATCTTATTTTGGCCAGATCCTCGTAACGACCAATGCCCATATCGGAAATTACGGCACCCGTATTACTGAGACAGAATCAGAAGATATAAAAATCGCTGGCCTCGTTTGTAAAAACTTTACCTGGCAATACAACCGCCCACTCGCTACCGAATCTATCCTAGACTATTTTGAAAATGAAAACCTAGTCGGCATTTCTGATGTCGATACCCGGGCCATAGTACGCCATATACGTAGCAAAGGGGCAATGAACGCCATCATTTCATCCGAAACGCTTGACTTGGATATTTTAAAACAAAAATTGAGGGAAGTTCCAAGTATGGAAGGTCTGGAATTGGCCAGTAAAGTGACGACCGACAAGCCCTATATGATGGGGAATTCGGATGCAAAACTAAAAGTGGCGGTTTTGGATTTAGGAGTAAAACGGAACATCCTCAATTGTATGGTGGAGCGGGGATGCCATTTACAAATATTTCCTGCGAAAACTTCCTTTGAGGAAATGAAAAAATGGAACCCCGATGGTTATTTCATTTCCAATGGCCCCGGTGACCCTGCACCAATGGACTACGCCACTGCCACGGCACAATCAATTTTGGCAGAAGATAAACCACTTTTCGGCATTTGTTTGGGCCACCAAATATTGGCCCAAGCAGTAGGTATTAAAACCTATAAAATGCACCACGGCCATCGGGGCATCAACCATCCCGTCAAAAATCTATTGACCGGGAAAAGTGAAATCACGAGCCAAAACCATGGGTTTGGAGTAAGCCCTGAGGCCATATTAGCCAACAAAGACAAAGTGGAAATCACACATGTCAACCTGAACGATCAAACGATCGAAGGTATCAAAGTGAAAGGCAAAAAGGCATTCTCGGTACAGTATCACCCTGAAGCATCGCCAGGCCCACACGATGCCCGATACCTTTTTGATGATTTTATCAACCTAATGAATAATCAGTGATTATGTGAGGTGTGTTTAGCAACCGAAACAGTTCTAACCAACCTATCAATAATCAAAAAATCAACATAAACAATGAGTGCCATTATAGATGTTATCGCAAGAGAAATCCTCGATTCACGGGGAAACCCAACCATTGAAGTAGAAGTATTGACCGAAGAAGGCTATGTAGGACGGGCGGCTGTTCCATCAGGTGCTTCCACAGGTGCGCATGAAGCGGTGGAATTGCGGGATGGAGATAAGGAACGCTACCTGGGAAAAGGCGTTGTCAAAGCTTGTTCCAATGTAGAAGAAATTATTGCCGACCATATTATAGGGGAAGACGTGACCGATCAAAGATACATTGACGATTTGATGATTGAATTGGACGGTACTTCTAATAAAGGTAATCTTGGGGCCAATGCTATTTTAGGGGTTTCCCTTGCCGTAGCCAAGGCTGCAGCTGAGGAGTCAAATTTGCCGCTATACCGCTACATCGGCGGTGCAAATGCACACGTTTTGCCAGTCCCCATGATGAATATCTTGAACGGTGGCTCCCACGCTGACAATAGTATTGATTTCCAAGAATTCATGATTATGCCTGTAGGGGCTGAGACTTTTTCACAAGGCTTACGAATGGGGGTTGAAGTGTTTCACCACCTAAAAGATGTTTTGAAAAAGAAAAAGCACTCCACCAATGTGGGAGATGAAGGTGGGTTTGCACCCAATTTGAAATCAAATAAAGAGGCAATCGAAACGGTTTTACAAGCGATAGAAAAGGCAGGTTATCGCCCAGGTGAAGACATGATGATCGCTATGGATGCGGCTGCCTCAGAATTTTACTTAGAAGACGAAGGCGTTTATCATTTCCACCAATCAACCGGGGATAAGTTGACACCTACGGAAATGGTTGCCTATTGGAAAGAATGGGTGGAAAAATACCCTATCTATTCCATCGAAGATGGCATGTATGAAGATGACTGGAAGGGCTGGAAAGCACTGACCAAAGCGATTGGCAAAAAAACTCAACTCGTTGGGGATGACCTGTTTGTCACAAATACTGTACGTTTGCAAAAAGGAATTGATTTAGGCATTGCCAATTCGATTTTGATAAAAGTTAATCAAATCGGTACGCTGACCGAAACGATCAATGCCGTCAGCCTCGCCCATCGCAATGCTTATACATCGGTGATGAGCCATCGATCTGGCGAAACAGAAGACACCACTATTGCAGACCTCGCTGTTGCCTTGAACACCGGACAGATCAAAACTGGTTCTGCCTCTCGTTCTGACAGGATTGCGAAATACAATCAGTTGTTAAGAATAGAGGAAGAATTGGGAGATTCCGGGTATTACCCAGGCAGGGCAATTCTGACAAAATAATTTAATGGTTTGATAGTTAGGTGGTTATATGGCTTTTAAGTACGCCGTTCAAACCACCTAACCATTCAGCCATTCAACCACCAAACAAGTTATGGCTGCTTCTAATCCTTTCGATCAGTTGATGAAACAACTGCCGGCACCACTTCGAAACAAATACTTCGTCGTGCTTGCCCTATTTTTTTTCTTGTTGGTTTTTGTTGACAAACACGATTTGTTGACCCAGCTGAAGTTGAAAAATTCAGTAGAAAGATTGGAGCACGACAAAGCTTATTTTGAAAAAGAAATCGAACAGGCAAAAGAAGACCGTTTGAAAATCGAATCAAACAAAGAGGAATTTGCCCGTGAGAAATACCACATGCACAAGTCCGACGAGGACGTATTTGTAATTGAAAAGAGTGATCAGTAATTAGTTAATTAGTGATTAAACTAAGAGTGTTAAAACATATTTTTGAATTCTGTTTTATCTTCTTTCTCTTTAAATCATTAATTGCTACTACTTGAATTACGCTTAATTTATTTACAAATCAACTAATCACTAATCAACTAATCACTAAATGGCAGTATTAGTCACTAAAGATTCTAAAGTAATAGTTCAAGGGTTCACTGGAAAAGAAGGAACGTTCCACGCCACCCAAATGATAGAATATGGCACAAACGTCGTTGGTGGCGTCACTCCTGGAAAAGGCGGCCAGACACATTTGGACAAACCGGTTTTTGATACGGTTGAACAGGCTGTAAACCTGGCAGGGGCAGATGTTTCGGTCATTTTCGTTCCACCGGCATTTGCCGGAGATGCAATAATGGAAGCAGCGGATGCTGGGATAAAAACCATTATATGCATAACGGAAGGAATTCCAGTGCAGGATATGGTGAAAGTCAAAGCCTATTTGAATAATTTCCCACAGACCCGATTGGTTGGCCCTAACTGCCCAGGAGTCATGACTCCCGGTGGAGCTAAGTGCGGAATTATGCCTGGTTTCATCCACACCCCAGGAAGAATTGGTATCGTAAGCCGCTCAGGTACATTGACTTATGAAGCCGTTGACCAAGTCACCAAAGCTGGCATGGGGCAATCTACCTGCATTGGAATTGGTGGTGATCCTATAGTCGGGACTACTACCAAAGAAGCCGTTGAGCTACTGATGAATGATCCAGATACAGATGGCATTGTAATGATTGGGGAAATAGGTGGTGGTATGGAAGCAGAGGCCGCTCATTATATCAAGGAATTCGGCACTAAACCAGTTGTCGGATTTATTGCTGGCCAAACGGCGCCAAAAGGTAGAACGATGGGACATGCTGGAGCTATCATTGGAGGTGCAGATGATACGGCTGAAGCCAAAATGAAAATCATGGCCGCTTGTGGCATCCATGTAGTCGAGTCACCAGCAAGCATCGGAGAGACAATGAAAAAAGTATTGGCAGGTTAATTAATTTTAATCATCATATTATATCTTGCAGAGGTGAACAGGGAAAATTCCTGTTCACCTTTTTTCATTTAAAATAAATAAAATGAGATTTATTAAATCAGTATTTACAGCCCTATTTTTCCTTTCTATTTCCTGTCCAATAATTTCCCAAGAAGGCTGGACGAATTTATTGGGAAAAAATAAAACCAATAATTTCCATCAATTAAACGGAGAGGCAGATTTTAAAATAAAAGGGAAAAAAATAATCGGCATTTCAAAATTAAATACACCTAACAGCTTTTTGGCCACCAAAAAAAACTACAGTGATTTTATTTTGGAATTCGAAGTAAAAATTGATACTGGTTTAAATTCTGGCGTTCAAATCCGCAGCGAATCCAACCCTGAATACATGGACGGCAGGGTGCATGGTTACCAAGTTGAAATTGAGACCAGCCCTCGAAAATGGGCAGGCGGTATTTATGAAGAGGCCCGCCGTGGCTGGCTTTATCCATTAACAGACAACCCAAAAGGGCAAGAAGCTTGGATAAATGGAAAATGGAACCGCTACCGAATTGAGGCTATTGGACACGAAATAAAAACGTGGGTTAATGGCATTCCATGCGCTAATTTGTTGGATGATATGACAGCCGAAGGCTTTATTGCTTTCCAAGTCCATAGTATTGGAAAAAAAGAACAAGAAGGGAAAAAAGTAATATGGCGAAATATTAAAATAAAAACAGAAGGGTTAGAAAATGAAATTAAAAACGATTCCAATAATGCACCTGTTATTAATTTAATTGAAAAAAATAAAAATTAGGCGTTGACACAACATTTTAAGTACAAGCGTAAAAAATCGAAATCTAAGAACTTCTGAAAAAAAATAATTTATTATTTCGGGTGATAAATCGACTCTGCATTTTTGTAAATCATTTCTTTATCAAGGGTCATTTTTTTGAGTTGGCGATTAACGTACATTTCCATTTGATCGGTATAATGGGGATTATCCGGTTTGGCAGAGGAGCCGAATGCATTTACTGACTCTATTTCAACACCCTCATCGGAATAACGAACCAATTCAATATAAGAATCTCCAGAGTCGGCACGCAATCGGCCATCCTTTCTTTCGATCGATTTCATAGCCGCTAATACATCCGGACCTCCCGAAACTGGTAAATCCACCTTTCCGCGAGAATGCCTTTGTAATTCACCCAATGTAACAGGACTTTTTCCAAAATGTTTTTTCATATAATCTTGTGAATAGGCAATAGCTTCAATGATTATTTTCTCATTTATATAATCTCCCATCCGCCACTTATTATTTTCTTTTAATTCTCTTCTTAAATATTTAATTGTTAAAACAAATAGTGCTGCGGCTTCACTTTCCACATCAGCTTCCCGATTCCATTTTTTCAATAATTCAATACTATTTGCAATCGAAGGATTTTTGCTTGCATCCAATTGAAATAAAATTTCCAGTTTCGGGTAAGATAATATTGGGTTGCTATAGAACCGATCGTACTTTATCTTTTTAAAATCTTCATAATCCAATTTGTCATAGTGGTTGATGAGTTCATAAAATCGAACTGCTCGATTTGTCAAAATAGTAGGTGCTTGATACCCAGCAGTATAGGGTACATTTTCATAAACCGGGTTCTCTTTTTCATCAGTACATAAAAACGGTGTATGGTTACAATTATAAACATATCCCGAGGAGGGATCGAGAGATTGGGGCAAACTATCCAATGGATAAAAATCATTTGCCCATAATGTTTCAGTCGTATTTCCGGGTAGGACTCCCTGCCAATTGTACTTTGGATTTCTCTTAGGAAACAAACCATTTCCTAAATAATAAATGTGATCATCCTTGTCTGCATATATTAGGTTCATGCACGGAAGTGCCTGCATTTGCAGGGCTTTCCTAAATTCTGAATAATTTCTTGCTTTATTCATTCGATACCATTGTTCAGGCGAATGAATAACTTTATTGGCAGAAAGGCGAAGTGCAAAATAACCATTGTCTGTTTTAAAAGTAACGCCATATTTACTTTTATAAAATTTCTGCTTTACCCCTATTTTAAACAATTTTATTATTTTAACCCTTGCCTTGGTGTCATATTTTTCCAACGTTTCCCAATGTCCATCCAATTTATATTGCATACTATTATTGGGATTCATTTCCAACTGAAAAATATCACTAAAATCAGCATAATTTAATGTATGTCCCCAACCCAGATTTTGGTTTGTTCCAACAGAAATGACAGGGCTTCCAACAAAAGTTGCTCCCAAAATATTCAATCCCTCCTCACTAACTAAATGGGCTTCGTACCAGGAATAAGGTCCTTCCAAAGGCTGGTGCGAATTAATTGCTAAATAAGTTTTTTCATCTTTGGTCTTACTACTACTAATTGCAAATCCATTGGAACCGGAAGCTTCTGGCATTTGAATATTTTCAACGTTATTCTCTAATAATTTTATTATTTCTTTATGAGTATGAGACATTAAGGACAAGCCTAAAACAAATCCTTTTACAATATCGTATTCATTAATTGGAAATAATTTTTGGTGTAAAATTTCCTTTGGATGCGCTTGAGCGTAAGCATTAATACCTTGAGCATAAGCTTTTAAATAGTTCTTAAAATATGGTGTAAACGATTGCTCGAATTTATCATCAACTATAGAATGAGCTTCAATTAAATGCACCAACATATCAATGCCTGCTCCTTTTTTCCCTTTTACTAATCCTGTCAAGCCACGAATTGGCAACATCATTTCCTGCAAGGTCTTGAAATCATCCTCAGCCTGTGCCCATGCGAAACCATAAGCCACATCCACATCTGTTTTTCCAAAAATATGCGGTACACCCCATTCATCACGGACTATATCTATATCTTGCACATTTATTGACAATTCCTGTCCTTGCAGCAGAGTAGAAAGAAGGAATAGTTTAAATAATAAAACCCATGGCTTCATATTGACAATTTTTAAAAAGGAATTAATTTACCGTTTAATTTTTAATCCACATAATTACAAATAATATGGTTTGCAAATACACTTACTTGGTTTTAGCCTTGACGATTTTTGTTTTTTTTTCTTGCCAAAAAAAAGCCGAGCCAATTCTTGATACCTCCGAATTTATATTGCAAGATGGATTTAGCATAAAACTAATTGCTGCAGAGCCTTTGTTAGACTCACCAGTTGCCATGCAGTTCGATAAAAGAGGAAGAATTTGGGTAGTGGAATTACCTGGATATATGAGGGATATTGATGGATCGGACGAAGATTTACCTGACGGGAAAATAGCGATTTTGACTGATGAAGACCAAGATGGCCAAATGGATACCCGCTCCATTTTTTTAGATAGTCTCCTAGCACCAAGGACGTTAGCGTTGGTTTATGATGGATTGCTTTATTCAGAAGGCACCAATCTATGGTGGACATCCATTGAGAATGATCAGCCTGGCCAACCAGAACTTGTTGATTCACTGTATGTTATCGGGGGAAATATAGAACACCAACCAAACGGCCTTCTATATAATTTGGACAATTGGATTTACAGCGCAAAATCAAACGCCCGTTACCGGAGAAAAGACGGGGTTTGGCTAAAAGAAGCAACCTCTTTCCGAGGGCAATGGGGGCTTACCCATGACAACCAGGGCAGACTATTTTACAACTCCAACAGTGACCCGTTGATAGGTGATTATGTAATGCCTAATGTATTAATTCAAAACCCTTTCCAAAAAATAAAATATGGTTTGCAACAAAGAATAGCTGATGATTTTAGGGTTTTTCCTTATCAAGCAACTGCCGTCAATCGAGGATATGAGGAAGGAGTTTTGGACGAAAACGATAAGCTAACGACCTTTACTTCTGCGTGTGGGCCATTGATTTATTTGGGTGGTCAATTTCCAGATCAATATTACGGAAATGCTTTTGTGTGCGGCCCGGAAGCTAATTTAATTAAGCGGTATATTTTAGAAAATGACGGCGTAAAAACGAAAGCAAAGTTAGCCTATTTTGACGATGAATTTTTATTTTCAAAAGATGAAACTTTTCGCCCTGTTAATTTATACACAGGATATGATGGTGCACTATATATAGTTGATTTAAGGCAAGGAATTATCCAGCATCGGGCATATATGACAAGTTATTTAAGGGAGAAAATATTAACTAAAGGATTAGAAAAAATAAATGGAATTGGACGAATTTATCAGGTAGTGAGTACGGAGAAAGTCAGCCCAAAATTAAATGACTATTCAAAATTTAGGACAAAAGATTTTTTACCGTTATTAAATAACAAAAATTTGGAATTGCGAATGCTCGCCCAAAGAGAAATAATTTTTTCAGGAGATAAAAGCCTTAAAGATGATTTGGTAAAAATCGCAATGAAAGATTCAGGTTATTTGGGGCGAATACATGCCTTATGGACTTTAGAAGGACTTGGAATATTGGACGATACCATATTATCCGATGCATTTAAAAACACTGATTTCCAACAAGTTAAACAGCAAATTATATATCTATCAACTTTAGAAAATAGCAATGAAAGCACACCTATTTTCCAAGAATCTGAAGAAAGGAATAACCAGTTTTATAACTTGTATTTATGTCATTATGCTGGAAAGTTGAACACAAAAAAAGGCGATGAGTTATGGTTGGATTTAGCGAAAGAATATAGCAACGATCCTATTTATTGCGAGGCACTTATTAGTGGAATAAGCGAAAGAGAAGCATTATTTTTAAAGAAAATAAAAGACTTAAAAAATGACTCAATCTATTTCATGCTAAATCAGGTAATTTTCAATAAAAAAAATAACGAAATCCAAGCGCCTCAATTAATGACCAAACCATTTTTGGATGACCGAACTGCTGGATTTAAATTATACAATACCTATTGTGTTGCTTGTCATGGTTATGATGGAAAAGGGGTAGAGAATTTAGCACCACCACTCTACCCTTCCGAATATGTGACAGGCCCTACGGAAAGAATGATATTAATCGCTTTACAAGGATTAAAAGGACCTGTTACCGTAAATGGTAAAAAATATGAAATGAACCTTGTCATGCCAGGAATAAAAAACAATCCTGAATTAACCGATAAAAAAATCGCAGACCTAATGGTTTTTATAAAAAATTCATTTGCGGTTGGGTTTCCTGCACCGATCAATGAGGAGTTGGTAGGAGGGCTTCGTCAAAAATTGGAAGGAAGAGAAGAAATGTTTACTATCGAAAGCTTGGAAAAATGGATGGCAGAAAATTTAGAGTAGTGTCAGCACTGAAGATTAGTGCCAACACCACTTATTATGCTTTTAAAACTCACGTCCTTTTAACATACCATGCCAGTACATTTTTGGCAAACCATACGCCTTTAAGGCATACATACTGTAACGTTCCTGCGATTGATCAAAAGGAAAACTCTCCGCTGGTTTTTTGTCATAATCAAATTCCGCCAAAATCAAGCTACCGTAACCTGTTACCAATGGACAAGAGGTGTATCCATCATAATGTTTGGTCAATTCCTTTCCAGCAAAATAAGACATGATATTCTCCGTCGTAACAGGCGCTTGTTTGCGGATCGCTGCACCCGTTTTAGAAGTTGGTAAATTGCTACAATCCCCTAATGAAAAGACATTTTTGTACTTGGTGTGCTGGGTAGTAAATTTATCTACGTCTACCCATCCCGTGCTGGCTGCCAATGGGCTGTTCTTGATAAAATCGGGAGAACTTTGCGGAGGTGTCACGTGGATCATATCATAATCCAGTACAACATCTTCATTGGTCTCCAAATGTTGGAAGACAGCCTGTTTTTTATCCGCACGGATTTCTTTTAGGTTGTGGTTCCAAACAGTATTTATTCCATGTCGTTCTACGACTTTGTTCAAGGTATCAGCGTATTTCTTAACCGCAAAAATACCTTGACCTCCTTTACAGAATTTCACGTCGATATTGCCCCGAACCCCATTTTTCCGCCAATAATCGCATGCGAGGTAGGTTATCTTTTGTGGGGCACCACCACATTTAATGGGAGTGTTGGGTTCAGTAAAAATAGCTTTCCCCTTTTTTAAAGCTTTAATATTTTCAAAAGTGCTCTCAACCGTATCATAGGAATAGTTCGAGCAAACTCCGGTTCCAGCTTTCCCAACATTTTCTTTTAAGCCCGGAATTTTATCCCAATCTATTTGGATTCCAGCCGCTACAACCAAAACATCGTAGGTGTGTTTTTCCCCATTAGCAAGCGTAAGGCTATTGTTGTCTGGATCGAATGAGCCAACTGAACTTTTTATCCACTCTGCTCCTGAAGGAATATAATCCCCCTCCATTCGTTCTGAAATTTCTTTTGGGAAAACCCCCGCCCCAACCAACGTCCAAATCGGCTGGTAGTAATGCTTTTCGCTCGGGTCGATAATAGTTACATTGGGTGCGTTAGGTTTATTTCGCAACATTGCCCCTACAGTAAGGCCTGCCGATCCCCCACCCACAATAAGTACTTGATGATGTGCCATAATTTAAATTGTTAAATACTAAATGATAAAATGGTTAGGCAGTACAAGGCTGCCTAACCGCTCAACCACTTAACTTTCAGATATTCTTACCAAAATGTTTTAGGAAATTCATTAGGAAACCCAAACCACGCTGGCGGTCTGGATCTTTTAAAATGCGAAGCATACCGAAAATCCCACCCACTTTCGCAGGCGGTTCATTTCTGGCATTTGTTAATGCACGGTTAGCCGTTTTTGCAACTTCGATCAGGTTTTCGGGATCAAATCCGTCATTATTGGCATTCCGCATTTGCTCATCGAAAATATCTGCCCCCATCGCAATCAATCCGGGCATCTGGTCTCCCAACTTTAACAGACCATTTAGCTTTTCCGTCATTACCGGGTCGGTCAGCTTCTCGGCTAATTCAACCGCACTTTTTAATCGATCGTCAATGTTGACACCCCGGGCATCTGCATCCCGATAAGCCTCATCAATAATGTCGATTTTCATGGCTACCAAACCGGGAGCCTGATCGGCAAATTTTAACAGCCCATCCAATTTCTCAATCATGGCAGGAGCGGTCAATTTTTCTGCAAGGTGCAGCGCATTGCTCAAACGGTCTTCAATGCTGACACCTTCGGCATCTGCTTTTCGGTAGGACTCATCAGCTATATCGGCCGCCATGGCGACCAAACCTGGCCCTTGGCGCATCATTGTCGATAAATCTTGAACTGCTTTATCAAGCGTATCAATTCGCGATAGCAGGTGCTCGATTGCTTCTAATGTCTTGTCCTGATTTAACCTGGATTGTAGTTTTTTTCCTGCATCAGTATTGATGGGAATGGCGAGAGTATTGCCGTTGGAATTCATTTATAGACTTTGATTTAAGTTATATGTACTACATTTACTCAAAAGCAAATGTATGAAACTATGTTCATATATTGCCATATAAAACAAGGGTAAAATAAAGCAAGGCTTAGGTTTTATATCACCCGGCTTAAAATCACTGAAATTTTATAAGGAAACTACGGGGAAAGTTATAGGATATTCCGGTCCAAGCAGTCTTCACCAAAAGTATCTAACCATTTAATCAAACCGCCATCTAGGTTATAAACATTTTGGAACCCACCATTTCGCAACAATGTGCAAGTTCGGAGACTCCTTCTTTCAGACCGGCAATAAACAAGGAAAGTGCCCGTCGGATCCAATTTCTCCATTTCCTCGACAAAATTGTGGGATAGATAATTGAAGTTGATGGCCCTGCCAATGCGGCTGTAAGCGTACTCATCAGGAGTGCGACAATCGAGCAAAATGGCATCAGGATGGGTTTCAATGGCTTTTTTAAAATCTTCCGGAGACAGGTTGTTAAGTTGGGTCTTCAATAATTGCCAGCGATTTACACTACAATTTTCCATTAAATGCAAGGTGATTGTTAATACTCAAAATCAAATTCAGCAAAGAAAAACCATTCTCTGCCGTAGGCTTTCAACAAAAATAAAAAAGGGAGGCTAATTGCCCCCCCTTTTTTTATTCATCAAGATAATAGGTTTCTTCAGATGGCCGCAAAGCCCGATTCATCCAAAGTGGCCTGCGGAGATTGTCGGGCCCGGGGGCAGGCCTTGCCATTGCCAGCCATTCCCGGTAAATTTCCATGCTTTTATTGGTGTCGACATAAATATCCCCGTATTCATCTTCTGGCCTCGCCTTTTCCAGTAAATACTTTTGGTGGCAGTGCATACCGGAAATTGGATCAGGGTGTACCAGGAAAGTAATATTTTGGTGAACACCACCATATCCAAAAAATACGGGAACTATCCTTATCAGCCTGACTTAAATGGACTAATTCAGCCAACTGCTTCATTTTCCAACCACCTTTTCCATCATCTTCAATACTCCACAGTGGCTGTTGCCCAACGGTTTGCCGTTAGGATCTTGTGGCCATAACGGCCCAAATGGTGGGAGCACGCAATGACACCGGGCCATGCTGCTTCAGTCACCCAAACTATCAACAAAGTAGCCGATGTCAGTATTGACGCAGCAAGTCCCCTGTTTTCACATTGGTGCCAGCGTCCAGTGTGCATCAAAAGGTTGCGATTCGATATTTCATAGAGCCATTTCGCATTCCCACTGCGGGAGTGGATCAGGTTGGCAACCGGAACGTTGGCATACAATGGATAATCACCTTTTGGAGCAGTCCCATGTTTTCCTCGTGAATATGGCTTTTGATGTAGGTGGGAATCGAGTATTCTGGCCATTTCCAATCGACCATGGTTTGGCTAAAAATTCATTTTGCCTGACTCCGTTGGAAAGCCTTTCACTGGTTTACCATCGCCATGGCACCGATGGTTTTACCATTTTTTGAAATGGTATTTGATTTCTCATCAACTTGTGCCCCCTCCATATCCTTGTCTTTCAGGGGTGGGTTCTTAATGTAGCCTGACCTTTCGACGTGAAAAGCGCCGTATTTTCGCATATAATCCAGTGGAGAAATACAGCCTGCTTTTTGCTTCTTCTGGCAGATGCTTCCGTATGTTCAGAAATATATTGGTAATACTCGTCAATAGTAATTTTCTCCTTTCGGGCCGATATGGGGAAATGAAATGTTTTCTGATCCCTAAGCTACCGTCTGGGTCGATCCGCCAGGAAAGCTCGATCCAAAATTCATCCTCTTCCCAAACCTCTCCGGGATTTACATCATAGGTAAAATTAAATGGCCGCCCATCACGTCTTGCTTTTTCCCGTAGGACAGGTTGGCGAAAGGCGATCCAAGTTCCTGAATCAGTAGCATAACTGTTGATATCATGTCTTTCGCTCGCTAAGCCCATTGGTAAAACATAATCAGCGAAAAAAGCAGACTCGTTCCAAGTCGGAGTCAATGCGGCATGCATGCCAAAACATTTTTCGTCCTTATAGGCCTCCATCCACATAAAACCATCGGGGTAAGTCCAAACGGGATTAAACACCCTTGAAAAATAAACATCCATGAAGCCTCTTCCCTCTTTCAGAAAGTGAGGTAACAAGAATGACATTTCAAAATAAGCCAATGGATATTCTTTTGGGAAATGAAGCTCATTCCAAAATTTCTGAGCAGGAGGGTTGTCAAAAAAGGAGGGTTTGAATTTATTCCATGAATTTGGCGAAGTCCCACCTTCAGCCCCAACGGCTCCCATAATAACATTAATGAAATGGAGGGCCCTTGCCACGCACCAGCCACCGAGGTTTCCTGAGCCAGCGCTGCGCCAGTTGTGCGATGCAACACGAGAGCCAGCCTTACCAATGATTTCAGCGACCCGAACTATTTGCTCAGCATCGACTCCTGTTTCTTTGGCCGCCATTTCAGGAGTATATTCGGCATAGACGTCGACGAGGGTATCGATAAAGCTTTCAAAAGTTTGGGGCTTATCGGCATGTTCCTTTTCCATGTATGCGGCCCAATTCGTCCACTTTTCCATGTAGTCCCGATTGTACCACTTGTTTTGCAACAACAAACGGGCAATGGCCAACAATAAGGCAGCTTCCGTCCCTGGATAAGTAGGCATCCACTCATCTGCCATACTGGCAGTGTTAGAAAGGCGAGGATCAAGTACGATCAAAGAAGCCCCTTTCATTTTACCCTCCATGATGCGCTGTGCGTGCGGGTTGAAATAATGGCCACTTTCTAAGTGTGCCGATACCAATAAAATGGCTTTTGCATTGGCATGATCCGGCGACGGCCGATCGTAGCCGTACCAAATAGCATAGCCAAAACAGACATAAGACGAGCAAATATTTGTATGGGAATTATGTCCATCCACGCCCCATGCTTTCAATACCCGATCCATATAACCTTCATGGCCCGGCGGCCAACATGATAGGCCACTTCATTGTGCCGACCTTCTTGCAGCGCTTTTCTGATTCTTCCGGCAATATCATCGAGCACTTCGTCCCACGTTACCTTTTCCCATTTTCCAGAGCCCCTTTCCCCCACTCTTTTCAGTGGGTGCAAAATACGATCAGGGTCGTTAATCTGATTGATGGTCGCTGGGCCTTTTGCGCAGTTGCGGCCTCGGCTTCCGGGGTGCCAGGGGTTGCCTTCAAATTTGCGGACTTGGTTAGTTTCTTTATCAACATAAGCCAAAAGGCCACAAGCGCTTTCGCAATTGAAGCAGGTAGTTGGAACAATGGAGTAATTTTTCTTTTCCTTTTGCGGCCATTTTTTAGCCTCATATTCTGTCCAGTCGTGCCATTGGTCAGGTGGCGGGTATTTGGTCAAATCACCCGGTTCGGTCAGACTATTAACCTGTGGAGCATAATCCTCTTCTTTGTGAAGGTCGGGAATGAGGCCGATACTTTCAGCTATTTTCTCAATGAAGGACGGTTTGTGTTTATAACCCATTTTTATATTTTATTAATTACTTTAAAATTTAAGGTTTTATGAGGTAAAATTGGAGCTACTGATCTCTGATTGAAAATTATTTTCAAGGTGTATCAAGCGGTTTTTATTTTTTTGAAACTACAAAAAATAAATTCTTGAATTTTATTGGTTGGCGTTAAATGCTCAACTGTTAAACATTTTATTTTTTCAAAAAAATTCAATAAACGGTCAGTCATTGATTTTTCGGAATATTGTTTTATTTCCAAACCACTGCATTTTTCTGGTCCATTTTCCGAAAAAGTACCCAATATTAAATAACCATTTGGATTGATATTTTTCTCCACATTTTTTACATAATGGGAAATACTCTCTTCATCCGTTAGAAAATGAAATGCAGCCCTGTCATGCCAACAATCATATTTTTCTTTTGGAATAAATTCGCCCGCATCCGCAACAATCCATTTTATCTTTTCTCCTCTTTTTCCCAGTCTTAATTTTGCCCGGTTTAATGCTTTTTCGGAAATATCCAAAACGGTGATGTCAGTATAATTTCTTTCCAATAAAGAATCGACCAATAAGCTATCGCCTCCACCAACATCAATAATTTTTGCATTTTTTGGTAGATTAAATTGCTCTAAAAAACCCAGTGAAATATCGGGTCTTGCTTGATACCATGACACCTCACATAATTGTTTGGTATCGTACACTTTTCCCAATGGGATTTTCGATCAATTGTCTGCATTACTAAAAATAGGAATGTCATTTTTTTTCAAAAAATGACATTCCCATAAAAATATCCTGTTAAAAAACTTCAATAATTCCCTTTATGCTTTTCCTTGAAGAATCCGGTTCCAGTACAACCACGGTAAAACATGTTTTTTCAAAACCCACATCGACCAGCGTTCTTTGCTTTGGTCAAATGGGAATGTTTCTACCCGCTTATTTTCATAATCAAACTCTGCCAGCATCAGTTTGCCATAGCCAGTAACAACTGGGCAAGAACCGTATCCATGATATTTTTTATCCAATGCCCCACCTTCCATTACAAGCAATAAATTGTCCACTAAAACAGGAGCTTGTTTTCTTACTGCTGCACCCGTTTTTGCATTCGGTGTATTGGTGACGTCACCTGCACTGAAAATATTGGGATACCTTTCGTGCTGCAAGGTTTCTTTATTTACATCCACAAATCCGAATTCATTTCCCGGCATTGCCAACCGTGATTTTTTAATAAAATCAGGTGCACTTTGCGGAGGCGTAACATGAATAAACTCAAATTTTTCCTTGATTATTTCCCCTTTTTCATCTTTGAAATAAGCCGTTTTATTTGGCCCATCAATTTCCACCAAATTGATATTAAAATTTGCTTTTATCCCGTATCTATCCATTACGTTGTGCAAGGTGTCTTCATATTCTTTTATGGCAAACATCCTTGTACCTCCAGTATTAAAATGGATCGTGGATTTTTCTTTTAACCCATGTTTTAAAATATAATCACCTGCGAGGTACATTATTTTTTGGGGTGCACCGCCACATTTAATTGGTGTATTGGGAGCGGTGAAAATTACATTTCCACCTTTAAAATTCCGCAGACATTCCCACGTATATGGTGCATATTTGAATAAATAATTACTCGTTACACCATTTTTTCCGAGGGTTTCTTTCAGCCCTTTTATTTTATCCCAATCCAATTGAATTCCGGGCACAACAACCATATAATCGTAACTATATGAATTTCCACTTTTACAGGTTACTTGGTTGTTTTCTGGATCAAATGTTTCGACGGCATCCTTGATCCAAGTTGCACCCTTCGGAATAAAATCTTTTTCATCACGAATGGTATCATTAATATCGAAAGTACCACCACCAACCAAAGTCCAAGCAGGCTGGTAATAATGTTTTTCGGATGGTTCAATGATGCCGATGTCCAGCTTTTTATTTTTTATTAATAATTTTGATGCTATGGACAAACCTGCGTTTCCTCCTCCTACAATGATGATCTGGTGATGTTTCATGATTTAATATTTTTGATTAATTGATCATTTAATTATGGCATAAAATTAAATCACGACTTACCTGCATACTGTGACAAATGTCATTTTACCAAGTGATAAACCGCTGATTTCAAACAACTTATGTAACAATTGTCACTATGACAATTGTATCCTTTGAGGTGCTTCCACCCATATTTTTTCAGTAATTAAAATACCTGCCAAGACCAACGCACCTGCGATCGGTAGCGCTCCATTAAAACCCAGTAGCAATAAAATAATTGGAATTAAATTGCCCAAAATAATTGCCCCCCACCAAAAGTTGTTTTTGTAGCGACCTTTGGTAATCATGTTTACAACGGCTTTAGCATCAGATGTAGGGTGAGGGGTTGTAATTTCGAAAAGGATGGTCAAAAGATTTAATCCTAAAGAAATGAACAACGTATATTTCAAAAATGAAAAAATCGGCAGTGTCGTTTCGGCGAACAAAACAGTCAAGGAAAAAACGGCAGCTCCAGCCATCACACTATGAATCAACATGTGCAGCGCCAAGGATGGGCTTTGCCAAAAATCCCTGCCTTTGGCCTGAGCAAATAAAAAGGCCGTGTAAATCGCAGTGAAAATCGCAGCAAGTGCGCATATCCATTTTAATGCTGGCAATATTTCAAACCAACCTAAAAAATAAGACACAAAAATTAAGGTCAATAAGCCACCGTAAATAGTGATAGAATAGCCCCCTTTCACCAACCATGATTTCCATTGTGGCCGAAACAAGACATTTAAAAATCTTTTTGGCTGATCTAAATCTTTTACCAACAATGCGCCTGTCAACGTAAGAAATACCAAACTAATAATAGTGGCCATTGGCATCCAATTCCCAGAATTAAAAGTATCCCCTGCTTCAGTCCCAATAAATAATTCCCTTAAAAACGCTACTAAAAACGCTCCAGCAGAAATAGCCTTTGTCCAAACATATCCACTAACTTCCCATCCCCAAAGGATGCCTTTTTCCGGCGTATCATAAACCCTACGATTTTTGCCCATCAGCACATCCACCGATTTAAAACCACCATTGGTATTTTTCAGCTCTGCATTAGTGGTAGATGAGCCGTTGGTTGACATGGCTGCAGCGATGATATCTGGACCATCAAAAGCCAATTTTTCAGTATCTTTTGCAAAGTGGCCAACCCCTCTTGTTTGAGCGCCCCAAAGAGTAATATCAGACTTTTCAGTAGCCGTTGGGTTGAGCGATGCCTCATCCCCATTGATGTAAAAAAGGTTGGGATTTGTTCCCTTTTCTGCTTTTCTGACTGTCACTTGTTGGCGGCCAAGCAATTGTGAAATTTCTGAATTTGGGTTGTCCATGTCCCCTGAAATGATGGCATGCTCTGGGCAAACATTCACGCAAGCAGGTTCGAGTCCAACATCAACCCGGTGGGCGCAATAGTTGCACTTGGCCGCAGTGTGCGTTTCTGGATCGATGTATAAGGCATCATACGGGCAGGCCTGCATACATGACTTGCATCCAATGCAGCGGTTTTTATCAAAATCCACAATGCCATCTGGGCGGAAGTACAATGCTTCCACCGGGCAAATTTCCACGCACGGTGCATCTGTACAGTGATTGCAGCGCATGACAGAAAAGACCCTTCTGGTATGTGGGAAATCGCCTTTCTCAACCTGCTTGACCCAAGTTCGAAACACACCGACCGGGACATCATGTTCGGATTTGCAGGCGGTGGTACAGGCATGGCAGCCAATACATTTTCGGTTGTCAATAACAAAACCGTATTTCATAAAAGTTGGATGCTTTATTATCAAGGTTTTGGGTTAAACTATTTACCCAACCCCCTTTTAACTATTTAAAGTGGTTTCCCAGTTTTTGGGCAAATGGTTGCAGACATTGGGATTGAAGAAGCTACAATGTCTTCAAAGGTTCCGAACACGTTGACCAATTTTTCAAAACCCCGGGCTTTAAGGATAGATGCGGCGATCGTAGAACGGTACCCACTACGGCAGTGCATGTAATATTTGGTATCCTTACTGATCTCAGCCATGTTGTTGTTGATAAAATCAAGGGCGAAATGTTGGGCTGTTTTGATGTGCTCGCTCGACCACTCACCGGGTTTACGGACATCTAAAATGGGGATCGATTCGTCCTTTTCATACAACTCTACCAATGTTGAAAGGTCGATGGTTTCAATTGTATCCACTTCCCTACCCTCTTTTTTCCATGCATCAAAACCACCTTTGAGGTAGCCAATGGAGTTGTCGTAGCCAACCCGTGCCAACCTCATTACTGTATCCGCTTCTTCACCTTCAGGCGCAACAATTAAAATTTCTTGTTGTAAATCGGGGATCAGCGCTCCTACCCAAGGTGCGAAGGTGCCATCCAAACCGATGAAAATGGAATTGGGAATAAACCCTTTCACAAAATCTTCTTTCGGACGGACATCTAAGATCAAGGCGTCAGTTTCATTAGCTGCGGCTTCAAATTCACGGGGAGTAAGGGCGACGGCCCCTCGTTTCATAACATCGTCAAAACTTCCATAGCCTTTTTTATTGAGCATCGCATTTTTTGCAAAATATTGCGGAGGTGGGAGTAGGCCATCTGTTACCTCTTTGATGAATTCATCTTTAGTCATATCAGCCCTCAAAGCATAATTGGTTTCTTTTTGCAAACCAAGGGTACTCCATGTTTCGCTGCTCATATTTTTACCACAGGCAGAACCGGCTCCATGTGCCGGATAAACGATGACATCGTCGGGCAATGTCATCACTTTTTGTCGAAGGCTGTCAAAGAGGTAGCCAGCCAGCATTTCCTGCGTAAGCTCTGTTCCTTTTTGGGCAAGATCGGGACGACCAACATCACCGATAAAAAGGGTGTCACCCGAAAACAGCGCATGCTCTTTTCCCTTTTCATCCAGCAGCAGGTAGCAAGTGCTCTCCATCGTATGCCCTGGCGTGTGCAAAACCCGGAATGTTAATTTCCCTAATTTAAATTCTTGGCCGTCGGTAGCCTCTATTTTATCAAAAGTCGTTTTGGCACTGGGCCCATAAATGATTTGTGCACCCGTTTTCTTAGCCAAATCCAAATGGCCACTGACAAAGTCAGCATGGAAATGGGTTTCGAAAATGAATTTGATAGTAGCGTTGTTTTGGGTGGCCCTTTCCAGGTAAGGCGTTGTTTCACGCAATGGATCAATGATGGCAACCTCGCCTTCGCTCTCAATGTAATAAGCCCCTTGGGCAAGACATCCTGTGTAAATTTGTTCGATAATCATATTTGGAAGAAAATTGTCATTTTTTCAAGAAGCGCTAATGTATGAACATCCTTTCATGTATTTATGTGTCAAGTGTTACAAAGCGTAATTTTATTTGAAAATAATCTGTTTTTGAAAAAGGAAATATGGGTATTCTAAGATTTATTAAAACACAACTACCATTTTTCAGCGGGCGAAAACCGATTATTCAGATCAAAAAAAGTGGCATCCACCAACTATCTGCGTATTATTTGCTTTAAAGTGGTAAAAAATCCAATGTCTCTAAGTTCATCCCTCCGTAAAATGATATTGTTTTATATTTTTGCGCGCTTTTAGAACAAGGTTCTAAATTTTCCAAACCTATAAATACCAGGAAGATCCATGAGGACAAAGCTTTCGCATTTTGATTATAAATTCGATGAAAAATTCATCGCTCAATACCCTACCCCAAACCGACATGAATCCCGGTTGATGGTACTGCATAGAGACACCGGGAAAATCGAGCACAAAATTTTTAAAGATGTCCTTGATTATTTCGATGAAGACGATGTCCTCATCTTCAACAACACCAAAGTTTTCCCTGCCCGCATGTATGGGAGGAAAGAAAAAACTGGCGCCCAAATAGAAGTATTCTTGCTGCGGGAGCTCAATAGCGAGCAAAAACTTTGGGATGTTCTTGTTGACCCTGCCCGTAAAATCAGGGTTGGTAACAAGCTTTATTTCCTCGATGAAAATGAGGACGAAGTGCTGGTGGCCGAAGTCGTGGACAATACGACCTCCAGAGGACGGACTATCCGGTTTCTCTTTGATGGCACGGACGAAGAATTCAAGGGTAACTTGGAAAAACTGGGCAATACTCCATTGCCCAAGTACATTGAAAGGAGCTCCGATGACCTAGACCGCAGCCGTTACCAAACTGTATACGCCAAGGAATTAGGCGCCGTAGCTGCCCCAACGGCGGGGCTGCATTTCAGCGAAGAACTGATGAAACGGCTTGAATTGAAAAGCGTTAAATTCGCAGAAGTGACGCTTCACGTCGGTCTGGGCACCTTCCGCACTATCGATGTGGAGGATTTGTCCAAGCATAAAATGGACGCTGAGTATTTCCGAATTGGGGAAAAGGCTGCGGAGATTGTCAACAAAGGAATTAAGGATAACAAAAAGGTTTGTGCGGTTGGTACCACTTCCATGCGGGCCATCGAGACGGCGGTTTCCGCCGAAGGCCATCTGAAACCAGCGGAAGGTTGGACGAACCTCTTTATCTATCCGCCTCATGAATTTTCGATTGCCAATTGCATGATCACCAATTTCCACATACCTAAGTCAAGCCTTTTGATAATGGCTTCGGCATTTGCGGGACAGGAATTTATCATTGAAGCTTATCACGAAGCCATGAAGGAAGGTTACCGTTTCTTTAGCTATGGCGACGCTATGCTGATTCTTTAGAATACTGTGTTCATAGTGATAAGAGCTGGGTGAACGGTGGTAGTATAGCTTCACTTGTTAAAATGAAAAAGAGGTTGTGCAGAAATTTCTGCTCAACCTCTTTTCTTTTTTTAGCACTCTTCACTCTGCTCTCAGCACTCAACCCTCGTCACTCCACCCTCAGCACCAATCCTTTTAAATAAGCGCCTTCCGGATGAAAAATATTGACCGGGTGGTCGGCGGGTTGAGAAAGGTGATGCATGACCCGGATATTCCGGTTGGCTTCAATAGCTGCGGCCACTATGGTATCGTAAAAAAGTTGACGGTCAATGACTTGTGAGCAGGAAAAAGTAAATAGGATGCCACCGGGTTGCAATTTTTGCATGGCCATCAAATTCAGTCGTTTATAGCCTTGGACAGCATTGTGGCGCTTGTTGATATTTTTGGCGAAGGCAGGCGGATCAATGACCATGACTTCATAAGGGTCACAAGTTTTCAAAAACTCAAGGACATTGCCGGTGATGGATTTGTGAGAAGTATCCGTAGGATTTAAAAAAACGTTTTTGTCTGTCCACTCCATGGCTGTTTTGGACGCATCGATTGAATGTACTTCCGCTGCTCCTGCTTTCAGAGCATAAACCGAAAACCCGCCGGAGTAGCAAAATGCATTCAGCACCTTTTTACCTTTTACATAATCCGTCAGTTTTTGTCGGTTGTCCCGTTGGTCAAGGAAGAAACCAGTCTTTTGTCCACTTTCCCAATTCACATAAAACCGGTAGCCATGTTCAAGAACTTCCGTTGGTGCTGAATGGCCAAAAATATAATCATCCTTCCTCGTTGAGGCATACAGGTCCGGCAGCGCTTCTGTGCTTTTATCATAAATAGCTTTTATTTCAGGCAACGCTTTTTGGATCGCCAGAGAGATTTGCTCCCGTTCCCGGTGCATTCCAATGGAGTGGCACTGCATCACCGCCGTTTCGCCATAAATATCAATCACCAAGCCTGGCAGCCCATCGCCCTCCCCATGAATCAATCGGTAGCAGTTAGTTTTGTCATTAGGCAAGCTCAGTTGCTGCCGGTAATATTTTGCATCCGCAATCCGATCATCCCAAAAGGTTTGGTCGAGTTGTACATTTTCAAAAGATAGGATTCGGACAGCGATACTCCCGTCATGGTAATGGCCGGTGGCCAAAAACTGCCCTTTGTTATTCAGGACGATAGCCTGATCGCCTTCGCCTGCCTCCCCTTCTATTTTTTGGATAGCCCCCGAAAAAATCCAAGGGTGTTTGCGCCGCAGCGCTTCTTCTCTTCTTGGTTTTAAAAATATTTTGAGCATAGGTTGCTTTTCAGTTTTGTAGTTCTGAACAGTCTGTTCCGAAGTTGTGATAGTCCCAGATTCCTAAATCCGAGCGAACAAAGCGCAAAGGTAGTTTTATAGTTGAGGCCAAATAGTTTTAAAAACCTGACTTTTCGCAAAAAATGGAGGGAACAGGTTAGGTTTTATTATGATATTGCCATTTTATAAGAATGTTTATAAGTTTTAGTATAAATTATTTTGCAAGAAATCATTAAATGAGTAATTAAAATGTTTAATAAAATAAGTCAACTCCTTTTGATCTTTCTTCCCGGCTTCCTGATAGGGCAAGCAGATAGCACCCCTGCAAGACCCACCAAAATTTTGGACGGAAACAACTGATCCATTTTCATTTTTCCCAAATCCTGCGCATCAGGAAGTTAGGGTCAATTTTTTAAATGCTCCCTCAATTACAGCTTTTGAGATTTATGATCCTCTCTGTAGAATAGTTTATAGTACGTCACAAGTTTATAGGAATAATTACATCAATGTTTCTGACTGGCCGAGCGGTATCTATTATGGTTTAGCAAGATCCGGCCACGAAATTCATGTGAAAACATTAGTTGTAACGGGGCAGAATTAGCCTCAACAAATAATAAAATACATAACAATTTTCCATTATCTTTGCCGCCTTATCATTTTTAACCTACCGACTAATGCTTACTTACTTGGCTATTGTCAAGTAATCTTTCGATTAACACCTTCTGAGACAACCAATTTACAGTTTGTTTTTTTGCACCTAAATAATTAACAATCAACTAATTTGGGCAACCTTCAATTATTAGCATTTAGAAAACTGTTCAGTCAATTCCCATACTTAAAGCATATCCAATAGCCATTTTTCTTTCGGTACAGTTCTTGACTTATTATTTTTTTTACTAATAGGTCTCGCCCTACCGGAAACGGCTTTTTCAACTAAACATACTGCAAAAATTAACTACACGTGGAGGCTTCATTTAAAATGGGCAGGTAATTTTATTAGGCAAGAGGGGTAAAATTTTCCCAAAAGTTAACATGTAGGCACAGCCTAAATGCGAACTGAAAACTGCCAACTGCCACTTGAATTTTTATGTCTAAAAAATACCCCTTTCACAAGCAACCGCACGCCAGGGATTGTGGTGCGGTCTGTCTGCGGATGGTAGCTGACTATTACGGGCGTTTTTATACCACAGAACAACTGCGCTCCTTGGCGAACCAACAACGGGCAGGCGTGACATTGCTTGACATCAGCAATGCCGCCGAGTCGATTGGCATGCATTCCGTCGGCGCTCAGATTTCATACGCCCGTCTAATTGAGGATATACCATTGCCCGGTATTGCGCATTACAAAGGCAACCATTTTGTTGTGGTTTATGAAGCCACCAAAATGGGCGTGACCATCGCCGATCCCGATCTCGACCGCGTGATGACCATCCCGGTCAAAGATTTCCTGCAAAATTGGGTCAATGGAGAAAGCCTACAAGATGAAGGTGTCATTTTGCTAATGGAACCTACTGCCGACTTTTTTTCTACAGAAGTTCAGCATTCGGAAGAAAAGGCATTCGAGGAGGTGAAGAAATCCATTTTCCAAAACAAGAAATTGTTGTGGTTTTTGGGCATCAGCGTATTTTTTGGATTACTGCTTTCCGTGACCGTTCCTTTTCTTTTACAACTGGCTGTGGATGAAGGAATTGAGCATCAAAATGTGGGGTTACTGAAATTGATTTTGGGCGTTTGGTTATTGTTTTTCTTCTGCAAAGTGGGGATGGATTTTGTAAAACGGTTTACCCAGTTTCACATTGGTTCAAGGGTGCACATTCAACTGGTTACTTCTTTTATGATGAAAGCGCTGCAACTGCCGTTGCGCTTTTTTGAAACGAAAATGTCGGAGGATGTTTTGCAGTCCATGTTCGACAATCAAAAAGTCCTGCGATTCCTGACCCGTGACGGAGTCTCTATGGTTTTTGGTTCGGGGCTGCTGCTGCTTTTTTCTTTGGTATTGCTAATCTTTGATTGGAAAATTTTTCTGGTTTTTATGGGTTTCGCAGTATTACAAGCTTTGGTGATTTGGCTGTACGTCCAAAAAAGATATAAACTCAATTACCAACGGCACGAGTTTATAGGAGGCTATTACAGTCATCTGTCCGATTTGGTAAGAGGAATAAAAGATATCAAGCTCAATAATGCCGAGCGGTCGAGGCGTTGGAGTTGGGAAAAATCGGAAGCCGAGCGCCACCGCCTCGATAAAAACTACGCCCGCTCCAGCGAGTTTTATTTACAAATCCCTTACTACCTCGCTGAACTACGTGACATCATCATCATTTTTATCGCCACACTGGCCGTGACCAACTTGGAAATGACTGCTGGGGTCTTGATCGCTACGGTCTTCATCCTGTTGCAACTCAACAATCCATTGAAGATGATCATCGACTTTTGGTTGAACTGGAGCGATATAAAATTAAGCATCGAACGCATGAACGATGTTTACACTTTGAGCGCCAAAAATAAAGAGCAAAAAATCGATACGCTGCCAGAACGTGGGGTATTAAAAGGGGAAAACATTTCTTTCCGATATGCTGGCGGCCAGACACCTTGGGTACTACAAAATCTGGATTTTACTATCCCTTATGGCCGTTCAACAGCCATTGTTGGGCCGAGTGGAAGCGGTAAATCCACCCTGCTCAATTTGTTGTTAAATATTCTAAATCCAGATGAGGGATTGCTTAAATTATCGGATTTGAAATTATCGGAAATCCAGAATTCAACATGGCTCGCAGCTTGTGGAGTCGTACCACAGGACGGACATATTTTTACGGACAGCATCAAAAAGAATATCGCTTTGGGCGCAGAAGTCATTGATTCAGAGCGACTAATGGAAGCGGCCCGAATTGCAAATATTTTACCATTTATAGAAAGAATGGAAGACGGTTTCGACACCATCATCGGTGATGGCGGCACTGGATTGAGCAAGGGGCAAAAGCAAAGTATCCTTATCGCAAGAGCCGTTTATAAAAAACCTGATTATCTGTTTTTGGACGAAGCCACCAACGATCTTGATACAGAAAGCGAAAGAAAGGTGTTACAAAATATCATGGTCGCCTTCCGAGGAAAAACGATTGTCCTGATAGCCAGCCGGATGAATATGCCCATAAAAATTGACAATATCATTCCTTTGGCACAGCCAAGAGCCAGCTCTGCCCCGCCGAATATTTATAAAAATATTCAAGGTGGCAACGCAACAGAAATAGAAGACGTGCTCGATAAAATATTGACAGAAAATTAAAATATTTGAAGCGGCAATTGTCCCGTTTATCAACAACCACGAACCAGTATTATTTTTGAAAATGAACCAAACAAACATAGATTACCTCAGTGGAGAAGTGAAGGAAATTTTAGGGAAACCACCTTCCAGAGTCACCCAATGGGTGTTCGCTATAACGCTGCTAATGATTGCCCTGCTTATTTTTGCAAGCTTTATTTTTCGATACCCAGAAATAATTGATGGCGAATTAGTTCTATCCACAGCTGAGGCTCCTTTCAATGTGGACGCCCCTAAAACTGGCGTATTATCAATAGTGAAAGTCAAGGAAGGGGACTTAGTTACAAAAAACGAATTGATTGCCATTTTTGAAAATGATGCCGATGTAGATGATGTTTTGGAATTGGAAAATGATTTAAACAAATTAAATAACCTGGACGAAGATGCTATCCGGGCCTTTACCCCCAACCGTTCTTTAGAATTGGATCAACAACTGGATATATTATATCAGGATTTTATTAGCTCGCTGGAATTTGTCCCGTTATATGAAGGCGACGAAATCGACCAAGAAGCTATCAATGGGGTATATATTGAAAATACACAGACCAATCGCTCCAACAGGCAATTATTGGATGCCATTCAATCGGCGGAAGAAGAAATAATTGCGTTAGATAAAAGAGCTAATAATATTTATGATCTGTACCAAAAAGAGCCAAGCAAAGAAACCTACTCGAATGATTTAATAACCATTGACCAGGAGAAAAAATCATTGCGTACTGAAATAAACCGCTACCGTTCAGAGATTGAAAAAAACAATGAAAAAATAAAAAATAATAATTCCCAAATATTACTTTTAAAAGCCGACAGAAAATCAGGAACACAGGAACGCATTTATCAATTGAGGCAAAATATTTCCAAATTAAGAAGAGCCATCGCTGAATGGAAAGCCGATAATATTGTCTATTCTCCTGCTAATGGCCGTGTATCTTTTTATGCGAATTTAGAATTAAAAAAGCGGTATAAAAAAGGGGAAGAATTAGTCGCCATTATTCCGGTCACTGAAAATACCGATTATATAGGTTTGGTAAAAATACCAGTGGAAGGAAGTGGCAAAGTTGAAAATGGGCAAAAAGTTAATTTAAAATTCGATAGATACCCATTTCTTGAATTTGGGCAAGTAAAAGGTACGGTTACAAAAATTTATCCTCTTAGTGTCGACGGTACTTACGCTGTTGAAGTTGCGTTGGAAAATGGACTTGTTACCAACCATGGAAAAAACCTCGAATATTACCAGCAGATGGGTGGCGAAGCTGAGATAATTACGGATGAGCGATTGTTTGTGGGGCGTTTATATGATAAAGTAATTAGTATTTGGAGATAAATTTTCCCCTTAATTAAAACCAAAATTTGTATTCATTTAATAAAATGAAGCTAATGTTGGCAGGGTTTCAACCCTGCCAACTTTTTTTTACAAAATCCTTTTTGATCACAAATCGCTCTTCGTCAGCTTTTCATAACTCAACCAGCCAAATATTAAAATGTACCCAGTGGCCAATGCCATTGCCAAATTGGGGTTAACAAAAAGCGCAAATCCATTTTCCCTTGTAAAATCTTCAGCAAGATCAGCAAATGGGATTGGACATAAATCTTCTATAACATTAAGTGGAAAATAATGCATGGTTTCATTTCTGAAAAAATAAAGATGCAGCCCTCGTAAAATAGGCTCGAGGCAAAATGAATAGCCAATAAATACAAAAAGCGCTATCCCTGTCCTTTTTACTAATAACCCAACCAGCATCCCGAAACTCATATACCCTAAAGACATTAAAAAATAACGGATCGTAAAATTGCTATTTTTTAATATGGTCGATATATAAATGCTATCACCCATTGCATGTACCAAACCTATAGTGACTGCACAAAGTGCATAATAAATAGATGCCAATACACTTGCCGTAAAAATAAAAATCACCTTACTCCAAAACCAATCACTTCGCTGCATCCCTGTAATTATATTTTGACGCATCGTCCGATAAGAGTGCTCATTGGTGATAATTAAAACGGCCAAAAATCCTAAAATAAAAAACACCAACCAGTTGCCTATATATGCCAAAAATTCCCAGATGGAGGGAAAATGAAATAGCATTATTTGTGGGTCGAATATTTCCCCAGCTGGCGTGGGCGGTATTTTTTTTCCCAACAATAAAATAGCCGGCAAGAAAACAATATAAGCAGCGATTAATATTTTAAATAAAATATAATCTTTTAATTTAAGCCATTCCAGTTTTAATAAATGCAGCATTTTTCAGATTTAAAAAATTGAGAAAATTAAAATTAATTCGAGCCGGTAATTTGCAAAAATTCAGTTTCCAAGCTCTTGGGTTTCACCACCAAATGGGTGAGAACAATACCCTTATCAAAAGCCATTTTATTGAGGGTAGCAGCATCTAAACTTTGATCCACATATAAAGTCAGCATACCTTCATTTCTTTCCATATTATTTATTTGTGGGATATTGGATAAAAAAGTAATTAAGGCAGGAATATCTTCTGATTTAATATCCACTTGCTGATCGTTATTAAGGATTGTCCCTACCCCACCCATGGCCAACAAATTCCCTTTTTTAATAATCGCTACATGACTACAAACTTTTTCCACCTCATCCAATATATGACTGGCCATGATGATCGTTTTCCCTTGTCCTGCAATTCGTTTCACTATGCCACGAACTTCGGCGATGCCTTGTGGATCAAGGCCATTGGTTGGTTCATCAAAAATGAGAACTTCTGGGTCGCCGATCATCGCTCCGGCGATGGCCAAACGCTGCTTCATACCATAGGAATAGGTGCGAAAATTGGAATGCCTTCGCTCAAATAAATTGACCAATTCCAACAATTCATCAATTTTTGGATTTTGCACTTTCTTGATGTGCGCAATGATGTCCAAGTTTTTTACAGCACTTAAGTAGGGGTAAAAATTGGGCGTTTCGAGCAAAGCACCGATTTTCATCCTTTCCTCTTTTCCATATTTCCCTTCGAACCAAGTATAGCTTCCGGAATTGGGCCGAATGATATGGAGGATGGAACCAAGGGTCGTAGTTTTTCCACTCCCATTGGGCCCAAGGATTCCCATGATTTGGCCTGCCTCGACATTCAGGGAAAGATTATTGACAGCCGTGATGGCGCCATATTTTTTTGTCAGTTGGTTAATCTCAAGTACTCGCATGAATTTTAAAATAGGTTTGATGATTAGGTCGGGTCAGCAAAATGCAACTATGACGGACAAAGTCCCAAAAGATGTTACAACTATTTATTTTATTGGATCAATGAAAAGATTATTCGGTTAAATCAATAGATTAGCGTCAGGTTTTTCACGACCGATTAATTTTGATATTTCTTACAAATAATTCTCGGTCAATAAATTTTTGAAAAAACTCAGATTAAAAACACTCAATTCTCCATCATTCAATCGAAACTTTAAATATTCAATCCGATGATTAATAAATTAAAACAATCTATAAGCAACGCAGGCGGGCTAATCAAGGAGCAAGCAAACGCACTTGGCGATGCTGCCAAACAAAAAGGTTACTCGATTATAAATGATTGGATATCTATTTTACCAAAAATGGAAAGCTATGGTTTGAACACCACTTTCTTCTCATTGAGTGTTTCGTTAAACCCAACATTGGACGTTGAATTGACTGGGGAAGCAGCAAAGTTTAATAAAGAATATTTGGAACAATTGATTGAGGAAAACAAGGCCAGCACCCCAATAAGCCTCGTTTTAAATTCCATCAAAACCACCTATCAACTGCACCAGCGTACTGGGTTTGAAACTTTGAACCCCCTGATGGTCCGAATCAAAGTCCGTCTGTCGCCTGAAGTAAGGGTCTCTTATGGCACCCAACTTTCTGAGTAATGGAGCAGACCTGCAATAACGCTAATAAATTTATTATCAATCATTTATGAAATATATCAAATTCATTTTGTCACTCCTCCTAACGTTGGGCTTGGTCTATTTCCTTAGCAACCCATTCACGATAAAAGGGGAAGAGGAAAAAACATTGCCGCCTTTAGGCAGTTTTTTTAGCCCATTCACAGGTTTTTGGCAAAATGCAGAATCCAGTGTTAATGCCGTTTTTCAAAGTTTTGAGATCCCCGAAATGAAGGGCAAGGTCACTGTCCATTTCGATGAAAGGATGGTGCCTCATATTTTCGCTGAAAACATGGAAGATGCTGTTTTTGCTCAGGGCTATATTGAGGCCGGCATGCGCCTTTGGCAAATGGATTTGTTGACCAGGGTTGGTAGTGGTCGGTTGGCAGAAGTGATGGGGGAAAACCTTTTAGCGACTGATCAATTGATGCGGCGCAGAGGCATGTTGTATGCTGCGCAAAATTCGGAGAAAGCATGGCGGAAATCACCTGAAACCATGCGGATTTTGAGTGCTTATGAGCGGGGAATCAACAAATGGGTAGACGAGCTGCAACCGAAAGACTACCCAATCGAATTTAAATTGTTGAATTACAAACCAGAACGCTGGTCAATTTTGAAAACAGCCCTGATCCGGCAATACATGAACCTTACCCTGAATTTGAGAGAAAGTGATGTAGAGGCCACAAATGCCCTGCAAGTTTTTGGGGAAGAGAATTTCAAAAAGTTGTTTCCCGAAAAGAATCCAAAACAAACGCCGATCATCCCCCCTGGCACAAAATGGGATTTTGAACCAATCAAAATTGAAAAGAAAAAGGCCAATGAAGATGCGATAGGATTGATCCCGAACCATTTAGAAAAGGTAAGTAGTGAATTGGTCGGAAGCAATAACTGGGCAGTGGCTGGTTCTAAAACATTGTCTGGAAAACCGATCCTTTGCAACGATCCCCATCTTCAGCTTTCCCTCCCTTCGATATGGTTCGAGGTACAAATTAACGTTCCCGAAAGCAATGTTTATGGCGTATCGATTCCGGGCTTGCCGGGTGTCATTATTGGCTTCAATGAAAACATCGCTTGGGGCGTAACCAATGTCGGGACCGATGTTGCGGATTGGTATAAGATAGAATGGACAGATCAAGAAAAAACTACTTATTCTTTGGATGGCCAAATAAAAAAGGCGGATTTGGTGGTTGAAACTTACAAAATCAAAGGCGCTGAAAACCCCGTTTTTGATACCGTAAAATGGACCTACTGGGGGCCTGTAGTTTATGACTCAAAAGAGAGCGGATGGAAGGATCTGGCCCTGCGTTGGATTTCTCATGATGAGCCATTACCAGATGACATTAGCACATTCACTGGCCTCGATATGGGGAAAAACTACGATGATTACAGAAACGCTTTAAAGCGGTATGCCTTCCCAGCCCAGAATTTTGTTTTTGCCTCAAACGAGGGGGACATCGCAATCACCGTGAACGGAAGGTTTCCACTAAAGTACCAAGGTCAAGGGCCGTTTGTACAGAACGGAAATTCAACCGAAAACGAATGGCCCGGGTTTATCCCGATGGAGCAAGTCCCCACCGTTAAGAACCCGCCACAAGCTTATGTGGCTTCGGCTAATCAGCGTTCCACAGATGATACCTATCCTTATTATTACAATTCAGCTGGTTTCGATGATTACCGGGGTCGGGTTTTAAATGACGCACTGTCACAAATGGACAGCATCAAAGCGGAAGATATGATGGATTTACAGCTTTTTGATTATAGCATTCACGCAGCCGAAGCCTTGCCACTCATGATTGACAATCTGGATGAAAAACTACTTTCAGACCGGGAAATGATGATTTTAGGTAAAATGAAAAAATGGGGTTTTTCTTTTGACAAAGACCAGGTAGAGCCAGCCATTTTTCAGGTTTGGTGGAACAAATACTATGAGTCAGTTTTTGATGAAATCATGGTTTTTAAAGATTCGCTGCCCATGCTAAAACCGGATCAGTGGCGACTGGTTGAAATGACTGAAAAGACACCAACTGATCCGTTCTTTGATTTGAAGGCCACCCCTGCAACTGAAACAGCCAAAGAAATTTCCATGCTTTCCTTTCAAGCTACATGTGCTGATTTGGCCGACGACCTGCTCAAACCAAATTTTGATTGGTCGAGCTATAAAAAAACATCTATCATGCACCTAACCCGCATCCCCGCATTTTCAAGGATGAACCTGGATGTGGGTGGCTACCGACAGGCGCTCAATGCCATTTCTGAAAATCATGGCCCGTCTTGGCGGATGGTCGTGGAATTGGGTGAAGATGTAAAAGCTTGGGGCGTTTTCCCGGGCGGCCAATCAGGGAACCCTGGAAGCCCTTATTATGACCTTGATGTTGACACCTGGCGCACTGGCAGTTATAACCAATTGTTTTTTATGAAAGATGGGTACGATACCTGTCAGAAAGTCAAATATTCAATCACCATCAATTGATGATTGGGAATTAAACTGCCTTTGTTTTTAATTTTTGAAATATCAACCATGATTAAAGCTTTTTTGCAAATTATTCTAACGATCGTTTTGGGCTACGTGGCTCAGCTTTATTTTCCTTTTTGGTCAATGGCAGTTGTAGCTGGTTTGGTTGCACTACTTTTCAAATATGAAAATAGCCTAGCGGCATTTTCCGCCGGATTTTTAGCAGCATTCCTATTATGGTGTGCTTATGCTTATACCCTTGATTTGGAAAATTTACATTTGTTGACTTCTAAATTAGGTGAGCTATTTAAAATTGGCAGCAGTTATCTGTCCTATGTCACTGGATTTATTGGTGGCCTTCTTGGAGGGTTTGGTGCAATGACGGGAGCTTTGGCGAGAAAATTATTTTAACTATTTTCCGAATTGTCATTTTTCTTTTTGCTAAATCCATACGGACAGTGACGGCAGCCACTCTTGCAACAGTACCCCCTTTCTAAGTGGTATTTTTCCATAAAGACATACAGCCCATTTTCCAAATAAAAATGGACACCTTCTTCCAATAATTTTGAATTTATTGGGGTTTGATTTTTCCATTTAATTTTAAACATTCCAGAAATTGCATAAAAAAAACCTGCAATGAAAAACAGTGCAGGTTTTTTATTTATTTAAAAACCATTTAAGCTGTTTCAGCTTGAAAAGATGGAAACCTGCTGACAGCCCATTCAAAAGCTCCGAAAAGGATTATGCTAAAAACCAGATCTCCAAACAGTGTATTTTTAAAAAACGGGACGGCCAATACATAACATTCTACCAAACCCTCAAAAGTATGAGTATACATGCCACTACTGACCCATACCATAAAATTGGTTGCCAAGAAGAAAACGATGGAGGCCAATAAACTCACCCCAATAACACGGGGAAGTGTTACTTTTTTAAGCAGCGCAATGCCTAATCCAATAATAGCCAAAATAGCTACATATACTTCCCAATTAGCGAACAGTGCAAGGCCGTCATAATATTGGGCGAGAAATACATTGTCCAAAATTAGATTGCTAACCCAAAGTGCGATTAAAGGAAAAAGAACGGCATTAATCCGATTTGCAAAATAGGCACCTCCAAAAAGAGCAACCGCAGCTAAAGGTGAAAAATTGAAAGTTTCTTCAATTCCAAAAAGGTAGGGAACCAACCGGCTCAATGTAACTAGGAAAACTATCAGGATAAGGATGCCCAAACGGGCATTAATTTTTTTTTCTGTCATCTCAATGAATTGTAGTTTTATTTGATGGGGCAAATTTAGGGTAAATGTCAAAAATAGAAACAATAATCTGACATTATATTATTAATAAAGAAAACCCTTGCTTTGGTAAGCAAGGGTCTCTAACCCAAACAAATAAACACAAAAACTACTTTTTAAGATGCCCCAAAAATAGGTGTATTTGACTTAAAAGACAAGGCACAGTCTATAAAATCTTTGTTAACCATGTTATTACATTAGTTTAATGAATTGTTCATTCGATTGAAAATCAGCAAGATACATCCGATAACAAGATATTTATCCTAAAAAAACAGACCTAATTTTTAAAAAAATCGCAACCGATTATCAAATTAAATTAATAATCGGATCCGTTCTTTCATGAACTTTTTCAATAAAAAAATTTCTCCATGGTCTTTAGCCAAAGAAGCTATTACAGGAGCGATTGCAATTTCATAGCGACTCCCATATTACCTTTTATCTTAACCTGCCCCATCATGACAGCAGTCATTGGGTTGAGATCACCTGTTGTCAATTTGATGAAATTCTCTTTCGAAATTATTATGACACAATCTGCCTCCATGTCTTCCTCAATGATAGTTACTGAATTTTCAGTACCAGTGCCATCTATGTAAATTAAATCATTATCGCCAAAATCAAATTTAAGCGTATTGCCAATTGGATCTGCCCCTGAGGCATTTTTTTGAACTCCTGCGAGAATAGTGTTGATATCCATTTTTAAATTTTTATTTGATGAAAAAAGTTAAGTCAACGTAATTAAGCAATGAACATGGAATATAAGAATGAAACAAAAAATAGCAGCCCGAAATTAAATAAATTCAATTAACCATTTTGTTGCAATAATTTGAAAATTTCATTCTCAAATAAAAATCCGAACCTTACTCTTGTAGGCCCGGATTTTTATTATTTATGCTCCAATTGAATCAATTGTTTCTAATGAGGGTCACATCCCCCTTGTATATCCCTGTTGAACCATCAGTAAACAGAATTTCTGCAAACCAAACAAAAACACCTGGATTGAGGAATTCCCCTCTCAATTTTCCGTCCCAGCCAAAGGTAAAGTCCCTTGGTGCTGGCTCGAAGTTATGATGTTCAAAGACCGATTCCCCCCAGCGATTGAAAACCATAAATGATTTTACTTCCGCTACGCTATCCCCTCCATAAACGTGTAACCTATCATTAGTTAAGTCATCGTTCGGAGAAAAAGCATTGGGCACGTAAACTGGTCTTTCTTTACTGATAAATACGGTGTAGAATGCTTCATCCCTGCAACTGTTCAAATCAACTAAAACAGAATAAGCTGTTTGTTGCGTTGGGCTCACAGTAATTGATGGGCAACCAAGGCATGTTGAATCTATCCCTGGAGGAGACCAGATAATTGTATCCAAAGTGCTAAAACCAGGAGTTGTAAAGGCAGTCAAAATAGCGGGTACCTCCTAATGGGATCACTTGGTCAACAGAATCTGGAATGTTTGAATTGATAATAACCGTAACTTCTGCTGGCTCTAAAATTTCAAACTCTTCCGTTGAGGAACAACCTGCATTATCCTCAATGGTCACAGTATGGTCACCTGGGCTAATTCAAAAACGATTGCTCTCCCAAGAATGGGCCGCCATCAATTGAGAACAGATATGGTGGAACACCTCCAGCAACACTATCTACGATAGCGTACCCATCCGTCCGACCAAAGCAACTAACAGGGTTGGCCAAAATGAATAACTCAGGTGTAAGAAATATTTTTGGAAACTTCCATTACGTCTGTATCGGTACAATTTCCAATTGTGCTGTAAGCGTAAATGTACTTCAGCGTTGGTAACTATAGGATTCGGATTAGAAGGGTCAGTAATGCCAGGACCTGTCCAGGTCGTACTTGCTCCTACTGTTGTATTACTTCCAACACTCAGGGTTACTTCTGTAATGTCACAATTCAAGAGAAGATCAGCCCCAGCATCTGCGGTTGGTGCTGGTGTAATGTCAATCTGAACTTGAGCCATGTCATCTGGGCAGGGTGACATCCCCGTAACAGTATAAGTAAAGGTATTCAGGTTTGGAGAAAGTCCCCCAACATTCAATGAGCCGTTAGGAACAACTTGCCCGGTCTGCGTTGTCCAGACCCCACCTGGATCAGCTCCGATCAATTGGTCAATCAATACAACCGTTTGGTTGACACCTTCACAAAATACGAGTGGAAGTGAGGGTGATCCTGCTTCTACCATTAGGTTCACCTGAACCGTAATGCTTTCGTTCGATTGGTTACTGCAAATTAAAGATCTTGGATCGAAACCAAGGTTATAGTGGAAGTGGCCGGAAGGGGAACTGGCAGTGGTATTGTACTTGTCGCATTGGTTGGGCCTGTCGATGTTGGTGTACCATTTAATAAGTAGCTAATATCGAAAGGAGAATTTCCGGTAACCGTAAATTCTATGTCTGCTAAACCACCTTCACAAATGGCTGCAGGGCCAGCAATTGTAACTGTTGGTAAAGGATAGAATGTTACAGAAATAGGATTTGAAATACTCAAACAAAGGTCGTTGATGAAATCAATCCCACCCATGCCATCACTATTTCCAACTACAGCTACGATGAAATAAGGCGTGCCATATTGCATAGTGGCCATGTTGAACCCAAAAACAGGAGCAATTGGATTTACCCCCACTATATCAGCCGGGCTTGGCATTGCTGAAATATTTGAAAGCAATACAAAGAGACTTACATCATCTGGGTCAAGAACTTGAGTGGAGGCATCATAAATATTAGCTGGCGTCATCTCAGTCCCACACAAGGTCAATGCCCCTTGCTGCATGGTTCCTGCCTGAGTCAAACAATCGCAGGCATGCCCACCTTCAAGCAAAGTTGGCCCACAGCCATTCGCATCATCTATTTCGAAGGAATAAAAACTATTCGTTGGAAATGGAGCACTGGTATAGGCATTTCCCGTAATAGTGCCACCCGTGGGGTTCACAGTATATGAAGCTGCATCTCCACCTGTAATATTGAATGAAACAGTAAATTCCGTCTCAAGCGCATTGCAATCCTCGTTCACACTACTTAATACGACCTGAGGAGGCAAGTTCACATTAACAGTTGCCGTATTATTGTTAGTGATAGCACTCGTACATCCATTGGCATCTGTGACATTCATCAGAGTAATAACGGTTGAATTATTTGGCATCACATCCAGAGTATATGGAGCTACTCGTGGCCGTTTCATTGAAAATAGTGCCTATCGCATTTCTGTAAGTTATGTCCCATGGGCCAGTCCCGGTCAAATTAATCATCAATTCTGGATCATCTCCTTGACAAATACCAACTGTTCCAGACAGAGTAGCAGTTGGTAAAGGATTAAATACGACCTCTACACATTCGCCAATATCAAGGCATGGGTCAGAGAAATCAACACAGCCACTACCATCGTCATTTCCTGCAACCGGGCAAATAAAATAGGTTTGTCCAATTACCATATTTCCGGGATTGAAGCCAAAAACTGGCTCAACCGAATTAGTAGCCAGCGGCACATTATTTCCACTGTGGAGGAAATAACATAATACATCATCGGGGTCTAAAAACTCATTAGAAGCATCAAATGAAATATCAGCAGGTGTCATTTCATTTCTACATACATCTATGGGTGCAGAAGTAAAATCACGAGCGACAGTTGGACAATCACAATTGACTTCAAGTGCGCTGATCACAACAGGCGGGCAACCATGACAATCGGTGACGGAAAAAGAATACCCATTTCCGCTGGCAATTGCATCGCTGCAAAACTGATTGCCAGTTAACGTCCCAGTATTGGGTGTCACCTGATAACAAGAAGCATCTCCTCCAGAAATTGTAAAACAGACGAATATGCCGTTCCTGTTCCATTGCAATCCTCACTATCTAAAGTAACAGTCGGAGGATCGTGGACAACGATGGTTTGCTCGTCCATTAACGTATTATCGCAGTTGGCATCTCTCACTTCTGTTAGCTCATAAATAGTCGTCACCGCAGGATTAACAGGCAATGTAAATGGTGAGCCATTAATGTTGTCGTAGACAGTACCGTTGATGGTTACGGACCAAGGTGAATCCCTGTTAAATCAATGGTCAAATCGGTCGTTTCACCAGGACAAATCTCCGTCCCGCCAGAGATGGTAGCAGTCGGTATTTCATAAAAAATGATGGGCGTGCCCGGGGCTACAGATAAACAGGATCCGTTATGTCTACGCCTCCAGCACCATCTCCATTTCCAACAACAGATGAAATGTAATAGGTGAGTACATCATGGTTGCTGAATTAAATGGGAAAGTAGGTACAACATTTACCCCCAAAATGCCATTAATGCCGTACTTACGCCTGAATGTAGGACATAGATCAAGACATCATCTCCATCCAAAAATGTGTTAGTGGCATCGGGCACTGTGATCGGGCCATTGCCGCAGGAAGTCACTAAGGTCAAATCCATTTCCCCGGCATCAGAAAGGCAATCACAGATTACTTCCGTTTGTGAAACAGTTTGCGGATCACACCCATTGGCGTCATCCACTACAACTGAAAACCCTACACCAGGACCGGTGGGAATTTCGTCTGAGGTGAATACCCCGTTTGAAATTGTTCCTGGAGCACCTGTCACGGAGTAAGTATTTGGATCTCCTCCAGTAATATTGAACATAAAAACAAATCCGGTGGAGGTTGCATTACAAGTTACTGTCAGCCCATCCACTAACACTCCTGTATTTACCATGACATCTCCGCATCCATCAGCGGTACCAGGACAGTTGCTGTCATTCATTGCGGTTAAGCAAAAGGTATTGAGACCAGCAGCACTTGGAGTAACACTAAGCGTATAAGGATTTGCATTGATACCTGTAACCGTTTGTACGCCACTGCCATCATCGTAACTGATATTCCAAGGGCCTTCTCCCGTAAAAGTGACCGTCAACTCACCGTCATCACCTTCACAAACCTCATCCATGCCACTCAAGGTTGCAGTTGGTATTTCGAAGAATGTTATTGGCGTACCTATCGAAACACTCAAGCATGGATCGTTTTGATCTACACTACCCATTCCATCATCGTCACCTACAACGGCAGACAAATAATAGGTCGTGCCATAAGTCATAGTATTAGGGTCAAAGGAAATGTTTAGTGGCGAGTCAAAATCGCCCACAATCGGCGCAACGATGCTTGTTCCATTTCCACGGTGAAGGATAAAACGTAAAACGTCATTTCCATCCAAAAATTCATCAGTATTGTCATAAAGTGCATCAATTGGCCCATCTCCACATTCTTCGATCGGCATGGTATTCATTTCTCCTGCCATCGTTTCACAAGTACAAAAGAAAGTACCTTGCACCATGACTGGGTTACAATCATTTGCATCAGTAATAGTAAAAGAATAATTCAAGCTTGATAGAATTGGATTACTAACAAATGTATTTCCGTTGAGCATCCCATTCGCAGGCGATACAGAATAAGTTGTAGGGTCACCACCTTGTATAACTATGGTAACGGTATAGCTAGTATTTGTAGCATCGCACAAACGATTTACACTACTGACTATTGGTGCTTGAATGATAGTAACTGTACCGGAACCAGATGCCGTTCCATCGCAATCATTTGCATCTGAAACTCCGGTCAAAGTAATATCCCCAGCCTGCGCTTCTGACACCATTAATGTGTATGGATTTGTGTTAATATTGAGTGGTGCCTGGGCAACCATATTTGAGGCCCAATTAACAACCCAAGGCCCTGTCCCTGTTAAGTCTATGGTTAGCTCCGCTTGATCATTACTATTTTCACAAATATTATCAGAACCACTCAAAACGGCGGTTGGCAAAGGATTCTCAACAATTGTGGCCGTGCCTTGAACAGATCCCACACATCCTCCTGTACCTCCACTTAAAGAGGTCAATTCGTAAACCCCGGGTTGATCTACAGTTAGTGTATATGGGCTACTGTTAATAGTGATCGTTGTCGGATTAAGTCCATCAACCGTGTATTCTACATCCCAAGGAGCAGTGCCGGTGACAGTAATCGTTAAATTGATGTTTTCGGGAGTCCCTTCGCAAAGCTCTCCAGAACCTGAAATGGTTGCCACGGGAACTTGTTGCACCATAACGTTCTGGCAAGTTGCAGTGCTTGTACCGCATTCATTAGTTATGGTAACACAAACTTGCCCAGTACTGGCCCCATTAAAATCTATTTCAACAGAAGCACCAGAGCCAAGGATTGTTGCCCCATTAGGTGCAGTCCAGTTATAAGTCTCGCCTGGCTGTGTATTTGAAACGGTATAAATATAACCAGTCCCATTTGAACAAACAGGAGAAGGCCCCGACATCACTGGAACAGGTGGTGGTGAAGCAATGACCACATCGAAGCAACCTGGAGCACTTGAAGCACAAGGATTGGTAGCTGTTGCACAAACTTGCCCTGCACCGAGAGTCGCACCATTGAAATTAACTGTTATAGAGGTGCCTGAACCGTTGAAAGATGCACCCATTGGAACAGTCCAAGCATAAGTTACTCCAGCCTGAGGATTGGTAATAGTGTAAACTTCAGGCTGATTGATTGCACAAACATCCATAGGTCCGTCAATAACTGGGACATTAGGAGCTTCTCCTATGGTGATGGTGATGCAGGTTGGCTGACTATCCCCACAAGTACTTGTTCCAACTACACAAAGATTTCCTCCAGCTGAACCAGTCCAGTCAATTTCTATGGTATTCGGATCTATAATTGTGAAGGGTTCGCCATTTGGCGTTGTCCAGTTATATCCACTTGGCGCAGGCGATCCGTTGGGGTTTGCATCATACTGGTAGGTATTAGCTTCACAAGGATTCAACTCACCTGTCAATAATGGCGCATTAGGAACGGTAGAGTTTTCAATAACAGTCACGCACGCCATGTCTGAACACTCTGTACCATTTCTTGACATGGTAATAGTCAGACAATATTGGCCAGGTGCATCTACCGTTAAAAAAGGATCGGTGGCGCTCCCAACAATTCCCGGCCCAGTCCACAATATATCTAACGTAGCACCGGGAGCTGTTACAAATAAAGTGGAGTTGGATCCATCTAACATAACTGTTGACGCCGAACCACAATCCAATTGCGGAACAGGTGTGGCAATGATTGCATCGGGTGCAAAAATGGCCAAATCAACCATAACCTGTCTATCACAACCAGTTGCTGGATCAGAACAAACCAAATCGTAGATACCCGAATCAAACAGGAATTCCCCTGGGCAAACTTCATATGATGCTGGTGCACAAAGCTCTACTTGGCCTTGTATATCCGGGGAAGGGATGATTGGATCTACTAAACAAAATACAGTATAATTACAACCAGCAGGGTCAGTCAATGGTATTGTAGCAGTATAGGAAAAAAGCTCCACAGTTTGTGGATTATTTGGTGCTTCCATACATGTTACCTGATCGCCGATACAACCTGAAGTATTGTCAAAAACATCAGGAGGCTGAACGACATTGACTGTCAAACAGACTGGTGCAGGCATGGTTGAAGACAAACCGCAGGCATTCGTTGCAGTTACACAAATATCTGTTGTTCCTTCAAGCAACCACTCTATATCCATCGACTCACCCATCGGTGGCTGCGTTAAAAACATACCTAATGCAGGATTGGTAAGAGTCCAAGTATATATGTCTCCATTTGATATGGGCAAATTGTAATTTGCTGTAAGACCAGGACATACTTGGATCGGGCCGAATGGTACAAGATCAGGTGGAGCTGTTGGGATGGTTGTGCCGCTATTATCTTGCACGTCAAAATCACAAACGTCCCCAGCACACCCATCTATGACTATATAATAGGTATTACCCGGAGTCGTTGGACCCGCCAATACAAATGGCTGATCTGTGCAGTTACATTGTGTAGCAATGGCAGGCCCACTACAAGAACCTTCGTACATAGCGGCTTGAACACCAGGGTTACCAGGGCTTACTTGCCCACAATTGGAAGGCGTTATGGTTAAATTCAAGTTGTTTCCGCTGGCCACAAAGACGAACCATTCATCATTGTTCAATACGTTGGCTGGACACCCTGGAAAAGGGGCTCCCCCAGAATTATTGAAATCTAGTTGATCGCAATAATCGTCAAAGCCCAATGCTGGGTCGCAAACAGGTGTAGCTGTTGCACAATCATCTCCTCCAGGCCCCGTAGGGTTTGTGCATTGAGAAATCAAATTCACATCATACAATACGGATGTGAATAGAAGTAAGAGTAATATTTTCTTCATTGTGAAAGGATATTTTTTAATATCAATCGTTAGGGAAACTGTTGACAAGAGCTACAAAATCAGGGGCTTTCAATGAAGCTCCACCGATTAAGCCTCCATCAACATCTGGTTGGCTGAATATTTCCTTGGCATTGTCGGGTTTCACGCTACCTCCATACAAAATGGAAGTTGCTTCAGCTAATGGCTGGTCATATTTTTGTGCGATCAATTTTCTAATAAATGCATGCATTTCTTGAGCCTGCTCTGGAGATGCCGTTTTTCCAGTGCCTATTGCCCAAACTGGCTCATAGGCAATCACAACATTTGCCAATTGCTCTTTGTCTAAGTGGAAGATTCCATTCCGCAATTGTTCCTCTACAACTTTTTCTTGTTCTCCAACCTCCCGGCTTTCCAGTTTTTCACCTACACAAAAAATAGGATAAAGATTTTGAGCTAATGCGGCATCAACCTTCTTGGCCAATAATTCATCCTTTTCTCCGTAATACTCCCTTCTTTCCGAATGTCCAAGAATGACATACTGACACCCAACAGATCTTAACATCCCGGCAGAAATTTCTCCGGTGTATGCACCTGAACTATTCTCATGACAGTTTTGGGCACCGATGTATAAGTTGTCGAGTCCTTTTGAAAGGGTGGATAAATAATTGAGGTGGATGTAAGGTGGGCAAAAAATGACGGTTGCCTTTAAAGGCCCCAGTTTTCTGATGATGGAAATTGCTAAATCTCTTCCTTCATCAAAATTCATATTCATTTTCCAATTACCTGCTACGATCTGCTTTCGTTTCATCAAATTTTGATTGTTTTAGTGTTCTCAGAATATTTTTCATCTAAAGCAGGCAAAAGTAGCGAGAAAGTATTGTTCGGCAAAGATAGGGTTTAAAGATCGAATGCATTCACAAAACATAATAAAAATCAATATTTAGCCGCATTGTAATATGAAACAAAGATTTTGCCGCTTCACTGAATCGCCAATTAAAATTTTATATTCGGACGCAAGATAAAAATGTTATGTGTTAAATTGTTTTTTCAAATAAAAGCACTTTAATTTGCGCCTCTATTGGTCGTTCAATTGTCATTAAGGCAATAATTCAAGGACTAATTTTATGTTAAAAACGATTAATATCGTGTTTTCTACTATGGAATAAATATCTTTGGCTTCGTCTTTGCATTATAGGATCACTATTCCACCTTCAAATAATCTAATAAATTCACCATCTAAATTATTTTTTATAGGCAGTAAAACTTCTACACTAAATCGACTGAACATTTTTAATCACTAAACTCCTGATTTAGTTATGCAAGTTACGCCAATAAATGACCACCAACTTATTGCCCAATATCTTAACGGTGATGAAAGAGCCTTCAAGGTTTTACTCGACCGTTATCAACAAAAAATCTACACGTCCATCTACCTATTTGTCAAGGACGACTCGCTTGCCGAGGACATTTTCCAAGAAGTTTTTATCAAAATCATCAACACCTTAAGAAGTGGAAAATACAACCATGAAGGCAAATTCAGCCAGTGGGCTATGCGTATTTCCTACAACCTTTGTGTAGATTATTTCCGAAGAGGCAAACGCCGCCAACATGTCAATCCATCTGATACTTTTGATATCTTTGATGTGCTTAGCAGTAGTGAACCAAATGCTGAGCAAATCATCATGCGTAGCCAAACGCACGACCGAATCAGGAGCTTGGTTGATATGCTACCTCCAGAGCAAAGAGAAGTCGTGATATTGAGGCATTATGCAGATATGAGTTTTAAGGAAATCGCTTCCTTAACAAGGGTCAGCATCAACACTGCACTTGGGCGCATGCGTTACGCGCTAATTAATATCAGGAAAATGATAGAAGAAAAAGAAGTTCAGCTTCAATAACTCAGTTAAAAAGTAGAATTCAGATGGCTATTTGGTTCACATCCAATTTTTGCTGTTTTGGATTCTACTTTTTACATTTGTAGTTATGGAATCACTAAAAGATTTAATGGAACGGTCTGCATTCGGAGTGTGCAGTTACTTTGGAAAAAAAATTGGTATTTCTACTGCGCGAGTTAGAATGTATTTTATTTACCTCTCATTTGTAGCGTTTGGCTCACCTATTATCCTCTACCTTTTTGTCGCTTTTTGGTTAAACATTAAACTTTATATCAAAAAAAGCAGAAGCTGGTTATGGGAATGACGGCTTTTATTAATTTTTTTTTTCTATCAATTGAATTATTTAGATTTGAAAGTCACCTAAATTAAACGTCATAATTCAAAACACTTCCCAACCACTTTTCTACTTGCTCTGGCGTCATCCCTTTCCTTCCTGCATAATCTTTAATCTGATCTTTTGAGATTTGACCTATCGTAAAATATTTACTTTCAGGGTGTGAAAAATACCAACCACTTACAGACGCTGCTGGGTACATAGCAAAGCTTTCTGTCAGCTCCATACCGATGTTTTCTTTGACGTTTAAAAGTTCCCATAACTTCCCTTTTTCGGTATGCTCTGGACAAGCAGGGTAACCTGGAGCTGGTCGTATTCCTTGATATTTTTCCGCGATAATGGATTCATTGTCTAATGATTCTGTCGGCGAATACCCCCAAAACTCAGTCCTTATACGTTCGTGCATTCTCTCCGCAAACGCCTCTGCCAACCGGTCGGCTACTGATTTCAATAGGATGGCATTGTAATCATCATGATCTTCTTCAAATTTTTTGACCCATTGCTCGATTCCAAAGCCAGCTGTAACTGCAAAAGCCCCGATATAATCTTTAGCACCCTCTTTGGTTTTAGGTTTAATAAAATCAGAAAGACATAAATTAGGCTTGCCAGCAGCATATTCTGCTTGCTGGCGCAAAAAATTCAAAGTCGTCAAAGCGTCCAGTTCCGTTTCTTTATTAAATATTTCCACGCTGTCATTTTCCAAAGCATGAGCTGGGAACAACCCGATCACTGCTTTTGCCGTCAACCATTTTTCATTTATGATACGACGAAGCATAGATTGCGCATCTTCAAACAATTTTTTAGCCTCCTCCCCTATAGTTTCATCTTCAAAAATGGATGGGTACTTCCCTTTCATTTGCCAGCTGGAGAAAAATGGAGTCCAATCGATATAATTACTTAGCTCCTCGATATCATATTCTTCAAAGACTTTGATACCAAGCATTTTAGGTTTAGGCGGGATGTAACTTTCCCAATCAATTTTTATTTTATTCCTTCTTGCTTGATTAATGGATAAGTACTTTTTAGAAGTAGTCCTACCTTCTCGTTGGACTCTAATCCTTTCATAATCCTTTCGGGTGTCAATAATAAAATTATGTTTGGCATCTTCATCAGATGAGGTTAAAGAAGAGGCAACTGCCACACTCCTTGATGCGTCTAAAACATGCACAACAGGGCCTTTGTATTGAGGTTCAATTTTAACCGCAGTGTGTGTTTTGGATGTTGTGGCCCCTCCGATCAATAAGGGCATAGTAAATCCTTGCCGTTGCATTTCTTTGGCCACATGAACCATTTCATCCAGAGATGGGGTGATCAAACCACTGAGGCCGATCATATCTACATTTTCCAACTTGGCGGCATCTAAAATCTTTTGCGCAGGCACCATTACCCCCAAATCAATAATTTCATAATTATTGCAGCCCAACACCACTCCCACGATATTTTTCCCAATGTCGTGAACATCACCTTTGACGGTGGCCAACAATATTTTTCCTTTGGCAGAACCTCCACCTGTTAACGCCTTTTCCTTTTCGATATAAGGGGTCAAATAGGCCACCGATTTTTTCATCACCCGGGCAGATTTAACTACCTGCGGCAAAAACATTTTTCCACTTCCAAATAAATCTCCAACAACATTCATCCCATCCATCAAAGGGCCTTCTATTACCTGTAAAGGCCGATCAAACTGTTGTCTTGCCTCCTCTGTATCCTCTTCAATATAATCTGTAATCCCTTTAACCAAAGCATATTCCAAGCGTTTTGCTACTGGTGCATTACGCCAGCTCAGGTCTTTTTGCACACCAGCAGAACCGCTCCCTTTTACAGTCTCGGCAAATTCCAGTAATCTTTCGGTAGCATCTGGGCGACGATTAAATAAAACGTCCTCTACCCTCTCCAACAAATCTTTAGGGATTTCTTCATAAATCTCCATCATGCCTGCATTCACGATCCCCATGTCCATCCCAGCCTGAATGGCATGATACAAAAAAGCGGAATGCATCGCCTCCCTTACCCGATCATTTCCCCTGAAACTAAAAGACAAATTGCTAACGCCACCACTTACTTTCGCACCTGGACACTTCTCTTTAATCTGCCGGGTAGCTTCGATAAAATTAATCGCATACTCGTTGTGCTCTTCCAGCCCAGTAGCTACTGCAAAAATATTTGGATCAAAAATGATGTCTTCCGGCTGAAACCCAACTTCATTGACCAGAATTTTATAGGCTCTTTCACAAATGTTTACCTTGCGTTCAATCGTATCGGCTTGACCTTGCTCATCAAAGGCCATCACCACGGCTGCTGCGCCATAGCGACGCACCAGTTTCGCATGGCGGATGAACTCGTCAATTCCCTCCTTCATTGATATGGAATTAACAATGCATTTTCCCTGCACGCATTTCAGCCCCGCCTCAATAACTTCAAATTTTGAACTATCAATCATCACTGGCAGCTTCGCAATATCCGGCTCCGCCATGACAAGGTTGAGAAACTTTACCATTGCCGCTTTGCTATCGAGCAACCCTTCATCCATGTTCACATCAATAACTTGCGCACCACCTTCCACTTGTTGTTGGGCAACGGAGAGCGCTTCTGCATAATTGTTTTCTTTAATCAACCGGGCAAATTTTCTGCTACCAGTCACATTTGTTCGTTCCCCAATATTAATAAAATTCGTATTTGGCCTCACAACCAACGATTCGAGACCTGCATACATACTGTACCCTGGCTTGGGTTTGATGGTTCGAGGTTTTCCGTTTTTTGAGACATGCTCAGCCATGTGCCTGATATGGTCCGGTGTCGTGCCACAGCAACCACCTACGATATTTACAAACCCACTATTTGCAAAATCCTCAATATAGTCACACATCTCATGCGGCGTTTGGTCATATTCACCAAATTCATTAGGCAAACCTGCGTTTGGATAGGCGTGGACGTAACAATTTGCAATATTGGCAAGATCCTCTAAATGAGGCCGCATTTCCTTTGCACCCAAAGCGCAATTCAACCCCACACAAAAAGGCTTAGCGTGCTTGATGGAAATCCAAAAAGCCTCAACCGTTTGGCCACTTAAAGTACGCCCACTTGCATCTGTTATTGTTCCCGAAATTATGATGGGCAGTTTTGTCTTTCGTTCCTCAAATAATTGATCAATGGCAAACAGAGCCGCTTTGGCGTTGAGCGTATCAAAGATTGTTTCTACTAGAAAAATATCAACCCCACCATCCAATAATCCTCGTGCTTGATCATAATATGCTTGAACGGCATCATCAAAGGTAGCCGCCCGGAAGCCAGGATCATTCACATCAGGCGACAAAGAAAGCGTTTTGTTAAGTGGCCCAAATGCACCGGCCACAAAACGGGGTTTTTCAGGTGTTTGCTTAGAAAATTCATCAGCAACCTTGCGCGCTATTTTCGCAGCACAAAGATTTATTTCATAAGACAACGCCTCCATATTATAATCCGCTTGTGAGTAGGCATTGGCATTGAAAGTATTTGTTTCGATAATATCGGAACCAGCATCAAGGTATTCTCGGTGAATGGCCTCGATAATTTGAGGCTGTGTAATTGACAACAAATCATTGTTACCCTGAATATCAGAATCCCAATCTGCGAACCGTTCCCCACGATAATCACTTTCAGACAATTTATATCGTTGGATCATGGTGCCCATGGCACCATCCAAAATTAAAATCCGCTCCTTAATGGCGTTCTCCAATGTCTTATTCATCAATCAGTTATATTTTTAAAAGGAAAATTAATGGTTGGCTTTTGCTTTGTTTTGGCTCAGGTTAAAATTCTTGGGAGGGTGCAAAGGTAGAGCATTGAAAATATCTTTTGCAAGTAAAAAAGTAAGCAGCCCGAGCATGAAAGCAGATAAATTGTGGCGGTCAAAATAGGAGAAAACTTCAATGTTAATAATTCATCAGGAATCAAATCTTTAAATAAAAGGATTTGCCATTGTCGTTATTGTATTTTTCTATATCAAATTGATATAGAAAAGAGCCTTTACGGGAAGAGGTCATGTCTTTCTCATCCAATTTTTCCAGAATATCCAAGGAAAGAATTTTGAAGATAAAATTGCGCTTGTCCAGTTGAGTATCCCAAATTGCTTCATAGAGTTTCTGTAGTTGTCTCATTGTAAATTTTTTGGGTAGTAGTTCGAATACAACGGGTTCGGTAGCCGTCTGATTCCTTAACCTCTTTAAAGCTTGCGCCACCATTTTATCATGATCAAAAATCAAATGTGGCGCTTTGTTCACACTGAACCATTCGGCAGAAAATTCCTTAATCAACTTTTCGCTGTGTTTTTTGATGTTGATCAGCGCAAAATAGGCCGTTGAAATAGTTCTTTCGGCTGGATCACGGTCTACTTCACTGAAAGTGGCCACCTGCTTCATATAAATATCATCAAGCCCTGTGTACAATTTCAATATTCGGGTAGCTGCTGTTTCCAGGGTTTCCTCATTTTTAAGAAACCCTCCAACCAAAGACCATTTGCCTTTTTCAGGTTCAAAACCTCTTTTGATCAAAAGTATCTTGAGATCCTCTTCATCGAATCCGAAAATTATACAATCTACCGCCAACAAAACTTTATCCTCCATGTGATATTGATATGTTAGGGCATTTCTATTTTTTAAGTCCATGAATTTCAAAAGTGGTTTTGATTAGTAACAAGAACGAGCGAGGTGACTAATGCACAAATTTAATTAATCAAATGTAATTATAACATGATCATTCTCTAACCATGTACAGCGCCCCCCTACCATAATGTTTTATTAAAACACAAAAATTATTTTGCTTCAATAAAACATCAGGCAATTAAATGCAGCTATTTTCAGAAAATAAAAAAATCATCTTGGCACTTATAAGTGTTGATTATACATTTGTATGGATATTGGCTTTACATTTATGCTTCTCAACCATCTTTCAAATGGACAAAACATCAGTTAGAATACGATTTAAGCATCGGCACGCTCGAACCTGATCGCATGTACAATATGTAAATTCCTTCTATAAAGGATAGGAGGAAGCGGGGATTGAAAATATGTATTACGAATCCCCCAACACAAAACACGAATGGCAAACTTGGCGCAGATCATTGAGACAGTTTGCTTCCCTTATTTTTAAATAAAAGCGAAACATCAATAGACTTTATTCGAAATTTAGAAATTGGAAATTAGGAAATTGCTAACCAGTTGACTATCAAAGTTTAAATGCGCACTGTTTTCTCAATTTCCAATTTCAGAATAATCTCTAATAAATGAATTTTAAATCAAAAAAATAATAACATGAAAAAACACTTACCCTTTTTGATTTTAGCCACTCTTTTCTTTTTACAGGTCGATGCACAAGAAACCACCATTTATGTTAATGCTGATAAAGGCGAGCACACCATCAGTCGCCATATCTATGGACATTTTGCCGAACATTTGGGCAGGTGTATTTACGGTGGGTTTTATGTGGGCGAAGACAGTGATATTCCCAATGTCAATGGTGTGAGAAAAGATGTAGTGGATGCATTGAAAGAAATGAAAATCCCGAACCTCCGCTGGCCGGGCGGTTGTTTTGCCGATACTTACCATTGGAAGGATGGCATTGGCCCGAAGGAAGACCGTCCCTCCATGCTCAATATATGGTGGGGCAACGTGAAAGAAGACAATAGTTTTGGCACGAATGAATTTCTCAATATGTGCGAGTTATTGGGGACCGAGCCATATCTTTCTGCCAATGTCGGCAGTGGAACACCACAAGAACTCACCGACTGGATTAAATACACCACGCATCCGGCGGGCAGCAGCCCCATGCCAGAATTACGGGAAAAATATGGCCGTAAAGAACCGTGGGATGTAAAATATTGGGGGATTGGGAATGAAGCTTGGGGTTGTGGAGGAAATATGACACCTGAATATTATTCAAACATTTACCGCCAATTTACCACCTTCACCACTGATTGGAGAAATTCTGATGGCCTGGTGAGAATTGCATCGGGAGCCAGTAGTGATGATTATAATTGGACGGAAGTTTTGATGAAAAATATTCCTCATAAAATGTTGGAGGCAATTGCCTTGCATCATTATTCCGTCATTGATTGGAATAAAAAAGGCTCGGCCACTGATTACACAGAAGAACAGTATTTTACTATTATGCAACGTGCTTTGGAAATGGAAGAATTGATTCAAAAACATGTAGCTATTATGGACAAATATGACCCTGCAAAAAAGGTGGATTTATTTGTAGATGAATGGGGAGGCTGGTATGATGTAGAACCTGGTACCAATGGTGCTTTTTTATACCAACAAAACACCATGCGGGATGCCATGTTGGCAAGTGCGACTTTAAACATTTTTAACAACCATGCAGACCGGGTAAAAATGGCCAATATCGCCCAGACGGTCAATGTATTGCAAGCGGTGATCCTGACCAAAGAAGAAAAAATGTTGCTCACGCCGACCTATCATGTTTTTAAAATGTTCAACGTTCACCAGGATGCCACCTTGCTCCCATCGGAAATTCACAATGGCGCCTATTATAATTCCGGGAAAGAAAGTCTGCCTGCCGTTTCGTGTTCTGCCTCCAAAAATGCTGCTGGCGAAATCAATATTTCGATTGTAAATATTGATGCCAATAAAAAAAATATAGTGGATGTTGTATTGAATGGGGCAACTGTTAAAAATGTAAAAGGCACCGTACTTAAATCGGCGAAAATTCAAGACCATAATACGTTTGATAATCCTGAAAAAGTACAGCCTACTGCATTTAATGATTTTAAATTGGAAGGAAAAAATATCAAAGTGACAGTGCCGCCTTTTTCTGTGGTGGTTTTAAATGTGAAATAACAATGTCGCACTTTTATATTTAATGCAAGCGATGTTTTAATAATTGTACAGTTCTTTTTGAATTAAATATTAAGCCATTAAAATGGCTAATCTCAATTATTTTTTTTTTGCCCCAAGAATTAAATATTGGGGCAAAAAAAATAATAAAATCGCCTATTGATAAATTTCTTGTTAAACAAAAAACTGATTTATGGAGCGGAATTTTTATTAAAAAAAATAAAAAATAAGTGCTATTCCATATTACGCTTGATAAAATGGAGGTATTGAAAAAAAATAAAAATATGGATAAATTTTAGGTAGCTTTATTTACATTGAATATGTACAAATCAAATGAACTAAAAGCAAAATAAATTACCATCATATTTTTAAATCAAATACAGAAACTTGTGGCACAAGCAAATTTAATATCTTGAAAAATGAAAAATTATGTAATAGGTTTGGATTATGGAACGGACTCTGTCCGGGCAGTTTTGATTGATGCTGACAATGGAGCAGAACTTGCAACCAATGTCCATTATTACCAAAGGTGGAAGGAAGGAAAATTTTGCGAACCTTCTAAAAATCAGTTTCGCCAACATTTGCTCGATCACATTGAAGGTTTGGAGATCACCATAAAAAGTGTAGTCAAAGAGTCGGGTGTTGCCCCCGAAACAGTAAAAGGAATTTGTGTGGATACCACGGGAAGTTCTCCTATTCCGGTCGCAAAGGATGGAACACCTCTGTGTTTGATTGACGGTTTTACCACAAATCCCAATGCGATGATGGTACTTTGGAAGGACCACACTGCCATTGCGGAAGCTGATGAAATCAATGAATTGGCGAGTAGTTGGGGCGGCGAGGATTTCACTAAATATGAAGGAGGTATTTATTCTTCTGAATGGTTTTGGGCAAAAATCCTGCACATCATCCGGCAGGATGATGCTGTCAAAGAGCATGCTTATTCGTGGGTAGAGCACTGCGATTTGATGACCAATATTTTAATTGGAAATGACAATATTGACAAACTAAAAAGAAGCCGTTGTGCAGCTGGTCACAAGGCGATGTGGCATGAAGACTGGGATGGCCTGCCGCCAAAAGAGTTTATGAGCAAACTGCATCCGTACTTGGCTGACCTCCGTGACCGATTGTATGAAGACACGTTCACCTCTGATATTTCAGCCGGAAATCTCAGCGAAGACTGGGCGAAAAAGCTCGGTCTTACTACTGAAACAATTATAGCTGTCGGCACCTTTGATGCACATGCTGGAGCTGTTGGTGCGGGTGTTGAAGAATACAGTCTCGTACGGGTCATGGGTACTTCGACGTGTGATATAATGGTCGCCCCAAACCATGCCATCGGCGCTAATTGTGTAAAAGGCATTTGCGGTCAAGTCAATGGCTCCGTCATTCCTGGCATGGTTGGTTTGGAAGCTGGACAATCCGCCTTCGGCGATGTTTTGGCTTGGTACAAAGACATTTTAAGGTGGCCGGTTGAAAATGTTTTGAAAAATTCTGGGGCCATTTCTCCCGAACAAAAACAAAAGCTCTCCGACGAAATTGAACAGCATTTAATCACTGAATTATCCAGACAAGCAGAAAGCATCCCTTTATCCGAGAGCCTTCCAACGGCATTGGATTGGATCAATGGCCGCCGGACTCCTGATGCAAATCAGGCATTGAAAAGTGCTATTTCCAATTTGTCATTAGGAACAAAAGCGCCCCATATTTTCAAAGCATTGGTACATGCGATATGTTTTGGTTCCAAAAAAATCGTGGACCGTTTTGAGGAAGAAGGTGTGGAAATTAAAAAGGTCATCGGCATTGGGGGCGTTGCCCGCAAATCACCATTTATTATGCAAACGCTTGCAAATGTTTTAAATCGCCCGATTATTGTAGCGGCTTCTGATCAGGCACCAGCCTTGGGTGCAGCGATTTATGCGGCCGTTGCGGCTGGCCTTTATCCAAATGTTTTGGAAGCCAGTAAAGTATTGGCAAGTAAATTTGAAGCTGAATATTTACCACAAGCTGACCAAGTTTCTGCCTTTGGAAATTTAATGGCTAAATATGAAGCGTTGAGCAATTTCGTGGAAAGTCAAACCGCCTAACTTAATTGAAGAAATTGAGGAGATTTAAAACGCTCCAGAATGGACATAAAATGAAAATGTATGACAAAATATAAAGAGCTGAAAAGGGAATGTTACGAGGCCAACATGGAATTGAACGCCCTTAATTTAGTGATCTATACCTTCGGAAATGTGAGTGCCGTGGACAGGTCAGAGGGCGTTTTTGCAATCAAGCCAAGCGGCGTGCCTTATGAGATTTTAAAACCAGAAGACATCGTCATTTTGGATTTTGATAACAACATTTTCGAAGGAAAAATGCGCCCCTCTTCCGATACAAAAACGCATGCCTGGTTGTATAAAAATTGGGAAAATATTGGAGGCATCGCTCATACGCATGCGACTTACTCAGTTGCATGGGCGCAATCGAAAAGGGATATACCAATTTTTGGGACGACGCATGCCGACCACCTCACAGCGGATATACCTTGTGCAGAACCCATGCGGGATGAATTGATCGAGGGAAATTATGAGCACAATACCGGCATCCAAATCACGGATTGTTTTCGGGAAAAAAACATCGATTACGAGGAAGTGCCGATGGTTTTGATCGGCAACCACGGCCCGTTTACTTGGGGGAAAAATGCCGCACAGGCAGTGTACCACAGTAAGGTATTGGAAGCCATTGCTGAGATGGCTTATTTGACTTTACAAATCAATCCGAATGCGCCGAGAATGAAAGATGCGCTGATCAAAAAACATTACGAACGCAAACACGGGAAAAATGCCTACTACGGACAGTAGTAGGTTATTTACGCCAAAATAACTAGGCAAAATAAACACAACTATTACCACCATTTAAATGAAAAAAATCAAGAACAAAGAGATATGGTTCATCACCGGTAGCCAACACCTGTATGGGCCAGAGACGCTGAAACAGGTAGCAGTAAATTCCAGTGCCATCGTCAAAGGTTTAAATAAAAGCAACCGATTTCTAATTTCGCTAAAATCGAAGGGCGTCGTGACGACCCCCGAAGAAATCCTACATATATGCCTGGCCGCAAATTCGGATACGAAATGTATTGGCGTGGTGGTTTGGATGCACACGTTTTCTCCCGCAAAAATGTGGATTCAGGGCCTTTCAAATTTAAACAAACCACTTTGCCACCTCCATACCCAGTTCAATGCCCAAATCCCTTGGAAGACCATCGATATGGACTTCATGAACTTAAATCAATCCGCTCATGGCGACCGTGAATTTGGTTTCATCATGTCCAACATGCGGAAAAAACGCAAAGTAATTGTGGGGCATTGGGAAAGTGAGTCTGTGCAAAAAAAATTGGATGTGTGGTCGAGGGTAGCTTTGGGTTGGCATGAAATGCAAACGCTGAAAGTCGCTCCGCATTGGGGACAACATGCGGGAGGTGGCTGTCACGGAAGGTAATAAAGTTTCTGCGCAGATCCGCTGGATTTGCTGTAAATGGGTACGAGCACTTCTGACGTTTTGAAACATTTACCTGATGCTTCGAGCAAGGATGTCAAAGATCTGATAAAAGAATACGAAGACCAGTATGCCTTGACGAAGGCTTTGCAAAATGGAGGCAAAAAACGGGAATCGTTAGTTGAAGCCGCTCGCATCGAGTTGGCACTGAAAACCTTTTGGAGGAAGGAGATTCGGCGCATTTACGGATACATTTGAGAATCTTGGACAATTTAAGCAACTGCCGGGGCTCGCCGTTCAGCGGTTGATGGCGCAGGGTTACGGCTTTGGAGCAGAGGGCGATTGGAAGACCGCTGCCCTACTCCGCTGTTATGAAAACGATGGCTCGAAAGAGTTGGAAGGTGGCCTTATCTTTTATGGAAGATTATACCTATCATTTCACGCCTGAAAAATCCTATGTATTGGGCTCGCACATGTTGGAAATCTGCCCGTCCATCGCCAGTCATCAGCCTTCCTGCGAAATTCATCCGTTGGGAATTGGTGGTAAAGCAGACCCCGTTCGATTGGTCTTTGATAGCGCAACTGGTAGCGCCAATGCTTCATTGATTGATCTGGGCAATCGTTTCCGTTTGATTGTCAACGAGGTCCAGCGTAGCTCCTGAACAAAGTTTACCCAAACTGCCAGTAGCCCGTGTCCTTTGGGATGCCAAGCCAGACCCCTTGAAATTGCCGCCACTGCTTATACAGTTTTGGCCGGGGAGCACATCATACAGTTTATACCCAGGCAATAACTACAGAATATTTAGAAGATTTTGCAGTTGTGCAGGCATTGAAATGCTGGTCATCGACGAGCAAACAAACGTCCGTGATTTCAAAGACAAACTCAATGCGAATGAGGTGTATTTCCACCTGTTTCAGCATCGATTATGAGGAATTAAATAATTGCATCAGCCTTTCCTTTTCCTTTATTTTTTAAAACAAACAACTAATGAATAAACCTTACTCCCAAACATTTTCACTTCCCTTTGTTGTTGGTATTTTTCCCATAATGTTGGTTCAATGCAATAACGAGAAACCAGCCTCACAGGAAACGACTGAAAAATCAGCACCGACCGTTACCATTTCAAAAGTGCATTTGGCCAAACTGCCGATGGACAAAATGTCGAAAAATACACCATGCAAAACAGCAATGGGATGTCGATTGATGTCATAACCTACGGCGGCATCATTACTTCTTGGACTGCTCCCGATAAAAATGGCCAATACAAAAACGTCGTTTAGGTATGATAACTTGGCACAGTATATCAAAGCACACCTTATTTTGATGTAATCGGAAGGTACGGCAATCGAATTGCCAGGGAAATTTTCGACAGCGCACTGAATATTCATTAGAAACCAATGATGGTCCCAATCATTTGCACGGAGGGGTTAAAGGTTTTGATAAAGTTGTCACCGGACAGCCAGTGAGGAAAAATCGGATAACGGTAGCTCTTTGAAATTGACCTGTCAGCAAGGAAGGAGAAGGCGGATATCGGGACTTTAACCTCGACGTCATTTATACTCTGACCAATGACAATGCTTTAGAAGTCAGCTACGAGGCTACTACTGATAAAAAGACCATTGTCAATTTATTGGCATTCCTACTTCAACTTATCGGGTGATTTTCCAAAAACATCCTCGATCATGAACTGACCATCGATACCGATACTTACCTTCCAGTTGATGCTACTTTGATCCCGACAGGTGAATTGCAGCCTGTCGAAAACACTCATTCGATTTTCGGCAAGCCAAAAGCATCGAGGCAGGATATTGAAAAAGAAGACGACCAATTGGCAAAAAGGCAAAGGCGCATTGCTGGGCGATGAACAATCAGGAAGTTTTAGAAAGGTTTCCACTGCCTATCATCCCGGCAGTGGTAGTATTCAGAAATTTATACCGATGAACCGGGCATCTTAATTTTATTGCGGTAATTTTTAGATGGCGCCTGCCTGTTCCGGGAGGTGGCACTTATGATCATCGATCTGGGTTTTGTTTGGAAACGCAGCATTATCCCGATTCGCCAAACCAAGAACAATTCCCATCCGTGGTTTGGCGCCGGGTGAAAAGCCTTCCACCAAGACCTTTAAATTTTCAACGAAATAAACCAGCAGAAACTATGTCAGTATTAGCTACAATTGATTGGTCGTCATCGCCCTTTATTTCACCCTAATTTTGGGTATAGCTTGGTGGGTTATCCGCCAAAAAATGAAACTTCGGACGATTATTTCCTTGCTGGAAGAAACCTCGGCTGGTTCGTATTGGGGCTTCCATTTTCGCTTCAGACATTGGTTCAGAGCACATCGTCGGCCTCATGGTTCAGGTGCGACGGATGGTGTTGCCATGGCGCATTATGAACTTCATGCTTGAGTGTATCTTGGTCTTAGGCTGGCTGTTGGCTGCATTTTACATGCGTTCCAAATTTATACGATGCCAGAGTTTCTGGAAAAAGATTCTCGTCAACATCTCGATGGGTATTGTCGGTTATTTCCTTAGTAGCTTATGTGCTGACCAAAGTAGCGGTGGGTATTTTGCGGAGGCATTGTATTCAGTGTCCTCTTGCCAGAAGTCAGCTTCATGGGCTGAATAGCTTCTGGGTGAGCTCATTTTAATGATCACGTTCTTACTGGTGTTTATACCATCCTTGGTGGACTCCGGGCAGTCGCATATACTGAAGCCATTCAGACTGTGATCTCCATTTTGGGTTGCGTTTTGGTCGATATGTGGATGCCCTTGGTGGCTGGGACGAACTAAGAAGAATCGCTGGCTCTGAAATGTTCAATTTGTGGAAACCACTCGTTCCGCAGGCATGGAAGGTACTTGAGCATGCGATTAAAACGGATACCCAAATGGCGTGGTATTTCAATGGCAATTACCCCTGGCTGGGCATGTTGTTTTGTGCCCCCATCATTGGCCCTTTGGTACTGGTGTACCGATCAATACATTGTGCAAGGATGTTGGGAGCAGCCAACTTAACGAAGCCCGTCGAGGGACAATCGCTGCCGCCTTCTTCAAATTATTACCCGTGTTATTTTTATCATTCGGTATCATCTGCTTTGCTTTGGCCGCCAGTGGCAAAATGCCGGAACTCGCAGGTGCGCTCTTGGATAGCGAAGGAAATATCATCAACGCTAATGCGCAGCGAGTATTCCCATTGCTGGTGGCCAAAGTGTTGCCAGCATAGGAATTAGGATTAGTGGCAGGTTTATTAGCGGCTTTAATGAGCTCACTTGCGAACATCAATCAACGCTTCCTCTACCCTATTCACCATGGATTTATATTCCAAATTCCGTCCAAATGTTACGGAAAAACAATTGGTAAAAGTGGGTCGTATAGCAACGGGTGTGATGGTAGTCATTGGCTTGTTGTGGATTCCAGTAATTCAGGGCAGCCGTGGTTTATACGATTATCTTCAGAGTGTGCAGGGCTATCTTGCACCACCCATTTTTGTGGTCTTTTTCTTTGGCGTTTTTAATAAACGCATAAATGCAAAAGGCGCTTTGGCGGCATTGTTGGTGGGTTTTGCACTCGGGCTTTTCCGTTTGATGATTGACACCCCTGTGATGTTAAATGAAGGATTTAGTTATGAAGAAGGGTCGTTTTTCTGGATCATCAACAATATGTTTTTCCAGTATTATAGCTTACTTATTTTCTTCGTGTCCGCAATTACAATCGTAGCTGTCAGCTACACATCAGGAGAGCTCAAATATGGAGCAAATTAAAGGCCTGACCCTTGGAACAGTAGCTGCCGAACAAAAGGCCGAAACCAAAGCCACTTATCGCACTATTGATTATGTGATTTCGGTGTTGGTGGTTGTGTTGATTTTAGCAGCACGTACCTCTATTTCCAGGGATAAAACGATATCGGATTTGCGATTTCGGATTTCCGGTTAAACCGCTTTGAAATCGCAAATCCAAATCCGAAATTCAAAAAGAATGATTAAAGGTATCATTTTCGACATGGACGACATAGTAGTGCTTGGACAACATGATGGTCACCACCAGGCCTGGCAGAAAAAATTGTCAGATTTGGGACTGGACATGTCGATTGAAGAAATAAAAGAAAGGTACATGGCATCAACGAGGAGATCCTGGAAAGGCTTTTCGGAGATCGTTTTGCTTAACAGGCGAAGACAAATCTCTTGGGAAAAAGAAGCAGCTTATAAAGAAATCTTTTTACCCGATCTGCAATTAGTCATAAGGTTTAGCCGATTTTTGGAAGAAATACATAATGCCCAAATCCCCCATGGCTGTAGGTACTGCCGCCCACTCCAGAGAATGTCGATTTTGTGTTGGACAACCTCCAACTGCGACATTATTCAAAGGTGTTTTCCATGCAAAAAGTGTTTCAAAAGGAAAACCTGACCCAGAGATTTTGAGAAAGCAGCTGCTTCCGATGAACCTCCCTACTTCTGAGTGCCTGATTTTTGAGGACAGCGTTACGGGGGGCAGAAACGGCAAAAGGGGCCAATGCCCGCTCGGTCATTGTCGATACCATAGCATGGATGAGTTTTTACACTTCGACCATATTATTCGGATTTACATTGATGACTATGTGGGGGTTGTTGGCGGAGCAAATTTTTAATAGTTGAAACCTTAAGCTTCTAATTGAAATTGGGTCGGAAAGATTAAATTCAAAACCTAATTTGTGTACTCTTTTGTGTAAACCAACAAAAAAAGCCCGCTGTAAACAGCGGGCTTTTAAATTTTAAAACTCTGAATATCAGTGTTTTATGTTGTCGGGGTGGCAGGATTCGAACCTGCGGCCCCCTGCTCCCAAAGCAGGTGCGCTAACCGGACTGCGCCACACCCCGAATGCCTTTTGATTTGCCAATTCTTTTATGACGAAAAGGAATTGATAAAACGAAAGGGTTTCTTACAAGTTGCAAAAATCTTAAAAAAGATTTTGCGGTGAGGGCGGGATTCGAACCCGCGGTACCTATTACAGTACGCCGGTTTAGCAAACCGGTGGTTTCAGCCACTCACCCACCTCACCTAGCGGGTTTTCTTATTCACTTTTCTTTCAAAGCGGCGGCAAATGTATATTTAGTTTTATAAAAACCAAAAATTGAAAAGAGATTATTTGTATTTTTTTTCAGGGCTAAACTTTCAACCAGAATATCTTATTTTTCGTTCAGGCTTAGCTTTAACTTTTTTTCCAATTCTGATACGGTATCCTTAAAAACCAAATCTGTTTCCATTAAATCCTGTACCGTTTTGATCGAATAGATTACCGTGCTGTGGTCACGGCCACCGAACATTTCACCAATAGCTTTAAGCGACTTATCGGTCAAGTGCTTGGCGAGGTACATGGATAATTGGCGAGCAATGACGAATTGTCGTTTTCTTGTTTTGCCACCAAGTTTCTCCACTGGAACACTAAAATGATCTGCGACTAAATTTTTGATAAAATCTAGGGTGATCTCTTTGTTTATTTGGGTCACGAAATTCCGAGTGACATCTTTAGCCAGCTCTACATCAATCTCTCTTCTATTCAGTGATGATTGAGCAATGAGGGACACTAATACCCCTTCCAACTCTCTTATATTGTTTTGAATATTGTAGCAAATAAACTCAACTACATCATTTGGCTGATCCACTCCCTCTCTGTTCATTTTAGCCTCAAGTATAGCTACTCTTGTTTCGAATTCAGGTACTTGTAAATCTGCAGACAGCCCCCATTTAAACCTTGATATAAGCCTTTCCTCCATGCCATCTAAGTCTTTAGGTGGACGATCGGATGTGAGAATTATTTGCTTGCCGTTTTGATGCAATTGATTAAAAATGTGGAAGAAGATTTCTTGGGTTTTCTGTTTGTTTGCTAAGAACTGAATATCATCTACTATCAGTACATCTACCATTTGGTAGAAGTTGACAAAATCATTTACTGCATTATTCTTAATGGATTCGATGATCTGGCTGGTAAATTTTTCAGAAGAGACATATAGAACCCTTTTGTTATCAAAAGTCCGCATCACCTCATTCCCAACAGCATGGGCCAAATGCGTTTTACCCAAACCTACATCACCAAAAATAACTAAAGGGTTGAATGCTGTGCCTCCAGGCTTTTTAGCCACTGCTTGCCCCGCCGACCGGGCAAGTCGATTACAGTCTCCCTCAATAAAGGTATCGAATGTATAGGTAGGGTTCAGCTGAGGATCGACTTTTAGTTTTTTGATCCCAGGTATTACAAAAGGGTTTTTTATGTTGGTTGCATCTACACCGCCAGGGCCTACACCACTGCTTGAAGAATGACCATTCTCTCTTTCCTTAGTCATGGTCGTTGTATAGCCATTTTGACGGCCAATAGACTGCGTAACGACTTGGTTTTGGTGAATCCTGTTTCCGCCTGTGAGTATTTGATACTCCAACCGCCCCCGGTCACCAAGTTCTTTGCGGATGGTCATTTTCAATAATGCTACATAGTGCTCTTCGAGCCACTCATAAAAAAACTTGTTTGGCACTTGGATTGTCAAGGCGGAATTTTCTAAATGCACTGGCCTGATTGGCTCAAACCATGTTTTGAAACTTTGGCCATTAACGTTCCGTCTAATAATCTGAAGACAGTTATCCCATACTGTAATGCAATCCTTTACCATTCTCCTGTTGTTGGTTGGAAGTGAAAAAATAAGTGTTAAATAATGTCCTTAGGACAAATTTTGTAGCATCAGTAAACTAGGAAAATCTCCGAATAAAAGCCTTTTGAAGTGCCCTAACACGATTCAGGTGGCTATCAAGAAACATGGGTTGTTCCTTTCTAATGGAGGACTGCAAAGGTGGTAAAAAAAACCACTTCAAAGGGAGGGGATTCCACCTTTTTTTAAAATTTTTTTTCTCTAAATTTTTAACAGTCAATTTACATTGTCATAACACGCTTATTATCAAGGGTATAGCGAAATTCAATTTCTAAGTAATTGAATATCAGTTGATTACAAAACTACTATTGACAATCAGCCAGTTATGTTGCTTCAAGTTAGAATAAAATAGTAGCCTCCCTTTTAATGGCTATTAATGCCTTTTCCAATACCGTAGATTGTTGCGTTTCTAGGAAGCGAATTAAGGCTGACGCTAATTCTTCGGAGGGTGCTTTGGGGTCGATTTTTTCAGCCACTACACTTATAATATTCATTACATCTTCTTTGGATAATTTAATTATTTGCCATAGTTGGTCTGACAAATAAACTTGCTGAGTGATGTTGTATTCAAATTCTTGTTGAACGGTCATCAATAGCTTCAATTTGAGCTCCGCTGCTGTCTGGCCCTTTTCTCTCAGTCTCAATAATAAATTTGGAATTGAAATCCGCTCACAAAAAAGGGAAAGCCTTTCATAGGCTTGAAAACGCATCGGGGTGGTTGTATTTTTATTGTTTTGTTTGTTTTCCAGCAATTTTAATTGGTACTGTTTTTCTAAATAGTTTTTCATAATGCTGTTGACCGTTAAAAAGACGATCAAAGCAGGAACAGTGATTTTGATAATTTCCAGTATGACGTTAATGAATGTTTCATGTTTTTTGTGTTTGTAAATTCTCTTGAATTCCTTCTAAAAAAGGCCCAAAAGAAGCAAAAATAAATGTAGAAATGTTATTAAAAAAACTTGGTTCTTTGACAAATCCCGTGGAGCAGAAAAAACAAGGAGAGAGGGAGGTGAAAAAAATAAAAAAATTTTCAATTTTTTTATTTTTCACCTCCCTATCAGGGTTTTAAGTGAGTGGAATTTTTTTTCAAAATTTTCCACTCACTTAAAACCCTGATTATTTGATCCGTTCCACGCTATTTGTCAAAGAACGAAAAACTTTTTACACAATCAACCAATATTCCCTTTTCTGTGTTTCTTTCTAAACTCTTTAAATATATAACTTTGCAACAACAAAGGGATTATATTTGATCTTTCTCTTGGAAGCTATTTGATCGCTTCCTTGTTTTTTTAAACCATAGAAATTCTTAAAAACAATAAAAAGTGGCTACGATACAACCAATTACATTAACACCTGGAGCGATTAAACAACTCCTTAGAATACGGGATGAACAAAATATTCCAGATGATCATGGTCTTAGGATTGGAGTCAAAGGAGGCGGGTGTTCGGGCTTTTCTTATGTCCTTGGATTTGATAAAAAAGAAGAAACTGATGAAGTTTATGTCATAGATGGAATGAATGTTTTTATGCAGAAATCTCACGCTATTTACCTTCTAGGCATGGAGATCGATTGGTTAGAGGGTTTGCAAAATAGAGGATTCTCATTTAACAATCCCAATGCTACTTCAACGTGTGGATGCGGTACTTCTTTTTCAGCTTGATAAGCTATCATAAAAATACAAAGCCCGGCAGGTTTCCCTTGCCGGGCTTTTTTGATTGGAGCCTGGTTAGTAATTTTCACTATTGGGTATACTGTAGTGCCGTCAATAAAAATCTGGCTAATAAAGTAGGCCTTTCTTTGTCATGATCGTAAACTATCAGGTCCAGATGCTTAAATGATTCGTGTGAATGATCCTCTTCGAAGAAAGAGGGATAAAAGGGGGTGTCTATTTGTCTTGAGTAGTGAGAATTATTTTAGGCAGACCAAAGGTAAAAACATTATCGCTTCACAAAGAACCTTTTAGTCAAAAGATTTCCACACAAAACAAATACATGAAAAGTGTTTCCGTGATGGAAGAAGTGATTCAAATTTTTTACTCCACCGCATCATAATTATCCAATTCATTAGCTTGGCCAATTGGTGTACTTGGGTTTTCATTTTTGTCCTTAGCATAAATTGGTTGCCCATTTACTTTGATAATCTGACTTGCCAATTTCCTCGATTCTGCAGCGGGATCTTTCATCCAATTCAATGACCAAATTTGAATCAATTCAAAGTTTTCCTTTTGAAGTTTATTAATGTGCGCCTGTTCCCACACACCAGATGTGTACTGAGTATCAGCAAAAAAGCCATCTGGGATTACTACAATATTTTTTCCATCAATACTGATCGGCGTAACTACTAAAGGCAGTAATACATCTTCCCAACGGACATGAAGTTTGCAACGACTTTCATCGATGTAGGCGGACAAGCTATTGACAACTTCTTTTACAAAATTGGGGTTTTTGATCTTCCTCGGCTCCTTCTTTCCAATGATTTCTAATTCTTCTAAGTACTTAAGCTCATTCTCCTGCTGAGCCGCCTCCGACATCCCGATTAGATGAGATAATAACCAAGTGCCTTTGTCCCATTGCCTACCTTTAAAGGCATCAAGATGTTCATTACTAAAGGAATGTAGGATGATTAACTGCTGGAGTGGCTTATTGATTAAGAGTTGTAAATAACTTACTCCTTCTGGGGTGTTTAACAATGAGATTTTCTTTGTTAATTTCCCTTTGATATTGACAGCTCCGAATGTACAAGACACTATCAGGACATCGAAGTGCTGGCCAAAAAGTTCTTCTACATAGTAAACCCCCATCCCATTTCGCTCCAATTGCCTGATTTTTTCACTGCCGACCACATTCTGTTGCTTTAGCTTCAAAATATAGGACGAGATCAAATTTCGTTGTTCGATGGTAAAAGCTACGATCCCAACTGTAGGAAAGACTCTTTGCGGGGTTTGTTTTATTTGGTTGAGCAACCGGATAATATGTTGCGCTTCAAAGTCATTGACTCCTTCCATTTCGTGGAATCTTCCTTCCAGATTCTCTACCATACATTTACGAGCATAAAAAAAAGCGGCCTTGGGAAGTTCTGAGAATGGCAAATTCTGTACAGGAGCTTCATAACGGTTGGTTATTTTCACCGCTGAGACCTCATTTTCCATTGCATATTGCAATAAACTTGTCTCGTTGCCATTGCTATCATCAGAACCAAATATCATCAACTGGTGGCCAAGATCAGCCATTTCTGTAGACCGCTCAATAGAAAACCGATTGGCTTCTTCAAAAATAACCATATCAAATTTAAAACCCTCTGGGATGATGTTTAAAGCAACGTGAGGAGTAACGAATAGTAAGGGTAAAAAATCCGTGACCGTATCCATTGAGTCTTCAAAAACTTCAGAAAGGGGCAAATATTCTTGTTTTTTGAAAAGGGGTTTATCAAAAATTAAGCGAATAAATTTTTATTTTTTTCTTCAAATCTTTCAACCCTTCCGCTTGCCTTTCTTGCCAATGAGCATTGATAAAATTCAGTATTAACGGCTTCAGCATGCCAACTTTCATCAGTTTTTACATCCTCATTTTCAATGGGCAAAAAACTATTTTGGTATTCGTCAATAAATTACCAAATCACCAACTTTCAAAGCTGCTATCCAATCCGTTGGCTTTACTTTCTACAATGGAAGTCACAACTTTTCGCCCAACGGAGTTAGTTCTAACCAGGTTGATTACCATTGATAAAAAGCAGAGAAATCACGCAAATTGAGCTGCGTTTGCTCCATTTGTTCAATGATATTTTCCAGAAACTTTTGCCTTTGCGGAACGGTCAAGCTTTATTTTCCAGTTGCTTTTGATAAACCTTTGCTTCATTCAATTCCTCTATAAACAAATCTAATGCATATTCTAATTGAGTAACCTCCTCTTTGACCCCCAGGCTTGGGTGTGCAGTTTTACTATTGAGACGCACGACATCCTCTTGGATGATAAGCTCTAATTTATTTTTCCAATGAGAAAATGCACTGTTGAACAACTCGTTATTTATTACCTCCCGGATCAAAAATCCTTCTTTTTGCAGAACTGAAAGAATTCAGGATAGGATTATGTTCAAAAAATCCGCTTCCAGGTTTCGGTAGTTTTTAGCTACATCCATTTTGAGCGCAACGATTTTCTTTTTCTTTGAATAAAATAATGGGAAACTAAAGGCACTTGTGCCGGCTTCAATAAAATCTTTGCCCAATTGGTCTTGATACTCAAGGATTTTTTCATGAACTAATTTATAGGAGGCGTCAATTTCGGAGATATAATTAAGGTAGTGCCCTTCCAATTTATTTCGGTAACTCTCTACTTCTGTAATGTATCTATGGTGGAGCTGCCTCGCTTTTTCCCGAAAATATCCAGTTGCTCGACCACATAAGACCTCCCGCCTTCAGGCGAAACTTGTTGGAAAACCCGGTCATTCAGATTGCTAAGAGGGTGTTTTAATGTCTTTATTTTTTGAAATAAAGGATAGCAATTGCCAACCCCTTTCTTTAAAGCCTCATATTCATCGATGTTAAATTTGAAATCCTGCCGCTGCAAGTGGCTGGCAAGCAACTCCTTACCTTCAATCCGATTACTCTTAAGGAAGAGTCCGACTGTATCTGTCCAATTGTGGTCGCCAAAAACTTTTTTATTTGTTGATTGATAAGTGTCATCCAATGCCTTTTTAGCCCTAATGAATTTATTTTTTTTAAAAAGGAAATCCTGCTTGTCCAAGGGTATATTTCTGCTAATTCCTTTAGCAGCCAGACGAAGCAATTCCAAGATTTGATCGCGGTCATTTAGCGCATCGGTCAATAAAAAATTCAACTGATGAAGGCCGGATTTTGCCAGTAGGTTTTGATTCTTTTTAAGCGCCGGGGCACGTTCAGAAACAATTAGGCATTTTTTCCCTTGCAGTAAAGCTGTAAATAAAAGGTTTAATAAAGTTTGCCCTTTACCAAGAGTATCAACACCTTCAACAACCGATACCTTTTTATTTGCTACTTGTTCCAAAGCTGTAACTTGCTCGGGATCTGCGGCCAAAAATGGAAAAACAAAAGGGTCTGCCCCTGGCAAATCGTCTGAATGCACAAAAACATTTTCAGGTTTGGAAGTAGATGCTCTTATCCTTTGGTGTTGGGGTGGAAAAATCCCAATCACACCAGACCGATGTAATGCGCCGTCTTCCGTAAAACTACCAATCTCATTGATGCCGGGCGCTTCAATAATGCCCCCTTCCCCTATGAAGGTTTTTAAGTGAAAACGATCCGCCAAATCTTGACAAATGCTATCCAACTTCGAAGCTTTGATAGCCCCATTTTCAATCGCCCCTTCTAATTTCTCACGATAATCATGATCAAATTTTTCTTTCAAGTGCCTGATTACTTGATAGTTGGGTTGAACAAAGTTTCCTTGATCAAACTTGATAACCCAAGCATCAACTTTAGTCTGGGCAGGTTCAATGGAAATCTGCCAAATAAAAAGCGGTGCCACCAATAATTCACCTTCATGGGTATCGATCAATAGTGGAAAACCAAAACCCAATGTTTTGGCCCCCATTGTCTTGGATAAATTTTTAGATTCAAAATATAAATGACTGACCTTCTCAATGCTCGTACTGGACGCTTCAAATTGTTGACTTATCTCTCCCTTTAACAGTTGTTGAAGGAAATTTGCCGCAAAGGCGGTGCCTTCATCGGTAAGTGTGGAAATATCTACACGGTCGAGATAATATGGTAGCGCATTATTGAAAATGGAATAAATGGAAGGAGATTGATTATTCCTCATAGGAACAGATTTTTGTCTTTGCTTTATTAATTACAATTTGGATCGTTGGTCAATTGTTCACAAGTTATTGAAAATGAACACACAAGCCGTAAAAGTCCCAAATTTAGTCCTTTGCTCTGAAGTACCAAGTTTTGGCCTCTAAAAGATATTCGGCTAAAAATTATAGTTGGACTTTAACATCCTATTGCTATAGTTAATTTTACGCCAATAGCATACCTTCGCCCACCTATTTTGTAGTAATGATGATAATCATTAGAAAAAAACCAATTCGTGCATTATTTTTGCAAAAGGTTTGAACGTACAATCCAACCCTGTCCTAACTACCGATTTCGCATCTGTTTTCTAAGTTAGGAATCCCCAACTTTTTTCCGGGGGTCTTTAGCCTAAATTTTAGAGAAAACATTTTAAGATAAATCCCATAACATTAAGATACTTTGAAATGAAAAAGTATGTACTCGTAGTATTCTCATTGTTGACTATCCTTTACTATGGATGCTCTTCAGATGAATTGATTGATCCTCTTGATGTAAACCTGCAGAATGCTGTTAGAAAAGCATCTCCAACTGGTTCCCTCGATCATTTTATCCTTCCCTCAGCGGATGACTACAGCTCCATTCCTACCGACCCGAATAATCCAATTTCTGAACTCAAGGTTGAATTAGGCCGCATGCTATTCTTTGAAACTGGAATAGCACTTGACCCACTTCATGATGAGTCAAAAGAAGGTTATTCCTGCTCTACTTGTCACATCCCAGAAGCAGGGTTCATGCCCGGAAGGGCTCAAGGCATTGCTGACGGAGGAGCTGGGTTTGGAGCAAATGGAGAAGGACGTACTAAGTTGTTTTTTTACGAAAATGACGAACCCGATGTGCAAGGTGCCAGGGCGTTGAGTGTCATGAACGTCGCCTATACCCTCAATACTACTTGGAGCGGCCAGTTCGGTGGCAACGATAATAATATCGGCACCGAAGATGTATGGGAGGGTTTTACAGAGATCAATCATCTTGGCTTGATGGGTTTGGAAAGTCAAGTCATTGAAGGGTTTGACCTGCACCGGATGATTATTAATAAAACTGTCATGGATACTTTGGGTTACAAGCCCTACTTTGATGCTTTATTTGCTGGCTACCCTGAGGCTGAACGTTATTCCAAACTCACTGCGAGTTTTGCCATATCTGCTTATTTAAGATCGTTGATCACAAGCAATGCACCATTTCAAGATTGGTTGCGAGGAAATAATAACGCCATGTCCAAAGAGGAAAAAGAAGGTGGTTTGCTTTTCTTTGGAAAGGCGGGATGTTACCGGTGTCACAATGGCAAGCCACTCAACAACCCCGACCGCTTCTATGCTATTGGTGTTAAGGATTTGTATGAAAACAATTCTGCAATCAACACTGGCATCGATGATCTGAGGAACTTAGGTCGTGGAGGTTTCACAAAAAAAGAGGAAGACAATTATAGGTTCAAAGTCCCTCAGTTGTACAATTTAAAAGGTTCAAATTTTTTCTTCCACGGAAGTAGCAAGCAATCATTAAGGGAAGTTGTTGAGTATTTCAACAAAGGCGAAAAGGAAAACGCCTTAGTCCCTGCCTCCCAAATTGCACCACAGTTCCAACCACTTGACCTGACCGAGACCGAAATAAATAAGTTGGTTCTTTTCTTGGAGCACTCACTTTACGACCACGAGTTTCATCAATTCGTACCAGAGGAAGTGCTTTCTGGAAATTGTTTCCCCAATAATGACCATCTCTCCAGAGAGGATTTGGGTTGTAATTAAAAAAGCTCACACACTAAAAAAGCCATCAACAAATTGCATTGTTGATGGCTTTTTTTATTTCAAAAACTTTTAAAAGTAATTTCAAATTATTCCGTAGTTGCCCCTTTTTCTTCAGGCTCTACCAAACCTCCGCTAACTTTCTCGCCATTATTGTATTCATACTCCATAATCACTTGCCCTTCCTCATTATAGTATTTTGTCGATCCGTGGAGCTTGCCCATTTTGTAATTATTCTCTTGTTGCAGAATGTCTTTACTCGGGTAGAATTTTTTATAATTACCATCTATTTCTCCATTAACATAAGTGCCTTCTTCCAGCAAGCGGGTGTTTTTTACCCGAATAAATTTACCATCCAATTTATTGGCCGTATAGCTGCAAATCAGCTCCAATTGACCCGTAGCCGAATACTCCATGTATGTCCCCGAATATTGGTCATCAACAAAATTGATAATGGATTTAGGCAAGGGACGCCGGTCTTGATAAACCACCCACATGCCATTCCGCTTGCCATTTTTTAGAACACCTTCTTCCAGGATCTTTCCATCTGCATTGCTTTTAACAACCTTCTGGTATCCACCTGGTAGGTCTGTTACGGTAAAACCAGTCAAATCAATGGACGGAATATTGGTGTTGGTTGTTGAGGAAGACCCATTTCCGCAGGATCCAAATAAGAAAAGTAAACTTGCAAAAATCAACATGTTCTTCATGATACCTAAATTATTTAAATTAAAGAATAATTGAAATGCCAAAGTAAAAAGCAAATAGGTTGCTACCTTTCCGCCTCTTAATTCAGTGTCCTACGCAAATAATCGCTGTATGTGCCGCAAATTTTAAAATAAACCATAAAAAGGCAAACTTAGGTTGTGCAAGCTCTTTGTACACTAAAGAAAATTGCCCTATTTTTTTTGGGTTTTTTCTTTGAATTTTATTTTTGCGGCCTATTCAGATAGCCTTATGTGCTTATTCAACTATCAATTTTCTTTCCAGACTACATTAATTGATTATGGATATTAAGATTCAAGAGTTAACAAAAACCTATGGCGTCCAGAAGGCGGTTGACAATATCTCCTTTGAAGTGAAAACGGGAGAAATTCTGGGATTTCTTGGCCCAAATGGTGCCGGAAAAACCACCACCATGAAGATCATTACCGGTTATATCGAAAGCGATATGGGAGACGTAACCATCGGTGGGAAATCGGTGAAATCTGGTGAAACCAAAGGTAACATAGGCTACCTTCCTGAACACAACCCGCTTTATCTGGAAATGCCTGTAATGGATTATCTGGAATTTTGTGCTTCCATTCAAGGAATGGATAAAGCGGCCATCCCCGGACGTGTCCGAAAAATGGTGAAGGATTGTGGCCTAAATGCGGAAAAGCACAAGAAAATTGGAGAGCTTTCCAAAGGCTACCGTCAAAGGGTCGGGCTTGCTCAAGCGATGATCCACGACCCTGAAATCCTCATCCTCGATGAGCCAACAACAGGTTTGGACCCCAACCAGATCGTAGAGATAAGGGAGCTGATTAAAAATATTGGACAGGAAAAAACTGTCATTCTGGTACTCATATCTTGCCTGAAGTAGAAACTACTTGCGACCGCATTTTGATCGTATGGGAAAAATCGTAGCCGATGGAACGGCGGCGACTTTGAGAAAAACAAGCACAAGGAGGCAAAGTCTTGCATGTACGTCACATCGAGATGCAGATGTATCTGACATGGAAATTACAAGAATTGCCAACGGTAGCTATGGTTGACATCATTGATGAAATAAACAACCGTTTCGAGGTACAAAGCACCCAGGACATAATTTCCAGCAGGTGTATTTGACCTTTGTGTAAAAAATAAATGGGCGCTAACAGAGTATTCCTTCAGAACAAAAGAGCCGAGGATATTTTCCGTGACCTGACGTTGAACTAAAAAATAATTGATTGAGGGTCATTTTCGGGAAAAATGTTCGGATATAAACCCTGCCAATCAGTTTGTAATTCAATCATAATTTAATTCTCTCATAGATATGAATCCTATAGGATTTGTGCAAAACGTGAACTGGCCAGTTACTTCGATTCTTTGGTCGCCTATATCCTTTTAATAGCCTTTCTTGGGTTTACTGGATTTTACTGGCTCAGTGTTGTAACCCATCTTTTCAACTCAAGGTGACCTGCAAGTATTTTTCGGAATCGCCCAATGGTCATTGTTGGTTTTTTATTCGAAAGCACACTCATGAAGCAATTTGCGAAAGAAAAGGTAGCACGATCGAGTTGCTGCTTACCAAAAATGTTTCGACCGACGGAGTTGTAATGGGTAAGTTCTTATCATGCCTGCTCATGGTATTAAAGCTTTAGCGCTTTACCCTACCCTATTATTACTCGATAATGATCGGAAACATTGACCACAGAACAACTCATTGCAGGCTACTTTGGCTTGTTGCTTTTGACCGCATTTATCGGCATCATTTTTTGCTGATAGTTTATTCGCTTAACCAGATTGTGACATACACTCTTGAAGCTGTTCATCTGCTTTGTTCTTTCATTTGATGTTCAATGTCATCGGGTGCGTGACGGATGGATGATCTCCTGTTGCAGCATGATGAGTACTTCCCGATCATTTCTATTCCATTTCAAAGGGCGTATTGGACACAAGGACATCATCTATTTCGCTTCCATTATTTTACTTGGGCTTTTTACAGCTGAGTACAACATCTGTAAAAAGATGATCAGCGGAGGTGAATTTTCGCAAAGTCAATTTCGCACTCAAGCACTACTCATTAAAAGATGAAAAAGACAACCATAACTATGTTTTACTGATAGCTGGCATTTTGTTGTTAGTCAATGTTTTATCACAGAATTTTTTCCATCGGTTTGACCTCACAGCCGATAAGCAATACACCTTAAGCAATGCTGCAAGACTTTACGGAATCTGGAAAATCCGGTAACGGAAGTGACTGCCTATTCAATGAGGACTTGCCGCCTGATCTTGAAGAAAATAGGAAAAGACTTTTTTGGAAATGCTGGTTGAAGTATAATGCCAAAATATGGTGGACTATCAGTTCACGTCGATCCAAACGCAAGTCAGAAAAGAGCGGAAGCGGTCAGCTCAGCATCATCAGTGATGATCAACCTCCGTAGAAAAGATCAAGCAAACAGCAAAAAGCCTACCTCAGTTGCAATACTTAAAATGGGCGAGCAACAAGAAGTTATTCCAGTCATTGCTACCGGAAGTGGCGCGGAATATTCGCTCAGTACAAGCATCAAAAAAATGGCTGTGGTGAATAAGCCCGTCGTTGGGATTGTCCAAGGACACGGTGAACCTCCCTTACAAGAATTGGGGCAAGTGTACCAATCATTGAGTGTACTCTATTCCATTGAACCAGCGGATTTGGGTTCGCCAGATCTGAGCCGTTTCAAGGCCATCGCCATAGTCGCCCCAAAAGACAGCATCCCACCCAGCCATTTCAGCAACCTCGACAGCTATTTGAGCGGGGGCGGAAGCCTATTTGTTGGCATCAATAGAGTAGAAGGAAATTTGCAAAACCAAACAGGTTCACCCATTACTACTGGTCTTGAGACTTGGTTAGCGGGAAAAGGTATTCAAGTAGAGCCGTCCTTTATTTTGGATGCCCAGTGTGGATCAGTGACTGTTCAGCAGCAACAAGGATTTTTTATGATGAACACGCCTGTACAGTTCCCCTATCTGCCCTTGATTAGCCAGTTCCCAGAACACCCCATTACCAATGGCTTGGAGCAGGTGATCCTACCTTTTGCCAGTCCGATCTCCTACTCTGGTTCAGGGACTTTTACGCCGTTTTTACAAACATCATCCAAATCAGCCTCCTCCCCTGCCCCAACCACTTTTGATGTAGTCAATAAAAAATGGACAGCTACAGATTTCACCATGTCCAATATCCCAATTGGCGGCATTGTTGAACAGGCAGGACTGGGCAAAATCATCATTATCGGCGATGGTGATTTTCCAGTAACAGGCCAGGGTGGCCGTGGTCAAAGCCAGGATAATATCAGTTTGATGGTCAACTCAATCGACTACCTATGCGATGATACTGGGTTAATTGAACTCCGTACAAAAGGGGTTGCGACCCGGCCTATTTCTGATGAATATATAGGTGACGACAATGTCGGTAAGAGAAATACCATGAAATACCTAAACTTCGGTCTCCCCATTCTTCTGGTTGTTCTGTATGGATTTTTCCGCTCTCAAAAACAACGGAATGTCCGCATGAAAAGACTCCAAGAGGATTACTCATAAACTCAAAACATGAAAATATTCGGCTGTTTCATTTGCCTCATCTGCCTTCTCGCTTCCTGTCAAAACGATCAACCATCTTTGAAATCGATGGCTGGTTTATACAAAGTCACGATCAATGAGCCGGCATCAATGACAAAGGTCAGAAACGCTCTGGTACCGATGAAGGAGCAAATGAAAGGTGAGAGTAGCAGTGGCTATTTAGATGACCATGCCATCATGGCACCGAGTGTTACTATTCTCATGAGGGCTTTGAAAAATTTTGGCATAGACCCTCGCTCTCAAATTATCCAGATTGTTGACTTTGATGCTGATTTTCAGCCAGATGGAACAATCGTAGTTGGCAGAAAAAAGAGAATTGTTTTTGAAAACGACACCTTACATTGGAATATTCATGAAGGCAATTTTGTCCTGATAAAAGAACTGCCGAATAATCAACTTCACACCGATACCTTTGAAATAATAAAGTCTGCTGAAAAGGAATTTGACCTAGATGGCGAGATGTTCAAACTTCACTTGGCTCCAATAAAATAATTGAGGTAAATATTGCTTCAGCTTCCAATCACCAACTCATGCCCACAGCTTACATATACGATGCAGTACGTACCCCAAGAGGAAAGGGCAAGCCCGGTGGCGCTTTGTATGAAGTAAAACCAATTGACCTTTTGGGCGCTTGCCTTAAAGCCATAAAAAAAAGAAATGGTTTAGCCGTACAAGAAATAGAGGACTTGATTATTGGATGTGCCACCCCGATGAAAAACCAAGGGCACAATATCGCCAAAGCAGCTTTGCTTTATGCCGCTTGGCCCGACAGTATTGGTGGGTTTCAAATCAATCGGTTTGGGGCCTCTGGGCTGGAAGCGGTGAATTTGGCAGCCATGAAAATATCCTCAGGATGGGAAGAATTGGTTTTGGCTGGCGGTGTCGAAAGTATGAGCCGCACCCCAATTGGACAAGACGGTGGCCCGTTACGATTGGACCCCGAAGTCATCAATAAAACGGGTTATATTCCTCAAGGTGTGGCTGCTGACCTGTTGGCCAGCCTCGAACAATTTGACCGGGAGCACTTGGATAAATATGCTTTGCAAAGCCACCAACGGGCAAATATCGCTTGGGAAAACAACTATTTTAAAAACTCCATCACCCCCATTTTAGACCGGAACGGATTGACCATTTTAGAAGAAGATGAGTTGATCCGCCCTAACACTTCTCTTGAAACTTTGTCCCAACTTCCTGCCTCTTTTGCCCCGATTGGCCAAAATGGTTTTGATGAAATGGCAATCTATAAATATCCACAGTTACAAAAAATCCACCATCTGCACACCGCTGGCAATTCGTCGGGAATCGTTGATGGGGCTGCTTTGACATTGATCGGATCAAAAGAAAAAGGTGAAAAATTGGGGATGAAACCCCGGGCTAAAATCCTTTCCATTGGAAACGTTTCCGTCGAGCCAACCATCAGCCTGACTGGTGCTGTGCCTGCTGCAAAAAAAGCTTTAAAAAGAGCTGGCATGAATATATCAGACATTGAGTTGTGGGAAATGAATGAGTCATTTTCTGCGGCAGTCTTAAAATTTCAAAAAGACTTAAACATTGACGAAGCTATTTTAAATGTAAATGGAGGTGCGATCGCAATGGGCCACCCATTAGGGGCAACCGGCGCCATGCTATTGAGTACTATTTTAGACGAAATGGAACGCAGGGACTTGAATACAGGATTGGTGGCGATGAGTGCGAGTGGTGGTATGGGTGTGGCTACTATTATTGAGCGTGTGTAATTTTTTTCAATTCAATTTAGAGGGCTTATAAAAAATAAAACATAATGATTTTAGCTTTTATTGGCCAGTCCCGATTAGCCTCCACTACCCAATTTATTTAGAAATCTCCTCATTCGATTTTGTAAATCGAAATCACATTCCATACATTTTATTTTTCTCCGTAAAAAAAATGGAAGACACCAAAAGTTGGCGTCTTCCATTTTTTTTAAATCAAATTATTTTAAATCCTACCTATTTTTTTAATAAATGGATCAGGTAAGCAACTACTGGAATCGTAAGGCTCATACCTATCAAATCAGCAAAAACGATCTCTCCCCAAATCAAGAAAATGGCAGCGAAACCAACCACTGCTAATCCGAGTGCATGTCTCATCGCTTTGATAAATTCTACCTTGTCAAATGGCATTCTACGAAACCGGACAGGTACGTTAACACGTGCAGTCGTAGCCATTTGAACTTCTGTTTGCATGCCCAAAACAAATACAACTCCCATTGTCAACATAATTAAAGCAAATAAGAACATTGCCCACTCACCCATAGTTGGAATTGCGGTGGAACATTTTGAGTCAAAATCCACGGTTACATCGGACGAACTCAATTGCCAGTTTCCACCAAAAGAAGCCTTGCTCCAGATAACGTTGAGGTTAACTTCAGAAGGTGGCGTATTGTTCCAAGTTAAAATACGGCTGATTTTTCCAGGAACGGAGGTATTTTCGGCTGAAATAGAGGCGCCGCTTCCACCAGTGACCAAAAGAAAGTCTACTGGGTCATTATTAGCTGATTCGATTTCAACCTTCATGCTATTGGCATTTACTTTTGAAATGCTCAATAAAACCTGCGAAGCTATCTCAGCTGGATTTCCTAATTGGGAAACGATGGATTGGCAATATACTGGGTTTGGTGCAGGTGCTGGCGGTGGTAATGGGCAGGTAGCAGCAAAAGGCACCATAATGGGTGCTTGGCTTAACTGCCAGTTTCCACCAAATGATACTTGGCTCCACAGTACATTTAAGATGACATTCGTCGGAGGGTTGGTCCAAGTCAATGTCCGGCTGATTTTGCCGGGTGTTGAAGTGTTCTGGCCAGAAATGTTCGCTCCGCTTCCTCCATCTACGCCCAAAAAGTCAACAGGATCAGCACCATTTACTGATTCAATTTCAACATACATGGTGGTAGCATCTATGTTGGCTATTGTAAGGAAAATAGCTGAAGGAGGGTTGCCAGCAAAATGTGTTACCTGCGTTGCGCAATACGCCGATGCAGAAGGAGGCGGAGGAGGAAGGACAGGATTAAGGTCCTTCATCAGAATATCATCAAAATACCAAGTCGTTAAAACAGCAGGTGGGACGGGAGGATTGAAATCGAAGAAAACAGTTGACACTGTGAAGGTTCTACCAATTGCATTTTGGCCGCTTCCTGCCGCATCAGGCTGTGTCCCGTCAAAACAAAGCTCGACCCATGTGTTGGCGACATTAATAGGTTGCAACTGTTCCCAAGTGGCTCCCGCTGATTGGCCTTCTGCTTTGAAAAGCATGTCGCCAGTATTAGGCGCCCAAACTTTTACACAAACGGTAGCATAAGTAACAAAATCAATTGCCGGCAAGGCGATTGGATTGCTAAAGGCACCTGCAAAACCCAAAGAACCAGGAGTTTCATTTAGCTCCGCAACGGTTGCACTGGTATTAATGCCAGATGGATCTGGATTGGCAATGATATTTACGAAAGCACCACCGAAGCCATTATAATTAGTACTAGTTGCGGGGCTTTCGAAGTCAATCACAATTTGAGCGGAAAGGCTATTCACCATAAAAAGGCAAAAGAGAGCCATCATAAAATTCTTAAGTGAAATTTTTTTCATTGTCTTAATGGATTATTAATTTGTTAATCAAAATGCCATCATTTTGTGGGAATGATGAATTAGTTTGTCGTAACTCGAACTGGAATAATTGAAATAGTTAATCCGAAATGTTTCAGATAAATTTGGAAAGAAAACAAAGGTTGGGATGGAATGAATGTTCAGTAGTAAATCGGATTATAACTTGCTTTCAATCAACGTAAAATTAATACCAAGAATGGCTTAACAGAGAATAACATCTTCACCACAACTCCTTTGATGTAGTCAAGATGTATTCTCATAAAACAATATTCTATATGTAACTCAATTTGGTAGTAATGATTGAATTGGATCGACCTTTTGACGAGGTTATTTTTGCATCGCTACCTAACGGATCACAGTAATTTCCCCTTCCAATTGAATGGTTGTACCATTTACCAAAATCAGCTCTGCTACATAAACGTGCACTCCTTGTCCAACCGGCTTCCCATCCTTTTCCCCATTCCAGCCTTGTAGCAAATCATTTGGGGCGAAACCATAATTCTCAAAAACATTGTCACCCCAGCGATCAAATATTTTTAAGCTCTTGATGGCTTCCACATATCCGGCATTTGCATAAAGTGTAAAAACATCGTTGAAACCATCTCCATTTGGGGAAAACGCATTGGGCGCAAATACCTTCACCGCCTCATTGACAAACACTATAACGGACGTATTGGCTTGACAACCGTTTTCATCCAAAATAGTAAGTGTGTATTCGGTTGTTTCAAAAGGTGTAGCCGTTGGCTCTAAGCAGGTGGAACACGACAAGAATTCGGTCGGATCCCATACCACTGACACTAAAGTAGAATCAGGGACTGTCACATTTGTATTAAAAGAAATGCTTTGACCAAGTTCTAATTCGATCTCTTCGGGGTTAACAAAAACATCCAATGAAGTGGCATTCAAAAGGGAAACTTCATCCTCATAACTGCACCCAGCAGCATCTTCAATAAAAATTTCGTAGTCCCCACTTGTAAGATTATTGAAAATAGGTTCAGTTGAAAAAGTTGCCCCACCATCAATGGAATACAAATAGGGAGACTGGCCGCCAATTACGTTGAGGAATGCAATACTACCAGTTGGGTCAATGCAGTCAGGGTCGTCCGCCATAAACTCAACTTCCTCAATCCCATCCAACAAGGTGGTATTGGTAATAAGCAAACTGTCGCAGCCAGCCTGATTAACAAGGATTAAAGTATCCGACCCAACTTCTGATTGAACACATGTTGACTGGGTTAAAATGAATTGACTGGGTTGTAAAAGAACCGTGGTCGTAATGACCAAACTATCGCAAGTCGATGTATTGAAAACAACGGTATCAATCCCAACTTGCAACGGATCGCAAGAACCTGTTGTCAGAAAAGTTGGTGCGATGACCTCCAAAGCAGTGTTGGTAATCACCAAACTATCGCAGCCATTTTGATTAGTCAAAATAACCGTATCCAATCCTACTTGTTGAGGATCACAAGTCAGGGCATCCAAAAAGGTTTCACTGCCCAAAACCAATGAAGTCATGGTGATAACAATGCTGTCGCAAGTCGCCGTACTGTAGATGACCGTATCAGAGCCGACCATTTGGGGGTCGCAGGAAAAGGCTTGCAGGAAGGTCGAATCAGCTGCGGAAAGAACGGTTTCCGTAATTACCAAACTATCACAGCCATTGATATTTGCATAAACGACCGTATCAATACCCACTTCATTTGGGTCACAAGAAGAATTATTTAAAAATAGCTCATCTCCGGGAATCAACATGGTATTTACAATGACCACACTGTCGCAGGCACCGCTTGCGTAAATGATGGTATCCAAACCTACTTCATTAATATCGCACGAAGTAGCTTGCGCAAAGGTGGTATCAATGACCGACAAAGTAGTTGTGGTAATGACCAAACTATCGCAGCCCATTTGATTGGAAAAGAAAACGGTATCCATTCCAACGGCATTTGCATCGCAGGAAACTGCATTTAAAAAAGTTTCATCCCCCGGCATTAGGGTTGTTGTCGTAATGACTATGCTATCGCAGGTTGCCGTCGAATAAATCAAAGTGTCAACACCTACCGCATTAATATCACAAGTAGTACCTGAGGAATAAGTAGTGTCTGCGGCAGAAAAAGTAATGGTTGTAATGATTAAACTATCACAACCTTGTACGCTGGTCAATACGAGGGTGTCCATTCCCAATTCAGCTGGATCGCAAGAAGTCGCTTGGAAAAAAACGGGATCAAGTGGCTCAAATGAATAGTCTGTAATGAGGAGGGAATCGCACCCAAACTGATTGACCAAATAAACGGTATCCGGCCCAACATCATTGACATTACAAGTGACGTCGGTCAAAAAGGTTTTATCGGGGTCCAGCAAAGAAGTAGTTGTGATAACTACGCTATCACAACTGGCGGTTACAAAAATGACCGTATCCATACCCACCTCATTGAGATCGCAAGTGGTGGCAAAATTAAAGGTCGTATCGGCCGCTGAAAGCTCTGTGTTGGTAATGACCAAACTATCACAGCCATTTTGATTTACCAAAACAAGCGTATCCACCCCAACATTGTTGGGGTCACAGGAGGTAGCATTTTGAAAAACCTCATCCCCCATTTCCAACAAAGTAGTTGTGATGACGATACTATCGCAAAGGGCGGTGGTGTAGGTCACCGTATCCGTTCCTACCAAATTTGGATCACAACTAAACACCTGCGAATAGGTCGTATCCAATGGAATGATGGTCAATGTCACTCCCAGCCGGGTGTTGCTCGTACAACCAGTCTGCTGGTCAATCGCTTCGGCAAAATAAGTGCCTGCGCTGTTGGGCGTATAATTATGGAGTACCCAAAAGTAATACGCCGCCAGCGGGAGCGCTGTACCAATCCACCTCCAGCCCACTACCAACCACCGCGGTTAACGGTGGAATCACGGGTATTCGCATATTTCAATATCGTTTCCAGTAGGAGGGGCTATCGTTGGACAACTGCAATTAGGTGAACTGACATCAGCTGTTGTTTCACATCCAGTTGTTGAATTAGTGATCGTTAGCATGACGTCCACGCCTTCAGGAATGCCATCAATTAGAAACATCCCACTTCCAAGGTTGGTGACCGTACCTCCTGTACTGGTGACCACATCTCCGTCTGTTTGAATATTTATATGATAATCTAAAAGACCGACATTGCATTCTACTGAAACAATGCTAACGGTTGGGATAGTATTTACAGTAATTGTCACGGTAGTTTGTGCGGCACATTGACCTGCATCGGGGATGAAAATTACATTGGAAGGCCCCATTTGCCCACTCGGGTCAAAAGTCGGCCCGACGTCCCATGCGCCAGTTACCCCCTCATTGGATACCAGCGGCAGGGTTAAAGGATTGTCATTTTCACACAAAGGGCCGAGGGCGTTGAAGGTCGGCTGTATTTCCGAAATGACCATAATTGTCATCGACCCCACAGCGGCACATTGCCCTGCGTCAGGCATAAAATTAATGACCACTGGACCAGACTGACCAATTGGATCAAAGACAGTCCCCACATCCCAATTGCCAGAAATCCCGTTGCTCGAAATGGTCGGCAAAGCCACTGGGCCGCTATTTTCACACAAAGGGCCAATGGGATTAAATGTTGGGACGACTTCATCAATGACGGTAATTTGAAGACTGGTTGGAGCTGAGCACTGACCTGGGTCTGGGCTAAAATTTATGGTAACTGTATTTCCTCCAAGCCCTTGAGGATCAAAGGAATTGCCCACGTCCCATGAACCAGTTATTCCATTGTTGGAAATGTTGGGCAAAACAACTGGCGGTTCATTTTCACACAACGGGCCAATGGCATTAAATGTCGTAATACCCGCTTCTGCAACAAAAATTTGTAATGATTGGGTAGTCGCACATTCTCCTGGGTTTGGGAAAAAATTGATTTGGATAGTGGCCCCTCCTGCTCCAGCGGGGTCCAGCATTGGCCCTATATCCCACATGCCAGTGATTCCATTTATGGAGGTAGTTGGTAAATTGAATGGAGGGTCACTTTCACATAATGGACCAATGGGGTCAAACAACGGGACGACCTCCGCCTCTACGCTTATATCCAAGGTTTGCATACTGGCACATTGGCCCACATTTGTGGGTAAAATTCTATCGTAACTGTATTTCCCCGAGCCCTGACGGATCAAAAAGAACCACCTACATCCCAAGTGCCAGTGTATCCATTATTAGAAATAGTTGGCAGGGCCACTGGTGTTTCCGTTTTCCGCCATAAAGGGCCCGACCGATCAAATGTCGGCAGAACCAAATTAGTGACCGCAATATCCATACTTTTGCGGGGCAAAACATTTACCTCATTCGGAGTAAAATTAATTGTAATGGTAGAGCCTCCTTGTCCTGAAGGATCGAAAGTAGCACCGACATCCCATTCCTGTCCGTTAGATTATTGGGTAAAACGACAGGTAAATCTAACTCGTTAAGAAGGCTCTATTCTGAGAACAGTGGTATCAAGCTTCGCTGTTACATTATATCCATATTCGACTGTTCATGACTTAACTAAGCATTTACGTAAAAGTAATGGACATCACTTCCAATCAGATTGCAAGAGCGCCTAACATCCCGAATTCACAGTGAATCTATCGTTGATACGATGCAAAGTACGGAGGTTGCCACAACGGCCCAACTGCGTAAAACTGGGGTTGTTACTTGCGTCACGACTATGTCCATGGTTTGCGTAGCGGCACATAAACCTGCATTGGGTGTAAAAGTGATCGTTACGGTATTCCCTCCTTGCCCAGCCGGGTTGAAAGTGGGAGCCAACGTTCCAACTTCCATTAATGCCATTGTTGGAAGTGGAGGCAATGGGAATTGCATCCATTTTCACACGGGATTGATTTGGGTAAATGTTGGTGTTGTAGCAGCATTGATAACGACTTCCATTTCTGAAGTCCCGCCCACACACTGGCCTGGGTTTGGTGTAAAAACAGCCGCCGTGATGGTATTCCCCCCTGTCCAGCCGGATTGATAGTTGAATGGCTCCAAGAACCAGAAAACCCGTTCTCTGACAATGGCTGCAGGTAAGGCAACAGGGGCGGCCGTTTCGCAAAGCGGCCCTATCGGAGTAAAAGTGGATGGGTAGCAACCTGAAGGCAGGTTTTGGCTACAAAAAACGAATTCTACTTCTAGCGTGTACTCCACTGTAATCAATCCCTGTGAAATTAAATCTTGTGTGCAATTACAACCATTGGCTGCCGCTTCATCATATCTAAAAGAGGGGACGATATCAACCCCCAATTCATCGCCAGTTCCAATGATGGATGCTATGCAAGTTGTCGTTGAGGTAAAAGGAATTCCTAAAGGAAAAGTATTGGAAACGTCATCGTAATTCAAATTCTCTCCATTGGGCATGCAATCTCCCATTCCCGGATTGGTAGTGTTTCTGAGGCCGTCACCTACCACAGTACAAGCACTGCTCACCGGACAATTATCATATAAATTGGCAAATAACCCTTCCAAATAGTTTTCGCAACAAGCATAAGGGCTGCCTAAATTAAAAGTGACATTTTCAATGGTAATGGTCAATATCAATTCGTCCACAGGTGTGCCAGCTACGCAAGGATAAACAGATTCAATGGAGGGGAAATTGAAACCATAAGTTTCACTGGGCAACCACCCTGGAGGTGCGCAACAATTCCACCAATCGTTGCGGTCAATCCCCACCGTAGCATCCATTTCATCGGCACACAAAAGAAACCCTCCGACCGACTGATTGCCCCCGCCCGAACAGGCAACTGGCATCGCTGTATTTACTTTTATTTTTGAACCGGCAAATAAATCTTGGGGATTTAAATCGACAGGAATTTTAATTTTATTTGCATTAAATGCAACTTCATTTTGTGCAATTAAATCGGTATTAAATGAGCATAAAATACTGAATAAAAAAGCAGCTAATAAAAATTTAAAGTGAATTGAATGTTGCATTTTGTTTTGATTTAAATGTCAGAACCTCCCTAAAAATTCTACTAAATTTTGTTGTTTATGGAGGTTTAATTTTTTACGCAATCGATACCTACTAATTTCAACGCCTCTAACTGAAATATTCAATAATGGAGCTATGTCTTTAGAACTCATATTCAACCGCAAATACACACACAGCTTGTGGTCTTTATAAGTTAAGTCTGGATATTGTAAAGTAATCCGATGTAAAAATTCTTGATTGGCTTTGTCAAAATGAAAAGAAAAAGAATCTATATTCCCCTCCATCGTTTCTTCAAAATCTATTTTCCTCAACAACCGCCCTATTACCTTTTTAATTTTATTTATATCGTTTGTATTTTCTAATTTTTTTAATTCCGATTTTAATTCTTCTATTAATTTACCTTTTTGCAATTGTTGCGTTACGATCAGGGTTAATTGTTCATTGAGGCGCTTACACTCTAATTGGGAGTTGTTCAATTCACTTTTAATAGAATCGAGACTGTTATTTATTTCTTTTTCTTGCAATTTTCTTTCAATTTAAATTGCTCTATACTTTTTGAAAGTTAACAAGCTATTAATTCTTGGTATAAATTTGAAATCAATGTATCGCTCCAGCAATTATTGAAAAACCCGAACATAATCGACCACCATCCTTTGCGGGAAAACGGTTGTTGCATCTGGATAGCCCGGCCAATTTCCGCCGACGGCCACATTAAAAATAAAGAAGAAAGGCTGTTTGAATTCACTAAAGCTGGCTGCCGAAATATCTATTTCATTAAACTGGACATTATCCAACAGCCATTTTATGGACTGGCTGTCCCAGACAATGGAGAACACATGGAATTCATCCGCAAATTTCCCTTGAGCCAACGTTTTACTTCCTCCAAAACTGGCGTAGCTGCCGTTGTTGTCCCAGTGGACCGTACCGTGGGTAGTAGCTGGCTCATGCCCCACTATTTCCATGATGTCTATTTCACCGCAGTCGGGCCAACCAACAGTAGAGAAATTGCGGCCCAACATCCAGAGTGCTGGCCAAATGCCCTGCCCTTCCGGCAACTTCGCCCGGATGTCGATGCGGCCAAATTGGAACTCCTGCTTATCTTTTGTAATCAGTCGTGCGGAAGAGTAATCACTCCCGCCGGAATTTTCTTTTTTGGCAACGATGACCAATTTCCCATCTGAAACAAAACTGTTGGAAGAACTGGCGGTGTAATTCTGTGATTCGTTGTTACCCCATCCACTGTTGCCGAGTTCATGCGTCCAAACACTGGCATCAATAGCCGATCCGTTAAACTCATCTTGCCAAACTAAAGTGTACCCAGGATAATTCAATGGACTTGTGAAACCGTCATCACTGGTAGGCAAAAAATCGTCATCGTTGCGGATGGTACCGATTCCGGTTCCCTGCGTAATCACCGCTTTGGATGGATTTTCCAACTCTACCAAAAACTCTTCATCTGCCTCTTGCAGCGTATCGGTTTGCACTTCGATCGGAATGATTACTTCAGTTGTGCCGGGTGCGAAAACCACAGTCCCCAATTTTTCCACAAAATCATTTCCTGCCTCAGCGGAGCTATTTCCAGTTTTAAAATCCACCGCCACTTCGTTAGAGGAAACTTGGGACAACCTTACTTTAAAATCGAAAGTAGTGACACCAACGTCGCCCTCAAATTTGCTGACAGAATTGATGGTCAATTCAGGAAATACATCAACAGGCATTCCTTCATCATCTTTGCTGCCGCAAGCCAAAAGCAGACAAAAAGTGGCAATCGGTAGTTTTTTTAAAATTGGTCGCATGATTTATTTTTTAAGATTTAAACAAAAAACTCAACTTATTCAGACACAAACGTAAAGCGCCAGATGCCAGCGGAATAATTAACCTCTATTTCCAAAATATCGTTATCGCCATTTTCCTCCATCCTCAGAATATCATAAGTAACACCCTGTTGCGGGGTATTGACCTCAGAGCCATTGGCCACTTTAGGTAAGCCCATGAATGCACCCAACCCTGTCAAAATCAACTGATTAGGCGTGCCATCAACCAAAGCATAAGCATGTTCACCTGAGCCCCAAGCAGCTTGAGATGCTTGCAATTGTGATTCATCCACGCACTCAAAATTGAAGCCCATGTAATCTTCTCCCCAGATGTCGCCGTTGGTGCTGTAAATCATTTTGCCCTCTCCAGTAAAAGTCCAGGTATCGTCCCAAGCACAATAGCGGTCGGCCACATCGTTCAGACCACTGGCCCACCAAGTAGTGCTGGCATCGGTCGGCCCGACCCACAAAGCGCCGGCGGCTGGGTTCAGTTTCCAGACTTTCTGGGTACAGTCGCTCAAAAATTCATATAAAGGATTTCCTTCACATTGGAAAGGAGCATCCTCTGGCACTTCAATGACCTTGGAAGAAGAAGCGGAACCACCTGCGGTGAAAACGGTCAAAGTAACCTCGTACGATCCCATTTCAGGATAGAAGGCCTCCGTTGTTTCACCAGTTGCAGTTTTGCCATTGCCCAAATCCCAGAGATATTGGAACGCTCCTGCTGTCGTATTCCGAAGCGTAAAATTGTTCGGATTGGCGCTTTGTTGTTCTATGGAAAACTCAGCAGAAGTAGGTGGAGGGGGCAGGTCGATCTTGTCGTCCTGTTGTGGATCACAAGAAAAAAGAAATACCGTTAAAAGTGAGAAAAGGAATGTTGCTCGCATTTTATTAGCTTTTTTATTTACCTCCCGCAGATTTCATTATTCCCAAAAAGAAATCGAAACGCAAATCTTTGAAGTCTGCGGGAGTAAGAATTAATAACCTTCGTTTTGCACCAACGCTCCCTGCGACAAGTCAATTTCTTGCTGAGGGATCGGCAAATACTCGTGGGTACCTGCCACGAAATTTGGCAACACTTGAGCCGCCTTACCAGTCCGAACCAAATCCCAAAAGCGATGTCCTTCGGTGGCTAACTCAAGTTGCCGCTCTTTGGCAATCGCATTTAACAAGTTTTCACCAGAAGTGCTTCCGGGATAAGGTTGTAAGCTCACCCGTTGGCGTACCCTGTTCAAGTACTGCCTGCCTTTGCCATCATCCCCACTGCGGGCAAACGCTTCCGCCGCCATGAGCAACACATCGGCATAGCGGATAGCCCTGATGTTGTCAGCCCATTCGAGGGATGTTTCTCCATCAGTTGCTATGTTGCTGGCATAAGGCGCATATTTTTTGATGAAATAATCCGTGTTTTGGTAACCCTCTGTGTAACTAGCGCCAGCTGATTGTTGCAAGGCTTTGCCATCAATAATGGTATGCTGAAACCGGGGATCGTTTTTCATCAAATCAACCAATTCTGGAGTGACCGGGCAAAAGCTCCAACCAGCAGAGTACAGCGGACCGGCGTAATCCCGCATTCCAAAAAACTGCACGTCGTAATTTCCTTCGGTAGAATTATTCACTGGACCAGAATTGAAGCAGCAACCAAAATCACCGGGACGGTTATCCGAAAACTGGATTTCGAAGACAGACTCTGGGCCCCACTCATTTTCCCGGAGGAAAATATCACCATAATTGGGCATCAAAGAGTAGATGCCAGAATTGATTACTTCATCGAAATGTCCAGCTGCTTCCGCCATCCGGGTGTTGTCGTTTTGAAACAAAATAACCTTGCCGAGAACAGAACTAACCACCCCTTGGGTGATTCGCCCAAGTTCATTTGGAGGAACTGTTTCTGGCAATTCTGGCGTATTTGCCGCATCGTTCAGATCTTGCTCGATTAATGCGTACACCTCTGATGGGGTCACTTGTGTCACTTTAAATATGTCGTCCAATTTTACCGGTTCGGTAAATAGGGGGACATTTCCAAATAAGCGCACCAAGTCAAAATAGAACCAAGCCCGGAGAAATTTGAGCTCGGCTTCGGTGCGGGCCACGAAAGCTGCGTTCAGGTCGCCTCGGACTTCATCTATTTTTTGCAGCAATAAATTGGCCCGGTAAATCCCCGTGTAATTTTTCCGCCACAAGCCTAACTGTGGACCGAGAAAAGAGTTTAAAGAAAAATTGTCCCAAGCGACCCAGTTCGGCTGGTCGGAGGCATCGCTCCCGCCTGCGTAGCATTCATCAGATGCGGCATTGAGCAAGCCCAATTGCATCGTCCAGCCGTCGGTGCCTTGCCAACCTATCACATCGTAAGTGGCTACCAAACCTTGGAAAATTTCATCCTCATTGCGGTAAAAATTGGTTTCCAATTCTGTTCCCCTTGGTTCCAATTGGAGGAACTCGTCTTTGCACGAGGAGGCTATGATGCACCCCAAAACGAGCAAACAGGATTTTATAAATAAATGATTTTTCATGTTATTTTTTTAAACAAAACAAAGCGAAAACTGCTCCTTGGTTTATCGAACTATCAGCCAACCAAAGCGGCGTTTCAATTTGCTTTTACTTTAGATTTTCATTTCCCAAACGTCACGTTCGCACCGACGAGATAAAATCTTGGCTGAGGATAAATCCCCCTGTCCACCCCAAAACTTGCCCCTACTTCTGGGTCGAGCCCTTTGTAGGCAGTGATGGTTACCAAGTTATTTCCAGAAATATAAATCCGGGCTTTTTGGATGCCTGCTTTTTGAGAAATAGCAGCTGGCAAAGTGTAGCCCAATTGCAGCGTTTTTATCCGAAAATAGGCGCCGCTCTCCAACCAGAAATCCGAACTACGGGTAAAATTGCCGTTGCCTAAATTAGGATCGCCATCCGCAAAATTTAACCTTGGGAAAGTGGTCGAAGTCCCCTCTCCAGTCCAACGACCTAAAGCATCTGAGGTATAATTGGCCTTTGGCAAATCGAAACGGCGAACCGCATTGTACACGTCATTTCCCCAAACGCCCTGTCCAAACATGGAAATATCAAACCCTTTGTAATCAATGCTCATGTTGACACCATACGTCCAAGAAGGAGTAGGATCGCCGATGATGGTGCGGTCGTCTTCATCGAAAACGCCATCACCATTTGAATCGAGAAAACGGATGTCACCGGGTTTGGCATTGGGTTGCAACAATTCACCATCGGTATTGGTATGGGCATCAATTTCTGCCTGGTTTTGGAACAAACCATCCGATTGATAACCATAAAAAGAGCCGATTGCCTGGCCCAATACAGTACGGGTCAATTCCACGCCTTGTGGGCCATAAGTCTGACCGTTCAAGAATTCTTTATCCTGACCAAGATTGGTGATGGTGTTTTTGACATAAGCCAAATTGCCACTAAGATTCAGATTGATCGGACCGACTTTATTATCAAAACCCAACTCCAACTCCAAACCTTCATTTTCCAAACTGGCAATGTTGCCGACCGGGCCAGCATTGCCCACAAACGCAGGAACGATAGTGCCCAAAAGCATTCCGTCGGTTGCCTTGTTGAAGTATTCTGCCGTCAAACTGAAATGGCGGAAAACCCTTGCGTCCACGCCGATATTGATTTCAGAAGTCTCTTCCCACTTCAAATCTGGGTTGGCGATAGCATTCGGGCTGACCCCGTTGACGAGGTTGTCGGAGGTTCCGAAAGTATAGCTACGCCCCCCACCGACTGTCGAAACGAACAAGAAATTACCAATCCGGTTGTTGCCGTTAACGCCATAAGAACCTCTAATTTTGAGGAAATTGATAACCGGATTTTTTTGCAGAAAATATTCCTCCGTCAAGACCCAACCAGCTGATATTGAGGGAAATACGCCGTACAATTTATTCGGACCAAATTTGGAAGAACCATCCCGGCGAATGTTCATTGTCAGGAGGTACTTGGAGCGAAAGTCGTAAGCCAGTCGTCCAAAAAGGCTGCTCAGTGTTTCTTCATATTCGAAGCCATAATAAGATTGGGTTGCGGGGTCGTTGGGAAAACTTAAAGAGGCATCGCCGATATTGTCGACAGGGAGATTTTGGATAGAGCCTCCAATGCCCCTGCCTTGATTTTTCTGTGCGCCTGTCCCAGCCAAAAGGGATAGGTGGTGGTCACCAAAGACACGTTCATAGGTCAGGACATTTTCCCAGTTCCAGAAAAGTCCACGGTTTTGACTGCGGTTGTAGCTGTTCACATCCACCCGGTTGGCAGCATTGAGGTAATAAACGGGGGTAAAACCTTCCCCACCGTAAAATGCTAAATCACTACCTATCGAAGAGCGGAATTTCAGGCCGTCAATGATTTCCCATTGACCATAAAAATTGGAGACTATTTTGTCCGACCAACCTTTGCCTTGTGCTACTTCCAAAGCGGCTACCGGGTTCAAAATTTCGGAAGTAACAATATCCGAAATGCCATAAATCCGGCCTTCGCTGTCCCGCACCAATTGATCAAAATTGTTGGCATACCTTGGCTCGGAAAGCACTGTTTCATCGGTTTCAAAAAGTGGGGTGATCGGGTCAAGGTTGATAGCCCGGCCTAATGGAGAACCAAATTCCGTGTTTTCTGCTACCCCTCTTCCAACCACATGCGAATAGGCGATGTTGCTGCCAAATTCTACCCGATCGGTAATTTTATGACTCGCATTGAAGCGGGTAGTAAAACGTTGCCAACGGCTGTCATCTTTGTTTCCAACAATACCTTCTTGGTCAAAATACCCAAATGACAGGTAGTAGGTCGAGCGTTCACTCCCAGAGGACATGCTAATCTCATGGTTTTGAATAGGTGCATCATAATTGAAAATTGCATCCTGCCAATCTGTGCCCTCACCCAATGAATTGGGGTCTTCAAACACGATGCCCTGACCCGCAGCAGCAGAGGCTTCGTTGGTCAAGATGGCATATTCACGGGCGTTCAAAAGATTCAACTTTCTCCAAGGGTTTTGCACGCCATAAAAGCCGTTGTAATTGACGACCATACTACCCTTTTTTCCTTTTTTGGTCGTTACAATAACAACCCCATTACCAGCCCTTGCTCCATAGATAGCAGCTGACGCCGCATCTTTTAACACCTCAATCGACTCGATGTCGTTCTGGTTTAAATAATCAATACCACCTTCAATCTGCACCCCATCCACGATATACAATGGATCGGAATTTCCGATGGTGGCAGTCCCCCTGATCCGAACGGTGGCCCCTGCGCCGGGTTGCCCAGAATTCAATGTGACCCGAACGCCTGCGGTGCGGCCCTGCAGTGCTTGCTCGATGCGGCTGATCGGTTGGTCTTCCAATTCCGCAGCGGTAACTTTTGAGATGGCGCCAGTTACTACACTTTTCTTTTGCACGCCGTATCCGACTACGATTACCTCGTTTAGCTCAGTGATGCCAGAGCCCAATTCGATTTCGATGTAATCACGGCCATTGATTTCTACAATCAAATTTTCATAACCAGTGTAGCTGACTTCTAATGTTGAATAATTTCCATCATTTATTAACTCGAAGCCCCCGTCAATGTCGGTTACGGTTCCGGAACTGGAATTTTGGAACACCACCGTCGCACCAATTAACGCTTCCCCGGAATCGGCATCCGTTATTTTTCCGGTGAGTTTGTTCTGACCAAAAGTTTGCCCTATCAGAAATAGGAAAACGATTGATGCCAGTGTAATTTTTGTACGCATAATTTCAGGTTAAGGAAGTGGCACGGAAATCAATTTTTCCGCGCCACTATATTTGTATGAAACTTTAGTTTTTGTGCTAATGATCTGTCTGATAGAGACCTGTCCCAATTCGAAAAAAATAGATGTAGAAAAAAGAGCTAGCGATCAATCAGTCAATATGGCAATCAATGTGCTTGCTCTCTTTTCTATTATTTGCAGAAAAAGTAATTGCCGATTATAACTTCAACATTTTCTGTGTTCCCAACACATCACCTTCCAAGACATTTACGAAGTAAATGCCTTTTTGAAAGTGACCTGTATTCAGGTTGTACTCGGTCATTCCGCTTTCGATTTTTTGCTCAAAAATCAAAGCGCCTGTTGCGTTAAAGACCTTTAAAATCCGGTCGCTAAAGGAAGGCTGTGTAAAAGATATTTTAGTGGATTGATCAACCAAATTAGGCTGAAGCTGGAAAAAGCTGTTATCAATGGTGATATCATTGGTGGCCAATGGTTCGCAGGCATCACAAGTGTTCCACATGAAGCAGATGGTCATATCCCCTGCAACGCTGATAAAACGATTGACGAATTCACCGCCATTGATGGAAACAGTGCATGGGTCGCCTTTGGTAAATTGCTCATCGGCCGTCCAATTATCCAACGTAAATTTAAACTCATAGTCGCCGGCGCCAACCATCAAAGTAGTTTCCCAAATTCCATCGCCATTGGCATCCGTCATCGGATTAGCATCACCTGACCATCCATTCATGCTACCAGAAACATAAGCCGTTGTAAATGTCCCTGTATAATCATTCATGTCAACTCTAAAAGTTACGTTGGCAGGAGCGGTTGATCCCATGCAGGAATCGAAACTATCGGTACATTCCCCGAAACAAGTAGCGATTGTCGTATCCTGAGTAACAGGGCCTATTTTCCGGTCATTAAAATTATCTGGGTTGGCACAAGATTGACCTTCGATAATCTCTTTGCAGGAATAGTCTGGACAGTTGCCATTGGTGAAAGTAAAAAACGATTCAAAGCCCTTTTGCCGCTCTACCGTTATGACCCAAACGCCATCATTGTCGTCATCATTCAATGGGAAATCACCAGGGTTTCCGAAGTTGCCGCCTCCCGCTATGAAGAGACCATTTGGATCTGCCACTATGTTTCCGGAACCAACTTGGAAAGTAATATTGACTCCATTGCCACATGAAAAACAACTATTAAAGCAATAGGTGGGCAAAGTGGCATCGCCACTAACGGTAAGCCTCCTGTTGACAAAGGTCCCATCCATGTTGACAGTTGTGATAACACAAGGGGTGTAAGGTGAGAACAATTCTTGTCCGGACCAATTGTCGATGGTGTACTTGTATTCATGCAGACCAACTGGTACATCAGTAACAGTGGCTGTCCAGATGCCATCACCATCGCTATCATCCATTGGGTTGGCATCGCCCGACCAGCCATTCATGGTTCCACTGACGTAAACCGTAGTGAAAGGCCCTGTGTAATTGTTCATGTCAACAGAAAAAGTAATATTACCTGAAGATGGGCCTCCACCACCTTTAGTGACCAAATCATCCCAGTAGTAGGTTCTGTCCGCAGTAGGCGCTTGCCCAAAATCAAAAAATAGGGTAACCAACTCATATACTTGGCCAATAGCCGCTTGAAATGGAGCTTCCTCAGAGGGCAGGTTTGCATCGAAACAGACTTCCACCCATTGCTGAACGTCATTGACAGGTTTGGTCGTAATCCAATTAGCACCTCCAGTCGTGGAGGATTCCAATTTTGCAGCAACGTTTCCCGGTGCATTAAACCAAACTTTTAAACAGACTTGGGAATTGGTGACAAAATCCGCCATCGTTGCAGGGGTCGGGTTGGCAAATGCCCCTGCCCAGGTTTGAGCCCCAGCAGGTTTGACGTGATCAGCCACCATCGCACTGGTGTTGATGCCTGATGGATCTGGGTTGGCGATGATGTTGTTGAGTGAGCCATCCAAAGCACTACCGAAGTATTGATAGGTTGTGGAAGTGGCTGGAGTCTCAAAATCAAGGATTGTAGTTTGAGAATTTAAATTGCAGGCAAAAAAGATCGCCAGCGTAGCGAGTAAATTAAGCTTCATACTTACCATTTTTGAAAGTGAAAGAATCAAGGTATTCAACAAATGCCATACTGCACCTACTACAATTATCTTTCTAATCTACAACATCAACAATTCAATAAAATGACAAATGACAGTATAAAATTTGCATTACCTTCCATTATAGAAGCAAAAATACGGCACAGCCTAACCTTATATAATATTTATACCACCACTTAACTACCACACTTCAAAAAAACCGCTACTATTTTACTACTACATATTGATGGTCAGATAAAATAATACTACGACAATACTGCGCATTATCGATTTGTTTACTACATTCGTTCGGATCATAAATTATGGCAAAATCTTTCATAAAAAATATACACAAAGGGCTATCCAAAGCCAAGTCCATGCTATGGTTGCTATCGCTTTGCCCATTATTGCTATCAGCCCAACCCATCAATATTGGAATCCCACCTATCCAAAATTTCACCAATAAAGAATACCAAGCCGGCACCCAAAACTGGCAAATCACCCAAGATAAAAGAGGGGTGATCTATGTAGCGAATAACGAGGGTTTATTGGAATTTGATGGAAACCATTGGAGATCCTATCCGATTGCCAATGGCACCAATGTCCGTTCAGTAGAATTGGCGGAAGATGGTAAGATTTACGTGGGAGGACAAGGTGAAATAGGCTATTTTTCTGGCAACGAAGAAGGTATTTTAATCTACCATTCATTGAATGAGTTCTTCTCCGACCCCAACCCAAAGTTTGAGGACGTTTGGGATATTGTAATCTCAGATGGAGCGGTCTATTTCATGAGTGGTAAAATGATCATCAAATGGGAGCATGAAAAAATCTCTATTCCGGTCATTGGTGAAAGCTATTTATTTTTCGATCGGATAGGCACAAATTTCTATTTGCAAAAAGCAAATTTTGATTTCGGATTTTATGAAAACAGCCTTGAAAATGGGTTTCAAAAAATATCAACTTTATCCAATGAGATAACGTCCATGCTTGAAATAAGTGATGATACACTGCTCATTACAACCAATAAGAATGGCATCTATCAGCTCGCAGAAAAAAGTTTGAGGCCGTGGCCTACCCCAAATGATGAGTTCTTGCGGGAAAACAATATCTTTTGTTCTAGCAAACTGCCCAACGGGCAATTGGTATTCGGAACAACCTCGGCAGGAGTCGTTGTTTTGGATGAAAAAAGGCGGATTTTACAACAAGTGGGCCGGGAAGACAACTTGCAAAACAATACCGTGCTAAGTGTTTTTGCTGATGACATTGGCAATTTGTGGCTTGGCCTGGACAATGGTATAGGCTACGTAAAAACCAGTTCCTCACTGACGACCTTCTTCCCCGATGGTAATTTAGAAGGGACCTGCTATACTGCTGAAATTTCAAGGGGCAATCTCTATACAGGGACAAATACTGGGATTTATGAAATACCTTGGAAGCCTTACTATTTACCGGAAGAAAAAAGGGATTTTAAGTTTATTGCCCATTCCGAGGGTCAGGTCTGGAGTATTGGAGAGTTCAACCAGCAACTCTTGGCTGGGCATCAAAATGGCCCATTAAGCATCAAGGACCAACAGGCAACCGTTCTCGCAGAGCTGTTGGGAGTTTGGCGTTTTTTACCAATTGATAATCAATACCTGATCGCTGGGCACTATGGTGGGTTGGCACTTTTCCAGCAAGTCCAGAACGGGCTGGAATACCAAGGCAAGCTGGAAGGATTGGACGAAAGTAGCCGTCTGTTGGCTTATGATAACGGCCAAATTTGGATGGCACACCCATATAGGGGGATCTTTAAAATCGACCTTCAACTAAAAGACAAAAAAGTAGATTTTGAATTTTTTGGAAAAGAAAAAGGACTACCCTCTGATTTTAACAACCATTTATTTCAACTAAGCAATAAGGTTGTTTTCACCGGAGAAAAAGGTATTTACTATTATGATAGGGAACTGGATCGGTTTGCGCCAGATGATTCTTTCAATGAAATTTTCGGCGCCAATAACCGGGTAAAATATCTTCGGGAAGATGCCCAAGGAAACATTTGGTATGTTGTGGAAAATGAAGTAGGTATTTTATGGGTCAAGGACGACGCCCTTGATAAGCAGGTCGAAAAGATGGAGATTCCTGAACTAAACAATAAACTAGTTGGCGGTTTTGAGTTTATTCTTCCTATTGATGAAAAAAATGTCCTCTTCGCTACGGAAAAAGGGTTCATTCATTTCGACCCTTCCCGCTATAGAATTTCGGAAAGACCAAGCCAGGTCATTTTATCGGAGGTTTGGCTAAAAGGGGATATGGACAGCTTATTATTTGGAGGGTATTTCCAAAATGGAAAACAAGCCATTATCCCAACCTTGACCCACCAACAAAATGCATTTGAGTTTGTCTTCTCTGCCACAGACCATGAAGGACAAGATTTTGTTCAATATGCCAACTATTTGGAAGGTTCGATGGATGGATGGTCGGGCTGGTCGGCCAGTACATCTCTGAATATCAACAATTTACGACCAGGCAATTATACCTTACACCTAAAATCTAAAAACAAATCCGGCTTAGATGGGGCGCCGGTTTCTTATCAATTTGAGATCGAACCTCCTTGGTACGCAAGCACTTTTGCTTATACCTTTTATGGAATTATCCTGATCGGTGCATTTATTGGATTGGCCGTTTTCCAAAATAAAAAACACGAGAAAGAAAAGGCCCAATTGGAAAACACCCATTTGCAAGAACAGGAAAAAAAGGAAGCACTGGTGCAGCAATCCAAAGAAAAAATCAACTTATTGGAAAGGCAAAAGCTGGAGGCCGAGGTCCAGTTCAAAAATCAGGAGCTGGCTGCCGCAACCATGAACCTCTTACAGAAAAGTGAAATGTTGTCTTCCATTGAAGCCTCTTTGGAAAGGTTGAAAAAACAGGATGGAAAAAGAGATGATATTTTTAGCGAAATAAACCGCCTCTTAAAACTGGTGAAAAATGAAAATGACCTGAGCCAGGATTGGGAACGTTTTTCGATCCATTTTGATGAGGTGCACAGCGATTTTTTGAAACGGTTGGGTGAGCAATTTCCCAACCTCAGCCCAAATGATTACAAGCTATCAGCCTACCTCAAAATGAACCTATCAACCAAGGAAATTGCTGCTTTGATGAATATTTCTGTGAGGGGGGTCGAAGCGAGTAGATACCGCCTGCGGAAGAGGTTGGGGCTTGGGACTGAAGTTAATCTGACCGAGTTTTTGTTGAAACTATAATTGAGTAAACAAGTCTAAAAACGCCTGAGATTTTACAAAAACCTATTCCTCCTCCTGCATTTTGAGTTCAAATTTTCCGTTGGTAAATTCAATTTCCAAATTCTTCCGGTATTTGAACCAACTGACAATCTCGTCCCCCAAAAACTTTCTCCGCCAGCCGTTATCAATGGAAGGATCGAAAAAATCCTTATCGTTTTTCATCCGTTTCAGCACCGAACGAGGCATGACCATGTAATGGGAAATACCTTCTTTTAGGCATTTATAGCGGACAAGCAGGTCCAACATCTCCATTAAAATATCCTGTTTAGGGTTGTCGCTATTATCTGGTGGGATGCGTTCCAAAACTTCTTTTTCCTCCTTCGTAGCAGGCTCTTCAAACATGGTGATGAACTGTTTGCCATAACGGCCAACTACCGAATCGGGCAACCTGCGGTTTTGTCGCAGCGCATCTGCCCCGCTGTGAATGGCCCGCACAATAGGGCTGATAAATTTGCTGGGCAAAACCATTTCTTTGGAATGGTTCAGCCGTCTGGCTTCGCTGGTACGCCAAAGCAGCAAACGGAGCAAAAACACTTGTTCTTTTCTACGAAGGCTTCTAATGAGGTTGCTGTTGATGGCTTCTTTATAGGGGTCTTGCTCGTAGTTTTCAGGGTTCTCCATTGCTTTTAGCTCTTCCATTGCCCATTCCAAGCGACCGGCTTTCTTTAATTTCTTAGTAATGCTTTCCCACAATTTCCTCAAATGGATCACATCATCCAGCGCGTACTTGATCTGTTTGTTGCTCATGGGCCTGCGTTCCCAATCCGTAACCGTAAAACTCTTGCTGACCGGGACTCGAAGCTCACTCTCCATCAGCTTGCTGTAAGCGACAGGGTATTTATAGCCTATGAAAGCCGCAGTGATCTGTGTATCAAAAGTATTTTTTGGAATAATGCCGTACTGGGTGTTGAACAGCCGGTAATCGTTTTCCCCCGCATGAACGATCTTGAGGATTCGCTCATCGGTAAGCATTTTTAGCAAGGGGTCTAAATCTTTGATTTTCAATGGGTCGATAAGGAAATAACCATGTTCCGTGGCCACTTGGATCAAGCAAATCAATGTCAAGAAGCGTTTCTCGCCAATGAACTCGGTGTCGAATCCCATCCATTCGATGCCCTCGTTTATTTGGGCAAATTTCTCCAGGCCGGAGGCGTCGTCTATTAATGTAAAAGGGGCAATTTGTGCCTGCATGTATCAATAAATTTATTAGGTGTCACTTGTACGGCTTTTTTCAAAATAAGGTGCGAAGATAGGTAATGGGATTATTTTGATGAAAAATTAATCTAATGTTTACCGTTAAGTACGACATGCTAATTAAACAGGTATTTTATGCGTATCTTTTTCCGCTATTTTTCACCAAAAAATAAATCCGTAGCACTGCTATGCATGGATTTTTTGGCAAAAACTATCGAAAAAATCTTACACCTAAAATTACCTGTTTAATCAACACGTCGTACTTAGCTAAATTTGCCCCTTGATTTTCCAATTTTATCATTTTTAAATCATGAAAAAATTATTGATTACCGGAGCTTCAGGTTATTTAGGTTGGCATTGCAGCCAACAATTGCCTCATGGTTGGCAAGGCATCGGCACTTTTCATAAACACAAAACCGGAATTCATGCAAGCACAGCCGCCTACCAAGTCGACCTAACAGACAAGGATGCCGTCTGGAAAATGATGAAAGAAATCAAGCCAGCTGCCGTTTTTCATTTGGCTGCAGTTTCTGGTACCGGCCAATGTGAAAAAGCCCCTGAGGAAACCTACCCAATAAATGTTGAAGCCCCGACCCATTTAGCGGAGATGGCTGCCGACCTAAAAGCCAAATTCTTGTTTACCTCCAGTGAGCAAGTTTTTGACGGGGAAAAAGGTGATTACGCCGAAACAGACCAGCCCAACCCCAAAAACAAATACGGGGAGCAAAAATTGGAAGCTGAACAAAACATTCAAAAGATTTACCCAGAAGCTGTTATTGTAAGGATTGCTGTTTTGTTTGGGCAAGCAACGCCCGTCGCCCAAAGTTTCCTTAATCAATGGATCGATACCTGGAAAAAAATGTTGACAGTTACTGCTTTTTACGATGAAATACGCCCTTTTATGAGTGGTACTTCTTGTGCCTCCGCACTTTTTCATTTAGTGCAACAGGGTGCAGAGGGGTTGTTCCATCTCGGCGGTTCAACCGCTTATTCGAGATATGATTTTGCCCAATTGTCCAAAGAAGTTTTAGCGTTGCCTTTTGGTAAAATAGCAAGCAAATCACAACAAGATGTGGAAATGCCGGCCTTTCGTCCAGCCAATCTCAGTCTGGTATGTGGCAAAATTGAGGGCACGGGCTTTACCTTGAGCAATGCTATCGACGAGCTAAAAAAGATTCGACCATTTTTACAAACGCAACCTTCAGTTTCACTGAATTAACCCTTACCCGACTCCGCTATCAATTTATAAAACTGGTTGTTTAAAGCTTCTGCGTGCATTAATTCTTCCAAGCTAATATGCATCCGGTATTGCCAATAATGTTGGGTAATGGCGGGTATGTTAATCCGTTCCTCCGCCGGGTTTTCCCTCCGCAATTTGCCGTCGAGAGCGAAAATATCCTGAATGGCAAAAACTGTCCAAAGGCTGTCCCATTTTAACTGTTGAGCTAAAATGCGTTCTACGACATAAGGCTCGCAAAAAACAGGCGGTTGTCCTATTTGATGGATTTCGTGCCAATAGAAACGTTGCCGTTGGTCAACTTCCATTTCTTCCCACCACAAGCGGATGGGTGACATATCATGCGTGGATGGGCTGCATACGGATAGGTAAGGAATATCAGCTTCCTGCAAAAACTCTGTTTTCGGATTTTTGGACATCCGCTGTATTTCAAGGGTCAAAATCCCTAAATCCTTCATTACACCGGGCACACATCCGGGCACCATTCCTAAGTCTTCCCCACAAATGAGCATGTTCGTGGCGTCTTTAATAGCAGGTAATTTTTTTAATGCTTGCTCCTTCCAAAATTCATCTTGGCGATGGTAAAAATAATCGAGGTACAGTTCATTTAATCGATGTTGCTGATCGCCATTAAGCGCTTCAAAAGAAGATAATTTTGGGAAGTCAATGCGAGGATGGAATTCTTTGCCGCCAGACCCGGGCACTTCAAAAAATAGAACATTGCTCAACAATTTGAACAACCTATCTTTTAAATGTGCTTTTCCTGCATTTTCTTTTTTATTAAAATAATTTTCAACTTTTCGCTGCGTATTAAATTCTTCCTTAAAAAAATAAGTACCTGTATTATTCTTGGTCAAAAAATGCTCAACGACATATAAAGCCTCCTCACCAAATTTTCCATTTAATATTTCGACGGTAATATATGGCTTACAATATCGGTCATAATTAAACGAAATCCCTTTTTCTTTAAATTCATTTAAATGAATCGGAATAGCGGCATTAAAAAACCCAAAAGTACCCTCAACCTGATCCAACGGTATTTGCCAAATCCGAAAAAAACCAAGGATGTGATCGATGCGGAAAGCATCAAAATAGCGGGATAATTGACGGAGCCGATTCTGCCACCATTGGAATCCATCTTTGGCCATTTCCTCCCAATTATAAGTTGGGAAACCCCAATTTTGTCCAATATCAGAAAATGGGTCTGGTGGTGCACCTGACTGCCCGTCCATATTGTATAAATGTGGCTCTGTCCATGCATCTACGCTGTAACGATAAATACCAATTGGAATATCACCTTTTAATACCAACCCATTTTTTCTGGCATATTCCGCAGCAGATTTTAATTGGCGGTCTAAGTGAAATTGGAGGAAATAATAAAACGCTATTTCGGTGAAATTTTTAGCTGTTTGACTTGTTTCCTTTTTTAATTTTTCAAGACTGTATTTTCCGTCTTTTCCCCACTGATTAAAATCGGGGGTTTTATATTTATCCCGATAAAAAGAAAATAAAGCATAAGGCTTTAACCAATGTTCATTTTCACTGAAGAATGCTTTAAATTCAGGCTTCTCCAGAAATTCATCCTTAATTTTATTGAAAATTAATTTGGCATATTCCAATTTTAAGGACAGTGATTTTTCATAATCCACAACAGCCAAATCATTTAATTCTTTTTTCTCATTTTTATATTTTTTCTGGTCAATTATTTCATCGAACCCATCCAATTCCTCAACCCGTAAAAACAATGGATGTAAAGCAAAAACGGAAATGGCCGCATAAGGATAAGAATCAACCCAAGTCTTGGTCGCTATGGTATCATTTATAGGTAGTATTTGCACCATTTTAAGGCCAACCATTTTTGACCAATCGACCAATTTCTTTATGTCCGAAAATTCCCCTACCCCAAAACTTTCTTGGCTACGCAATGAAAAAACCGGTGTGGCAACACCAGCTCCTTTCCAATGCCCATTGGGGTGGTTAAAATATTCATCCGTGACAACAATTCGGTCATTTTGTGCGGCAAAAAAATGTTTGGGAAAAATGCGGTTTCCCCCTTTTTCGAGCCATTGTACTTTTTTTTCTTTTACACTATAAATGCCATATTTATATTCGATATCTTTTTCTGAATTTAGAGAAATTGCGGTACTCCACAATGGGTAATTTTCATTACCCAATAATATTGGTTTACGTAAATCCCAATCACCCAGTTCAGGGATATTTCCCAATAAACAAATTTGTTGACCTGCGACTACCCTGGGATCGTGCAATTGGAATTGCACCAATTTTTTACCAGCTACAGCTTTATTTTTAACTTTAAATAAATCAGGTTTAAAAATCGCTTTTTCAAAGGCAGATGTATAAAAGGCATTTTCTTCATGGTGTTTGGAACGCCACGTATCTTTTAGCAAAATGTTTTTTTCTTTTTTTGCTAAAACAACTGTCCTGTTTGCCCCCCAATCCCGATCCAACTCTTCATTGTTGTCATTTACAAGCACATATTTATAGGAAAACTGCACTGGATTTTTTTGCAATGTAAAGGGCAATTCCCATTCTCCATCACCCAAATGTTGCAAGCGGACTGCCTTGGTAATTTCCCAGCCTCCTAATTCTGGAATGGATCCCATCACGGCAATTTGTTGCCCCCAGACGGTGTGGTAGTTAATGCGGAAAGTAATCGTCATAGTCTATGGTTAAAGAGCTTTCTTATAAAATTAATACAGCTACGAATTTAGCTTTTAATTGAGAGAAAATCGGCAAAGCCGATTTTCTCTCCCTAAAACCTATGGTGGCTTCGCCAGCCGCCCGCCAAATTTTTATAAGAAAGCCCTTTCTATGGTTATTAATGGTTTTTATTTTGAAGGGCAAATTTCCACTACTTAAAAATATTTACCAAATCAAATAATGTATTCTGGGCCTAAACATTGAACCGGAAATAATTTGACATCAAATACCAAAAAAGGAGGGAAGCACCTCTTCGATGCTTCCCTCTCTCTTCTATTTTATGAAAACGAATTTATCATTTGGATGCAACGACCAATCGTTTCATGGCGTGGTACTCTCCATCCGTGATATTGACAAAGTAAATCCCAGGTGATAGATGGTCAATAGCCAATTCCACATTTCCAGAAAGGGCATTCTCAATTGTCATTTGCTCTATTATCTGGCCAACAGAGTTTAAAATTGAAATATTAAGCTGGGCATTTTTCCGCAAATCATAAAAAAGGAAGGCATGCTCAGAGGCTGGGTTGGGCTGGATACTCATGGCGTTTTGAAATGCAGTTTCTTCGGTATTCACAAACAAATCAACTGTTACGGTAATCACATCCTCCAAACAGCCTGTTTGGTCGGTTATGGTAACCGTATAAGTCGCCACTTAATCCTGTAATCGTAGGAGTCGTTTCTCCATTGCTCCATGCATAAGTATAGGTGCCAGATCCTCCAGTTGCAAAGGCAGAGGCTTCCCCATTCATCATTCCTATCGTTTCATCAACAGTAATTACATTTGATACCAGTGGCGGCAGCTCTGGAGCTAATGCTACTAAAACTGAATTCCCAGTGATAATGCATCCATTCGAAAAATCCACGTTTTGCCAGGTCTGATCAACATCAATGCCACCACCAAAAACGATTGGTGTAAAGTAATAAACACCCGCTGGTATCTGCGTCCCGTCATTTACTAACTGTGGTGTATAAATGTCGTCCTCAGAAAGTACCTGGCCAAAATTTCCGATCCAAGAGGGCTCATTAAATGGGTCAGGTGATCCAGTAACATCCGTGGAATGCACCGACCAGAGGAAACCAAACAATTCCCCATTCAAAGGGATGACCGTCCCCGGCAATAAATCTATGCTCGTCGTTTCACCAAAGCATACGATTTGCTGATCCGTGGAAGCTGTGCCAATGGCAATATCGTCGCAATCAATCAAGGCGACTTGGGTAAATTGGGCGCAAAAAGCGCCAACCGAACCTTGCCATCCATCGACCATCATATAATAGGTTACGCCCGGTTCTGTCTCAACCGTCACGACAGCTTCCAGAACACCATTTGCATAATCACCATCGTCGTTGCAAGTCACAGGAGTTAAGTCGCCGCAGTCCGACCCCTGGTAGACTGCGATTTGGGTATCCTCATTATATTCCCCAATGCCCGCACACATGACAGTGGTGATTTCATAGGCCTCGCCGTCGCCCACAAAAGTGAACCACAACGGGTTATCTAAGCCTGCGTCAAAAAAACAATCTGTTCCGTCCGTAGGCTCCGTTCCGTCTACTGTTGCTTCCGTATTATCAAAAATCGTTGAAGTTTGAGGGTTTCCAATTCCTTGCCCCATCAGCCCGGAAAGGTCATTGGCATCAGAACAAAAATCTGAAAGGGCAGCGCCAGAAGTCACCAAGCGGAAATGAAAATCATCGTCGGGATTAGCGGCCCAGGTTGTCCCATTAAAAATATAAGACCTTCCGCCAACCGCCGGAGTGGTTTGCACTAACCAAGTCTCGCCGGAAGGAACGGTGTACCCGACAAAAACATCTCCCGATAAATTGGATAATTCAGCAGCATAACCTGAAAGATCAACCCTTGTCATGGGGCTGGTCACGGTCAGGTTTGCTTCAGGCGTCACCAAGAATGGGGTAATTAAATCAGCACCCGGCAAGCCATTATTATCAGCCCAGATGTGAAACTCCATGTCGTTGTTCGGGCGGTTTGCATCAGTGTAGTTTCGGATGAGGGCATACTTGATGTCTGTTCCAAACAAACTAAAACGGACCGCACAACCTGTTAGGTTGCTCATGGCTGCTGGCCCAAATGATTGGACAAAATCGACTTGCTCATTGTCGTACAGCAAATGCTCGCCAGCGATGTAAGAATAGGTTGGCGTCGTAGCAACATTTGAATTGGCTGAACCATCAGTCGCTTCAATGAAATAATCGACTTGTGTGCCCGCCGGCAGCTCTGCTATACCAAAGGTATATTCGTCGCCATTTATGAAAAGGGGGCCATCCATTAAAAATGGGCTGCCGTTAGCTTGATACAAAATCTTTGAATCGGCTATCCCTGAAATGTCAATTATGCTTGTCAAAAATTCTTGATCGCCGACCGTGCTGAAGTAAAATGGAGCTGGCTCGAATAGAATCAAGGGAGGGGAATTGTCCTGATCGGAACTGGTAATTTCCACATCATCAATGTAAATGCCATCCACCTCGAAGCCACCGTCAGAGAAAAACGGAAGCGGATTTTTACGTCTGAATTTCCAACAAAACCACCTAAAGAATAACTGTATTGCGTCCACGGGCTGAGCTGGCCTTCCCCTAAAAATGTGGCAACATTTACCCAAGTTGAACCACCATTCCCGCTGGCTTCAACATAGCAATAATCGAAATTGCCACCTTCAATATCGTAGATGGCCCAAAAGCTTAAAGTGGCATCAATGGCTGCTGAAAGGTCGATGCCATTGGCCAAAGTAGCAGAAATGTTTTGGTTGGCGGCATAATTTCCCGCAGGGCTGTCCGTCAGTGAAGTTGTACCAGAATTGGCCTGAGAGGTTGTCGTGCCCCATGCTCCTTGTAAAACCCAATTTCCAGTTCCCGACTCAAAATCGTCCGAAAATTCAATGGTTTGTGCATGAACCGCACGCGAGCAAAGGAGTAGCAAAAAAGCAAATAGTAAAGTTTTTTTCATTTTGTAGAATTTATAAATGGGTGGATAAATACTGGATTATTCAGGTCATCAGCAATTTCCAAAAAGAGTCTACCAAAATCAGACAGTTTGGCGACAAGATGTATTTGGAAGTGACGAAAGTAGCGATTAGTTGGCGGGATTCCTTATGCTTAAAAGTCTATTATTTTATATTTTGGGTTGACGAGAGACAAAACTTAAAGGAGTGCAACCTCGAACTGACAAAACAGAGTATTAGTAAAATAGCCTTCAGGATTAAGAATCTACCAGAGTCCCTTATTTTTGTCCGAATCTAAAATTTTAATATGCATTTTCTCGACCAAGACTTTCCATTGGAGCATCCAGATACACCACTGTTATTTGACCAATTGTCGTTATGGTCTTCTTATTTTGGAAAAATGTTGCTGGAAAATGTTCCCATGCAACAAGGGATAAAAGTTTTGGACGTTGGGCCAGCTACTGGATTTCCATTGATCGAATTGGCCCAGATTTTAGGAAACTCCTGCGAGCTGGTAGGGATCGACCCTTGGGAAGAAGCATTGAAGCGGGCACAATGGAAAATAGAAAAACAGGGGCTTACCAATGTTAAAATTGTTCAAGGCGATGCCAGTAAAACACCTTTTACAGATGCTTACTTTGACCTGATCGTTTCAAATGTTGGCATCAATAATTTTGTCGACCCGCCTGTCGTATTAAGTGAGTGTTACCGGGTTTTAAAGCGGATGGGTAAAATTTGCATCACCACCAATTTGGAAGGACATTTCAGAGAATTTTATGCTGTTTTTGAAAGCACTCTAAAGGAATTAGGCTTGAGCGAATTGTTGCCGGTTTTGAAAAAACAAGAGGAGCACCGAGGTACGGATGAATCGGTTCGAGACCTATTTGAAAATGCCAATTTTTCGATTACTAAAATGATCCGTGGCCGTTTTCAAATGAGGTTTTTAGATGGGTCTGCCCTACTAAATCATTTACTGGTCGTGATGGGCTTCCTGCCTGATTGGAAAAACATGATCCCACAAAACAGGCAACGGGAGGTTTTTGGCTTATTGGAAAAAAAATTAAACGAACAAGCCAAATGGGACGGCGAATTGAGAATGACCGTGCCCATGCTTTATGTGGAAGCCATCAAATGAAATTTAAATTAGGCTCAATGATTTTTAGCATGGATTTGTTCCTCGGCTCATTTTTCGTATTTTGTGAACCCATTCAGATAGGCTGAAAAGCAGCTTTTTTTCATCAGGCATAAATGAATTTGGCATTTTACTAAAAAGTTAGGCTGCCGCATTTTAGTCCGGTAGGGACGGCATCACAGCCTTACATTTGATACACTGCCAAGAATTTATATTTTTGCCTTCCCCCTACTTGAACCAATTCAACCTAACCATTTTATAACCACCTGACCAAGCCACTTACTCGGTCAGTTTAAAAGACAACATTCAAGTGAACAACAGAATCTACCTCGATAACGCCGCCACTACCCCACTCAGCGAGGAAGTCATCGAAGTGATGACCAACTGCATGCGAGAATTTTACGGTAACCCCTCCTCCATCCATGCCTGTGGCCGCCAAGTCAGGGCAAAAATCGAAGAAGCCAGGAAAAAAATAGCAGGCTTTTTAGGGGCTTCTATTGGTGAAATTTTCTTTACATCCGGGGGGACGGAGAGCAACAATATGGCGATTAAATGTGCGGTCCGTGACTTGGGTGTGCGCCGGATCATCAGTTCAAAGATCGAACATCATTGTGTTGGGCATTCGTTGGATGCCGTTGAAAAACAAGGGGTAAGCATCGTAATGCTGGATGTGGACGACAAGGGCCGATTGGATTATGAGCAGTTGGAAAACCTTTTGCAGGAAAAAATAGAGGGGAAGACATTGGTGTCGATCATGCATGCCAACAATGAAATCGGGACCTTGTCCGACATGGAGCGGATTTCCCAACTCTGCGAAACGTACCACGCCTTTTACCATTCGGATACCGTGCAAACAATCGGTCATCTTCCGATTGATGTTTCCAAAACAAAAATCCATTTTTTATCTGCTGGAGCGCACAAATTTCATGGGCCAAAAGGCTGCGGGTTCATTTATATAAACAGCGAGGCCATGGTCAAACCGCTCATCGACGGAGGGGCGCAAGAAAGAAACATGCGGGCTGGCACCGAAAACCTTTACGGCATAGTCGGCATGGCCAAGGCGCTTGAAATGGCGGTTGAAAACATGGATGAATACCGGGCACATATTGAGGAAGTGAGAAATTATTTTAAGGAGCAACTGACCGAACGGTTTGAAGACATCCATTTCCACGGGGATCAGGAAAATTATTTGTATACCATCCTAAATGCTTGTTTCCCCCCTTCCAGCAAGTCTCCGATGCTACTGCTGCATTTGGACATTGCTGGGATCAGTGCCTCAGGGGGAAGTGCTTGTAGTTCCGGCACCGACATTGGATCGCACGTGCTGCAAGCGATCGGAGCAGATGCAACCCGAAAGGCTATCCGGTTCTCTTTTTCCCACTACACAACCAAAGAGGATATTGACAAAACACTGGAAAAGTTGTCGAGCATCGTCCAAGTAAAATCTTTGGAGATGGCCTAATTTCCTTACAGACAGCGCTTGGCGGAGGTGACACCGTTTGAAAAGATGTCACTTCCACAAAGCGCAATATTACTTGCCATCCAACCATCAGCCATCATGTAATCTATTGACAATCAAGGGTTAACAGCTTCTCCCAAAACACCAATCACTTGTCAACTAACCACTAAACTAACATGCCCAATTCTAAAATAGCAGGAATCGGATATTACCTTCCCGAACATGTGGTCACCAACCACGACTTAACTCGCCACATGGACACTTCTGATGAGTGGATTCAAGAACGAAGTGGCATCGTCGAAAGGCGGTATGCTTCCAAAAATGAAACGCCTACAACATTGGGTACCAAGGCCGCAGAAATGGCCATCAAAAACGCCGGGATTTCCAAAGAGGATGTAGACTTTATCATCTTCGCAACCTTGAGTGCAGATTATTTTTTTCCGGGCTGCGGGGTTTTATTACAAAGGGAATTGGGCATTACCCATACAGAAATCGGCGCACTGGATATTCGCAATCAATGCTCAGGGTTCGTTTATGGCCTCTCGGTTGCTGATCAATTTGTTAAATCGGGCATGTACAAAAATGTTTTGCTCGTTGGGGCGGAAGTGCATTCGATGGGCCTCGATTTCAGTACCCGTGGGCGAAACGTGACCGTCCTTTTTGGAGACGGCGCCGGCGCCGTAATCATCCAACCAACGGAGGAAAAAGGAAAGGGGATTTTGACTACCAAACTCCACTCAGATGGCACTTATGCAGAGAAGCTGGCCATGATTAATCCCGGCTCTCATTCTGGCTATCATTTTAAAAAAATGGGGGAAAACATCGATTTTGGCTATGATGAAAACGTTGAATTTGGTGGCCGGTTTGTCACCCAAAAAATGTTGGATGATGGGTTGACCTTTCCCAATATGGACGGCCAATTGGTTTTCAAAACGGCTGTAACCAAATTTCCAGAGGTAATTATGGAAGCGCTCGAAGACCAGCATTTATCTCCATCAGATATTGACCTTTTCATTCCCCACCAAGCCAACCTCCGCATCAGCCAATTTGTGCAGCGACGATTAAACCTTAGAGACGACCAAGTATGGAACAACATCCAGCGACTTGGCAACACCACGGCGGCAACTATTCCGATTGCCATGTTTGAAGCACATGAAGCCAGTAAAATAAAGGACGGTGACCTGGTTTGTTTAGCGGCATTTGGCAGTGGTTTTACTTGGGGCTCCGCCCTTATCCGGTGGTAAACATTTTGGCGGTGTATCAAATGTAATGCTGTTCAAATCTGTTAGATTTTTAAAATCTAACAGATATAATAGATCGGCAACCTCCATGATTTTTGCCAGCCTTACATTTGACACACCGACCAAATTCTTACTTTCCAAAAGGGCTTTCTTACAAA
>JAWKLX010000069.1:0-28923 GCA_041392505.1 Saprospiraceae bacterium | reverse complement strand
TCTCCTTTTCCATTGTCAATTTTCAATTCTCCATTAAATCAAACTTTCATTTTAAAAACGTCCACCCTCGACAGCAGTTTATTTTTCCTTGGTAAAATGATGAACTCCAATAACAGCAAAAACAGCGCTATCGCCAATGGGATTTGGAACCACGACTCGTAATCCGCCACTTGGGCCGTCTCAAATTCCTGCTTTTCCAGTTCGTTTATTTTATCAAAGATCAACTTCAGGGCCGCCGTCACATTGGTCGCCCGGACGAACGTGCCGCCGCCCGCCGCCGCGATTTGCTGCATCATCGTTTCGTTGAGTTTGGTGATGACGACGTTGCCCTCTTTGTCCTTGCGGAAATCTTTTTGGCCATATTGATTGTAAACCGGAATCGGCACCCCATCTGGCGAACCAATCCCGATGGTGTGCACTTGGATGCCCATTTCCTTGGCCTCTTTGGCCAATTCGATGGCGTCGTCCTCGTGGTTTTCCCCGTCGGAAATAATGACCAGCGCCTTGTTCCCTTTGGTATCTTCATCAAACGACTCCATACTCAGTTGGATGGCTGCACCAATGGCCGTTCCCTGCACGGGGACGATGTTGGTATTGACGCTGCTGAGGAACATCCGGGACGCAGAGTAGTCGGTCGTCAATGGGATTTGTACATAAGCCTGTCCCGCAAAAACGACCAGTCCGAGTTTGTCATTCCGCAAGCGCTTGATGAGTTGCGAAATGGCCAACTTCGCCTGCTCCAAGCGGCTGGGCTTGATGTCCTCGGCCATCATGCTGTTCGATACGTCCAGCGCAATGACGATCTCGACACCCTCCCTTTTGACCGTTTCCATTTTGTTGCCCATCTGCGGGTTGGCGATCCCAAGAATGAGGAAAAGGGTAATGAATAAAATCAACACTGCTTTTATGACCGGACGAATAGCCGAATACTCCGGCATGAGCCGCTGCATGACGGGCCAATCCCCAAATTCCTGAATGGCCTTCTTGCGCCAATGCCGGGCCAATGCAAAGAGGCCGATCAGCACTGGCAGAATGCCGAGCAGGTAGAGGTAGGTGGTATGTTCGAATTGAAACATTTTATTGTAAATCAATCAAAAATCTTTGATCTCTAATCTTTTAATCGTTAATCAATTAGTTGTCAAAGTTTTACGGTACTGTCCGCAGCACGGTGTACCGCAACAATATTTCCAACAAAAACAACAACCCGGCAGCCAGCGCAAACCGCAAATACTCATCGTTTTTTTCGCTGAATTCAATCACACTGATGCGGGTCTTTTCCAATTGGTCAATTTCTGTATAAATGTCGGCCAAGGCCGTTTTAGTAGTGGCCCGGAAATATTTGCCGCCTGTCATTTGAGCAATTTCTGTAAGAACCTCTTCATCTATTTCCACATCCATCATTTGGGTTTGTTCGCCAAAAGGAGTCTGCACAGGCATGGGCGCTTGCCCACGGGTACCGACACCAATGGTATAAACCCGGACGCCAAATTCCCGGGCTATTTCCCCCGCAGTTTGCGGGGAAACTTCGCCGCTGTTGTTTACCCCGTCCGTCAATAAAATGACGACCTTACTTTTGGCATCACTGTCTTTCAGCCGGGCGACCGAGGTAGCAAGTCCAAGCCCAACGGCAGTGCCATCTTCGAGCATACCGCTTTTGATTTCTGACAAAAGGCTGGTGACTACCTTATGATCAGTGGTAAGAGGACATTGTGTGAAACTTTCGCCCGCAAAAATGACCAACCCGATGCGGTCATTAGGGCGGCTGGCGATGAACTCGGCGGCCACATCCTTCGCTGCCTCCAAGCGGTCGGGCTTGAAATCCCGGGCCCGCATACTTCCCGAAATGTCGTTGCAGATCACTAAGTCGATCCCTTCCACCTCTTTATCGGACCAACTCTCGGACGATTGCGGGCGGGCCAAAGCAACAATGACCAATGCGATGGTCAACAGCCGCAGGATCGTCGGCAGGTGTCGCAGGTAATACCGAATGGACGTTGGCGCACCCTCCAATGGCCGAAGGCTGGACAACCGAACGGTGGCGTTCCATTTTGCTTGGTACAACACATACCCGATGGTCAGCGGCAGCAATAGCAGCAGCAACCATAACACTTCTGGATTTTTGAAAATGATGTCGGGCATATTTTAAAGTTTTGAGTTTTGAGTTATTGAGTTTTGGGTAGCGCCCTCTACTCAATAACTCAAAACTCATTCACTTAAAACTTCTTTAATCGTTTGTTTCACAAAATCATACGCCTGCTCCAGCGAGCGCATATTGTCCTCCGGCTGCGGTTTGCCTTTGGCAAATTTCACCAGATCAGCTTGGTAGAGCAGTTGTTGGAGGTTTTCAAAAGGCACTTGATCGGCCAGTCCGGCATTTTTGAAAGAGGCCAAAACCTCATCACTCGTCCGCTCCAATGTGTGGATTTGGAAACGGTGCTCAATGTACTCCCGCACAATGTCCGTCAGGCGGGAGTAGTAGGCTTTCAATTCGCCGGACTGCCAGAGATGCTCTTCCTTCAACTTATCCAATTCCCGAAAAGCAATGACATGGGGCGCTTCCTTGGGCTTCGCCCGCACGACCTCTTCCGGTTTTTTTCTTTTTTTGAAATATAAAAACAGCCCTATCGCAATGGCAATTGCCAACAACCCACCGAGTATCCACGGTAGGGCATCCTGCAAGGTATAAGGCATGTCCGCAGGACCTTTGATAGGCATGATAGCTTGCGAGGTATCGACTGCTACCAACAGCACGTCCAGCCCCAAGCTATTGGTCAAAAGCGTATCAACCCTGCCGTTTTGATTTTTTACTAAAAATGCAAGCGGCGGGATCACTTGGTAGCCACTGTCGAAAGAGGTGATGGTCAATCGTTGGATGATGCGGCTGCGCTGGTCGTCGGTCAGGGAAGTATCGGGAGTGCTGGCGTCCAATATTTCAACGGAACGGGTCAGGGTATCAGTGAACGTGGGGAATTGCACCTGCATCCCTGCTGGTTGGTTCACTTCCAACGTCACGTTCATTTGTCCACCTATCAGCAAATGGGTGGAGTCGAGGGTCGCTTTGACGCTGACCTCTTGTGCGCTGACAGCCAGCCAGCCAAACAGAAAAACTATTATGCTAAATTGTTTTTTTATCATGTTCGAATCAGTGATTCGTTTGATATTCTCTGGTGTGTCAAATGCAAGGCTGAGGGATTTAGTCCCGGAGGGACGGCATTTCGTAGCGAGGGAGGTGAATCCCTTGCACTATTCGAGGGGTTCACACCCCTCGCTATGGGATTTCGTCCCTCCGGGACTTTCAAGCAAGCCTCAAATTTGATACACTGCTTAATATTTATTTGGTAACCTTTACTGCTTACCACTTACCATTCAAAACCGGCTTTTGAAAAAATTCATCATGGGCACGACATAGTCCCGATCGGTTCGGAGCGAGATAAAATCAATGCCCTGTTTTTTGAGAAACTGCTCCAACTCATTCCGGGCCTTCAGCCAGGTCGCTTTGTAATGAGTCCGTATTTTTTTGCGGGAAGTATCAAGCCAGCGCTCCTGCCCCGTTTCGGCATCCCGAACTTTCATCAGGCCGATGGAGGGGAGTTCCATTTCCCGTGGATCAAATACCTGCATAGCAATGAGGTCATGGCGGCTGCGCACGGATTTCATGGCATCTTCAAAGTCATTTCCGATGAAATCGGAAATGAGAAAAACCGTTGCCCGCTTGCGGATAACGTTGGAAAAATATTTTAATGCCCCAGCGATGTCCGTTCCCTGCCCTTCCGGCTTGAAGTCAATCAATTCCCGGATGATGCGGAGGACGTGCAGTTTGCCCTTTTGCGGGGGGATGAATTTTTCAATTTTATCGCTGAAAAAAATAACCCCGATTTTGTCGTTGTTCTGCAAGGCAGAAAAGGCCAGTACACCTGCGATCTCCGTGAGCATTTCCCGCTTGAACCACCCCTGCGTACCGAATTGTTCGGAGTCACTCACGTCCACTAGCAGCATGAGCGTCAGCTCCCGTTCTTCCTGAAAAATTTTAACAAATGGGTTGTTGTAGCGGGCAGTCACTTTCCAATCAATCGTCCGGATGTCGTCGCCCGGCTGGTATTCCCGTACCTCGCTAAAGGTCAGTCCCCGACCCTTAAAGGCACTGTGGTACTCGCCTGCAAAGATATTGCGGGAAAGGCCACGGGTCTTGATCTCGATCTTTCGGACTTTTTTGAGCAGTTCGGAAGTTTCCATTCTTTAGAGAATGATTGAATGATTGAATGACTGAATGATTGAATGATTGAATGGGATTTCATGCGTGTCTATTCACTCATTCTATCATTCCTTCATTCTCTCATTACACTATTACGGCACCGGTACAGCGTCCAGCACTTCGTCAATGATTTGTTCGGGTTTAACATTTTCGGCGGCAGCCTCATAGGTCAGGCCAAGTCGGTGACGCATCACATCGTGGCAGACGCCCCGCACATCTTCGGGAATGACGTAGCCACGGCGTTTGATGAAAGCATGCGCTTTGGCCGCCTGCGCCATGCTGATACCCGCCCGTGGTGAAGCACCATACTGTATGAAGGCTTCTATTTTTTTCAAACCAGCCTTGTCCGGGTAGCGGGTGGCATGCACGATGTCAACGATGTATTTGCGGATTTTTTCATCCAAATAAACCTCGGTTGCCACGTCCCTTGCCCGGAGAATTTGCGCAGGAGTCAAGACCTTATTGGCCTGTGGTTTTTCTTTGGAAATGTTCTGGTCGATGATCCTCATTTCATCCTCGTGGTTGGGATAATCCACGACGACTTTCAGCATAAAACGGTCAACCTGTGCCTCTGGCAACGGGTAAGTACCTTCCTGCTCGATGGGGTTCTGGGTGGCCATGACGAGGAAAGGTTCCTCCAATTTATAGGTCTTGTCGCCGATGGTCACTTGCCGTTCTTGCATCACTTCCAACAGGGCACTCTGCACTTTGGCAGGAGCCCGGTTGATTTCATCAGCGAGGATGAAATTGGCGAAGATGGGGCCTTTTTTTACATAAAACTCCTCGTTCTTCGGGCTGTAGATCATGGTGCCCAGCAAGTCGGCGGGCAGCAGGTCGGGCGTAAATTGGATACGGCTAAAAGAGGCGTCCACCGTTTTAGAAAGGGTCGTAATGGCCAGGGTTTTGGCCAAACCGGGCACCCCTTCGAGCAGGATGTGGCCGTTGACGAGGAGTCCGATCAGGAGGCGTTCGGTCAGGTGTTTTTGTCCGACGATGACCTTGCCCATTTCCATTTGGATCATTTCGGCCACCGCACTTTCCTGATGGATTTTTTCATTTAATGCTTGAATATCTATGGCTATGCTCATACTTCGCAGAAGTTTGTTTGAAAGTCAATTAATAAGCTGTGGTAGTTGTTGAATCCCGAAAAGCTTCGGAAAAGGCCGCTAATATAGGTAGTCTGGTATAATTAGTCCGGCAGTAGGCTATTGCGGTCACTATAAGAGCCAATGGGCTTTAATTATATGCCAGGCTGACCTATCCTTTGGGCCTACAATCAACGAGCGGAGGGGCATCAACTTGCGTGCCACGCGATCCATATTATCAGGGTAGGTGAAAAAATGTCAGTTGGTTGTATGACAGGGGTGCAGGGTAGGTGAAATTTTGACAAGGGAAAAATAAGATGCCAGTAGCCCTATTCCTACTCCAATTCCTACCTTTGCGCTCATTTTTCAAAAAACACAAAATTATGACAGCTGAAATACACACTGCAAAAGGGCTGATGAAAGTAGCCTTTTATGAAGCCGATGCCCCGGGCACGGTCAAAAACTTCACGGATCTGGCCAAAAAAGGGTTCTATGATGGCCTGAACTTCCACCGGGTGATCCCCGATTTTGTTATTCAAGGCGGCTGCCCAAATGGCATTGGAAACGGTGGCCCTGGGTACACCATCCCTTGCGAACTTGATGGCGACAACCAGTACCACGACCGTGGAGTACTCTCTATGGCTCATGCTGGTCGGAACACGGGTGGTTCTCAATTTTTCATTTGCCATAGCCGGGCCAACACCGCTCACCTTGACCGGAATCATACTTGTTTTGGTAAGGTGACAGAAGGATTAGAAGTGATTGATATGATCCGCCAAGGCGACAGGATCGAGAAGATTGTGGTGATCGATTGACTTGTTACTGATTTATAAAAAGACAAAGGCGTTAGCATATCAAAATGCTAACGCCTTTTTTATTGATTAAAAACCATTATCCCACTTACCTCACCAACGTCACGTCCCCTTCAAACAAAACTGTCTGGCCGTCGATGAATTCGACTTCCGCAAACCAAGCAAAAACGGCGGGGTTGAGCAACTCGCCCCGATGTCTACCATCCCAACCAAATGCCGGGTTGTTCGGGACAAAGTCATAATACTCGTACACCGTTTCGCCCCAGCGAGAAAAGACCAAGAAGCTCTTGATTTGGAGCACGTCGCTATCGGAGAAGATCATGAACACGTCGTTGGTGCCATCGCCGTTGGGTGAGAATGCGTTCGGGATAAAAATCTGTCGGTCCTTGCTGACGAATAGCGCAAGGATGTCACTTCCTTGACAGCCGTTGGTGTCGATGACTGTTACTTCAACGCTGGTCTGTTGGAAAGGCGTTATTTCCATGACATCGCAGGGCATCTGCGGGCAAGGAAACAATTCTGAAGGTGTCCAGATAATTGTGTCTAATTGATCTGTCGGGACGGTGTACTGTGCTTGCAAGATGGCCACGTCACCCAACTCGACAATGATGTCTGCTCCAAGATCTACAAGGACGGGCTGAGCCTCTGGCAAATTCACCAGGGTGCTCCAAGTGCAGCCTTGCGCATCGGTCACGACCAGCTCATAATTGCCGGGGCCGAGTGGGGCGAAGAAATTGTTGTCGCCGTTCGAAGTGCCGTTGAGGGTGTACTCGTAAGGGCCGTTGGCGGGATCTGCCTCCACCAAAATACTACCGTCGTTGTCCCCAAAACAGTCAGGGGCATTGGCATCGATGTCGGCTTGCGGGACATTTTCATACAAATCAACCACTACCTGATCGGTAGCTTGACAGTTGTTGTCCAACTGAGTGACAGTCAGGGTATAGACGCCCGGTGCGCCGACGGTGATGGTTGCTGCGTTGGGGTTGCCGATGATGATGTTCGGATTGTTGACTGTCCAGAAATAATCCACATTTGGCGTGGTACTACTACCCGTCAGTTCAACCGGTGTTTGGTAACAATCGAGTGATTGGTCGTTGCCAGCATTGGCTGAAGGCGGGTTGATGTCCCCGGTTACCTCCACTGAAATGGCATTGGTACAATCATTTGTAGCCACTCCGATGAAATAGTAAGTACCCGGTGTATTAACCTGAATATCAGGCCCAGTGCCGATGATCGTCGTGTCCGTACCGTTGACGGTTGCCCAGAAGAAATCCACATTATTGACAGAAGAGCTTCCGGACAAAGTGCCTACCGTGTCAATACAGTTCAAAGTAGGTGGTGCGTCAACCGCCAACGGTGGGAAGTCTGAATTATCGTCGATGATGATTTCGGTAACATCCGTACAGCCAGAAATTGGGTCGGTAACGGTCAAAACATACGTGCCTCCCTCATCAACCGTAATGGTCTGGTTGGTGGAAATATCTTGGTTGTTCAACGACCAAACATAGTTGGCAGAGGTTGTCCCAATGACTGATCCCATCAGGTTAATGGCATCAATGGTACAGTCCAAAATTTCCGTTGGGGTGGCAGTAATGTTGGCAGTTAAATCGGCGGTTAGGTCGATGACATTGACAAATGCTGTATCAAAACAGCCATTTGACCCCACGATCAAGGAGTAATCACCGGCCTCGTTGACCACGATGGTTGCAGTATTTGTATTGCCGACTATTTGTCCGTTCAATGTGCTCCACGCAAAACTGCTATTTGGCAGCGAAGACGAGCCAACAAGCTCAACCTGTGGGTCGATACAAGTGATTGGTTCTGGCATCGCAATAGTAGCCAACAAGTCCTCGCAGCCGTTGGCGTTGATGGTAAACCCACAGGCCATTTCGCAACCATTGGCATCCACAACCACTACATCATACACGCCTTCGGCGAGGTTGTCTATGGTGAAATTACCGGAAGGCACATTGTCTTGGCTACCGCCAGGCGTCCATGAAATAGAGTAGGGGGCAGTGCCTCCCATGATATTCACGGCAGCTTCCCCATCAGTCATGCCGGGGCCGCTAACGGTGACCGTCTGAGAACAAGCCAACTGGACAGCATCGGTCGGCTGGTTGATGGTAAAATTGACTTCACCCGTACAGCCAGAAGCATCGGTTACGATGACGGTATAATCACCTGCGATCAAGCCAGTCGGATCAGATGGGCTACCGGGGATGGCAGGCGACCAGTCATATTGGTAAGGTTCCACACCGCCTGTAGCATTTACAGAAATTTCACCTGTATTTTCCCCAAAACAAAGGATGTCAGTAGCCGTTCCGCTGACATTTACCGTAGGTGCATCATTATCAACAACGTAAGTGCCTGAAGCGGAACAAGTTCCGCTGTCCGTAACAGTAACGGAATAGGTGCCGGATGCGACGTCGGTCAGGTCTTCGGTTGTTGCACCATTTGACCATATTATGGTATAAGTTCCGATTGGAGTGATCTGCAAGTCGACCGAACCGTTTGCGCCAGCGCAAAGTGTATTGGCCGTTGTAGAGGCATCCATCGTGAAAGTGTTGCTGTTGTTAGCAACGTTGAAATTGCCTGCAACGGAACAACCCACTGCGTCCGTGACGGTTACAGAGTAGGTGCCAGAGAGGATATTGATTAGGTCTTCCGTTAACTCGCCGTTCGACCATTCATAAGTATAAGGAGCAATGCCGCCTGTCGGCGAAATGTCGATGGCGCCATCTGGTTGTCCGCAAATGGAAGCCGTGACGACGTTTGTAATAGTAGGCAGTTCGGGATTGTCGGCTATCTGGAAAGAAGCGATGGAAGAACAGTTGCCGCTGGCAGTGACTGTTACTTCAAAATTGCCGGGGAGCAGGTCGGACAAGTCTTGGGTTGTTTCCCCATTTGACCATTCATAGGTATAAGTACCGACAGGGGTGATGTCAAGAATGATGCTGCCATTGCCGTCCACACAGGCGGTATTTGCCGTAGGCGTACCCGTTATTTCAATATTTATCAAATCGTCATTTACGGTGTAACTGCCTGTGTTGCTACATCCATCATCACCCGTAACGGTAACATCGTAGTCACCCGGTAGCACGTCTGAAAGGTCTTCAGTGATTTCCCCATTTGACCAAAGGAAAGTGTAAGGCATGGTGCCGCCCATAGCGGTCAGGTCGATGCTTCCGGTTGGTTCTCCACACACCGCGTCGAGGATGGAAGTGGAAATGTCAGGAGCATTGGTGTTGTTGCCGACGTTGAAATTCGCAGAAGCTTGACAAGTTGCCCCCTCAAAAACAGTCACGGAATAGTTGCCAGGGGGGAGGTCGTTGATGTTTTGGGTCGTGGCCCCGTTCGACCATAAATAGGTGTAAGTGGTACTTGCTGGGTTGGCCGTTATGTTGACCGAACCATTGGGCATATCACAAGAATTGTTCGCCTGGGTTGTCCGGTGATATTGATGGAAATGGAGTTGTTCGGCTTAGCCGTGAAATTGGCGTTTGCCGCACAACCATTTGCTCCCACCACTTCAACGGAATAGGTGTTGGCGATGAGGCCCGTTATGTCCTCGGTTGTTGCTCCGTTCGACCATAAAAAAGTGTAGGGACTTGTCCACCAGTTACCGTGAGGTCGATACCGCCGTTGGCTTCGCCACAAACGGATGGGGAAATGGTTTGTGCAAGTACCGGGTCTTCAGTGGTGCTGGGCACGTTGAAATTGGCTGATGCCGAGCAGTCGCCCCCGCGGAAACGACTACACTGTAGCCGCCTCCGGCAAGACCACTGATGTCTTCCGTTATTGCTCCGTTCGACCAAGCATACGTGTAATTCCCAGCAGGGGTAACACTGATGTCGATGGAACCATTGTTGGTGCCGCAAGAGGTGTTGGCTGCGGGAGTGCCTTGGATGGAAAACGAAATGGAATTGTCAGGGACTTCCGCAGTCGTTTCTGCCGAACAGCCATTTAATCCAGTAACGGTTACGGTATAAATGTCGGAGGCCACACCTATCAGGTCTTCGCTTGTTGCCCCGTTTGACCATAAGAAGGTATAAGGCATAGTGCCGCCCATGACAGTTATATCAAAGCTGCCGTTTTCCTGCCCGCATATTTCAGGGGAAATAGATTGGGAAATCTCTGGGTTGCTGGTATCGTCCTCAATCACAAATGTGGCCGATGCGGAGCAGCTTCCCGACTCCGTGACCGTCACCACGTAGGTGCCAGCGGGTAGGTTGGCCAAGTCTTCTGTGGTTTCACTATTTGACCATTCGATGGTATAAGTGCCTGCTGGCGTGATGGTTAGGTCGATGGCTCCGTTGGTCGAAACACAACTGGTCAGTGGTGTTTCGACACCGCTCAAGGAGAAGGAGGAGCTATTATTGGCGACGTTGAAAGTTTGTACCGTGGAGCAACTATTGGCAGCCGTCACAGTGACCGTATAGCTACCCGGTAACAGGCCAGAGAGATCCTCGGAGGTTTCGCCATTTGACCATGAAAAAGAGTAAGGTGCGATAGCACCGCTGATGGTCAGGTCGATGGCCACAGTTGGCTTCGCCACAGATAGCTGCGGTGATGGTTTGGGAAATGTCAGGGTCTTCCACTTGGTTTTGCACTGTGAAAGTGGCAGTTGATTGGCAGTTACCACCTGAACTGACAGTCACCACGTAGGTGCCCGCCACATTGGTCAGGTCTTCGGAGGTCTCGCCATTTGACCAATTGATGGTATAATTCCCAGCAGGGGTGATGGAAATATTGACCCCACCATTGTTTCCACTGCAAGTGGTATTGGCCGTAGTCGTGCCACTGATATTGATGGGGACGTTGTTGTTGCCTACCGTTACCTGAGCAGTACCAATACATAAATAGGCATCAGTCACCAGCACAGTATAAGTACCAGGGGCAACCCCAGTAAGGTCTTCAGTAGTGAACCGTTGCTCCATTGGAAAATGAACGGAGAAGAACCGCCCGTTATAGTCAAGTCAACCGAACCGTTTTGCAGTCCACAGGTTGCTGCCGTTGCGGTGGCCGACAAGCTGGGTGGGAGGGTCTGATCAGTTACTTCAAATGGGAATACGGCGAAACAATTGCCCGCAGCGGTGATGGTCACTGTGTAAATCCCTGCCGCGAGGTCGGTAAGATAGGGTAGGGTTTGCCCGTTGTCCCACTGATAGGTATAGTTCCCTTGTGGGACGACCGTCAATTGGATATAACCATCGGGATTGCCACAAGAAATGTTGGGGCCAATGTTCGGAATGGGGTTGAACACAACGGAGTTCTCATTGATATTGACAAACGTTTCTGCTGTACAGCCGGTGGCTGTCGTGACGGTCACACTATAGGTGCCAGCAGGTACGCCGATCAAGTCCTCGGTCGTTGCGCCATTATCCCAAAAAAAGGTGTAAGGTTGTTCCCCACCGACCACTGTTAAATCGGCCTCCCCATCAGGCAAACCACACAAAGCAGGAGTTTGGATAATAGATAAGCTGGGTATTTCAGATTCGTCGATGATCGTGATAGGTAAGACTTCTTCACAATTGCCCCCCACGCTGACGGTAACGGTATAAGTGCCGGGGTCGAGGTCGGTCAGCGAAGTGCCGGAAGCGCCGTTTGACCAAGTGATCACCGGGTTGCCAGCGGTATTGATATTTAGATTAATCGAACCATTGCCCATGCCGGGGATCAGGCAGGAAGTGTTGTTGACGACAGTGGGGGTGAGGTTGATCGGGATGTCATCATTGCCAACGTTGGTACTGCCGGTGGTTGAGCAGCCGTTCGCCCCGGTTACAGTCACGCTGTAATTTCCGGCAGGTACATTGTTAAGCGTTTGGGTCGTTTGGCCGTTTGACCAAATGTAGGTAAATGGGAAAACGCCCGCCCCCGTAGTTTGGATAAAGACGGTGCCGTTGCTCTCTCCGCATTCCGCATTTTGGGGTAATAATGTAATAACAGGGGCGGCTGGGATATTTGGCACATTGAAAGGAAAAACCTGTTCACAGTTGCCACCTGCATTGACGGTGACGGAATAGCTGCCACCGCCCAGCCCCGTAATACTCGTACCCGTATCCCCCGTTGACCAGGTGATGGTGTAGTTGTTAGTGCTGGGGAGAACGGTAATGGTGATACTGCCATCATTAAAAGTTGGGTCACAAGCCGAGTTAGGTTCAATGACAGAAGTGACGTTGAATACGATTGGGTTGTCGGGAATGTTGACTGTCGCATCAGTTGTACAGCCGTTAGCCCCGGTAACGGTAACGGAGTAACTGCCACCGGGCACATCAGTGATCGTGTTGGTCGTATTGCCATTAGACCACATGATAACATAAGGTTGAACTCCGCCGGAAACGTTGATCGTTGCACTACCATTACTCAGCCCACACTCAGCAGGATCGACTGTTTGGGAAATTTGGGGAGGGTTTGGCTGGTTGGGCACATTAAATGTTTGGATCGTTTCACAGGTGCCACCACCGTTGACCGTAACGGTATAACTGCTGCTGGGGTCGAGGTTGGAAATGGTTGTCGTTGTTTCTCCGGTGTTCCAATTGATAACATAAGGATTTCCCGAAGGGGAAACAGCTGGTGAAATGGTAATCGTAATTTCCCCGTCCCAATTGCCGGGGCCACAACCTTCGTTGGGCGAAATATTGGCCGTTACCGTGATGGGTGGTTCATTGTTAGCTACAGCTATGGATGCTTCCCCGGTACAGCCATTGGCCCCGGTCACCGTAACGGAGTAGGTGCCGGCTGGAATATTATTAATGTCTTCCGTTGTTTCACCACCTCCCCACATAAAAGTATAAGGGGGCACTCCTCCCGAAACAGAAACATCGATGCTGCCATTTCCCAAGCCACATATTTCATCGGTCGTAGTGAAGCTGACCATCGGTTCGTCCGGCTCGTCCGGTATGACAAAAGTGGCCGTTCCCGAACAGCTGTTGCCCGTCGATACGGTCACGGTATAGCTACCCGCAGGCACATCAACCAAGTCGGGAGTTGTTTCTCCTGTATCCCATTGATAAGTATAAGTTCCGCCGCCGGGGGCAGGTTGGGGTGAAACGGAGGTAGAGATACTGCCATTGCCGCCCATGCAGGTGGTGTTGGCTACAATCGTTGCCGTAATGTTGATCGGTGGATCGTCATTGGTCAAATCTATGGACAACACAGTTGTACACCCATCATCGCCAGTCACGGTAACGCTATAATTACCGGCTGGCACATTGTCGAGGTCCTCCGTGGTTTCACCACCACCCCAAACATAGGTATAAGGAGATGCTCCTCCAGAAACGCTGACATCAATGCTGCCGTTGTCGAGACCGCATTCGGAGGGAGTAGTAGTGGCGGTCACGGTGGGTTCGTTGGCTGTTTCAGCCACTTCAAAAGTAGCCGTTCCTTCACAACCATTGGCATCAGTGGCGGTAACAGTGTAGGTTCCCGAAGGTATATCTGTAATGTCTTCGGTCATTTCGCCGTTGCTCCATTCAAAAGTATAGGGGGCCGTTCCGCCCGACGCACCAGTAACGTCAATCGATCCATTGCTCTGCATGCAGGTAGCAGTGGTGGGCGTGCCGGTTACGTCTATTTCTGTTTCTGTAATATTAACGTTGCCGGAGACCATGCCTGGGCAGTCGCCATCAGAGGAAGTAAGGTTGTTTTGGATAGAATATGCACCGGGGTCGGTTACGGTAAAAACGTAGGGATTGTCGCTGGTCGTAATGGGGCCCATTGGGCCGTTGGGGGTATTTAGGGTAAAAGTCCAGGGAGCATCCCCGGTAAAGGCGATCGAAAGTTCAACAGGTGTATTGCTCGTACCTTGTTCACATACTTTACCTGAGCCTGACAGCGTGGCCGTAGGTTCGGGATGGACTTCGATGGTAATACAGGAAAGGTTGGGGTTGGTTTCACAAAAATTCCCTACCTGTACACACAAGTCAGTGGTGCCAGCCGTGCCACCCCAGTTGATGTTGACATCTTCATCGTTGCCTCCGGTCATGGTGCCAAGTGGTGGGTCGAGGGTCCAAGTGTATTCGGTTGCTCCGTTTGGGGGGAGGATAGAGTAACTGTCGGAAGCATTGACACAGGCATCGGTTGGGCCGGTAATTGGGCCAGGGTCACCTGGTGGGAACGGCACTGTCGAGCCATCCAAAACGGCTACCGAATAGTCGCAAACGTTCCCGGCGCAGCCATCGATGACCAGCCAATAGATTTCACCTACCACAAAATTGGGGGAGGTCAGGATGAAGGGGTCTTCTTCGCATTGGCATTGCGTATCCATAATATTAGAGATACAACCCCCATAAATCCCTCCTTGCAGTCCTTGGTTGCCACTGGTTTGACAATTGGAAGGTGTAATCTGAATAGTGATACTTGTCGTACCTGCGAAAAAGGCAAACCATTCGTCGTTGTTGAGCACATTCGCCGGGCAACCCGGAAAATTTTGCACCACGTTATTGTTGTTTACGGTAGCACAATAGCCGTCGATGTTCTGGCAAAGAACAGGTGCATCAGGACAATTATTGCCTGGCTCTGGGAAGCCGGGAGGTGGGCATTGTGCGGAGACAATAGTGTTAAAGAAAAAGAGGATGGTTACGCCAAAAATGTAAAGTCTTTGCATCGAGTCAACGGGTTTGGTAGATGAATATTTCCAAAAAAAATGAACGGTAGAATATTTTTCTGGCCTTTTGGAGAGCTACGGAAAAAGGGATCAGTTCAGAGAGACAATATAAAAGGCTTAAGCATGATGGTCTTAAATGTTGAATGATTTACTGAAGAGTGACGTGGCATATTACTTGGGTAAACTTAAACAAAATAAGGTTTATTTATTTGCTGTTGAAAACTAAATTGCCACTATACAAAACGCAATAATGCGCAAAGGAAACAGAGAAAAATTTTTGACCCATAAAAAAAAATATTTTGGCAATATACCCTGCAATTTGAGCAAGGAAAATAGCAGTTGTGTCAGATAGTCGGTTATTTTTAGTGTCTTCAAAATTATAATAGTTCAACTTCTTTGACTATGCATGGGCGCTTCTAACAAAGTATAGTGTTTATTGGGATAGTAGCATCAACCTTGCAAATTGGTTCCCGCAAAAGCCTGCCTGTTACTTCTCTGGGTTTTATGATTATGTAAATAATACACCAACTATAAATCATTAGCGACGTGACAATATGGGAACACCAACTTTTTAGGGGGCTGCCCCAGCCTCAACAGTCTTGGCTATCCAAAAGATTGGAGCAGAAAACATTTGCTGCCAGGTCTGACCTATTTCAGCCCGGTGATCTTGCCAACCATTTTTATTTCTTGCTAGAGGGACGGGTGAAAACGGAAGCTTTGGAAGGGGAAAAAGGAATGGCTGATTCGGAACATTTTTGTTCCCAACGAATTTTTTGGGTTGGCCGGGTTGGTTGGCCAACCAACCCGTAGGGAATTTGCCCGAACCCTCCGCACCAAAACCAAAGTGGTTGTCCTGAATAACGCAGACATCTATCGGTTGATGGAGGCCAATTTTGATTTTGCCCAAAAAATACTCGGCCTCGCTGCGGCCCAAATACGACAGGTAGAACAGCGCAGCATAAATCATTTCCTGCAACCAGCCCCGGCTCGTTTAGCTGCTTTTTTGATAGAACAGTTAGAGAAAATTGGGCAGCAAACTGGGCCCGATTTGTTTTACAATAGCCAACTTACCCAAGAGGAAATCGGTGCGTACATTGGCACAGGCCGCCAAACTGTCACCGAAATATTGACAGAACTAAAGACGAAAAAGATACTGACTTATAACTGGGGGAAATTTTGGGTACATGACCTGGAACGGTTAAGAGAGCTGAGTGTATAGTGCTAATTGCTAAGTGAATAGTGTCGAGTATCAGCCATTTTCCAGCTCTTATTTCTCAGCTATTCACTTAGCGTTCAGCGATCAGCACTCTTAAAACTCTCCCCCATCGCCATCACCACCTCTGCCTTCCCGGTTGCCGCCACGTTGTTTATTCTGGTTCAGTCGATAATTGAAAGTCAACGTAGTTTGGCGGGCACGCCAGCGCCATTCCCCTTCGACATAAAAGCTGTCACCCACCGTAGTATAGCGTCGGAGTCGCGTATTGAATAAGTCGCGCACACTCAAGGTAAGGGTTCCTTTACCTTTTAAAATGTCCATGCTAGCGGCGGGGTCGACGTTCCACATGGCGAGGCTCTTGCCCTGGGTATTTTTTCTGGGGGCGCGGTAGTTGAAATTGACTTGTAAGTCCACTTTTTTGAAAACGGTTACCCTCGATGAGAGGCGGCCGAACCAAGTGTAGGTGTCGGCACTAAAATCTTGTCCTTCAAATTCACCATTCGTTTGAGAGCGGAAGAAATTTACGTTCCCGTTCAGTCGCCATTTTTTGGTAGGGTCGAAAGAAAAAGTAAATTCCAGTCCGTAGTCTTCACGGGTTGAAAGATTGCGGGGCCGTGTTTCTGAAGACGTATCAGAAGTGACCATCTGAATCCTTTCAATGACATCATTGGTATGGCGGTAAAAAACGGAACTGGTCAGCGACCCTTTTTCGAAGTATTTCAAATAACCTGCCTCGTAAGAATTGGTGTATTCTGGGTTGAGGTCGGGGTTTCCGCCCCAAATATTACGGGCATCACTAAAGGTCAGAAAGGGGTTGAGTTCCCAAAAACCCGGACGCCGGATGCGGCGGCTGTAGCTTACCTGAAAAGTGTTTTTTTCATTGATTTCATAGCCAAGGAAAACGCTTGGGAAGAAATTAAAATAATCCCTTGGGTTGATTTCATTGGTCTGCACGAGTTCTGTGCGAACTTCTGAGTACTCCGCACGGAGGCCCGCCTGAAAGGAGTATTTCCCAAATTTATTGCCGTAGGTAGTATAGGCGGCATGGATGTTTTCGTCATACAGCAAATTGTTGGTAAAGTTGTCCAAGGCAACCCATTGGGCATCTTCTACTTGTTCTACTTTGAAATCATTTTTGATGTTGCGGATGCCGCTTCGGAGGCCTGCCTCTAATTTTCCATCATTTGAAAAAGGGAAAACGTAGTCCATTTGAAAGATCAGATTGCTATTGCCCTCCACGTTCTTTGAACGCTGCTGCAGGTCAGGGATGCCAGAAGGGGTGATCTCATCGGACAGGAAATGCTTTTCCACGAACACCGAACTCTCTGATTCCTCCTCATCTTGGTAGCGAAAATCAAACGTGAGTTCATGGTTTTTTCGTTCGAAGAGTTTTTTGTAGGTCAATGAATATTCGAGGTTGGGTTCTTTTTCCACCTCGTCATCCGTCCTTTCTGTGAATTCGACCAAGTTGGAAAGGTCGTTGACATAATCACGATATTGAATGCGGTTGAAATTGTCGTCGTTGCTGTATCGGTAGTTGAAAGCTGTGGTCAGAATGTTGCTTTCATTGAAGTAATAGTCGGCCCCAAAACGGATGTTATTTGAAATGCCGCCTCTGGTACGCCGGGAATTATTTTCAGTAATGAAGGTCGTACCGTCTTTGTAGAATTCTTGATAGAGGTTGCCAAAGCCGGGCCCTCTTCTGTTGCGGATAGAATAGCTGGAGAAAAAGTTGAATTTGTCGCGGCGGTAGTTCATGTTAAGTGCCGCCCCCAGTTCTTTTGGCAGGCCGCCTGTTAGGTCGAAAGAACCATTGAGGCCCTTTTTCCTGTCTTTTTTCAAAACAATATTGATGATGCCCGACATGCCTTCTGCCTCGTAGCGGGCCGATGGGTTGGTCACGACTTCGATCCTATCGATCATGTTGGCGGGCAAATTGCGTAGCCCATCCGAGTTGCTGATGCCGATGAGGCCCGAAGGCTTGCCATCCACCAAAATGCGGACACCGCCAGCGCCCCGCAGTTCAACATTGCCTTCCACGTCCACGGTAACGGAGGGTACATTGTCCAAAACATCGGCAGCTGTGCCTCCGGAGTTGGCGAGGTCTTTCCCCACGTTGAAAACTTTTTTGTCAAGCGACAACTGCATAGTGCTTTTTTCGGCCCGCACTTCAATGGCGTCCAACACACTTGCTTCCGTGCTGAGGCTGATTTCCCCCAATTCTAAAAAACGTTTGTCCGCCGGAACGATCACATCGTTGAGCGTAGAGGACTGAAAACCAATAAAATCTACCTGAATAAAATATCGGCCAGGGCGGGCCTCCAAGGAAAAACCACCATTTGTTTCGGAGATCGCCCCCGTTACCATGGTGCTGTCTTGTTGGCGGAATAAGGTGATCGTCGCAAACTCCAAAAGAGCTTTTGTTGAGGCATCTAATATTTTTCCAGTTATAGTGACGGGAGGGCCAGCATTGGTGTTGCCTTGCCCATTTCCCCGTTGTTGGGCAATCAGCAGGGTAGGCAAGAGGAAGAGGCATATCAATGGGAATGTCAAATTTCTATTCATGCGTCAGGTTGTCAAATTGAAAGAAAAGCAGCTCGGTGAGGCCCTTTTTCCTTGTCTTATTTATTGGGTGTTTTTTTAAAAATGTGAAACCATTCTTAAAGTCGGGATGAGTAACAGCAAAGTTGATGCTAGGTTGCAGGTAGCGCTATTCGTTTCAATGAAAGGCGGGATTTTGTCAATGAACAAGAATAGGGAAAAGAAATGATGGAAAACAACGGACCTCATTCGGAGGTCAATGTTCTTAAAAAGAAAGGCATGAGTCGGGTCGGAAGGTTCGAGCGTTTGCTAAAAAGTCCTCGGAGGGATTAGTTCACTCTTTACCTGCAAGTGAAACTGGGTAAATCCTCAAAGTTTTCAAGGGATTCTCCTCCCTCGCTAGAACATGCCGTCCCTCCGGGGCTGTACTATTTCAATGAATTTTGAATTAATCCTCATTATTGACAAATGATTTTTTCATTGAAATGCCAGCCATTGAGTTTTGTGGTTTTTATTCATTCATTCTCTCCTTCTCTCATTTTCCCTCCCAAAACCCAATGACTGGCTCATACCTTAGGGAAATCAATCATCTTCCCCGTCGTCGGGAACACCGCAAGGAGAACCCCAAATCTTTGGGTCGGGGACCAACGGAGGTGTGTGAAAATGTTTGGTCAGTACCAACTCGCTGGAGCGCAAAGAACCGTTGACCCAGCCCTGCATGTCCGACCACGATTCGTTGCAGGTGTACACGTCCTTGACCGGGTTGACCAATCCAGCGATCACTTCCCTATCATTGACAAATCGGCCCCATTGATGGTAGGCATAACCAAAATCATCTTCGCCGTCCCAGTATCGGAAACTGGTCAATAGCGGGCGGGGCAAAACATTGTTGGTCTTGAAAAGGATTTTGAGCTGTTCCGTGGCTGCTTCTACGACTGCCTCCGAGGCAGGGTAAATCGTTTGCGGTACATCGTTGTCGTGCTCTTTTTGCAATGCCGAACTAAACATGGGGCCGATCGCTTGGAGGGTTTCCCAGTAAGTGGTCCGGTTGAAGTCACAATAAATGGTCAGTGCTGCCGGGCCGTCCACATCTTGTGGATAAACCGGATTGAACACATAAGCCGAGCCGAGCGGCAAATCCGTAAATGAACCCCAGTTCATGACCGGTGGCTGTCCTGTTAAACCATCCTCTTCCCACCAAGCCTGATTGTAGTACAGGTTGATTTTCAAGAGCTTCATGTCCAATACACCGTTGAGGTTTTTGGCAAATTGCGCATAATTGGTGTTGTAGGTAGCGTTCAAAAGTGGGGAGTTCGCTGTCAGATTTTTCAATGCCTTTTTGGGCAGCGCCAAAATAACTTTGTTAAAACTGACCTTGCCTGCTTCTTTGGCGTGGTGACCTTTGGGAAAAACGCCAGGGGTGGTACTCCAAGTGGCAACGTAGCCTTCCTTGGTTTTGTCGAGCGATTCTATAGTCACACCCAAGCTGATGGAAGCATTTTTTCCTTCCTTAATTTTTTTGACCAGCGCATTGGGCAAAGTGGAAAAGCCTTGACGGTAGGCATAGTATTTTGGGTTTTCAGGAAAATCCTCCAAAATCTGAAAAGCCTCGCCCAAGCTGACCGAAGAGAGGAATGGCCCTTCAAAACCAACGGTGTCCAGAAACATTTGCATGGCCTCCTCTGAAAAACCGTAGTCCCGAAGAAATGCCCAAGTGCCCCATTCGTTCAGTTTTTTGCCCTTGTACTCATACTCCAAACGGAATTTTTGCCAAAACTCCGGCGTAGTCGTGTCCGTGCCAGTAGGCGTATTGTTGATGGCCAACAAGTATTTGAAAGCCAAACCCAACAGGCCGCCGGGGCCTTGCCCCTTTTCGTTTTCTTTCAAATTGTACAATTCGCTCCAGATAGCGCCATTGTTGGCAGCGGCATCAGCATTGGTAAAACTCCGACCGCGCACACAAATCCGGTTGTTGGGTCCACCGTCGCCAAAGGGAACGATTTCATCGCAAAGCCCCAATTCGTAACTCAAGGTGATAACCTCCTGCATGGAAAAATTGAAACGCATACCCCCTTCCTCATCTTTGGCCTCGACCGGTTTGCCGTTCACATCCTTGATAAAAATATGATCCGTTTGCAGGCGGCCACCCGTCCGTCCGAGCCGATCCACCACGGCAATCTTTTGATTGGGATTCTTTTGCAGCAAACGATAGGCACAGTACAATCCGGCAACACCTGCACCAACAATCAGGATGTCGGTTGCGTCAGGGGGGGCAGGTTGGGATGGGGAAATAGGGGGGACAGGTTGGGGCTTCGCAGAAGCTCTTTTTACTGTTTTCATTGGATTTCTTTTTAATGGTTAATAAAATGAAGAAGTACAAAAAAATAGTCCCAACAGCTCAGTAGGACGGCCTTTTCAGCATGTTTTGTTTTTCAAATAAATAAGGGAAAAAGCATGGCTGCGAGGTGTTGTTTTCAATTTGACTAAATAAAAATCGGAAGACTCCGAGCAATTAGATAGGAAATTGTTTCACTTGATTTTTTCGTACACGCAAGTTTACTAAATTAAAAATAGAAATCATGTATGATAGTGGGAAATCAAAATTAAAATCGAAATAAAAATAAAAACCAATCAACCCAATACGTTTGGATATCAGTCAATTCGACTAAACATTTCAATTTCAAGCCCTCTAGTATGAAGTATTTTAACACCTTATTTATCCTGTTATTCTTCCTGTTGTTTTCAATGCCTTTTTTAGCTGCCCAAGAACGCCACGACCCCAAGGCATTAACTGGTGGTGTTTTAGTTGGGGTAAATGCGTCCACCCTGAACAACAGTGATTATCACTATTTATACAAGCCCAAATTGGGCGGTTTTATGCTTTATCATTTTGCCAAAATACCATTTGCACTTTACAGTGAATTGGCCTTTGATCGCCAAGGCTTTCGACAATCTTTTGAGGGCGGTGAAAAAATCGATTTGGACTACCTGACATTTTCGGTTGTCCCTGCCTTTAAATACAATAGGTTGATGGTCGGGGCAGGGTTATATGGCGGGCTTTTGACCCAAAAAGATTCGGATCAACCCCCAAGTCGGTTTTTAGAACAAAGGAAAGTAGAAAATAAAGATGTTGGGTTTCGCACGGACGCACAAGTAAGAATAACGGATTGGGCCAGTTTAGCCTTCTCTTACCGTTTGGGTTTTATAAGTGCATATAATTACAGAAGAGACGCTTCTATTAGTCCCTTCCCAGTTCGATATGGGAGAGTTGACCATAAAACGCAGGTTTTTTCATTAGTTGCCCTGCTTACAATCTGACAATTACCTCATTCAAAAATGAAGGTTTACCTTCTTTCCCGTCAGGTATTTGGAGGTCTTTAAATGAAATATGAGGAAAAATAATTGTCAATTATCCATTGAAAAATTATTTCGGGTAGCCCAACAAATAAATGACGGTGATTGGCCCATCTTTTATTTTTTCAATTTCCCATTTAAAATGTGTTCGGTTTTTTAATTCGGTGGTCATTTGTTTCATTTCGTCCAAAGTATAAGTTCGTAAAACAGAGACGACCCCATCCCATAAAATAAAAAATGGAACGATGGGAATTAAATATGTAAATACCAACCTGCCGATGGAAAATGGTCGGATAAAAGGCGCTGTCAATAATACCATGATTGGCGAAAACATATTTTTTAAAACATGTTCCATATTGCGTTCCTGAATTTCGAAAATAGCGATGGGCATTTTTGCGTCCACGGCATTTTGCAAAATTTGCTTGGCGTCCTCGTATTTAAAATGATGGAAGGATAAAAATTGCGTCCGAAACCCCTTTAATTGCTGGGGAACATCCAACGCATTGATGCTTTCCGGCACATATTTAAATGCTTCCCTGTCGATTAAAAGCATTTTTTTATACGCTTCTATATTCGGATAAAAATCGGTGAACGTGACTTGTATATCCGGCACTTCTTCTTTTAATCGGCCAATTATTTTTTCCCATCCACCGCCGCCGCCTGACGCCAAGTCAATTATTTTTTTCTGTTTGCTTTTTTGAATCCCTTTTTTTAATACCGGAATTATTTCCTTGTACACGTCCATTTTATTGGCAATAAATTGCAAAAAATCCGTCCCATAATTGCGGATAAATTGTGGGAACCAAGGCAGGTCTTCGTATTCAAAAAGGTGGCGGCGCTTCATGGCAATGTAAAATATTGAATGTAGAATGATGAATGTAAAAGGAGGGGCAATGATAGGAATATTTTACATTTTATTGAGAGTAACAATAGGTGCATGTACTCGTTTGGGCGGGTGGCTGGAAATCATACTGTTTGAGCGGAGCGAGTTTATGATTTCTTGATTTTTTGTTACTTTTTTATCAAGAAAAAAGTAAATAACAAATTGCGCTTTCAATATTTATCTCTTTCTTTTCCTTGATGAAAATGCCTGTCCCGAATTCACTTCGGGGAAACAAAAATCAAGGTTTTAATCCAGAATTTACCTCGGGGCAAAATAAAAGCTCAACTCCTTGCCGCTCCCGCACCCACCTATTTTACGATTTCCCACCAGCCCCACAAAACCCATCTTAGCCATACCCAGTGAAATTGACACCGTCATCAAACTTTGGGAACTCGACTACGACATCCAGACCGTCAGCGACCACCACCAAAATAACCCTCGTCGGTGACAGCGGTGTCGGCAAGACTGGGCTGGACTGTCGGTGTTCAAGGAACATCCCTCCACCCAAAAAAATTCGGTCAGTAAAAGTTCTGGGTAGTATTAAAACAATGAATTGATGAACTGGGAAAAGTAAAGATCAAAAATAAAAAAATTAAGGACGAAAGCTCTTCGATAAAATCAAGATTTAAAACGAAGAAATATTATACAGTGAGGAACTTTCTGGAGAATAAACTCAAAAAAATGATGGCGGAGGCCCAGCCAACTGATACACCCTTCTGTCAAATTGTGCATTCCCTCTTTTTGGATGATGTGGACACGGCGCTGGTCAGTTGTTCAAATAGGATCACATCAACCACACCAAAAATAAGCTTAATTGTCGGGCCATGGTTGAATTTTTGGCTCAAACCAATTGATTAACAAAAAAATCGGTAAGCGCAGAATACGGCTAATGGGATCAACAATTTTGACAAAATTCGAGGCGGCGTTGGTCAGGGTAAAAGGGTTGTTGAGGGATAAAGGAAAAGACAATAAACCCACCTGCTTTATCAGTTATGCATGGGGTGTGCCTGAGCACGAGCGCTGGGTGTTGCAGCTCGCCAAAGATTTGCGGAATTCGGAGATTGATGTGTTGCTGGATCGCTGGCATAGCCTGTCGGGCTCTAATCTGGATTTGTATATTGAACGGATTGTCGACTGTGATTTTGTGATCGCAGTGGGAACTCCCAAATTGAAAGAAAAATATATAAGCCAAGAAAGCGATCCGGTCGTAGCGGCTGAATTAAAACTCATCAATCTCCGGGTGCGGCAACCTAATTTTTATGGAGAAACGGTCATTCCCGTTTTATTGGATGGCAATGCAGCGACTTCTTTTACGCCCCAATTACAACCTTTGGTGAGTGTTGATTTTCGGGAAGTGGAATATTATTTCCTGAAATTATTCGACACTATTTGGCATTTGCACGGGCTTTCTTTTGAAAACCCATTATTGGAAGATTTAAGGGCATCCATGAGTCCAGGTAGATATATTTAATTACTTTTGATTATAAATTTGAAAAAGCAGCCGGGTGTCAAAAAAAAAAATCAATGACAATGGCTGTGTTTGTAAACACAATTAAATTTTATTGATGATGAAAATGCCTTCTCTATTACTTGTTTTTGTTTTTTTATTAATTACAATAAATGCTATATCGCAAGAATTTTTTAGTGAAAAAAATCCTCCGCCGGGGACTATTTTATTAGAAGAAAATTATTATTTGGATAAAAGGGAAGTTACAAACATTGATTACAGAGAATATCAATATTGGGTGATGCGTGTATATGGAGAAAATTCAGAGAAATTTAATTCGACGGTATTAGACCACAATCGTTGAAGGGTACTTTAGGAGTTGACGAGAGGATTATTATTATGATAGAGCGTATGATCTTTATCCGGTGGTTGGAGTGACTTGGGAGCAAGCCGTAGATTTTGCGAATTGGCGGACAGACCGGGTAGTCGAGATGCAATTAATTCAAAGAGGGGTGGTCTCTATGCATCCTGAGCAAACAGCCGAAAATCATTTTACTTATCGGAAATATCTTAATGGAGAATATTTAGACTATTCACCAATAGTGCAATTAGAAGTGGCGATTTACAGTTTGCCAACCAAGGCGGAATGGGAAAATGTAATTGTTAAGCATAATAAGTTTGATCCTGAAAAACATAAAAAATTTCAAATAAAGAAAAATAAAGAGAACCCATTGAACGGGCCAAGAATAACAGGCTATCAAAATATAAAAGGTATGCCTGCGTCCGATTTATATGGAAATGTAGCAGAAATGATCCGAGAAAAAAGGGAAAGCAAAAGGCGGTAGTTGGATGCATGATTTGGAAAGTTGCAAGCCCGAAAATACTTTAGAATATGAGACTCTGCAAATTGGTTAGGGTTTAGGAATAGTTGTAAAATAGTAGTTTTAAAGGAGATTTAAATAATTAATTCAAGTTGCGATGAATCGCATTTTAATGGTATTAAGGTATTTCGGTGCTACTAAATACTTTCATCCGTTGCATCAATACACTTTTTGAACCGATACACCGGAACTTGTATTCAATGAATGCTTTCAATATCGATTAGGGTTAAAAAAAGTTAAATAATTATTATTCACTTTTTTTCTAAAATATCTCGCACCATTTTTCCAGTCGCTGGAGCAAGGCTCACGCCCATCATTGCATGCCCTGTTGCTACGATTAAATTATCGTATTTTTAAACGGCCAATATAGGGCGGTCATCTGGCGAGACCGGGCGGAAGCCCCGCCAGATATTTTTCTGCTGGCATTTCCACTTTGATGTTCGGGTAATATTGGGGAATAGCATTTAATATACCTTTTATCCGGTTTTTATTTATTGCCGGAATTTAATCCGCCCAATTCCAAAGTGTACCAAAACGGAGGTCGCTGCCCATAGGTGTCACAGCGACTTTTGCTTCGGAAAAAGAGTGGCATACTGTGGTCGTTCAGGAGGTTGGTTTAAGGTGATCGAATAGCCCTTGCCATCCTGAATTAATAAGTGAATTGCACCAATTTTTTAATAAAATAGCTGACCAACTTCCGGTGGTAATTATCGTAGTATCGGCCATTATTTTCATTCTTGCAAAAAATAGCGGTTATTTTATTTCCTTTTTTTTCAAAATTGGAAACAGTTTTATTTTTATGAAAAACGACGCCTTTATTTTTTAATAAATTAATTAAATGCCCTATTAAAATATTTGGGTGTAAATGTGCGTCACTGGGCCAATACACACCACCGCGGGCGTCCACTGTTGTGCCTTTTTCAAATTCGTTGATTTGTTGTTGGTTTAAATGTTTTGTCTCAATGCCGAGGGTCGCTGCTTTTTCTGCTGTTTCTATTTCTTCCTTTTCTTTTTTGGTTGTTTTATACAACATTAAAATACCTCGTTCTTCCAATTTAAAATCAATGCCCGTTTGATGATAAAATTCTCGATACAATTTTTTCCCTTCTAAATTAAAATCCAATAAAACGGGCATGGCCGCATCCGCCTGTTGTTGGTTGCAAGAACGGTAAAAGCGCCACAGCCAATGCGCCAAATCCAAATCCAACCGCGGCTTGATATAAAATGGACTACTGGCATCAAACATCCAACGGATGCCTTGGGCAATCACACCCGGTGCAGCCAATGGCACGAAATGGCTGGGCGTAATCATGCCTGCATTGCCAAAGGAACAGCCGTCTGAAAAATCACCTTTGTCGAAGATATGCACCTCGTGCCCAGTTTCCTGCAAATAATAAGCGGAGAACAACCCAATGATGCCTCCGCCAATAATATTTATTTTCATTGATTCATGGTTTCATGGTTTCATGGTTTCACGGTTTCATGGTTAACAATGAGACAATGAATCAATGAAACCGTGAAACAATGAAACCGTGAAAAAAATCATTCAATTTTTTCCCAAGTTTCGGTAGCGAATAAAATTCCCCAGTAGCCCCTTATTTTCATTTCTTTTGCAGAAGTGAGCCAGGCTTTGCAAGTGAAATACCTGCCCATTCTGGGGTTGTAGGCAGTGCCGCCCACATATTCACCATCTTCAAAAGTCCAATTTTCGAGCAACGGCATTTCCATAAGTGCCCTTCCCCGCAATTCAGGCTTGGGATTGTTGAGGTCTTTCAAGGTTTCTTTTACCGGAGCGTGCTCCCCACGGATGTCGATTATTTTCCCGAAATATTCATTGCCGTCTTTGTATATTTTTACAACAGCCTCTTTTTTTTCGTTGAGCCAAACCCCCAAAATGTCATCAGCTTTGCTTTGGCAAAAAAGGAAAGAAGGAAGGAAAAGGAAGGGGTATAAAATTATTTTCTTCAATGTTGAAAGGAATTTTTGTTAGAAGGTGATTAATTTCCTTTTGGTTGAGTGGTTGTATGAATAGTGAAAAAACTATGCTAATTAAAATGGTCTAAAAGGGCTTTCTCATAAAAAATAGAAATTGGTTCAATCATCTGAATTGATTGATTTTTTGCAAGATACCCGGGGTTTTGAACCCCGGACTTTGAAACAATTTCGCCGTCTTACCAGAATTCCGGGGTTCAAAACCCCGGCTGCCTTGCAAAATGCATTTATTCCACTTTTATGAGAAAGCCCTTAAAGGTCAAATTTAAAGCGAAGAAATTATTTCAGAAATAATTATTGAATCATCCCTTCCCCCTTCAGCCAATCAAAAATGATCTTGTCCACTGGTGCAATATTATCCCAATCTGAATAATTTAACCAAACCATTTCAGCAATTTCTGAGGCAGGTGCGAGCTGGCCGATATATTGGCTCGAATAGCAAGTCATCCTGACCAAAACGCCCTCCGCGTGACCATGCGCTTGTGCTTCCCAAGTGCCGACATATTGAATAGAATCGGGTAGTAATTCCACACTCAATTCCTCCTTTATTTCCCTGATAAGGGCGGCATGATCGCTTTCGCCATTCTCCCTTTTACCACCCGGAATATAATAGACATTTTTCCCTTTGCTACGAGTGCTGAGGATGTGTTGGTTTTGGATTTCGATCCATGCGAGTTTATCAATTATTGTCATATTTTATTAATTGTTTGGGTGGGAAAAGGCTAACAAATAAATGCTTTTTCTCAATTATAAATTAATTTAAAAAACCTTATTTTTTTCTGCAAATTTCCAAAACCAGTTCAGCTCTTTCCTGTTTTATTCCTGTTTTAATTATTATTTTTTCTAACCATTAAAATGTACCCTCATGAGAGCGAAACTTACCCTCGTACTCACGCTAATTTCTTTTGCGTGGGCCTTCTCCCAAACTGCCCGTGTGCAGATTATTCACAATTCACCTGAGCCAACGGTCGACATTTATGCCAACGCAGACAAACTGCTCGACAACTTCGTTTTTCGGACGGCGACTCCATTTATCGATGTGCCCGCTGGCGTTGATATAACAATCGGGGTTGCTCCGGCCAATAGCAGCAGTGCCGCTGATGCAATTGCGACTTTTCCAGTCCAATTTGAGGACGGAAAAACCTATGTAGTTATTGCCGCAGGAGTGGTAGGCGGCACACCAGGTTTCAACCTTTTTGTCAACGATATGGGCCAAGAAACAGTGGCCGATGGAAACGTCGGGATTCTGTTTTTCCATGGTTCACCGGATGCCCCTGAAGTGGACATCGTTGCGGGCGGTAGCCCTATTTTTGATGACGTTTCATTCGGTGGTTTCAGCGGCTATCTGGAAGTGCCCGCTGCCAGTTACGACCTTGATGTAACGCCCGGAAATGACAATAGCACAGTCGTAGCGAGCTATATTGCTGACCTCAGCTTTTGGAGTGGCCGCACGGCAACTGTTTTTGCCAGTGGCTTTTTAGGTGGAGGTTCACCTGCTTTTGAGCCTTGGGTAGCTTTGGACAATGGCGGGACTTTCCCCTTCAAAATCGGATCGACGCCACCACCGCCGCCGCCAGTTACAGGTTCCCGTTTGCAAATAATCCACAACTCACCAACTCCAACGGTGGATGTTTGGGTCAACGACAACCGCCTTCTCGACAATTTTGCCTTCCGCACTGCGACCCCATTCGTGGATGTTCCTTCGGATGTTATGCTTACCATTGGGATTGCTTTGGCCAATAGCACAACGGCTTCGGATGCGTTGGTACAGTATGATTTGGTGTTGGAAGAGGGCAGAACATACATTGCTGTCGCCAATGGTATCGTCGGTGGTGATCCGGGGTTCAACCTCGAA
>JAWKLX010000068.1:0-30741 GCA_041392505.1 Saprospiraceae bacterium | reverse complement strand
CTTGAATTTGGATGTTTAAAAACCGCTGCCAATTATGCAAAGCTGAATCACATAAATGACCCAATATTTCTTTTTTTGACCATTTAAGTACGGTCGGCTTATAAGCCATTTCCTCAGGAGAAAATTGCTTTATTTTTTTAGGGACTTCCCCAATTATTTGTTGAATTCGAGCTATTACGGATTCCATTATTTCTCGGCGGATTAACTGTTTGAATTAAAAATAAATAGGAGATGCCTTTTTCTGTTAAGGATCATTCAAAGAATAAGTTCGACATTTCGACGAGGTTGTTTTGGTTTTAGATTTTCTTTAAAAGAAGGAGTATTGTTGATCCCGAATTTATTTCGGGATGACTGATTTTAAAGAAAAAAATAAGGGCAAAAGAATCCGTCCAAATGGTGAAGTTATTTTTTAAATGATCCTAAGCTGGATATTCCACATAATTTCTCGGCGTTTCATACAGACGGACAGCTAGTTCGTATTTTTCATCCAAATGCGAACGCAAAATGTTCCAAATAACATAGCAAATATTCTCTGCTGTTGGGTTGAGGTTTTTAAATTCTTCTGTATCAAGGTTAAGATTTTTATGGTCAAAGCGATTTTCTATTTGGTCTTTAATGAGGTCTTTCAAAACTTTTAGGTCGATCAAATAACCTGTTTCAGGATCTACCTCTCCAGTGATTTTTACTTCTAATTCATAATTGTGCCCGTGGTAGTTGGGCAAGTTGCACAGGCCAAAGACGTCTGCATTTTTTTTATCCGACCATTTCGGGTTATGCAGGCGATGGGCGGCATTGAAATGGGCACGTCTGAAAGCGGAAATTCTCATGTTATTATTGATTTGGTATAAAGGGAGAAACAAAGGTAGCTGGGTAAAGTTTTTCTCTAAATTACCTAGTCACTCTATTTATAAAGAGTAAATAGAATGGTTTGGTTTATGCACTTAAAAAGAGTTTGGATGGGGCTTTTGGAAAACCCAACGCCCAAAGCCGGTGTTAAAGAAAAGATAATTGACTTGACTTTTGCTTTTTAAATCTTGACTTTGCACGTAAAACCCCTTTTTTGGTTTAAATTTGCAATTGATTAAAATAAACGATATGAAGCAACTGATACCTTTTTTTCTATTTCTATTCATCTCTTTTCACGTCTTTGCCCAAGACGTGAGTGTGTCGCCAAACCCGTTCACCTACAATTTTGCGGCAGATCTTTCAAGCCCTTACAGTGAAGTCGTTGCTCATACAGAAATGACCAACAATACATCTGAGACCTTAAATGTTAAGTGGTTGATTGTCCCCGGTGAAGACTGCCCAGATACTTGGAACTATTTGGTCTGCGATAAAAATAATTGTTATACGACTGCCGTCTCGTCAAATCAAGGCGGTCTCGTCAACAACCCAGTCGTTCTGGCGCCCGGAGAAAGCGCCTTATTGGATCTCCATTTAAGGCCAAATCAGGTTTCAAATTGTTGCCTACCAAAAGTAGAGATATTGAACTACGATGACCCGTCAATTAAATATACAACGGTAGAATTTGACGTCTGCATCGAAAACGCTACTGCTGTTACTGAAAGACAAAAGGCTAATCTGCGGGTTTTCCCTAACCCAACAGCTAATTACATTTCACTTTCAGAACAAAAATTTGTCAAACAACTTTGGGTTTCCAATATCCTCGGCAAACGGGTAAAGACTTTCCCAATAACTGCAAATAATACTTATGATGTCTCTATTTTACCTGATGGTATTTACTTGGTGAGCATGGTTGGTGAGGATAATAAAGTTCTAAAAACAGTGCGCATCAGCAAGCGCAGCATCAGGCCATAAATTGCTTTTTACGAAAAACAAAAGCCCTGCAAGCAGTATTGTTTGCAGGGCTTTTGTTTTTTTATTCTATACATTTTACAGAAAACAAGGGCACTGACTTGCACTAATAGGATAATCCGGCTATGTTTGTGCCTCAATTATTTTTATTATGAACTTGCATCAGAACAGTTTTTATTTTTTTAGCTTTTACTTTTATGCACAAGCGTAAGGGGCGGCTAAATTTGTTCAGCAAGTTGATCATGAATTTAAAAGTCCCGTTCTACGGGATTTTTTTTTGCCCTATATCAACGATCCTAACCATGATGCCTAACCAGTCTTATTTCTTTTTTTACGGGTTTTACTTTTATGGGCCACCATAAGGAGCTTTAGCTATTTTGCATGCAAATGAATCATCGAATAACTAAAGTTCCGCTACGTCGGGACTTTTTTATTTATAAAATATCCAACATGGACACTTTAACTGAAATACCTAAGAAATCTACCGAATCGGAAATTGCCTTAAAGGTCGCCATTCAAGGCTATCCTGGTGCATTTCACGACATTGCCTCAAGGCACTATTTTGAGGATAAAAAAATCGAGATCGTTCCCGGTCACACCTTTGACGACTTGGTTGATTTAATAAAAAACAAAACCGCTGACATAGGACTAATGGCAATTGAAAACACTTTGGCAGGCGGCATTATGAGCAATTATTACCGCTTGTTAGAAAACAACCTCAAGGCCACTGGGGAAATTTACCTCCGCATCAAGCAAAACCTCATGGCTTTACCGGGACAAAGGATTGAAGAATTGATAGAAGTCTACTCGCACCCAATGGCCATCGCCCAATGCAAAAAATTTTTCCACCCATACCAGCATATCCGGTTGATCGAGGCGGAGGACACTGCCCTAAGCGCCAAGATGATTGCCAACGGCAAAATGGAAAAAGCACATGCCATTGCCAGTTCTCTTGCCGCCGACATGTACGGTCTGGAAATGATAGCCGAGAGCATTGAGATGAACAAACAGAACTACACCCGTTTTTTAGTATTAGAACGGGAAGACGAACAACACATCAGCGAGGCTGCCGATAAAGTATCCCTTTGTTTTTCTATCAGTCACCAAGTGGGTAGTTTGCACAAAGTATTGAGCGTCATGGCTGCTTATGAACTCAATTTGACAAAAATCCAGTCTATCCCCATCGCTGGCAAACAATGGGAATATTTCTTTTTTGTTGACTTCATCTGCGATGGGCAAGTAAAGTGGCATCAAGGGATCGAGTCGCTAAAACCACTGGTGCACGACTTAAAGATATTAGGCGTTTACCAGCAAGGAAAACACATTGAAGTATGATCGTATCAGATAAAATAGCCATCCGTCCTGCGGCACGGCTCGGCAATGTCCAAGAGTATTATTTTTCCAAAAAACTAAGGGAGATTGCCGCCATGAAAAGCCAAGGCTTGGATATCATCAACCTCGGCATCGGTAGCCCCGATCTGCCACCCCACCCTTCGGTCATTAAGGCCCTTCACGATTATAGCACAATGGAGGACAATCACGCCTATCAGAGCTATATGGGCATACCAGAATTGCGGCATGCTTTCTCGAAATGGTACGAACGCTTTTATGATGTTGCGCTAAATCCAGAAAAAGAAGTGCTTCCATTGATCGGATCGAAAGAAGGCATCCTGCACATTGCCATGAGTTTTTTGGAAAAAGGTGATGCTGCTTTAATCCCCAACCCTGGTTACCCTGCTTATGCTACTGCCACAAGATTGGCTGGGGCAACCGTTATCGAATACAAGCTATCGGCAGAAAATGACTGGCTACCCGATTTTGAGCTGTTGGAAAAAGAGGATTTAAGTAAAGTAAAAATCATCTGGGTCAACTACCCCAATATGCCCACAGGCGCAAAAGCTAAAGAATCTTCTTTTATCGAACTGGTCGATTTTGCCAGAAAACATCACATCCTCATCGTTAATGACAACCCCTATAGTTTTATTCTCAATGAAGACCATCTTAGCATTTTGGCTGTCCCAGGTGCGAAAGAAGTTGCCTTGGAATTAAATTCCCTTAGCAAATCCCACAATATGGCCGGTTGGCGAGTAGGCATGTTGGCAGGCCATTCCGACCTGATTCAAACTGTGTTGAGGTTTAAAAGCAATATGGATTCGGGCATGTTCCGGCCAGTGCAATTGGCTGCTGCGAAAGCACTACAATTGCCTGACAGTTGGTATAAAGAATTAAATGCCGTTTACCGAAAGCGACGAGAAAAAGTCCATGAACTACTCGACCTGTTGGATTGCAAATGGCAATCAGATACATCCGGTATGTTCGTATGGGCAAGCGTTCCAACAGAATTCAAAGATGGTTTTGAACTTTCAGATGAAATTCTTCACAACGCACATGTTTTCCTGACGCCAGGCGGCATTTTTGGCACTCAGGGCAATGGCTATATTCGAATCTCCCTTTGTGCAAATGAAGAAACCATAGCCAAAGCAATCAGCAGGATTAAAGAAAGTCAAAAGCCGTAAATCATCTCAACTTATCAACAAATGACCATCACAATAATAGGCACAGGACATATCGGCGGCAGCATGGCCATCAGCCTCTTGGAAAATGGTTTTGCCAAAAAAGTCATCGGTGTGGATCGAGACCAAGTGAGCCTTGACAAGGCGCTGCGCCGTCGTATTATTGACGAAGCTATGAGTCTGGAAGAGGGGGTGAAAAATGCGGACCTGATCATTTTGTCCACACCGGTTGATGCCATGCTATCGTTGCTGCCCAATGTTCTGGATTTGGTGGAAAATCAAGTGGTCATTGATGTTGGCTCGACCAAGCGCAATATTTTAAAAGTTGTAAAAGCACACCCAAAACGCCAAAATTATGTAGCCACACACCCAATGGCCGGCACCGAACATTCGGGCATTGAGGCAGCCATCCCCAATCTGTTTAAAGGTAAATACACAGTAATTTGTGAAAAAGAAGACAGTCTCCCCAACGCTGTTGAACTAATAGAAAAGATGTACCGATCGATGGATATGCAGATCGCCTACCTCAGTGGGCAAGAACACGATGTTCATACCGCTTACGTGTCGCACATTTCCCACATCAGCTCATTTGCGCTGGCATTGACTGTTTTGGAAAAAGAAAAAGACGAGAAACAGATTTTTGAACTGGCGAGCAGTGGGTTCGCCTCTACGGTCCGGCTGGCCAAAAGCTCCCCGGATATGTGGACGCCCATCTTTCGCCAAAACCGGGACAACGTTCTGGATGTTTTGGATGAACACATCAATGTGCTTTCCCAGTTCAGAAGTTTTTTGATAAAAAATGACTTCGATAGCTTTCACCAACAAATGGTAGAGGCCAACAGAATCAGAGACATTTTGGAGAAATAGAAATTCAGAAAATTCAATCCCTGCCCATTTGTCATTCTATTTGGAGCGCCGCTATGCCAAAAATTGACGTCGCAGATTTCTCAAAATAGCAGGACGAAGGGCCCGAAAATAATATTTTGCCATCATGGCGAGGAGTTGATCAAAGGCGAATCCGTCCGCCGTCAACCGTCCGCCGTCAACCGATCTAACATGCAATTTCAACCAGTATTTGAAAAAAAAGAACGACCTATCCTCATCGCCGGGCCGTGCAGTGCCGAAACCGAGGAGCAAGTTTTGGAAACTGCCCGCGGGCTGAAGAGTGTCGGCATTGACCTCTTCCGGGCAGGTATCTGGAAACCTCGCACCCGCCCCGGGGCATTCGAAGGGGTCGGCGCACCGGGCCTGAAATGGCTGCAAAAGGTCAAGCAAGAAACTGGCCTGAAAGTGACCACGGAGGTCGCCAACACCCAGCATGTCTTTGATGCCATGAAACACGGCATCGACGTCTTCTGGATCGGTGCCCGCACCACTGTTAACCCCTTTTCGGTACAGGAAGTGGCAGATGCTATGCAAGGCTTGGACATTCCTGTTTTAATAAAAAACCCTATCAACGCAGATTTAAAATTATGGATCGGCGCCATTGAGCGGATCGCCAAGGCTGGCATTTCCCGCATCGGCGTGATCCACCGCGGCTTTCATTACCACGGCGAAACAAAGTACCGCAACACCCCGATGTGGCAATTGCCCATCGAGTTGAAAAGACAGTTTCCAGACCTCCAGATTATCTGCGACAACAGCCACATTTGTGGCCGGAGGGATTTACTACAAGCCGTTGCCCAACAGGCGCTCGACCTTAATTACGATGGCCTGATGACGGAAGTGCACCCCACTCCCGACGATGCTTGGAGCGACGCTGCTCAGCAGATAACTCCTCACCGTTTTGGGGTCATGATTAAAGAATTAGTGATTAGGGAGCAGACGACCGACGATGTTTCATTTCTGAAAACCATTGACTACCTCCGCCACCGCATTGATGAAATCGACAACCAGATGCTGGACTTGTTTGGTAAACGCATGGAGGTAGCCGACCAAATTGGTGAGTACAAAAAGGAAAACAACATTGCCATTCTACAACCCACCCGCTGGAGCGAAATATTAGAGCATGCCTGCCAAATAGGTGCGCAAAAAGGGCTCAGCAAACGCTTCGTGGAAACGGTACTCCGGGCCGTTCACCAAGAGTCCATTTCGCACCAAGCGAAAGTGATGAACGAGAAAGTAGAAGCGGTGAAAGAATAAAGCCAATACTAAAAAAATCCACATTGGCAGAATGGTCGAATGATTTTCATGCCGATGTAGATGATTTTAACTTGTTCTATTTAAAGAATATAAATCAGGGGTTGAAAGTTTATGGATACAGCTAATCAGCTGATAAGTAAGTTTTCTATTCCCTCAAGGCCAAAACAGCCTTTTATCATCATTAGAACATACTGCCCCTTGATCGGTTATACGACTGTAGCACCCGTACTATTTTCTATATCCTGAAATATTTTATCATGAAATCCAGCATATTTTCCTCCTCGTTCAAAGGGCTGATTATTACTGCCCTATTTTTTTGTCAGGTACAAATCCTTGCCCAAGCACCTCAGGACATTCCTTCCGATTATACCCCAACGGATTGGTCAACCTGGGGTACCTGGGTCATTTACATTATTATCCCGGTTCTGTTACTGCTCTATTTTATTTTCCGAAAAAAGCCGCCTTATAAAGGTCAAGAATAGACCATTCGTTTTGGATAGATTTTTCAGGACGAATTCGCGACAAACTCTGCATTTGAAAAAAGGTAGTTCTATCCTATCTATAAACCAAAACAGCCTTTGCCGGGCGATCCGACAAAGGCTGTTCTTTCTAAAAGTATTTTCCAAAATCAATTCACACCCTCTCCATTGAATGCTCCAAAATCGAAGAGCAGGGAGAAACGTAAGGTATTGTCAAGCGGGTTGCGCTGATTGGTCGTCGGGACGAGGTAAGAGAAGTTCAAACCGAAGATGTTGTATTTCAGACCAAGGCCCACGGTGAAATAATGACGATCGCCTTTGGTGCGGCTTTCCGTAAAGTAACCTGCCCTAACGGCAAACTGCTTATCGTACCAATATTCCAAACCGAAAGAATACATCAATTCTTTCAACTCCTCATCAAAGCCATTTGGAGCATCGCTGAAAGAACTGAAAATTCCACCAATAGGAGATTCCTCTCTCCAATCTGGCACATTGTTCCCGTCCGTATCACATTCATCTTCAGGGGTTTGGTCATTGTCAAAACAACGGGTAGGAACGAGCAATTTATTAATATCCGTAGCGATAGTCAGGCTGTTATAACTATCAAAATTGATAGTCCAAGCGCCCCCAATTCCCAAGTTGGTTGGGAGGAAGTCTTTCTGCTGGTTGGCTGCGTTGGTATAGGTGATTTTAGAACCAATATTTGTAATTGCTACACCCAAGGTCAGATCGCTGGCATTACCATTCGCTTCGATCTCAGTGTCATAAGTTAGTGAAATATCAGCTGCCCCAGCTGTTCCTGCCCCAATCGTCTGACCATCCACCTGTTGGCCAGAAGCTAGGTTTGAATAGATAAATTTCGCTCCGATGCCCGCAGATAAATTATCGCTCAATTTACGGGAATAAGCAACCGTCGCTTCAAATTCATTAGGTCGGCCAGTGCCCGTAGGGTTACCATTTTCATCGGTAAAATTAATATCGCCAAGGGCGAAGTACCGGAGGCCAAAGCCAACCGCCTGTAAGTTGTCTATTTTCTTGTAGCCTGTCAAATAAGCCAAATAAACATCATTAAGGCCTAAAGAACGCAACCAAGGGGTGTACGTCGCAGAGACCCCCAAATCTTCCGTAGCATTGACCAATTTGGATTGGTTGAAATGCATGGCATTTGCATCTGGGGAAATTCCAATACCAACATCACCCATGGCCCCAGAACGAGCATCAGAGACAATCCTCAAGAATGGAACAGCAGTCAAAATGGTATTGATGCACTCGGAACCATCGGGGTTGACGAGGACACCGTTGGAGTCGTAAAAACATTGGGCTTGTGTCCGTTCGGTCAAAAATAATAGGCCGATGGTCAAGCTACAGGCAATCTTCAGAAGTAAACCTTTCATGAGATAGATTCTATTTTTTTAAAAAAGTTTGCAAATATAGGGAGCTCAAAATGAATGAAAAATGAAGAGTGTAGAATGAGGAATATTTTCACTTGATTCAGGTAAAAGTTTCTATTCAACGTTCTATATTTTCCATTATGCATCATTTAAGGATAACCAATTTTTCAAATTCGCTTTCGCCTTCCAGCAACGTTGCGCCAGCATCTGGGTTTTGTATTTTAACTTTATAAACATAAACCCCTTTGGCAAGTGGGTCGCCGTAATCATCACGGCCATCCCAACGAATACAATTGTCGCTTCCTAAACGGCGGTCTTCAAAAATTATTCTTTCTTCCAATGTTTTTATCAATCTTCCTGAAACCGTGTAAATCTGAACCAGCGCATCTACCTCAACGCCGGGGCGTGGAGGGTTCATTTCAAACATAAAACAAGTGGAGGTGGTGAAGGGGTTCGGATAGTTCAGCACATGTTCCAGCGCTGTTTTTTCCGATGATACGACAACGAACTCTGTAAAGCCTTCAGCGGGGTTATTGGCAATGTCCCAAGCTGTCACTTTTATTTCGTGCCGCCCTTCAGGAATATTGTACAGAGGATACCTTACTTCGCCTTTAGTGTGATCATCAACCGCCGCCTCATAAAAATCATTGAGAATATAATTATAGGCCTGCGAATTATTGTCCAATACCCCGTTGAGGTCGTGGCCAATTGCATTGCCTACTACATTTATGCCATTATCATCTTCTAATTTTACCAAAAGCAAAGGATCGGCGCTAGTGATCCCCCCAAAGACAAAGCTTTCATCGTCCATGAACACTTCTACTTTAGGCCCTTGGTCATCGGCCAACGCATTGGGATCGGTGCCACCGACTACTATCTCTTGATAATTGCCTGCCGCATCTGACATTTGGGATTCATCGGAAGCGTAATAGCTAAGTTTGCATTCGCCGTAGTTGTAATTAATATCTTTTGGCACTACGAATGTGAAAGAAAATTGGCCATTGGTTACGCTCGCCCTCCCTTTGAAAATGATGTTTTTTTGTAAATCAAAAGGGAAGATGGGGCTACCTTGATCTTGGCCAAACGTCTGGTAGGTCACCTTTTTATCATAAATGGTCGGATAGACGATGCCGTTGAAATTGGACAATAAATTACCGAAATCATCTTGCACCTGCCCTTCGATGGTTACTTTTTGCAAGGAGCGGATCGTATCAGCGACGGCAGTCGAAATATCCACGCCATTTATTTTGGTGGTAGCCACTTGATAATTGGGCAACGCCAATTTCTGTGAAGGGTCGCCGATGAGGAGGAACTTGCGCGAGTTGGTAGCGCTGCCCACTTTATTTTTGGCGATCCTTAAAACCTCCCCCAATGTAGGAGGGTCGTTGTTCAGTTTATTGAACAATGTATCCATGGAAGCACGGGTCAGCTGTTCGTTCGCATTTGCAAATACAGGTCGTACCGTAGTGTATAAACCAATTGCCCCACCTTTATCATTTAGAAAACACAGCTCACCACCACTGGTAAAGGCAGGGTTATCAAAACCAGTAAAAGAACAGGTAGCGGTAATGATGAGCGGCATACCTTTTTTATTGGCCCAGCTCAGGATGTCCTCTATTTTCAAGACCCGCTCCTGCGTCCATCCTTTAGTGCCACCATGCCCGAGGTAAATCATAGCGAGCAAGCCCTTGAACATATTATTGTTGATCGCATCGGTTGCCAAGGGCACCCTAGTGCCGCCTGAAGTCGAGACTTGTGGATAGGCATCAAGGTACACTTTGTCCACATTGAGGTTCTTGTTTTTGTCCCCAATATAGGTAGCAATCCTGTCGCAGCCACCGGTATGGGTATTGTTGTCCTCATCGTCCCCGACGAAAAGGATTCGATTGCGCCAATCCCTCAAATTGTCTGGTCTGGTATCGTAAAGAATAATCTTATCCACAGCCGATTTTGCCTCTTCTAAACTCTTAACCGGTAAACGCCCCACTCCAATGTCAAGCGAGCCCTTACTTATGTCAGCCCCTTCCCCCTCACTAAGCAATCCATAAAAATCATCGGATGGAAAGGCTGAAATCGGGCTCAGCGAGTTATCTGTTTCGTAAACGGTAATAAAATCCCCTCCCAATGAGTGAATATCGCGGGGGTCGAAAGAACCATCTCCGAACAACAGCAGGTAGCGAAATTTATCAGGTTGGCGCTCGAACAGCATCACCGCAAAATCCCTAATGGCCCCAGCGTCTTTTTTACCAGAAGAAAATTCATTGAACAATTGGCCAATTTCAACTTTGGCCACATCCATGCCACTGAAATCCCGACGGTGCTGAGCCAAACGCTCTGCCTCTTCTTCAAATTCTTTTGGGTAAACAATGACCATTGTCACATCATCAGTGCCGTGGACATTCTGATTTTCCAATGGCTCCTTCGAAATTGCTTCAGCTTCAAGAAACCCGGAATTTTTATTGATGGCGATAAATTCTTTTAACTCTTCGGTATTGGTTGAAAAGGAAAGTTCAGACCCAGCAAGATTAGCTTCCTGCCTTTTGGGCAGCAAAGGATTGGTAATATCCCAGATTTCTATATCGGAAGAAGCATTGCCTAACTTAAATGTGCTGACAGCATGGGCCAAAGTTTCCACATCCCGAAAAACCATTTGGTTTCCAGTCATCAAAAGTTGTCTACGAAAATTGATTTGGATATAATCCAGCCAGCCTTCATTAAATGAGCTGCCCCCTTTATCAAATTCCAATTTCAGACTAAATGGGCCACTTGGGACGAATTCCGCTTCTATAATCCTTTCATAGGCATAAGTATCTACCGAACCACCCTCCGTTTTACTGAAGGTGCTACTGGTGAATTTATTGCCGTTGGCTGTAATGGAATAACTTACATTATTGGTTTCGACCCGGCCAGCAAATGCTGCCCTCAGTGATGCTTTCGCACTTGTGACTAAATTTTCTACTTGGAACTGATCTGTATAATCCTCCTCTATTCTGACTTTAAATTGATCCCCATAAAAATTTCTACCTGACCCTTGCCCAGATGACCATTGGTGCATCAGGTTGCCAAGGTCCTGTTCATATTTGATGAAATCATTAAAGGTGGTCGAATTATAAGTACTGCCGCTTACAGTGGGTTGCGTATTTACTCGAAGGCCATTACCTGAGCTTATTTTTATAAAATAATAATTTTTGGTATCGTAATAATTCATTGGAGAGTTGAATATTTGCTTATTGGGGTCATACTCCCACACACTCGCCCCTTCTCCATAAAACAAGATGTAATCTCCATCATTGAATTTACCGTCTGATTCACCAACTATTTCAATCGCATTTTCCACTAGGTCGTCGATGCGTTCGGCATCTACCAATTCGGGCAGGATGCCGCCGCCATTGCCATAGAGTTTGATGGTACGTGGGTCAATGTTGTCAACATCGACACCCATTTCGTTTTTCAAAAAATTGTAATCCAATTTATGAACGCCCGTTTCTTTTACCGCAAATTTGTAAATATCTCCATCCGACAGCACAGATGTATAAGTGTGCCCGTTCCGTAACCTGCCCGATGGGGTTTGGGTGCGGTAAGAGAGCCGGATTTCAAAAGAAACCAGCCGTTCATACTGGCCCGCTCCTGTTTTGCGGATGGGTATGAAAGACACCTTTGCAAAATAATCAGTCCTATCTTTTTCAATAGCTACATTAATAGTAATGTCATCAGATATTGCCTCATCATCCACGGAAGCCGTTTTGTTGTAGGGTTCGTAAACAGTATTGTTGAAAACTGCCTGAACCTCACTATAATTAGTCAGCAAAAACCTGTTAGAGTAGTATGGCAAAGTAGGATGGCTTTCATCATATATTGCCCCTTCAAAATGGCTTATATAATAGGTGCCGGCATCTTCGGCAGGTACAAGGGGTGTTTCTTCTGACCAAGTAAGCGTTCCTTTAATTAGGGAAGGCCCATTCGCAAAAAGGGCAATAGAAAAGAGAAAGGTAAAGATGGATGTTCCAATTTTTTTCATATTACGAATACGTTATTTTTTTGCATAAGCAGCCCGTAAGGCCAAATAAAAACAGGCCAATAATTTTGTACGGACTAAAAACGTTAAGGCGAGGCTACTATGATACTTTCGCTCTTTTTAACAAAAAATAGATAGCAGGCCGACAAAACTACTGCAATGGCAAAAAATTATTTTAATTATCCCCTTCGCCGTAGTTTTGACAATCAGTAACTTAGTTGCCCCAATCCAATATTCAAATTACTACCTTTGAGCAACACCGTTTCAGTCACATTCACTTCAGCACTAAAATCCTTCTTAAAACAGGGTATTGCAAACATACTTCATTTGCGACACCAAAAATGAATCAATGAAGTCAATGACAAGACAAATACTTTGCTTCCTCACAGCAGCACTGATAGGCATAACAACCTTACAGGCCCAAGATCCAGTATTCAGCCAATTCTATTCGACCCCTCTGTTGCTGAACCCTGCCTTTGCAGGAACAACTTTCGCCCCACGCATTTCTGCTAGTTACAGAAATGAATGGCCTACAGTAACTGATTTAGGGATTGCCTACTCCACCTATGCGGTGTCTTATGAGCAATTTATCCCACAGGCAAACAGCGGCCTCGGCCTTATGGTTTTATCCGATGATGCTGGTGATGGCTTATTGAAGATGACAAATTTCCTCGCTTCTTATGCTTACCGCATCGCCGTCAACGATGATTTTCAAATCAAGTTGGGTATTGAGGCTGGCTTTAGGCAGTATAATCTTGACTGGGACAAGCTGGTCTTCCTCGACCAAATTGACCAAATCCAAGGCCCAATTTTAGAAACCAATGAAGTCCAGCCAGACGTCCTGAACAAAACAATTTTCGATGCAGGGGTCGGCCTCTTGGCATTTACAGGAAAATACTACGGGGGCATTTCACTTCATCACCTGACCACCCCCAACGAAGGATTCCTTGATTTAAACAATGGCTTAGTCGAAGGGCTGCCATTAAGAATGTCTGTTCATGGGGGGGCGCAGTTTATTGTTAAGGAAGGCAATAAGCGCAACCCTGCTTCGTTTATTTCGCCGAACATCCTATTCTTAAAACAAGGCGATCAAGGGCAATTGAATATGGGGGCATATTATAGCATGGGATTAGTTTTTGCCGGAGGGTGGTATCGTCATGCCTTTGGAAACCCAGATGCAGCGATTGCAATGGTCGGTGTTTCTTATAATGTTTTCAAAATCGGGTATAGCTATGATTTCACGTTATCGAGCCTTGCCCCTACAGGTGGGTCGCACGAGATTTCGGTTGTTTTAAACATGGAAAACAGTGATCGCCTAAGAAAAAAACGTTTTGCAAACCGGTATAATGACTGTTTTAAAATTTTTCGATAATTGCCTGATTTGAGGCAATCTATGTTAAATATTTTGAACAGCCATCAAAATGACGGTTACATTCCTATATTTGCAGGCTTAAAATTTTAATGTAAAAATTCTTAATGAAAGTGATGAAACATTTGTTGAAGTTCAGTCCTATTCTTTTCCTCGCTATTCTGCTGTTGTCTTCTTGTGGTAAGAAAGAAAGATCTTCCACCACAGGCTGGCAATACAACGACACCAAATGGGGAGGCTTTGAAAAACTTGACTATGAAGGTCAAGCTACCGGCCCTAACCTTGTTCTTATTGAAGGAGGTACATTTACGATGGGTATTACCGATCAAGATGTTACCTACGATTGGAACGCCGTTCCTCGCCGTGTAACCGTTTCTTCCTTCTACATGGATGAAACTGAAGTTAGCAATATTGATTACCGGGAGTACCTTTATTGGATCCAAAGGATTTTTGGAGAATCTTATCCAGAGGTTTACCGCAATGCGCTTCCAGACACTTTAGTTTGGAGGGAAGAACTGGCCTTTAACGAACCTTTCGTTGAGACCTATTTCCGTCACCCATCTTTTGATAACTACCCAGTAGTCGGCGTTAATTGGCTTCAGGCCAATGATTATTCTCAATGGCGTACCGACAGGGTGAATGAGATGATCCTCATTGAAAAAGGAATCCTAAATTTGAACCCTGAGCAAAAAGATGAAGACAACTTCAACACTGAAGCTTATCTCGCTGGTCAATATCAAGGTGATGTCCGTAAAAACTTGAAGGACATTCGGACTGATGGAGAACGTCCGGTTCGCTTTGAGGACGGCATTATGCTTCCCTCGTACAGGCTTCCAACCGAAGCCGAGTGGGAGTACGCAGCTTTAGCTCTAATCGGAAATTTGGTTTCTGAAAAAGACGAACGTATCTCTGATAGAAGGCTTTACACTTGGAACGGAAACACTGTTCGCTACCAAAAACGGAATAAGTACCAAGGTGAAATATTGGCCAATTTCAAAAGATCTAAAGGGGATTACATGGGTATGGCTGGAAACTTGAATGACCAGGCACACATTACCAGCCCAGTCCGTAAGTTCTTCCCGAATGATTTCGGCCTTTACAATATGGCTGGAAACGTCAACGAGTGGACAATGGACCTTTACCGGCCTACCACCAGCTTGACAATCGAAGATGTTGAACAACAAGACCTTAACTCTTTCAGGGGTAACAAATTCAAGACGAAAGTTTTGGATGAAGATGGCAAACCTGTTGAGAAGGACAGCCTCGGCCGCATGCGTTACCGCTATGTTGAGGATGATGAAGTAGCGACCCGTGAAAACTATAAAGTTGGCCAACCTTATAATTTCTTGGATGGTGACAAACAATCAGAAGCTTTCTACGATTACGGAAAAACAACCTTGGTCAGCGATAAAGCACGTGTCATCAAAGGTGGTTCTTGGCAAGATCGTGCATTCTGGCTGGCACCTGGTACTCGCCGATTCCGGGAAGAAGATAAATCTTACCGCGATCTTGGTTTCCGTTGCGCTATGACCCGTACTGGCGGCCCAACTGGTAACGACGACTCTGGTGGGATTTCTTTCAAATCAAACAAGAGCAAGGTAAAAAGGCGGTATAAATAATCCACCTCCTCATTGTAATATGGAAAAAGTCCCCACATCTGATTTGATGTGGGGACTTTTTGGTTATAATTGCAGGCTTATTTCAGCTTGACTTTCCCTCTCATGCAGCACATCCAGTATCTTTACAAAATATACCTTCAGCATCCGCTGATTGTGACTGACAGCCGGAAAATAGAACCAGGCTGCCTTTTTTTTGCCTTAAAAGGTGAAAAGTTCAATGGCAACGAATTTGCCCAACAAGCATTGGAAAAAGGGGCGGCATTTGCAGTAATTGATGAAGCCACTTACAAATTAAGTGACCAGTTTATTTTGGTGGAAAATGTTTTGAAAACACTTCAAGCACTTGCCATCTACCACCGACGCCAATTTCATATCCCTGTCATTGCTATAACCGGTAGCAACGGAAAAACCACTACCAAAGAATTGATCAGTGCCGTTTTTTCCAGCCACTATAAAGCCCACTTCACAAGAGGTAATTTTAATAATCACATCGGAGTACCGCTGACTTTATTGGCCATGCCACTGGAAACTGAAGTCGCCATTATCGAAATGGGAGCTAACCACCAAGGAGAAATTGATTTCCTGTGCAACATCGCCGAACCAACCCATGGGCTAATAACGAATATTGGCAAAGCTCATTTAGAAGGTTTTGGGGGAATAGAGGGTGTAAAAAAAGGGAAGTCGGAATTATACCGTTATCTCGCAAAAAAAAACGGAGTCGTATTTGTAAATTTAGACGAACTATTTCTTGAAGATTTATCCAAAGACGTTCGATGGAAAATATATTACAAACAAAGCAACCAACCCAATTCGCACAACAACCCATTTGAAATAAAATTACTTTTAAAAAATACATTTATCAAAACGGTTTTTGAATCAGATAAAGACACGCCTATTGTCGTCAATAGTCAATTAATTGGCGAACACAATTTCAATAATATTATGACCGCTATTGTTCTGGGTATTTATTTTAAAGTACCGGATAATAAAATAAAAAATGCGATTGAAAATTATACTCCATCCAACAACCGTTCTCAAATATTAAAAATAGGCTCTAACACCTTTATACTCGATGCTTACAATGCCAACCCAACTAGCATGAATAAAGCACTACTTCAATTTGAAAAAATGGAAGTGAATAAAAAAATAGCAATACTTGGTGCAATGAAAGAATTGGGAGATCAAAGTGAAATAGAGCATCAACAAATTGCAGACCTTGCCATATCCTTTAATTTTGAAAAATTAATTCTGGTAGGCGAAGAATTTAAAAATATACCTTTAACCGAAAAAATCAATTATTTTAATAATGTTCAAGAATTAAAAAATTGGTACAACAAACAAGTATTTGAAAATATTCATTTTTTAATCAAAGGATCACGGAGTGTTGGCTTGGAAAAATTATTGGATGAAAAATAATTCACACCAATAATTACTCCCTAAAAAAATAGGGTTTTACGGTTTTATTTTTTTTGAGTAAAAAATTAAGCAAAGTAAATTCACAATTAAATTGTTTTCCATCTTTTAAATGATGCAGTAATAAATGCTAATTGATAAAATAAAATTACTTTCTGAAAAATATTTTGAAGAAATAGTGGCCACTAGGCAACACCTGCATCAATACCCAGAATTATCTTTCCAAGAAGTGGAAACAGGATTGTTTATTTCTAGGAAATTAACGGAATTCGGAATTGAGCATGAACATGGTTGTGGTGGAAATGGCGTTGTTGCTTTAATAAAAGGTAATGCAACTGGAAAAAAGACAATTGCTCTGCGAGCTGATATAGATGCCCTTCCCATTTTAGAAAAAAATCAAGTTTCATATAAAAGTAAAAACGAAGGTATTATGCATGCCTGTGGCCACGATGTCCATACCGCTTCTTTATTAGGCACTGCAAAAATACTTCATGAATTGCGCCACGAAATAAAAGGGACTGTAAAATTGATTTTTCAACCTGGTGAAGAAAAATTACCTGGTGGTGCATCTATTTTAATAAAAGAAGGCGTTTTAGAAAACCCAAGACCATCTGCCATTTTTGGCCAACATGTGCACCCACCATTGGAGTCTGGAAAAGTAGGTTTCTGTTCTGGCATGTACATGGCCAGTGCAGATGAGCTTTACCTGACAATAAAAGGTAAAGGCGGACACGGCGCCCTGCCCCATGATTGCATTGATCCGATTCTTATTACATCACACATTATTTCAGGAATGCAACAGATTGTGAGCCGCCAAACAAATCCAATTATTCCAGCCGTACTAACATTTGGAAAAATAAACTCAACGGGAGGGGCAACCAACATTATCCCAAACGAGGTAAAATTACAGGGTACATTCCGAACAATGAATGAAACATGGAGAGCCGAAGCTCATTTGAGAATGACCAAGTTGGCCGAAGGCATTGCAGAAAGTATGGGCGGTACTTGTGATTTCCTTATCGAAAAAGGATACCCTTTCCTTGAAAACAACCCCCAACTTACCAACAGCGCAAGAGCATTAGCTGAGGAGTTTTTAGGAAATGAAAATGTAGTGGACTTGCCTATCCGAATGACGTCAGAAGATTTCGCCTATTACTCCCAACAAATTCCTGCCTGTTTCTATCGCCTTGGCACCGGTAACCCCGACAAAGGAATTACCTCGCCTGTGCATACCGACACATTTAACGTAGATGAAAATAGCTTAAAAACAGGAATGGGCTTAATGACTTGGCTCGCGATGAAGGAATTAGAAAAAGCGGTGTGAGCATGAAATTTCAACAACCTCAATCACACCCACCGGATTGTACATCCTACCGATAATATCAGCAGTTACATGCAAAAAGTATAGCTTATGTTTAGAGCAACCAAAAAGCTATATTGCCAAAAGATCAGCGACCGCTGTGGATAGAATTCCTGTCTAATTTTTCTGCGACCCAATTGGTCAATGTAATGATGCCCCCACCTAGGAGGAATGCACCAAGTGCAAGCTGAAGGATCAACATAATTAAATCGTTTTCGAGATGAATAATTAATTCAATGATCAAAAACCAATTGGTCGAGAAAAGCCGCTCTCAAAAAGAGGAAACAGGTACGATTCAATTGGCCATTTCACTATTTATCAAAGGAAAATTGGATGGGAAATCTTAACAGATGGGAAAAGAAATCCCATGCAACCTTCCTGCTCCGGTAACAGCGCAATACGTCATCACCGACACTAAGTCTTTAGTAAAATGTTGCATGGGAAAAAGTATATTCTATAGGTGTCAATTTATTTGGGCTAAACAGGTACAACTTTTATGAAAAAAAATCTTGTTGCATAAAACCCTGTTATTGCGCTAACTAATTGGGATATTCTATATTTCCAATTACCTTGCCAAAAAACTAATATGTTTTTATCTATATGTAAAATACAAATTAATAACCATTATAATTTATTGTAAATCAAATACTTCGGAATCCAATTTTAAAATTAAATCTTTAGCCGATGCATTCTTTGAATATATTATAGAGATGAACGATTGTAGAATTGAGGCGTCACCCTTTCTAAAAAGTACACAAATGAATACCCCCGCTCATAAGAGTATTTGCAAAAAATAGAAACGCGATAAGCAGCAGTAATTCACTCTGTTATCCAGGTTGTTTTCTCTGATACAGGGTTTCGTTTGCCAGGAAGATCAGGTAGGTCATGGTAACCCATGTAGAAAAGGCCGAGGCATCGCTCGCCATTTGTTAATCCTAAAAATTCATCAGCTTCTAAAGCCACTTTTGGTGTGCTCCAATAGCAGCCAATTCCGTACGCCGTACAAGTAAGGTACATGTTTTGGACAGCACAAGCCACTGCGGCAATTTCTTCCCATTCAGCTACACGTTCTTCTTCGTCTCTTTTCATGCACACTGCAATAACACAAGCTGCTTTCAAGGGATTGGACTTGAGCTTATTGTATTTGACTTCTGAAAATTTTTCTTCTGGAGTGATACTTTTATAATGATCAGATAAAAAATTACTCAACCGTTCCAACCCTTCACCTACAATTACCTTAAAGCGCCATGGCTCAGTCAGTTTATGGGTAGGTGCCCAATTTGCATTTTCTAATATTTCTTCAACAATCTGACGGCTGATAGGCTTACTGTTATACGTTTTAGGAAAAACCGATCTCCTTTTGCGGATCAGTTCATTCACTTGAGCTGGTAAAATATCCATAGAAATTTAGGAAATGATGGTCTTAAATAAAAGCAATAGATCAGTTTGTCCATTGCCTGTTACCCAAAACCCAATATTGTATTACTTTTGGCAAAGGTAATGATGTGCTGACCACTATTCTTAAACGATTAAGTAAAAATAAAGGACAGTTAGGATCGAGATTGGGATTTCAAATTTTTAAACCAATTAACAATGATTTCTAAATTTAGGATGAAAGTAGATTTACTGGGACAGGTCATCCTCCTCATTGCGGTATTGCTATTGTTGTTTTATGCTACAGGCTTGATTTGGACCAATACTATGCTGGTAGTTTTAGGCGTATGGCAGATAGCTAGCGCCGCACACCTACTACATGTCTATCGATATATAAAAAAATTAAATTATATCAAAACAGCAATTGTATTGATGGTCAGCCTCCCCATCTGGATTCACCTTATTGGGGCATTTGCATATCTTCCTGTTGCAGGCGTTGTGCTATGGTATTTTTGGCAAACCATCGCCGATACCATAAAAGTTTATAATCGCCCTCGTTCATTTTGGGATTTATGACCCAGCTCATCCATGTTACCAATTAAGATGTGAAAAACCATCTGTTTCAAGGATTCCAAATGACTTCTAAATAATGAAACCCTGTAACAATTTAACAATTCAAATATGATTTTCCCGATAGGAGACGATCAGGTTAAAGGTGGCTATTTCCCTTTGTTCAGTTATAGTTTTATATTGTTGAACATTGCAATTTTCATTTTTCAGATTATGCTGCCAGAAGGAAAGCTTGATGCCTTTTGGGACGAATTCGGTTCTATCCCGATAGAAATTGCACAGGGAAAGGATTTGTACACGCTAGGCACTTCCATGTTTTTGCACGGTGATTTCATGCACCTGCTTGGAAATATGCTTTTCCTTTGGGTTTTTGCCGACAACATAGAGGCTACAGTCGGCAATCTTCGATTTATTTGCTTTTACGCCTTAGGCGGGTTGGTTGCTGTTATTGGGCACATCTATTTCAATATGGAAAGCACTGTTCCCATGATAGGTGCGAGCGGTGCTATATCAGCAGTAATGGGCGCATACCTTGTCATGTTCCCTCATTCAAGGGTAAAACTTTTATTTCTCATTTTCCCGTTCCGGGTAAGCGCATGGATATTTCTTGGCCTGTGGATTTGGCAGCAATGGATGGCTGGCACCAGTTCACTCGCCGATGGCAGTGCCAGTAGTGGCGTTGCCTGGTGGGCGCATATTGCCGGTTTTGCCTTTGGCTTGGCCGCTGGCTTCTTCTTCCGTTCTACTGGTCACATGCATGGTGTAGAACTTCACACCGAATCCGAACCGATTGCGGAAGAATAACTTTATAACCTTAACGCCCCCTTAAAACCTAACTTTTTTTGATTATTTCATTTAAATAGTAAAATGGCTAAAAAGCTTAAACCCTCCGATTTTGAAGCTATCATAAGCATACTTTCTACGAAAGAACGCAACAAATTACGGGCTCAACATCTTTCTGTGGAATGGCTCGAAGAAAACATTGAACGTTGCAAAAACCTAATGAAAAGGGACGTTTATATTGGAATCCCTTGGTTTGTTGCCTATACAATTTCATTATGGCAGGTGGGTTACAACAACATCACTGCCGTTATTTTTGTTATTGGCATAGTTTATTTCATTTACACCACTTTCACTACTGGCAGTTATGGGACAAATCAAAGGAGAGTGAAAGTGTATGAAGACCTTCTCAAAAAATTAAAGTAGTGAAAGTCTTTCTTGAAATTGGGGTTTAGTAAATGACGACCCTGTCCGAATTTGGGCTCCTATTCAAAAACTTTCTGAGCCTTACATTTCAATAGGGCAGCATAATTTATTAATAAACCATTTCATCTATTTAATTAATTGCCAATTAATTCACATGAAAAATCCTTTCAAAAAATACGGTGATATTTTTTCCGAAAACAGCCTGTTATCAAAGATCAAGCAATACTTCCGCGACGCAGGTATCAAGGTAGTGTATAGTGCTCTTCTGTTGTATTATGCGTTCACGAGAAAAGAAACACCTCTTTGGGCAAAGAATATCATCATTGGGGTACTGGGTTATTTTATTTCTCCCATTGATGCCCTCCCCGACCTGACACCTATCATCGGATACACTGACGATCTCGGTGTCTTGAGTTTTGGTTTAGTCACACTGGCCTGTTACATCAACACGGAAGTCAGGAGCAAGGCCAAGGGTAAGCTCAAGGATTGGTTCGGCGAATACGATGAAAAGGAGTTGGAAGAAGTAGATGCTCAGTTGTGAAATTTGACCTATGCAAAATTCCGAGAAATAAAAAAGGGATAAGAAATACATCTTATCCCTTAAACAACAGCGAAATAAAAATTTGTATGGGTTAAAAATCTTTAGGCTTGCGGAATCCTAATCAGAAGTGAGATTTCATTGTTCAAAACTTCAATGAACCCGCCACTTATCTTATACCGAATGGTCTCACCTGATTTAGAAGCCTCTTTAATCGTCCCGCTTTCCTCATCGTAAAACTTATAGCCACCCCCATTGGTCACTAATACCACTTCGCCATCTGCTAATGAAGAAACAATGGGTGCATGATTTTTCAATACCTGGAACTGCCCCAGCGTACCAGGAACTTTTACGGAAACGATCGCACCTTGAAAAATCTCTTTATCTGGAGTTAGAATAGTAATATTCATCTTATTTAATGAATAAGAGATAATGGGTAACGACGAATTAATTTAATCATTCATCATTACCCATTATTCATTAGTTAAGCTTCTGACATCAATTTCTTACCGGCCTCTATCACATCATCAATCGAACCTTTCAACATGAAGGCAGCTTCCGGGTACTCATCAACCTCACCATCCATGATCATGTTAAAGCCACGGATCGTTTCCTCAATGGGGACAAGCACGCCAGGCGTTCCGGTAAACTGTTCGGCCACGTGGAATGGCTGCGATAGGAAACGCATTACCCGGCGGGCACGATGAACGACCAATTTATCTTCTTCCGACAATTCGTCCATACCAAGTATGGCAATGATGTCAAGCAATTCATTGTATCGCTGTAAAATGTTTTTTACCCTTTGGGCACAGTTATAATGTTCATCCCCAATGATTTGCGGATCGAGAATACGGCTTGTTGAATCGAGTGGGTCTACTGAAGGATAAATACCCAAAGAAGCAATTTTCCTACTCAATACCGTGGTGGCATCCAAGTGGGCAAACGTTGTTGCTGGTGCCGGATCCGTCAAGTCATCCGCAGGTACATATACAGCTTGTACAGAAGTGATCGAACCACGCTTGGTGGATGTAATCCTCTCTTGCATCAATCCCATCTCGGTAGCCAATGTAGGCTGGTAACCCACAGCTGAAGGCATCCGGCCAAGAAGAGCTGACATCTCAGAACCTGCTTGAGTGAAACGGAAAATGTTGTCAATGAAGAAAAGGATATCACGGCCTCCAGTCGGGTCGTTCAAATCTCCATCCCTATAATATTCAGCAACCGTCAGACCAGACAAAGCTACCCGGGCACGTGCACCAGGAGGTTCGTTCATTTGTCCGAAAACAAACGTCGCTTTTGAGTTTTTCAATTTTTCTTTGTCTACTTTCGACAAATCCCATCCCCCTGCTTCCATAGAGTGCATAAACTCCTTACCATAATCGATGATGCCGGATTCCAGCATCTCCCGCATGAGGTCGTTTCCTTCACGAGTACGCTCACCCACACCAGCGAACACGGAAATCCCCTCGTAGGCCTTAGCAATGTTATTAATCAGCTCTTGTATCAAAACGGTTTTACCTACGCCAGCACCACCGAAGAGGCCAATTTTTCCACCTTTCATATAAGGCTCGATCAGGTCAATCACCTTGATCCCTGTATAGAGCACTTCTTTCTCTACCGATAATTCCTCGTAAGTAGGAGGTTTACGGTGGATTGGGTAACCGCCTTCTTTGGATACTGGCCCGATACCATCAATGGCATCACCAACCACATTGAAAAGGCGTCCTTTTATTGCGTCACCAATCGGCATTGCTATTGGAATACCCGTATCAGTCACAGTCATGCCTCTTGTGAGACCGTCTGTTGAGTCCATTGCAATGGCCCGCACACTATCTTCACCAAGATGTTGCTGTACTTCCATCACGAGCGTTTCACCATTGTGGCGTTTCAGCTCAAGGGCATTTAAGATTTCAGGTAACTTGGATCCTTCTTCCGCAAAACTTACATCCACCACGGCTCCAATTATTTGCTTGATTTTGCCTGTATTACTCATGTTATTTTAACGATTTTTTGTTTGATCAGGTGAGTTGTTTTTGGCCGGAAAGATACCCCCTTCCGAAAATCGCCGCAAAGATACATTTTTGAGTAAGTTTACCAACCTTGGAGATGGAAAAAGGGGAAAGTTAATAGGAAAATAAGGTTCAGCGTTTAGCCCATAAAGTTGTGGACCGCTATTGTTTCAAAGCCTGTCACCCTTCTCTCTCCTACCGACTAATCGCCTCCATCGCCATTTCCCATAAATGCTCATAAGGGATCGCCTCTACTTCGTGTGGTGCATTGAGGTACTGCACTGGTTGGCTGCTCATGCGGTGGAGGAATTCGGCAGCCCTTTTTTCAGACTCATCCTTCTTGAAATCCGCTTTCTGGATTTGCAGCAAGACCTGCAAAAAGCACCACGTGCGAAAAGTGTCATCGCCTTCCTTTAAATGGCGGTCATTGTATTTTTCAAGGGCCAGCATCCGGTCATAAGATTCATCATATCGTTTTTCATATAAAAGGTAAATGGCATGGATGATTAGTACGGGGATATTCATACCCCGTTTGTCCTTGGAAAAGTTGGGCATTTCATTTAAAAAACGGGAAGGACAGAATTTGTCTTTCTTTTTTTCGGAATCTGTCTGGGAAATTTTCCCCGCAGCAATAAGGAGGTGAATATAGCCCTCATAAATTTTCCAACTCTCCTGTTCTGCTGGGGGGAGTTTGCTGAAATTTTTATTGGACATAGCCTCTTTGAGGATGCTATATGCTTGTTGATAATCTTGTTTGAAAAATTTCAAGGTCATGTACATCTCATTGGTCTTATACCAACCAACAGAGTGCTTTTGCACCATTGTCAAAGACCTGGCTGCTACTCTTTCCGCTTCTTCGTATTGGCTTGTTATGGTGAGACCGATAAGGAGGGTGTTGCCGAAAATGGCTATTGTAGTTTTTGGGGTGGAGTCTCTTTTTTCAAAATGGCGCAATGCCTCCCGACTGGCTTCCACCACGCCAGGATAATCGAAAACTATTTCACGTTCTAATCTTTTTATTAAAAAATAATAAAGGTTAAAACGGTAGCCGTCAATCTTTCCAGAATAGGGTTCAAGTTCTTCAAGATATTTAGCTGCTTGATCTCCCATCCAAGGTTTGTTGGAACGCGAAAGGACAAAGGGGGCGATTAAATCAATGTGCATGGTTTCTGCTTTAACGGTGATAGCAATTTCCTCTGCACTTTTCATGACCAAATCTTTGTAGTATTCCCTTTTTTTAGCGTCAGGCTCCCGGGCTGTATAATGAAATAGCATAAGTATAGATATTTCGAGCACTATTTCGGTTATCTCAAATTTTATGGCTGCTGGAAGTGTCTTTAGCATTATTTTTTTTTGCAGCAATGTATGCTCCGTTAACACCTAGAAATTTTGCCAAGGCCAAATTCTTCCAACAATTATAAAAGCCTATTTGGGCATTGTTAAATTCAGGCTGTTTTAAATCCAGATGGAATGCGGCATTGGCCAAGCGCCTAAAGAATTTATTTTTAAAATTCTTGTATTGTGTAAACTGCCCATCCTTATCTGGGCCAAAGAAGAAGGCAGCGGCCTCATCGTCTGATGCAAACGCCCCTTTTTCCAACCTTTCATAAAAAAGCTCATACCTATTGTCGGCCGTGTCATAGCCAATCACTTTGAGTTCCTTCCTTTTGTGCCTTGTAATCAGGTCCATTAAATCTTGCAGTGCTTTCATAATTAAGAGAGTGTTAATGGCTAATCCGACTGGCCGGAAAAGCAAAGGTTAAAAAACGGATTCCAAACATGGGCGCTCAATCCATGCACAGCCGGGTATTTCCATCAATATTTAGGGGGGAAAGAAATTCTAATTTCTTTTTTCCACTTCACAAAGGTGAAAATAAAAATATTCTCTTCCCATTTTTACAAAAAAAGAGGTGTTAGGAAACGTTTAAAGTGTCTTTGTATCCGCAAAATGCTGCCCATAACTTTGTACTATCATTTTTCTCTAATCTCTAATTAAAAATTAAAACTATGTTACAGACAATTATCGCTCTTTTGATTGCGCTCGGAATGATCACCTCTCAAGCGGATTTCACCTTGCATGAGGGATCATTATTGGGAGTCTAATCATTTTTATGAACTTCAATTAAAATCTGCGGAGCAAATTACAGCGAAGGGCGGGAATCTTTGTGGCGGTGTTATTGATTTTAACAATCCTTCTGATTGGATTGACGATTATACTCCTTATAATTTTGGTGGTTATGTATATTTTGACCTGATGGGTAGTTTTGGTGCTACTACCACCGCATTAGAAGAGTGGTATGATTTCTTACTCAAAATTCATTGGGGTTCAGCATCAGCATCAGGAGGTTTTTTCCAAGAATATCCGTTTCGATTTCACTTATTTGATTTAATATCTTTGCCTGGAACCGTAAGTTATTACGCAAACATATTTGGTACTTCTGTATTAATGGTTAGCATAGGCTCTGGCTCAGATATAACCAAGCCAGTGCCTTTGGATTTTGTTCCGTTTTTTTCTTGGTCAGACATTTGCCAGCAAAACAATTGGGATCCAGGAGTACTAGGGGATCAAGTTGCTTTTTATCTTTTTGAGACAGACTATTGCAAATTGAATACAAATACAGGAGAAACTACCCAATCCTCAATCACCACAACACATAATTCGGGGTTTAACATTAACGTAGGTCTTCCGTCGGCAAATGCCCCCTTTTCAGGTGGAATCCTTTATCAAAATTCTAATACTTTGGCAACCAATAATAGCAATACAATTAATTCAACATTTATGACAAGTTATCCAGATATTTTTAATTGTGGCAAGATAAACTATTCCTACTGTTGGTCTGACCAAGGAACTGAAGAACAAATCCATGAAATGTCTTTCGGGAATATTATCAATCTAAGAACAATGGTTAAGATTTGCAATTAATTCATTGCCCCTCTATTTACTTTTTAATTTTGGAAATAGAGGGGCAAAAAAACACCATATAATGAAATTTCATTTTTTATTCATTTTCATTTTTTCAATTTTAATTTTGGGATGCAAAAAAAATGAAGACCTGTCCGAACTACAAGTAACAATTATTGATTACACAGCGATAACCAGCAATGATTACGACAAAAATAGGCTTTGCATGGGTGAAGCAATTTCCAAATTGATGCTGGAAGAAAAATTCAGGGAGTTTGTTAAATCTAAAACAGTAAATGAATCCAATAATTGGAACAAAGAAATATTATTAATTAAATATTGGAATAAAGAAATATTTGACGGCTTTACACTGTATGAATTACTGGCGCAAACAATAGTCAACAATCCTGACATTTGTGCCGAAAGCATAGAAAAATTCGAAGCAATGCTTTTTGACGACCCGGTACTTGCTCTGAAAATTCCAGATATTATCGATGCAAAAGAATGGGATACGAAAAACACCGTACCTTTTCTTTACATAAAAACCAACGATTTGGTTAAGAACGGATTGACGACTGATAGTGCATCAATAGTTGGAATACATGGGTCGGGAGTTATTGATAGATACTATTGGGGTGTTCCAAAATATTATCCCATTGTGCTTAAGAAAAGTGAAGATTATTTTTTGGTTGACAGATACCTAAATATGTCCAACGGAGTGAATTTAAATTTGTACCATGATTATAATCCAAACATTCTTTCACTTGAAGTACTTCTTACAGAGCCATTATATATAAAAAATGAGGAAAGGTATCTTGTAGAAATTAACAGCCTTATTAAAACAATCAATGAGCAAAATGGCAAAATTCAAACCCCTTTTGATCTAAATGTTTGCACTGACGATTGTCTTTATGGTTGTATCCCGGAAAACGAAAGGAAATTGACTACGGATAAAGTGTTCATTCAAAACCAAAATCCGAATGCTTTGGCTTATGAGTATTCTGCGGCATATAGATTTAATTCACATTTTATTTTGGAAGACAATTTGGTTTTTCTGACTGAAACTAACCATGTCAGTAGTGGTATCGATAATTGGAAAAGGAATATACTTGGATCTTTTAGGATAAATGATTTATTCGATATCCAATTCTCAAATAGCATTAACTATGTGAAATACAAAGTGAATGGTGAGTCTTATGGCTTTCCTGAGGTCAATATCGTATATGATGTTTTAGGAGGAAAAGCAAACAAAGTTGACAATATGGTGCTAGCATCGGGTATTCAACCTGGTGACATGCTTATGTTTTCTTCTATCCGAATAAAACTTGATATGATGCTAAGTGAATCTATTGGTGTCGATGGGCAAAGTACATTGGCCACAGATTTTATTCAGGACAATGTGTTAAACTATTTTTTATACTGTATTCCTGAAGATAAAATACTAGGATTTAATTCGCTTTCTATAGAGTGTGATTTTTGAATGGTTTTCTTACGGCCATTCTGGGGATCTGAAAAGTGTATATGGAATTAACGTTTCTAACAAATCCATTATTTACAATGACAAACATCCACGATGTTTTTGATGTAATGTTGACAATCAATTTATCGTGTGTGTGAAAGCTTGATTCAAGTTCCAATGACTTATATAATCACTATCACCAACATTAAGTCTTATTTTCCATAATCATGCAGAATCAAATACCCGCAAATTCCACAATAATCTTTGTACTAATATTTTTTGTTTTCATAATTTACCTTTACCTGAATTTTAGTAGGGTATAGTGGTCCACTATTAAAAAACCTGCTCTATGGAATCGAAGAATAAAAAGACAGCTCCCGATTTTTTTTTAATTTCCAAAAATATTGTATCCCCCATCCTTGAAGTCGAGTTTGGCTCTCCCATGAAAAACTGCCTCCACTATGGCATTTGCCGGGTCAACATACCTTCGGCATATATCGGGGAGCGGTGTTCATGTCGCAGTTTGGCAGTCATTCAAAATTTTGGGGACGGCCTTGTGCGATTTATTTTTAATAAAAATAAATTAACAGATAGCACGCATGAAAAATATTTTAAAAAAGGAATATTTCAAATTGATGATGAATACGAAATACCTAAGGACATTTTACAAAAAATAGGGTTGGAAAAGTTCTTGATAAAAAAAGGACTATATCCTATTTTAATAGAAAGGCATATTTTGAAAATAATATTTTGACGGTATCCCTTTTGGGTAATGTTTCAGAAAAGAATACCGCCCTACTCCAAACTCCGCCACATATACCAACATGCATAACTTCGGTAGGGCCGCCACGGTTCGGCCACTTCGACCATGCGCTTCTTAAGGGCACGGCCCGTTTCGGCAATACCATATTGGGCGATCATTCCATTACGGATGCCAAGGTCGTCAAGCGGAAGCACATCGGTTCGGTTAAGGGAAAACATCAAGATCATTTCGACCGTCCAGCGCCCCACGCCTTTTATTTGGGTGAGGTATTCGATAATAGCATCGTCATCCAAATCGTCCAAATCACTGTTTTCGATTTTTTCTTTTAGGAAAAAAGCAGAGACATTTTGGATATAGGAAGCCTTTTGCCGGGAGAGCCCAACACTACGCAGGCTTTCTATGTCCATAGTTGTTATGATTTTGGCTTTTGGGACTCGACCCTTGAACAGATCGAGGAAGCGGCCATGAATGGTTTCTGCAGCCTTGCCGTGGAGTTGTTGCCCAACGATGGACCGTAACAGATCAGGGTAAAGCCCCGCTGATTGCCGGAAGGTTGGCGGTGGGTACTTCTCTATGAGGTTTTTCAAAACAGGGTCTTTCGATAAATGTAGGGCGATCTTCTTGTCCATGATTTTCATTTGAAATTTAAAGAATCCCAAAATTGCAGATTGCCCTTGCTTTTTTAAAATCAAATTTCCCAAAAGTTACTTACTCCCTTTTTTTTATTCGGCCAGTCTCAAAACCTACTGCACAGATACTCTAAATTCCAAAAAGGTTTTTTTCCAAAAATTGCCTTATGAGCGTAATATTAAAATAATCAGCATTTGAAATATCACAACCGTTTCTTATCTTTGTCAGCTTCGTTTTAAAATAATTGGCTTTTCCTTTTATTTTTTGCAACCCTTTCCAAATAAATTTAAATTATAGCCCGCCCTTTCCGAGGTAAGCCGCCTCAACAAGGCCATCTTTCTATTTCTGTCATTAAGCAAAAACATCAGGTATATGCAAGATCATGCTGAACAGCAACAGCTTGGAGACTTCTCCCCTTATGGAAAAACTAATGCTCAAAAAGGGTTGTATGTGCCACAGGCCGAGCGAGACAGTTGTGGCACTGGCCTGATCGCCAATTTAAAGAATAATCCTTCCCATAAATTGGTCGAAGATGCACTAACGATGCTGGTCAACATGGAGCACCGTGGCGCTTGCGGATATGAGCCCAATACTGGCGACGGGGCCGGCATACTGATCCAAACGCCCCACCGCTTTTTCTTAGCAGAGGCAGAACGGATGGGCTTTGAATTACCCGCGTTGAGCGAATATGGAGTCGGGATGCTTTTTTTACCAAAAGAAAAAGAATTGCAAGACCGTTGTTTGGCTACATTAAAAGAGGTTGTTCAAGAAAGGGATTTCGAGTTGTTGGGCATCCGCCCCGTACCTGTTAATAGCAAAGGACTGGGCAAAACAGCATTGTCCACCGAGCCAGACATGGTTCAGGTTTTTGTAAAACACAATGCTGGATTGAGCGGAATGGAGCTGGAGCGGAAACTTTATATTTTAAGAAAGAATGCTGCCCGGGTGGTGCATCAAGAGATGCCTTTCGAACAACTGGATTTATTTTATTTCGCTTCTTTTTCCAATCGGACTATTGTTTATAAAGGTCAGCTCACCACATGGCAAGTCCGCAATTATTTCCTCGACCTACAGGATGAAAAATTGGAAAGTGCCATTGCCCTCATCCACTCTCGTTTTTCCACCAACACAGTGCCCAAATGGAAACTGGCACAGCCGTTCCGGTACATCGCTC
>JAWKLX010000067.1:0-33158 GCA_041392505.1 Saprospiraceae bacterium | reverse complement strand
TGCTTTCCCAAGATCACCATAAAGGAAAAAGCCCACGCCAAATAAAACACCGTAAACCAGAAAACAACCTGCTACCATGCAAACCAGTTCGAGGGGCAATTTGCCAGGAGTAACTTCCTCCGCTTTTAATTCCCCCGAAGAAATGGCCGGCTGGATCACTGCCTGCCATCCAGAAGCATGTGGTTTGATGAGCTTGTAAAAACTCAGCAGCGTGGTGTGTTCAGTGGGCTGGGTAAGAAAAGTGACGGCCAACCAAGCTGCCGTCGTGACGGCAATGCCGGAAAGCAACCTGACGTGTGTGGCAACTTCTGGGTTGAGGAATTCAAAATAGAGGGCAACGAGGAATGAAACGATCATCGCCGCAACTTCGCTCCATGCATTGATGCGCCACCAAAACCAGCGCAGGATAAAAATGAGGCCAGTGCCAGCGCCGATCTGCAAGATCACATTGAAGGCGCCAAGGGCACTTTCCATTTCCAGTGCAACCAGCCCAGCCAACACCATCAATGATACCGTGGAGATACGGCCAACATTGACCAACTCCTTTTCACTAGCTTCTGGTTTTATAAATCTTTTATAAAAATCGTTGACTACATAAGAAGACCCCCAATTTAGTTGGGTAGAAATGGTCGACATGAACGCCGCTATCAAAGATGCCAACACCAAACCGAGCAGACCATGTGGCAAGAAAGTCATCATGGCTGGATAGGCCAAGTCGTCGTTGATGACTTGATCGGAAAGGTGCGGGAACGCCGTTTTCAAAGAAGCGAGGTCGGGGAACACAATGAGCGATGCCAATGCCACCAAAATCCAAGGCCATGGCCGCAGCGCATAATGGGCAAAATTGAAAAACATCGTTGCCCCGATAGCGTGGTTCTCCGATTTGGCGGAAAGCATACGCTGGGCAATATAGCCACCACCGCCCGGTTCGGCCCCCGGGTACCAAACGCTCCACCACTGTACGGCCAGTGGCAAAATGAAAAAAGGTACCAGTGCATCCATGTCGCTAAAATCTGGGATGACATTCAGTTTTCCAATCACATTGGGATGTTCCAGCATCGCCGCGACGCCGCCTACCTGTGGCAGGTTGACGACCACGTATGCTGCACCAACGATGCCGACCATGGCAATGATAAACTGGAAAAAATCCGTCCAGATGATACCCGTCAAACCTCCCAGAGAGGAATAGGTCACCGTTACAATGGAAGCGATCAGGATCGTTTGGATAGGCGTGAGGCCCAGCATTACCCCACCTATTTTGATGGCTGCCAACGATACGGTAGCCATGATGATAATATTAAAAAATACGCCCAGATAGATGGCCCTAAACCCGCGGAGGAATGCAGCGGCTTTGCCGCTGTATCTCAATTCATAAAATTCGAGGTCGGTCTGCACACCGCTCCGCCGCCAGAGTTTGGCGTAGACGAACACCGTAAGCATACCCGTAAGCAGGAAAGCCCACCACTGCCAGTTGCCGGAAACACCATTCTTGCGGACGATATCCGTTACCAGGTTGGGTGTATCGGCAGAGAAGGTTGTGGCGACCATCGAAAAGCCCAGCAGCCACCAGGGCATGTTGCGGCCAGACAGGAAAAAATCAGAATAACTCTCGCCCGCTTTTTTGGAGGCGACCAAGCCGATAATAATGGTGAGGATAAAAAAGCCAATGATGATTGACCAATCCAGCAAGTTTAAGTTGCTAAGTTGCATGTGTTTGAAATTGGTTTGTCGTTTTTTAAAAATCGGCTTGAAGCTACGGCATTCCTTTTATTTATTACAAAATGATTTTTTATTTTAGCTATAACAGCCAAGCTGCATGCCTTTGGCCCTGCTCTTCGAAGGGTGTTGTTACATATCGTTTTTCAAAAAAAATAGAAGAGGGTGGTATTCTACTGAACAATAGATTTTTCTAAAGTGTAAAAATGCTGATACAGAGGATTTTGTGGTCTTGCCCTCCAATGAATCAATTCATTAATTTCCCCAATGAATTCTTCAAAAGAGAAAACCTCTGCCAATAAATTTTCAAAACCTTGCATAAAGACGGATTTCGCAGGGGCTATAAAAGGCTCCGGGTCATAAAATATCCTCATTTCCTGTGGCTCAACTTGTTCAAAATGAACGATGCCTTTCTGGATGGCCATAACGTAAATAATGGTCAATACGGCAAACATCAGATCAATTTTATGTTGCCCTTGGACGGCAAGCTCCTCCAATCGTAGGCCGCTCTTTTTCAGGTGCTTAAAGCAGATTTCGATTTTATATCTTTTCCGATAAAATTTCGAGGCTTCCTTCATGTCCCCCATGTTGGTCATCAGGAAGATGCAACCTGCTTTACCCCGGGATGAATCGTTACCGAAAGCTGTCAATTTAACGATCAGTTCCGACATCAAAACTGCTTCGACATAGCTTTTGCAAGAGGCGGATAAATAGCGCCGGATAACTTTCAGCCCTAATTTCCTGTCCTTGATTTTGCCTTTATGCCAAAGTTCAATTTTGAAATTGGCACGAATGCGCATGACAAATTGAACGCCCCGGTTTTCTAAGCCCTTAAACCAATCAAAGCCAATGAATTCACGGTCTCCTGCAATATGGAGCTGTGGCATCGGAACATCGGATAAAGACCATATATCGATCAATTTATCCAACAAATCCAAGCGCTGCCTGCAGTTGCTGTTTCCCGCATGCCCCAGGTCAAGCCAAACCAGGGGGACGAAAACGTCACGGTACAAAAGACCGATAACCAACAGGTTGATGTGCGTTTTTCCGTACTTCCAATTGGTCCGGTCTAAAAGTAGGTAGCAATCAGGGCTTTGACAAAAGGTGTTGATCACCAAAATGCAGGCAAACTGAAAAACATCTGCGGTGTTGCCCGATTGAAAAAAGCGTTTCAAACGGCTATAAGCGGTTGAATTTCCGAGTTTTTCATCCAAAACTTTGCCCATCCGCTTTGCTGCCGCACTTAAATTAGTGGTCTGGGCTGCCAAAATGCAGGTGCAAACCAATAATAACTGGCTTAGTTTTTTCTCTGTGATAACGGGTATTTGCGATTGCAAATCCTTGGAGTTTTCGAATTCTATCATGGCGAAAAAATGGTTTGGTGACCTTATTTTTTTCGCCTTTTTTGTGCCATTACCTTTCCAACTTTTTGGAAAGTATCATATTAGAAAAATCTATTGTTCAGTAGAATAGCACCAATTATTAATAATATGCTCCAAGCATAAAGGGCATAGCAAACCATTTCTTGTTTTAATCCTGCATTCAAAAGGACATGGTGGATATGTGTCCGATCACCCCTAAAGGGGGAAATTCCCCGAAACAACCTACCGACAACGACTTTTGCCATGTCAAAAATTGGCACCATGATTATCGCTAATACCAACGTTGGTTGTAAGCTTGCGGGATTCCCTTGGGCAGTATAGTGCTCAAGGAATATTATGGTAAAAAAAGACAACATGACCCCAATAAAAGTAGAGCCATTATCGCCCATAAATATTTTCGCTTTTCCAAAATTAAAATAAAGAAAACCTAATATGGCCCCAGATAGTACAAAGGCCATGATAGCGTATTTTTCTAATCCAATAATGTAAAAAACCAGTGCGAACGCCAGGGATGAGATAACTGACAACCCTCCTGCCAAGCCATTGATGCCATCAATAAAATTGTAAGCATTGACGACAGTACCAATTAAAATTATTGTTAAAAAATAACTCACAATCAACGGCAGCTCTATTTCAAACCCGGGCAAATAAGTCAGCCTGACTCCTCCCCAGAATAAAAGACTGGCCACACCAATCTGGATCAACAACCTTTTTAATGGAGGAATGCCAACCAAGTCGTCTTTTACCCCAGTGAGGAATAGAAAAAAAGACCCGATGAAAAGGAAGCCGATCATATCCCCGCCACTGAACTCACGCAATAGGCTTGTGCCTATCCAGAAGGCAGCGAAAATGGAAATGCCCCCTAAAGAGCAAACTTTTTCAAGGTGTTGTTTAAGGTTGTTATTGGCGTCGTACAACTTGAGTTTACGGGCAAGGTCAATAATGGAAACGGTAAATAATAAGCTGATGGCCAATGCAACGGGGAGTGCAATAATTTTGGGTATAAGTGTTGGTTCCATGAGCGCAAGGCATTTGTTTTTTGTAAAAGAGCTTGTCTTAAAGAGTGTCGTTCTTGAATTCTTTACTTGCTAGGAGGTTCATAATGCTACCATCTTTGGAAGCCTTTTGCAAAACCTCTAAGTGGCGAGGGTGATGCATATCTGTACCTAAAAGGTCAACTAAATCTGCTTTCAATAATTTAAGTGCCAATTCTTTTACAGGCTTTCCATAGTGGCCTGTCAAAGACATCGTGTTCACCTGAAGCATACAGCCGAAGTCTTTCAACTTCCTGAATTCATCCACCTGATAATAAGTATATCTTTCAGGGTGAGCGATGATCGGACGGTATCCTTTAATCCTCAATTGGAAAACACTGTCGTACAAGTTGGGAGGTGGTGAAAAAGTGGAAATTTCCATCAGCAGGTGCTTACCCGAAAAAGTGAGTAAATTACCTTCATCAATGGTATCCCTGAATTCAAAGTCCACGAAATATTCAGCGGCACATTCCAGCTCAATATCCAGCCCTTCGACAACCACAGCCTTTTTAAGTTTTGCAAAACCAGTGAGTATTGTGTCTGGCGTGTTCGGGAAGTATTCGGGCCGGATGTGGGGGGTGGTAATGATTTTTTTATATCCCAGCCCGATGAGACCCTTTATCATCTGAAGGCTGGTTTCCAGCGTATCTGCACCGTCATCCACCCCGGGTACGAGGTGGGAGTGCATATCAGTGCCCAATATAGTAAAATCCGTGATTAACGGCTTGGCAATTTTCTTTTTAAATAATTGTAAAATCACAAAACATCGGGTTTGGAAAAATAAATAAATGGTCTGGTTCGGCAAAAGGCATGGCTTCGCCGTTGATAGGTCGCAACCCTATCACCTGATGAAAGAATAGCCTTTAGTTGCAAAAGCAACATGTTCTTGATGTGTGTAGTAATTAAAATGAGAAACACGTTCTGACAAAATTGAAATGGATGAAAGCCCTATTTCTCAGTCCCTCCAGTTCTCTGCGTTCCTCATAGCAAAATATAATCTGTGCTACATGTTCATCATTTGAACAAGGGGGTTATACAAATTTGCTCTTAAGTATTTAATGCAAATACCAAAGACAAATATTGGTTTTCTCAAATGTATAGATGCCACAAGGAAATAGTATTGAAGTTTCTTGCAAGAGGCAGGGGAAGGTTGTAACCCATTGAATGATCAATGATACAACTTTAAAAAAGGTAGATTAGCCATGCGTAGATTGAAGATAAGAGAACTATCAGCTCTTGAAAGGTAATCGGTTCGGTTATATATTCACAAATCCTATAATCTCAAAATTAGCCTCCATAGTTCTTCCCTTTTGAGAACTGCGACGCAAAATTAAGTAACTTTTGAGTAAGAAGCAAACACACAACTGCCAACCAGAACAATGATTTATTTATTTTTCTATTTATACAAATAGGGGCTCATATATCTTTCTGCAACACTTTGGTAAGTAGAAACTTAGGAATTAAAATAATGATGTATTGTTAAAAAAATTATTTCTGGGCTTTAGCAATCAATACCAAAGCTATAGTGGCAAAAACGACATTTGGTATCCATACACCTGCCCATGCCGACAGTGCTTCGTTGGTGGCAAAAGTGATGGAAAACTTGGCCACAAAAACAAAGATAGCACCCAGCGCAATGCCCAATGCCAAGTGAAACCCCATACCACCCCGTACCTTCCTCGAAGCGACCGACATGCCAATGATCGTTACGATCAACAACGTAAACGGATCAGCAGTCCGGCGGTATAGTTCAATTTCATAGAGTTTGGTGTTGCCGATACCACGTTGTTTTTCTTCCTCGATAAAGGCACTTAGCTTGTGCGATGGGATCATCTCCCGGGTATCGTCGTAGCGGACAAAATCATTGGGTGTAAGGCTAAATGTGGTATCCAGTTTTTCCCTGCCACCAACTACAATACTTTCTTCTCGCCCGTTGAAGGAATGTATTTCGTAATTGCTCAATTGCCATTTGTTGGGCGCACCTTTCCATCGAGCCTCGGCTGCTTCTATAAATTCTACCAAGCGGTTGTCGACTATTTTTTCTACCCGAAAATGGCGGGCGGAAGAATCCCGCTTAAAATAATCCCTCACATATACCTTTATACCCGGCTCGATAAACATGTGGACGTCCCTCGTCTGCCCCTTGTCGCTTTCCTTCATGATGTAGGCATGAAAAAAATCCAACCTTGTCTTGTTGCTCACCGGGATGACAAAATGGTTGAGCACCAAATGCACACTACCAATCAGCCCCGCCCCGACCAAATAGGGCCACATCAGCCGCCGGAAACTGACACCCGCATTGAAAATGGAAATGATCTCAGAATTGAAGGCCATCCTCGAAGTGAAAAAAATGACCGATATCATGGCAAACAGCGGCCACAACAACCCATTGATGAACAGCACAAAATTGAGGTAGTACTCTTTCATCACCTGGCCTGCGGGCAATTGCTCATCAATGAACTCTTCCACGTTTTGACTAAAATCAATAATGACCGCAATGAGTGAAAAGATGAGCACCACGAAAAAGAACGTGCCCAAAAATTTTTTAATGATGTAGCGGTCGAGGATTTTTAGCATTGAAAGAAAAATTGAACACAATGGATTCCCGCTTTTCGTTCGGGAGGCAAAAATAAAATTTAATGAAATGAAATTTCCACCGAAGCCAGGAGGTAAAAATAGAACGCTGGATTCTTTGAAGATTATCTTTCATTTACTTTTCCTTATGTCAAAGTCGAACCTTCATCTGCTCCACCATCCTGTTCTTCCACGCCAAAAAATCCCCCGCAACAATCCTTTTTCTTGCCTCACCCACCAGCCACAGGTAAAAACAAAGGTTGTGCAAAGTGGCGATCTGTGCGCCTGAAGCGCTTCTTTATTGGTGATCAAATGCCGGAGGTACGCCTTGGTGTGGAGCTGGCTCGTACGGCTGGTGCTGTTTTTCGTCGATGGGCGAAAAGTCTTCTTTCCACTTGGCATTTTTAATATTGATCATCCCTTGGGAAGTGTAAAAGCATTCCGTGGCGGGCATTGCGGGTCGGCAGCACACAGTCGAACATATCGATGCCGAGTGCGATGTTTTCCAAAATATTGATCGGAGGTCTCAACACCCATCAAATACCGGGGTTTGTCCTTCGGTAAAATGCCACCAGACAAGGTCGGTCATGGCATACATTTCCTCATCTGGCTCGCCAACAGAGAGACCACCAATAGCATTTCCTTCCCGATCAAACGAGGCGATCGTTTCTGCCGATTGTTTCCGCAAATCACTATAAGTACTGCCCTGTACGATAGGGAAAAGCGTTTGCTCAAAACCGTACAAACCCTCGGTGGCATCGAAACGATCGCAGCAGCGTTTGAGCCAGCGGTGGGTCATTTCAGGTTCTTGGCATAGCGGTATTCGCAAGGGTACCGGGGTACATTCATCAAAGGCCATGATGATGTCAGCACCGATTTCCCGTTGGATGTCCATGACGCCCTCTGGGCTAAAAATGTTTTGACCCGTCAACGTGGGAAGTGAAAGTGACACCCTCTTCTTTGATCTTTCTTGTATTGCTAAGAGAATAAACCTGATAACCACCACTGTCCGTCAACATGGGCCGACCCCAACCAATAAATTTATGGAAATTGCCGCCTGCCGCAACACATCAGTCGAGGGCGCAAGTACAGATGGTAGGTATTTCCCAAATGATCTGCGCCTTGATGTCATCCGTCAGCCATGTTGATGGATATACTTTACCGCACCCGCTGTACCGACGGGCATGAAGATGGGGGTTTCTATTTGGCCGTGTGCAGTGGTGAGCAGGCCGGCTCGAGCAGCAGATTTTGGGTCGGTATGTTGTAGTTGAAAAGTCAATGATAGAATGATGGAATGATGGAATGAGTGAATGATAGGTGCAGCAAAATATTCACTCATTCTATCGTGCACTCCTCCTATCATTTTAAAATAGAAAAACCGCAGCGAATGCCAACACCGTCAGGATCATCCCATACATAAACACGGCATAGCAATGGCTCAAGTATTTGTATTTTTTAGCCAAAACAACCCCCGAGATAATACAAGTCCTTCGTCATGGAGCTGTACAAAAGTCCTGGTCTTTCAGCATTTCCATCATGCCCCAATGGTAATCTTTAAAAAAAGGCATTTCATAAAAATTCCCAAAAAACAACAGGTTGGCCGTCCGCTTCTCAATATCCTCCCGGGTAAATTTTCCTTCCGTTATTTTTGGTCGGGTAGAAAGGGTCGCCAGCACGATGGCAGCGATGCACACCAAAAGCAATAAAATGGTCGGCCCCACCAAATGCCTGGAATCTTCCAGCAGCGGCAACAACTGCGGCAAGGCAATCGAAATCACGATGGCATTGATGCTCAACATGATGTTGGCCTTGTTGTCGGCGATGCTGCTCAGGTTGATATGGGTGCGGTAGGTCGTGCGGTACATCGTTTCCACGCCGCGGCCGAGGTCAAACGTTTTGAGATCTATTTCTGAGGGATGCATGCCCGGTTTTACCCTTTTCCTTCTTTTCTTTTTCTTCTTTTTAGGCTGCTTGCTTTTATCCAGTTTGGCCAAGGCATCCACGGAATCCACTTTGGTCGGGTTGAGTCGTTGGTGTTGCTTGCGCAATTGTTTGATGTGTTTGAGTTTTCTCTTTTGATAAAGTTCTGCGGCTTCCTTAGTAAAATACTGGCTGGTTGCTCATAAAGTCTATTTCAAATTGCAACCATTCCTGTTCCCGACATCAAAATGCTCCGGGTCATCAACAACTCTGTCGCAACCTCCCGCAGCGGTCACAGTAAATATCTTTTCCCAGATGACTCAAATCAGCATCGCAGATAATTTCCTCTACCAAATCCTTTGGTTGAAGTTTCGTCGCCATGATACAGCGAGTGATGACGTCCAGTTCTTGTTCCGGTATTTGGTATTTTGAAAAAAAATCGACAGCAAATTTGCAACTGCGCTCCTCGTGCCCTTCCGCCCCGTCAATGTAGCCCGTGTCATGAAACCAAGCGGCCATCTGCAATAATTCTAATTGCCGGCCATTCACACCGCATGCCTTCCCAATCAGCTGCACCGCCTCCACTACGTTCTTGACATGTTGGACGTCGTGAAAAACATATTCCGCACCGATGTTTTTTTTGTAAAACTCGATGACATAGGCCTTAGCAAGGGAAATTATTTCTTGATGAGTTTGTGCCATGTTAATTATTGGGTGCGGCGAAGTTATTGAAATTGAACGGATGGTTGGGATGGTTGTAAGGTTAAATGGTTGGAATTACTGAAAAAACCAATCACCCATCAACTATCCTAATCATTCACAAGGCCACAACCAATCGTCCAATTCATAGGTTTTTGGCTTGTAAGAATAATGCCACCATTCCGTTGAGGTTGGTCGGAATCCATGCGCCTCCATCGTTTCCAATAACAATACCCTATTGTCCGTCACCTCATCCGAATGATCGCCATAACTATGGTAAGCCTCCCTTCCAAAAAAATCAAAATCGGTCCCCATGTCCAGTTCATTGCCTAAGCTGTCCACGATAGTCAGGTCGACCGCCATCCCCCGGTTGTGCATCGAACCTTTGCGGGGATCGGCCACATAACGGGCATCGGGTACTTTGTTCCACAACTTCCATTGGATGGGACGGGGGCGATAGCAGTCATACATTTTCAAACCAAAGCCTTTTGTTTGTAAAAATTGGTGCGCCCGCACCACTGCGGCAGCCACATCGGGACGGAGGAAACAACGCCCGCAGTCGTACATTTTCTCCTTGACGAAATTGTTGCCGGTCGCATAGCGGAGGTCGAGGCGGATGGAAGGGTCGAGACGGTTAACTTCCTGCCACTGAGTAGTGTCAAAGTCAGGTTTTGCAATTTCTGGATCGATCACTACTTCTTCTTTTGGCTTAGAGGTATCGGGATTTTGAGTGACAGGGTTTTCGGTTTCATGATTTGGGGTAGCCGTTTTTTCGGGAGCTGTTTTTTTAGAAGTACATTGGGAGAAAAAAAGGCAAGTGAGGAGGAGTAGTGCTCGCATGGTAATTTTTGACAAATTTAGAAAATCATTTTAATCTACCTGCAAAACGCTTTGCACCAACGACTTTCCAAAAAAAGCTTTGAGCTTTTTGTACTCACCAGCATAGGTCCAAGCGTGGATAGGATACTCAATGGTCAGCATAGACAACAGTGTTTTAGGTTCCTCATATTCAAGTGCCCCAGCGAAAAAGCGGGCATACTTTAAAGAAATATTTTTCGACAACAACCAACTAAAAAACGAGCCTTTTCTGGGCTGGACTTTTTCTTGTTGCAAATGGACTTTTATTGCCAAAACCTCCTTGGGCTTCAAGGGCATGATATAAGGTTCTGTCCTTTCAGAAACGCCGAGCAACAAGCCATTTTTAAATTCTTCGAAATTGATCCTCAGCATATCGTTGCAGCGTTCGTTCAGCTGATCGATTGCTGGGTGGCCACTGTCGTAATACAAAAATGGGGAGCCGTTCCCATCCCTTTTTACTCTTTCTGTCAAATTGTATTTTCCGCCAATCGATTCATAGATGGCCCGAAGTTCTCGGGGACGAAGCATATATAAGCGGTGCAGTTGCATGTTTTCATCGTTTAAATGAAATATTCATGTTACGCAAGGGGCGAAAAACACCTTATCATGCGGGCCGAAAAATCGTCTACGCCTTTTGCAGCATTCTGCTCGGCCCTCCCACGGGTTTCAACGGGCGGTGTCGGTACTGTGTGCCGACACCGCCCTTTAAGCTGCTGGGAAGAAGCACGTTGGGACGTTGCAAAAAAAAACGAGACTTATGCTGCTCCGCATTTTTTGCGTAACATAAAAGTGAAATAGTTAAACAGCCGTTCGCAAACAAGGTTTTCAACTAAAAAAGGGGCTTGCAGACGCAAGCCCCTTTTTTTGTTTTTTCTAAATCAATTCACCAAAAACCGCATTGCTGAACACCAACTTGCCCTCTTCCAAAACGAGCGGAACAGTGGGTTGTCAATCAAATAAACCACCTTGCCACGGCCTTTGTCCTGCGCCGCAAAGACAGTGGAGCCGTTCATGTTTTTTTCAGAATTTGAGCCGATAAAGCCATGCGATAAAAACCCATCTTCGAGGTAACCGACATTCCAAGCACCTTTCACGAGGTCGTAAAAACTATCGCTTGTTTTTAAGGAGAAATAATAATCTTTCATGCCGAAACCGAGTGGATGGGAGTTGTCCATTTTCGCCCGCACCACGGCCAGCCGGGCATATTGTCGGCGAGCGAGGCCCGAATACGGTCTTTGTAAATGGACGTGCGGTGGTCGAGCGCAATCTCTTCCACTTCGGATTTAGCCGCTTTTTCATCCTCCTCTTTGGCATATTTGGCCAATCACAAAACCTTCCTTGCCGGCCAATGAACGATTAGCTGCACCAATCGCAATGAGGCGGCCACCAGCGCTGACCCACTTGCTGATTTTCCCTAAGGTAGTCTCATCAAAATTGAAGGAAGTAATGAGCAGCTTACAAAGTGTATTGTAACTATCCAGATCAACGCGTGCCAACTGATCGGCATCGATGATGGTAGCCGGGTAGTCAATGTCCCGGTCGAAATAAAACCAGACCTGGCCGAACTCGTTGTTAAATGTTTTTTCACCTGACAAAGCCAGCACTTCTGGCTTCGTGACCAGTTGCATGGCACTTGAGCCGAAGTCGTGTCCCCGGTCTGAAAAGCCCGTTTGCACAGTAGTCAGCTCGGCATCGAATTTTGCGGCAGCAGCCAAAACCGTTTCGTCAAAACCGTCCAATTTGCGGTTGTCGGCCTTGGTCATCACAAGGGTGCCAGCGAGGTAGGATTTGCCTTCCACCGCAAAGGAGATTCTGCATACCGGACCACCACTCCACCTTGCAGCATTTCGCCCAATACTTTAGCACTTTGCATCGAATTCCACGGAAGCAAATAGGCATACGGCGTTTTCCTGACGTTCTTCAGCACGTTGGCTGTTGGAAAATCATAACCCGTCGTGACATCCACCCGCTGCCTGGCAGCAAAGCCTTCGAGGCCATACGCATGCAGGAGCGACCAAGCGGTAATGTCATAAGTGAGTGAATCTACCAAGCCTGGTTCCGGCTCAAAAAGCACCTGTGCCAAAAGCCCCTTGGGTTGGTAGGCACTGATGACGAGGTCACCTTCGGCAACAGTCGTCCGGCCTTCTTTCCCCGTTGAATAATCATATCCCGTCAACGCCGCCCCTGCCCTACTGGCCTTGCCGTAGCGGATGCCGTGGCGGTCGAGGAGTTTCGTAAGCGCTTTGATTTTATAAGTAGGGTTAGAGGATTTCACAATAAATGCTTTGTACTCGCCCGGCGGATTGGTAGCCGATTTAGCATAATAATCCTTGAAATTATCAACGAGCCGCTTGGCATTTTTTGAAGAAACCTCCACCGTGGAAAGTGCCGTTGTAGTATGGTGGGTTACCCGGTCGTTAAGGGTCAACGTGTCGCCATTGGGCATTTGGATGGCCCGGCCTGCACGGGAGTGGCCACCTTGTTCGTAGGTCATGCCAATAGCCCCGTTGAAACAGGGATAGGTGTCGCCATAACTCGGATAAAGCAAGTCGAACACTTCTTTGGTGAAATAAAGCCAACCATTTTCATCAAAATAATGGGCGTGGTTTTTCCCGATTTCCACCTGAAAATCGGCTTGCCACTTCGTCAAATAATTATGGTAGGGTTGCGCCGCTGGCGCAAAATAATAGGGCGCATCGTAATACTGTTCATGCAAATCAGCCGCTACATGTGGCAGCCAACTATTGTAAACAGGAATCCTGTTTTGGCTCTCCACCTGAGTCGCCCATGCCCAGTCCCGGTTCAGGTCAAAGCAATAATGGTTCACCCGGCCACCCGGCCAAGGTTCGTTGTGCTCTCTGGCATGTGGTACAGGATCGGGTTCATCCGGACTCGCCTGCCGGTACCAGGAAGTGTAGCGGCTGTACCCATCCGGATTGACGCTCGGCTCGATCAGCACGACGGTATTTTTCAACCATTCTGCCGTCTTGGCATTGGCAGGATTGGCCAGTTCATAGACCACCTGCATGGACGCCTCCGAACCCGCCGCCTCATTGCCATGTACGCTGAAACCCAGCCACGCAATGGCAACTGGATTTGCTTCATTTGGCGAACCATCCACCACGCCTGCCAAGCGGAGGTTGTTTTGACGGATGTCATCGATACGAGCCAAATTTTCCGGCGTGGAAATGACCGCCAGAACTTGTGGCCGCTTTTCGTTCGTCCGACCAAATTCCTGCAACTGCACCCACCGGTCACTATTGGTTGCTACGTGTTTGAAATAGTCCACCAACATGGCATGTTCGGTGAACTGTTCGCCGAGGGCATGAGGGAGGAATTCGTTGGGGGACTGTAGTTGGGCGTTCGCAATGAGGGCGAAGGAGAGGAGGAGTATGTTTAAAATTGTTTTCGCATGTTTTGATTTTTCAATTTTTATAAAACGGCGCCTTCACCACCACTGCTTCCAAACTCTTCTTCCCGACCACGATTCGAATCTCCGTCCCTTCCGCTGCAAAAGCCGTTGCCACGTAACCCATGCCGATGGGTTTATCCAACGAAGAGCGACTGGAGTGTAAGAAGTAACGACGCCGATTTCGTTGCCGTTCACGTCTTCGATGATATAGTCGTGGCGGGGCACCCGTCGGTCTTTCACTTCGAAGCCGACCAGTTTGCGGGAGACGCCTTCGGCGCGTTGTTTTTGAAAAATTTCCACCGAATTGAAGTCTCCTTTTTTGGTTTTGGTGATCCAGCCCAGCCCCGCTTCAATTGGAGAAGTCGTGTCGCTGATGTCATTGCCATAGAGGGCAAAACCCATTTCCAGACGGAGGGTGTCCCGAGCACCGAGTCCGATGGGCTTGATGCAAAATCTTTGCCAGCAGCAAAAACAGCGTCCCATAATTTCAGCAAGTCTTTGTTTTCCACATAGGTTTAGACCAGAACCAGTGTAGCCCGTCGCCGAAATGAGTACATTCTCAATACCGGCAAAGGTCTTATTTATCGAAGGTGTAGTACTTCATGTTTTTGAGGTCAACGAAGTCAGGGATTGCAGCGCCTCGGCAGCCTTAGGTAGCCGCACAGCCAAGAGACCACAGTTGTCAGGAAATGTTGATCATCTGGGTGTCGAAAGTATTGTGCTGTGAAATCCAATTCCAATCCTTTTCAATGTTCGAAGCGTTCACCACGAGCATGAAGGCCATTTCTCCTTCAGCGCACATATCTTCTGGTAAACGGTAAACGAGTAAGTCATCCACCACGCCACCGTTGTGATTGGGTGAGCAGGAATACTGGGCGTCGCCGATTTTCAGAAACAGCGGCATCGTTGGAAGTAACTTTCTGCACAAGATCAAGAGCCTCTTTTCCCCGAACGATAAATTCGCCCATGTGCGACACATCGAATACGCCCAGGCCGTTGCGGACAGTTTGATGTTCCTCCCGGATGCCTTCGTAAGAAATAGGCATATTGTACCCGGCAAACTCGGCCATTTTTGCGCCGAGCGAAATGTGCTTGTCAGTTAGTGGTGTTGATTTCATAAAAAATATTAGGTTAGGATTTTATTTTAATAATTCATGTTACGCATCGGACAAAAAATGCCTCGACATGCGGGCCGGAGAATCGTCCAAGCCTTTTGCATTATCCTGCTCAGCCCTCAAGGGTTTCTAAGGGGCGGCGTCGGTTCATGAACCGACGCCCCTAAAACTGTTTACGCGTTGGGGAGAGTTCCATCAAGCGAGAATTATGCTGCTCCGCATTTCATGCATAACATGAGTTATTAATTGATCTAATTTAAAAGATTTGGAGCTTATATTTTACCTCACTAATAATTAGTGGACACTTTTTTCTCCAATTCATTTAACCTGATCTGGTTGTAAATTCAAAAACTTTTTTTTGTGTTTAAATTCCAATTCCCCATCCACTTCCACCAATCCATTTTTTATTAAATGCGCATTTAAAAAAGTCCTGTTTTTTAAATACAAATAACAAGGCATTTCTTTTTTATTGCCTTTTATTTTCTCATCAAACCGGAGGTAAACTTTTTGTCCTTTGGTTTTATTTTCCAAAAAAATAATCGCCTTTCCGTTGACAGATTTTTTTTCTTTAATGCCAATTAAACGAATTTTATTGCCATTATTTAATTCTATTAATTCAGGGCTGATTATTTTTTTAATAGAAAAATATTCCTCCCGCTCTTTATTTTCTTCATTGCCTATTTTCGACCCAAACTGTTTATTTTTAAGGTCAATTTTTTTGTCTAATTGCAATGGGTCTTGAAAAATATAAGGGAGTTTTTCTATTTCCTTTTCAGGGTCACATTTTAATTTGTCTTTTAAAAATTCAAAAGCGCCCCCCTTTTTATTTACCTCTAATTTTTCCTTTATTTTTGGAAAATAGGATTTATTGATTTCATAGCCGACCGAATTCCTGTTTAAATTTTTTGCAGCCAAAGCGGTGGTGCCACTTCCCAGAAATGGATCTAAAACTGTATCCCCCACAAAAGCAAACATTTTTATCAAACGGGCGGGTAGTTCTTCCGGGTACATGGCAATATGTCCATCTTGGCGGGCACCCGAAAAGTGCCAGTGACCGGAAAAATAACTGTTCCATTCTTCTTTGGTCATGGCCGATTGGGCTTTTAAAACGGGGTCGGGTTTGGGGGCTCTCCCTTGTTTTTTAAATAGCAAAATAAATTCATAATCGAGTTTTAAAATGCCGTTGCGGGGGTTGGGGTAACTGCCCATAATGGTCGCACCACCCGTGGTATTGGTCGTCGTTACTTTCTGCCAAATAATGGCGCCCATGTAATCAAAGCCAATCGTTTCACAAAATTTAATGATCTCGGTGCGGATGGGAATCACTTTGTACCGGCCATAATAAACCGAACGGGCAAACTGGTCGCCGATGTTAATGCACAACCGGCAGCCCGGATGCAATACCCGGTGACATTCTTTCCAGACCACGTTTAGGTGGTTGATATAGCTCTCGTAAGTATCGTGAAAGCCGATCTGATCGGCCGTACCATAATCTTTTAACTGCCAGTAGGGAGGGGAAGTGACGACCAAATGCACCGACTTGTCGGTCAGCAGATTCATCTGGCGGCTGTCGCCTTGTATGATTTTATGCTGGCTCATGGCTGCATGGTTTCACTGTTTCATGGTTTCAAGGCTGCATGGTTTTGAAACAATGGAACAGTGAAACCATGCAACCATAAATTATTTATTTCTTCTCGACCAATGTCACTTCATTGATGGTGTCACCCACCTGAATCTCCTGCACGACCTCCATACCGGTTTCCACCTTGGCAAAGATGGTATAATTACCATCGAGATGCAGGGCGGGAGAATGGGTGATGAAAAACTGGTTGCTCTCCGTATGGTTGCCTGCGGATGCCATGCCGACATAGCCACCTTCATCATAGTGAAGGTAGGGCAGTTCCGAGCGGATGGCGTAGTTGAGGCTACTGTATCCATCGCCCCGGGAGCAACCACCTTGAATAACAAAATTGGGGGCTACCCGATGGAAATTTTTGCCCTTATAGTAGCCATCGTTTATCAGTTCGACAAAATTGGCAACCGTACCGGGAGCCACAATGGGCATTAGTTTTAGCGTAATGTTGCCTTTGCTGGTTTTTATGACAGCCCGAGTCTCCTCTTTTAAATCGGCAATTAATTTCCAAGGGATTTTGTGCGTGAAGCGAGGCCGCTTGAGTGGTTCAGGTTGTTTTCCCTGAAAATAATCAAGCGTTTTTTTCACCTCATTGTAGGTCTCAATCTCTTGCGGTAAACGGAGTTTTTCGAGTGCACTTTCCAAAAGGGCTAAGCTGTCAAAAGTCTCTTCAAACTTCAATTTTGGATCGCGCAGCACTTCTGCCGCCACGGCCATCATGCCAACATCGCCGTTTTCGATAGCATCCCTGAAACAATCGCTCAATTCTATTTTCGCACGTCGCCCACCACCGAAGAAATTCTTGAAATCTGGCATTCTCGCGATCTCGGCCAGGGCCTCCACACTTGCCGTACGCACTGGTTCCAACTCCGACGGATAGGCGGCATCCCGGATGTAGCGGTAGTTCCAGCCATATTGGGCTAATGCTTTTAGGGCCGCTGCTTTTTCGTAAGGGTTGGCGGAGTTTTCGTAGAGTCGGCGGAGCTCCCAGTTGAGGTATCGCCGACTTTCCTCAAAACTTAAAGGCAAATATTTAAGGGCTGCCCCGTACAATGCCGTTCCCACTTGCCACGGACGACCTGGGGTCTTTGCCAGTTGCCAGTAAACGGTGGCCTCTTCTGGGATGCCATTTTTTACAAAAAAATCGGCGGCAATTTGAGCAACCGATACATTAGGGTCGTCCAATGCTTGCAGCACAATGGGCTTTACTTTGGCGTAATCAAAATTGACCAAGGCCCGAAGAATGTTGATTTTTACCCGGTCGTCCCGTTCGATATTATATTGGTAAAGCAGGGTGTTGGCAGCGCGTTCGGTTTCGGTTTTTCCCAAAGCAATCACCAAAGCCATGCGCACGCGAGGGTCGTCCTCGCGGGCAAGTGCCGGGGCAATGACATCATCATCTTCCGACAAATCCAGATCTTTTACCCGCATCAAATAATTGGCCCCGATCAAACGAACGCTGGGCGGGTAGCGGAGATCAGTGGCGAACTCGAGCATTTTGGCAGTCCCTTCGGGAGCCGTTTTATCGCGCAACCCATAACGGTAAAGCCCCCAAGCCTGCCCTTCGAGCAACACTGTATCTTTCAGGGTGTAAGTACTGATCGTAGCCAGTTTTTCCACTAAATTGTCATTGCCGCATTTACCTACAGCTTCCAAAATAGCTGAATTAAAATACCTCGAAACGCCGGAAGTATCGGTTCTGTCAAAAGCGCTCAAAAGTGGTTCTTCCGCTGCAGGTTGGCCAATTTGCCCAAGGGCATAAGCGGCCATGACCCGCACGGGGTCGATCGGGTCGTAGAGCATGGGGACGAGGCTGTCTATAGCGGAGGAGTCTTTGATAGAGGCAAATGCCAGCGTGGACAGGTAACGGTAGGTTGCGTCTTTGTGGTGGAAGTAACGGTAAAGGCTATCGGTCGCCCCCCTGTCCTGCAGGTCGTACAATTGCTGGATGCGGGGGTCGGTAAAATCAATATATACATCTGTCAACCCCTCTTCGGATGGTGGTACACATTTCACCAAGAGCACGGTTGTCAATATGAAAAACAAGAATTTAGGTTTGCTCATAAGTCAGTTGGCGGTCGGAAGTTGGCAGCTAACGGTTGGTCAGCTATGCTCATTACCCTGTCGCCGTTTTTTTCAAAAAAATATCGGTTGACGGTTGATGTTTGAGGCTGAACGGAAACCTACCATCGGGCCTTAAATTTGCTGTTTTACCCTCCAAACGGGTCTTCGTAAAAAGTAGAATCGGTCGGCATAATCAAATCTTCGTCTTCCTCTTCCAGGTCATTATTTAGGAAATCATTGCAGTCCAGCCCAATACTCAGGTCTCCTTTTGGTCTTTGAAAACGGGCCTTGTAGTTGTAATCGCAGTTTTCGTCCTTTTCCAATCTGCTGATGAATTCTTTGCAAAATGGCTTGGCCATTCTAGAGCCCGCACCATCCCGCAGGGTAAGGAAACGGATCCAGCGGTCCTCTCCCCCAACCCAAGTACCGACGACGAGGCTTGGGGTGATCCCCATAAACCACCCATCCACATAGTCATTGGTGGTTCCGGTTTTACCGCCAATCTCACTTTTGATGCCGCTCATGTTGCCGCTGCCGGCATATTTTAGCATTTCGACCATGACATAATTGGGCTCTTCCTCCAACGCCTGCCGATCCTTTTTTTCGGAAGTATAAATTTCCACCCCATTTTTATCTTCAATCCTAGTGATGTAAATGGGCCGGGTATAATAACCATTGTTGGCAAATGTTGTATAAGCCCCCGTCATGTCGAACACGGAAAGGTCTGCTGCGCCCAGACAAATTGAAGGTTGAGGTGGCACTTTGCCTTTATCCACGCCCATGTTAGTGAGTAGCTCTATAACAGGTTGGACGCTGCCCAACTGTTGCATGAGAAACACAGAAATCGTATTGACAGACCTTCTGAGGGCATCCCGCAACCGCATTTTTTGGTTGGAATACCTACCCGTTGAATTTTTAGGCGTCCAGTCTTCGAGGAGGCCAAAGTTGCGGTCATTGGCAAAAATAGTGCGCTGCATGTCCGTCACTTCCAAGCAGGGGGAAACGCCCTGCTGGGCAATGGCCGTCGCATAAATAAAAGGCTTGAAAGTAGAACCTACTTGTCGGTTGGAATGGATGTGGTCGTAGGCAAAATACTTATGGTTGATGCCACCGATCCACGCCTTCACATAGCCTGTTTTGGGGTCTACGGCCAACGAGCCCATTTGCATAAAATCATGATGATACCGAATCGAATCCAACGGTGTCATGATAGTATCGGCTTCCATCGCTTCATTATAAGCGAATACCTTCATCTTCGTTTTCGTATCGAAAACTTTGTCCACCTTTCGCTTAAAATCCAGGTACGCATTTTTCAATGGTTTCCAATGCTCGCTTTTCATCGCCCTGCGGTAGCGGGCACGCTGATCCCCCTGTACCGATGAGGGGTAGGTATCTTCGATCATCCATTCCAGCGCATCATCCGTGATGCGGAGGCCCTCGATCTCTTCTTCCAATACTTGCTCAAACTTACCGAGTTGGTTGGCCCGCATCTCTTGATAGCGGTCGGATGCACGGACCATGATCTCCAATTTTCTTTTGCGAAACTTCATTTCGGCAGGGGTCGTCTTTTCCCCTTCATATTCCCAAGGCGATTTTTTCTGCGCTTTCCATACTTTCCAAAACCGGTCTTGCAATTGCGCCATGTGGACAAACATGGCCTCTTCAGCATGCCGCTGAATAATTGGGTCGATGGTCGTATAAATGGTCAGGCCATCTTTGTAAATATTGTAAGGCGAGCCATCTGCTTTTTTGCGGGCATTTTTTCCAACGAGGATTTCCCGGTTCAGCTCCTGTGCCAGTTCGGATCGGAAATATTGGGCTAAGCCCTGCGTATGCGTTTTTCTCTTGAACTTGGTAATATCGAGCGGCAGGTTTTTCAAAGAGTCGTACTCCACTTGGGTGAGGAGCCCGTTATGCTCCATTTGGCTGAGCACGACAGAACGCCTTGTCTTCGCCCGTTCCGTAAACCTCTTTGGGTTGTACAAAGCTGGGTTTTTCAACATGCCGACCAGCATGGCGGCTTCTTCCACGTTGAGGTCTTTTTGTGATTTGGCGAAATAGGTTTCCGAAGCAGCTTTGATGCCGTGGCTATCGTACAGGAAATCAAACTTGTTGAGATACATGGTAATGATCTCCTCCTTCGTATATTTTCTTTCCAAGCGTACCGCAATGATCCACTCTTTGAGCTTTTGTACGAGGCGTTCAAATCCTGATCCGGGCTTTCCTGTAAAAAGCAACTTGGCCAACTGCTGCGAAATCGTACTGGCCCCTCCCGCACTTTCATCGCCCATCAGACCCGTTTTTACAACCGCCCTGACCAGCGCCCGAAAATCAATCCCCGAATGGTTATAGTAACGTTCATCCTCGGTCGCCACCAATGCCTGTTCGATATAAGGAGACAATTCGTCAAACTCGACTAGCACCCTATTTTCAATAAAATAAAGCCCCAAAACGGAGCCATCAGCCGCTAAAACCTGTGAGGCCAGCTCGCTTTTGGGATTTTCCAGTTCAACAGTATCGGGGAGGTTAGAAAAAGAAAGGCCAATAAAAATAGCAATAATGGCAAGGATGCCCAAGCCAAAAACCATCCACATCACCCGGACTATATTCCGGTACATAGGTTTTCTCTCTTCGCGAAGTTGCAGGGTAGTTTTAGACATGCGTTGATCTGTGCTTTTAACTACGGACTGTTGACATTAGATCTTTTTGTGTAAATGAATGGTCGCTGAAAACTTGCCGACCTACTGTTCCAAGGTCGCAAATGTACAAAAGGTTGGTGGTTCGCAGCGCAGACTTGTTCAAATTATCATTGCGGGTAAAGCCGCCTTAAAAATTATGGCCTGCGGAAATAAACACTTCCGTGTCGAATCGGTCGGTCGGGAATCCCAATTGTATTTTCAAAGGGCCAATGATCGTTTCCAACCCATACCCCAAATACAGCCCTTGCCGCCATTCCGATCTGAACAACCGGGACAACTTATCGTCCAACGTTGAAATGTTGTACCCTGCCCAGACGTGCTGTTTTTTGAATATCTGAAAGCGCATGTTGTACCCAAAAGCGGCCATGTTGCGCCCACGGTAGCTCATGAGCGAAAGGCCGGGCTGCCAGATCAAGTTTGGCCGGAGGTGATTATACAGGCCACCTTGGTAAAAGAGATATTGTTGGTCTATAAAACCAGTCGCCGTGCCAAAGTCGGCAGATAATTTTCCAATAATATTATCAGAAAATGGGAATACATTGAAGTAGCCTGCGGCCAGCCAAATATTTTTGTTCGCCTCTTTAAAATTGGAAATGGAAGGGGTTATAAATTTAGAGGATAAATAATATTTGAACCCTCTGGTGGAGTAATAGGTCTTGTTTAAGCGGTCAACCGATATTTCCAAAAAATAATTGAATAAATGGTTATTTAGAGGCTTTACAATATTCTGATCCGCCTGTTCATTGAATCCATACCATTGCCATTCCAGCCCGGTAGCGACTTGCATGCTGTTGTAAGGGTTCCACTGAAGGCCACTTTTCAGTTCGACTTGATTGTGCTGAAAAAGGTCGTAGTCGTTGCTGTCCTCCTTGTACCTAAAATAATCATCCCCTTTTAAGGCGACCGTAATAAATGGCGTATAAATTTTGAGCGACCTAAAAACATAATGCGTTTGGAAATATGGGTTGCGGTTGAGCCGCAATTCGATCGCTCCGTAATCCCCGCCCACAAAAGTATTGCGGAGCGTGGCGTTCAATAAAAGCGAGGCGCCAAAATCGTTATCGTACCGCAAACCGATCTTAAAAAAATCGCTGCTTTTTTCTTTGAGGTATAAATGCAAAATATTTTTACTTCCCTCTTTATCAATGCGGTAGCGCATGGACTCGAACAAATTGGTCGCCTGCAATTTTTCCATCGCAATTTGGATATCGGAAAAATCGCAGGGCTTGTCCAAGGGCAATTGCAAAATGTTCCTGATTTTTTCCTCTTTGATATATTCTTCACCAAAAATGTCAATACCATCGAGCGTCCATTTTTTATCCGTGACTATTAGCTTTTCCTTTTTCTGATAATGATCACTACTGTATTTTTTTAGCTCCTCGGCCATGCTTTCCGCAGCCATCCTTCCCCTCCTAATCAGCTCTTTTGTCTTTTCAAAATCGCTCGCACTTAGGTCGGGCAAGTAAACATTGATGAGCACATCGGGCTCGCCCTCATATTCGCACCGCACCTTTTTCATCACTATTTCATACGTTTTCCCAAGCAGTTCGAGCAGCCCAACCGACCTGCCCGCCGAATCATATTCGATCAGCTGCACCCCAATGACCAAGTCTGCCCCTTTGCCCCGCATTTCCTTGACCGGAAAATTGTTGAGCATGCCCCCATCCACCAATACCATACCGTCCATTTCCACCGGGTTGAACAGCAGCGGTATGGACATCGTGGCACGCAAAACATCAGGCAGGTAGCCACGGCTAAAAACAACTTGGTCTTCAAACTCAAGGTCTGCTGCTACGCAGTAAAAAGGAGTGGGCAATTGCTCAAAGTCCCGGATCTCCAAAGCTGGTGCGCAGAGTTCTTGTATTTTTTGGTAAATATTGGTGCCGTCGATCAGGGCATTCCCCAGCGCCACTTGAGTACCTTTCCGCTCCGCTGAAAAAATAAAACGCTCCTGTTCATTGCGCGCATCGAAAGGCGCTTTGTCCCGGTCGATGTCGTTACCGATCATGGCCGACCAATCCATGGCCAACGCTATTTCCTCCAATTGGTCTGGCGTATAACCAACCGCGTACAGGCCACCAATCAGCCCTCCCATGCTCGTTCCGCCGATGCGATCAATGGGGATTTCCAATTCTTCCAAAACCTGCAGCACGCCGATGTGCGCCAAGCCGAGCGCTCCGCCTCCGGCGAGGACGACACCGGTTTGGGGGGGAGTATTGTTTTGGGAGAAAAGTAAAGCAGGATTGATCAAAAAGAATAGGTAGGCAACAAAGAGAAGTAGTAAACGATTTGGTTTCATGCGACAAAAGTATTTGGGATAAAATTACATGAAATCTCCGTTCTCAAAAGTGCGATTCCCGCCACTCCAAAATCGCCCGCTTGATCTTCTCTGTTTCCACCAAAAAACCATCGTGCCCAAACTCCGATTCTATTTCCCGATAGGTCGATTTTAGCAAATGCGCATTTAAAAACCGCTGTTCTTCTGGTGGGATCAGCAAATCAGAATTCACAGCAATGACCAGCGCTGGCATGGTCAATCGTTCCAAAGCAGCGGCAGCTCCGCCCCGCCCCCGACCCATATCATGGGTGTCAAGCGCCTTGACCATGTGCCAGTAACATTGAGCGTAGAAGCGGCGCTCCAGTTTATGGCCCTGATACCGGATGTACGAAGCGGCCCGGAAATCGTCCAGTTTTTCCTCTTGGTCGGTCTGACGGTCTTTGTAAGAACGGAAGGTGCGGTAGGTGAGCAAGGCCATGCCTCGGGCCGCTTTCAAACCATTTTTCCCCGCATCGTCTTGGTCGAGCTGCCAAGTTGGATCGGCCTGGATGGCGAGCCGCTGAGCTTCATGAGTACTAATAGCCCAGCTGTTTCTTTGGCACTCGTGACGAGCAAAGCGATGCGTTTCATTTTTTCTTTTAAATGAAACGCATACTCCATCACCTGGTGTCCACCACAAGAGCCGCCGATGCAGAGGGCTATTTCTTCGATTCCTAAACGCCGCCGCAAAAGGTCGTGGCATTTCACCCAATCTCGGATGGTGAAAGCAGGGAAGTCGATTCCATAAGGCTTTCCCGTTTTCGGCGAAATGCTACGCGGGCAGGTACTGCCGTAGCAAGAACCCAACACGTTGGCACAAACGATGAAATATTTTTCCGGGTCGAACACATTGCCGGGGCCGAACAACCCTTTCCACCAATCAGCCACATCAGAATTGGCGGTCAACGCATGGCACACCCAAATCACATTGCTTGTGGCAGCGTTCAATTTTCCATATGTGTGATAAGCAATGGTAACCTCAGGGAGCGTTGCACCCGATTCGAGAACGACCGTTTTATCATGCTGATAAAATTGCAAGCCTTCAATGTGGATGGGAATGGTGTAGCTTGTTTTTGTCAATGAAATGAGTGTTGTTTTCCGATTAACGATTAAGGGAATAAAGATCAAAGATTGCTGATTGGGTCGTCGCATTAGTAAACTATCATTGATCTTTAATCTTTCGTTAGAGACGTGAAGAGATTTTTTTGACGCTGATTTTTATGATTCTTATGATTGATTTATGACGCTGGAGGCGGCAGGTTGTCATAAAAAATCATAAAAACCAGCGTTATCTGCGTCGAAAAACAAGCGTCAAAATTTCTCTTAAAACGTCTAACCCTTATTCGTAAATCATTTACTTCTTAAAAGCGCCCGGTCAATATCTTCCACAATGTCATCAATATGTTCCAGCCCTGCCGACACCCGGATCAACCCATCCGTTATACCGACCTCTTGTCTCGCCTCTGCGGTCAATTTCGCATGGGTCGTAGAAGCGGGGTGAGTACAGATGGTACGGGTATCGCCGAGGTTCGCTGATAAGGAAAGTAGTTCGATTGAATCAAGAAACCGACGCCCCTGTTCTAAGCCACCTTTCACTTCAAAAGTCACCAACCCACCACCTTTTCTCATTTGTTTTTTGGCACTCGCACAAGACGGGTGGGAATCGAGAAAGGGGTAGTTCACATTTTCTACTTGGTCATTTTTTGATAAATATATCGCCAATGCCAGTGCATTGTCGCAGTGCCGATCCATCCGGACGGCCAATGTTTCCAAACTCTTGGAAAGCACCCAAGCATTGAACGGCGACAAAGATGGCCCTGTGCTACGGCAAAAGTTTTTCACCTCCGCCACTCGTTCATTGTTGCCAGCAACCACACCGCCGAGCACCCGCCCTTGTCCATCAATGAACTTGGTCGCCGAATGGGTGATAATGTCGGCCCCAAATTTGGCGGGCTGCTGCAAATAAGGGGTCGCAAAACAGTTGTCCACATTGAACAACAAATTGTGCGCTTTCGCAAACTGGCCAGCCACCTCCAAATCAACGATGTCGAGGCCGGGGTTGGAAGGGGTTTCTATCAATAGCATTTTGGTATTGGGTTTCAGCTTTTCCGCCCACGTTTCGGGCGTCGTTGGGTCAACAAAATCGGAAGTGATGCCCCATTTGGAAAGATGGCTACCGAGGATGTTGTAGGTCGAACCGAACAATGCCCGCGAGGCCAAGATATGATCCCCCGTTTTTAAAAAAGCCATCAGCGACGCAAAGACCGCCGCCATACCCGTGGCCATCGAATGGGCATTTTCCACCCCTTCGAGCGCCGCTATTTTTTCTTCAAACTCCCGGCAAGAGGGGTTGGTAAACCGACTGTAAATGTTCCCTTCCTGCTCCCCAGCAAACAGCGAACGCATTTGTTCTGCATTGTCAAAAACAAAACTGGAGGTGGGGAAAATGGGCGAACTATGCTCCCGGTGTTGGGTGCGTTCGGTCTGGATGCGGATGGCCTTTGTCTCGAATTTCATGGATATTCACGTTAAAGCCGCAAGTTATTATTGTGATTGTACACAGTTGAGTTTTTCTTTCTTTTTTAGGGTGTTCTGAACACTTTAACGGAAAACTTTTACCAAACTCAGAAAAAACCTTCCCAAAAAACGAAGACTGCCGTTCCCCTTGAAAGAGTGGTGATAGCTTTGTACCCATAAAAACAACGTTACTTACTAAAGGGCAAAAAAGGCTGTCTGATAAAAAAGTCACATCACCTTTAGTATAAGCCAGCAATCATAAAATGTTCACAATTAATTCAAAATACAACTATGTCACACAAACAATTATTTAGGATTTGAACGTTTAAAGTGGGCCTGTTTTGGTACAAGCTTTGAAATTTCCGATACCGAAAATAGTTAATTAACCACTCCTCGCGGGACTATTAAAAACTGTCGAGTTCCTTTCCCCCTCCAGAAAATTTTTAATTAAAAAACACTGATTTAATGACTTTGTCAAACCAATCATTTGCCATCGGCAAATACCTTGTATTTTTTTGCCTGATTTTAAATACTCTTCAGGCCGAAACCACTTTTACCATCAATTCTAATGTGAGTTTTAATGCTTCATCTGGCGATGAACTTTCTTGGCTCATTGGCAATTCAGCTGTATCCGGAAGCGGTGCCCCCTTTAACATTACTGTTCAAGAAGGTAGTGAATGGAACATCCATGCCGCCGTTTTTGATACCGGAAATTTAGGGGGCGCAACTACGATCACCATTCAAGGGGTAAACAGCTACCCAAATGGTGGACAATTGTCTTTTACCGGTAACGGTTCAAAGCTGATCATACATGGTGCTGATGTATTATTTGTGTCCATCGCTAATGTCACTGGTTTAAATGTCTCAACGCATGTTGGACACGTAAAAATTGAAACTGACTGCGAAGAATACAAAGGAAATGAGTTGGGGGGTATTATTAGCTTGGGAGGCGTGACGGGTAATTGCAGCCCCCTTCCCCAAGGAATCCAGCTACCCGTTGAATGGGCCAGTTTTACTGTTCAACTAAAAAATCAGCATGCGGTTGTTAAATGGGAAACTGCTAACGAATCGGATAGTGACCATTTTGTAGTGGAGCACAGTATAGATGGAATCAACTTTGCAGCGATTGGAGAAGTTGAGGGAGCCGGAACTTCTAACATTACGCGCACATACTCATTTGTGCATAAAAACCCAGCTTACGGCAGCAATTATTATCGAGTAAAGCAAGTTGATTTTGATGGGGGAACAAACAAAACACAAACTGTATCGGTAAACGTGAAAGATAAAGGGGCCTTGCCAAAGATCCTTGTTTCAGCAGATTACTTCTCGGTTGAACTACAGGACGAAGAAGACAGCCCCAATACTATTTTCATTTTTGATATGGCTGGAAAACAAATAGCACACTTCGATATACTACCAGGGCATTCCACTTCCTTTAATATAACCGACTTCATTTCAGGAATTTATGTAGTAGTAGTGAAAAACGACCACACCAGTTTTTCTCAACGTATTTTCAAACCATAATTCCCCAGTGTAACCCTCGTTGAAAGATCAAATAACATGACTCTCAATATCGGACGAGCAAGGCAGAGAATACCATCAAATCCCCGCTGCTAAATAACTCGCCTCCTTGATCGCCTTTTTGGCATCCAGCTCCGCAGCGACGTGTGCGCCGCCAATGAGGTGAACGGTTTGGCCCTTGGCGAGCAGCTCATCGTACATGGCCCGGAGCGGCTCTTGCCCGGCACAAACGACTACATTGTCGACAGGCAATATTTGCGTTTCCCCGCCATTCACTGAAATGTGCAACCCAGCGTCGTCCACTTTTTGGTATTCCACATTGGCAAGCATTTTCACCTGCTTCATGGCTAGGCTTGCCCGGTGAATCCAGCCCGTCGTTTTGCCAAGGTTTTTGCCGTGTTTACCGCCGGAACGTTTCAACAAATAAATTTCACGGGGAGAAGGCGCTGGCTTGGGTGAAACGGCGAGCGAGCCACCGACCGAATGCTGCATATCCACGCCCCATTCTTCCATGTATTTTTCTGTGTTCAAAGAAGGGGATTCTTCCACATGGTCATGCGAAAGGTATTCGGCCATGTCAAATCCAATGCCGCCCGCACCGATAATGGCGACGCTTTTACCGACTGGTTTGTTTTTATATAAAACATCGGCGTAACTCAGCACTTTGGGGTGGTGGGCGCCCTCAAAATTTACCTGCCGGGGCAAGACACCAGTTGCGATGATGATTTCATCGAAACCACTTCCAGTGAGCAAGTCTGTTGTGGCCTTTGTGCCCAGGTGGAGGTGGACGCCGGTGAGCTCGATCTGCCGGTTGTAGTAGCGGATCGTTTCCGCATAATCCTCTTTGCCGGGAATCACTTTGGCCATGTTGAACTGCCCACCGATCTCCTTTTCGGCTTCAAACAAATGTACTTCGTGCCCACGGCCAGCAGCCACCGTCGAAGCAGCCAGGCCAGCAGGGCCAGCACCCACGACGGCTATTTTCTTTTTGTTTTCGGTGGGCAAATAATTCAGCTCTGTTTCATGGCAAGCCCTTGGGTTCACCAGACAAGAGCAGATTTGCATAGTAAAAGTATGGTCAAGGCAGGCTTGGTTGCATGCAATGCAAGTGTTGATCTCGTCCGCCCGGTTTTCAATCGCCTTCAACACCAGATCGGCATCCGCCAAAAACGGTCGGGCCATAGAAACCATATCGGAGCACCCATCCTGTAAAATTTGTTCGGCCACATCCGGCATGTTGATGCGGTTGGTGGCAATCAGCGGGATGCCCACCTCGCCCATCAGCCGCTTCGTCACCCAAGCAAAACCGCCCCGTGGCACCACCGTCCCGATGGTCGGCACCCGTGCCTCGTGCCAGCCAATGCCAGTATTGATGATGGTGGCCCCTGCTTTTTCAATAGCTTTGGCGAGTTGTACGACTTCCTCCCATGTGCTGCCGTTGGGGATTAAGTCGAGCATGGAAAGGCGATAAATGATGATAAAATTTTCGCCGACCCGCTCCCTAGTCCGACGCACGATTTCGATGGCAAACTTGATCCGGTTTTCATAACTGCCGCCCCACTCATCGGTACGGTGGTTGGTATGTTTGACGATAAACTGATTGATCAAATAGCCCTCCGACCCCATGATTTCCACACCATCATAGCCAGCCTCCTGTGCATAAGCTGCGCAGTTCACGTAGTCTTGGATCGTCCGTTCGATGTCGCTGTGATCCATCTCCCGAGGTTTGAACATATTGATCGGAGCTTGAATAGGCGATGGTGCCACCAAGTTTTGGTGGTAGGAGTAGCGGCCTGTGTGCAAAATCTGCATGCAGATTTTACCCCCTTCCTTGTGAACGGCTTCTGTAATCACCTTATGCTTCGCCGCTTCTTCCGAACTCGTCATTTCCGATGCCCCGAAACCAACCCCACCTTCGGTATTCGGTGCGATGCCGCCCGTCACGATCAGGCCAACTTGCCCCCTTGCGCGTTCGGCATAAAAAACGGCCGCCCGTTCGAGGCCACCCGGCGCTTCCTCCAACATGGTATGCATGGAGCCCATGAGCACCCTGTTCTTGAGGGTGGTGAATCCGAGGTCGAGGGGGGAAAGTAATTTATCGTACATGTGTGATTTATTTTGAAGGCAAATGTAGGGGATTGGGAAGTATTGGGAGAGAGGAAATGAAAGACGAATAGAAAGGCATTTGAAAGACATTCCGTTTAAACTTGACTTGACACTTGCAACAGTAAGAGTTTCGCAGCATTCACGCCACCATTATAATTTAGTTCAATATTTGCAGATATGGTTAGAGGGTTTTACTTTTGTAAATATAAAACATTTTGTTTTGATAACTTAAGGTAATTAAGGCCAAAAATGGAAAATAATAAAATAAAATTTATTGACTTATTCGCGGGACTTGGCGGCATAAGGTTAGGATTTGAGAACGTAATGAGCAGTTTTGGGTACGAGACAGAGTGTGTCATGACATCTGAAATAAAACCGTATGCTATTAAAACTTTGCAGCACAATTTTGACCATGGTTTTTTGGCCGGCGATATATTTGATATCAGAAACGAGTTTATTCCTGATTTTGATTTTTTGTTAGGAGGCTTTCCTTGCCAGCCTTTTAGTGCGGGTGGAAAGAGACAAGGTTTTCTTGATACTCGTGGAACTTTGTTTTTTGAAATCGAACGAATATTAAGAGGAAAAAAGCCTTATGGTTTTATTTTGGAAAATGTGGAAGGCCTTGTCAAACATGACTTGGAAAACAAAAATGATGAAGTAGGAAGAACGTTAGCTACTATATTATATACTTTGGAAGAAGATTTAGGGTATAAAGTTTCTTGGAAAGTTTTTGACTCTGTAGAATTTGGTCTGCCACAATCAAGAAAGCGGATATTTATTGTGGGAACAAGAGACGAAAAAATTGACCTGAGCGGTCACATCCCAAAATTTCGAACACTAAAAACTATTTTGGAAAAAGGACTTGATCCTATTAAATCAGATTTTGCAGATAAGCTATTAGCCCATTTTAATATTGATGATTTATACGGCAAATCCATAAAAGACAAAAGAGGGGGCGACAATAATATTCATAGTTGGGACATTGGACTTAAAGGTGAAATTTCAGAGGAGCAAAATATTTTATTAAATAAACTTTTTAAAGAAAGAAGAAAAAAACAATGGGCTGCGGAAATTGGGATTGACTGGATGGACGGGATGGCGCTGACTTTGGAGCAGATCAATACATTTATTGATTGTCCAAAAAATGAATTAAAAAAAATGTTGACGGATTTGACAAAAAAAGGATATTTAAAATTAGAACATCCAAAAAAACTGGTCAAAGAAGAAACAGATAATGGAATTAGAACTTTTAGGGAATATGATGAGACCAAACCCAAAGGATATAATATTGTAACGGGAAAACTCAGTTTTGAAATAAATAAAATATTAGACCCTAATGACATTGCACCTACTCTAGTCGCTACCGATGTATCCCGTCTGGCAGTACCTGATGGCAATGGATTGAGGAGGCTGACCATCCGGGAAGGCTTGCGATTGTTTGGCTATCCTGAATGGTACGAAATACCTACAAAGGAATTCGACGCCTTTGATTTGTTGGGAAATACCGTTGCTGTACCTGTGGTTGAATTCATTGCATCTAAAATTGCTGAAACAATAAAAAACAGCAAAGAAACTTACCTAACTTCAAGTTCAATACCAGTGTGTTCCTTGTAATTTTTTAGAACGTTTTTAAGCCAATGCCCATTGGCGTGTCTGGTCTGTGGATATTGATATCGAGTTTCGTTTAATGCTGCTAAAAATTCCTCTTTTGAAGAAAATGGTTTGAATTTAGAACGACCGGAATACCATGTACTTGGCCTTAGATTGTAAATTACGCTTTTCTTTTCTTGAACTTTTATTGGATAGGTTCCGCTTGGGCAAGCTAATTCCCATATTTTTTTCAACCACACATTTTTAATGGTAATTTGACTCCCTTCCATCTGATAAGCTATAATCAAATAATCAGAATCAATCCGGTAGGCATTTTCCAGAAGAGAGTTACAATAAGAATCAAAGTTGGCAAGGTCAAAGCCTGGCCCCCGATCCCAATCAAAAGATTTCACTTCCAACAACCCTTTTCGCTTATCAACTTTATCTAAATGAAAATCAGGAAATGACTGGGAATTTGTATTTTCTTCAAACTCAATTTCTTCCTTTTTCATCCAAGCTTTTAGCCACTCTTGTAGTAAGTTGCCAACGGTATCCTTAGTTTCTACGGAAATGGTCAAATCTTTCAATGAAAAATTAATCATCCCTTTTTCTCCAATAATATTATATTCATCTACAAGCTTTGAATAAAGCTGTTCTCCAGTTAGTTTCATCTTTTTATTTTTTAATACAACAAAATCAATATCAGATTTTTTAATTCACTACGATTAACTTCTCCAAGCATATAAAGGATGCAGAGCAGTGATTGATTATTTTAACCTCACAATATACCCCTTGCTCGGATCTACCTCCCCTTTCAACATCCCTGCATATAAATCTGCCAAAGCTGTTTCGCTATTTATATATGTCAATTCGATCCATTTTTCCGCATCCTTAATAAAATCATTCATCGCCGTCCCCAGTAATAAATTTGTTTTTTCTGCACCCCATTCTTTGTATTTATTTTGGATATGCGTAGGTGCAAAAAAGAATTTTGCGACGGGTATTTGTTTGAATGGATTATAGGATTGCCAATCGGTCAAACCAATTAAGGCAGCATGTTTTAAAGCGTCGCCGAGCATATCATATATGACATGAATTAATTTTGAATTGCCTGCAAAATCGACAACAACGGCATTATTTTTAGGTAAATTATTTAATACATTTTCATAAGAAATAACCTCGTCGTAATAGCCACTATTTTTTACAAAACCTATATTTTTGTCAGAAGTCAATCCAATTATTTTTTTGCCGTCTTCTTTTTTATTTTTATTTAATAAAAATGCCAAACCCAATGCAGTCTTGGAAGAGGCGCTCGTCAACACTATATTTTCTGCACCAAAAAAATCAGTATCTTTTAAAAAATAATAAATTAAAAAGGCGGTCGCAAATAAAGGTTTTATAATCGGCTGAAAATCTTCTTTTTCTTTTTGGTAACTGGGGTCAGCAGCAGTACGGGCATAAAAATTATAAATAGGTGCAAGCCCAGTCCGGTGCTCGGATATATCTGAAAAACCATGGGGTTTTACATTGCCCGGTTTTATGCGCAAATAATCGCTCATCGGGAAATAACCATAACAACGTTCGCCCACTGCAACCTCCGGATTATTGGAGGCGACCACTTCTCCAAAACCCCAGACAGGTACAATACCATAAGGGGCTTCCGCCGGAAAAAAATCCCAATATTTCACTTGTTCCCCGACGACTGCATACGTGATATTATTCGAGGTAAACGCATACTTGTCAATTTTAAAAAGTATTTCCCCAGCGGCTAATGCAGCTAATGGGCTCTCCAAAAAAGTGGTGTTAAACAGGTTGGTTTTATCAACGAGAAAATCTTTTTTAGTTGTTGGAAACATGGTGAGTGATTTTATTTTAAATCTCGCATTATGCAACCTAATTTAGCATTTTTACGAGTGACACAAACTTATCATTAAATACTAAATCTGCGTACAGGACAAAAATAAATTAATATAATGCGGGGCAGCATCACTCCAGCTTCTT